>CAVOLF010000005.1:0-695749 GCA_963696805.1 uncultured Rikenellaceae bacterium
AGCTGACGGAGACGCCGAGGAGGCCGGCCGATCAGGAAGGTGGCGGCGGCGGCGGCCGAGCCGAGGAGGGCCATGCGGAGCGCGCTCCACGCGAGGCTCCGGCCGGTGAAGAGGCTCATCAGCCCGCCGACGGCCAGCAGGCCGACCTCGGTGAGGGCGAGGGTGCCCGACCAGGGCAGGGGTGCCCTGCGCCAGGAGGTAGGGGAGAAGCGGCACGAAGGCGCGGCGGCGAAGCTCGCGAACGAGGCGACCGCCGCCACGACCGGCGAGGCGAGGCCGTGGGGATCGAGCCCCAGCTCCTCGCGGGCCAGCGTGTCGAGGCCGCGGACGGGATCCTGCGACGATGCGTCGCGCCAGCGCCTCGGCCTGCGCCGCGTCGAGCCCCTTGGCGCGGTAGATCAGGGTCAGCTCGAGATCTCCTCCTCCGGCATCACGCGGAGTCTCCTCGCGCTCGAGGGCGATCTGGTGCTCGAGGAGCTCGCGCTGGGTGCGGACCGAGATGTACTCGCCCGCGGCCATGGAGAAGCCCCCGGCCAGGAGGCCGGCCACCCCCGCCAGCAGGATGATCTTCGGCTCAGGCTCCGCGCCCGCCACGCCGAGGATCAGGCTCGCGTTCGACACCAGCCCGTCGTTGACGCCGAAGTGAAATCAAAGTTCTTAAACCTTGACCTCAAGGATTTCCTTCGCGGATTGCTGATTGCTTTTCTAACTGCCTTGATAAGCGGCGTTATCGAGATGCTGGATACCGGAGCTGTCTTCACCTGGCTGACCATGAAACCTGTGATCATCGCCGGGGTGAGCGGGGCACTGGCGTATCTGCTCAAATGCCTTATGACAAATTCAAAGGATCAGATGTTTACACGGGAGCCTTCGTTCGCTTAAGACAAAAGGAAAAAGGGGCAATATTTCGTTTTGAGAATTCATTTCAGGGCCTCAACTACTTCTTCCGGTCCGAAAACGAAGAGACCGGAGGGAGACCTGATCGGCTTATTCTTAAGAAACAGAGCCGTTATGACCGTGCAACCACCAGCAAACGGAAGATTAGCAGCCTTTTTTGCCAGTTCATCCGATACCTTATTCATATCTGCTTTCTCAGTCCACTTACATTCCCCGACAAGAAGAACCTTACCATCGACGGATCCGGCCAGCACATCTATCTCCATGGGAGTGCCGTCGATGCCTCTGCCCCACCAGCGGGAAGCGGGATTAAACTCCATATCCAGATTCAGGAACGGAACAGACTTCCGGCATAACTCTTCCCATACTGAAGCAACATATGACGGCAGCCTGCTCTTAATACGCTTCATTGCCTGAGAAGTAAGCCCGAGGTCTATCCTGCTCTTCTCTGCCACAATAAAGGTGAACCAGAAATTCAGAAAAGGGTCATCTATCTTATACAGTGTTTTTTTTGTTGACCTGAGAGACTCGCCATAAGGTATCTCACGTCTTATATACCGCAGTTCCGTCAGAAAAGCCAGGACGCCGGAAAGATGCGTGGCAGGTTTTCCTATACGTGCTGCCATTTCGGAAATCCTGTGGCACCCTGAACCAATGAGGCTTAGCAGTGTATAAGCCTGCACGGAGGTCCGGGCTTCGTCTGAAAAAAGCCTCTCAGGCTCATCAGCCAGAAGTCCGTACTGGTTGACAACATGATGACTAAGGGCCGCATCAAGAGTATCTGATGCCTTGCGGATCTCCCAATAGCGGGGCACACCTCCCCAGATGCTGTATTCAGTGACCGCCTCTGTTGCACTGATGCCAAGATATCTCTTCAGACACGCTACCGGCATAGGGTGTACCTTCATTATCTCTCCGGCCCGCCCGTAGAGAGGCGCTTTGCTGTTAAGCACCAGCCCCTGCATCATCATCTGCGAAGAGCCGCAAAGAATAAGATTGTAATTACTGTGTGCAAGCATCGTCATGAATATTCTGCAAGACTGAAGGAAGTTCAGGGGAGTTCTTCACCAGATACGGAAACTCGTCAATACAAAGGGTAATACGTTTTCTTAATGCAACATTCATGCTCCTGAAAAGGGAATCCCACCCCGGGTAAACGGGAGCTGCAAAGCCGGGAATTATCTTTTCAATTCTCTCTGAAAGGGCCTTTATCTGGAGCGGAGCCTCGCGCATGTCAGCCGAGAAATAGACAGAATCGTCATCCATTATCCGCCTGAGCAGGGTGGATTTGCCGCAGCGGCGCCTTCCGTAGATTACAACAAGCTGAGCAGTGTCGCTGTTCAACACATGCCTGAGTCTGGCTATTTCTGTTTCTCTGTTTACAAACATAATTGTTTATTATGTTTTACAAAGATAATGTTTGTTGAACATAATGAAAAATATTCCGTGTTCAGAGCTTTACTCAAGATAAAAGACAAAAGACAAAATCAAAACAGGTCGGTGGCTTTTTCGATCAGGAAGGCTTTTATTTCATCATCCGGAACAGCAGCCAATGACAGTAATGAGGGGATAGTAATAACTGAACCAACATTTACCGGGTGAATCACAGAATAAGGATAACTGAAAAAAGTGAGTTTTACATTGTTGACTTTCCCCCATCGCTCCCTTAGATCTCAGATCTCTCTAAAGCTTATCGTACTCTGTAAAAAATGTTTCCCTGTCGATCTTAAGATGACGTAGTACCTGCTTGACAATAATTTCCGGAACTGGGTCGATGTGAGTCTGAATAGTGATTGGTCTGTCCATACCTGACTTAGACCAAGATAAACAACCGAGGTCTTAACTGTGTTATCCTTATTTGCCAGGTACTCTACAAGCAGATAAGGTTTGAGAGTGTAGTAACGGAGACCGGTTTCATTGTTAAGGCCCCCATCAGAGATAGACCTTCACTGTTGCACATCCTGATACCAGGACTAACGCAACAACAAGAGCTGTAATTAGTTTTAACCTTTTCATATTTTCCCAGACTTTAGTAGACTGATACTAAATTAGGAAAGAAAAGGTCTCAAGTCAAGTCTTTTTTAAAATATTTCACATACCATTCAACAAACCTGTGTAACCCGGTCTGCAGGTCAGTCTGCGGCCGGAAACCGCTGTATTCATTTATCGTGGTGATGTCAGCAAAGGTTGCCTGAACATCTCCCGGTTGCATCGGCAGGTATTCCACAATTGCCTTTATTCCGGTTGCCTTTTCAAGCAACGACACAAGGGTGCTTACCGTCTCGGGTTTGTGATTGCCAATGTTCATCAGGGCTGGTGGTTTTGTCTCCTTCTGCCTGTCGAGTATTGAAAGCATTCCATTGACGATATCATCGATATATGTAAAATCGCGCTGAAGAGCGCCATTGGCATAAACCGTAATTGGTTTGCCTTTCAACATGGCTTCAGTGAACTTGTAAATAGCCATGTCAGGCCTGCCCCAGGGTCCGTATACTGTAAAGAACCGGAGACCTGTCAGTTGTATGCCGTAGAGGTGGTTATAGGCGGAGGCCATGAGCTCGTTGCTCTTCTTTGTGGCTGCATAGAGGCTGACGGGATTGTCTACGTTATCATCCTCGCTGAACGGTACTTTCTCATTATTGCCATAGACACTCGAACTGCTGGCGTAGAGCAGGTACTTCACAGGAGAGTGCCTGCACGCTTCAAGTATATTGAAGAAACCGTTTATATTGCTCTGAATATACACATCAGGATTGTCAATGCTGTACCGCACTCCGGCCTGGGCGGCAAGATGGACCACATCGTCGAACTTCTCAGTCCGGAACAGGTCCATTATCCCCTCCTTGTCTTCAAGGTTCATTTGGATGAAACGGTACCCTGGATACTTCCTGCTTTGCGCAAATTCATCCCGGTTCACATCATCCCTGGCAATGCCCGCCTCATTGAGCCGTGCATATTTCAGGCTGACATCATAGTAGTTGTTGATGTTGTCAATCCCAACCACCTCTTCGCCGCGGGCGAGCAGGGCATTGGTCAGGTGAAAGCCGATAAAACCGGCGGTGCCGGTTACGAGGTATTTTGACATGTCTGTAGGTCTTAGGCCCCGATACACTTCGTTATCGGGGTTAAGTCTCCGCCTCTCGGAGGTGACTCAATCTAATGTCTAAAGGTCAGAGTTATCCTATTTTCAGGTAGGTGAATGCCGTCGAGGTCGGTTTTGTTGAAGACGCCACGGCCGTCGATCAGGAGGGGGTCTTCATCAGTGACCGCACCTTCTGCCAGTCGGGCATACGAAACTCCTGCCATTCGGTCACATGAAAAAGAACATCTGCATCTTTCAGCACATCGTAAATATCGGAAGCATACTCAATAGTATCTCCCAGGCGGCGGTGAGCCTCCTCCATTGCAACAGGGTCATATGCCCTGACTGTACATCCTGCCTCAAGCAGCTGGCTGATGAGGGTCAGTGACGGCGCCTCACGCATATCATCGGTGCCGGGTTTGTATGAGAGGCCCCAGATAGCTGCCTTTTTGCCCCTGACATTACCATTAAAGTGATTGCTGAACTTGGTGAACAACAACTTCTTTTGCCTTTCATTGACGGCCTCAACCGACTCGAGCAGAGTAAGCGGCGTGTCATGATCCTTGCCTGTCCTGACCAGTGCCTTGACATCCTTGGGGAAGCATGATCCTCCGATAGCCGGCACCCGGGATAAAGGAACTTGTTGCCTATCCTGCTATCCGAACCGATGCCCTTACGCACCATTGTCACATCTGCACCTACCTTTTCACACAGATTGGCAATCTCGTTCATGAAGCTGATGCGTGTTGCCAGCATGGCGTTGGCAGCATATTTGGTCATCTCTGCAGAGGGGATATCCATGAAGATCACCCTGAAGTTGTTCAGCATCATGGGAGAGTAAAGGTGGGTCATCAGTGCCTTTGCCCTTTCGCTTTCAATTCCTACCACCACCCTGTCGGGCTTCATGAAATCGTCTATTGCAGCACCCTCCTTGAGGAATTCAGGATTGGATGCAATGTCAAACTCATATTTTTGCCTCTCTTTTTCAGCTCTTCCTCAATCGCATCCTTTACAAGCCTTGAGGAACCGACAGGCACTGTGCTCTTGGTCACCACAAGAAGGTATTTTTCAAGGTTCTGCCCTATCTTCCCGGGCTACAGTCCAGGACATGACTCAGGTCGGCACTGCCGTCCTCCCCGGGAGGGGTACCTACTGCGATGAAGAGCATCTCAACATCATTCAGGCTTTCCGTCAGATCGGTGGAGAAGATGCAGCCTGCCGGCTTTCACATTCGGCGTACAAGATCTTCAAGACCGGGCTCATAAATCGGAATAATGCCGTTCTTGAGTTTGTCGATCTTGTCTTTATTGGTATCAATACAGTATACTGTTGCGCCAAGCTCGGCGAAGCAGGCGCCGCTAACCAGGCCGACATAGCCTGTTCCTACAATGGAAATATTCATGTTATTAGTCTTAAAGTCGAAAGTCGAAAGTCAAAAATGATTAAAGAGTTCTACATGCCGAAGAGAAGTCCCAGCTTCAGATTGATGAAGCTATCATGCCAGGCGGCCATTGAAGTCAGGATCATCAAAGATTTCCCTGTCAATCTGAGTGAAGAGACCAGCCGAAAAAGAAAGATGTGTGTTCATTGAAACTGGTACGATCAGCCCGAGACTTGGATTCCCAAAGACCCGTGAATTATCCCTGAAGTTGTCGAAGTTCAAAAGGAATCCCGCAGGCATGGCAAAAAAGAACTGAACCCTCTGTTTGCCCATAAAATACCTCATGTCAGCATACAGTGGTATTGTGTACCCGTCATTGTACTTCAGGTACCCTGTGCCGCCACCCAGGGCAAAGCCGCCTCCGAATCTCCAGCCAAGCGCTGTGGTAGCCCCTGCAAAGTATTGTGCAAAGGGAGGCTCAATAATGTTTAAGCCAAACCCGTACTGAACCTCGGTGAGGTTATATAGTCCGCCACCCATTTTAGAATATGGTCGTGCCGAGGTGGTGAATATTTATGGCTCCTCCAGAAATCCTGCCGTTGATCGAGGAACTGTATCCTGTCAAGGTGCCAGCAGCGTTCAGTCACCACCTGGGCTGAAGCAAATGAAGCCGTCAGAAGAATTAAGATTGCCAGGGCACAAAGTCTTTTCATGTATCATTTATTTCATGAGTGACTGATCAATTGAATTTTATAGTGTGTGCTAAGATTGATTTCATTTGGTCATTTTGTGAGTGAGCGAATTTGAATTTACAAATTATTTCAATAATCCGTTCGGAGGTGTGGCCGTCCCAGAGGGGAGGGATGGAGCCTTTCTTCCATTGGCCGGAGAGAAGCCTGTGCATTGCAGGGGCGATGGCATCAGGGTTGGTGCCCAGGAGCTCATTGGTACCCATGGTGACTGTCTCAGGCCGCTCGGTGCTGTCGCGAAGGGTCATGCATGGCACTCCCATGACCGTTGTCTCTTCGGTTATGCCGCCGGAGTCGGTTATCACCGCCAGGCTGCGTTCAACCAGGTAGTTGAATTCGAGGTATCCGAGAGGCTCTGCCAGATGAAGAGTGCAGGCTCAGAGAGGGGTTCGGTGAATGAGTTGATGACCTTACGGGTCCGGGGGTGGACCGGAAAGATAAGAGGCAATCCGTTTGAGCTGTTTATGATCTCATCAAGCAGCCGCTTGAGATTGGCAGGGTCATCAACGTTGTTCGGCCGGTGGAGGGTAAGAACAATATAGCCCTTATCTTTCAGGTTGAGCTCATTCCACAGTCGCCGGCTTTCTGAATCGCGGACGGCTGGCAAGAGAGGGTGTCGATCATCGTATTGCCCACGAAGAAGATCCTGTCATCGCTCTACCCCGCATCTTTCTCAGGTTGTCATTGGCTGTCTCCGAGGTGGTGAAGAAGTAATCGGTTATGCTGTCGGTCACTATGCGATTTATCTCCTCTGGCATGGTCATGTCGCCTGACCGTATGCCGCCCTCTATATGCGCTACCGGCACCAGCATTTTCTTTGCCGTGATGGCACAGGCCATGGTTGATGTGACATCGCCGACCACAATACAGAGATCAGGCTTCTGCTGCATCAGCAGCTTCTCATAGCCGAGCATGATACCTGCAGTCTGTTCAGCCTGTGTTCCGCTGCCGACATTCAGGTTGACGTCCGGCTCAGGTATACCCAGCTCATCGAAGAAGGAACCGCTCATGTTGCGGTCATAGTGCTGGCCTGTATGCACCAGGCGGTACTTAATAGTTTCGCCCTGCGCCGCTTCTCCTTTCAATCTCCCTGATGATAGGGGCTATCTTCATGAAGTTGGGGCGGGCGCCAACTATCAGGTCAAGAGTGATCATAAAAAGTTGAAAGTGTTAAGAGGTTGAAGTGTAAATTGGAATAAGATAGAAAATGGTTTATTGCGACGAGTACTTTACGAAGGTAAGACCGTAGCAAAGTGGTTGGTGAAGGCTACTTTCCGAAGAGCAGGCCGAGTTTCATGTTGATGAATGAGTCCCGGTTACGCGGTCATTGATGTTCATACTGTGATCAGAAGTCCAGCAGCTGAAGGAAAGATGTGAGCTTTTGGCTACGGGTATAATATGAACCCGAGCGCCGGGATTGGCAAAGACACCGGAGTAGTCTTTCGAAAATTCTCAAAGTTAAGAAGGAAGCCCCCTGCGGCCATCACAAAGAATTTATTCTTCTGTTCCCTATAATAGTACCTTATGTCGTGCATACAAAGGCACAGTGTCAACCGTCATTATAGCTGAGGAACCCTACACCGGCACCAAGGCAAGACCATTACCGAACCGCCATCCGTTTACGGTGGTAATGCCGGCAAAATGATTGGAAAACGGCACATCAATCATCCTTCAGACCAAAACCATAATGCACTTCAGTCAGGTTGTAATAACCCCCCGTGATCATAGTCAAACAGGTCTGTGCTGAGGTGGAAAAGAGCTTGTGACTTCTCCAGAAGTCCTGCCTGTGCTGCAGAAACTGCACCTTGTCGAGGTGCCAGCAGCGTTCGGTTACGATCTGTGCTCCGGCATATGTCACGGTTAATGCCAGAACAATGAGAACGGTGTAAAGTCTTTTCATGATGGTCCTTTTAATGAGTGTGAATGACTTTGGGTTACAAGGTATAAAATATTTTTTAGGCAGATGTTTAGTTTAGATGATTTTTGTATGCTCGCTGATTTGAGCAGCGTCCTATCTTCCTTTGATACCGAGACCGAGCTTGAAGTTTATAAATGAGTTGCGGTTCAACTCGCCTGACATTGTCATTAAGCCCGCAGAAAACGAGACCGACCGCCTGTCGGCTGCCACCCATCTGATGCCGATCGACGGATTTATGAAGATCCACGTCCTGCTGTCAGGGTCTGACAGGTTGATAGTTACGCCACCCGCGGCGCCAAAGAACGGCACAAAATCGTTTGCATTCAGGCTGAAGCGGGCATCGAGGAACAGCGGGAGAAAAGTTCCGTCGTTATGAAAATGCAGACCTGTTCCGCCACCGGCCATGAGATTTCGTGTGAACTGATATCCAGCGATGGAAGTAATTCCAAAATAATACTTGGCATAAGGCGCATCCGTAAGACTCATCCCCGGACCGCCTGTCAGCTCTGTAATGCTTATAAATCCGGGCAATCGGTCGTAGTTCAGCTTGTCTGACAGATTAATTATGTTTTCAGTCTGTCCGGTGGCTGTCATGAACGGCATGACTGCCATCAGGAAGACAAATAATCTCAACATGATTTTACGGCTCATAACTTTTTCTTATTATCTGACATAAACCTATTTACCCTTAAGTTCAAGGCCAAGCTTAAAGTTGACGAATGATTTCCTCGCATTCGGCCCTCCGGTTGTCACCATCAGTCCCGTTGAAAATGTAATGCCTGTCTTTTTTGCCGCTACATACCGTACTCCGACCGACGGATTGATAAATATGCGGGTGTTGTCAAGCGATTCAGGATCGAGGGCAATGCCACCGGCAGCCGCAAAGAAAGGCACGACATCCTGGGCGCTCAGGCTGTACCTTGCATCAAGATAAAGCGGAAAGAGCATCCCCTCGTTGTGCACATGCACTCCGGCGCCCAGACCTGCCTTCACGTTTCGTGTGAACTGATAGCCTGCCACCGTGGTGATGCCGTAATAGTAGCGCGACAGGTCGGAGTCGGTTTCACTTAATCCAATTGCGCCCGTGAGTTCAGTTATGCTCACAAAACCCGGTTGCCAGTCGTAGGTCACCTTAGGCGTTCTGGCAATCCGCTGATTCGGCTGAGCCATCACTGCGGTCAATGGATAGCAAGCAGAAGAAGAGTTAGTTTTGTTTTCATAAGTTGGCTATTAGTCTGAAGTCTAAATCTACGGTCCAAAGGTCCCGATACACTTCGTTATCGGGATTTCGTCATCCGCCATAAGGCGGATTCCTCAATCTGAAGGGTTAAGGTCAGTCGTTTGTGTAGTAGCCGGAGTTCTTGCCTCCGCCTTTGGTGTAGTAGTTGCCCGGGTCATAGTAGCGGTTGCCGTAGCCGAGCGAGTAGCCGTAACGGAGTCCGTATCCGTAGTAGCCTGAGACGGATATGTCATTGACCAGAAGGGCCACATTTGACATCTCTCCTTTCCGGTAGATCTCATCAAGCAGCTGCACCGAGCCGCGGGTGGTGTATCTCTGACGCACCACGAAGAGCGTGACATTGGCCAGCTGGCTCAGCAGAAGAGCATCAGTCACAATGCCTACCGGCGGTGTGTCAATTATGATGGTATCAAACTCATTCCGTGCCCGGGCGATGAACTCAGCCATCCTTGGCGAGCCGATGAGTTCGGCAGGATTCGGAGGCACAGGGCCCGAAGGGGCGAACCAGAGGTTCTCAATCTCGGTCGGCACAATGACCTCCTCAAAGGTGGCGTTGCCGCTCAGATACTGGCTCATGCCATGACCGTTACCGGCCTTGAGGATGGCATGCACTCGTGGCTTGCGCAGGTCAAGCCCTACGATCAGTACCTTTTTGTTCATCATGGAGATGATGGTGGCCAGGTTCACCGAGACGAAGGTCTTACCCTCGCCGCTGACAGGTGAGCTGACGACGATGACAGGGCATTTTGTCTGGCCGGTATAGAAGGCCAGCGAGGTACGGACCGCCCTGAAGCTCTCGGCCAGTGTGCTGCCGGGCTTCTCCGCCACCGGGTCCTCAACATGATAGTCGGAGTGGCTGATGTACCCTATTATCGGAGCCTTTGTTATCCGTTCAATGTCATGACTGCCGATGATCTTGTTGTTAACAAGGTCAAAGATCACTATCAGCGCCATGGGGACCAGCAGACCGAGCAGCAGTGCAACAAGGTAAGTTCTTCATGTCTTTGGCCTTACCCTGGCGCTGTTCTGAACATCAGCCTTGTCGATGATGCGGTTATCAGTTATCTGTGATGCCTTGGCTATACCCGCCTCGGCGCGGCGTTCAAGAAGGTAGGTATAAACAGAGTTGTTCAGGTCAAACTTTCTCTGTATGCCGATGAGTCGTCTCTCGGTGCCCGGCAGTCGTCCCAGCTCCTTCTCCACCCTGGCTATGTTCCTGTTCACGTTATTCACCGAGAGCTTGAGCTGGCTTATGGCGCTGGTCACATTCTCGCGAAGGGCTGCACGGGCATCTTCAAGGTTCTGGTCAATGAGCTGTGCCTGCGGCAGGTTCTCCCTCACGGTGAAGGCCATCTGTTTCTTCTGCTGCTGAAGGGCGGCGAATTCGCTTACCAGCTTCACCAGGACCGGGTCAGAAACACCCATCACGCTGGGCGAGATGATGCTCTCGCTGTCGTCACGGGCATCGAGGTAATCAAGCAGATACTCGTAATACTGCATCTGCAGTCCGAGCATGTTCTTCTCTCCCTCAAACTTCTCAAGTCTGTTCAAGGACAAGCGTCCCCTCAAGGGTAAGATCGACAAAGCGGTTGTTAAGCCTGAAGCTCTCCATGCAGTTCTCCGCCAGCCTCAGTGAGTCGGAGATCAGTCCCAGCTGTGCTTCAATGAAATCAATGGTTTTATCTGCCGCCCTGCTTTTCCACTCCAGTCCCTGGTCAATGAAGAGCTCCATCAGAGTGTTCAGGTAATCGGCCCCCTGTTGGGGCGAATAACCTTCAAAAGAGAGAGTGAAGACAGTTGCATCATCCTTGACCGGCTCTACCTTCAGGCTGGACCGGTAGACGTTGGTAAGCGATGCCAGCGATTCAAACCACACCATGACCAGCGGTGGTTCGTGCCGTAATACCGCCTTTGTGCTGTCACGCTGCTCCACCGTGAAGTGAAAACCGTAGGACTCGTATGGTCTCCCCCAGGCGGAATTCACGGTCAGGTCATCCTGGTCACGGTATCTGCCCGTTCGCTGTTCTTGACTCTTTGTTTTCTTTCTGACTCAAGCTATTCCTCAGTCGATCTCAACGGTGCAGAGTCCGGTCCAGTGAACCTGATGGTCATTGGCACGCCTGCAGGCTGGTTCGTCTGAGAGCTTGGTGATCACAAACGGTGAGCTCTTGTAGGTACGCTGTCCCTGTATGCCTCTGCGGTTCACCGGGATGTATGCAACATGCAGTTCCGGCATCTCCTCCATCACCCGGTAGTTAAGGGTATATGACTTGATCATTGCCACCTCGTCGTCGAGATTGGGCCAGGCGTTGTAATAGTTGCCGGCAAATATCTGTTCCATGTTGGCAATGGCACCCGACTGCTGCTGCTCCTGATCTGCATGGTGCTCTTCACACTGTATACCCGCTGGGAGTAGCGGTTGAAGATATACGCCACGCTGAGGGCAAGGAACAGTGCCGCGGCTATCCAGAGCCAGTTGCTGATGAACAGCGAGACATAGCGCATTAAATCGATATCATCGCTGGGTGGTACGGGCTTTTTTTGTGTTTCCATGTTAGTATAAGGCTATTAGGCAATGGGCAGTAGGCAATAGTGAATTGGTCGGAGACCATTAAGTTTTGTAGATTTGAAATTTGGCATATAGTTTTTGCTCCTGGCTGAGGGCCAGTTATTTGGGTTTTGAAAATCCTCCGGTTGGTCAGTCACATCGGATTGAGTGCCTAACAATCTTAAGGTCAGTTAAATAAAGCGTGAGCCGATCAGTTTTTAATGGCTCTATATTATGTCAATCCTTCCCCAAGTTATTCGGACTTCCGCCATATGGCGGGCGCGACGACCAAATATAGGCAAAATTTGATTTAGGTTTAATCTTTTATAAAGAGAATGTTTTGCGGTAAAATCAAATTTGAGGCAATAGGCAATAGGCAATAGGCAGTAGTGAATTGCCTGCTAAACAGGCAGTTGAGTAGACTTCTGAAGGCCTTGCCGGTGAAAGTGCGGGAGCGTCTACTCCTCGGTATAGTACGAGCCTGCACCGTCGCGCGCACCCTTGCCGTACGAGGTGTGACCGTAGTACTTGTAACCGTAGTTGTACCCGTACGAATAACCCATGGTATAGCCGTAACGGAGACCGTAACCGTAGTAGCCAGACATTGAAATGTCGTTGACGATGATACCCGGATTTTTAATCTCCTTGTTCCGGTAAATCTCGTCGATCAGATGAAGGGTGCTCCGGGCGCTGTAACGCTGCCTGACAACGAAGAGGGTCACATCGGCCCGCTGCGCCAGCAGGAGGGCATCGGTGACGACTGCTGCAGGGGGCGTGTCAATGATGATATAATCAAACTGCTTCTTAGCCTTTTCAAGGAACTCTGTCATTGCCTTCCGTTCTATAAGCTCCGAGGGGTTTGGCGGGATGGGACCGGACGATACAAACCAGAGGTTCTCTATCGGGGTCTTCTGTATCACCTGCTCGAACGTGCTGTTGCCGCTGAGGAATGTGCTCATCCCCTCCGTATTGTCGAGGCTGATGATCTTGTTTATCCTCGGCTTGCGCAGGTCGAGCCCCACCAGCAGCGTCTTGCGTCCAAGCATCGAGATGATGGCCGCGAGGTTCATCGCCACGAAGGTCTTGCCCTCGCCGCTGACGGTGGAGGTGACGGCTATCACCGTGGGCTGATCTTCAGGGGTGAAATACTTCAGCGAGGTGCGTATGCTCCGGAAGCTCTCGGCCAGCGTGCTGCCCGGCTTCTCAATAACAGGCACCTCCGACTTGTACGTGCTGTGGCTGATGAAGCCCATGATTGGCGCTTTTGTGGCCCTCTCAATATCCTTCTTGTCGATGACCTTGTTGTTCATCAGGTCTATGAGGATTATCGCCAGCGCCGGCAGCAGCAGCCCGAGGATCAGTGCCATCATGTAGTTCTGCCTGGTCTTGGGCTTGATGCGGATGGCATTATATGCTTCAGCGCGGTCAATGATACGGCTGTCGGATACCCTCGATGCCCTGGCAATCCCGGCCTCAGCCCTCTTCTCAAGCAGGAAGTTGTAAACGGTATTGTTCAGGTCGAAGTCGCGCTGGATCTTTATCAGCGCCCTCTCCGTGCCGGGGAGCCTGCCCAGCTGCTTATCCACCTCCGCTATCCTTCCCTCAACATCCCTGACTGATATCACTGATCTGGCTGATGCTGTTGTTTACATTCTCCATCAGCGCCTCCCTGGCCTGGTCGACCTTGGCGGTGATAAGCCCGGCAGCAGGGAGATCCTCCTTCAGCACGAACCCGAGCTGCCTCTGCTGCAGCTGCAGCTGCGACAGCTCACCCACAAGCCTGATGAGCAACGGGTCAACCACCCCCATCACGCTGGGAGAGACGATCAGCCCGCTCTCATTGCGCGAGTTCAGGTACTCCTTAAGATACTCATAGTACTGCATCTGAAGGTTCAGGGTGTTTTTCTCCGACTCATACCTCTCAAGACGCTGCAGCACCAGGTTGCCCTCGGTGGTGAGGTCAACGAAGCGGTTGGTGAGCCGGAATTTTTCCATATTATCCTCGGCAATCTCAAGCGAGTCATATATGAATCCCAACTGCTCGTCAATGAATTTGATGGTGTTGGCGGCAGCCTCATTCTTCCACTCAAGACCCTGGGCACTATATTCCTTCATCAGGTAGTTGAGGTAGTCAGCCTCCTGCTCCGGCACCTGACCGGATTTGGTGAGTGTCACCAGCGTGGCCTCCTCTTCAATGGGAGCGATGGAGAGCCCGGAGCGGTAGTAATTGGCCAGGGATGCCGGGGTGACGATATGAAAATAGTACCTGTTGGAACCACCCTCAATGTAGGGGGATACGTCTGTGCGACGCGGATATATGGTGAAGTCAAAGCCGAACTGGTTAAAATGCTCTCCGAACGCGTGTTCTGCTTCGTAGTCGTCGGCCTCTATGATCATCTCATACTTTTCGTCTGAGAGGATCTTTATGTCGACACGCTTGCCCGGCTGGAAGCGTAAGGTGGCGGTGTCGCATACCACCACGAAGGGTGAGTTTTGATACATGCGGCTCTCGGCGATGCCGCGCCTCCCGATGGCAGTATAGACTACCTGGAAGTCGGTCAGGTCATACATCACCTTATGGTTCAGGCTGAACGACTTAAGGATACCGATCTCGTTCTTGAGGTTCTGCCGTCCGCGGAAGATATCACCGCCGGGGATGATCTTGTCGAGCTCGGCATACCCGCCGCCGTACTCCTCGTCGCTGATAAGCATGGTGCTCTGCACGGTGTAGATCTCCTCTCCCCACCTGTTCGCGCCGTAGGCTATAGCCAGGGTGACGAATAGGGCCGCAGCAAACCAGTACCAGTTGCTGATGAAAAGCGAGAAGTACCTGCGGAAGTCGATCCCCTCGCTCTCAGGCATGTAATAGTTCTGATCGTCGTTTTCCATCAGGTGGTCTGTATTTATTTGCCAAAATAGTTGATCAGCAGGAGGGTCGTGCTGATAGTCCCGGTAATTGTTGCAATAATGAATGAGATTGTCGGAAGGTTGACGTTAAAGACCTTCTTCGGGTTAGGTTGCACTATCACCACATCATTGGGAGTGATGAAGTATGCCGGCGATGAGAGCAGGCTCTTGTCCTGAAGGTCGATGTGATAGGTGTAGGTCTTGTCGTCAACCGGCCTGATGACGAGTATCTTTTCCTTGGTGCCGGTCTCGGCAATGCCTCCCGCGCGACCTATTGCCTCGAGCACCGTCAGCTGGTCATTGTAGTTCATATAGGTTCCGGGGACCCGCACCTCACCGATGACTGTGAACTTATAACTGAGGAGTCGTACCTCGACATAGGCGTGGCGAAAGAGGGAGTCGACCTTAGCCTGAAACAGATCCCTGACTTCGTAAATTGTCATTCCGGATACAGGGACCTTGCCGAACAGCGGGACCGTGACTTTGCCTTCGGGGTCGATGCTGTATCCCAGCACATACTGTGATGCCTCGCTCTGAATATATGTTGTGCTTACACCGGAACGGTCAGACAGCATCTCGGTAAGAGCTCCCTCGGGCGTCTGAGCCTTTACGGAGACATACAGGATGTCACGGGGCTGGATCTTATAGTCGGGCACATCCATAGGGAAATATTGCTCACCCCCCGTCTCGGGAAGGTTGTTGAGGTACGATAGCTCCTTCTGGGTGGAGCATGATGCCGTGAGGATGATAAGGACAATGAGGGGGATAAGTCTTTTTCATGTTCAGGTTGTTAGGTCTGAGAGTCATTTGCAGCTTGTGGTCTGAATGATTTTTGCCGGACATTTTGCGTGTAGCGGTTGTTTTGCCTGCGGGTTTTATTTGACGGCTAAGGTCTGTTGTTTGCCGGGTCCAATTTTCTGCCGTGCTAACGGCGAACTAAATATCCTAATTTTTTTCGAGTTTACGTATGGCGTTGGTCTTAATATCTACTGTGAGGTTCATGCCGGGCTGGATGATGCGTATCACCACCTTGTGCTTGCGTCCCACCCTGATCAGCTCGCCCTGGAGTCCGGTGAGGGAGCCGACGATCACCTCCACCTTGTCGCCCTCGGCGTAGACGTCGCTGCTCACCTCCACGTCGGCATCGCTGCCGCAGAGGATGCGGAGGTTGGTGATCTGTTGCTCCGGTATGGCGACGGGCTTGCCCTGTATCATGATGAACTTGACAACGCCGTCGGTGGTGCGGATCGGGAAGAACTCCTTCGGGATGGCCTTGACGAAGACATAGGAGCTGATGAGGGGTTTCTCAATGAGTTTCTTGCGGTCGGACCACTGGCGGAGGGTCTTCTGGAGAGGGAGGAAGGTCTCTATGCCCATCTCACTGATCCTGTCGCTGACCCGTTTCTCGGCCCTGGAGTTGGTATAGACGGCGTACCAGGCTCTCTCCGGCTTTTTGCTCACCGGAGCATCCTCCTTCACAGGGGCGCCTTCCTTCACGGGAGTTCCCTCCTTCACCCTGGCATCTCCCTTGACAGGAGAGCCCTCCTTCACCGGCGGGGTCGTGGTCTCTTCCATTTCACTCTGTATTGCGATGCGCAAAGTTAATAATATTAAGGCAATAGGGAAGTAGAGGGGCGAGCGTTTAGTAATGACCCGGTGGGTCATTACAGCGAAGCAGCCAGTTTGCAGGGGGGGCAGTCGCCGGTCCACAGTCGGCAGTCCTTATTTTCTTATGCGGACCGGCTCGTGATAAACTCAAATGAATCTCTCAAACACCTTCGCCATGCGATCCTGTTCTGACCTCGGCAACTGATACCTGTCGGCTATCCGTCGCCATCGGCTAACTGATTCTTTTATCCGGTCAATGATTCTTAATCCACTTTCCTTATCCATCCGGAAAAACTCAATGACCTCAAGTGCAAGATCCAGGTCCAGCGCATTATCACTAAGACTGATGTTGAGCGACAACCCTGTACCGTTTTCATCGGGATTAAGGTCAAAGGCAGGTGAGAGACTCCAACCCTTGTCCATCAGAAGGAATCCATGGTTCCTGAGATGATCATCGGTATTAGCAATCATGATATTGAAGACAATCCTGGTCCAAAGCTCCTGCAGGTCGCTTTCAACACTGGCTCCCCTGGAAGCCAGAAATTCGGCAATCTCCAGGTAACTTGCTCCTTCGCGATAGCTGTCACCGTCTTTGTGACCCAGCATAGTCATTGCAGAGGCAAAATGGATTCGTTCATCAATGTCAGTCCTGTCAAAACGCTTTGTCAGAAATGTATGATGACGGCCAGAAAAATTACTGACCATTGAATGTGCCACATTAATTCCGGCAGATCTTGCAAGTTCATAAGCCACCATTTCCCAGCCACCGATATCTTTTGTATCTGACCTGCTTGGAAATTTGGCTATCCAGAGGGTATTTGCCTTATCCAGTACACTTGCTTTAGGCCTCGCTCCGCCAAGTGAAGATCCCGGATTGACCAGCATCGTCAGCCATCTTGTGTATTCGGGGTCATCAATTGAATCTTCTTCCTCAAGCCGGAGGCTGATCTGCTCCAGTTCCTTCAGTGACGTCCATGGAGGCGCAGCAAACTCCTCATTGTCGTTAAGGAAAGGACCATCAGGATCCTCCTTAAATCTCAATGCTCCCATCCTGTGGCCATCAAAAACACCGAGGAGGTAATCGGATTCCCTGAGTATCATTTCCGGACGCTTTTCGGATCTCGCCAAAGCCGCCTCGCGCCTTTTCATCAGCATGCGTCCCCAGCGGTCGGGGGAGGAGTCGAGAAAAACGCCAAAGTTATGTCTTTCATCGCTGGCATACTGAGCGCCTGAAGACAAGAACAACTGAGGATCAAGGTTTTGTGAAGAGTTGGTTTTGAGCCAATCGTTATAGTAACTGAATGAAAAGATTTCCTTTCCCCTGACAAATTCAGCCCTGAGTTCACCCATCAGGACTGGTTTCTGCAGACCTTTCCAATGAGCATAAACATAGATTTTCCTGAGGTTATTTCTGGCTTCCATCTTCGTGTTGCTCATTAGTTGAAGTGCCGGGATTCTCTTCAATTTTGGGTTTTGCCCTGACGTTGATTTTTGGTGCCCTTTCTTTTATTGTCAATCCGGCATCCTGAATCTTCCGGCCCAGTGTGTCATCTTTTGCCACTCCGGCAATATCCTGCTCAAGTCCCAGCACGGCCAGGACCTTGACATATGCCCCAATTGTTACATTGGAGTTGCCTCTTTCAATTGAGTGCAGAGTAGGTCTGCTGATATCAGCCCTCTCTGCCACCTGCTCCATGCTGTATCTTCGTCTCAGTCTCGCAAGCCGGATGTTCTCTCCAAGGGTAGTCAGAGTCTTTTGTGCTCTTGGCAATAATATATTGTTCCGCGTTTTCATAACATTAACTCTATTTTACAAATATACGCATTTTTGTAAACTTTATTTAATGTTATAAAATATATTATTAGATTAAGTCTTTAAATCCGGCCTACGTTTTATGCAAATTTGCATTCGGAATGCAGATTTACATAAAAATCCAAAGAGGCCAACGGGACTTTAACGGACGCCCTTAAGTGCTAGATTCGTCGCGAACAGGCTCATTGTGTTCCACAAGACTTTCAATATAAAGCTCAATGGCTTCTTTTGCCATTGAAATAGCCTCATCAATTGTATCGCCATAAGTAACACATCCAGATAATGCCGGCACTGTAACAGTATAGCCTCCCTCTGGTTCATGATTTAATAAAACCCTGTATGTGTTAATTTCATGATCCATAAACAAGCTTTTTTGAGGAATCGATCGCTTTGCGGAGATATGGGTTCCTTACTGCTTTGTCTTCAAGAAGATCTATTTCCCGTTTAAAAATAGCTTCAAGTGAAAATTTGAAATCAAAATAATTATCCGCGTAGTCATATAGATCTACGTCTTTAAAATCTACAATAAAATCAATGTCGCTCCCTTTATTGAATTTGTCAGTCAGCACTGAGCCAAAAACAAAGAGATTGGCAACTTTGTGCTTCTTACAAAGTTCACGGATTTTGACTATATTTTTTTCAATAATGTTCATACTTCAAAATTATGAACCATTCTATTTTGTACTTAGCCATTCCTTGATCTCCTTCTGTAAAGCATCATTTGAGATAGTCTGTCCCAGTTTCACCTGTTCACGACTTTCCTTCTATTCTTTTCTTCTGGAAATCAGACAATCTGGGTATGTACGTCCTTCCTTTTTCAAATCAGACGTAATTAACTTGTTTCAGAATGCGGTCCTTGATCTGTCTCTTTAGAGCATTTTTTGTTACAAGGTCTATTTTGCGTCCAAAAATGCTCTCCAGATATATTTCCAGTGAAAAATACTTCCAACCAATAGGTTTTTCAAATTCAACAAGCAAGTCAATATCACTGTCTTCAGAGAACGTTTCATCTGAAAATGAACCAAAAAGACCTATCTCCTTGACCGCATAGTCTTTGTATAGCGATGGCTTAAGTTCAGCTAACTTGCTTAATATGTATTCTTTTGTAAGCATAATTCCAAAGATAGCAAATAACTTTCTATTTGGTCTGGGGTCCCTAAAATCCCCAGACCACCCCGCCGCTGAAGAGTGGTGGTGGTTCCGAACAGGTGCGATGGGTACCAGAACTCAGTTCCCGATACAGTGCGCCGGGTCACTGACGCCCGCACCTGCACGCCGCCGGTGATGAGGTAGCTGGCCTCGAAACCAGTGGCGACGTTGCTCCACTCAATAGTCCCGAGGTAGGGCAACCCAAGCCTCGGCCCGCCGATGTTCTGGTAATCGGTCCCCCGCTCCGACCACTCGTGCCAGAGCCGGAGGGTCATCGCCCTCAGAGGCCTGTAATCGAGCGCCAGGTACCAGCTGCGACTGTTGTCGCGGAGCCAGTGACCCATGTTATACCCCTGGTTCTCGAAGGTGGTGACGGGCACATTATGCTGGAAGGTGAGCGGATAGGTGAAGGTGCACTCGGCCGTGAACCAGATATCTGGTGTGAAGCTGAAATTACCCGCACGAAACCCTCCCTTCCATGAGAAGAAATTATAGTCGGGCGTGGTGAACCTCGCGGTTGAGAGCTCATCAATGAAGAGAGTGCCGTAGAGATGCAGATGCCTGATGTTGTTCGAGCTTATGTCAATGAACATCTGCGCGTTGCTGTTGTTGATGCCCGAGTTGACGCCATGGTCAACAGACTTGTAAAAGAATATCGGCATCAGGTAGTAGGGGGTGATGCGCGGATCGGACCAGATGACGCTGTTGCCCAGAGAGATATGCAGTCGGGGCACAGGGGTGAAGGTGAACAGGTTCGCGGCGATGTATTTCTTGTGATAGATCTCGCGGTACTCTGTGCCGTATGCATTGGTGAGCCAGTAAGAGCGTGAGGAGTCGACCACCATCGATGTCAGCCACCCGTGCAGCCAGGTCATCTCCACCCAGTCTGCGGGTTTCAGGTGGAGCCTGATCTGCATGAACGACGGCGCCCTGCCTGAGAGGATGTTCGTCCCGGCATAGCCGCTGCCCCACACGGGTGAGTCTTTCAGGAACGAGATGTCGCCCCAGCGCCACATGTAGCTTACTCCGCCGGTCATCTCGGAGAAATCGGTGCCGTTCTTGATGTGCCCGCCGCGCTCACGGGTAAGGTATTGCGTGCTTCCCAGCAGCGGGTCCTGGTGGTTATCCTGCAATGCTGCGAAGAAACTCCATCTGCCATAGCTACCGTAGATCTTCGCGCCGTTTTTCCAGCTTATGGTCCTTGTGCTTGCGACACCTGTTAACCAATCCACAGATGCGTCAGGAGTAGTCCCGACCGTCAGTCCCAGTATCGGCGAGACGGTGACGCTGAAGAGCGAGTCGCGGTACTGCGCTGTGGCAGGATTGAAGAGCAGCTTAAGCTTTCCATCCCCTTCGGTGAGGCTGTAGTTCGCGAGCCAGAAGCCGAGCTCCTTCTGTTGCCTTCGCGTCAGCAAATCCCTCTTGCTGTCAGCCTCCTGCAACTGTCCGGCTATCACCTTGCGGGGGTATGGCTTAACAGCCCTGTTCAGATCGATGATGCCGTCGCCTGCCAGCTCATCGATGAAGAGGTAGACAGCCTCGTCGGCCACCGGTTCCGGAATGACCTGAGAGTGCGATGTAATGCCGCAACACAATAACAGCAGTGTTAATAAAGTTTGTATGTATGTTGAATAGTTCATCTTTTTGAGGTTTTACAAAGATAATGCTTGGCGCAAATTTGCATCATACTGTCAATAAATCAAGGGGGAAATGAACAGAAGCCGTTTTCGGGTTTATACAATTACAGCTGATATTGTCATTCTGACCGTCTCGTATGTGCTGATGACGATGCTCAAGCCGTCAGGTGTCAGGCATTACATTCCGTCGCACCTGACCTTCTTCTTAATACTGGCCCTGCTGTGGATAATTGTCTCAGTCGCCAGCGGGAAGATCGGCCGCGGAAAGATCATCAATCTCCGTACACTGCTGACCCATGTGCTTACCGCGAACCTCATCGCGACAAGTTTTTCCGCCCTCCTCCTTTTTGCCTTCCGTGACCTGGAGTACTCAAGGCAGGTGGTCTTCGGCACCGCCCTGACCGCCACCGTTATTGAGCTTGCCTTCGGGACGATCTACATGGCCTTCAGGAAGGCGCCCCTGCTTCAGCCGGCACCCGAGAAGCTGTCGGAGCGTGAGATGGTGGCCCGCGCCCACTCGGCCGATGCTGATGAGGTCACCCCGGATCCTCAGCTTGCATTACGGCTGCAGGAGGGATGTTCACGCGAACGGGCCGAAACGCTGTCGTCGATGGTAAGCTGCGATGAGACATCGCGACTTGCAATTGTTTCGACCTCCGAGGCCTTCAACATTCAGAACCTCGAAAAGGGTGACTACTCGTGTATCATCAACCTCAAGCCGATGAATAATATCAGGGGACTGGACAAATTCCTTGATAAAGTTAACGCACGGCTTACCGGCGACGGCATCTTCCTATGCTCGGTGGAGACACTGGAGCAGCGTGCCCGCCGACTGCGGAAGAAATATTCCTCCCTGGTTTATTATCTGATAGTTATCCCCGATTTCTTTATCAAGCGTGTCATTCCGCGTTTGCGTATCACCAGGGGTCTGTGGGAGCGTCTTACCGGAGGGGCCAACCCGCCCTTCTCCAGGGCTGAGGTGCTCGGACGGCTGTGCCGCGCCGGGTTCACAATAAAGCAGGAGAAGTTTTCAGGCGACCTGCTCTGCATCAAGGCGCAGCGCAAGACTGACCCGGCCTATGCCAACGGCAACGGCTACGGCTTTATCATCGCCCTGCCGCGGGTGGGGCGCGAGGGGGAGATCTTCAATGTCTACAAGCTGCGCACCATGCACCCCTATTCGGAATACATACAGGATTATGTGTATGACCTGCACGACCTCGAGGAGGGCGGCAAGATGAAGCACGATTTCCGGGTGACCACCTGGGGACGGTTCGCAAGACGGGTCTGGCTCGATGAGCTGCCGATGATCGTCAATATCCTGAGGGGTGACATCAAAATATTCGGCGTGAGGCCGCTCTCAAACCATTATTTCAATCTCTACGATGACGATCTGCGCGACAGGCGTATCAGGTACAAGCCCGGACTACTGCCTCCGTACTATGCCGACATGCCCGCCGGACTTGACGGCATCCAGCTCTCGGAGATGAGGTACTTCGACTCATGGGATAAAAACCCTATCGGGACCGATCTGCGGTACTTCGCAAGGAGCGTGTATAATATAGTATTCAGGAGCGCCCGCTCGGCTTAGGACATTTAGACTATTTCTGCTTCAGCTTCGCCTCCATGCTGAGGGTAGCGTGGGGCACGGCGCGGAGACGCTCCTTGCTGATGAGCTGTCCTGTTTCACGGCAGATGCCGTATGTTTTGTTTTCAATACGTACCAGTGCCGCCTGCAGGTGCTGAATGAACTTCAGCTGACGCTGGGCCAGCCTGCCGGCCTCCTCCTTTGACAGGGTGGTGGCACCCTCTTCCAGCACCTTGAAGGTGGGCGAGGTGTCCATGGTATCATTGTTATCCTCATGGGTGATGCTTGCCTTGAGAACATCGTAGTCTTTCCTGGCTTTGTCGAGCTTGGCCATGATTATACTCCTGAACTCCTCCAGCTCCTCATCCGAATATCTTGTCTTTTCTGCCATGGCTACCGGTGTTAGTATTACGCGGCAAATGTAATATAAAATATGATATATTCTGCAATATTATTTCGAGGCAGAAGGCAGTAGGCAATAGGCAGTAGTGTTGTCAATTATACCACGTTGCGGTAAAAAATTTTAAGGATGACATCTCCGCACAAAAAACTCACCCACAGGACCTGCATCCGCAATTATGACTGGCCTGTAGCTGAATACCACTATTGCCTATTGCCTACTGCCTAATGCCTACTTTTAATTAACTTTGCACGCTGAAAACAGAACAGGTATATGTCGAAGAAATTTCCCGAATACAAGGGTCTTGACCTCCCAAGGGTGAATAACGAGGTGCTGAAGATGTGGGACGAGAACGACACCTTCCGCAGGTCGCTCCGCAGCCGCGACGGCAGTGGCGAGTTCGTCTTCTACGAGGGTCCCCCCTCCGCCAACGGCATGCCCGGAATACACCATGTAATGTCGCGCGCCATCAAGGACGCCATCTGCCGCTACAAGACACTGCAGGGCTACGAGGTGAAGCGCAAGGCCGGCTGGGACACCCACGGCCTGCCCGTGGAACTCGGCGTGGAGAAGTCGCTCGGCATCACCAAGGAAGACATCGGCACAAAGATCTCCGTGGATGAGTACAACGCCGCCTGCCGCAAGGATGTGATGAAATACACCGATGCGTGGGAGGACCTGACACGTCACATGGGTTACTGGATCGACATGGATAACCCCTACGTCACGTACGACAACAGGTATATCGAAACCCTCTGGTGGCTGCTGAAGGAGCTCTACAAGAAGGACCTGCTCTACGAGGGATACACCATCCAGCCCTTCTCTCCCGCCGCCGGCACCGGCCTCAGCTCGCACGAGCTCAACATGCCCGGCTGCTACCGCGATGTGAAGGACACCACATGCACCGCCCTCTTCAGTGTGATAAGAAATGATAAGTCGAAGTTCCTCTTCAGCGGCATCGACACCGAAGAGGTGAAGATCATGGCATGGACCACCACACCGTGGACCCTTCCTTCAAACACAGCCCTGGCTGTGGGTGCCGGAGATAAAATATGCCAGGGTCAGGACAACCAATCCCTATACATGCGAACCCATCACGGTTATTCTGGCCGAAGAGCTGATCCCGGTGATCTTCGCTCCCGACAAAAAGCTTGAATACACAGTGACCGGCACATACAAGGGCACTGAGCTGAAAGGAATTGATTACGAGCAGCTCATCGACTGGGTCAATCCCGGCGAAGGCGCCTTCCGCGTCATCACCGGCGATTTTGTCACCACCGTTGACGGAACGGGTATAGTGCATATTGCTCCCACCTTCGGCGCCGACGACTACCGCGCCGGGCGCGAGCACGGCATCCCGCCGCTGCTGGTGCTGATGTCCGACGGCTTCCAGGGACCGCTGGTCGACCGCCGCGGCCGCATGGTGCCGCTGGCCGATCTTGACCAGGCATTCATCGCCACCCACGTCAACACCGACACATACGGTCCGTTTGCCGGCCGCTATGTCAAGAACGAATACGACGAGACCCTGACGGAGGCGATGACACCCTCGATGTTGACATCGCGGTGATGCTCAAGCAGTCGGGCAAGGCGTTCCGCATCGAGAAGCAGATCCACAACTACCCGCACTGCTGGCGCACCGACAAGCCCGTGCTCTACTACCCGCTCGACTCCTGGTTCATACGCACCACCGCGCTGCGCGACCGCATGATTGAGCTGAACAACACCATCAACTGGAAGCCCGAGAGCACCGGCACCGGCCGCTTCGGCAAGTGGCTCGAGAACCTGGTCGACTGGAACCTGTCGCGCTCACGCTACTGGGGCACCCCGCTTCCGATCTGGATGACGGAAGACCGGCAGGAGGAGATATGCATCGGGTCGCTGGCAGAGCTGAAGATAGAGATCACGCGAAGCATCGATGCCGGGTACATGATGCACAACCCGCTGGAGAACTTCGTCGAGGGCGACAACAGCCTGGAGAACTACTCGCTGCTTGACCTGCACAGGCCGTATGTTGATGACATTATCCTGGTGAGCAAAACCGGCAGGCCGATGAAGCGCGAGACCGACCTGATAGATGTATGGTTCGATTCGGGTGCCATGCCCTATGCACAGGCACATTATCCCTTCGAGAACAAGGAGAACTTTTCCGAAATGTTCCCGGCCGACTTCATCGCCGAGGGTGTTGACCAGACACGCGGATGGTTCTTCACCCTCCACGCCATCGCCGCGATGATATCCGATTCGGTATCGTATAAAAATATCATCTCCAACGGCCTGGTGCTCGACAAGAACGGCAACAAGATGTCGAAGCGCCTGGGCAATGCCGTCGACCCCTTCAGCACCATTGACCAGCACGGCTCCGATGCCCTGCGCTGGTATATGCTCACCAACGCCCAGCCGTGGGACAATCTTCGGTTCGATATTTCAGGAGTGGACGAGGTGAAGCGGAAGTTCTTCGGGACACTCTACAACACCTATTCGTTCTTTGCCCTCTACGCCAACGTAGACGGTTTCACCGGGAGAGAGCCGCAGGTGCCCGTTGAGCGCAGGCCCGAGATAGACCGGTGGATCATCTCGCTGCTCAACACGCTGATAAAGGAGGTCACGGAGCGATATGACGATTATGATATTACCCCGGCCGGCCGTGCCATCTCCGATTTCGTGACGGAGAATTTGTCGAACTGGTACGTGCGGCTCAACCGCAAGAGGTACTGGGGCGGCGGTATGGATGAGGACAAGCTCTCAGCATACCAGACGCTTTACACCTGTCTTGAGACCGTGGCCATACTGGCAGCGCCCGTTATTCCATTCTTCACTGACCGCATCTTTACCGACCTCAACTCGGTCAGCGGGAAGTACACCGAGGGCTCCGTGCACCTGGTAGCCTTCCCTGCTTACGATAAGAAGCTGATAGACAAGGCCCTGGAGGAGCGGATGGAGATAGCACAGAAGATGTCGTCGATGATTCTTGCCCTGCGCCGCCGCGTGAACATACGCGTGCGACAGCCGCTGGCGAAGATCATGGTGCCTGCTTCCGACAAGCATTTCCGGAAAAGTTTCGAAGCCGTGAAGTCGCTGATACTTGCCGAGGTGAATGTGAAGGAGGTAGAGTATGTCGATGACACCTCGGGCATGCTGATCCGTAAGGTGAAACCCAACTTCAAGATGCTGGGACCCCGTTTCGGGAAGAATATGAAGGAGGCGGGAGCGGCCATCCTGGCGCTGACACAGACTGAGATAGCGGAGTTCGAAAAGAACGGTTCCTGGAACCTGCGGCTCGACGGCGAGACTCACGCCATCACCACTGCTGAGGTGGAGATTATCTCGGAGGATATCCCCGGCTGGCTGGTAGCCAACGAAGGGAGGCTGACGGTGGCACTTGACATCACCGTCACAGAGGAGCTGCTGCACGAGGGTATCGCCCGCGAGTTTGTGAACCGCATCCAGAACATACGCAAGGAGAGCGGGTTCGAGGTGACGGACAAGATCAGGGTTCTGATAGAGGATATGCCATTTGTTGCGGCTGCCGTGAAGAAGCATGCCGGGTACATTGCATCGCAGACGCTGGCGCTGGATGTATCGCTGGCACCTGCCTCCTCCATCACCGGCCCCGCTACCCGCGAGACGGACATAGAGGAGCAGGTGGTCAGGGTGCTCGTGGAGAAGGTCTGAACTCAGGCAATAGGCAGTAGTCAATAGGCAATAGTGTGAGTAGATCAGCTATTTACACCCTACGCCGTAGGCGTTTCAGTATTGTAGAAATACACGTAAACACAATTATACCCTGAAGGGGTTTTAGTATTGATATTTAATAATCAGATATTTCTCTCATATATCCTCCAGGGAGAATGATTTGTAATGGATCTGGTAATCCCCAAGCTTGTTTTCAAGATTTTGGGCGCTTTTCCGCAAAACCGTAGGTCTGAAGTTTTCTTTCTTCATCTTTACCTCGGCAATGAGGGCTCTCTTGTTCATCTCGTCAAGAGACACGATATCAATCTCATTTCGGTTCCCTTTTTCCCAATAGCTTCCTACATATGTGTAATCGCCGGTAAGGGCAATCTTCTCTCTCAGGTATTTTTCGAGGAAAATTCCGCTGTAAGAACTAAAATCGCGCTTCACAACTTCCCTGACATATCTGTAATTACCTATCTCAAGTGCCCCGCGATTCTTATAGACAAACCGGAACCAGAACGACAGAAAATTGTCGTTTATCATGTATCTCTGTATTCTTCCTCCGGGCTTTGCCAGAACTGGCCTGACACTCCGGATCAGCATATATTCATTCTCCAGTTTGTCGAGATGCCCGCCTGTATCCTTCTGCATTATTGATTCGATCTCCGGCCTAGATGTTTTTGATGATGAGATGAGTGACAGAATTGAAAAATATGTGCCGTAATCCTTGCCGAATTCTTCTATCAGCACATTCTTTCCTTCGTCGATGAGAAGAGAGTTCTCCCTGAATATTTCATCAACCATCGCTGAGATGGTAAATTTCTCCTTGTCAAAGAAGAGCTCGACATATCTTGCTGCGCCTCCGGTAACGGTATAAAAGGCCAGGATGTCGCTATTTTTGATTTTCGGAAAGTGATCTGTCAGTAACTTTTTTACAACATCAACCCCGAACGGTCTGAGATAAATGCGTTCGTTGGCACGACCAAACAACGGTTCTTTTTCATCCTCAAAAATCTTTTTCATCATTGAATAGACCGAGCCACACAGGACAAGGTTGATTTTTGCCCTGGACTTATGCAGGTCCCATAGCTTCTGAATTTCACTGAATACCGACTTGTTCACATTTAAAAACTCCTGGAACTCGTCGATAACAAGAGTGAAGTGCTTGCTCTCCGACAGTACAAGAAGGTATTCAAAGAGGCGGGCAAAACTGCTGAATTCCCCTAACACACTAATTTTAAGTCCGCGATTGATCTCTTCAATGAAATCCTGACATAACAATATCTCGCTTTTTCTCACAACAAACAGATAGAGAAGAGGCCGGTCCTCGAAAGCCTTGATTGTCAGTGTTGTCTTGCCAATCCTGCGACGGCCGGTAATGACAGTCATCATTGCGGATTTTTCTGATCTTTTCCTTATCTCTTCGAGCATCTCCAGCTCGCTTTCGCGGTCAATGAATTTCATACCTGTTTCTTTTATAGTACACTGCAAAGTTAAATAATTTATCGTAACCATGGTTACTGTAACCGCTGTTACAATAAGTATTGCGGAAACAATCTATCCCCTTGGCACTCCCTCCCGGACTGAAACCTCCTGCCGATTGCGATAACATTTAATATCTTTGCACGAAATTAATCTTTGACGACATGTTTTCAGGAATAGTAGAGGAAGCCGCGCCGGTTGTGCGGATAGAACAGGACAGGGACAATATACACATAACGATGCGCTGCTCATTTACGCATGAGCTGAAGATAGACCAGAGCGTATCGCACAACGGCGTCTGCCTCACGGTGGTGAAGAAGGAGGATGACACATATACCGTCACCGCCATCCGCGAGACGCTCGACAAGACCAACCTGGGGCTGCTGAAGCCCGGCGACAAGGTCAACCTGGAGCGGAGCACACGTCTCGACGGTCGTCTCGACGGTCACATGGTACAGGGTCATGTAGACCTCACCGCCACCTGCACCTCCGTGCGCGAGGCGGAAGGGTCATGGTACTACACCTTTGAGTACGAACCCACATCGCCCGAACATATCACCGTGGAGAAGGGATCGGCCAGCGTGAATGGTGTGAGCCTGACCGTTGTCAATTCAAAGGATAAATCGTTTGAGGTGGCCATCATCCCCTTCACCTGGGAGGTGACTAACTTCCACCAGATCACGGAGGGCACTGTGGTTAACATCGAGTTTGACATCCTCGGCAAGTACATCGCCAAGATCGTAAGGCAGATCCTCGCTAAGGATGAAGGAAGGCAATAGGCAGTAGGCAATGGGCAGTAGTACACTTCATAGAAAGATAGTAGTGGCCGTCACCGGTGCCAGTGGGGCGGTGTATGCGCTGAAGCTGCTGGAACGGTTGCGCGCTCTCCCCGAGCCGCCCGTGGAGACCGCCGTCATCTTCACCGGCAACGCTGAAGATATCATGCTCTACGAGACCGGCGCCAAATACAGCCCGGCGGGAAACGAGAAACTGTGGAGCAACAATGACTTCAACGCACCCTTCGCCTCTGGATCATCATCATATGACACCATGATCATCTGTCCTGCCTCAATGGGGATGGTGGGGCGCATTGCCCACGGCGTCTCCGACGACCTCATCACCCGTGCTGCAGACGTGATGCTGAAGGAGCGCCGCAAACTGATACTGGTGCCACGCGAGACACCATACAGCCTCATACATATCAACAACATGAAGCTGCTGACAGAGGCCGGCGCCATCATCTGTCCTGCAACTCCTTCATTCTACAGCCGGCCGAAGACTATCGATGACCTGGTGATGACGGTCATCGACAGGGTTCTGTCGCTCACGGGATTTACCATTGATACCTACAGGTGGAACGAGACGGACTTCACAAAAGAATAAGGTCGCTGTTCAGGCGACATCACCTGCTGAGCATCGCCACCGTCAGCGAACGAGGTCCGTGGTGTGCCTCATGCTTCTATGCATGGGATGAGGTGAATAACACTTTGGTCATTACTACAGATCCGGCCACAAGGCACGGGTCGGAGTTCCGCAGCAACCCGTCTGTCGCAGGCACCATAGCCCTCGAAACCCGACGAATCGGCCGCATCCGCGGGGCACAGTTCACCGGCACCGTCAGCGAGCCGGCAGGGGAAGCGCTCTCTAGCGCCAGAAAAATCTACATCAGACGATTCCCCTTCGCAGCGTTAGCAGAGATACATCTGTGGGTGATTGACCTGGATTATATTAAACTGACAGACAACCGGCTGGGCTTCGGGAAGAAGATCATTTGGTCATCCTGATCACAGAAAATAGTTTATTATAAATTCTGATCTTAATGTTTTTCCAATAATTAATACTATTTTTGTGGCTAAATTCACATAAATTATATTAATTATGTGAAATATGAAAATAGAGAGACATATTTTAAACCAGCTGGTAGCCTGGAAAGACAAAGCTTCCCGGAAACCTTTGATCCTGCAGGGCGTGAGACAGGTTGGCAAGACATGGCTGTTGAAACATTTCGGCTCTGTCTGTTTTGACGACACAGCTTATTTCAATTTTGAAAAACAAAAAGAGCTGGCGCAGTTTTTCAGTACTACAAAAGATCCCGGGAGAATCACCGATAATCTTGCACTCGTACAGGGGAAACCCATTGTTCCTCAAAAAACACTTATTATTTTCGATGAAATTCAGGAGTGCAATGATGCCCTGAACTCACTGAAATATTTCTGCGAAGAGCGTCCAGATTACGCTATCGCCTGTGCCGGATCGTTACTTGGTGTTGCAATGAGCCGGGGTGCATCATTTCCCGTCGGGAAAGTTGATTTCTTAGATCTGCACCCTGTATCTTTTTCCGAGTTTCTGAAAGCATCATCACCAGAGCTGTTCAGTTTTATTGAACAGCTGGTCAAGGCAGAACCTATTCCTGATATATTTTTCAATCCGTTGCGGGATAAACTAAAGATGTATTATATATGCGGCGGGATGCCCGAGGCAGTTGTGAGGCTGATTGACGATAAAGATATTGCCGGCACCCAGGAGGTGCTGCAGGGAATCATTAATTCATATCTTCTCGATTTCTCTAAACATGTTGAAAATAAGGATATTCCAAAAATCAACTATATATGGAAATCCTTACCCTCACAATTGGCAAAGGAGAACAAAAAGTTTGTTTATCATGCCGTGAGACCTGGTGCAAGAGCAAGAGATTATGAAAATGCCCTTCTGTGGCTTGTGAATGCAGGGTTGGCCCTGAAAATAAACCGTGTCACTGTTCCCTCCCTGCCGCTGGCTGCATATGATGATCTTTCAGCTTTTAAGATCTACTTGCCTGATGTGGGGATCCTGCGACGGTTGTCTTTACTTGACCCTGTTGCTGTATCTGAAGGCAACAGACTATTCACTGAATTTAAAGGTGCCCTTACGGAAAACTATGTTCTGGCCAGCCTGCTTAGTCAATTTGAAGGTATGCCAAAATACTGGAAATCAGGCAACATCGCGGAGGTCGATTTCCTTGTTCAGTCAGGGAATAGTATTATCCCGATCGAGGTGAAATCCGATGAGAATATCAGAAGCAAGAGCCTGTCCTGGTATCGCAAGGAATACAAGCCGGCACTAAGTATACGGTTTTCCCTCCGCAACCTTAATTTTAACGGAGGGGTATTGAATATTCCGCTTTTTATGGTGGATCACACGAAAAAACTACTCCGGATTGTTAATCCCGACATGGGTGGTGAGCAATAAAGGGGCGGCATCTGACCCTGCGGCCTGATCTCTATTTTTAATACCTTTACTACCCCATGATTGACCACTCCACCATAGAGACGAATCTTCGACGCTGCCCAGATCACCGAGGTGGTGCAGGAGTTCGTTTCACTCAAGCGGAGAGGGGTCAACTACCTGGGTCTCTGTCCGTTTCATAACGAGAAGACCCCCTCGTTCACCGTCTCCCCCGCCAAGGGCATCTTCAAGTGCTTCGGCTGCGGCAAGGGTGGCAACGCCGTCAACTTCATCATGGAGCACGAGCACCTCTCGTACCCTGAGTCGCTCCGCTGGCTGGCGAAGAAATACCACATAGAGGTGGAGGAGAAGGAGGTCACCCCCGAGGAGATCGCCAAACAGAACGAACGCGAGAGCATGCTCGTCGTCACCCAGTACGCCGCCCGCCAGTTCTACCGAGAACCTCTTCCACGGCCATGAGGGGATGGCCCTGGGGCTCTCCTACTTCCGCGAGCGCGGTTTCGCCGACGCCGTCCTCCGCAAGTTCGAAGTAGGCTACTGCAACGAGAAGCGCGACGACTTCACCCAAAAAGCCATCGCGGCAGGCTACAAGAGCGACTACCTGGTCCTGAGCGGCCTCACCATAGACAGGGAGGGCTACCTCTTTGACCGCTTCTCGGGCCGCATAATGTTCCCCATACACTCGCTCTCGGGACAGGTGCTGGGCTTCGGAGGCCGTATCATCAAGACAGACCTGAAGGCCGCCAAGTACGTCAACACCCCCGAGACGGAGATATACCACAAGAGCCGCATCGTCTACGGCATCTTCCAGGCAAGGCAGGCCATAATCAAAGAGGACCGCTGCTACCTTGTGGAGGGTTACACCGATGTCCTCTCCATGCATGAGTCAGGCATAGAGAACGTTGTAGCCAGCTCCGGCACCGCACTGACACAGGAGCAGATACGCCTCATCAAGCGCTTCACCCCCAACATCACCATGCTCTATGACGGTGACCCGGCCGGCGTGAAGGCCTCAGTGCGAGGCACCGACATGGTGCTGGAGGAGGGGATGAACGTGCGCATCGTCATGCTCCCCGAGGGTGAAGACCCCGATTCCTACTCCAAAAAGACCTCCGAGGAGGAGTTCAGGCGTTACCTGAAAGAGAACGAGACCGACTTCATCAGGTTCAAGACCAGGCTCCTTCTTGATGAGGCCCAGAGTGATCCCGTCAGACGTGCCAACCTGGTTCGCGAGGTGGTCCGCTCCATAGCCGTCATCCCCGACCAGATCACCCGCACCGTTTATATCAAGGAGTGCAGCATACAGCTCGGCATGCCCGAGGAGGTGGTCCTCGACGAGGTGATGAAGCTGCGGAAGCAGCAGACCTTCCGCGATCGCAACGCATGGCCGGCACAGGACGCCCTGGTCAGCCCGCAGACAGTGACTCCGAAACAACAGCGCAAGAGGGAGGAGTCATCCTATTACTCCGAGAAGGAGCTGCTGCGTCTCCTGATACGCTACGGCTCCGAGGTGCTGTCGCGCGTCACCGACAGGGAGACAGGCACAGAAACAATCACCACCGTGGCCGACTATATCATCTCGCAGATAACAGAGGATGAGCTGGAGTTTGATGACCCCGTCTTCGCCTCGATCTTTTCAGAGATAACATTCAACGTGGCACAGGGACTGGTGGCCGGCGACAGGCATTTCGCGCATCACCCTGACCCGGCCATCAGCGCCATCGCCGTCGACATGCTTACCGAACAGTACACCCTCAGTCGCATCTGGAGCTCGCGAGGCGCCTATGTCGAGACGGAGGAGATGAAGCTGAAGGAGATCGTTCCCGACTCCATCCTGAAGTTCAAGAGCGACAAGATCAAGATGTTGCAGAAGGAGCTGCGCAAAGCGATGACGGAGGCGGCAGGAAACGACGAGCAGGTCTCCGCCCTCCAGGAGAGATACAAGGCGATGACATCGCTCCAGAAAAAAATTTCTACTGGACTGGGTGGTCGTATCGTCTTATAATGCCACCGCAATAATCTTTTTCTTACCTTAGGGGAAATTTCTGCAATTATGAGACAATCCCTTTCTGTTTTGATGGCAATATGCGCGATGACGCTGATCATCACATCATGTAACAGAGCAGACAAGGGACCCAATGTGCCGGCGCCGGTCTTCTCGACCCGCCTCCCTGAGACACCCGATGACACATTTAATATCAGGGAGATATATTATGGGCTCCTGACCCCGGTTGAGGTGTGCAACATCTTCGAGAGGCTCGGCATCAGGTACAATGACACCATCATCCTTGCTTCCGGGAACCGTAACCTGTACATGAGCAGCTACAAGGCTGCCATGAACCTCGGCGTCTACGGCGTAGACATGGGCTACATGAAGCTGTTCGGCGTCAACCGGCAGACTGTCAGTTATTTCAGCACCATCAAGACCCTCAGCGAGAGGCTGAACATGCCTGACACCTTCCTCTCCGACGCCATCAGGAGCTTCGACGCGAACATCGGTAATGCCGATTCGCTGACAGGGCTGATGAATGACGCTTACCGCAAGATAGACGAACACCTGCGGCTCGAGGGCAGTGAGGGCACCCTGGGGCTGATGCTCATGGGAGGATGGATTGAGGCTATGTACCTCGCCACGCAGCTGGCCTATGACCCGGCAAACCCTGACCCCCAGGTGGTTGGAAAGCTCGCCGAGCAGAAATACTCCCTCATCTCGCTGCTCAGCTTCATGAAAAACTATTACGATGACCCGATGGTCGTCTTCTACACCAAGAAACTGAAGTACCTCAATCGCTGGTTTGATACATTTGAGATCTATTATCAGCCTGGAGATGTCAGCATTGACACGCTCCGGCAGGTCATCACCACCACCGGTACGGAGATGACCGTCACCGTGGGGACCCTGAACGAGATTCGCGATTATGTGGCGAGGCTCCGGGCCGAGATCACTGCTGTCTGAACAACCTTATGTGGCGAGGCTCCGGGCCAAGATCACTGCTGTCTGAACAACCTGAAAAAAATATATCATGAACCGTCGTCTTCTCCTTGCTGCGGCTGTCATTGCCGTCATTGTCATCTCATGCGGAAAAGGTAAGCAGCCGGCCGGCAGCGCTGCCGTCTCCTCCGCCGTCACCGTCATCGACAAAGGCTTCAGTAAATTCATTGCTGCCTATACCACCGGAGTGGTGCCTGCCGCGAGCAACATACAGGTGGTCTTCACTCCGGAGTTCGCTGCCACGGCTGACCGCAGCCGCACACAGGGCCTCTTCTCCTTCAGTCCGGCAATCAAGGGAACGGCCGAATGGGCCGATGACGTCACGCTGGTCTTCATGCCCTCCAGGCCACTGTCACCCGGAACCTCATTCCAGGGCACCCTCGACATCAGCAAGCTGGGGCAGGTCGAAGAGCGCTTCCGCTTCTTTCCGCTCATCTTCCGGACCGTTGAAAAAAACTTCACCGTCAGCGTCAACCCGGTAACGGTGGATCTTCCTGACGGGAACACCTATACTCTCACCGGCACGGTGGTGACCTCCGACCATATAGACAAGTCAGAGGTCGAAAAGTACCTCACCGCCCGCGTCGGTAAGCGTGACGAGAAGATCTCCTGGGATCATGACAACAGGAACATCCACGCCTTTTCCATTGAAAAGATTCGCAGGGCGAAGCAGGAGAGTGAGCTCACCGTTGCCTGGAACGGCACTTCATTCGGCATGAAGACGAAGGGAGAGCACATCGTCGCCATCCCCGCCGAGGGGGTCTTCTCCGTCACTGACATAAAGATCAACACAGGCGACAGCAAGAGCCTGGAGATCTTTTTCTCCGACCTGCTCGATGCAGGAAGTGAGCTTGACGGGATGGTCACGCTTAACCCTTCGCATCCGGTCTCAGTCAGTGCCGACGGCAACAGGCTGCTGGTCATTCCGGGAGACAACATCGTCGGTGCTGTTGAGGTTACCGTCGACGGCTCAATCCGCAACAGCCGGGGCCAACGGCTTGGCGAAGCGGTGAAGAGAAGCATCAACTTCACTCCTGTTGAGCCGGGTATCCAGTCAGTGGGCCGAGGGGTCATAATGCCTTCATCAGGAAACCTCATCTTCCCCTTCCTTGCTGCCAACCTCAGCGCCGTAGACCTCACCGTCATCAAGGTTTTTGAGAACAACCTGCCTTATTTCCTTCAGCAGAACAGCATGGGTGAGGCGAATGACTACGAGAGCAACATAAGGCAGTTCGGGAGGCCCGTCTACCGCGGGCGTGTCGATCTCACCGGAAGCGCCGGCTTCGACCCCAACAGGTACAATCTTTTCACCATCGACCTTGCCAATTATATCGAGCCGGAGCAGGGCATCCTCTACCGCATTGAGCTGGGCATGCGCCCCTCCTATTCTCTGTACCCCTGTGCGGGTGAACGCAATCACTCGAAATACGAGGAGATGCTTGAGCTGGCCGACCTCGACCGCCGGTGGGAGGGCTCTGATGACTACTACTCCCTCTCCGAAGAGGGGCTCTTCTACGAGTATGCCTACAACTGGCGCGAGAACAGGAATCCCTGCAGTGATGCCTATTACAGCCCTGACAAGAAGCTTGTAAGCAACATACTCTCCTCTGACCTGGGGATCATTGCCAAGAGCGGCAGCGACAACAACCTCCGTGTCTTCGTCAGGAACCTGCAGACGGCTGAGCCCGTGGAGGGAGCCACAGCCGAGGTCTACGACTACCAGATGCAGCTGATGGGCACCCTCACTACTGACAAGTCGGGAATTGCGGCGATTGCGTGCCCCCGGAAACCCTTCCTGGTGATAGCCCGCAAGGACAAAAGCCGAAACTACCTGTCGCTGAAAGACGGGGCGGCGCTATCAATGAGCTCATTCGACGTCTCCGGGGAGTCTCCGCAGGATGGCATCAGGGCGTTCCTCTTCACTGAGCGCGATGTCAGGCGTCCGGGCGACTCCATCTTCGTGGGAGTGATAGTGCGCGACGCGGGCAGCGGCCTCCCGGCCGGCCATCCCGTGCACTACGAGCTTTACAATACTAAAGGACAGAGGATAGACCAACAGGTTACGACGCTGAACGACAAGGGATTCCTCACCTTTACATCCGTCACCTCCGACGATGCCGGGACGGGTAACTACCGCGCACAGGTGCGCATCGGCGCAGCCACCTTCACACGTATCATCAAGGTCGAGACCGTCAAGCCCAACAGGCTGAAGATTAAGCTTGACTTTCCTTATACTGTTGCCGGGGGAGATAACAAAACGATGCGCGGCGACATGAAGGTCACATGGCTGAACGGCACCACCGCACGTGACATGAAATCGACCGTTGAAATGTTATTGAAGCCGGTGAAGACTACCTTTGACAAGTACGGTCAGTACAGCTTTGATGACCCGGCGGCACAGTTCTGGTTCGAGAGCCAGACCATCTTTGACGGTAACATCAACAGCTCGGGCGAGGCCGTGGTCTCCTTCACTCCTGACGATGAACTGCAGGCCCCCGGCATGCTCAGCGCCGTCTTCACCACCAGGGTCTTTGAGAAGGGAGGCGACGCCAGCATCAACCAGACGGTCCTTCCCTATGCGCCATACCCGGCCTTTGTGGGGATGAACATCCCAGCCCTGGGAGCCACCGGGCGTATTTTGTTTACCGACCGTCCCAACGAGGTGCGGGTGGTCACTGTCGACAAAAACGGCAAGCCCTTGCGCAGCGAGGTGGAGATAAACGTCTATAAGCTCGACTACCGCTGGTGGTGGGAGTCGGACGACGAGTACCTCGGATCATACATCTCACGCGGCCGCAACAGCAACATCTTCTCCGAAAAGATCACAACCGCCGGAGGAGAGGGAAAGATATCATTCAGCATCGATAAGCAGCAGTGGGGTCGTTACCTGGTGCGTGCCACACTGCCCTCGGGCCACTCCACGGGAATGATCGTGCTGGTTGACTGGCCGTGGGACTACGGAATGAAGCCCGGCGGCAATGACGGCGCCAGCCTGCTGCAGCTGAACACCGACAGGGACAAGTACAGCGTGGGTGATGAGATAAGCCTCACCTTCCCCGCCCCGGAGAACGGCAGGGCCATCATCACCATTGAGAACAGCACCGGACTGCTTGACATAAAGGAGGTTACAACAAAAGCCGGGAACACTGAGGTGAAGGTCAAAGCCACCAGTGCCATGGCCCCCAATGCATATTTGTACGTGACCATGCTCCAGCCACACTCGCAGACGGTCAATGACGCGCCCATAAGGCTCTACGGTGTCATACCGGTGATGGTCGAAGACCCGTCATCCAAACTGGTGCCGGTCATCACCATGCCTGACCAGATCCGTTCACGCCAGGAGGTGGAGATCCGTATTGATGAGCAGAACCGTCGCGAGATGACCTATACCCTTGCCGTTGTTGATGAGGGTCTCCTTGACCTGACGGGATTCAGGACTCCTGACCCGTGGAAGTGGTTCTTCGTCAAGCATGCACTGGGTGTCAGGACCTGGGACCTGTATGATATTGTATTTGGTGCGTTCGGCGGCAAGCTGGGACGCGCCTTTGCCATCGGCGGCAGCGAGACCGCCGTTGACCAGAGCAAGAACAGGGCACGCCGGTTTGAGCCGGTGGTCAGGTTCATCGGTCCCTTCACCCTTGCACCGGGCAAAACAGGAACACATAAGATAAGGCTGCCGCAGTATACCGGCTCCGTCAGGGTGATGGTCACCGCTGCCGGCGAGGGGAATACCTTTGGCTCGGCTGAAAAGAGCGTCATCGTCTCTGACCCTCTGATGATACTTGCTACGGCTCCGCGCGTGCTGTCGCCCGGCGACAGGGTGGTGCTGCCGGTGACGGTCTTCGCACAGAAAAAGGAGATCAGCGATGTAAGCGTGACCGCCACGGGCAATGAGATGGTCTCATTCACGCAGGCTGCAGGGTCAGTGCGTTTTTCCGAGCCCGGCGACAGCGACCTGGAGCTCCTCTTCACCACCGCACAGCAGCCCGGGAAGGCAGAGATCAGTGTCAGGGCCGAGGGCGGCGGCGAGAGCGCCTCGTATGACCTGGTTGTGCCTGTACGTTCTCCCAATCCACCGGAGAGACGTGCTGAAACAAGAACACTTGCTCCAGGGGAAAAATATCTGAGGACCTTTGCTCCTTTTGGCATTGCAGGTACCTCGTCGGCTTCCGTCGAGGTCTTCTCTCTGCCCCCGGTGAACCTGTCGCGGCGTCTCGGTTACCTGACCTCCTTCCCTCACGGGTGCACGGAGCAGATCACCTCGGCAGCCTTCCCGCAGGTATATCTTCCTGACCTGCTTGGCTCAGGGTTGCCAGATCATGCCGCGGTGCGCAACAACGTTCAGGAGGCTCTGCGAGCAATCGCCACACGCCAGCTGTCGACAGGGGCGCTGACACTATGGCCGGGCGGGCCGTATCCTGACGACTGGGTGACATCATATGCCGGCCACTTCGCCATAGAGGCACAGAAGGCAGGCTATGCGCTGCCGGCAGGGTTCATAAACAAGTGGACAGCCTACCAGCGTGCCACCGCCGCCGCATGGAGATACCAGCCGCAGTATCGCTACACTGCCAATGACCAGGCCTACAGGCTCTTCACCATGGCTCTGGCCGGGGTGGCCGACAAGGGAGCCATGAACCGCATGCGCGAGGTGACTGACCTGCCATCGCTGGCACGGTGGTTCCTCGCCGCCGCCTATGCCACCACAGGCAGGCCGGAGGTGGCGCAGAGCCTCACCGACGTGCGGAACCTGAAGACCGAGGAGGAGTTCATGCACTACTATTACGGCAGCAGCCTCAGAGACCAGTCGGTCATACTCTACACGCTCACAACCATAGGCAACACCGCCGAAGCCCTCGAGCTACTGAAGCAGGTGGCGGAGTCACTTAGCCGCGACAGCTGGCACAGCACACAGACGACTGCATGGGGGCTCTTCGCCTATATGAACTTCAGCAAGAAGATGAAGGGCGATAACAGCAAACCGGTAAAAATCGCCTTCGACTTCAACGGAAAGAAGGAGAAGATCAGCTCTGACGGCGGAGCCATACTGCGTAACCTTGCACCGGCAGCATCGAACAGTCTCCTCATTGAGAACGAGAGCGACAAGCCGGTGTTCGTGACCTTCACCGAGCAGGGAGTGCCTCTGACGACCGACATGACCGTGACAGAGAACAACCTGGCAATGAAGGTTGAATATATGGATATGGAACAGAAGCCTGTCGATGTTTCTGTTCTTTCACAGGGAACGGGGTTCATGATGGCTGTGACGGTTACCAGCACCACCTTCCGCCAGGTCAGTAACCTGGCGCTGACAACGATGGTGCCGTCGGGATGGGAAATACAGAATACCCGGCTCTTTGAGACAGGACTGGTATTAAAGGAGAGCGGTTATGACTACCGCGACTTCCGTGACGACAGGGTCTGTACCTACTTCAGCCTGAAGCCGGGAGAGACCAGGAAGTTCTTCATCATGCTGACCGCCTCGTACCGTGGCACCTATTCGATGCCTGCCATTGTCTGCGAGGCGATGTATGATGAGAGCGTCACCGCGCGGCGTCCGGGGTTTGCAGTGGAGGTCAGAAAATAGGCAGTAGAGGGGCGAGCGTTAAGTCCCGACATGGTATGTCGGGATAGCGAGGAGCCGGCTTGCAGGGTGGCAATCCCAGTCGGCAGTCGGCAGTCGGCAGTCAACAGTCGCAGGTAATAGTCAGAATAAGTGAACATTAGCTTGAAAATAATTTTAGGAGTTGCAACAGTATGCATAATATGCCTCCTGGCGGCACCGATGCCATCATTCGATACACCCCTGTCGACCGTTGTCGAGGCCGCCGACGGCTCCCTTCTAGGCGCCAGGGTCGCTGACGACGGGCAGTGGCGATTCCCTCCTCCCGACAGTCTCCCTGAAAAGTATGTGACATGCCTGATCAACTACGAGGACCGGTACTTCCGCTGGCACCCGGGGGTCAATCCTGTTGCTGTCTTCAAGGCTCTGACTGACAACATCAGGGCCGGGGAGACGGTCCGCGGAGGCAGCACCATCACCATGCAGGTTGCGAGGCTGGCGCGCGGCAATCCTGATCGGACCTATGCCGGAAAAATCATCGAGATATTCTCCGCCCTGAAGCTGGAGCTCTTCCGTTCCAAGAAGGCCATACTCATCCTCTATGCCGCCAACGCCCCCTTCGGAGGCAACACGGTGGGTATTGAGGCTGCTGCCTGGCGTTACACCGGCCGTGGCACCGATGACCTGACATGGGCTGAGGCAGCTACGCTGGCGGTGCTTCCTAACGCTCCCTCGCTGATCTATCCCGGGCGCAACTCCGATAGGCTGAGGGCCAAGAGGGACAGGCTGCTGCTGGCGCTGGCAGAGAGGGGTCATATTGACAGTCTCACCTGTTCACTGGCAATGAGCGAGCCGTTACCCGGGGCTGCCATGCCGATGCCTTCACTTGCTCCTCATTTTACAAACCGGGTGTGGTTCGAGCAACCCGGAACACGTATTATTACAACCCTTGACCCGGTTCTGCAGCGTGAGGTGACGGAGCTTGTTAACAGGCAACAGGCTGCGCTGGAAGGCAACCTGATCCATAATGCCGCTGCACTGGTCGTGGAGGTGGCATCTGGTCAAGTCCTGGCATATGCCGGCAACAGCACCCTCCCCGACACCACCGGCAGGCACGGCCGCGATGTCGATATGATAACCGCCCCGCGCAGCACGGGCAGCATCATGAAGCCGTTCCTCTACGCGGGGCTCCTCTCCTCGGGAGTGATGCTCCCCAACGCCCTCATCGCAGACATACCCACCCGGTTCCAGGGATTTCGTCCCGAGAACTCCGACTTCACCTACAGCGGCGCGGTGCCAGCCGGTGACGCCCTGGCACGTTCGCTGAACATACCGGCGGTACGCATGCTCCAGATGTACGAGGAGGAACGGTTCCTGATCCTGCTGAAGGCAATGGGATTCACCACCTTCAACAAGCCTGCCTCGCATTACGGTCTCTCCCTCATCCTCGGCGGCGGTGAGGCGTCTCTCGAGGAACTGGCCATGGCATACGCATCGATGGCAAGAGTACTCATCGGAAGTTGGCAGGTTGAGGCTCCGACACAGGAAAAGTCCCGCACACGTAGTGTCGGGAAGGAGTCCCAAGCCCGATCACGAAGTGCGTCGGGACGGCAATCTGGAGTCGGCAGTTCTCAATCCTCATTTGGCAATCGCAAATCGCAAATCGCAAATCGCAAATCCTCAGGCATATCAGACAACAGGCAGCAGGGAGCTGGTCCATCTCTTACTCCGCCGGCCATCTGGCTGACATACGAGGCTCTCCGCAGGGTCAACAGGCCTGAGACCGAAACCGGCTGGCAGTACTTCGGGAGCGCGCCGGAGGTGGCATGGAAGACAGGCACCAGCTTCGGCTTCCGCGATGCATGGGCCATAGGCACAACACCCTCGTATGTAGTGGCGGTGTGGGCGGGTAACGCCGACGGCGAGGGGAGGCCGGGGCTGTCAGGCATATCATCGGCAGCACCCCTGCTGTTCGACATAATAAGACTGCAGCAGCCGGACCCGCTCACATGGTTCGCACGACCAGAAGAGGGGATGACTCTCACGGAGGTGTGCGCCGCCAGCGGCTTCAGGGCAGGACCCGACTGTAACGAAAGACGGGAGGAATGGATCCCCGAGTCCGGCCTACGCAGCAACGCATGCCCTTATCACACGGTCATAAATCTCGATGCCACGGAGAAGCACAGGGTTAACATATCATGCTCCTCCCCGGGAGACATGGTCAGCCGGTCATGGTTCGTGCTTCCCCCGGCAATGGAATATTACTACCGCATGCGCAACCCATCCTACCATACACTGCCCCCGTTCATGCCCGGCTGCACCGATGACATGAAGGTGCCGTCGATGGAGTTCATATACCCTCCGCGTGACGCACGTATCTTTATACCCAGGAGCCTCCGGGGAGAGCTTATGTCCATGCTCCCGGAGATAGCCCACCGCAGGAAGAATGCGGTGATCTACTGGCACCTCGACAACAGGTATATCGGTATGACAAAATATGTCCACCAGACCGAACTCCGGGTGGGAGAGGGAGACCATGTAATTACTGCCGTCGACGACCAGGGAATTACTTTATCACGCAAGTTTTTCTGCATCGGTACGTTGTAATAGGCAGAACGGGAAAATAAATTAATTTTGCCACTGCATAACAATCCAACTTTAAGGAAGGTGATCAGTCTTTTGCCGGGAGGTTTCTTTAAGCACATATTCGCAGGCAAATCCTTGAACAGGTACAAGGAGGTGTTCGATCAGGCTGGCTATGCCATAATGCTCATCGACAACCGCACCAACAGGTTCATCAAGGTGAACAAGGCTGCTGCCGAGCTCTTCGGTTACACCAGGGAGGAGCTGCAGAAGATGACTCCCCTCGACCTCGCCACTGAGCCTGAAGAGGCCAGGCGCATCATCGGAGAAAAATCCGAAGATTCTTTTGTGAGACCGTCAAGGCGCAAGGATGGGAAGATCATCATCGTTAAGGTCCAGGTCCGTTACTCCGAACGGTTCAATGTGAGTCTCGTCAGCGATGTCACCGAGGAGTACCGCATCCGCCGTGCTCTCGAGCTTAACGAGGAACGCATCAGGGAGGCACAGCGCATCGGCCGCTTCGGGTGGTGGGAGTACCGTCCGGAAACAAAGATGTATATCGGATCTGAAGAGATATCGAGGATATTCAACGATGAGGTGGCAAGCCTTTCTTTCACCTACCAGGACAATATCTCATTCACACACCCTGAGGACAGGTCTTATCTTATCTCAGCCATCGAGGAGGCCATGGAGAAAAAGAAGGAATCATACTCGATTACCTACAGGATAATCACCCCCAGGGGGAATGTAAAGGCCATCACCGTCAATTCATATGTCAAGTATGATGAGAATGGCAGGATGCTCTACCGCTACGGCACCTGTCAGGACATCACCGAGACGCAGAAGATCATGGATGACCTGATTGCCGCGAGGCGCCAGGCAGAGGAGTCCGACAGGCTCAAGACCACCTTCCTCGCCAACTTCAGCCATGAGATACGCACCCCGCTCAATGCCATGCTGGGCTTCCTTAATATCCTCACCTCCATGAACACCACGGAGGGGGAGAAGGAGGAGATGGTCAGGCTGATAGAGGTCAACTCACAACGACTGCTGAGGCTTATCAATGACATGATTGACCTGTCACGCATTGAGAGTAACAGCATGGAGATCAAATACACAAATGTCGAGATCAACGGTTTTATTGCCTCCATGGCCTCTGCCCTGTCTTATGACCTTGAGAATGCCGGAAAGAAGCATCTTAAGATAACCCCTGTCATTGATAAGAACAAAAAATCCGTGTACCAGTATATTGACGAGCTGCGTTTGAGCCAGATCTTCAGCAACCTTGTCAGCAACGCCATCAAGTTCACCGATGAGGGAGAGATAAAGTACGGGTACAGGATATCGAAATCGGATAACAGGTATACGATAACTTATTTTGTCAGCGACACGGGGCAGGGTATCGAGCCTGACAGGCTTAACGATATCTTCCTTCCGTTCGTGCAGTACTGGAATGAGGATGTGCCGAAGGTTCAGGGAGCCGGTCTCGGGCTTGCGATATGCAATCGTCTGACCGAGCTTATGAAGGGACGCATCTGGGTGGAGTCGCTGCCAGGCAAGGGATCATCGTTTCTCTTCACGTTCAGCACTCCCGTGATGATCGAGTAACCGGAAATTTAAAAATTTATTATATTTGTCCCCGCCCGGGACGTTAGCTCAGTTGGTTTAGTCCGCCAGCTGGCGGATGACAGGCAATAAGGGACGTTAGCTCAGTTGGTTTAGAGCGCTTGCTTGACAGGCAAGAGGTCACTGGTTCGATTCCAGTACGCCCCACAGAAATTGAAAGAGCCGCTTTTTGCGGCTTTTTTTTACAGTGATGTACTGTAAGTGGAACCTAAATCAGGCCAGGCTTAGTTCATATTATAGATCCACGCATCAGAGTTGACCTTTTCCCTGACAGCAGGGAGGGTGGCGCCGGCCTCTTCGGGAGTAGCGTACCTTCCGTAACTGACCCTGTAATAGCCTTGCTGCGTTGGGGGCAGGACAATCATTTCAGCGTTAAAGTCATTCTTATATTTTTCAGCCACCTGCCTGGCCTGGTCAACATCACTGAAGCTGGCCACTATCAGGTAATAGCCACCCTCTTTGTCCGCCGGAGTTTCGGCTTCCACGATAAGATTCCGGACAACTTCCTCATCCGCCGGAGCTTCGGCTTCCATAATACGATTCCGGACGACTTCATTACTGGCATCTGCCTCAATAATGGGATTCGCGGCCATTACAGGAAAATTACCCGGCAGAGTGCCGTCATCAGGCATGAAGGTGTTTGCCCAGAAATAGACAACGAAAAAAAGTATGGCACTAATCAGAGCAATTTTCTTCATCAGTATATTTTAATCCTGACCGTACAAAACATAATAAATCCCTGATTACAGAGAACAGTTGTCTCAAACGGTTAAAAGCCAAATTTACGTCAGTAAGCATCTTATATCAAGTTTAGTTATCAACCGAACCGGATAACTTTCCAACCTGTTGCAATACTGTAAGCGATGCGCGCAAAGGTTGGGTGATGTCTGCTTGTCTACAATCATATATGCGCCAGGTTCAGGAGATCCGGAATACCCATGAGGACTTAATCGATCAAACCGTCTGCCCGTTTTTTATTATCGCCATAATAGATATATTTACGTGTGATAAGGCTGATAATGAAGCTGCAAAAGAGTGATGGCGGTGATCTACGGAGAGGTGGCGGAACAGGCGCCGGGGACAGGACAAATGCCGGGACAGGCGTCGGGGACGGGACATATGCAGCGACAGTCTGCAGGGCCTGCGCCGGGCAAATGCCACGACAGGCGAAGGAACAGGTGCCAGGACAAATTTCGGCAGAGGCGCCAGTACAGGTGCCCTGCATTCGCGCCTCCACACACTGCTACTTGCTCTCATGCTTGCAGCCATCAGCCTCTCTTCGCATGCCCAGACCTACCCCTACCGCGAGTACACCATCGATGACGGCATGCCGCAGTCGGAGTCGATGGCCGTCTTCCAGGACAGCCGGGGTTATCTGTGGATACCCACTCGAAACGGACTGGCACGTTTTGACGGACACACCTTCATATCATACCTCCGAAAGGACGGGCTGCCTTCAAACCTGGTGACACACGTGGTTGAGGACAGCGACGGCACCATCTGGGCCGTAACCGCCAATGGTCTTGCCAGGTTCAACGGAAAAAACTTCAGAAGCTACCCGATACCTGATTCGCTGGGACTGAAAAACATAGGTATGGGCTGCGACGTTGGCGACACTGCTACATGGTTATTGTCTGGCGCTACCGACGCCAGACGAAATAAAGTCATACTCTTCAAAAGGGGGCTATACTACGATCTGACCATCTCTCACCCCGGACTAAGAGATCAGTCGTTCTCCCCTTCTGTGTTTGACAATAAAGACTCAACCCTTTACATGGTTAACTCAAACTGGGAGGCATATTCATACCGTCACGGAGTTCTGAAACTGATAAACGAAGGACCGGCAACAGACCTGATACTTACTGATGACGGGCCCATTCCCGTCAACGAGATGACGGAGTATAAACGAAAGGCGGAGCCTTTTATCAATGAGATGGGGTCTTTGGTCCTTTCCCTGACCGACAGGGAAGGCACCACTTGGCTTGGAACAGAGAGCCGGATCTTCAGACTGATGTCTGACGCGTTTATCGAGTATGACGGGGATAACGGCCTGCCCATAAACACGTGGGCGCTGGCAGCTGACCCGGCAGGAGGCCTCTGGACAGGATCAATCAACGGTGAGCTGAAGTATTTTGACGGAAAACAATTTACCAGGAGGGATGAATACCTCAGGCTCTATGACGATCCTCCGCCCTTCTACCGGGGCAGCACAACACTCTCCAACGGTGAGGTGTGGTTCTCAACCGGCGTAGGTGTCCTCATCTGGGACGGAAAGAATTTCAGAAAGCTGGACCTGTTGCCGGGTCAATCCCAGATATGCATCATCTATGAGGATCCGGTCAACGGCAAGATCCTGGTAGGTTCTGACAAGGGCCTCTATATCATAGAGGGCACGAAGGTGTCAAGCTATCCGCAGATGTCGTGGCCTGACTACGGAATCGCTGAAGGCATTGCGCGTGATCATGACGGCAATTACTGGATCGCCGGCCATTACGGGGTTGTGCTTTTCAACGGCACGGATTTCATTCCCTTCCGATCCGCCCCTGCACCGGCAGAGATGGTATGGGGGGTGGTGTGCGATTATAAGGGTAACATATGGAGCGCAGGCTCAGACGGAATTTTCATATGCGACCCCAGCAAACCCGTATTCAACGAAGTACTGCCTGATGAAATAAATCTTCCTGCAAACGTCATACGCGACCTTGGGGACAGGAGACTCCTCGTAGGCCGGATGACGGATATCTGTATCATCGACCTTGAGAAATACTATTCCGGGCAACCCGATTATTATTCAATCATAGGCCGCAGCAGGGGATTCACGGGCAACGACTGCCAGGACAACGGAATTGTCAGGGACGCCGGCGGTAACTGGTGGATCCTGACATCAGACAAGCTGATTAGTTTCGATCCGGGTAAGATCGTAAAAAACAACCACCCCCCGATGAACCACATCACTCTCGTGGAGGTTCCCGGGGACACGTCAGGATGGGTCACCGCTATTGACAGCTCACTTTATTATGAAAAAAACAGCAGTTTTAATATAAGGGGAAGGCAGAACAGTATCAGAATAAGCTATACCGGTATCTCCACCAGGAATCCGGACGATGTAACATACGCATACCGGATGAAAGGCCTTGACGACAACTGGTCGGGCAGAACAAAGGAAAGGTCAGTGATGTTTACTGACATTCCTCCGGGTAAATATATCTTTGAGGTCAGTGCAATCAATGCCGACGGAATAGTCTCCGAGGAGCCCGACAGGCTTGAAATCGAAGTGGTTCCCACTTTCTTTCAGTCTCTTTTACCCCGTATAATGTTGACGCTGCTGGCACTGGTGCTGATAGTCTTCCTCTCCTGGCAGATCCGTAAAAGTGTCCTTGAACGAAGGGTTGAGGCAGCCCGGCAGCAGGCTGAGAGCTACCGGCTGCAGCTGAACTCAGTGATTAAGCAGTTTGACCCGCATTTTACCTTCAATGCCGTCACATCAGTTGGTTCTCTGATTATGAAAGGCGAAAAGGAAAAGGCTTACAACTATTTCATCAAGCTTTCAAACCTGCTCCGTTCGATCATCTCTGACAGTACTGCCCTGCTCAAGCCTCTGGAGCAGGAGCTGGATTTTGTGACTCGTTACTGCGAGCTCCAGAAACTGCGCTTCGGCAACAGGTTTGAATACACCATTACAGTCTCTGAAGATGTTGACCTGAAGACTCCCGTACCCAAGATGATCATCCAGTCATTCGCGGAAAACGCCGTTAAGCACGGTCTCGAGAACAAGAAGGGACAGGGCATTATGGAAATAATAATCGGCAGCATGGCTGATGGAATAGAGCTCACGGTGCGCGACAACGGGATAGGAAGGGCTGCCGCCTCTGAGCTTCGCACCGGGGGCGCCGGAACAGGATTGAAAAACATTGAGAGTATTATTGAGACGATGAACAGGGCGAACAGGGAAAAAATCACTTTCACTCTTACGGACCTGTACGCTGATGGTAATTCATCCGGAACTGAGGTGAAGGTCTTCCTGCCTCATAACTACTCCTTTGATTTCCCCGCAGACAGACAATAATATGATGGTGACTAAAAAAACGCTGTATGAATGACCAGAAAATCAGGACGATAATAATTGAAGACGAACCGGAGGCGCTTGACCTCCTGTCAGGACTGATTGAGTCCACCGGCCTTGCAATCGTTGAAGCATCAACATACGACCCGCAGGAGGCCGTTGACCTCATCAACCGTTTTGAGCCGGAGATACTTTTCCTGGATATCCAGATGCCCGGGATGTCGGGGTTTGACATCCTTAATGAACTGCGAAGGCTGAACACCGTGAGCCCTCATGTGGTCTTTACAACAGCCCACGACGAGTTTGCGGTAAAGGCATTTGACTATGCGGCTTTCGATTACCTGCTTAAGCCCATTGACCCCGACCGTCTTATTGAGACCCTGCAGCGATTCCGGCAGAACGGCAACAAAGGAGCTGCCGAGCGTTCAGGGACCATGTACGGTAACGAAAGGATACTTATTTTCAGGGGTGTTACCGGAGTGACATTCATTGACCCCGCCGACGTGGTGTTCATCACTGCCGACGGTAACTATTCCAATTTCAATTTTATCTCAGGAAGGGTAGAGACGGTTACTTCCCTTCTTGGCACCGTAGAGATGCACCTCGGGAAGCAGTTTTTCAGGACAGGCCGCTCATGCATTATCAATACCTCTTATCTTGCACGCATTGACATGAAGCAGATGCAATGCGTATTTATCAGGGAGGAGAGAGAATACCGTTGTGAGATCTCGCGCGACAAGGTTAAGCTCCTCATGGATCACATGAAAACCCGCATCTCAGAATACTAAATTTTCGTCATTTCTTTGCCTGGCATCTCAAACGGGCTTTCGTACATTAGATACCCCCTTTCATACAATGGAGGTTAAATTCTTTTGTCTTGAATTATATTTATGCAAGATTTACGGGAGACAACCAGGATAAGAAGGTAAATAGGGTTTAAATAGATTATTGACAGGTGGTTCTTCCCCCCATTTCCCTGTCAGGCCACACAGATCAACGATGCACATCGCATCAATTCAAGGTCTGTGTGGCGCGTTTTTTGGGGGTTCCGTAATTAGCATCCGGACCACGTAGCCGGAATCCGGGATCCGGCAAACAGGCATCCGGACCAAGCAGCGGGGGCTCTGAGAGCCACCGCTGCTTGATCATAGGTCAATTTTCATTACCCATACGTATTCAGACGGCGGTTTGTTTCTGACCTGCTGCGGTACTGTTACGGTAAATGAGTCACTGCCGTTCTTCCATCTGCACACGGCTCCCGAACCCAGCACTGATACCCTGGCACCTGCCGGAAGAGTCAGTCCGTTCATAGTCACCGAGGCAGGTATCTTCTCTCCCTCACCGGCCATATAGAACAGGTACATCACCTTGTCTCCCTTACTGTTGATGCACACCTTGCCATCCTTGTAAGGTGCCATTGCCCTGGTGCCGTATATCGCTTCGCCGTTAACCTTCATCCACTTTCCCATCTCATCGAGCAGTGTGTATGCCCCTTCGGGCCATGTTCCGTCAGGTGCAGGGCCAATGTTCAAAAGGAGGTTTCCGCCCTTGATTACAATATCAACCAGCAGTTGAACAGCCTCCCGTCCTGACATGAACTTCGGGTCAGGCACCCACGCCCATCCGCCGCCGGCAATGATGCACGATTCCCAGGGGTATGGAAGCGCCTCAGCCGGCACCCTGTTCTCAGGAGTGAGATAATTCTGATTCTTACCGTAGACAGCCCTGTCAACCACTATCATCCCGGGCTGCTTCGCCCTTGCCTTGGCAACAAGTTCATCCATACGGATATCCTGGCTCTGTGTCCGCACAAACCGGTGGCCGGGAGACAAAAGGTATTCCCGCTCCTGCTCTTCGCTCATCTTCTGCACCCATCCACCGTCGAGCCAGAGGATATCTACATTGCCATAATCGCCACCGACAAGCTCCATGATCTGGCCGTGAGTGAACTCCACGAATTTCTCCCATCGCCCGGGATATTTAGTGATATTGTAATTCACGTTGCGGTCAGGAGTGGCGAAGTTGGGCCACCAGTAATACTCGCTGTGCCAGTCAGGCTTGGAGAAATATGCTCCTGTCCAGAAACCCTGATCCCTGAAAGCGCCAAAGATCTCCCTGGTTACGTTCGCCCGCGGGTTAACACTGAAGGGACAGCCGGGGTCAGTGATCTTATAGTCAGTCAGCCTGGTGTCAAACATCGAAAAGCCGTCGTGGTGCTTGGTGGTGAAAATGACATATTTCATGCCCGCGTTCCTGGCGGCAGCAGCCCACTTTTCGGGATTGAATCCGACAGGATTATAGCTCATTTTCAGGGCTTCGTACTGCCTCTTGTACTCCGTGTAGTCAGGATTTTTCCTCCGGCACCAGTCTTCGTCCTCGGCGCAGATCGACCACGATTCGACAATCCCCCACTGGCTGTAGGGTCCCCAGTGCATCAGCAGCCCGAATTTCAGATCCTGCCATTGTTCGAGCTTCTGCAGAACAAGCGGGTCTGTCTCCGGCACATACCTCTCATCATGCTCCTGTGCCGCCAGCGGGACCATGATACACATCATCATCAACAACAGGTATCTTTTCATTTCGCAGATGGATTTTTTGGTTTGCAGCTTCTGTGCTGAGTATAGGTGATTGCAGCGGTTCCGGTTTACGGTTCGTAGGAGCGCAAATATCCGGTTTCCCGCCATGAAAAGCTTTTTATCCTTTTTTGCCTTGACTGAAGGCTGTTATTCAATTTTCAGTTTCCCGTCAAGAGAGAGGCCAATGACCGTCATCTTCTCATCAAGCACCTCTCCGGGCACCTTGATGAAATATACTCCGGCGTGGCTGCTCCACCATGGCCTGAGGTATTCCTTAGCCTCGAGGGTGGTTCCGTTCCCGACAACGAAGGCCTTGTTTATCCTGTTCTTCACTCCCTCAAGCATCAGCTCCCCGCCGCCGTCACCGGCAAAGAAGAGATAAACGGTGGTGCTGTCAGGACTCATTGTTGAAGGGCCCGCAAAACAACCGTCGGGGAGCCCTGCCACCGTGCCGTATATGGCCTGATTGTGTTTTGATGTCCATCGTCCGAGCTCCTTCAGCACCTCTTCCTGTTCCCGGGGTATGGTGCCGTCGGCTTTCGGGCCGATGTCAAGCAGAAGATTGCCGCCCATCCCGATGCACTCGGCAAAGATGCGTATCACCTGTGACGGGCTTTTGTAATTGAGGTCGTTACCCTGGTAGCCCCACGAGTCATTGATGGTCATGCAGAGCTCCCAGTGCCTGTCCTGCGGCCTCAAAGAAGGCAGCCCCTGTTCCGGAGTCGCATAATCGCCATAGCCTGCCAGCCTCGAATTGATTATAGCCTCAGGATTATGATCAAGTATCATCTTGCGAATCTCCGGCGCCCTCCACATGGCGGCATTCTGCTCCCAGTCGCCGTCAAACCACCAGAGGTCAGGATTAAACTCGCCGCGAAGCTCGGCTATCTGTCCGTGGTTGAATTTCACGAACCGCTCCCAGCGCACAGAGTCTGCCGTGTACCTTTTAATGCTTTTGGTCATGTTCGGGTAGTCAGGATGAGACCAGTCGAGCAGCGAATAATAGAGCCCGACCTTCAGTCCTGACTTGCGCAATGCCTTCACGAACGGTTTTATCAGGTCACGGCCTGCAGGGGTAGTGTCAACCGTGTTAAGCCGGCTCAACCTGGTATCCCACAACGCCACCCCGTCATGATGCTTTGATGTGAGCACGGCATAACGTGCACCGCTCTCCTTTATCAGTTTAACCCAGGAGTCAGGATCATACTCTGATGCAGTGAATCCCTGAAGCTGCTTCATGTAATCATCATAACTTATCAGTTCATTGAAGAATGACCACGATTCGTCTATGCCGTTTACGGCATATATGCCCCAGTGAATGAATATACCAAGCTTTGCATCTGCAAACCACTCCATGCGGCTGGCATCGTCAGGCGGGGCCGGGGCCTTTTTCTGACCGGCAGCCGTCACCATCACACAACAAAGCAGTATGCCGGTAAGATAGCTGCGGACTGATATTTTGTCGCTGTATTTCATCATATAATAATTTTTTACTTGTATGACAGAACCTCCATGCCTTTACATACACAAACACATTTGTGTGATGATAAGCTGCATCGATGGTTCACCATACGGTGTATATAATAGGTTATGAAAAATCAAACCCTGAAATATATGCCGGGGAGTCGTAAAATTTCTCAGTCTCCGCGGCGGAGAGACCCGTAAAAAGAGCATATACCAGTCCCGGTTTAGCGTTCAGCATTCTGTTCAGCGCTCCCATTCTCCTGTTAGTACGAAGAGTCTCATACAACACGGAGTGATCATCGAGCCATGTGAGCGCGGTATGATAGCCTTCATCGGCGCACACTGCTTCGAACAGGTCCGGAAGAAGATCTTCACTGCCCTTACGGCAATATATAGCATTAAGTATTACATACCTGAACTCCTGAGGCCTGAAGAGCCTCCTGAACCAGGGGGTGTGTGGCAGCACCTTCATCATCAGCCAGCCCCACACTCCGGGTACATTCACCACTTTGTACTGTGCCGGTATGGCTCCTGCTCCCGCGACAATCTCCCCGTCTTTCTTCAGCACATAATACCTGTGATCATAAAAAGAAAACTCATCGGTATAAAAGCAATAGTCGCGGTACTGTTCATCAAGGAGCTGTGCCATGGCTGGCTCCTCCTCAGGCTTAAGCCTTGTGACAGATGGATCCGGCTTCGGGCTGAACCTGCTGAAGGCTACTGTCAGGAAGGAGCGTATATACTCATATCCTGCCTGGTTAATCATGTTCCTTGAACGCTCGTTGCGGCTCTCCACGTATGCATACATCACATGCGCTGCCGCATCACCGTTATCCTCACCTGTGACATGCTGCGGATCCCTTATGACGGATAATATCTGCTGCTTGAAGCTGTCAGCGGCCTGCGACAGTCTTTCTCTCCTGTGCTTTGGTGCCTTTTCTATCTGAAAGGTGCTCTGGACTGCCAGATAGCGCAGGTAGGTGGAGTCATAACTCACCCCCCTGTTCAGCGTGGCTCTCCGGCACACGCCTATGACCCCCTTCAGGCTGCTCTTCTTGTAGAGAGCCATGAACGAGAGCCGGTCACCGTAGGACTTGATTCTCTCTTCAGTGTTCTGCATGGAGTAGCGCATCCCACCCTCTGAGCCAAGGACGGTAGCTTTAAGCAGTGCGACTATCTCCTCATCAGGCTTTCTGACCCTCTTTACCTCAAGCTTTTTATAATCAATGATGCTCTCCTGGTCCATCGTTTTCAGCGGTTCATTGTCTGAGCATCCCGGCCAGCGTGTGTGCCACGGCCAGATCCTCAGGCGTAGTTATCTTTATATTCTCCCTGTTGCCGTGCGTGAGGTGTATCTTCACCCCGGAGGCCTCCGCAACGGTGGCATCATCAGTGAAGGCGGGATCGAAGTCACGGTCATAAGCTATCATTATAAGGCTGCGGCGAAAGACCTGAGGTGTCTGTATCAGCCTCACCTCATTCCGGAGCATAGGAGTGCTGTCATCACCATGCAGAACCCTGACCGAATCAGCCGGTTCCACGAAAGGGACCGCCGAGCCAAACTCCTCGGCATCGGCATAGCACCGCCAGATGGTGTCATGGCTTACAAGGGGCCTGACGCCGTCATGTATTGCCACCAGTGATTCGCCTTTCGCGTCAGCCTGCCCGGCATCCGCCAGTCCTGCCCTGACGAGAGCCAGCCCTGCCCTGACGGAGTGGAACCTCTCCTCTCCGCCGGCAGCCACAGTGTGACTTATGCGGAATGAGTACTCCGTGATCAGGCTGTCCCACAGTGAATGATGTTCCGGGGGAAGCACAAGTATCAGCTCAATGGAACTGTCAAAGGAGTGAAACCGTTCAACAGTATGCATCAGCAGGGGTTTCCCGTCAAGCAGCAGGAACTGCTTTGGGATGACCGATTTCATTCTGCGTCCGCTGCCACCGGCAACTATAATGCAATACTTCTTCATTCTGGTACATTAACAGGCAACCATGATCCAACTTCTTTACTCTCCTGTATTAACAGAGAGGCCCATGACGGGCCTCTCCAATGCATTCCGCGCTACTGCTTCATATAGAGGTAGCGTTTGATGCTCCTCTTGGGTGTCTTGGCAAACTCCTCGGGATGGACCCTGAATTTGGTCACTGCCATGTAATCAGGCAGGCGGCTGTTCACATCCTTCCGTATCTCATCAAGCGCCGCAGCAAGACCCTCGTCTCCGATGCCTGCAGTCCTTAGTGCATCATAATCAGGATATACAAGACCCACGAGCTTATCATCCTCGGAGATGACGATGGCCTCAGTTACATACTTGTAGTTGTTTATCAGGGATTCTATCTCTTCAGGATAGATATTCTTGCCCGAGGCGCCCAGGAGCATATCCTTGCTTCTGCCCTTGATATATATATATCCGTCTTTGTCAATGACGCCCAGGTCACCCGTATGCATCCAGCCATTCTCGTCAATCACATCGTTCGTAGCTTTCTCATTCTTGTAGTAGCCAAGCATGACATTGTCGCCACGGAGGATGATCTCCCCAACTGTCTTTTCCTGGTCAGGCGAGTCTATCTTCACCTCAAGGGTATCAACAGCCTTCCCGCAGGAGGCAATCCTGGCCGTCTTCCATCCGTCATAGCTGATCAACGGACCGCATTCGGTCATACCATATCCTATAGAGAAGCGCAGTCCGATCTTTTTGAAGAACTTCTCTGCGTCGGCATTGAATGCTGCTCCACCGATGACCAGCTCCTTGAAGCGACCGCCGAAGCTGGTCTCCAGCTTCTCACGAATTTTCTTGAAAAGAATCTTATTGATTCCCGGAACCTTCAGCATCACCTTCATTGCGGGCTTGGTGATGGCAGGAACCATTTTCTTCTTGTACACCTTCTCTATCACCAGCGGAACGGAAAGGATCAGCCTGGGCCTTATCTCCTGAAAGGCCTGCAGAAGAATCTGCGGTGAGGGAGTCTTGGTGAGTATTGTTATATGACACCCGTAGGTGAAGGGGAAGAGAAACTCAAAAGCACATCCGTAGGTGTGTGCCAGCGGGAGGAAAGAGACGACGGGGTCACCCGGCTCCAGGGGCATGTTATTCTGAGCATACCTGATATTTGCTGCCAGGCTCCTGTGGGGAACCATCACACCCTTGGAGAAACCGGTTGTGCCGGAGGTGTAACTGATAACGGCAAGCTGCTCATTGTCAACTCCGGAGAATTTGATGTCAGCCGGGCCGAACTCCGGGAAGGCCTTCCTGAAATTGTCGTCAAGGTTTTTGTAGATCTCCGGGAAACCCTCTGTGCGGCTCATGATCATCTGAAAGGTATCAAGGCTGATGACGCTTTTGATCTCCTTCATCTTCTCCGCGTCAAGCAGCTCCCATATTTTGTCATCAATGAAAAGCATCTTTGAGTCGGAGTGGTTGATGATGTTGTGCAGATCATCAGGCTTGAAGTCTGGAAGTATGGGAACAATAACGGCACCGTAGGTCACCACTGCAAGGTACATGGCACACCAGCTGGCAGAGTTCCTGCCCAGCAGGGCAATCTTATCACCCTCAACAATTCCATATTCCCGAAAGACAATATGGTGTCTGACCATTATTTCAGCTATCTCTTTGTAGGTATAGCCCTTCTCACGGTAATTGGAAAGCGCCTCGATTTCCCAGTTCTTTTTGATGCTCTCCTCAACATAAGTGATGAATCTTTCGCTGATCATGATTTTGGAGTTTTTCTGTTTTATATATCAAATATAGTCTTTTTGGAATGTGACAGACTGGTTATAGCCTGTAAAGCAAGAGCACTGTCAGTGCCAGGATGATATTGACAGCGGTAAAAATAAGATTATAGCGTACTCTCTTCGTGCTGAAGCGTGTGATCTTACGTGAAAAAATTGCTGCCGTCGGGACAAACAGCACTACCAGGAATATGAAAAATTCCGGCCCGTCGAACACCTGGCTCACCCCGCCTCCCCTGAGGCTGGCGAGGTATATTACTACCAGCATCACTATGAGGTAGAGGAGATAGCTGCCTTTCAGTGCAAGGGTCGAGAGGGGCCTTGAATGATGCAGCTTATGCGGTTTAAGATAGGCGTAGGCTATTGAGAACACAATTACCGCGAAGAGGGCCCCTATGATATAACTCATCATCTCCGGAAAATTGTAGTTGCTCATTAACTGTTGATATTACTTATCCTGGTTCATCTCTGACCAGACCAGTGAGCTTGCCCCGAGCACGGCAGCGTTCTGTGTGCTCAGCTCTGAAGGGAGGAGCTTCACCTTGTCACGGTAGATATGGAGAAGGTCTCTCTCCATGTGTTCCTTTGCCGGCTCAAAAATAAGCTCCTTCGCCAGTGCCAGTCCCCCGAAGAGGAATATCGCCTCCGGATTGGTGTGTGCCACCACGTCAGCCAGCTTGAATCCCAGCATGGCCCCGGTATGTTCAAATGCTTCAAGGGCAATGGCGTCACCACGACGAGCCGCCTCGTAGATCTTTTTGGAGTCGAGCTCCTCGAAGCTGTAGCGTCGCAGCTCGCTGTCATCAAGCCTGTCTGCCATTATCTTCAGCACGGTACGTTTCAGTCCGCTGGCTGAGACATAGGTCTCAAGGCACCCCTTGCGCCCGCATCCGCAGTCGCGGTTTGACATGCCCGGCCTGATGGAGGTATGGCCTATCTCGCCGGCGAAGCCGTCATGCCCGTAGACAAGCTTGCCGTCAACGACAAACCCGCTGCCAAGGCCGGTACCAAGGGTGATCACGACAAAGTTCTTCATACCTTTGGCGCCTCCGTAAATCATCTCTCCCACGGCTGCAGCGTTAGCGTCATTGGTGACTATGACAGGCAGCGACGTGTGCTTTGCAAAGATCTCAGCAAGAGGTATTATCCCCTTCCACGGAAGATCAGCAGGGTACTCTATGGTACCCTTGTTGATGTTGCCCATGGGTGCGCCGATGCCAAATCCAAGAATCTCAACCTCCCTGGTGATCCTGGGCACGGTAATCATCATCTTCTCATACAGGGCGGCAACAAACACCTCCGGCTCATCATAGTGTGTGGTAACAATCTGGTCCTCTGCCAGTATCTTGCCTGACCTGTCAACAAATCCAAAGACGGTATTTGTTCCTCCTATGTCAATACCGACGACTACCTGTTCCTTATTCATGTTAAGAATTAAGTTAAACTAACGTAAATATACAGTTTAGATCACTCCGCCGGAAAAAAATGTCTTTCCGTGGAGGCTGTTTCAATTCTTCCTAAGCGGGAACATATTCGTTCCCCACCTTTCTGGCCCTTCGGGGATGGTCAAGATCGATCTTAAGGGCGATGCCGGTCTCAACCAGAATGTTCCATCCTGCGGCAAGCTGCAGGTACTCAGCGTACTGTCCGCCATCAGGAATGACGATTGTCGGAAATATGGTCTTCTTTTTAGCTATCGCGATGACATTGACCTCCGCCCCCTTTACGATGCACTCCATGAACTTGTCATGGTCATGTTCGAAAGGATCAACCCATATCAGGACCTCATTCTTATTCATCACCTCCTCTATGCCATGCAGGGCGAAAGTACCCTCAAGGAAAGCCGACTTCTTGCGGGTTATCTCATTTGTCTTCAGTGCCAGCTCCGCGGCAACACCGTTGTCACGCCCGGCAAAGTATATCATGCCGGCATTGCGAACCATGTCAATTATCTTCTTATCGATCTTTGCCGTGAGAACCTCCTCTGCCTGGTCTGCGGCTTTCCGGAGGCCTGTCATCTTCTCTCCCCTCAGGTTGCGCATCAGGGAATCATAAAACAGGGCCTGCTCCACCACTGACTTGGTTGCGGCGACGGCGTTCTCCTTGCCGCAGCTCAGAACATGGGCGGCATCAGCATACTCCTCCAGTTTTGTGTTCTGGTTGGCTGTCATGCCGAAGACGGCATCATGCTTCTTCTTTTTCAGGGCGTTGACAAGGCGGATCACCTCCTTTGTCTGACCTGAGTTGGAGGCGGCAAACACCACAAAATCGCTTAAATTGTATTCGAGTGACTGGGTACAGCCCTCCGTCATGACAGGAAGAAGGAAATCCTTCTTCAGTGATGAGAAGATGGCCCTCTTTGCGGGGAATAGCCTGCTGCTTCCCTCCCCGGTAAGAAACAATCCCTTCTTCTTTTTGAAAGCCCAGAGATAAGGTACGGAGACCTCAGGCCTGAATGACCTGATTATTCCCGGTGTCTCCATCATCTCGCGCACAAGGGCGAACTTGCTGTACTTCTTTTCGTTCAGATTCATCTGTGTGGTATGTTATTGTTTAACTATGAATTCATTCAGGTCGCGCTGTATCTGGGGGTCTTTCTGGAATCCGCCTCCGAGATGTTGCCAGTATACTTCTGCATACTCCACTCCGGCCATCCTGCCGTAGTTTTTATTCCCCTCCAGCACATAACCGAAGAAATCGTCAATTTTATGCATGTGCTTCATCAGTTCGAGCTGTGAGACATGTTTGCCCAGCATCTCTATTTTCGTATTCACCGCGCTGGTGACATCAACGAAGAAGTGGGGAGGGGTAAGCTGTGAACCCAGCGGGTCACTGAGCGTCAGCGGCGAGGTGTGATAGAGAAGGGGTGTTACCTCCAGGGGCTTCTCCGGCACCGGTACCGGGTCAAGTGAGGCGACCATCGCCGCAGCCTCGACGATGGCGGCAGTTGCCCGGTGGTCAGGGTGATAATCGTTCGGCAGGTGAGTAAAGATGATACCGGCCCGCACCTTACGCATGAGAGAGATGGTCTTCAGCCGCAGCTCCGCCGTGTCATAGAGGGAGCCGTCAATGCCTCCCATTGTATAGTATTCTGCATCAAGAACGGCGGCGGCGGCTCTGGCCTCTTCGAAGCGTACGCGCGCCGTCTCCGCCATGCTCATGTCACATCCGCCCAGGTCGCCACCGGTCATGGTGGCGATCACAATACGGTATCCCCTGTCATGCAGCAGCTTAAGCACACCTGCGTTCCATGCTTCGGCATCATCCGGATGGGCGTTGATGGAAAGAGCTACCTTGTTAAATTCAGTTGCCATAATGTTTCATTCGATTAATTGATTTTTATTTCATTGGTCGAATGTAACTAACATGAGACAAAACAATCATTCTCTTTTGTGAGATTCTACTCATGTAAGTTTCATTTTATTTTAATACCATTATCTTTTTAAGCCTCACAAAATCAGGAATTTCTCCTGTAAGTGGCTTCATATACCTCATAAAAGCATCAGAGACAAAGTTACCTGCGGCGTTGAAGTATTCCCCCGGCATGGGCCTGGCGGCCACAGCGACCTCACCGAGGGGCACCTTCCCGAATGTGACTTCATAGGGGTCATCGGAGGCCCTGACAATGCTCACCATGTGTCCTGATTCTCCATTCTCTGCAAGTCTTACGGCTTCCTTTCCGCAGTTGTATGCCTCTTCGAGGTCAAGGGGCAGGGCCCTGGCATAATCACTCATTATCAGCGACTCCGTAATCTGGAACTCGCCTCTCAGACCGAACTCCGAGGTGATCATCCGGTGAAGGCTTACTGCCACGCTGGCTCCTCCCATGGCACCGAACTCGGTGTTGCTGAACTTATCCTTCACCTCCGAGGCGCTCACCGGAGTGCCGTCGGCATACTTAATCCCTTCGCCGCAGACAACAGACACCCAGCCGTATCTCCTGATGCAGTTGTCGACATCTGCCAGGAACTTCTCCTTAACAAAATGATGCTCGGGAGTGTATATCAGGTGGGGGGCATCATCCTCATCACGCCTGGCGACAGCTGTTGATGCAGCGAGCCACCCGGCATCACGTCCGATGGTCTGGTAGATGACGAACTGATCTACCTTCTTCATGTCACGGGCGAGCATGCCGGACTGCATCACATTGAGGATATTCGACCATGCCGCCGAAGCGAATCCGGGAGTATGGTCCGTGCCAAACAGGTCATTGTCAACAGTCTTGGGGATGCCTATCCCGTTCAGTTCGTAGCCTTTTTCCCGGCAGTATGCCGTAACCCTGTGGATGGTGTCCATAGTGTCATTCCCTCCGATCAGGAAAAAGTACCTGATATCATATTTCTCAAGTATGGAAAGTATCCGGGGAAAGTCCTCCTCCTTCAGCTTGTGCCGTGACGAACCCAGTGCTGATGAAGGGGTGCGGCGCAGACCACGGATGATGTCGTCAGGCTGTGCCCCGAGGTTGAAGAGCCACTCGTTCATGAACCCCTCTATGCCGTAGTTCATCCCGTAGATGTCCGAAATTATGCCCGAGGTCCTGGCGGCCGTGATCACCCCTGCGAGGCTTGAGTTTATTACTGATGTCGGACCACCGGATTGCCCGATAACCGCATTGCCTTTGATCATATGTCTTTCTTTATGTACTTATCTGATTTAAGAATTTCGATTTGCATTTGCGATTTGCATTTGCCATTTGCGGTTTGCGATTTGCGGTTTGCGATGCTGACCAGAAATCTCGTCTACAATACCTACTTCTTAAATCCTAAATCATCATTCCTTGTTCGTAATTCAATATCCCTATTCAATAAATCAATTAAATGAATTTCAGTATCCCAAAATACTCCGGCCGGTGATAGTCGGGGTTTTCCGTTCCGACCGGATTCCAGGTCACAAAATGCGGGTTGCTCAGCTTGTCGCCGCATTTGTAGAAATTGGCCCTGAAGCTTTTGCCGGCAAGGCTCTCCACCCTGTGGTGCAAGAAGGTTTTGAGCGGTATAGCCACCACCAGTGACCACCTTATGTCGCCGCTGATCTCTGCGAAGGGCTGGTTGCCCATGGTTGTCAGGCGGCGTATTCCGTCAACTATTGAAGCCCCGGCCCTTGCGCTGTCATGGCGTCCGTGGCCGGAGCCCATCAGCACGGTGCCAATAGGATTGAACTCAAAATTGTAATAGATGCCGTCGTCAGAGGGCGAAACGAAGAACTCTACGCATGAGTCCTCACAGACCATCTCGTTGGTCCGGCTCTTCTCCGCCTTTACATGAGCCTCCCTGACATCATACTTGATATAGATCTCGCTGTCACCGTATGCAATATTGAACCTGACCTCAGGCCTGTAGGGAAATTTTTTCCAGTTGACCGTTTCAATTGGCTGGCCTTCGCCGAGCTCATCGAGCCTGGCTGACACCTCTGCCATCGGCGGGATATCCTTAACGGTTTTCAGTCTCCTGACCTCTATTGTTTGCATCAGTCTGGCTTTAAGTATTACAAAACTAAAAAACAAGCAAAATATGTATGTTTTTACGACACTCCTGTTTCACTCTCAGATAGCCTCTTTCCAGATGAGGGCCGATGCTCCCAGTATGGCTGCGCGCGCTTCCGGCAGTCCTGACGGCATCACTGTGAAGGTCCCCCTGAATATCGGCTGGACGAGCTCATCTGCATACTTCCGCACCGGTTCAAATATGGCATCTCCTGCCTGTGCGAGTCCGCCGAAGAGGAATATTGTCTCCGGGCTTGAGAAGATGACGGCGTTGGCGATACCGAGGGCTATCATTCGTGCTGTCTGGTCGAGGGCTTCTATTGCGATGACATCTCCGGCCGCCGCGGCTTCAGCCACCCTGCGCGAGGTGATCTCGCTGCTGCGGAGGTCGCGCAGTATGCTTTCATCGCGACGGTCGCTAAGGAGGAAGAGGACTGTACGCACCAGGCCTGTCGCTGAAGCATAGGTCTCCAGGCATCCGCGGCGGCCGCACCCGCATACCCTGCCTCCCTCGGCAACGGTCATGTGACCCAGCTCGCCGGCAAACCCGGTATGGCCATAGACCACCTCGCCGTCAACGACGATCCCGCTGCCGAGACCGGTGCCGAGAGTGAGGATGATAAAATTATTTATCCCCTTCGCAGCCCCGAAGATCATCTCCCCCAGCGCAGCCGCATTGGCGTCATTGGTAATTCTGGTCTTCAACCCCGTGCGGCGCTCGGTAAGCTTCGCCAGCGGTATGATCCCCTTCCAGCGGAGGTTGGGAGCAAGCTCGATGGTGCCCTTGTTGAAGTTGGCATTGGGAGCACCGATTCCAATACCTGTAAGTGTAAGGTCGTCATGGCCTGCAATCATCTCTTTCAGCTTCTGATCAAGTGCCACCACAAAATCATCGGCAAAGGCATAGTCAGGCGTTGAGAGCCTGCCCTCGGCACGGAACTCTCCATTCCTGTCGACCAACCCGATCATGGTGTTGGTTCCTCCTATGTCTACTCCGGCAACTACTTCTGTCATATAATATCGGGTTAAATTTCTTTCAGCAACTCAGGTTTGGTTCTGTATGTTTCGAGCACCAGCTCTCCAAACAGTGTGTTGGCCCAGGCGAACCACTTCCTGGTGAACTGCGTCGGGTCGTCCTTCGTGAACGACTCATGCATGAAGCCTGTGGAGGCGTGGGTGTTTTTAAGCATCTTGAGTGATGAGACAATATCGTAATCATTGCTGGCTGTGAGGGCCCTGATGGTGATGGCTATCGGCCAGACACGGTTGAGCCCGGTATGCGGGCTTCCCACACCGTGACCGCTGATGCCGGAGAAATAATATGGGTTGCTTTTGCTCAGCACAAAGCTCCTCGTGCGGAGATAAAGCGGGTCACTGCGGTCGATGGTGCCAAGATATGGCATGCTAAGAAGGCTGGGAACGTTGGCGTCATCCATGAAATTGTAATTGTAATAGCCATCGGTCTCATAGGGTATGATCTCACCGTGCTGAGGATGAATGACCCTGGCGTACTCAGCCAGCACGGCTTCCACCTCATCAGCCAGGGCTGTGGCATCTGATGCCAGCGACCCGTCGTTGCGGACGGCAGCCGCAATCTCTGCTATCTGCCTGAGCGACTTCACGGCAAAATAGTTGGATGGGATCAGGAAAGGCCATATGGTTGCGTCATCCGATGGTCTGAAGATAGATACTATCAGTCCTACAGGATTGACCGGGTTACCGTAACCGCCTCCTGCCACCGTATCTGTCTGCCATCCCGTTACCCTCTGGAAGCGGTAAGGACCCTGATCTTCCTTGCGTTGCTGCTGGCGGAATGTTTTAATGATGAGCCTCATGGCAGAAGTCCACGACTCATCAAAGACCGAAGTGTCGCCCGTGGCCTTCCAGTAGCCATGCGCCAGCCTGACGGGATAACAGAGAGAGTCTATCTCCCACTTGCGCTCATGGAGCTCAGGCTTCATATCGGTCAGGTCATTCATCCATTCACTCTGCCCCGGACCGTCATTGAAGGCATTGGCATAAGGATCGATGTGAATACATTTCACCTGCCTGTTGATGACTCCCGCGATCAGATCCCTGAGACCGGGGTCGCCGGCCGTCAGTGAGATATATGGCCATACCTGCGCGGTTGAATCACGCAGCCACATTGCATTGATGTCACCCGTGATGACAAATGTATCAGGCCTGTTATCCTTTACTGAAAAGTTGACCGTGGTGTCAAGGGTGTTGGGAAAACAGTTCCCGAAGAGCCATGCAAGCTCGCTGTCGCCGAGGTATGATTCTATTTCTTTGATGGTCTCCTCCACCGCCTTGCTGCGAAACTTGCGCAACCGTGGGGAGGGCCTGTTTGAAGTCCATGCGGCCGGCCGGCCCCCTGAGAATGCCGGTACTCCGGCAGTGATGGCGGCACCTGCCACCATGGTGTTTCTGATGAACCTGCGACGCGTTGCCATATAACTACCTCTTTGTTACCGGTTTACTTCTGATAGATACATCCTTGCTGTACATTGCACCAAGGTCCCAGTCCTGTTCGAGCGCCCAGTTGATCTTGACCTCCAGCTCACCCGGGTAATAGGAAACCGGCTCGGGGTTTCTGAGAAGATTGAAGTCACCTGTTGTCCATACCCTGTTTGAATCCATGTCATAGATAGCCTTCAGCCTGTAGCGGCCCTTGTCAAGAAGCGGGAAATTAACATCCCCGGGGCTTTTGACATGAGATTCCCTGACAACATTATCCTTGTCGGCAACAAGCTGCACTATGACATCGCCCTGATAACCCGAAAGTGATACCTTGATGCTTCCGTAATCGTCCTCTGTCGCGACGGAAAACCTGTAATTCACTGAATCGGTGGTGTTGCCGTATATATCCCTGAAGGCTCCCGATAGACATACGAGCGAGTAGGAGCCGCCGGGGCTCAGGGTGGTCTTCATCATAAGTCTTCTCCCGGCAGTGCTGTCTCTTACAAAACCGTAAGCCAGCTCTGTCATGACCGAATCGATGGTCTGGGTCAGTGTTATAAGTGAGGTGTCCGGCTCATTAAGGGGCACTGCTGCGGTGAAGTAGGGCTCTGTGCCGGGCCTCAGCCTGCCTGTGAGGTTGGAGGAGAGAGACAATGAGGGTATCCTGCCGGCCCCTCCACGAGGTACTGCAGGTTTCGTGTACCGGAAGTTGAGCGTGTCGGTCCTCGCAATGACCGTCCCTGTGCTGTCGGTAAACGGATAGGTAAGCAACCCTTCGATCATATCCCTGTCGTAAACCTCCTTTGCAGTGATCCAGAGCATGAAGGTGTCACGGTTCCTGTTGTATTCCATGTACCACGTTTCAGGCGGAGCATCAGTGAGAGCCATTGAAACCTGTCCTGAATCGGATGGCAGCGCCAGTCCGAAACCGATGGACCAGGCGCTCCTCCTTTCAGAAAACTTAAGATACTGCTTCTTCGGCTCCTGCCGGAAGGCATAGAGCCTGTGGAGCCCGAAAAGGAAGAGGTCTGGTTTTGTCGTCTCGGTGGCGGCGGGAGGTTTATACTTTAAAGTGTCGGGCACGAACCCATAATACTCTTCAGGAGTTATATTGATGACAGAGTCGCAAAAAGCGAATACCTCATCATCAAGATCATACCGGCTGTTGCCGTTAAGATCCTTAAGAGCGTAAAGCCTGTACTGGCCGGGCCTTATGTTGCTGATCATGAATCCGCCTGACGGATCGGGACGCGAGATGTATCTGGGTAGCAGCTTTCGCGGAGCGCTGTCCGAGAGGTTGGAATACATCATGACGGTTATATCCTCCGCAATCTCAAGGTTATCGGCGCCGAACACATTGCCGGTCAGCGAGAGTGAATCCAGCACGGAACCCGTTGAAAAGACATACTGGTAATTCGGGATGGGATTGTTTTCGTTGTTGTCACGTATGGCATCCTGAAAATAAAAAGTATAGGTGGTGCTGTCAGTCAGCTCTTCATCCCATGATACCAGCAGGCTCTTTCCCTTCAGCCTGATATCAGGCTTTTCGGCAAGAGGCGGTGACACCAGGAATTTTTCAGATATCCTGTCAAGCACTGCATATTCGTCAAAGGTGATGGCAAAAGATTTGCCGGTGAATAACACCGTGCCGTTTTCGGGCTCACTTTTAAGAATCAAGGGAGGATCAGTATCTTTGGGGCCTCCTGACGGAGCGCTGATCTTGGCGCATGACAGAATAAAGAGCATGATCAGGGATGTTGCGCCCAGACTGCCTGATATGTATCTCCCGTGGTCCACTAACTGCAAACTTACATCAAATTTTATTAAATAAATTAACCGGAGGACCTGCGCATCCGATCCATTTTCAAATGATAATCTCCCCTGTTGCTTTTTTATTTAAATTTGTATCCCAAACACAAGAGCTATGGAGCTTCAGATAATTCCGTGGAATGTTGATCCGGAGATCTTCCGCATCGGCAACTTCGCCGTAAGATGGTACGGCCTCCTCTTTGCCTCCGGATTTGTAATCGGATATTACATCATGAAGCGCATCTTTAAAAATGAGGGCCTTGGTGATACAACACTTGACAGGCTTACGGTCTATGTGGCGGTGGGAACAATTGTCGGTGCAAGGCTCGGTCACTGCTTTTTCTATGAACCCGCCTACTACCTTGCAAATCCTGTCGAGATACTGAAGGTGTGGCACGGAGGACTTGCCAGTCACGGGGCGGCCATCGGTATCCCGCTGGCGCTGTGGCTTTTTGTCAGGAAAGAGAAGAAGCCTTACATCTGGGCCATAGACCGTGTGGTCATAGTGGTTGCACTTGCGGGAGTGCTGATACGTCTTGGGAACCTGATGAACTCGGAGATTTACGGGGTGGAGACTACTCTTCCGTGGGGATTCGTGTTCCTCCGCAACGGAGAGACGGCGCCAAAGCACCCTACACAGATATATGAGGCACTTGCCTATCTGATGACATTCGGCATACTGATGGGCGTGTACTGGAAGAACAGGGGCAAACAGAAGCCCGGCCTCATTTTCGGACTGTTTCTCATATTGGTCTTTGGCTTCAGGTTCTTTGTGGAATATGTCAAGGAAGACCAGGTAGCCTTCGAGGCCGGAATGAAACTGAACATGGGCCAGTGGCTCAGCATTCCGTTAGTCATTTTAGGAATAGCGCTGCTTGTCTGGGCGTTCCGGAGCAAACCGGTTCCCGTTACGGCAGGAAAGAAAAAATAAGCAGCCTTTTATCTCTGGCAAATGCGGGCAAGGAAAACAGGGGCTTGACTGCGTCTTGCTGATACGGGCAAGAAAAAAATAAGAGACGAAGTGCCTCTTGTTGATACGTATAAGATAAACAAGGGCTGAACTACCTCGTACAGATACCGTTGAAGATCAGGTTCAGTATTGCTTCGAGGCGGTCATTGATATCCATCTCGCGCTTTCGCCAGAAGAGCGGCACCTCCATTCCTTTAAGCATGGTCTGTATGGCCATGGCGGTGTACTCGCTGTCGTCAACCCTGAAGACACCCCTGGTGTTCCCAACATAGACCAGCAGACGCAGCATAGCCAGCTCCTCACGGTCATACCTTGACCTGATTTTTTCAATGAATTCATAATGGTCAAGGTTTTTGTCGAAGACGGCATTGTAGTAGTTTGAAAGCTTGGCAAACGCCTTCATCCTGACATATATATAGTTGCGGAGTTTTTCCTGAGGCGATTCGACCTCTTTGATGGCTGTTGTAAGCTGTTTACGCAGCTGGTTGGCCTCGTACAGAACCACCGCCTCAAATATCTCCTCCTTGCTGCCAAAATAGTAATAGATGGAACTCTTCCCCTTTTTCAGCGCCCCGGAGATCTCCTCCATGGTGGTCTTTCTGAAGCCGTAATGGCTGAAAATCCTGCTGGCTGTCAGAACAATCCTCCTCCTGTATTCCTCCTTGTCTACCATGAATTTTATGCTTATACAAAGATAATTGATTCCCTCAAATTATGTAGAACAAACTGGTCGGAGATTCGAAAACCGGTTTTGTGAAATTATGTAAACGCGCTGATAATCAAAATCAGTGTAATTATGCTTAATTTTACAAATTAATTCCGGAGGAAGAGTTTTTGATGAAGGTCGGGGGAAAAAATTACAGGAGCATCTGGCTTGATGAAGGAGACGCGGGGTCGGTCCATGTGATTGATCAGCGAAAGTTGCCGTTTTCATTTGAGGTGATGACGCTCAGGAGCCCGGATGATGTGTGTGACGTCATCAGCACCATGGCGGTGAGGGGAGCTCCTCTCATTGGCGCAGCGGCTGCCTGGGGTGTTTATCTCTCATGCCTTGAAAACAGAGCCGGAAACGATCTGTATGATTCAGTAATGAATGATGCCCGTAAGCTTAAGGCGACAAGGCCTACCGCTGTTAACCTGTCGTGGGCAGTCGATTATATGACCGGGGTTTTTCGACAGTTTCCCGATGCCGTTGTGATGCGCAGGGCAGCGGAAGGACTATGCAACGAGGAGGCTGAGAGAAGCCGCCTGACAGGGGAGAACGGGCTGCCGCTCATAGAAGAGATAAGTCGCAAAAAGGGAGGCGGGGTTGTCAATATCCTGACCCACTGCAACGCCGGATGGCTGGCGTGTGTCGACTACGGCACCGCACTGGCGCCGGTATATCTGGCACACGACCGCGGAATAGAGGTGCATGTCTGGGTTGACGAGACACGTCCCCGTAACCAGGGCAGCCGCCTGACGGCCTGGGAGCTGAGCAATCATGGCGTACCATGCACGCTCATAACCGACAATGCGGGAGGGCACCTGATGCAGAACGGCATGGTTGACATTGCCATCGTGGGATGTGACAGGGCAACAGCCTCAGGCGATGTGGCGAACAAGATCGGCACGTATCTCAAGGCCCTGGCGGCGCATGACAACGGCATACCGTTTTATTCGGCCTTCCCGGTCTCGACCTTTGACATGACAACAGACCGTGGCGACCAGATAGCCATTGAGGAGCGTGACGGTGATGAGGTAAGGATGATTGATGGCATAAAAATTGCGCAGGAGAATATTCCGGTATCGAATTACGGTTTTGACGTGACGCCCGCACGTCTCATAACCGGTCTTATTACCGATCGCGGAATCTGCCGGGCAGAGAGGGAATCAATTTTAAAATTATTATCATAATTATATGGAAGGTTTTGTAAAGTTCAACTGCTACTGGAGCCAGTCGGGTTCTGTCATCACTGATGAGCAGTATGAGATAATCAATCACTGGAGGGAGATCCTCTTCAATCTCGACCTGGTGGGGGCATTTGAGAACGGTGTGGGTTTCGGGAACATAAGCATTCGGATAGGGAAGACGCAGCAGTTTATCATCACCGGTTCATCGACGGGAGATATCCCCGAGCTGGAGCCCGGGCATTATGTGAAGGTCTCATCATACAACATCGAAGACAACGCGGTGATGTGCAGCGGGCCGCTGAAGGCGTCGTCGGAGTCGCTGACTCATTCGGCAATATATACGGCCGATCAGGGCACCAACGCCATTATTCATGTGCACTCCAACGATCTCTGGGAGGAGCTCATGAACAAGGTGCCCACCACCGATCCTACCGTCGAGTACGGCACGCCGGCCATGGCGCGCGAGATGATACGCATCTTCAGCGAGCCGGAGGTCTTTGAAAAGCGGATCATAGTGATGGCGGGCGACCGTGGCGGGCTGATCACCTTCGGCTACGACCTGGATGAGGCAGGAGGCGTTTTATTCGACTATATAAATAAATGATTTTTTATTTATATTTGCACCCTGTTTAACGGGGCCCATAGCTCAGATGGTTAGCAGCACCTGACTCATAATCAGGGGGTCGCTGGTTCGATCCCAGCTGGGCCCACACCAAGGCAGCCTTTTCGGCTGCCTTTTTTATTTTCTGCCCAGGACCGGGCCACCCCTGCAAACCGGCCCCTTCGCTGAAATTGCCCACAGGGCAATTTCTTTACGCTCGGTCCTGATCCCGGTTTCGGGCCAGCTTCTTATGGCATTCTTTAGCCATATTGTGAAGAACCATTTTATTCCTCTAATTAACCCGGCAGACATTAATATTAGATTAATTTAAGGTTTGTCTTGGCTTTACTTCCTGGATTTAAGCCATTTATACATTAAATATGTAATAGTTTAATGTTTGATTTGTTATAAAAGCCTTTATTAAGCTTAAGGTCAATCAGCCACCATACATTAAAAAATAAAATAATTAATGTTTAAGTGCTATTTTTAAGCTATATTTGATGCCATAAATTGAGCAAACATTAAATAAGCTAATATTTAATGCCTGAAATCCTCTATCAAATCAATCCCGACAGAAATATCCCATGGAACAATCTTCCACTGTTGCCAATAGGAAAAGAACTCTATCAGACAGTAGAGATATTTGAGAAACTGGGAGATGCTAAAGCCGCATTGGCAAGGCTTCAGGGTCGTAGTATTGTCATTCCCAATCAAGGTTTATTAATCAACACCATTAGTTTGCAGGAAGCAAAATTTTCAAGTGCAATCGAAAATATTTTCACAACGGATGATGAACTATATAAGGCTTACAGTGATCAAACCGATGAAATTAACGGGGCTTCAAAGGAGGTGTTAAGGTATAAAGAGGCACTATGGTCTGGTTACAATTATTTACGAAACCAGGATTATTTTGATTTAGAGTATTTTATTAAAGTCTTTCAGGAAATAAAACAAACAAAAGATGAGATCCGGCCTGATTTTTTAAATACAACAATTAAACAAGGCGGTACAGGGCCAACTGCCGGTCAGGTTATTTATTCTCCGCCGAAGGGTCAGACTATAATTAAAGAAAAACTTGACAATCTTGTAGCTTACTTAAACGATGATGAAAATTTCAAAATGGATTACTTATTTAAAGTTGCCATTGCACATTATCAATTTGAAGCTATTCATCCTTTTCGTGATGGCAACGGCCGGACAGGTCGGGTCTTTAATATCAATTATCTGACAAAAAAGGGATTACTTGATGTCCCAATACTATTTCTGAGCCGATATATTTTAGATCACAAAGAAGATTATTACACGGGCCTCTCCGGGGTTTCTCAAAGAGGTAATTGGAGGGACTGGCTTTTATTCATGTTTAATGCTATTGAATATACATCCATGATTACTTTCCATAAAATAAATGATATTGTATCAGCTAAAGATTCAATTTTAGAGTTTATTAAAAAAGACGCCAGGAAAGTTAGAAATCCTGAAGACCTGGTAAATGCACTGTTTACTCAACCCTTTACCAAAGTAAAACACCTGGTTGATTCAGGAACATATGCTGAAAATACTGCAAGGGATTATTTAAACAGATTATGCGATATACATGTTCTTGAGAAAAAAGAAATTGAAGGCCGTCATTATTATCTAAATCTTGAATTATATCGCATACTTTCTGAATAAACATTCTTAAAATCAAATTTATTTTCAATGCCAGTTTTGGTGCCAGTATTTCCACCCGGGATCGAGCCACCCCTGCAAACCGGCCCTTTCGCATCCCTCACTGCAGTCCGCGTTCTTCCCCCAGCCACCTAATCCGCCGTCTGGCGGAGAAGGTGGTGGTATCCCGAAATACCGTGCCGGTACTTAACGCCTCTCCCTTATTTCCTCTAAAGTTGGCGGCACTTTCACCTCCTGCATCAGGGCAATTGTGTCACCGTTAAATGTTTTGACAACCGGTCTGCCGTCACGGGGCAGGCCCTCAAAGAGGCCGGCATCCACAAGATTCCATAAGGCGTATTTTGCCTGCCCCTGAAGGTTAAACAAGCCGAAGTGGTTTTCTGAGCCCTGCGGATTTGCAGCATCCTTCCACTGCTCGTCAAACGCTTCAAAATAGAAACAGCTTATGCCGTTTGCGTTGGTCCATTCTCTCATCAGATGGTAATAGCGCGCTGACTTGTATTCATCGGTTGCACAGGATCCTGTATCTCCATAGATACCGTCCGAAAAAGTCGCCCAGCCGGTTTCGCCTATGTGAACGGGTTTATCAACAGCAAGGCTTTGCATGTATTTGACCACGCTCTCATACTGTGCTATGGCATAATCCCTGGCCCTTAACATGGCCGCATCAATTTTCTCCATATCTGACAGGCTTTCCTGTTCAGCCGGCACTCTCCAGAAATCGGGACTATAATGCGTCTCATGCATCGGGTAGGTGTGCATTGAAATAAAATCAACCGCTTTAATGAGTTCGTTCAGATCCTCCAGATGGTACTCGCTTCCGCCGCCACCCCACGCGGCATAATTGTCAGAACTGGTTATCCATAGGGTCTCGGGTAATTCACCTCTCTCCTTAAGGCTCTGCAGATGATTTACCCATTTCAGGATGATAGCGGGTTCCACATAATAATCCCATGCCCAATGCACCATGGCTTCGTTACCCACTGCTATTATTTTTACAATACCGGGGTATTGCTGTGTCAGCTCAACAGCACGATTAATCTCTGTCTCATTTCTGGAACTCTCTTCATTCCTGATGCGGTCAGGAAGATCTGTCCAGGCATTTTTGCAGTCGATCCATGCACCCAGCATCACATACATCTCGAAGCCGGGCTCCTCCTTCTTCAGCTGGCTTATCGCTTCCAGCAGGTTGGCTGCTTCATCGAGATGGACATTATAGGTGCGCAGCAACTTTATCCCCAGGGCCGACATTATCTTCATGTCTTCCTTAAGCTGGGGAACCGTGGGTTGAATATCTCTGGTATTTTCGCGATACCCTCCGTATGAGATGGCCTGGTAGTCGGGGGAGCCGAGAATTTCGGCTGCAGTCTTATCTGCGACGCGCGGCCTCTGGTTGCATGATACAGCCACCATGGCGGCCATGGCGAAAATCAGTAATGGAAAAAACTTTTTCATAATTCTGGTGATATTATCATATTAGAAGGTCGCACAGGCATCTTTGTCGTGCAGTATTGATTGAATGCGCTGGTGATATTATCTGTTTTGTCAGGATGCACCGCTTCCTTTTTAGTTCTGTTCTGATTCTTCCCTTCTTTTTTCCAGTTCTTCCTGCATCAGGAGGCAGGTTTTATGGTCAATGGCATAGAAATACAACAGAATGGCGCACGACATATACAGAACTCCGGGAAACACTGAGATCATCAGTTTCATTCCGTTGAGGGTGGTGGCTGACTGGTCAGTATTTGGAACGAAGTGAAACAGGGCCAGCATCCATCCTGCCAGTGCACCTCCTATTCCCCAGCCTGCCTTCTGTGCAAATGTGGCTGCCGAAAACACCAGCCCGGTTGCACGTCGGCCAAATTTCCATTCGGAGTAGTCAGCAGTATCGGCAAGCATGGTCCAGAGCAATGGAACGGCAGGTGCGTAAGTGAATTTGGCAAGGATATTCAGAATATAAACGGCAGTCATATTCTCGCTGCCCGGGAAATATAACAGAATGAAAAACAGGCCGGAAAGCAAAGAACTGGCAATAAATACATTCCTTTTTCCAAACCTTTTTGCAAGTGGCTTTGAGAACGGGATGCCTGCTATCAGCGCGACGGTACCGATTACATTGAACAACTGGACGTTCTGTTCCTGTCCTATATAATATTTGAAGTAATAGGCAATGGAAAGATTCTGCAGGGCAAACATGACAAATGATACAATGCCTACAAAGAAGAGTATGACCCAGGGACGGTTCCTAAACAGGTTTTTGATATCCTGTTTAAGGTTGTGCTGCTGCATGGCAGGAGGTTTTACCCTTTCCCTGGTTGTCCTGAAGGTAATCATGAAAAGTACGAAACTTATTGCCGCAAACAGCAACAGGGTGTACTGATAGCCTTTGGCGTTGTCGCCCTTGCCGAAATAGCTGGCAAGGTAAAGGGCGGTTCCCGTGACAACAAACTGCCCGGCAAAGGCAAATATGAAACGGTATGAATTTAATCCAGCCCTTTCGTAAGAGTCGGAAGTCATTACGGCGCCCAGCGAAGAATAGGGAAGGTTGATGGCAGTAAAAACGGTCATCAGCAACAGATATGTAACTCCGGCATAAATAACTTTTCCGGTGGGGCCTATATCAGGTGTGGAAAAGGTTAGTACTGCCAGAATGCTGTACGGAAGCGCCATCCATAACAGGTAGGGACGGAATTTACCCCATCGGGTGCTGGTCCTGTCGGCAATGATACCCATCAGCGGATCGCTGAGCATGTCCCAGAAGCGGGCGATCAGCATGATAGTACCGGCGGCAGCCGCAGATATTCCAAATGTATCTGTATAAAAAATCAGAATCCAGAAGCCTACCATGTCCCATACAAAGTGCGAAGCTGTATCGCCAAGGCCATATCCGATTTTTTCCTTCAGGGATAATTTTGTCGTGTTTGTACTCATAAGGCTGTAAGAATTGAATAGCTTACTGTTATCAGGTTGGCTTGGGTCGAATGCCAGATAAAACCAAGACAAACTTGGGTAATTTTTTTCAGTCATTCAAATGAAGCGATTTCTTTTTTTGCCCGCAAAACCACTTTTACCTGTTTGCTGCCCGGCAGCTGCCCTATCGTAACTATTCTAAAGCGGCCGGGATTTCCGGTTTTCTCAGGCTTGTTGTTGAAGTTGTCCGGCAGGGTCATATTTCTAAATAGACCTATCTTTGTATATAAGATATTTCTATAGCCAGGATATGATTGATTCAGAACAAAAGGTTTATAATAAGGCGTTCTATTTAAGCCTGTTTACCATATTCTACAATATTCTTGAAGGCATAATTTCAATGATATTGGGTTATGAAGATGAAACGCTCAGCCTGTTCGGCTTTGGTGCCGATAGTTTTATTGAGGTAATGTCAGGAATTGGCATTGCTGTCATGATAATGCGTGTCAGGCAGAATCCTGACAGTTCGAAGAGCAAATTTGAAATTACGGCATTGAAAATTACAGGTGTGGCATTCTACCTTCTGGCCGTTGGTTTAATAACAGGAATCGTATTTAATTTAGTCAACCATAACAAACCTGAAACCACCATGTGGGGAATAATAATATCCCTGATTTCCATTGCAGTCATGGTATGGTTAATGAACTCCAAAAAAAATGTCGGGAAGAAACTGGATTCCGATGCAATCATCGCCGATGCAAACTGTACCAAGGTATGTGTTTATATGTCATTGGTTTTGCTCGTATCAAGCGTTATTTATGAACTCACCGGATTCGCTTATGCAGACGCAATCGGAGCTGCAGGTCTGGCATATTTTTCAATATCAGAGGGCAGGGAAGCCTTTGAAAAAGCGAAAGGCAAGATGTGTGAATGCTGATAGATTGATGAAGCCGGTCACCGATAAGTTCCTGAACTTCTTGCCATCACCTTAACGGCGAGGTGCTGTTCGCCATATTGACCACTGAAACAAACAGCAACTGAGCCAGATCCTCCATTATTTCCGGTTTGATAATTTCCAGATTGTCAAGAGGTGTGTGGTAGTAGTTGACTGACCCGTAAGTTGAGAAGCTTATTGATGGTACCTCTGCACTGAGAAATCTGGCAGCGTCAAGCCGGGGTCTTCCAAGGTTCGGAAAATGATTTGCCGATAGAGGTCTGTGAATATACTTGTTGTTGGCCTCCTCAAGGAATGACCACAGGTCCGGAAAGTCCAGACCGGACCCAGCCCTGATGGAGTATCCGATGCCCACTCCATCCATGTTAAGGAGTATACTCTTGTCAAGCGGCATCACCGGGTTATCAAGGTATGCCTTGGCTCCCATTATCGCCTGCTCCTCTGCGCCAAATGCAAGAAAAATCACTGTTCTTTTCAGGGGTATTTTATTCTGCGTCAGTGCTTTTGCCACTCCCATCATCACGGCAACAGCTGAGGCGTTGTCATTGGCGCCGGGGATTATCTCATAGCACTTGCCGAGATGGTCGAGGTGGGCTCCTATAATTATGGCTTCCTTGCTCAGGACAGGATCGGTCCCCGGGATGAGCCCTATCACATTGCTTCCCCTGCCATCGGGAAAATGCCGGGTGCTCATCTTAACGGTGACCACCTTTTTAGTGTCGAAAGAGCGGGGCTTGAGCGTTGTCTTTATCTCGCCAACAACAGTTTCATGGTTCAACCCTGTGCCTGTAAAGATGTCCCTGACAACGGAATCGCCGACATGTACATAGATGAAATCCTCAATCCAGGCATTGTTTGGATTCGCTATCGGTCCGTAGTTGTAGATCATTCCAACGGCCCCGTGGCTGACCGCGTTTGCCAGCTTGCTCTGGTGAAATGAATGTTCATACCAGGGGTTGAATTTTTCCGGTCCGGCAGCAGGACTGACGGGAGCCTCGCTCTCAATGAGGATAATCTTTCCCTTCACATCAACTTTCGCATAATCGTCATAACCCAGCTCCGGTGCCGTGATACCGTAACCGGCATAGACGACCCCGGCGGTGACCGTACCGCTGCCTGAGGTTGAGCCAGGCATATATTCGCTTATATAGCGGTAATGCTTCTGAATCGGGGTTCCGTTTTTTACCGGAAGATGAAGAGAGAGGCCGCAGTCAGGATATACCAGGGTATACGGGATATCAAACCACTGGAACCAGCTGCCGCCATCACCTGCAGGTGTCAGTCCCCAGTTTTCAAACTCTCCGGCCAGCCACCCGGCACAGTCCTGGTATCCCGTGGTCCCGGTCAGTCTTCCCTCGTATTTGTCATCACACTGGATACTGACATATTCCAGCAGATCATGGCTTGAAATTGAATGCATCGCAGACAGAATCGCTTTCTCGTCCTGATCCTGCCCACTGGCTGAAAAGAGTACGAGTAACAACTGAAGAGTGAAGACTGATTTTTTCATAGAGCCAGATGATTGAGTTTTATCTGCAATAAAAATAAAAATTAAAACGTGATTAATGAAAGATGTCCTGAAGTACTGCAACAAGGGGGTGTTTTGAGGTCCACACGATCCGTTGAATACCTCCAGACATAAGGTGTGCTAAACAATGCCACAGATAAATTGTTTAGTAATCAAAAACTTACAGGATGAAGGAGCACGCGGTCAGGATACTTGGCATAAACCAGATAACACATGACGTCAAACAGTTCCTGGTTGAAAAACCTGACGGATATACATTTGTACCGGGCCAGGCGACAAGCGTCTCGGTAAACAGACCGGAACTGAGGAAAAAGAGAAGACCGTTCACCTTTACCGGACTGAACAGTGATCCTTTTCTTGAGTTTATAATTAAGATATACCCGTCTAATCAGGGGGTGACCGCGGAGCTTGAAGCGCTGAAGCCGGGAGATGAACTTATAATAGGAAACGTATGGGGTGCCATTTCATACAAAGGGCCTGGCGTTTTCATTGCCGGTGGCGCGGGGATAACCCCATTTATTGCCATCTTCCGGCATCTCCGGGATGAAGGGTCGCTGGAGGGCAATAAACTGATATTTGCCAACAAAACCAGGGCCGATATTATACTTGAATCCGAACTCAAAGAGATGCTTGGAGAAGCATTCATAAATATATTGTCTGATGAGGCGGACAGCGGCGAATATGCAACTGGTTTTATTGACGCCGGGTTCCTTCGGGCCAATCTCTCTCCCGGTGATAAGAATTTCTATCTGTGCGGCCCGCCACCAATGATGGATTCGGTTAAGCAACACCTGACCAGCCTTGGTGTCGGAGAAAATGCGATCACATTGGAGTTGTAGTGTTCTTTGTTGTGATCCCATGCAGGAGATGACACAGGCACGACGTGTCTGGTGCCATTCACGGAGCGACATTCCTTTTATGATGATACAATAATCGCTGGCCGTATGCCGGCAGGGGCCGGCTTCCCTTTTTTCAGGAATATTTTATCACCTCAGCCGGGCAGGATTCTGCCGCTTCTTTTATCTGTTCCTCATAGTCGGCAAAACTGACTCCGTCCTGTACCCTCGACTGATCAGTCACCATGAATACCTCCGGGCAAATCTGCTCACACGAGCCGCATGCAATGCATCCCTCTTCAATCCATACCTTTATTATTGCCATTACTTTTTTTTCTGAGTACCAAACCAAAATATAAAATCTCAACCCGAAAGTACATCATTTGGTTCAATTCTGCTCCGTCTTCATGACAGGGATCATCAGGGCAAGGGCGTATTCCAAAAAGGTGTATTTTTAGTTGTTGAAACTCCATCATAAACCGCAGTGAATAAACAGATATTACTGTTCCGGGTTGTTTTGCTCACGGTTCTGCTTCTTTCAGCCAGGGCCCTGTCAGCCCAGGGAAGGTTTGAGATAAGTACGGGGGCAGGCCTGTTTGACGGCATCTTTATAAAGGCGAAATACGGGCAGAAAATACAGGTGGGCCTGAGCCAGGATCTGGTCAGCCAGCTTCATACAACCGGACTGGAGATCTATTACCGGCTGCCGCGAAAAGCAACACAGGGGATGCCCGGGCCATTCTATCTCATGTGCGGTGTCAGCACCACTCTTTTCGGTAAGGGCTATGATACATTTGATCATAGTTACATTTACCCCAGGATAGGAAGGTCTTTCCTCATTCCGGGCCGGACCAGCAGGGTCGGGCTGAATGCTGATCTGGGAGTTGTCATTCACCGGAGAACCAATCCTCCTGAAGGCTACATAACCGACATCGTACCCATCTCAGGCAGCCTGGGCTTTTTCTACAGATTTTGAAATTCGTACATATATTGAAGTATCTTATAACCGCTGACTTAATCTAAACCATACCAGCCATGTCAATTTTGCTATCTCCGCTGACATTAAGGAACGTTACCCTGAAAAACCGTATCGCCATGTCTCCCATGTGCCAGTACACGGCAAAGGATGGAATCGCCAACGACTGGCACCTGGTCCATCTTGGGACCAGGGCAGTGGGAGGCGCCGGTCTTATTATCGCAGAAGCGACAGCTGTTGCTCCTGCGGGAAGGATCACCCCTGGCGATCTCGGGTTATGGAGCGATGATCATATTCCCGGGCTGCGCAAGATAACCGACTTCATCCACCGACAGGGATCGGTGGCCGGCATACAGCTCGCCCACGCCGGAAGAAAAGCCTCATGTACCGTGCCAGGGGAAGGCGGCAAACAGCTTGACATGAAAAGTGGCGGATGGAATACCGTGGCTCCATCAGCCATACCTTTCAGCCCGGGTGAGAGAGCACCTGAGATGCTCAGCAAAGAAGACGTCTTACAGGTGATATCAGCCTTCAGGACAGCTGCCGTGCGCGCCCGGATGGCAGGATTTAAGGTGATTGAGATCCACAGCGCTCACGGATACCTGCTGCAGGAGTTCCTGTCGCCACTAAGCAACCATCGTACCGATGAATATGGCGGGTCATTCGAAAACCGTACCCGCCTGCTCATAAGCGTCACCGAGGCTGTAAAGGAGGTATGGCCGGAAGAAAATCCACTCTTTGTACGCATTTCCTCAACCGACTGGACTGAGGGAGGATGGACCCTCGAGGAGAGCATTGGTCTGGCTTATCTGCTGAAGAGTGCCGGCGTTGACCTGATCGACTGCTCTTCGGGAGGTAATATTTTTAATGCGAAGATACCGACAGCGGCAGGATACCAGGTGCCATTCGCAGGCGCATTGCGAAAAACCGGAGTTATGACAGGCGCAGTGGGCCTCATAACCTCCTCAAATCAGGCAGAGGAGATACTCAGGGAGGAAAAGGCAGATCTCATACTGATGGGACGTGAACTGCTTCGAAATCCCTATTTCCCCTTACAGGCTGCAAAAGAGCTCGGAGAGGAGATCCAATGGCCAGGACAGTACCTTCGGGCTAAATAAACCATAAGACAGGGTAATTCAAATAAGGCCTCCCCATCGGCACCGGTTTCGACCGGAACCAGATGGCAGCCGCAAAGAGCCCGGTTTCGGAATTTTTATTGGTCCTGTCTGGTTTCCGGTGGATTATCCCGCACAGTTCCCAGGGGCTCTGTCTTTATAACCTCCGGCAGCTCTGTCTCCGGCAAATCAGGGATCTTCGTCTTTTTAGGGGCTATGATGTTGCCAAGCATCATCGTCAGCATTGTCATCAGTATTACCAGGGTAATCACCTCAGTGTTGATCTCCGGGATTGTAAAAACTGACGGAATGCTGATAAACAGAAGGATGGTTATCAGTCCGCGAGGGGCGAAAAGAACAAGAGTGGGACTTTTTTCCTTCAGGATAAACCAGAGGAAAAGCCATCTTATCAGGATGATACCTGCTGTGACGCTGAGGGCGATAAGGAGATTTCTCGGATAGAAGATACCTTCCAGCGAGGTATAATAGCCGAAAATGATGAAGAAAAAGGACCTCACGAGAAATGTAAACTCTGCCAGAATCTTCTTGAACGAGTCAATGTCTTTCCTGAACTTTTCAAAGTCGACATACCTGTTTATCGGAGTGTGTTCCCCGAGTTCACTGTTGGAGAGGGTAAGCCCGAAGACAAGCACCAGCAGCAGCGCCGGCAGATGGTACATTTTTGCCAGTGAATATACTAAAACCATCACCGTCATGATGATGATATAGTTGATATGGTATTTGATCTTGTGCAGCAACATTGCCAGGCCTGAGGATACAACAACAGCGACTATCACAGTTATCAGCGCCAGGAGGAGGTAGTGAGGTATACCACCCGACAGGTCTCCCTGGTTGAAGATGATGAAGTCAAATACCATGATCCCGAAGATGTCTGAGAATGAGCTCTCATAGATTATGAACTCCTTCTCCCGCGATTTCAGGTGACCTGCCGAGGGTATGGCCACGGCACTGCTGATAATTCCCATCGGTATCGAATTCAATACAGCTGCAGTGCCTGAATAATCGAAGAGACGAACCAGTATGAAAGATAACACGGCAGTTACTAATATCAGAAGCGTCAACGCTGACAGGACGGACTTCTGCAGCAGTGTTGCCTTTCTTTTTTCCAGCTTCAGATCGAGGCTGGCATCCATCACAATAAGGATCAGGCCCAGGGTGCCTATGACCGGCAGAACAGGCTGCATGTTCGGTATGCTGAAACCTGTCGACTCCGTGATCAACTGCAGAAGTATGCCCAGGCCTATCAGCAACATCACCCCCGGGATCCTTGAATACCTGCTTGAAATGTCAAACAGATAGGAGAGTACGACAATAATGCAGAGTGCCAGTATGATGTAATTCGTCATGAAAATTAAGGGTCCCGGTTAAGAGTTTGCACTATTACATTCTTAAATCCTTCTTATTAAGAGAGGATAAAGGTATAAAAAGATGGCAAATCAACCACTCCGCACCCGGAACAGAATGGGGAGGGATGAACCTCGAGAGGCAGGAAATGTTTAATAAATTCGTCTATTTCTGCAGTGAGTAGAGATACCTGATCTCTTCTGCCCACAGCGTCTCATCAGGAGTCTCAAGTATCAGCGGCATGCCGTCAAACCGGGGGTCATTCATTATCAGGCCGAAGACTTCATCACCCAGCTCTCCCTTGTGGAGGCTGTCGTGCCGGTCAACACGGGTGCCGAAGGCCTTTTTCGATTTATTGAGGTGCATACCGCGCAGGTACTTAAATCCTACTATCCTTTCAAACTCGTCAAAGACCTTAACGAATCCTTCGGCTGTTGAGAGATCATACCCCGAAGTGAATGCGTGGCATGTATCGATGCACACCCCTATCCTGCTTTTATCCTCGACCCTGTCAATGATATGCCTCAGATGCCCGAACCTGTAGCCGAGGTTGGTTCCCTGCCCTGCGGTGTTCTCAATGACCGCAATGACGCCGTTGCTCTTCGTGAGAGCTATGTTCACAGATTCGGCAATCAGATCAAGGCTCTGCTCCTCGGTAATCTTATCCAGGTGACTTCCCGGATGGAAGTTCAGCCTGTCAAGCCCCAGCTGTTCGCACCTCTTCATCTCGTCATTGAAGGCATAGCGTGAACGTCCCAGGCCCTCAGGATCAGGGTTACCCAGGTTTATCAGGTAACTGTCGTGCGGCAGTATCTGATGAGGCTTGTATCCGTATTTCTCACAGTTTTCGCGAAAGGCCTCAATACTCTTCCTTGTCAGTGGTGACGACACCCACTGGCGCTGGTTCTTGGTAAAGAAGGCAAAAGCCTTCGCTCCTATCTCATGCGCATTGACCGGGGCATTCTCCACACCTCCGGCAGCGCTGACATGTGCTCCGACGTACTTCATTCTGCAAATTTTTGGCTACCTGTCTATAAGCGGTTTTTCATAGACAAAGATATCCGAGAATCCCAATCCCGCAAGCTCTGGATAGTACGGATATGTCTCCTCCCTGGTAAAGAAGCCGGTTACAACGACACGGTACCTGTCCCAATCCTCCATTATCTCCACCGGCAGTTTCAGCCTGCGTTCAATCTTTAGTTTAGCCCTTTCCGCCTGTGCACGTTTGGGATAACTGGCAGCATGGAGTATAAACCTGGGCACGGGTGGCGGCGGGGCGACCTCTTTTTCATCGACCGGTTTCTCCGGTTCAATGACTGCCGGCGGTGTCTGTGGTACCGGCTCTTCAGCCTGTACAGGCACTTCGGGCTGCTCCGGTTCGATGGCTGCAGGTGGCAGCACCGCGGGAAGAACAGGCACCAGCCCGGCTTCGTCTTCATGCAGAACAAGTATGTCGGTAAAGCCATACTTCCTTAGAAGGGGTATGAAATCTCTCACCTCATTGGTGTCTGCAAAGCCTGTTATCTGTACTTTGAACTGGCCTCCCTCATTCCTGATGGTGACAAGTTTCTCTGCTGCTGCCAGGAGCCTGTCGCTCATTGCTGCCGACTCCTCCAGGCTGTTGAAGGCACCGAGCTGAACGGTTGTACCGGTAATTACCACCGGAACAGGCTCAGACTCACGTTCCGGTTCAGGCACCGGCTCCCCTGCCAGCCTTTCCCTGACAAGTGCCAGAGAGTCCTCCCGGCTCATGGTGATCCATTCACCCCTGACAGCCTTGTTGGTGATGACCCATATTTCGGTGATGCCCTGACCGTGTATGATGGGGATATATTTTTCAAGATCCTCGCGGTCGTCAAAGCCTGTAATGCGCACCTTCCAGAAACCGTCCTCCTCGAACAGCTCAACATTCTTGTCAAGTGCGGCCTGCACTTTCTGTTGCATGATCTCGGCATACCTCTTCGTCAGGAATGCTCCGAACTGAACTGCAAAATAGTCCTCAGTTATAGTAACAAGCTCACGGGTGACTTCGTGGATCACCAGATAGGAGGTGTCCTTCGTTATAACCCTATCGGCCGGCCGGGTGACAACGGCAGTATCAGGTATTACGGCAGTGTCAGCCTGTACCACGGGCTTCCTCAGCGTAAAATCGAGTCCGTCAATATAGTCGCCCTCAAGCTTTGTCATTATACTGAAGAGCAGTGAATCCGGGTCAGAGGTCATACCGAGCCTTCTCAGCTGTGCCGTGTCTACACGCACCTGGTACAGGCCGGGGGCCAGCCCGAAATAACTGAAGTATCCGTCATCCTCGGTAAGGGCCCTGGCAACAACGTCCCCTTCTGAGTTGGAGAAATTCATTATAATACGGCTCAGGCCCGCTTTCCTTCCGTTCGTTTCCAGCATCACAGAGCCTGTTGCTTCTCCCACAACATTAATGGGCACCTCAATCAGCTTAAGCATGTTTGCATCAGCTATGACAGCTATCGATTTTTGAGGGATCCTCCAGGAAATATTGTCAAAGTTGCTTTCGTCAAGCTCAATAAAATGTTTCACATATGGCTCCATGCCTGTAATGTGAATTATTGAATCTTTTTCACTGAATTCTATTCTTCCGCTGTTTGAACGCAGGTTAAGGCCTGCCGCTTTTGGCTCGCCCTGGTCACGCACGCCGTTGGCGTTGAGATCAAGAAAAGCCAGTATTGAGATGCCGCCCCTGCCAACGTTAGTGCGGTTATCGGCCTTCAGGAATGAGGTCTTTCTGTCATTGATCAGGCTTCCTCTTGCATACTGAACAAAGGTAGTCTGCTCATTGGTCTGTCTGGCAGAGATACCTGCCTGTGCAAATGAAAAGTCATACCTTATACCCAGCTCCGCAATATTCAGGTTACTTCGAAAATTATGTTCATAGGAGGCATTCAGATATCCCTTTTCAAAAATTCTTTTCTCAACGCTTATCCGGGTCGAAAGAAGCTCCCTTTGCGAATAGTTATACTGCACCTGGGGCATAATGACAAAGTATCCGGGGAGTCTGAACCCCAGGGAGAGGTTACTGTATATGTTCGGGTCGAAGTATTCGGAAAAAATACCGTAGGTGGTGAGGTTTGTACTGACACGTGAAAAAGACCCGGCAAGAAGCCATTCGGCCGTGGTGTATTGTGATCCGGGAAAGATTATCTGGTAATATGACAACCTGGAATATGCAGCCATTTTCTTTATCTTCAGTGGAATGGAAACAGAGGCCTTTCTCTCTTCAAGATAATTGTAGGATATGGCTTTCTGATCCTTATCATACCTTGTATAGATCAGGTCAAGCTGAATGTTCGAAGGGAGCCGGTAGGTCAGTGTTCCTTTTGACCTCACCCCATAAGTGTATTCACCGGAAACCAGCAGGTTATTTGTAACTCTCAGCGACGCATCCACAAATGGCATGATCGGTTCGTCTGTTACTGATGAGAGGTATTCAAAACCACCACCCAGAGTGAGTGATTTTGTGGCGCCATAACGGACGGTAGTTCTTGAAAAACGGCTCCAGGTGCTGTCTTCCACAAATCCTGCGCTTACTGTATATTCAAATTCCCTGCGAGGTAAAAAATTGTACGGAATGCTGATATTCTGTTCACGCGTTCTCTCCTCTCCCCATGGGCCGTAGAATTTAAGCCTGACAAGCGTGTTGCCGTAAACCAGGGGGACCTCAAACGTAAAAAATCCGGAGGCATCGGCCTTTACATAATCAACCAGGACGTTATTCACGTAAAGTTCCACGGTCCACCCCGGTTCTGTTCTGTCAGTAAGCGTATATGTGCCGAACGAACGTCTGAAGGTTGTTGGGCTGTTTGTAAGCTGTACTCCGACTACCGGATTATAGATTGATGAGGTGGCCTGCGTGTTGATCTTTCCGGCCATTATCTGCCGCAGCCATGTCCGGTCATTATTGACATGCCGCCACATATAATACTGCTGCTTTTCGCTGAAGGCTGTCTGTGTATAAAGCGTAAGTGAGGCTGTCGCCTCACCGCCGGCTATGACCGAACCAAGCGAGAGGTTGAGCCGGCCGTCAGCCAGGCCGCCTGGCTGTTCGCTGGCATATACCGACCAGTCGGCCATGCCAAACCTGAAAGCAGGATAGCTCCTGCCAATGATGGTGTCAACCTTAATCTCACCCTTGAGACGGGTGATATTCTTTCTCATCTCCTCCTGCCGCATCTCACGTATAAGTGGCAGTTCAAGCTTTGTGTCAATCGTTACTGTCAGATCCCTGAAGTTGAACCTGCAGTCGAGACCGAAGACCTTGCCATAGTAATCAGATTTCAGGTAGAGATTGGTTTCAGAGCGTATAATATCACCCTCAGAAAGGTCAAAGGTTCTGTTGCCAAAGACAATGCTGTTGTTGCTCCTGTCAATGGTGTATGTATCGTCAGGGTTTATAAAGAACCCGGAGATCTTCTCAAGATCCTGTGACGGTAAGTTTTTAATCTTTAGGAAATCAAACAGTCCGGTAACAGACAGAAAGACTTCCTCTCCGCTGATGACTGCATCAATTTCTGTAACACCAACATACGGGACCCTGACATAAACGGGGAACTCATCATATTGTACCTCGTCCTGTGCAATCAACGGGTTTGTTGCCGACAGTATCAAAAGCAGAAAAATGAAAATGCAATGACACCCGGAAAGCAATGGCATACACCCAGTGTTATGTGATACTGTATCTGCCATTTTTTCTTGCATCAGGGAATATCCGTTTTCAGTTTATCATTCCTGGACGAATGTAACATCTATTGATCCGCTGTAGTAACCTGGCGGATTGGAAGCAATGTTGCCCACGGTAAGGGTACCTCCCACCAATACTGTGGTCTGTTGCTGGTAAGGCACCATAGTTACAAAAGGTGACGCCGGGAAAGTGCTGTTCACCTGAAGAGAGAGCGTGCCCCCGTTACTGCCAGTGATTGTTGACGGCGGGCCAGTGAGAAGAGAGATCACCGTTCCGGGATTGGCCCTGATATAGAACATGGCAGGAGTATAGATAAACCCCATGTTAAGAAGAATTACTGTACCTGTTGATGAACGCGTGCCTCCGGCGGCACTTACCGTCACTGTACCTCCTGAGGCACCGGGGGTAAAGGCACCAAAGGCCAGGGGCTGAGAATGATTGACAGTGATGACAACTGGTCTCGGAGGATGGGGTTGTGCAATGACATTACTATAAAATCCGCATAATAACAGGAGGCAGGCAATTATTATCAGTCTTCTCATTACAGTAAACGAGTCTTTCTCTTTCATCTTCATATCCCCTGAACCATTTTAATGCTGTGCTGCATTGTTCCTGTCACATACCTGATAATGAAAATCCCAGGCCTTTGCTCCATCGTCAGGTCATAATGCCCCGGCTCATAGACCTTCATTGAGTAAACCGGTTTTCCGGCCACGTCGTACACGGTAATCAATCCTTCGTTACCGTCAACAAAACCTACCGTTGCTTTCACAATACCACCGGACAGATATGCTGAGAAAATATCTCCCGACTCTTCAGTGCCCGGAATACCGGTGGTACTTTTTACAAATGCAAGCGCAAACCTGCCGTGATACTCACCCTGTGTCAGAATGACCTTATATTCATTGTTACGTAGCATGTCTACGTTTGCTCCCGTAACAGCATCACGGAACCAGACGCTCTCCCCGACGGGCAGATTCTCAACATCGCGGAGCCTGAAGCTTACTTCCCCGTCGCGATATACGGTAAGTCCGAGAGGAATATATAATGCTGTATCAAGCTGTTCAGGCAAGGCATTTATTGAAAGTTTCTGCTGCGACGAAAGAACCGAGTAGAAATTGGTTACCATCATGTCAGTATTAAACAGCTTCAGGGCATCATAGGCGCCGTCAAACTCTTTTTCCGCGTTATTGTCAAAATAGATTACCAGAGGATCGGCCGATGTCTGGTCATCCGTGAAAGGAGGCTGTTGCCCTTACCAGGAATAGATAATTATTCGCCCTGGCCGACTTCAGGAAGGGACTTGTCAGATTATTTATCCTTGAGCTGTTTGATACCCCCAGTGTGCCTGTCACCGGGAAAGTCAGGTCAGAGACATGTACAAAGAAACCCTGCATTGACGGAATAATGTTGGAAGCAAATCCGTCGCTTGATATCCCATTGATATAGCTGCTGTAAGTCCCTCCGTACTGATCAGTGGTGCTGGCCATGAAGAAATAAAGGGCATTATCAATATTCGTTTTTGTCCACCCCGGGCCGTTCCAGTCAACAGGGGAGGGAAACGGGTTGCCAACCAGGTTAAAGCCTTTGGTAAACACACTATCGTGATTAAAAAGAGTAACAGAAAGGCTTCCGTTGTTAACAACACCAGTGACATCAACGGTTTTGGGATCTGTCAGCTCTCCGAAGTTGACAGCGTAGCCCTCCATAGGATTAAGGATGTTAGTGCCGGTTACGTAGCCAATCCATCCTGAATAGGGGCTGTTCTCATCGAACCTGTATAACAAAGGGAATGAGTAGGCAAGGTCCATGTCATCTCCAAACTCACTTACCGTTGATACCTGGAAGGGTGAGCTGAAATATTTATATCCGAATCCGGGGTCAAGGTATCTCTGCATTGTGACATTGCCTGCCACCGTCCCCGACCCGGAGCCGTCAATCAGAGCTGTTCCTGTGGCATCAGAGAGCAGGGTCAGATGACCGTCAGAAGCGAGAGTGCCGTCCTGTAACAGCAGTACTCCATTTACATTCAGGTCATCTATCAGTGTCAGGCCGGCACTGTTGTTCACTGTCAGGTTTCCAATGGTATTGGCGGTGAAAACAGAGCCTGCAGCGCTCTGTGCCGCTGTTCCGCAAAATTCCACTGTTCCGGCTGAAGCATCAAATGAATTGTTTCCGGTGACTGAACCGTGAATACGGATTGTGCCGCCTGAGACTGTAAGTGATGAACCTGCTTCAAGAATTAAATTTCTTGTTTCACCGGTAATAGCACTGGTGATCAGCGGATCGGTGGCCACATCCGGGATCACGACAGAGGTAACTGCATATGGCACGAAACCGCATGACCAGTTAGACGGATTATCCCATTCGTTTCCGGCTGTGCCTGTCCATGTCTGGCCGGATACCGTGACTGTGTTTATAGCAGTCATTCCTCCGCACAAAGATGCATTAAGCGTATTAGTTACCGTATATACTCCTGATACGCTGGCAGACAGGTCGATCTGCCCTGTTGAACTATTTACAAACACCAGTCCCGGTGTTGAAGTGAAAGTCCCGGCAGTGGCTCCCGGAGCCAACTGTGGAAGTGGGTCTGCCTGGTTCTGGCAGTATGGCGAACCGGGGTATGAGAATGATGCGGAAACAACACTGATACTAACTGTTCTTGCCGGGCTTGTGCCGCATGCATTGGTTGCGGTAACGCTCAGCGTCCCTCCGGTTGCCGAGGCAGCAAAATCAACGGTTACTGAGTTACCGGTCCCGTTGATGGTATGACCAGTACCGCTGTACGACCAGTTATAGGTTACCCCTGATACAAAGGGGACGGTGTAGACATACCCGGTAGTACCGGGGCACACCTGTGTGGTGGAAGCGGTGAACTCCCCGGGCTGCGAAGCTATAACAGGGAAAGAGATAATAACATCATCATAAGAAGTGCAGGGGCCGTTGCTGATTGTCCACCTCAGCGTATAGCTTACTCCCAGAACGCCATTGAAGACAGTATTAAACTGAACGTTGTTCTCAAATGACCCTCCGGCACCACTGATGACAGTCCACAACCCCGCATAGGGAATTGGATTATTTCCGGCCAGGGTCGTTGTGGAAACACCGCAGAGCGATAGGTTTGGCCCTGCATTGGCTACCGTGGGTAATTCATATACATTAACTGTGGTGCCATCAACTACCCCGGTACCTGTTCCACCGTTAAATCTGAAACCGGTGAGCTTATAAGCGCCGGGAATACTTGCGGGAAGGGAAAAAGGCAGTGATGTCACAGTAATTTCTGGCTGCAAAATCCCGTTAATTGTATATCTGATGAAGTAATCAAGGCTTATGGGGTCAAACGAGATGAAACTGAGAGGTATGCCCGCGGAGCCGCAAATAGGTGCGAAAGAAGCAAAAGAGGCCCTCGCCAGGGTACCCGAGATGCTGGCGGTGGTGAAATCTGCCGGAGTTGTTGATAGATTGACATTTACTGTGGTTGCAACCTCGCCTGTATTATTGTTGCCTGAAGCAACCGAAGATACCTCCGTCCAGAGACCTGAAACAAATTCAGCCACGCGCATGTCTGCCAGGCCGTTTTCAGTCATCAGGGGAGTAAGGTCACTCTGCGAATCCCACCCGATCTTCACCCTGGCTGTGGCGGAAATATTTGATGATACGCGCCAGTATTCAAGTGTGTTTGACACCTCCAGCGGCGGAGCAATGGATGTTGCCGTGTTATTGGGAGTAATGTATTCTGCAGTAAACGGAAGGCTTGTTCCGGCTGTGGAGGTAAGAGTGAATTTATGACCTTTAAGATTCCCCCGGCCCAACGGAAAAACAAAGTTGTCACCGTTAACTATGTATTTGGTCAGGGGGCCTGCGACAAACGAGGATGTACTTCCGCCCTCGGGCAGTACAGCAAGGGGAGAAGTGCTCACGAGGATCAGTCTTGCTGTTGGTGTGACGGTTATAATTCCATTGCTCAGCAGCAGGTTGTTTGCTACCTCAACCAAACCTGCATCAGATATAGTTAATCCGGCAGGACTGTTAATCTCAATATTATTGAACCGGTTTGTCCCGCTGAAGTTCCCGGTAGAACCACCCAGCGACTGTGCGGCAGGGCCGGCAAATGAAACAGTGGCTAACGGATATGAGCCTGATCCGCTGCTGAAAGCCCCGGTGTTGTATCTCTCAAATGTCCCAAGGATAGTTAGTTTTCTGTTGTTTATGCTGTTATCAAGAAGCGGACCGTCAATCACCAGTTGGTTACACACTGTAATATCTAAATTGGGAAGAATCCTTGCACCCGTTCCTGAAAAGAAGAGATTGGGAAGGGAGATATAGGGCCCTGAAACGACGGTGTATGTACCGGACCCTCCATATTCTATCGTTGCATTTCCGGAACAGTCAGTAAAATCAGTATATGTTCCGCCCGGCAGGTTTCCGGCTTCAAGATAAATTTTGCCATCACCGTCAACATTACCGAAATTGTGGCCATATGTAGGAGAAACAAGCCGTATCTCATTGTTAATGGTTGTATTCAGGACAGAGATGAAATCAATGTCTGCCGTAACAATATGATTAATGATAACATTTGAGCCGCGGGGCCCGTTTGCAGGACAGGGGGGTGATGATCCTACGGGAGTCCAGATAGCGGGATCTGACCAAACCCCGTTGCTGTTTGTAATATACTCCGAGACCTCCGCAGGAATAGCAGCATCAGCTCCGGCAGTATAGTCACCGTTGAGATTGCTGGTACCTGTGTAATTAAAGGTTATGGTGTGTGTTAACTCATTAACATTGTCTGTTGCCGGTCCAGGCAAAGCCTTGTCCCACGTTGTCCCGGGAAGAACAAGTCTGGCTGCAACATAATCAGCCTCATTGCCCGAAACATCCTCTTCGTAATAATTAAGCAAGAGAGTGCCATCCAACCCGGCTATTCCGGAGCTCTCTATCTGCCAGTAATAATCAAGAGTATTAAGGGGATCTGTGACACTTGGGTGACAATCGTTAACGGGATTTACTCTTATAGAGCCAACCGATGTGCTTGCCGTGATGGTGTAACTGGCAGGTGTGTACTTGCCGGATACTCCTATAGGAAAGGTAAATGTCTGCGGGCCGGGAGGAAAGAATTTAAGAACACCCCTGCTGCTGGAGACCCCGTCAGATCTGATCTTTTTTGCTGACCAAAAACCTGTGCCGATTATTAGGCTATTCTGGCTCAGCGTAAGCAAATATTTGTTAATATCGAGTATCCCTCGATTGATTACGAGATCATGCTGCAAGACAATATCATTGGATATCCTGGCCCCTGCATCATTGTCAAGCACAAGTCTGGCAAACGAACCGGTACCTGACAGTGTCTGTTGCGTACTGCCGGCAAGTTTTATGCCCCCGGTGATATTGTCGTCATTATATGCACCGTAATTGGATATATTGCCGGCAAGGGTCACAAGACCAGAACCAAGGACAAGATTACCTGAAACAATATCAAGGTTATGATTTACCGTGAAACTGCCGTTCGTAGTCAACGAAGTCACTGAAGAGACTTCAAGGTCGTAAAAATCTGTAACCGAAGACCCGGTTACTGTCTGGACTCCGCCGTCGAAGATGGTCCTGTTTATACCATAACTGTAGGTCCCGTCATTGACCAGGTTTCCCCTGATGGTTACATTCCTGCTATTAGAATTGAAAAAGCTCTGGGTGTTGCTGATTGCCAGAGATCCCCCAAGTACCAGAGGGCTGATCATGAGTGACAGGCTGGCGTTCCTGCTTGTGCCTGTTGTTTTACCGGTTACCGCAAGGTTATTAAGGGCAATATTGGCATCAAGAAGATAGGTCTGTGCCTCATCAATTGTGGTGCCTGCTGCCGGGCTCTGGCTGAAAACTACCGAGCCGCCCGTGACAGAACTTGTTGCAGGCCTCAGATACAGGTCTCCAGAAGTCGTCCCCCCCCCACGTACTATGGTGAGTATTCCACCTGACATTGTAAATTCACTGCCTTCATTCAGGACTTCAAGTTTAGCTTTTGCCAGGTTGGAATTATTTCCGTAAATGATAACGTTACCCCCGCTCTGCCTGTAGGTAAGTTTTCCACTGGCAGATGCCACCGGCCTCCTAATCTGACCGTTAACAAACAGGTTCCCGCTCTGGATTTCAATAAGGGATGAGCCACTTCCTGAATATTCAATGTCAGCATTATTTGAGGTATTGCCGGGTGGCCCTATATAGACATTGCCCCCTCCTGACAGTATCCGCAAACGGCCATTCAGATAAAGCGTTTCCGAACTGGCACTTGTTGAGATATAAACATTGGATGGAGTGTTGAGGGTCAACCCTGCAGTTTCCGCAATAATTAGATCTGTCGTTGTGGAGATAGTAAAATCACCTGTCCTGTCGTAATCGAGGGTCCCGTTTTGCAGGGTAAGCCAGCCATTCGTCGGAGTTGTAAGCGTACCTCCTATATTCCACGTAAGGGTTGTGTCGGGAGAATTTCCCTTATTGACCGTAACAGTATTGAATATAGTAACAGGGGTGGTGCTGACCAACGGATCATTGGTAACAACAGCAGAGCTGCTGCCGGTAAAAGCAAGACCACACCTGTTACTTCCGTTGATTAACCGGAGAAGACTTCGAGTGCCATAGGGTGCTGTGCTGTTATCGCTATTGTTGATTATTGAACCTCCAACCGATATGATGTTATTGGTAGAGCTGTTCCATACATCAAGACCGGCACCGGGAGCAACAATAACATTGCCTTCTATATTAATGCTCTGTAGCGTTGTTCCGTTATAGATGAATACGAATGAACCACCCGACACTATCATATTACCCTGTACATTGACGGTCTTTGTGACAATAGTGCCGTATTCACCGTTCCAGGTCATGGCAAGCCAGGCATCAGCATCTGATCCGTTACATATGAGATCACCGTTTATCGTAACAAGCGACAGGTTGGGAAGAATAATATTGGAGCCTCTATAGGGAGTGAGTATCACCGTACCGTAATTGCTGGCATTGGAAGGCAGAATGTGATACATCCCTTGCTGGGGATTAATAGTATAGAATTCTGATATTCCATCATTCAGGCTGAACTCGGAAAAGTCACCGTTTGGATAAACAAAGGGCTCCGGATTATCAAAATTGGTTGCGTCTCGCGTGGTCATCCTAAGTTTTCCGTTGCCGTTAGGATGATTTAGAACAGAGGCAAATGTACTTCCTGGGTTATTCTGAATGTCCAGCACAGAACCTGATTTTATCAACAGGTTCGCGCAGCTGACCACCATCTTGTCTCTTTGATAATAGGTTGCTGCAGGATTAACATCGTTAACCGGCAGCGGTGGACTTTCGGTGGCAAGCCAGATGGGATCATTTCCGCCAATTATAACAATATCATTTGAGCTGGGCAATATTGCAGGAGGATTATCAACGGTATGACCCGTCAATGACCAGGTTGTAAGTGTATTCCACAGGCCTGAGTTACGGCTGTAATAGATCTTTGGATTGTTAAAGTTTCCCGGACTGCCGGCAGTATAATCAGCATCAAGAAAATTGGTGCTGTTGGAAGGATAGCTCCAGTCTGTTATTGTATTTGTGGTGGTATTTATATCTGTTGTCTGACCTATGTACCATTCATGGATTACCCCATCATAAATAGCCGGGACATATGTTGTTTCGGTACCAGATACATCGGTGCTGCTGTAAACAAATGAATGTGTGATTGAAAAAAGAGGAATCCCTGTGAAACCGGAAGATTTGACCCGCCAGAAGAATGACAGGCCCTGGCCGTCAAATGTTGTTAGGGGATGTTCATAATCAACCGGGATAATGGTCACCGAGCCATAAGTAGCGGGGGCTGAGTTGAACCCGATAGTTGCTGGAGTGTATCTGCCTGCCACCCCGACAGGAAAAGTAAAGTTATCGGTTGATGCATAGCTCCTTGACAAGCCTCCGTCTCCGGCATTTCCTGCAGTTTGTATAAATTGTGTTTCTCCTGCGTTAACTATTGATGCCGAGGAATTCAGATGCAGATTAAAAGTTCCGATATTAAGTACGTTACTGGAAGTGAATGTCAACGAACCGTTAACAGTCATGCGATTAAGAAGCGTAACCGGAGAAAGGGAGCTGTTGTTTAGCTCAAGATTCCCGAACACGCCGCCACCATCTATCGTCTGTGCAGAGGAACCAGCCATAACCAGACTGCCCGTTCCTGTTGCAATACCTGAGTTATAAACTGTTCCGGAAGTATTGATCTTCTTCCCTCCGTCATTCAATGTCCCGGTTACAAGCCTGAACGCCGAGCTGATGTTAATGTTATTCTGTGACCCCGCAAGAGTCAGCGTGACGCCTGCTGGTTTATCAACGGTAAAACTGCTTAATGAGAGCGCCGAGGCAAGATTTACTGTAAAGGTCTGAGAAGCAAAGCCATTAAACGATGTAATGTTGGTACCTGTTGTATATGTTGTTCCTGACTCCAGTAAAAAGTTTCCTCCCACACTCAGGTTTAAACTGTTTGCATTAAGGACACCAGATAGAAGATCCAGATTATTCCGAACGGTCAGCTGGGTGTTCATCCGTACAGATGAAGTGCTGCCTGAGCGGTTTACCGTCAGATTATGCAGCGGGGCAGTTGAATAAATGCAGTAATCAGTCGCATTGGTTCCTGACCCGGTTGTAGGGATAATTTCCAGAGTACCTCCCGTGACATTAATGTTTGCCGCTGAAGACTTTACATCAAAAGCCTCGGCAACCCCGGTTGTTGTCACGTCATAAATGCGGATGATACCCCCGGAGACAGAATAGATGTTTGCGGCATTTTCAAGATTGAAGGAGCCGTACGAGGTGTTCGTTCCGGAAGAGGCTCTTGTTGTATTCAGTGTTGTTGTTGTAACATTGACAAGATCTGCCACAGATGTGTACGCTGCCGGAGTGCGCTGAAAGCGGCCTCTGAGTATAAATAAACCTCCGGTCTGAGTATATGATGCCGTGCCGGTGGATGACAAAAACTGTTTGGCGTCAACAGTACCACCATTGATTATTACCTGCCCCGAAGAAACAGATGATGTGACAATCCCTCCCGATTCTTTGGCAGAGAGAAATCCATTGTTGACCTGAAGCTTTCCAAAAACATAAATAGCACTTGTCAAGCCGGTTGTATTTATCCCCATGTTAGCATTGCTGGTAGCAGAAACTCCGTAAGCGGTATTTACCTCCCTGTAGTCATCCGCAGTTCCAAAAACTACTGCATCAACACCATCGACAACCAAAGCGCTGCTGGCCGGGATGTAATAGTATGAATTGCCCGATGATCCTTCTGAGAGAGATGGAATGATCACTTTTCCCTGAAGCACAAGGGTTCCGGAATAGATCCAGAGTGCTTTTCTCTGGGTGGGATTTTGCGAAACGGCCTCGGCTGCAAGAGTGTTTGCTCCATAAAGTCTGAACATGGAGTAACCTGAGGAGTTTATTGTCAGGCTGTAAGTCTGGTCTGTTCCCTTATTGATGATCAGATTATAAAAATCAGTGGTGCCATTACAGGCTAGTGTGTTGTCTGTAGCCCCTTCAAAATAGACTGATGCAGCTCCCGACGTTGCTCCTGCAGTTGTCGGAGGAAACGCATTATAAAGTGGATAGGTGAGATTTGTAAACCTGACAGTACCGTTATTTGTGAAATCCCCCCTGATTATTACCGTATGGAAATTGAGATAGTAGTTCAGGTAGGGGGCTGTTCCCCCGGTTCCACCTATTGAGGTATTTGTTACCCCGTTCCCCACCGTTATTGAGGCGCCGTTGTCAACTGTCACGTTTCCGTCTATTGTCAGGGAACGTTTTGTGGTACTTGTATTGTCATTGATCCTCAATGTCCCGCTTTTTACAAAGAGGTTTCCGTTAATGGTGATATCGCTCATCTGAGTTGCAACAGTACCGTCGGTTTTTATTGTCAGATTGTTATATATAGATTGCGTTATGGGGAGAGTAAAGTTTGATGAGTTATAATACTCAACCGTGCCGCCTCCTGCATTAACAAAGGTGTTTGATGTGACGCCAGGGAAATTTATTGATGCCAGCTTCAGCGTTCCCTGGCCTGCCAGGGAAGCTAGTGTATTGGTGAACCGGTGGACCGATTGATCAAGAAAGGCACCGTCTGAAATAGTGATATTAAGATTTGCTGTAGTAACATTCTGTGTAAGTGTGACAGTGCGGTCAGTGAGAATAATTACGTTTGAATTGTCTGCCGGGGTCTGATTGCCAATCTGTAATGTGCCGCTGGGGTCGGTGGTCCAGGTTGAGGGGCTGTTCCAGTTTCCTGATTGGTATGAATAAAGCGTTGGCCATGTCCATGATACGACCACTATTCCATCAGCTCCGGCTCCTCCATCTCTGTCAAGATTACTATTGGTGCTGGCGCCGCTTCCGCCGCCGCCAAAGCTGTTTCCGCTTTGCCCATTACTGCGGCCACTGACACCGTCACCCCCTGAGCCACCGTATATTAGTGTGCCTGCCCCTCCCGTTGATCCGGACGCATTCCCGCCTGCACCCGTGGGTCCCGCACCCCCTCCACCGCCGCCAGAAAAGTTTGGTGTTTCATCGCCGTCAGCTCCGTTACCACCTGCAAAAATGACAATTCCATTTGAAGCAGCTATCGTACCTCCTTCCCCTGCGATTCTGGAATTAAAAGATCCGCCCTGGCCTCCCTCAGCAAAAACGCTGTTGATATTGAATGAAGAATTTCCCCCTTCAAAACTTGCCGCGCCACCAGTTCCTACCGTGACAGTATAGGAATTACCGGGGATCACTGAAACAATGCCGGCGGCATAAGCGCCGCCACCGCCACCGCCGCCTCTTCTTCCGTTGGCAATAATTGTACTACCCCCACCTCCGCCGCCCCAGCATTCAACATATACTTTGGTAACGCCTCCCGGAACAGTGAAAGAGCCGGATGTAATGAATGTTTGAGATTGTGTTTGCCCTTTTGGTACAAAAAAGAACACAAAGACCATCATCAGAACAGATGTACAAAAGAGGCGGTTGTGCTTTTTCATTCCTGGATTTGTTCAATTATTCCTTTGTAATTCTCCCGGCTTTATTAATGTAATTTCAGTTCTGCTTCGGCATATTTCTCAGGTCTTACATCGGACGGCGCTGAGAATGTGACAAGAATCTTCCCCTGCCTGTAGTTGACTTCCGGCAGGTTCATGAGGTTAAATTCAAAAGTTCTCCTTGTGTTTGGAGTGTATACTGCAATACCATTCGCAATGCCAACGCGGACAACCTTTCCGCCAGGAGAGATATGGTCAACCGCTATGTCTCCGTAAACCGAATAATCGCCTGAGCGGTTGAAGGTGAACCCTAGCCTTGGTATGGTGTCTTGTTCAAACCGCAGAGACAGGTCGGACAGGTTGACATTTACCGACCCCTCGCCTGTTCTTATTATCACCGGTATTGTTATTCCGAAGACAGGGATCAGCTTTATCGAAATGGAAGAGGGATCCTGCTGTACGGGCACCTCTTCTCCCAGCGGTTTTTCTTTGGGAACCGCTCTGAAATAGAGATGAGACCTGTACTCGCCGGGCTCCAGCTCCCTTGTTCTTGTCGCCTGGATTTTAATCGTCTGTACTTCATCAGGGCTCAGGGTTACTGACCTCGGAAAGAACCGCAGGTACGGACTCGCGAACCGTTGTCCCTCGTCGGGATCAGTGATGGTTTCAAAAGTCCCCGCTTCCGTCATCCTGATCTGTACAAACGAAATTGTATAGGTGGCAGTATCTTTTCCTATGTTCGCCAGACTCAGGTCCATAGACCTTTTCCTTGCATCGAGAACGACACGTCTCGGGGTTATGAGCAGGTCTCCCTGGGCCTTTACATTAAAAGGAAAAAAGACCTGAATGAGAATCAGGCCTGCACCGAAAAGCCGCATTGATAGCTTTGTCATTATATCAGGTTTTAGTGTTTCTGTCTGCGATCAGTTAAACTCAAATGTTATTGTGTAAGTACCCGTGTAAACTCCGACGGGGTTATCATTCAGGGTGCCCACACTGAGTGTGGCACCTACATATACGACCTGGGAGCCGTTTTCAAGCATCCCCGCACCTGGTTCCGCTTCCGGGACAGACCTCCAGTCTTCTACCTTCATGGTTCTGGCAGAACCTATATGAGTTATTGTCACCGGTGCAGAGGGCAGCGAAATGGTATAGGCAATCCCGGGATCGCCGGTGACATAAAAACTTGCTGCGCTATGAGTGCCGCTGCCCGGCCATACGCTGCCCATGACCGAGATAGCGTTTTCTGGCGTAAGGATAAGCTTGCCGCCCTGGGGCCCCGGTGAAAATCTGCCAAAACTCAGTTGCGTGGTCTCTGTCGCAGCCAGGGTTGATATTACCTCCGCAGTAATATGACCTGTTACCGTGGAAGAGGTAGCTGTCTGTGCCTCCACCGTAATGGCGGAGGCACAGAATAAACATATCAGGCTAAAAGATTTAAGTCTGAGCCTTTCCATTATGTTTAAGACAGGCTATAGTATTTTCCTAGTTATAATTTACAGTTACAGGGAAATTAGCAGAGGTATAGACCCCTGCTGCCTGGGCTGCTCCTACTGACAGTGTTGCACCAACAGTAAATGCAGCAGCTCCGGCACCGCTAAGGGCGGGATTGGCCCCCATGCTGTGCTGAAAAGTATTGACCGCCATTGTGTTGGCACCACTGACCAGCGTAACGGCACCGTCTGCAGGCAGAGTGATGGTAAAGGTTCTGCTGGCCTCCCCTGCTACAGTAAATGAGGCGGCAACGCCAGCAGCCGGAGGAACAAGAGCCGGTCCAACGGCAGTCCTGGAGTTGTCAGTACCCAGAACCACTGTACCCGCTGTACCCGTTACTGCTATGGTACCAAAATCCATGTCGGTTACCTTCGTCAAAGCAAGCGGACCGACAATTGTAGCAGTGGCCGTTGTCTGTTCCGTGTCAGTAGACTGCGCAAATGCGCCTGCAGAAAAGGTAACCAGGATAATTGAAAACAAAAGGATCTTTTTCATTTGAGATAATTTTAAAGGTTGTTAATTACTATTCGCTATGACTAATTTTATATGATTTAACTGAAAGAATAAGGATATTATTATCCGTTAATTGAAATTTTTCTAAAATGATAATGTTCTGTCGCAGTTGACCAGTTAAACATGAAACCTTCCGCAAGAGTTTCAGTGTTTTTATGAATCGTAAAAATAAACGGATAAACAGGGGTAATTGTATAGACCAATGTTAAATAATTAACATCGCCCTGTACTTATCAACATTTTTCAGAATCTGCTGCTGCCGTCCCAGCAGTGGGTGCAGAGCTTTTCTTTTGGCAAACCGATGGCTGCTACAAGATCGTCAAGACGCTGAAACATAAGGGTATCCATACCCAGCGTAGCGGCTATCTCATTGACCATCAGGGAGTATTTTTCAGAATCGGGATCAAGGTATTCTTCAATGTTCCTCTCCTCTCCCTCAAGCTTTACGATGGCCTTGCGTGCTGCAAGCTCCAGTGTTGAGCGCGACTGTGAGAAGTTCAGGAAGGGACATGGATAAAGCAGCGGAGGACAGGCTATCCTCATGTGCAGCTCCGCCGCACCTGCCTGTCGCAGGTCGCGCGTGTTGTCCTTCAGCTGGGTTCCTCTTACGATGCTGTCATCAAGAAAGACAATTCGCTTGCCGCTGGTGATCTTTTTGTTCGGTATTAGCTTCATCCTGGCAACCAGATCCCTTTGTATCTGACGCTGTGGCATGAAGCTCCTGGGCCAGGTTGGAGTATACTTCGAGAAAGAGCTCATATAAGGAACGACCTTTTCATTTGCATAGCCAAAGGCATGTCCAATGCCTGAGTCGGGTACACCGCATACAAAATCCGCCTCCACGCTGTCTCGTTTTGCCAGTGCAGCTCCACACCTGTAACGTACCTCCTCAACGTTGCGCCCTTCATATTCCGATGTCGGAAAACCATAATAAACCCACAGGAAGGCACAGGTCTGCATGCTCTTTCCGGGTGCCTTCAGCCTTGTAAAGCCATTGGGACGTATATGTACTATCTCCCCCGGGCCAAGAAAATATTCGGTCTCAAATCCCGTGTTGGGGAACGAGCATGTCTCCGAGGCCACGACGCGGGCACCGTCACGCTTCCCTATCACCACCGGCGTGCGCCCCATCTTGTCGCGGGCAGCAATAATGCCATCCTTTGTCAGGACAAGCATCGAACATGATCCCTGTATCTTTTCAAACACATTGGTTATACCCTCAACAAAGGAGTCTCCGTCACATATGATGTTGGCAACCATCTCCGTCGGATTGATATTGCCCATGAAGTTCTCAGTGAAATGCTTCTTCCGCGCCAGGAAAAAATCGGCCAGCTCGTTTATATTCACTATCCTGGAAACCGTAACCAGGGCAAACGGACCGAGATGCGAATTGAAAAGGATAGGCTGCGGATCGGTGTCGCTGATCACCCCCATGCCGATGTTGCCCCTGAATTCCTTAAGTTCCGTTTCAAATTTATTCCGGAAATATTCGTTTTCAAGGTTGTGGATCCTCCTTCGAAACCCTATCTCGCTGTCATAAAACACCATCCCGGCACGTTTTGTACCAAGGTGTGAATGATAATCAGTGCCATAAAATACATCTTCAACACAGCTTCTCTCAGAGACAGAACCGTAAAATCCACTCATAAACAGATATTTATAAAGAAATGTTTTAAGGAAAATATTCAAGGCTAAGATAATCAAACAGAAGAAAACCTTGTTGTACTGTAATAATTACTAATTTTGCACCGGATATAAAAACAAACAAATGGAAAATCAGGAAAAATATCAGGCTGAACACGTTGAGCATAAAAAAGGTGCTCCAATTGTCATGATTGTGTCAACCATAATCCTGACTCTGGGCTTAATCGCACTGGTGGTACTCTATTACAACCAGAAGAGCAAAATGGTTGAGATGGAACAGGTGCTGACAGAAGAGAAAGACTCTCTTGCAGGCGAGCTGCGCATGATGATGTACGGTTATGACACTCTGAAGACAAGCAATGATACCCTCAATGCTGAGATTCAGCGTGAGCGTACCAGGATTCAGAAGCTGCTCGAGGTCAACGCTTCAAACGCACAGCTGATAAGAAAATATAAGGCAGAGATCACCACCATGCGTGATATCATGAAGAGCTATATCGTTCAGATAGACTCTCTCAACACGCGCAATCAGGTACTGACCGCCGAGAACGTCGAGATCAAACAACAGATGACTGCAGTGCAGGATACCAACGTGGCGCTTGAAAAGGTTAAAGAAGAGCTCTCTTCAAAAGTCTCCGTAGCCTCGGTAATACAGGCCAAGGACCTGGTTGCTGTGGCACTTAACAAAAAACGGAAGGAGACTGATGAAATCAGGAACCTCGATAAAGTGAGGGTCTGTTTCACGCTCAGAGAGAACCCCATTGCGCTGGCAGGCAATAAGATCGTTTACCTGAGAGTTGTACGCCCTGACCAGCTTGTGATCACACCGTCTCCCGACAATCTTTTTGAGGTCAGGGGAGAACAGCTGATTTTCTCGGCAAACAGGGCCGTCGATTATGCCAACGCAGACATTGAGATGTGCATCTTCCTTGACAATACGGGCGATTTTATTCCGGGCACCTACAATGTTGAACTCTATCTCGATGGAGAGAAGATAGGCGCCGGCAGCTTCATGCTAAAAGGCAGATAGTCAGAGTTCCGTAAGGAGTTCGGCAATAATATTATCAGATATCATTTTACCCTGGTCTGTCAGGACCAGGGTATTTTTTTCCCTTTTCATCAGACCGTAGCGGATATATTTGCCTGAAAGATTGATGAGATAATCATGCAGCTCCTTGTCGTAGAAGGTCTCCACATGAGTAAGATCAATTCCCCACATCGTTCTGAGCGAGGTCATAACATACTCATTGAAGATCGTCAGCCGGTCAAGCTCTTCCCTCACAAATGGCACCTCACCTCCGGAAATTGATTTGATATATTTCTTAACGTCAGAGACGTTCCACTGCCGCGACCTTCTGTCAAAAGAGTGCGACGACGGACCCAGGCCCACATACGGAACCTGCCTCCAATACGAGGAGTTGTGCCTCGAAATGTATCCCTCAAGTGCAAAATTGGAAATCTCATAGTGAATAAACCCATGCTCCCGGCAGATATTACCAAGCATAGTAAACATTGAAGTGCTCATTTCCTCGTCTGTCTCTGTAAGCTTCCCCTCCTTTTTCATTTTGCCCAGACGGGTGCCCTCTTCAATTGTAAGATGATAAGCCGAAATGTGTTTTACCGGAAAGACCAGCGTCTGTTCCAGGTCTGCCCTCAGGTCAGCCGTTGTCATTCCGGGAATGCCGTAAATAAGATCTGCCGAAATATTAATTATCCCTTCACTGAAAACAAGATCAAGGGCCCTGGCAGACTGGGCGGCGTTGTGCCGGCGACCCAGATACCTGAGTCTCTTTTCATCCCACGTCTGCACCCCGAGGCTGATCCTGTTCACCCCTAAATCTTTCAGAGAACGGAAAAAACCTTCGTAAACGTCGTCAGGATTGACCTCCAGCGTTATTTCAGCGTCATCAGCCACATTGAAGTTTTCCCTTATTGCAGAGAGAATTTTAGCGGCCTGCCCGATGGAAAGCAGAGAGGGTGTGCCGCCTCCGAAATAAACAGTATCCACCCTTTCGCCCTCGAGATAACGTGAACGCAGGGCAGCTTCACCGATAAGAGCCTGAACAAGAGCCTCCATTCCACTGTTATCCGTTATACTGTAAAAATCACAGTAACTGCAGAAGCTCTTGCAGAACGGTATGTGAAGGTAAACGCCAGCCATCGGAAAATATAGACTTTAAAAGTACAAAAGATTTGATATTAGTTTGTTATTTTCACAATCTCAAAAACAAAGCATGCTATATCTCTTTATAAAACAATATTATAAGAGTATCCTGGTGGGATTGCTGATCGTCTGGCTAAGCCTTTCAGGCAGCAAGACTCTTGTACCCGGCCGTATGCTCAGCATACCGTATATTGACAAAATGGGACACTTTGCCATGTATGGATTTTTCTCTGCAATGTTATTGCTTGACTCGTGCAGGTGGCAGACAAAACTCAGGTTTAATTACATAATTCTGATTATACCGGTATTTTTCGGCGCGCTGATGGAGATTATGCAGATGACACTTACAACATCACGCAAGGCGGAAACATTAGACCTTCTGGCCAATATCGGAGGAGTCACTGCCGGTATTGTGCTTGCTCATATTGCACGAAAAGTGATCGAGAAATTCAGATCTTGACCGGCTGATCGTCACCTGCCTGGCTGACAATTGCCTCGAATGTCTTTAAACTGAAGAACTTCTCAAGGCGTACCTTCTCCATCCTCAGATCATGGTGAAGCACACACACCCTGTCATCGGGGTTGTCGAAATTGCACCTCTCCCCTGTTATGTAACAGTTGTCAAAAAAATTTCTGCCGTCAATAGCGTCAATTATGTCCATCAGGGTCAGCCTGGACGCCGGCACGAGCAGGTAAAAACCGCCGTGAGGGCCCTTGGTTGAATGCAGTATCTTTTTCCTTGCAAGCACCTGAAGGATCTTAGCCAGATACGGTTGAGGAATCTTCAGCTTTTCAGCAATCTCCTTTAATCCGGTATTGCCCTTCTGGTCGGGCTTCGATGCGATGAAAATCACTGCCCTGATACCGTATTTGCATGTAACCGAGAGCATTCAGTAACTTTTGATCGGGATTTTTTCTATACGCCTCTTATGCCTCCCCCCTTCGAAAGGAGTGGAAAGAAACGTTTTAACTATCAGGATTGCCTCGGCTTCAGTAAGGAACCTCCCCGGAAGAGCACAAATGTTTGCGTCATTATGTGATCTTGCAAGCCTGCTTATGTCTTCATTCCAGCAAACGGCCGAACGTATCTTCTGGTGCTTGTTGCTGGCCATGTTGATACCATTGCCCGAACCACATATTGTAATGCCATAGGTAAATTCTCCCTTCTCAACCGCATTAGCCAGGGGATGAGCATAATCAGGGTAATCTACACTGTCTTCCGAGAAGCATCCAAGATCCTTTACTTCATACCTGCTGGAGATAAGCCATTTGATAAGTTTCTCCTTTAGCCTGAAACCAGCATGGTCTGAGGCGATTATGATCTTTTCCAAAATACCTTGATATTTTTGTACAAATATAACCCTGTAATTATTAAAAGAAAAGAAAACATTCACTCTTTAATCGGTTCATAACATGTAACCGGATTTTTAATTATTTGTTCATTAATTAAGACATGCCCCCGCTTATGTATAACATGTTATTTTTATCTGAATTCCAAATGTTTTTCTTACCGTTAAATCGAATTGTTTCAACCGGAACTGAACACCCGAACCTGGAATTTCGTGATATCTGCCCTATTAACAAAACAAATGTAACCGTTGTTAATTACCTGTATAATTGTCTCTATTTCAGAAAAGGTACATTTTTTGCGGTGTTGAAAAGGTGTTACTAATGTTTTAACTGCGATTTTTGCAAAAAGAATCGTAAAATTGTTTGAACAGAACTAACAGCATATAATAACTATCATATATATAAAATTTATAAAACTGTATTAATTAATGGTTGTTGATAAAAACATATTAAATGAGATCGAAGCTCTGAAAAAAGAGAAGAATGCAGTGATTCTTGCTCATTATTATCAGACTTCTGATATTCAGGATATAGCCGATTTTGTGGGAGACAGTCTTGCCCTGTCACAGAAGGCGGCTGAAACAAAAGCTGATATCATTGTGTTTGCAGGTGTGAAATTCATGGCCGAAACAGCAAAAATACTATCTCCTGAAAAGAAGGTGATCATCCCTGACATCCTGGCAGGATGTTCCCTGGCAGATTCATGCAAAAAGGAGGACTTTGAAAAATTCATAAATGATAATCCGGGAAGAACAGTAGTAACTTATGTAAATACAACCGCCGATATTAAAGCTCTGAGTGATATAGCCTGCACTTCATCAAATGCAAGGCAGATCATTGAATCACTCCCTGAGGATGAAAAAATTATATTCGGTCCTGACCGAAATCTCGGCAATTACATAAAAAGCCTGACGGGCAGGGATATTCTGGTATGGGATGGTGCATGCCATGTGCATGAACAGTTTTCGCTGGAGGCGATACTGAAACTTAAAAATGAAAACAGTGGTGCCAGAGTGATTGCTCACCCTGAATGCGAGAGGCCGGTAAGAATGGTTGCCGACTATATCGGATCAACATCAGGACTCCTCTCTTTTGTCAGTAAGGATAAGGGCAGCGTATATATCGTTGCAACTGAACCAGGCATAATATACCAGATGAAAAAGGCAGAACCGGAGAAGAAATTCATACCAGCTCCGCCTAAAGATTCAACATGCGGATGCAGTGAATGCAGCTTCATGAAACTGATAACACTTGAAAAGATATATAAATCACTTAAATTTGAGGAGCCGGAGGTAACTGTTGATCCTTCAATAATTGAACGTGCGGCGGTACCCATAAAAAGAATGCTCGCAATCTCGGCAAAACTGGGCCTGTAAGATGAAAAGACTTTTTCTGCTCATGCTTGTAATCGTTCCCACTGTTCTGACCGCACAACAGGACGGAGGGCTTAAAGACGGATTTCAGCAATTCAAGTATCCTAATGGAAATATCTCCAGTGAAGGATATATAAGAAACGGCAAGCCGGACGGTTACTGGAAGAGCTATTACGTAACCGGTGTGATGAAGTCAGAAGGTAAACGGACAAGTTTTCTGCTTGACAGTGTGTGGGTGTTCTATGATCAGGCGGGCGACACAACAGAAAAGATAAACTACCTCCTGGGAAAGAGGAACGGATACTACATTAAATATCAGAAAGATCCTGTCTATGGATTATATATTCATTCAACCGAGCTCTTTGCCGGAGACAGGAAGGAGGGTGCGGCACGCATCTATCATCCTGACGGTAAGATCAGACAGACAATTCCCTATGTGAAAGGCAAAAAAGACGGGCTGTCAAGAGAATATGACCAGGAAGGAAAAATAATCACCTTGCTGGAATACAACAATGATTTTCTTATCAGCCGGTCGAGGATAAACCACACAGACGCCTCAGGAAGGAAACAGGGTGAGTGGCTGGATTTCTATCCTGGCGGGTCGATCAAAACGGAGAGGAACTACCGTGATGACCTGCTGCATGGCTACTACAAGGAATATGATGAAAGGGGAAAATTGCAGGTCACGCTTCTTTACGAGAATGGCAAGGTTACGGGAACAGATATTGACAACAGCGCCCAGATAGATATTGAAAACAGGTATGACGACTCGGGGCGGCTGATCTATTCAGGCCCGTTCAGGGAAGGCGTTCCCGTTGGTATACACCGTGAGTTCAATCCGGACGGCTCCGTGAAGAACGCACGTATTTACAATGACAACGGAGTCCTTATATCTGAGGGGATCGTTGACGAAGGAGGAACCCGGAGAGGCCCGTGGAAGGACTTCTCGCCATCGGGAGAGGTGACGGCAGAAGGAATATACACCGACAGCAGGCGTACGGGAACGTGGAAGTTTTATAATCCGGCCGGAAAGCTTGAGCAGGCAGGGTCATACATCAACGGACGCATTGACGGTACATGGCGCTGGTACTACCCTGCCGGCGAGCTCCTCAGGGAAGAAGATTACTTTCAGGGAAGAAGAGACGGCACCTATACAGAGTATACACGTACCGGGGAGATCATAGCCCGGGGAACATATGCTGACGGTGAGAGAAACGGCGAATGGAAGATCACAACAGGAGACAATGCAGAGGAGGGCACCTATCTGCTTGGCCTGCGTGACGGCCTGTGGAGATCATGGTATCCAAACGGAAAACCAAGATTCAAGGGTGAGTTCAATCAGGGTAACCCCGAAGGCAGGCATACTTTGTATTATGACAGCGGCAGGCCGAAGGAAGACCGGTATTACAAGAACGGTTTCCGCACGCGGACCTGGAAAAAATATAACGAAGAGGGTGAAGTGATACTCACCATCACCTATCGCGATGACATTGAGACGAGCATCAACGGAGTGCCTGTCAACCTGCCGGAGAGCAGCGTGAAACGCATTAAATAGCCCGGGCAATGAGTGAGCAGTTTAATCTGAGGAAGGAGATAACCCTCGCGGGCGATGCAGAGCTCGAGAAAAAGCTGAGGCCTCTCTCCTTTTCCGATTTCAAGGGACAACAGCGCATCACAGACAACCTGGAAGTATTCGTCACCGCCGCCATTCAGCGAGGAGAGGCTCTTGACCATGTACTGCTTCACGGTCCGCCAGGACTGGGGAAGACTACCCTTGCAGCAATTATTTCCAATGAACTGAAGGTAAAACTGAAGATCACCTCAGGGCCTGTGCTTGACAAACCCGGAGACCTGGCGGGGCTTCTGACCAGCCTTGACGAGGGGGATGTACTTTTCATTGACGAGATACACCGCCTGAGCCCCATAGTTGAGGAGTATCTCTATTCAGCCATGGAAGACTATCAGATTGACATAATGATAGACAAGGGCCCGGGCGCCCGCTCCGTTCAGCTCAAGCTCAATCCGTTCACACTGATAGGAGCCACTACACGGTCAGGGTTGCTTACCAGCCCTTTGCGCGCACGCTTCGGAATAAAATTCCATCTCGAGTATTATGACACTCCCGTTCTGAAAGGGATTGTCAGGCGGTCAGCCTCAATACTGAATATAACCATCAGCGATGTTGCGGCACAGGAGATAGCATCTAGAAGCCGGGGTACGCCCAGGATCGCCAATGCCCTGCTCAGGAGAGTGCGCGATTTTGCCCAGGTGAAGGGTAACGGATCAATAGACCTCGATATAACCCGTTACAGCCTTGAGGCGCTGAACATAGACAAGCACGGCCTTGACGAAATGGATAACAGGATACTGAGGACCATAATAGAAAAATTCAGGGGTGGTCCGGTGGGGCTTAACAACGTAGCCACTGCCGTAGGAGAAGAGAGTGGCACCATAGAGGAGGTTTATGAGCCATTTCTGATAAAGGAAGGATACATCAAGCGGACACCCAGGGGACGCGAGGCCACGGAGACGGCATACCGCCACCTCGGAATCGTGCGGGGCAGGGAGGATACTCTGTTCTGATCTGTGAAAACAGATTATGTGGTCAAAAACAGTTGGAGATTTTTTAAATAACAGGTAATCAGGAACTTGTTTTTTCAAGCCCCTTCAGATCAATGATCCTGATCTTGCGTCCGTTGAGCTCAATGAGCTTGTCACTCTTGAACTCCGAGAGCAGACGTATGACCGATTCGGTTGCCGTTCCCACGATGTTGGCGAGCTCCTCCCTTGTCAGGGAGATGCGCAGATACTTCTGCTCATCGAGGCCAAAGTCCTTTACCAGGTTGAGAAGCACCTCGGCAACCCTTTCCCTGACTGTCTTCTGGGCAATGTCAGTGATATAGGAGTTGGCCTCTGCCAGCTCATGGCATGTAAGCTTGACCACTTCAAATGCAAAGGCCGGGTTGGTCTTGACAAACTGTATCAGCAGCTCAGAAGGAATGAAACAGACCTGGCAGTCCTCTATCACCTTGGCAGAGGTGCATGCAGGTTCATTGCTGAGTACCGACCTGTATGCAATGATCTCCCCCTTGCGGGCAAAGCGGATGATCTGTTCCTTGCCGTCAACGCCGGTCTTGAAGACTTTGATAATGCCGGAGTTAATACAGTAGAAACCGCTTATACGGTTGCCCTCATGATAAAGAATGTCTCCTCTCCTGTAATGCCTGAAGTCCTTCTCAAAATTGAGCCTGTCGGTCTCATCCCTTGTCAGGAAACGAAAGACGGCGTTGGTTTCAAAAGCGCATTTATCACAGAATGCTATGGTATAGTCATGCTGTTTCATTCGTTTGGCATATTTATTTTATCGGTCGAATGGAACTTGCATGAATTACAATAATCAAATCCTTTTGTGGGGTCTTGTTCATGCAAGTTTCATAACTCAGACTGTTAAGGGCACAAAGGTGTCTATTAATTAAATAATATCATAAGATTTCGGTACGGAACTGGTTAAGGAAACGGATGTCATTTTCAAAATAGAGCCGCAGGTCATTGACACCGTATTTCAGCATGGCAGCCCGTTCAATGCCCATGCCGAATGCATAGCCGGTATATTTCAAAGGGTCAATGCCGCAGGCCTCAAGGACATTCGGGTCAACCATCCCGCATCCCAGCAGTTCGAGCCAGCCCGTGCCCTTGCAGACATTGCATCCTTTTCCGCCACAGATATTGCAGCTTATATCCATCTCTGCCGAAGGCTCTGTGAAAGGGAAGAAAGAGGGCCTGAGCCTTATGCTCACATTCTGTCCGAAAAGCTCTGATGCAAAGTAGAGCAACGTTTGCTTCAGATCGGCAAAGGATACGTTTTCAGCGATATAGAGCCCTTCAACCTGGTGAAATATGCAGTGCGCACGGGCAGAGACAGCCTCGTTGCGGAAGACCCTCCCGGGAGAAATGGTTCTTATGGGAGGCCTCTGTGTCTCCATCACCCTGACCTGCACTGACGACGTATGTGTGCGGAGAAGAACGTCATGAGGGTCAGATTCGGCACCCGATCTCTTTTCAATGTAGAATGTGTCCTGCATGTCACGTGCCGGATGGTCACCCGGGAAGTTGAGCATGGTGAAGACATGATTGTCGTCCTCTATCTCGGGCCCCTCTGAGACGGTGAAACCGATACGGCTGAAGATGTCAATGATCTCATTGCGGACGATGGAGATCGGATGGCGGGTTCCCTCACCGAGAGGATATGAAGGCATTGTAAGGTCAACACCCGAATGAACGGTTTCAGCCATTGAGAGACGATCCCTGAACTCATTGTACTTATCGGTGGCAAACTGCTTTAGATCATTGAGCCACTGGCCGGTCTCCTTTTTTGCCTCGGGCGGAACGTTCCTGAAACCCTCAAAGAGTGAAGGAATATGCCCTTTCTTGCTCAGGTAGGCAATCCGGAACTGCTCAAGCGCATCAGTGTCCGTGATCACGAATTCATCAATCTCCTGCCTTAATTCTTCAATCTTCTCCTTCATCTCGTTACCCGGGAGTTATTTTATGATTTTTACCTTAATTATCCTTATATCCTGCACGGGTCTGTCTGACATATCTGTAGCCGTCGCCGCTATGGCATCAACAATTTCCATTCCCTCGAGCACCTCCCCGAATACGGTATAGGCGCCGTCAAGGAATGGTGTGCCTCCGACGGTTTTGTAGGCATCCATGCGTGCCTGCGGCATCACATATGAACCTTCAGCCTCCATGGCTTCATAAGCCTTTATGATGGCATTCTGCTGTATTATGTCATCGGTAACGGGAGTTGCACTGTCCTGTGCCTCTTTCCTCAGGTCAAGAAGAGCTTTATTGTAAAGGAACTGCCTCCTGTTGTATTCAATTCGCTGAATGGTGGATGCAAGCGTCTCGTCATCGTAAACCTTTCCCTGGACAATATAAAACTGTGTTCCGGAAGAGTTCCTGGCGGGGTTCACGTCATCACCCATGCGTGCAGCGGCAACAGCACCTCTCTTATGAAAGAGCGAGTCATTGATCTCGGCCGCGATGGTATAATCATCCTTTATCAGGGCGGTATCCTGCCTCGTGGAACCGTCTCCTGTCTGGATCATGAATTCCTTTATCACGCGGTGAAAAGTCACCCCGTCATAAAAGCCGCTCTCCGCAAGTTTGATGAAGTTATCGCGGTGCAGCGGGGTCAGATCGGAAAGAGAGATGACAATGTCTCCTTCGGTGGTTTTGATCTCGGCGCGGACGCCTTTCTTGTCGCCTGATACGCAGCCCGAAATTATGATCGCGGCTGCCAGTGTCAGTAACATGCGTAATGAAGTCCTCATTTTCTTATAATTTACGAATGACAAAGATATATATTTGCAGTAAGAGTTAAGCATGAACGATATACGCAAGCTTGCGGGCCAGACTTTCATTTATGGCTTTGGAACCGTTGTTCCGCGATTCCTGAACTATGCGCTGCTGACGCCCTTCTACACGTATATTTTCGGGCGCTCACAGTACGGCATTGTCACGGAGATCTATGCCTGGATGGTTCTTGTGCTTGTCATCCTTACATATGGCATGGAGACGACCTATTTCAGGTTTGCCGGCAAGAAAGCTCCGGCAGACAGGGTTTATGGTACAGCAATCATAAGCCTCTTCACAACCTCTGCCCTTTTCATTCTGGCAATCTCCCTGTTCCTTCAACCCGTCTCCGGGTTCCTCGGTTATGGTAAACACCCCGAATATATCAGGATGTTTGCATGGATAGTGGCTATTGACGCCTTCTCGGCCATTCCCTTTGCCTGGCTGAGAAGCAACCACAGGCCTGTAACATTCAGCATCCTGAAGATCATCAATGTTGTCGTAACCCTTGTCACTGTCTTTTTCTTTCTGAAGGCGGCTCCCTTACTTGCAGCAAGGGGTAGCACCTGGGTCCTTAAGCTCTATGATCCCGAATTCCAGGTAGGATATGTATTTGTGGCCAACCTTGCGGGGTCTGCAGTTACGCTGTTATGCCTCCTGCCTTTTATACTGAAGATTCGTCCTGTCTTCGACCGGAAGCTGCTTGGAAAAATGCTGCAGTACAGCTGGCCACTCCTGATAGGCGGGATGGCCGGTTCGCTCAACGAGGTGCTTGACAAGATCCTGCTTCGTAGGCTGATCGGGGGGGACGAGGGCCTCGCAATAGTAGGACTGTACGGGGCGGGTTTTAAGGTTGGAGTGCTTATGTCTCTCTTCATACAGATGTATCGCTTTGCGGCCGAGCCGTTCTTCTTTGAAAAAGCCGGCACCAGCAATGCCAAAGAGACCTATGCGGTCACCTTGAAGTATTTCGTTATCGCGGCATTGATACTTTTCCTGGTGATAAACCTTTATATCGAAGCGCTGCAGATCATCATAGGACCCGTCTTCCGGGAATCACTCAAAGTGGTACCGATAATCAGCATGGGTTACCTGCTCCTGGGCATATTCATAAACCAGAGTATCTGGTACAAGGTCGATGACAAGACCATTTACGGAGCCTGGATAACCATAATCGGGGCAGTGGTAACGGTAACAGTGAACCTGTTATTCGTACCTGCATACGGATATATAGCGGCAGCCTGGGCCCACGTGGCTTGCTACCTGTCGATGGTGCTGGTATCATACTACGTCGGACAAAAGATTTACCCGGTGAAGTATGAGACCGGAAAGATATTGATGTATATCGCACTGGCGGTGGGCCTACTGGTTGTATCCGGCCTCCTTGCAGGGGAGAATAAAATTGTCAACATTGTGGTTGACACTGTGCTGCTTATGATTTTCTTTGCGGTGGCAGAGATCAAAGATCAATTCTTTACGTTAATATTTAAGAGAGGATAATGAAGATCAGAATAGTAAACAGATCACCGCATAAGATTCCCGCCTATGAAACGGAGCATTCTGCCGGAATGGACCTTAGGGCTTTCATAGGCGAACCGGTTACACTGAAACCGCTTGAAAGAAAGCTTATTTCTACAGGCCTTTTCATGGAGCTGCCCGTAGGCTTTGAAGCCCAGATCAGGCCAAGAAGCGGACTTGCCGTGAAACACGGCATTACGGTATTGAATTCGCCGGGGACCATTGACGCGGATTACCGCGGCGAAGTGGGAGTGATCCTTATAAATCTGTCGGCAAATGATTTTACCATCAATGACGGAGACCGTATTGCTCAGATGATTATTGCACGGCATGAAAAGGCGGAGATGATTGAAACGGAGGAAATAAACAGTACAAACAGGGGAGCCGGTGGTTTCGGACATTCGGGGAAGAGATGAGAAGCAGAGCGTTAATTATATTGGTTATTATTCTGTCTGCCGGATGTACGCATAAGGCGATAATCACGTCAGGAAATCAGGGAAAGTCGGTAAAATCAGACGGAAGCTATGATTACCTGCTGACAGAGGCACTAAGGCTGAAATATGTTGGTGATCTTAATGATGCAGCCAGGCTTTTTGAAAAATGCATAGAGATTGACAAGACGAGGACAGTGCCCTATTTTGAACTCGCTCAGATATATTCCGCTGCAGGCATGGGGGAGGCTTCGCTGAAATACGCCTCTGCGGCGGCGAGACTTGAGCCCGGTAATTACTGGTATCAGCTTGCATGCGGGTCGCTCTTCACTCAATACCAGCAGAAGGATTCCGCACTGGTCTATTTTACAAGAGCACTTAAAGCCGACAATCGTGCCATTGAAGTTAACTCCATACTCGCCGGCCTCTATGCAGAAAAGGGCGAGGCGGAGAAGGCCGACTCACTCTTCAGGGTCCTTGATAATCACGGTTCACTGACCGATGATATGTTCCTGATGATGATATCAGGGCTGATTATGAAGGGAGAGATGGAGGAGGCTGCCAGGAGAACAGAGAAACTAATCGTTAAGCAGCCGGGGGAAATGCGCTATAAGGCGCTTCTTGCCGATATCTATTTTGAGGAAGGAAAACAGGAAAAAAGCGACAGCATATATAAGGATATCATCGAAAAGAATCCTGATGACATCGAAACACAGCTGCTCTTTATGATGAACCTCGTTTATAAGAAGGAATATTCAGGTATTACCGGTTTCCTGAATAACGTGTTTGAAAGTGAGGTGGTTGAGCGTGAGAGAAAAGTTGCCGTTGCAGGCAGGCTTCTGAGCGACACTGCGTATGTGAAGGAGAACACGATTTCGCTGGAAAAGAGCCTGTTAATCCTTGAGAAGAAATATCCTCAGGACGAAGAGATACTTTCAATGAGGCCCACCATGTTTGAATCCGTCGGAAGAACGGATGATGCAATTGCGCGGTATGCCGAGCTTCAGACGACCATAAAACCCGGGTTTTATTTCTCAGAGAGGCTGATATTGCTCTACGCAGAGAAGCGTGAGTACCGGAAATTATTTAATCTTGCCTCCGTCTACTCGCGTGAGAACAACCGCAGTATTATCGGGAAGGTTTATTATGCAATAGCTGCAATGGAGCTTAAGGAATATGATGTCGCGGACGGGGAGCTTAAGAAAGCCCTTATCCTTGCAGGGAATAACAACGAACTGAAAGTTCAGGTTCTCTCAATGATGGGCGACCTGAAATACCGCATGAAGGACGCTGACAGTTCATATGGCTTTTATGAAGAGGCCCTAAAGATTTCTCCTGAAGAGCCTCTGATACTTAATAACTATGCATATTTCCTTGCTGAAGGGGAACGAGATCTGAAAAAGGCCCTGAAGATGGCAGAATTGGTTATGGAAAAAGAGGGTGACAATGACACATACATTGACACCTATGCCTGGGTTCTGTTTAAGCTGGGCAGATACAGGGAGGCTTACAGGGCCATGATGAGGATCTTCAGCAGGGAGAATGAAAGAGACCCGGAGATCCTGGAACATATGGGATACATTGAAAAGGCCATGGATAATTGTAAAGAGGCAGTGGTTTACTGGAGAAGCGCAATGGAAATGGACAGCACAAAGACATATCTTGAGGAGGAGATCAGCAGATGCGCGAAGGAGTGAAGACAGGCATTATTGTTTTAATGATCATTTTGATGACCGGGTGTTCTGCTGCGAGAAAGAAAAGAACTGTTGTGCCCGGGGGAATTACATCTGATGCAAGCCTGACAACTATCATAAACCGCGTCCGGAATTACAATATTACGGAGAAGGGTTTTGTGATAAAAAGAGGCCGGATAGAAATCGAAGGGACTGAAACTGATGGCAGCTTTGGACTCAATGCAAGATTAAACAGCAAAGGCGATTTTTTTGCTTCGGTAAGAGGACCTTTGGGAATTGAGCTCGTAAGGCTGCTGGCTGTAGGAAATGACATTGCAATGATTGACAGAATTAACCGGGAAGTGTACATAGGGAAAAAAAATGCGGTGCTGTTAAAGAACGGGATGCCCGAAGATTTTATGAAAACAGTTTTTGGTGATTTCCCTGTGGTTGATTACAGTAATTATAAGAGCAATGGAAACAATCTGATTATAAATACAATTGAAGAAAACAGCCTTGAGCGCGAGATAACCGTTTGCAGCGATGAGCTTAAGGTTTGCAGGGAGCGTCTGGCGTACACCGGTACCGACCGTGAGATAATTCTCGACTTCAGCAACTTCATGAACAGTGGAGAGATAAGGTATCCTTCCTCTATCATGATGACCGAGACAAAACGCAGGATACGGGTGAAGCTCAGCATAGATGACATAGTCAGCGGATATGACAATGATATTGAATTTACTCTTCCGGCATATAAAAGGAGTGCTTTATGAGAAGAGTTCTGTCAATATTGATAGCCTGCGTTCTTACAACATTCAGCCTCTGCGGGCAATCAAGAGCAGAGCTTGAAGAGCTGCGAAAGAAGAATCTGCAGGAGATAGAATATGTTGACAGGATGCTTAAGACTACAGCCACCCAGAAAAACGAAAACCTCAATGAACTGAGGGTAATAGGGAAAAAGCTCAATCTCCGGGAAAAGCTGATAAATGATTACGGACAGGAAATCAGCCTCCTTGAGTACCGGATCTCACTAAACAGGCTCGCAACGGAGATGCTTGAACAGGATCTGAATAATCTGAAGATGGAATATGCCAGATCGATTGCCAGTGCCTACAAGGCGTCAAAGGGCACCCCGGCGGTAGCATTCATTCTCTCTTCATCAGACTTTAACCAGGGATATAAAAGGCTTAAGTATATACAGCAGGTCGCGCGTTTCAGAAGGAATGAGACCGAAACGATAGAAACCATCTATATTGAGCTTAAGGGAACAAAGCAGCGGCTGGAGAAGGACCGGAAAAACATAAATGACCTTAAGAACAGGGAAGTCAGGCAGAAACAGATCCTGCGCGAAGAACAGAATAAGAAGGAGAGGATTGTAACGGTTCTGAGCAGCAAGGAGAAGCAGCTAAAGCAGGATCTGGATGAAAAGAGAAGGATCGCCAGGCAGATTGAGCGTGAAATTGAGCGGCTGATTGAGGAGGAGAGGAAGAGGAGCATAAGTACTCCGATGAGCAATGAAATGAAGGTCATAGGAGAGTCTTTCGGGGAAAACAGGGGCAGGCTTCCATGGCCTGTTGACAAGGGCATCATTACAGGTCATTTCGGTCTGCAGCCCCATCCTGTGTTGAAGAATGTTACTGAGGACAATATCGGGATTGAAATAACATCGAGCGGCTCAACAAGAGCCAGGGCAGTGTTCAAGGGCGAAGTTGTCCGCGTCTTTGCCATCTCAGGCGCAAACATGGCAGTTATCATAAGACACGGTAAATACCTGTCGGTATATCAGAACCTCGTTAATGTGAGGGTAAAGGCTGGCGACAGTGTCAGCCTGGGTCATGAGCTGGGCGAGGTTTACCTTGACAATGCGAACGGAAATAAAACGGTTTTGAAATTTATGCTTTACGAGGAAAAGAAAAAACTTGATCCCGAACTTTGGCTAATAAAAAAATGACTAAATTTTGCAACAAATTGAAAACCCTGTCAGTATAAAAAGAGATAGGGAATTAGGATGGAAAGCATTACAATAAATTCAGACATTGAGAAGCTTCGCGTGGTAGAAACGCTTGTTGATACTTTATCAAAGAAGCTGGGAATACCCGACGAGGTTTACGGCAAGATATTGATATCAACCGTGGAGGCCGTTAATAACGCTATTTTACATGGCAATAAGGGGGATGAAGGAAAGCTGGTAACGGTAAACTTCACGGCTGACGGGAACATGTTTGACGTTACTGTTACCGATCAGGGAGAAGGGTTTAAGTATAATTCCCTTCCGGATCCGACGGATCCGGCCAATATAGAGAACCTTCATGGCCGGGGTGTGTTTATTATGAGAAGCCTGGCCGATACAATAGAATACAATGAGGCGGGGAACGAAGTGAAAATGAGTTTCAGGTACTGAAGCATTGAAAATAAACTTCCGCTACGATATTGAAAAGTACAGGCTGCGGGACAGCAAGCTGCTGAAAAGGATCATAAGGCGTATAGTTAGCGATGCAGGACTGAAGGGAGGGGTAGCAGATGTTATTATCACAACTGACGGAAAGGTATACGAGATAAACCGGGAATTTCTCGGCCACGATTACTTTACTGACATAATAACTTTCAACTATAACAGGGGGAAAAGCGTAAACGGTGAAATTTATATAAGCGCTCAAAGGGTTAAAGAGAACGCTGAAAAATTCGGAGTAACTCTTAATTCTGAAATAAGACGTGTCATATTTCACGGTTTTCTTCATTTATGCGGATATGATGACAGAACAGCAGAGGAGAAGAATAAGATGTCTGAGATGGAAGAGATGTATCTGGCCTTATCATATGCCGAATGAATTTCATATATGATATAATTGTTGTCGGCGGTGGACACGCCGGGTCCGAAGCAGCATATATTGCCGCTACGATGGGGGCAAAAACGCTGCTTGTAACCATGGACATGACAAAATTCGCGCAGATGTCGTGCAATCCGGCCATGGGAGGAATTGCCAAAGGACAGATTATCAGGGAAATAGACGCATTGGGCGGGATGTCGGCGATCATTACTGATCGTACCATGATTCAGTTCAGGATGTTGAACCGGAGCAAGGGACCTGCAATGTGGAGCCCCAGGGCACAGTGTGACAGGATGCTTTTCAGCAGGGAATGGCGCAAGGTGCTTGAAAGTACTGACAATCTGAGCATATGGCAGGAGCAGGCCAACGCGCTGATCCTGGAGGATCATGCGGTCAAAGGGGTAAGAACCACCTTTGGGACAGAGTTCAGGGCTGACGCGGTTATTCTGACAAACGGCACCTTCCTGAACGGCTTGATGCATGTTGGATTCAGTACGATGGCAGGAGGACGATCTGGTGACGCCGCTTCGAAGGGAATTAGCGACCAGCTCAGGGAGGCCGGATTCAGCGTAGAGAGGCTGAAGACAGGCACAAGTGCCAGGGTTGACGGCCGCAGCCTCGATCTGGATAAGATGACAGAACAGAAGGGGGACGGAGACGGGAGATGCTTCTCATACCTGCGATGATTCAGTAAGCATCAGCGACGAGAGGAGCTGCTTCATAACTCATACAAATGAAGAGACACATAATGTACTGAGAGATGGATTGAAGTATTCTCCGCTCTTTACAGGAAGGATTAAGGGCAGGGGTCCGCGTTACTGCCCGAGCGTGGAAGATAAGATAGTAACATTTGCCGGTAAGGAATCACACCAGCTGTTCCTTGAACCGGAAGGATGGGATACGAATGAATATTATATAAACGGGTTCGCAAGCAGTCTTCCGCTTGATACTCAGCTGAAGGCACTCAGGAAAGTGGAAGGCCTGGAGAATGTGGTAATATACAGGCCGGGATACGCTATAGAATATGATTTCTTCCAGCCGACACAGCTGAAGCATTCCCTGGAAACAAAAAGAGTTAGCGGTCTGTACTTTGCAGGACAGATAAACGGCACAACAGGATATGAGGAGGCCGGAGCACAGGGATTGATGGCCGGCATAAATGCCGTGTTGAAAATAAGGGGAGAGAAGCCCTTCATCCTGAGACGCGATGAAGCTTATATCGGCGTACTGATCGATGACCTCGTTACAAAAGGTGTTGATGAGCCTTATCGCATGTTTACCTCGAGGGCAGAATACAGGATCTTGCTGAGACAGGATAACGCCGATGAGAGACTTACACCGAAAGCAGTATCCCTTGGCACAGCCGGGACCGAAAGGGAGAAGAGACTTGAAGAGAAATACAGCATGGTTGAGGAGGTGATAGAGTTCTTGAAAAGACATAGCATGTCACCCGGAGATATTAATCCGTTCCTGGCAGAGAGGGAAACATCGGGGATTAATCAGAAGATTAAGGCAATCAAATTAGTCTCCAGACCGCAGGTGCAGCTTGATGAACTGCTAGGAATAATAAAGGAGTCTGCCTCACTGCGGTACAATTCCGTTCCGGGGAGAAGGGAGATAATTGAGGCTGCAGAAATAAGGATTAAATACTCTGGCTATCTTGAACGTGAGAGGGGTGTGGCAGATAAGATTAAAAGACTTGAAGATCTGAAGATCCCTGAGGATATTAATTATGAAGAGCTGGCCTCAATTTCCACGGAGGGAAGGCAGAAGCTGTCAGGATTAAGGCCGGTGACAATAGGTCAGGCATCGAGGATAAGCGGAGTATCAAGTTCTGATGTGTCCATTCTTATTATGTATCTTGGTAGATAAATAAGGTGTTCCACGTGGAACATTATTTTCTTTATACAATATGAAAGTTTCAGGAAAAATTATTGATTTGCGTCAACGACGCATCTATCCGGGTACTGTTACTGTTTCAGCAGGTAAAGTAGAGAAAATAGAAGAAACAGATAAGAGCCCTGATCTTTATATAATGCCCGGACTGGCAGACGCACATGTGCATATAGAGAGCAGTATGCTTGTACCCTCGCATTTCGCGGTGGCAGCAGTCAGGCACGGAACCGTCGCCGTTGTTGCAGACCCGCATGAAATAGCCAATGTTATGGGAAAGGAAGGTATAAGGTTCATGCTTGATAACGCGGGAACAGTGCCGGTAAAAATCCTTTTCGGAGCGCCATCATGTGTGCCTGCAACATCATCAGAGACCGCAGGGGCAAGGATAAGCGCGGAAGATATTGAAGAACTTCTAAGGGATGAAAGAGTAGGTTTCCTGGCTGAGATGATGAATTTTCCGGGAGTAATATATGACGACGCCGAGGTTTACAGAAAGCTTGATGCTGCGAAGAGGGCAGGTGTGCCGGTAGACGGTCATGCCCCAGGCCTTAGCGGTGAAGAATTGAAGAAATATATAGGCTCAGGCATATCAACTGACCACGAATGTACATCTATTGAAGAGGCTCTTGAAAAGATATCAGGAGGAATGAAAATACTTATCAGGGAGGGTAGCGCGGCAAAAAATCTCGACTCCCTGGCACCGTTGCTTAATTATTATCCTGATGAGGTGATGCTTTGTACCGACGACCTTCATCCTGAGACCCTGGCAAAGGGTCACATCAATAAAACAGTGGCCCGGTTGATCGCATATGGGATATGACATCTTCAATGTTATACGGGCCGCTTCTGTGAACACAGTTACACATTACAAAATCAACGCAGGATTGCTGAGGGAGGGAGACCCGGCTGATTTCATCGTAGTGGACGACCCTGCAAAAATGAATGTTATGCAGACCTGGATAGACGGAGAGCTTGTTTTCGACGGGGAAAAGGCGCTCTTCAGTCCGGGAGAAATAAAAAAAATAAACAGATTCAAATGTACACGGCTTCTTACCGATGAGATCAGGGTGCCGAATGAGGGAGGTAAGATGCACGTGATAGTTGCTGAGAACGGGTCACTTGTTACCGGCTCAGAGGAGGTTTCTCCTGGCGACGAGCCATTCGTTGCAACAAATACCGGAGAAGATATTTTAAAAATAGTTGTCAAGGAGAGATATAATGACCGCCCGCCGGCCGTTGGCTTCATCAGGGGATTCGGTCTGAAAAAGGGAGCAATGGCCTCATCCGTGGCCCATGACAGCCATAATATAATAGCTGTTGGGACCAATGACCGCGATATAGTTACTGCAATAAACCTCATAGTTGAAGCAGAAGGAGGAATGTCAGCCGTTTCCGAAGATGGCTCCGAGATTCTTAAGCTTCCGGTTGCCGGGATCATGTCTGACATGCCCGTGACTGCCATGGCATCACGCTACGAGCGTCTCTCGGAGACGGTCAGAGGGTTCGGCTGCCACCTCGATGCACCATATATGACGCTGTCATTCATGGCTCTTCTGGTGATTCCGCGCCTGAAGCTCAGCGACAGGGGCCTGTTTGACGGCATTGCATTCCGCCACGTGCCGCTCTTTGTTCATAAAACCTATCCGGGCCAGAAAAATTAAGACTTTATCCAGACACCGTTGATCTACAATACTTTATAGCCTACAACCAACTACCTGGTGGGGGCTGCCTGCTACAACACCAAATGGTATACGGCCAATCTGGTAAAAACCACTAATGCCTAATGCCTTCTATTGCCTACTGCCTATTAAGTTCTATTTTCTAACTTTGGGCAGAATCAAGTTCCAATCAAACAGATTTGTCTGAAAAGGACACCATAAAATCGACCGTCTCCGGGCTTCCTGACAAGCCCGGCATATACCAGTTCATCGATGCCTCAGGAGCAATTCTGTATGTCGGAAAGGCACGCAGCCTCCGCAAACGCGTTGGTTCATACTTCTCGAAGAACCAGTCGGGTAAAACACAGGTGATGCTTTCACGTGCCGCAGACCTCAGGCATATCGTCGTCGACAATGAATCCGACGCCTTGCTGCTCGAGAACAGCCTCATCAAAAAGCACCAGCCAAGGTACAATATCCTCCTGAAGGATGACAAGACATATCCGTGGATATGCATTAAGAATGAGCTCTTTCCGAGGGTATTCCTGACACGCAAACTGATTGCCGACGGCTCGTCATACCATGGACCGTACACCTCGGTTCCTGCAGTCACGGACACTCCTGGAACTGATACGTCAGCTCTTCCAGATCAGGACCTGCTCACTTCCGCTGAACAGCAGATCGGTTGCCGATGGAAAATTCAAGGTCTGTCTTGAATATCATATCGGGAACTGCAAGGCGCCGTGCATCGGACTCATAAACGAGGACGAGTATAACCATCAGATTGACAAGATAAAACAGATCATCAAGGGCGATGTGGGGGCGGTCACCGGCCACCTGGAGGCACTCATGAAGAGATATGCATCGGATCTTAAGTTCGAGGAAGCCCAGAAGATCAAGGAGAAGCTCGACCTGATTGCACGCTACCGCAGCAAGTCGATGGTAGTCAACACATCAGTCCGTAATGTTGATGTTTTCGGATGTTCTCAGGATGAGTCATCAATGTTCATTACATACATGAAGGTCGTGTCGGGAGCCGTCGTCCAGACCTATTCAATTGAGCTGAAAATCAGGCTTGAAGAGGAGAAGGAGTCGGTGCTGTCAACTGCCGTTACCGAGATCAGGCAGAGAGTGTCAAGCGATTCTCCGGAGATCATTGTTCCGTATATGCCAGATATTCAAATAGATAGAATTAAATACTCCGTCCCACAGAGAGGCGACAGGCACAAGCTGATGGAACTTGCAAACCGCAATGCGGTCTTTTTCAGGCTTGAGCGACAGAAAAAGAATGCGGAACGATCAAAGGAGAGCAGGACCGGCCGAAATCTTGAAAAGATGATGAAGGATCTCCACATGCCAGCACTGCCACTTCATATCGAATGTTTTGACAACTCCAATATCCAGGGAGAATCGGCAGTTGCTGCCTGTGTTGTCTTCCGTAACGGAAAACCAAGCAACAGGGAATATCGCCATTTCAACATAAAGACCGTTGCCGGCCCTGACGATTTTGCATCGATGGAGGAGGTCATTTACAGGCGGTACAGACGGATGATAGAAGAAGAGAAACCCCTTCCGCAGCTGGTGGTGATAGATGGAGGCAAGGGACAGCTCTCTTCGGCAGTGAAGAGCCTCGACGCCCTGGGGTTAAGGGGAAGGCTGACAGTGATAGGCATCGCCAAGAAACTTGAAGAAATTTATTTTCCCGGAGATTCCGTACCTCTATACCTCGACAAGAACAGCATAACCCTGAAAATTATTCAGCACCTGAGAAACGAGGCACACCGGTTCGGCATAAATTTTCACAGGGGTAAGAGAAGTTCAAAAATGAACAGCTCGTTCCTCGATGAAATTCCAGGGATAGGAGAGAAGACCAAGGAGCTCCTCCTGAAAAAATTCGGCTCGGTGAAAAAAATGGCAGATGCCCCGATTGAAGAGCTTGAGTCTGTCATCGGGAAGAAAAAAGCGGCGATTCTCATTGCGGCTCTCCAAAAATGACTTTTTTCCACGTGGAACACTTTTTCTGCTGAACAAGCATAAAGACTTGTATAACAACGGGTAAGCATACGTTACCTGCTGCCTTAACTTCGCGAGAATCGAAAATTTTCCGTCAGGCGGGAAGTCGCCCGAAGATTTTCTTCAGAAAACGGTGAAAGGAATGGACTCCGTTGGGTTTCCAGAACATCATTATGCACTCGTTGTTGATCAGGTTTACATTTTCCTTCTCCAGCTCGGCAATCATGGATTTTGTTTCAGCCCCCTGCTGGATCCACAAATCCTGTATCCCGTGTGCAATTGTATCCCTGGCCACCGAAAGGGTCTCCTCCTTCGGTGTCATGAAAATAACCCCCCTGATGTCAGATGGCAATTCACTCACCGAGCTGTAGCATTTTACACCGTCGATGGTTTCTGCTTTGGGATTGACGGGTACTACGTCCATCCCTTTTTTGCGGAGATTTTTGAACATCTGATTACCGAATTTCTTCGGGTCTCTTGACACTCCTGCCACAGCATATTTCTCCAGTGACAGGAATCTGGCAACATCTTTCATTTTTTTCTCAGTGTTGAAAATATTACAAATTCAGTTAGTGCTGACTTCGTCTCCGAATCGGGGTAGGTTTCAAGAATCCGCAGTGCCTTATCGGAATACTCCCTCATCTTCGTACCGGCATATTCAAGGCCGTTGTGCTCCCTTACGAAGTCGATAACCTCGCTTATCTCCCTTTTCCCCTTTTTGTTTCTTCTTAAAATTCTGATGACATGACGTCTCTTCACCGGTCCGGCCTCACGGAGGGCATGGATCAGCGGAAGGGTGATTTTTTTCTCCTTGATGTCATTACCCTCGCTCTTGCCCGTAAGTCCGTCACCTGTGTAATCAAGCAGGTCATCCTTGATCTGGAACGCCACGCCGAGATACTCACCGAACTCCTTCATCCGTGCAATCGTCTCACCGTCGTCGGTGACGGAGCTTGCTCCGCAGGCGGTGCACGCCGAGATGAGGGCTGCGGTCTTCATCCTGATAATCCTGAAATAATCCACTTCCTTAATATCGAGCTTCCGGGTCTTCTGAAGCTGCACCAATTCGCCCTTAACTATCTCCTTAACGGCTTCAGACACTATTCCCAGCATGTTGAATCTCTTCTTTTCAACACTTATAAGGAGGCCCTGGGCAAGCAGGTAATCACCCAGCAGGACCGCAATTTTTGAATTATAAAGCACATTTATTGAGGGCAGCCCGCGTCTCTCAGAGGCATCATCAACCACATCGTCATGTACGAGGGTGGCGGTGTGCAACAGTTCGATTAAGGTGGCGGCGACATAAGTTGTCTCGCTGACAGTCCCGTTAAGCCTGGCCGTAAGGAATACCAGCAATGGCCTCATCTGCTTGCCCTTACGGCGTATTATATTGTTGAGGATGAGACGAAAGAATGGTATGTCGCTTTGCAGGGTGCGTCTGAAATATTGTTCAAACTGACGCATCTCTGCCGCAACGGGTTTCTTTATATCTGTAAGGGCCACCATTCCGTACGGAGGGTAATTTCTTCAAAAGTAAAACAAAATGTGGAAAATAATCCCTCACGCGGGAATCCGCGTAACGAAAACAGCAGGAAATTTTGCCCGGTCACTTATTATCGTCAAGAAACCTTTTCTGGAAGAGCAGTATGGCAAGTACTCCCGTGGTGATGGACGTGTCGGCAATATTGAAAACAGGCCTGAAGAAAATGAATGACTGTCCGGGCTTTATCGGTGACCAGTCGGGCCAATGGGTGTCAATCACCGGAAAATAGAACATATCCACCACCCGTCCCTGGAGGAACGATGAATAGCCGCCTCCTTCCGGAAAGAGAATGGCGGTAGTGTGCCAGCTCTCACTGAAGATCATCCCGTAAAATGCACTGTCAATCAGGTTGCCTGCCGCACCGGCAATGATGGCGCTGACTGAAAGGACAAGGCCCAGGCTGGCCTTCTTCCTGATGATGCTGTCAAGGTACCAGGAGATTCCGATAATAGCCACCATCCTGAATATTGAGAGAGCAGCCTTCCCGGCTTTTCCTCCCCACTCCATCCCGAAGGCCATGCCGTTGTTCTCAAGGAAATGGATCCTGAACCAGTTGCCCAGCACGGGGATCTCCTCGCCAATGACCATGTTGGTTTTGATAATGATCTTGAGGACCTGATCAATGAGCAGGATTGAAAAAATCAGAAGCAGTGCTTTGTTCCTGGCCGACATCTGTTAACAGTTAAGCCGCAAAAATAGAAAAAAAACGTCAGTCATCTCAGTGATCAGCTTACAGATGCTTTTCCCTTCACATGGTCAGGACGGGCGATTTAATAATAGAGAAATCTCTTTATCTTAAGAGTGGCTGTTTTCTGGAAGGGCTCGGGCTGATAGACAACCATCTGCAGCTGGCTGTACTTGTTGACCTTTGAATTGACATACCTGCGAAGCTCTTCAAGGTATTCATCGATCATATGCTCAGCCTGATCTGCGATATCCTTCTTCATCTGCTGGTATTTTGCCTGCAGTTCTTCGATATTAACGTGTACCATCGCAACCAGTTTGCCCTTCTGCTGAACGACAAGTGACTCGATGACATGGCCGAAGTCGTTGATTACGGACTCGATCTCTTCAGGATAAATATTTTCGCCGCTTGAACCGACTATCATGTTCTTTAGCCGGCCTCTTATGCTAAGGTAGTTATCGCCGTCAATGAAGCCAAGGTCGCCGGTGCGGAACCATCCGTCTTGCGTCAGAACTTCGGCACTCATTCCCGGTTCGTTGTAATAACCCATCATTACGTTGTCGCCCTTTGCCCACACTTCGCCCTCGCCGGTGACGGGGTCGGGATTATTGACCTTAAGTGTGACGCCCTCCATTGCCGGTCCGGTTGTTCCCAGTTTGCACGATCCGACTTTGGTGCCGGCAAGCAGGGGCGAGGTCTCTGTGAGGCCGTAACCGATGGCATAAGGAAATCCGGCATCAAGCAGGAACTGCTCGACGGTCGGGTTAAGCTTGGCGCCGCCGATACCGAAAAAGCGAAGCCTGCCGCCAAAGGTCTTATAGATCTTTTTGCCGGCAATTTTGTTGAGTAGTTTTCTGGCCGGTGTCTTATGATAGAGGAATGAAACGACTTTGTTCTTGCTGAAAGTGGGAACGATCTTGTTGAAATAGATCTTTTCCATGATGAGCGGTACCGACAGCATTGTGGTTGGCCTTACTTCCGCCAGGGCGGGCAGCAGGACAGAAGGTGTCGGAGCCTTGCGGAGATAGTATATTACCGCTCCGTTGAACAGAGGAAGGATCAGACCCAGCGTCTGCTCATAAGTGTGCGAAAGGGGAAGAATGGACAGGAAGACATCACTGTCCACAACTTTCTGAATTGTCAGAACCTGCCTGGCCGTAAAACATATGTTGCGGTGGGTCAGCATCACCCCCTTTGACTTCCCGGTTGTTCCCGAGGTGTAGATGATCACAGCCAGGTCCTCTTCAGAGACCCGGTAGTCTCTCCGTGGCTTCAGTCCGGGATCATATCCTGTTCCCCTGTAACCCGAAATGACCGCAAAATCATCCGCACTAATAACAGTCTCCAGGGCTTTCGATGAGAAGCCCGCCACCTTTGAGGTGAGTGCGGAGGATACAAACAGCAGCCTGGCGCCGGAATGGGTCAGCACATTTGCAACCTCCCCGGCTGAGAAGTCGGGAAGAATAGGAACTGCTACCGCACCCATCGAAGTAATGGCAAGGTATGTGACTCCCCAGTTGGGCATGCTGCCACAGAGGATTGCTACTTTGTCTCCCGGCTGAACTGAATATTCTTCAAGCAGACGTATTACCGAGTCAGTTCTCTCCTTTAGCTGGTTATAGGTTATAACCTCTTCTCCCACAAAACCCATCGCCTTGTTCTCTCCGTGTTTTCTGAAGCTCTCTCCGGCAAGAAACGGGATAGTCAACAATTGTTTGTTATCCATTGTTAATTATAAAATTAGAGTGCAAAGGTACGCTTAAAATTTTATGTATAACATTGAACATCATAAATATCAGCGAGAAATATCACCTTAAACAAAAATACTGATAATTAGTTTACTTTTGCGGATAGCAACAATAAGATCAATGGCCATAATCCGTGTTACAAAGGAATTTCGTTTTGAGATGGCTCATGCGCTGTATAATTATGATGGTCCGTGCAAAAATGTACATGGTCACTCCTACATTCTCTATGTCACTTTTACCGGAGAGCCGGTGAACGACCCCGATAATACGCGTAACGGCATGGTGATGGACTTTGGCGACATGAAGAAGATTGTCCGCGAGAATGTCGTTGACAGGTTTGATCATGCGCTAATGATAGCCGGGTTTGCCCCGGCGGAGTCGGTTGAAAGCTACAGGAAGCACTTCGGCAATGTCATCGTTTCGCCGTACCAACCGACATGCGAGAACATTGTCGCTGACATCGCTGGCATATTGAACAGAAAGACTCCCTCCGGAGTATCTCTGCACAGCATAAAATTATATGAAACAGCCACTGCCTTTGCCGAGTGGCATGCATCTGACAACCTGCGACAGTGACGGAGAACGATAACAGGCTATTCCTGCTTGATGCATATGCCCTGATATTCAGGTCTTATTATGCATTCATCAAAAACCCGAGGGTGACATCAAAGGGGATGAACACCTCGGCGGTGTTCGGTTTTCTTCTCACTCTTGAAGATCTCCTTACCAGGCAGAAGCCGACGCATATTGCGGTAGTATTTGATCCCCCCGGGCCCACCTTCAGGAATGAAATCTACCCCGCATACAAGGCAAACCGTGATGCCACACCCGAGGATATCAAGATATCCGTGCCCTACATCAAACGCCTTCTTGATGCTTACCGCATACCGGTCATTGAGGTTCCGGGGTTCGAGGCAGATGATGTGATCGGCACACTTGCCCGAAAGGCGGCCGAAGAGGGTTATACGGCTTTCATGATGACACCTGACAAGGATTTTGCGCAGCTGGTCACAGACAGGGTTGTTATGTACAGGCCTGGTCGCGGAGGCGGAGAGGCTGAAATATGGGGAGTGAAGGAGATAATCAGGGAGTACGGTGTTGCACCCGGCAATATCACAGACCTTCTGGGCCTGATGGGAGACAGCTCGGACAATATACCCGGGGCTCCCGGTATAGGCCCTAAAACGGCCTGTAAACTCATCAGCGAACATGGTAGTATTGAGACCCTCCTCGGGCGCACCGCGGAGATCTCAGGGAGGCAAAAGGATATCCTTGAGCAGAACAGGGAGCAGATCCTTCTTTCAAAGCGTCTTGCAACCATTGAGCAGGATGTGCCGGTGGAATTCAGGCATGAGGAACTGCACCGCCATGAGATTGACACTGCCGCCCTGCGAAGGCTTTACGAGGAGCTTGAATTCCGTACACTTGCATCACGTCTGCCTGCAGCGGGTGAAGGAGAGATAAATCCGGCTTCAGGTGAGCTGCAATCTCCTGCTGCTGACACGCATGCCGGCCAGCCAGGGCAGGGTTTGTCTTCCGGCAGGCAGGTACCTGATGACGGACTCTTTGCATCAAGGCAGGAGCCAGGTGAAGGGATTTTTGCCTCGCGGCAACAACAGGCCGCAAATCAGCAGGGCACACTATTCGGATCAGCCGGCACCGGCACCACCCTTGCAACGATAAACACCACTCTCCATAACTATACGCTCGCAGAAACAGCCGGGGAGGCAGAGGACCTGGCAGCCAGACTGGCAGGGCTCCGCGAGTTCTGCTTTGACACTGAGACAACCTCCCTTGATCCTCTGAATACACAGCTGGTTGCAATTGCATTCTGTTGGGAAAAAGGGTCGGGAACTCTCCTGTGGCTTCCGCCGGACAGGAGCGAAGCCCTGAAGCTTCTCGAACCGTTCCGGCCTCTCTTTGAAAATGAGAAAATCAGGAAGACAGGGCAGAACCTGAAGTTCGATATGCAGGTGCTCTCTGGATACGGCATCAGCGTAAAAGGCGCCCTGTTTGATACGATGATGGCTCATTATCTGCTTGAGCCTGACATGCGACATAACATGGACCTGCTGGCCGCAAAGTACCTCAATTATGAACCTGTTCATATCGAGGAACTTATAGGTGAACGGGGTCCCAGGCAGAGGAATATGCGCGACGTCGACAAGGATAGGGTAAAGGAGTATGCGGTGGAGGATGCCGATGTGACATGGCAACTAAAGGAGATATTCGAGCCGGCTCTCAGAAAGGAGGGGCTTGACCGGCTGGCAGCCGACATCGAGATGCCACTCATAAGCGTGCTGGCGGCAATGGAGCGTGAGGGCATCCTGATAGACGAAAGCGTCCTTAAAAATTATGCCGTCACACTCCGTGAGACCATTATCGGACTTGAAAAGGAGATTTATACACTCGCCGGACAGGAATTCAACATTTCATCGCCAAAGCAACTTGGTGAGATCCTGTTCGTCAGGCTGCGCCTCGACGACAAAGCCCGTCTGACAAAGACAAGGCAGTACCGTACCGACGAGGAGGTGTTGCAGAGGCTCACGGCAAAGCACCCGGTGATAGGAAAGGTGCTTGAGTACCGCGGCCTGAAAAAGCTTCTCTCAACCTATGTGGAGTCGCTCCCGGAGCTGATTGACAAAAGGACGGGGAGAATACACACCACTTACAACCAGGCCGTTGCATCAACGGGGAGACTGAGCTCCACCAATCCGAATCTTCAGAACATACCCGTGCGCGATGCAGAGGGTAGGGAGATACGCAAGGCGTTTATTCCCGCCAGCGGGAAGATATTCCTCAGTGCCGACTATTCACAGATCGAACTCAGGCTGATGGCTCACCTGAGCGGTGACAGTACTATGATTGAAGACTTTCTGTCAGGGCAGGATATCCATTCGGCAACAGCTTCAAAAATATTCGGCGTCCCGGTATCCGATGTGACCCGAGAGATGCGCGCAAAGGCCAAGACTGCCAATTTTGGCATCATTTACGGGATCTCGGCATTTGGTCTCTCCGAGAGGCTCAACATCGGGAGAAAAGAGGCAAAAGAACTTATCGACGGTTATTTCAGCTCGTACCCGGGGGTGAAGGTTTACATGGATGAAAGTATCCGCCGGGCAAGGGAGTCAGGCTATGTTACAACCATGTTCGGACGGAGGCGCTATCTGCCTGACATCCAATCGAGAAACCAGGTTGTCAGGGGCAACGCTGAGCGCAATGCCATCAACGCTCCCCTGCAGGGCAGTGCCGCCGACATCATCAAGATAGCAATGGTAAGGATTGCCGCCAGGCTTGAGAAGGAGATCCCTGAGGCAAAGATGATACTGCAGGTGCATGATGAGCTTATATTCGAAGTTGACATCACCTCGGTTGAAAGACTCAGAACCATGGTAACTGAGGAGCTGAAGGGAGCTGCTGACCTTAGAGTGCCACTGGAGGTAGACACAGGCACGGGAAACAACTGGCTGGAGGCGCACTGATCATGAGTGCTAAAGTCAGGGTGCTCTTTTTTGGGGCTGCGCAGGAGATTGCGGGAAAGGCTGATGAAGAGCTTACTGCCGGAGATACGGCATCACTGCGCAGGGAGATCTATGACAGATACCCGGCAATGCGGAATATATCTTTCAGGATGGCCCTGAACAGGACTTTTCTCAGGGAGGAGTCTGATCTGAGGGATAATGATTTAATTGCAATACTGCCTCCCTTCCAGGGGGGATGATATATCTTAGTCTGACAATGAAAAACAGGTATCTGGTCGGGGGGCCGATAACACCCATGCTTATTTCTGAATTAATGACACTTGGAAATAATGATGCCTCCGCAGGAGCCGTGTCAATATTTATTGGCAAGGTGCGAGATGATGAGGTCGAGGGGCAGAGAGTCTCAGCAATTGAATATTCAGCATATGACGATATGGCCGTGAAAGAGGCTGAAGAGATCGTTAAAACGGTTCAGGCTGCCTTCAGCGATGTGAGGATGGTGGTAATCGTTCACTCCACCGGACTGGTCAGGGCCGGAGAGACCTCGCTGTTCATAATGGTGACATCAGGTCACCGCGATCACGCTACGCGGGCATGCTGCCACACCCTTGAGATGGTAAAGGAACGACTTCCGGTCTGGAAGAAGGATCTGTTTTGATCAGGCTCCCAGGAGCTGAAGTGATCAGGCTGTCACTGTGCCCGCAGGCCTGAAGAACCCTTGAGTACAGACTGGTATCGCACTTTATCCCCTGCGATGCTTATCGCCTCTTTCACCTGAGAGTCACGTGTCAGTGAGTATCGTACCATCCCGGCATCGTAAAAATACCTTCCGGCAAGTTCAGATTCTATCAGTTCGGCAACCTCTTCCCCGTATACTGACATATCTCTTTCGAGAGTATGGCTGAGGCCCTCCCTGAGTTTTTCGATAGTTTCACTGTTGTTACTGAACAGATCCTCCTCCCTGGCAGAGGTGGTAAGCTCCTCAAGCAGCGTCTCGGAGTTTGTACGGTAAGAGAACTTCCTCTCTTCCAGAAAAGCTTCGAAGCGTTCCATGTCGCGTTCATTCAGCTTCAGGCTGTCGAGCATCACAGGCTGCGGGTTTGACCAGTAATACTTCGTGGCATAATCAAATACCATATTCTGAACATAGAGTTCGCTGGTGAAGCGGTTAAGCATGTCTGACGGCACTGTAATGTCAGGAATAATTCCGCCGCCGTCCTTCACCGGTCTTCCGTTCCTGGTTTTGAATGTCTTGATGAGAGAATCCGGGATATATCCCACGCTCCCGTCCTCATTGGGATGAGAGAAGTCGACCGCCTGTATGCACCTTCCGCTTGGTATGTAATATTTTGCCGTAGTGATTTTTACCTGCGCCTTGTAGCTCAGTGGCCGGGCTACCTGCACCAGGCCCTTTCCGTATGATCTTTCCCCCACGATTATGCCCCGGTCGAGGTCCTGCAGCGCCCCGGCTACAATTTCAGAGGCGGAGGCAGATGCGCGGTTAATAAGTACAACAACCGGCATATCAGGTGCCACGGGGCTCTTCGAGGTGCGAAAGACAGCATCGAACTGCCTTGCCCTGCCCCTGGTGCTGACAACCTCCTGTCCCGGCCTGACGAACAGGTTTACTATTTCAACTGCCTCATTCACCAGTCCGCCGGGATTGCTTCTGAGGTCAAGTATAAGATCCTCTGCCCCCTGCTTCTCCTTAAGGTCGATAAGAGCCTCCCTTACTTCGGCTATGCAGTTCTGGGTGAAATTGGTGAACCGGATATAGCCTGTATTTTCATCCACCATTCCGTAATATGGGACTGCAGATATGGATATCCTCTCTCTCCTGAGTTTTTTCGTCAGCTCCTGGCCGTTCCGCCTGATTATTATCTCCGCCTGGGTCCCCGGTTCGCCCTTCAGCATGTCGGAGGCCTTGTCGGAGGTGACACCCTTGAGCGATATCCCGTCAATGCTGAGCATAAGATCACCCGGTCTGATGCCGTTTATGTCGGCAGGGAACCCCTTATAGACATTGGTGACCTGAATGTAATCACCTGATTTTCTGATCAGGGAACCGAAACCGCCATATTTGCCTGTGGTCATGAAATCGAGGTCCCCGGAGTCCTCTTCAGGATAGAAAGAGGTGTATGGGTCAAGGGTTGAAAGCATCCCGGAGATGCTTTTATGCACCAGCTTTTCAGGGTCGATCTCATCAACATAGAAGGCGTTGAGTTCCCTGAGGAGGGATATATAGATGTCAATGTTCCTGGTAAGCTTGAAGTCCTTGCTCTCCTGGCCTCCCATAAGGAATCCCAACGCCAGGGTTGCCGTGATGATCAAAGCCCCTGTCACCAATAGCTTATTTCTGATTACGCTTCTCATAAAAGAAATTTTCGCAAAGTTAATATTTAAGACGTGTCAACCTCCCGATCGCCTCTATTACAGACTTCCGGGTCTCGTCATAGCTCCTTATCACTGTATCATTCCAGATAATTGCCAACTCGAGGCGGCTGGCGCTGCCTGCGAGAGTAGCTTTCAATGTAGTTTTATTCATCCTCCATGACTCTCTTATCCTTCTACGGATCAGGTTGCGTTCAACGGCTTTTTTAAAGTGTCTTTTGGGAACAGAGATAAGCACTCTCACCGGTTGAAGATTCACATCGGCAGGCAATATCCTGTATATTATCCTGAGAGGGGGCAGGTTCAATGTGCGGCCTCCCGAAAAGAGTTCGCTGACAGCCTTTATGCCGCAGAGTCTCTCTTCCTTGCTGAATGATGCGTCCGTTTGTGTCATTTGCAAAGAGAAAGCATCGACCTGTTCTGAGAAATGCTTTCTATTGGAGGGTCATATCCCTCCTGAACTATTTGTGGTTCTTGTTAAATTCCCTGATGAAGCAGTCAAGGGCCATGGTCATTGAAGGAGCCTTTGGGTTTGGGGCCTGGATGTCAAGCCTGAACCCCTCGTTGGTAACCGACTCTGCCGTTGTGGGACCGAAGGCTGCAATCTTGACATCCCCCTGCGTGAATGCCGGGAAGTTTTCCTTCAGCGACTTGATTCCTGAAGGACTGAAGAAGACCAGGATGTCATAATCAAGCTCCTTGGAATCAAAACCCTTGGTGATTGTGCGGTACATGGTGCCAATCATAAAATTAATATTATGCTTTGTCAGCAGTTCGGGTATGTCTGTCTTGTGAGGATCAGACAGCGGGACGAAAAAGTTCTCCTCGCGGTGCTTAACTATTATGTCAATGAGATCTTCAAAATTTGCCTTGCCGTGGAAAATTTTCCTCTTGCGGTATACTATGTACTTCTGAAGGTAGAAGGCCACATTCTCGGTGATGCAGAAATACTTCATGGTGTCAGGGACGGTGATTCGCATTTCGTCACAAATCCTGAAGTAGTGATCAATTGCAGTTTTTGAGGTAAAGACTACTGCCGTGAAATCAGGCAGGTTGATCTTCTGCGTCCGGAAATCCTTTACGGATATACCCTCCACCTGAATGAATTGTCTGAAGTCGATTTTCAGATTGTATTTTTTTGCGAGCTCGAAATATGGTGATTTCGGATTGTTTGGCTCAGGCTGCGACACTAGTACCTTCCTTATCTTCAAAGCCATAAGTTTTAAGTTCAACCTCCTCTTTTTACCAGGCCTGGTCAGAAGACACCGAGTATCTTCAGGATGACCAGAACGGGTAAGACTTCAAGGGCACAAAGGTACAAAATGAAATATAATATTGGGATATGCCTGTAAGTAAAAATTGAAAGCAGTCTTAATATGCGTATTATGAGGAATATAGTAGTTATTACTAGGCCCGTTACGATGAAAGGGTAATTATTGTTAAGTGGTGCGAAAAGTATAATGGCGTTGAGGATAAAGAGCAGGAGAGCATTGGTGAACCAGGCATTGTAAACCACATTCATATACTCACGGAAGAGCTTTTTCCATCCGGTCACTTCAGCCGCGATGATACAGGTAAGGTGCCTTACCATCAGGGCAGCCAGAAAGGATCCTGAGAGGATTACGGCCAGCTTCACTGACCCTGACGGGTGGTCATAATGCATGCTGTCAGTGAGCAGCAGCGCGATGGTGGCGAACATGCCTGTGTTCAGTACGGTAAAAAGATTCCTGAAGACCGAAGGCCATCCGAACAGTTCCGATGTGTCGGGGGGAGCCAGTTCAGGCTGCCTCCTGAATCCCAATGATGACACTCCCGTCAGCATTCTCTTTCTGCCGAACGACATCATCAGTGTTACTATGAGCAGCGACAGGGAGAGGATTACAAAGCTGAAATCGGCATTGAGAATCTCCTCCGGCAGCGGCTGTCCGTCAACGCGTCCGGCGACGGTTAAATGACCGGTACTCAGTTTATGCTGATTAATATATGGTTCCGGCATTTTCGTTCCGGTGGCATGCAGCGGAATGATACGGCCAATACTGAACTCCTCCTGTGGTGCAGGAGCTGACAGAGTATCAGTTGCAACAATACTGCCGGTATCTCCCTGGTCAGACATCATGCCGGAATTCTAAAAGTATGCAGGCTGCCCGGGGTACAGCTCGGCCAGTATGTTGTTTGCCAGTCGCGACGCCCCTATCCTGAAATAGTCACGTGACAGCCATTTATCCCCGAGCATGTTCTTAACGATGAAGTAATAGATCATCGCGTCATCAGGAGAGACTATTCCGCCTGCGGCCTTGAAACCTATCATTATGCCTGTCTCATTCCAGTAGTCGCGTATCGCACGGCACATCACCCAGGCAGCCTCGGGTGTTGCCGACACCTGGCTCTTTCCCGTTGAGGTCTTGATAAAATCGGCACCGGATTCCATCGCTACTATGGAGGCCCGGTATATATTCCTTTCGTCCTTGATCAGCCCCGTCTCCAGTATCACCTTCAGTGTGGCTTCGCCGGCATACTGCCTTATTGTTCTGAGTTCATCAATGGCTGTGTCATAGTCGCCCTCGAGAAATGTTCCGACGGGCATTACAATGTCTATTTCATCAGCACCCATCCTGACTGCCAGCTCAGTCTCCAGGGTCTTAACCTCCAGGAATGTCTGCGAGGTCGGGAAGGAGGCTGACACCACGGCCAGCCTGACCCCGCTGCCATCCAGTTTTTCGCGGGCTACGGCAGCGAAGTTTGGGAAGACGCATAGCGCCGCCACATTGCTTATATCGTTGTAGCTGAAGCGGAAGGCGGCGGTCCTTTCGGCAAAGCTCCCTATCGTTCCGGTGCTGTCGGTGGTGTTGAGGCTTGTAAGGTCAATAAAGGAGAAAATTTCCTTCAGAACAGGGGACCTCCCTGCAGAACGGGTCATCCTTGCGGCCTCGGTAATGCATTCTCCCATCTCCCCGGGCGAGTAGTCGTGGTTTAACAGCTTCTTGTATAATTTGGTCATAATTAATGGTATGTATCTGCCAGTGTATGTTCTGTGCCGGCCGGTAAACGTGGGTCAATTTAATTGTTTTTAATGAAACACCCATGTTTCTGTAAAACAAACAAAGAGGGGTAATTTATTTGCGCAGGCTTTTGTTTCTTGCGAGCGATGCAAATATGCCTGCAAAGCAGAGTATCGAAAAGATTATAAAGGCGCTCTTCATTGCGCTCATTAGTTGCGGGTAATTGGCGGGGTTAATCCTTGCCTGACCCATATACAGGGCGAGGAGCATAAGGGCTATCGCCATGCTGAATGTCTGGCCCACGTTTCTCATGGTGCCTAGCATCCCGGAAGCATTCCCGAGCTGTCTCCTTTCAACGGAACTCATGATGGCGTTTGAGTTTGGAGAGGAGAAGAGAGAAAAGCCGGCGCCCATAATGACCAGCACCACAGTGATAAAAGCCACGGATGTCTGCTCATTTATGAAACAGAGCAATATCAGCCCGGCCGATGAGATGGCCATGCCTGTTGAGGCCAGCACACCCGGATTGTGTTTATCTGACAGTTTGCCGGCAACGGGAGAGATAAGTGTCATTGTCACCGGCCATGCCATCAGTACAAATCCCGCATCACGTGGACCCAGATCCTTGATATACTGCAGAAAGAGACTGAGGAAGAATCCTATTGCGCTGGTGGCAGCATAATGGATCAGGGCTGCGAGGCTGGAGAATGCAAAGACCCTGTTTCTTGAAATCAGGGTTATATCGAAAAGGGGGTGCGCAGTTCTCTTCTCCCTCATGATGAAAAGAGGCACAAGAGCCATTCCGGAGGCAGTAATGATCCATCCCTGCAATGACGGCAGCTTCGAGAAGCCATACATTAACCCTGCGATTGACAGCCCGTATACCACAGCACCCGTCCAGTCAAAGCTTTCGCCTTTCGCATCAGCCCATTCTCCCTTCATTTTGCGACGGATAAGGATGAGGCTGATTATTCCCATCGGCACCAGGAAGGCGAATATGCTTCTCCATCCCAGGTATCGTGTAAGGATGCCGCCCAGAAAAGGCCCTGAGGCCAGCCCTGCATATACTGCCGTGACATTTATACCCATTGCGCGTCCACGCTCACCCGGAGGAAAGACAGAGGTCAGTATGGCCATGTTGGTGCCGAACATCATTGCCCCGCCGGCACCCTGGAGGATCCTGACGCCGATGAGCCATTTTATGCCCGGGGTGAAGGTCAGCAGGATCATTGCCAGGGTAAAGATTACCAGTCCTGCCGTGAACACCTTCTTACGACCGAGTATATCACCCGTCCTGCCGGCCGGGAGCAGCAGGATGGAGGTGGTAAGCATATAACTGCTGACTATCCAGTTCAGAGTAACGGCATTGACGCCCATCTCATCTCCTATGGAGGGCAGGGCGAGATTGATGGATGAACCCATGAACGGCGTCAGGAACGATGCGAATGCGGTGACCGTCAGAACGGACCTTTTTAACTCTTTATCAGTCATTCCCTGTTTCTGCTGTCTGTAATGATTGTTACAGGTCCGTCATTTATAAGCTCTATTTCCATCATTGCCCCGAAGATGCCAGTGCTTACGCTCCGCCCGAGAAGCGCTTCGGTGTGTGCAATGAAAGCCTCGTATAAAGGTATCGCCTTTTCGGGCCTGGCGGCCCTTATATATGAAGGTCTGTTTCCTTTTTTGGTAGAGGCGTGGAGGGTGAACTGGCTGACTATCATTATGTCACTCCCCGTCTCCAGGGAAGACAGGTTCATCACTCCGTCACTGTCATCAAACAGCCGCATGTTGACCACCCTGGCAGCCAGCCATGCGGCATCTTCACTGGTGTCGGCATCCTCAATGCCAACGAATACCAGGAGACCCCGCCCCGTTGATGAACGTAACTCACCGTTGATGGTCACGGAGGAGCTCTTTACTCTCTGAATTACTACCCTCATTTGACTGATCAGGGAGGTAAAAATAGTAATATTTGACTATTTTTGAGCCCTCCTTATTGGCCATGGATCCTGTTACGATTATAGGTATTGCTCTCGCCCTCTCGTTTGACAGCTTTGCGGTTTCACTTACGTGCGGTGTCATTAAATCAAGAATCCGCTTCCGGAATGCGATGCGCATTGCCTTTGTCCTTGCCCTTTTTCAGGGCGGATTTACCGTGCTGGGTTTCTTTCTGGGATCAACGCTGCGCCATTTCATTGAAAAGTATGACCATTGGGTTGCGTTCGGTCTTCTTGTGATCCTTGGGGCAAGAATGGTGATTGAGGGGATGAAGAAGGATGACCGGAAAGCGCCGGTTGATTTCAACAGGCTCACAATACTGCTGACCATGGCAATCGGTACCAGTATAGATGCCTTTGCCGTTGGCATCAGTTTTGCCCTCCTCAAAGTTCAGATATGGGTCGCCGGAATCATAATAGGAGCTGTGACATTCCTTGCGTCGATGACCGCGATACGCATCGGCAAATCGGCAGGCAGCCGCCTCGGATCAAGGGTGGAGATACTCGGGGGCCTTATACTGGCAGCCATAGGCATTAAAATTCTCATTGAACATCTGACTGGTGCCGCCTGACAGCGGATGCTGCCGCCTGACAGCCGTTACTCCCTAATGATTACCGGGGTGATTTCATTGGAATTTCGGCAAGGGAATGGAATATAGCCAAAGGGATTAATTTCAAAAAGGAATCATATAACGTTCGCGGTTCCTGAAGGCGGCCATCTCCCTGTACCCGGCCTGCTTCAGGAGATCGTATCCCTCATCAAAATACTGACCTATCCGTTCGGGGGAATGAGCGTCGGAGTTGACGCACACCGGTACGCCATGTTCCGCAAACAGCTGGAGATACCTCCTGTCAGGATAAAAGTCGTGCAGGGGCTTGTTCCTGCCGTTGGTGTTCAGCTCAAAGGCGACATCATGGATCTCGAAGGCTGCTGCCATCATGCTGTAGAGGTGTGTGATGTCATCATCAGGGATGAAGCGGTGTATCCTCACCAGGTCAGGGTGGCCTATGATGTCAAAGAAACCTGTTGCAGCAGCCTCGCAGACAAGGTTGAAATAGTTCTCATAAACCAGGCCGATCTCTTTGCCGATGTAAAACTCCGGCCCGAGGTCAACCGTCTCTTCGCCGAGGTAATGGACAGATCCGATAATGTAGTCAAAGGGGAAGGCGCTGATAAGCCTTTCGGTCTCCTTTTCCAGGTGTGGAAAATAATCGACTTCAATGCCCAGCCGCACCGCTATCTCCGGATGCTCTTTCCTGAGCCTCATAACATGTTCGGCATATTCGGGAAGGCGGTCATGATCCATACACCACTGCAGGCGCTCCCCGGCCGGGTTCAGATGGTCGGAAAATCCTATCTCCCGGAGGCCCTTTTTGACGGCAGCCTCTATGCAGGCCTCAGGCTCCGCCTTGCCGTCACTGTAGGTGGTGTGAACATGATAATCAGTTCTGTAAATCATAGTCTTATAATGAGCATCGAAGTTTGTCAAAATTAAAAAAGGTGAACGAATTTATCGGCAGATTGTTCTAAATTTGCAATACCCATGGATTTAGTGACTATACCACAGAAGAAAAGATGCAGCTGTTTGTCCTGCGATCTGAGAAACCTGGCCTTCTCAAGCCTTATTGATGAGGATATAGCCCGTATATGCGATGCCAGGGAAGAGAAATCCTATTCGAAGGGAGAGGTTATACATTCAGAGGGCGACATCATACAGGACTTCAAGTATCTCAAAAACGGACTGGTGAAGCTCTACAAGGAGACCGACAACGGTGATGAACAGATCATAACCATAACGAGGCCCTTTGAATTCGTCAGCAACATCAGCGTTTTCCATGAGGACAGGTACAGGTACTCCCTCTCCGCCCTTGAGGATTCAGTCGTCTGCTGTATAAAAATAGACCTGATTAAGGAGCTGATAATCAGGAATGGCAGTTTCGCCCTCAATCTTATAACGGTTCTGTCACGCACATCGGAGAATATCATTTCACTGGGGCTGGAGATCAGGAAAAGAAACCTGGCCGGCAGGATAGCCTATGTGATTCTCTATTTTTCAGGAGAGATTTATCACTCAAGGATATTTGACCTTCCAGTCTCCCGGAAGGAGATCGCCGACCTGATAAGCATGAGTTCAGCCAATGTCATCCGTACTTTTTCAGAGTTCCGACGAGACGGCATTATCAAATCAAACGGCCGGACCATAGAGATAACAGATATGAGCAAACTGGAGGTGATCTCCAGGAGGGGCTGATTGTGCCGGTCATGAACAGAGGCCGGCCGTTAACTACCGGTGTTTCGCCATTGTTTCAGCAGGCTTGCAGGGCAGAGACCAGATCGGGGTAAATGAATCCGAAGCCACTGGCTCTAAGCCGTTCTGACGAGATCCTGCTGCCGCTGGTCAGCACCACGGACATCTCGCCGAGTATTGCCCTCAGCAGCCATGCGGGCACATGGGGAAGGAACACCGGCAGCCCCTTCTGCCTTGCCACTACGGTCATCAGCATGTCATGCGTTATGTGATCAGGTGCGGAAGCATTGTACGGTCCGGTCATTGTGCCGTCACAGACAGCCTTGAGATAGATATGGCAGAGGTCGTCAATATGGATCCACGGGAAATACTGGTTTCCCGGCCCGAGCCTGACTATCAGTCCGGCCTTTGCCGGCAATGTCATCTTTGACAGGGCTGAGCCCGAGGAGGCGAGCACTACGGCGGTCCTTATCTTTACCACCCTGGCACCGTCATTTGCAAAGTGATCTGCGGCCGATTCCCAGAGGCGGCAGGTCTCTGCCAGGAAATCACTGCCGGCGGGGTCATCCTCACGGAAAATCCTCTCCGTGGTCTGAGAACCGTAGATGCTTATGCCGGAGGCGGTGACGAATACCGAAGGCATCACGCCCGACCCGGCTGATGACCTGTAAATCAGCTCTGCCGTCTCCGTGCGGCTGCTGATGATCTCCCTTCTGCGGGCCCTGCTCCAGGGCCTCGAGCCTATGTTTGCCCCCGCAAGGTGTACTATTGCATCTCCGTCCCTGAATGCACCGGGGTCACAGTATCCCTGCTGCGGATCCCAGAGGTATGCCTTGTATTTCCCGCCCTCTCTGATCTTTCGCGTGAGATGAACTACCTCATAACCCTCACCGGCAAGCAGGTCGCTCAGGTGCGAGCCTATCAGTCCGGTTCCCCCGGTTATCACCACCCTTTTCATCTGTCACCCAGCGTCTCAATAATATCAATAGCATCGGTTATGCACTTCTCACATACCGATTCTGTGAGTCCTCTCCGTGCAATACGGCTCTTTCCTTCAGGAGTGTTGAGGTTCTCTCCCAGCAGCTCCGAACAGAGATCGCTTCCGTTCCTGGCAACGAAGATCCTGTTGAACTCTCTCACTTTATCATATACCCTGGTTTTATCATCCTCTCCGGGCAGTCCCTCTGACCCGTATGCCAACCCTATCCAGATGTAGGCTCCAGTCACTGCCCCGCAGGTTTTCTGCAGCCTTCCCATCCCGCCTCCGAAAGAAGCTCCTGCCTTTGCCATCGCCTCACTGTCACCGGCACATGCCATGAGCACCGACTGCGAGCAGTTAAAACCCTCACGGAAATGGCTGATCGCCTTCTCTTTTGTATTCATTAGCTTTTTCCTCAAAATTATTAAAATATTAAAGGGGATCAGGATTACTTTTTTGATATGATTTTGAAATGTTCTACTTTTACCACCTGCATTAGAATTTTAATAAACAGGGCAACTTAAAATGGCAAACCAGAAGAAAATCAAAGGAGTGATTGGCATCCTGACGGGCGGAGGCGATGTGCCTGGGCTTAACCCCGCAATCAGGGCCGTTACCATCAGGGCAAACAGGGAAGGGTACAAAGTGATCGGGCTCCGGAGGGGATGGGGCGGCATTATCGAGATTATAAGGGACCCCAAGGCAGATAACAGCAATTGCTTCGTTGTGCTGACAGATGACATTGTCAATAAGTCTGGAAGAACCGGAGGCACATACCTTCATACTTCGCGTACAAGGCCCAGCCATGTGGCTAAAAATGACGTTCCGGAACATCTGAAGGATACCTACAACGGGGAGATAAATGACCTTACACCGGAGGTTCTGAAGAACCTCGAGTGGCTTGGCATTGATTATCTCATACCCATTGGCGGAGACGATACCCTGAGCTACGGAGTCCATCTCTACAAGCAGGGTGTTAAGGTGGTCGCCATCCCGAAGACCATGGACAATGACGTGCCGGGAACGGACTATTGCATCGGGTTCAGCACCTGTGTCACCCGAACGATACAGATGACCAACACCCTCCGCACCTCGGCGGGGTCACACGAACGCATAATGGTACTTGAGGTGTTCGGCAGGTATGCCGGGTTCACCGCTATGCTCCCGACGATGGCCGGTGCCGCAAACCGTTGTGTAATACCAGAATACAGGTTCGACATTGATCAGCTCGCCAGGCTTCTCGTTGAAGACCGCAACTCCAACCCGAGCAAGTACTCAATAGTCCTGGTTTCCGAAGGAGCGCTGTACAAGGGCGGTGATATGATATTCCAGGACAATGAGCGTGATGCGTACGGCCATGCAAAACTGGGTGGCATAGGCGACCTGGTATCTGCCGAGATCAAGGGACACACAGCCAAGTACAACAAGGGCAAAATCATCAATATCATTAACCAGAAGCTTGGCTACATGGTCAGGGGCGGTGACCCTGACGCCGTTGACTCAATTGTACCCATGGCATTCGGAAACCTGGCTCTCGACCTTATCATGAAGGGGATACACGGCAGGGTTGTGGTGCTCAAGAACGGACGCTATGACAATGTTCCCATCGATGTCGTTACCTCCTCAAAGAAGATGGTTAAGGTGTCAGAGTATTACAATACCGAAAGGCTCAGGCCTTACTATTCGAACTTCGAGATGAAGCCTTTCTTCCTGATGGCAGCGGAGTATTGAAAAGCCTGAGCTTATGCGGCAAAAGAGGTGATGTCCCGGTAAACCTGGCATCACTTTTTTTATTATTGTCACAAATTTCACGGGGGTGAAGCAGGGTATTGTCATAAAATCAACAGGAAGCCGCTACAGGGTACTTGATGATGAAGGGAACATCCATGAGTGTGTCCTCAAGGGTATTTTCAGGGTCAGCGGAGCCCGTACCACAAACCCGGTAGCTGTAGGAGACAGGGTGACGATTGATGAGAAGGAGTCTCTTATTACAGCTCTCTCTCCACGAAGGAACTACATCATACGCAAGGCTTCCAACCTCTCAAGAGAGTCACAGATAATAGCCGCCAATATCGATCAGGCCTTCCTGATGATCTCGGTCAAGATGCCGTCGACCCCGGTAGTGTTCATCGACCGTTTTCTTGCCACGGCAGAAGCCTATCGCATCCCCGCTTCCATTCTCATAAACAAGGCTGATCTTTACGGTACTGATGAGATAGCTATTGCCCTCAAAATCAGAGATGTATATCAGAAGATAGGATACCCTGTCTTCATCTTTTCCGCCACCGAAGATGAGAGCATAGACCAGATTGCTGACCTCCTCAGTAATAAGACAACACTTGTGGCGGGGAACTCCGGAGTAGGCAAAAGCACTCTGCTGAACAGGCTCAATCCCTCCCTGACACTCCGGACAGGCCCGATATCCGATTATCATGAACAGGGCAGGCATATCACCACATTCCCGGAGATGCACCCGCTTCCCGGGGGTGGGTATGTAATTGATACACCGGGAATTCGCGGGTTCGGAGTCATTGACTTTGACCGATACGAGATTTACCATTTTTTCCCCGAGATCTTCAGGGCCTCTCCGGGATGCAGGTTTTACAACTGCCTCCACCTGAATGAACCCGGATGCGCCGTTCGTGAAGCCGTAGCCTGCAACATGATTGAACCGTGGAGATATAAAAGCTATGTCAGCATGATGCTTGAGGACAATGATAAGTACAGATAATCGTTATCTCAAAGGAAAGAACTACTTCTGAATGAAAAAAATCTCTCTTGTTGCGTATTCCGCTTTCCTGATCCTGGTGGTGATTACTGCATTGTTCTATGTCAGCCTTTTCAGGAATCAGATAGAATACTCAAACAAGATCCTTGACAGGCAGGTTATGATTGTCGGCTCCGACATTGATAATACCAGCATGTACATCATCAGTGACCTCAATGAGATCGATTTTTCCGACGATATACCGCAATTCTTCACAGACCCGTCAGTCAATGAACGGGCCCGGGAAAAGATGAAACTTTATTACTCCAGGTACGAGGATATCATTGTGGGGCTGATGCTTAACAACAACCTGGGTGATGTCTACACCCTTTTCAAGGATGAGGAGAGGAATTCCTGGCTTGATGGCTCCTACAGGGCACAGACGGTGCCGCAGATCTACACGGTGGAACAGTTTGAAAAAGAGAGGGAGAGGTATAAGTATTACCTGCCGGTGCTCAGCAACGGCGAGGTGCTCGGGAACCTTGTAATCACTCTCGACTTCACCAGGTACTTCTCGAGGATTTTTGCAAAGTATAACCTTGAACAGTTCCAGTGGCAGTGGGTGGTAAACGATACCGGGACAATAATTTTCGATAATCATGGCGGGGAGGTCATCTACAGCCAGCTGAATAAGATAACCGATGCCCTGGAACAGGGCAACTCGGGAAGGCTGACCCACGGCATGGAGAGCGAAGGCGTTTCAAATGAGATACTCTCATCATTCTACCCGGTGAACTTCCTGGGGCTGGATTTCGGCCTGGTCTTCTCTGCGCCCACCGAGTTCTTCAGAAAATATATCGTAAGGAACTTACTGATTCTGGGCATTCTGACCATGCTCACACTCCTCTTCATAATCTTTTTCTTCCAGTACTATCTGAGGAGGCAGGCCGGGAAGCTGAGGGAAACCGGGGGCTCAGAGGAAGCGCTCTTATCAATCATCGACCAGATGCCTGTGGGGTTCATCATATACAACTCCGGCAGGGAGATCATCAGGGCAAACAGGCAGGCGGCCCTTCTATTTTCATTTGAGAATGAAAATGAGATGACGGGAAAACTTGTGCCCGACCTCTCCCGCAACGAATATGTGAGTGATAAACCTGATCATTACAGCCAGGGGACAGTCATCAGGCTACCCGGGGCTGAGGGTGACAGAATAGTATTCATTAACAGCATCCCTGTAAAATACAGGGGTGATGACTCCACGCTTGAGGTGCTGATTGACGTTACCTCACTTGAGTCGGCCCGAAGGCAGGAGGCAGATGCCAATATCGCCAAATCGGAACTGCTGGCACGCATGAGCTTTGAGATCCGGACACCGCTTAACGGTATACTTGGAATGACCGAGATACTCAACAGGTCTGACCTGCCTGAGGAATCGAAGGAGCTGGCCATGCTTCTCAGGCGATCGGCAGACCTCCTTCTGACGATCATCAATGACATTTTTGATGTCTCGAAGATGGAGACAGGGAAGATGATCCTTGATGAAATACCCTTCAGGCTTAGGGAGGAGGTGGCCTACAGTCTCAACCTGGTCAAGCGTCAGAACCCCGAAGCACTCGTCAAATTTATTTCAACGGTTGACCAGGCCGTCCCCGAAAACCTTATCGGCGATCCGTACAGGCTCAGGCAGGTGATAACCAATCTCCTGAACAATTCACTGGCAGGGACACTTACAGGGGAGATAAGACTTGAATGCCGGGTCAGGAAAACTTCCGGAAACCAGTTTACGCTGGAGTTCACGGTGACCGACACAGGCAACAACTACACTAAGGCAGAGCTGAAGAAGCTGTTCGGAGATTATCTTACAAGCCTGACCGAACGGTCAGAATGGGCTGAAGATCTTAAACTTGGCCCTATCCTTGCCAGACAGCTCACCGAGCTTATGGGAGGTGAACTGACAGCAGAAAGTCCGGCCGGCAAAGATTCTTCCGGACATGAGAGAGGACTGAAGGTGACCTTCTCCATCAATGTGCATCTCAATGAAAAGATAATCAAGACCCTCGATCTCAGCCGATTCAGTGAGATAACAGACATACGAACCCTGGTCATTACAGGCACTCAGGGACGTGATGACGATTTCCTGAGTATAATTCATCGCCTCGGACTTCCTGTTTCGGTGACAAGCTTCCAGAAGCACACTATCTCACAGATCAGGACCAGCCTCGGAAGCGAACAGGGCAGGTATAATCTTCTCATCGTCTTTGACGAACCGGAGACCGACGGCTTTGAAGCGGCCAGGGCCCTGATGGATGCCGGTCTGACCGGAGAACATATCGTGCTTATGTTCACCTCGAAAGATCCCAGGGGTCATTACGCCAGGTGTGTCGATCTTGGCATTGACCATCTCCTTGTCAAGCCTTTTGCCAGTGAGGACCTGCTTAACGTCCTCAAGGATCATTTCCCCGCACTGAGCCATCGCCCGGGAAGGATCTCCTCAATGGGATCGGACCTGCCGGTCATACTGGTTGTCGATGACAACCATCTTAACAGGAAGGTGGTAGGTTCCCTGCTTAAGGTCCTGGGGGTGACCGCCGAATATGCCTCCAGCGGCGCCGAAGCCATAGACATGGCCAGGGAGAAGCATTACGACCTGATCCTTATGGACCTTATCATGCCTGAAGTCGATGGTTTTGAGGCAGCGAGGGTCATACTCGAATTTGACAGGGATATACTAATAGTTGCCCTTTCGGCGGACAATATGCCTGAGACAAGGGTGAAAGTCGAAAAGACGGGGATGAAGGAGCTGCTTTCCAAACCGGTAACCGTTGAAGACCTGAGAAGGGTTATAGACAGGTATCACAAGCAGAAAGAGTAAGATGCCGCCTGACATAAGGAAACTTAATCCTGATGAATTTCTGAGGCTCAGAGCGCGGATACCAGTGGTGGATGTCAGATCGCCCGGCGAATACTCCTATGGTCATATCCCCGGGGCAGTCAATATCCCGCTTTTTGATGACAGCCAGAGGGCCGAGGTGGGTACCCTTTACAAGAACGAGGGCACAGAAAAGGCAGTGATGAGAGGTATCGATCTGGCAGCTCCTCAGATGTCGGCGAAGCTCTTGCGTGGTCTTGAGCTGGCTCATCACAGAGAGCTGCTTGTACACTGCTGGCGTGGCGGGATGAGGTCAGAGGCGATGGCATGGCTCTTTTCAACGGGCGGAATAACACCCATGATGCTCGCAGGCGGATACAAGGCTTACCGGAACCATATACTCAGCGATCTTGGCGGAAGCAGAAAATACATTATCCTCGGAGGCCTCACGGGAAGCGGCAAGACAGAGCTGCTTAAGCATATGATGGGGGCAGGAGCGCAGGTCACCGATCTTGAACGACTGGCCTCGCACAGGGGTTCGGCCTTTGGCGCCCTGGGTCAGCCACCCCAGCCATCCTCAGAACAGTTCGCAAACCTTCTTTATGATGACCTTTCGGGCAAGAATGATGATACCCGTATATGGCTTGAGGATGAGAGCCGCAACATAGGCACGGTGTTCATGCCTGACGCCTTCTTTGAACAGATGCAGACTGCACCTGTGGTTGCACTTATGATGAGTATCGAAACCCGTATGCCAAGGCTTCTGCAGGAATATACAGCATTCCCGTCTGCCCAGATCGAGGCTTCAGTGATGAAAATTTCAAAACGGCTGGGCGGCGACCGGACCCGCGAAGCGCTCGTTGCCATAAAAAGGGATGATTACCGGACAGCGATTAAAATCACGCTTGAATATTACGACAGGTCATATAATTACGGACTCACCAGGCGCCCGGCAGGACAGGTTCTGTATGTGGATACTGACACCGATGATGTGGCTGTCAATGCTGCGAAAGTGACCGAAGCAGCGCTTGGATTATTATAAAATCACCCCTTTTTCAGAAATGAGGCTTCAACCCATTTGAAGACCTTGTCAGACCGTCTGACATGATGTGGCACCTGAATCGAACAGACCTCCCCCTTTGGCACCATCTCAGCCTCACCCGTTGATGCGTCTCTAAGCCCTGAGACAGTGTGTTCGATTATGCCGGTTGTGGGACCCGTGATGATCAGGTCATCGCCCCTGCTAAGCTCTCCGGTTTCCAGTCTGATTTCTGCCACTCCCTGTCTGCTGAAGTAGTTTGTAACCTTACCCAGGTAGATCTTTCTCTTTGTTGCGGCTGAGCCGTAGGTGGTGCTCCACTCTCCCAGCCGCTGTCCCAGATAGTACCCGTCCCAGAAGCCTCTGTTGAATACCGTTTCAAGACGGGCCATCCATCCTTCAACCTTCTCAGGGCCAAAGGTGCCATCTGCCACTGCCGCTGCCGCCTCGCTGTAGCATTCAGTGGCGGTTTTGACGTACTCTGCCGATCGTGCCCTGCCTTCTATCTTGAGCACTCGGGCGCCGGCATCAATGACCTGGTCAAGGAACCTGATGGTGCAGAGGTCCTTTGGTGACATAATGAACTGGTTGTCAATCTCCAGCTCATAACCTGTCTCACTGTCGGTCACCACGTATCCCCTTCTGCAGGTCTGGTAGCAGTTGCCCCGGTTGGCGGAGGTGTTGTATTCATGAAGGCTCAGGTAACATTTACCCGAGATGGCCATGCAGAGAGCCCCGTGCACGAACACTTCGAGCCTGACCGGGTCGCCTCCCGGGCCGCGTATATTATCGCGGATGATGGAATCATATACTTTCCTGACCTGTTCCAGGTTAAGCTCACGGGAAAGAACGGCCACATCGGCCCATTGGGAATAAAACTTCAGTGATCCGGCATTGGAGATGTTAAGCTGAGTTGACAGGTGTACTTCCATACCTGCCTCCCTTGCAGCCATTATGGCTGCCTGATCAGTGGCTATCACCGCTGTCACGCCTGCAGTGGTGGCTGCCTCAAGTATCTCACGCATCTCACTGACCTCCTCATCAAAGAGCACTATGTTCAGGGTGAGATAGCTTTTAAGGCCATGTTCGCGGCACAATGCGACTATCGCCGGCAGGTCGCCGGCAGTGAAGTTATCCGATGAGCGCGCCCTCATGTTAAGCTTCTCCACGCCGAAGTAAACTGAATCCGCCCCCCCCTGTATGGCTGCACGGAGCGACTCCCATGAGCCTGCAGGCGCCATTATCTCTATATCGCTTCTCTTCATCAGGGCCGTTGATTCAGTGGCTTATTTTTTCAGGATGATGCGCATGCAGCTTCCCATTCCCGGTTCGGAGCGCAGAACAAATATCTTTCCCTTGTGGTACTCCTCTATGATCCTCTTCGAGAGAGAGAGGCCCAGTCCCCATCCGCGCTCACGGGTTGTATAACCCGGCTTGAATATCGTCTTGAAATCCTTCCTTGGGATGCCCTTGCCTGTGTCATCCACATCTATGATCGCCTCGGCCTTCGTTTCGGTAAGCCTTATGACGATCTTGCCGCTGCCTTTCATAGCGTCGGCTGAGTTCTTTACGAGGTTCTCGATGACCCAACCGAGAAGGACCGGATTGAAGGGTATAGCGATGCAGTTGTCTGTCTCATTCAGCACGCTGAGCTCTACCGTTGATGCGATTCTCTTTCTCAGATACGCCGCTGTCATCTCTGCAAGCGAGGGCAGGTCTTCAGGCTGAAGCTTCGGCTTTGACCCGATGAGTGAAAACCGCTCCGCCACCCTCAGGAGCCTCTCTACATCGGCAGGCAGTTCTTCTGCAATGTCGGTGCCGGGATACCTGCTGCTGATGATCTCACACCACGCCGAGAGAGAGGATGTGGGTGTCCCGAGCTGATGAGCAGTCTCTCTTGAGAGCCCCACCCACACCTGGTTCTGTTCAGCCATGCGTGAAGAGCTGAAGGCCACGTAAGCCACGCCGATGAAAAGCAGTATCACCGCCAGCTGTACATAGGGGTAGATCCTCAGCTGCCGGAGGAGGGTGCTCTCACGGTAATAGAGATAGTTGACTATTCCGTTCGGCAGCTCTATGGAGATAGGCTCATTCCGGTTTTCCATGCGCCCCAGCTCCCTCATGAGCGAGGTGATGTCCGAAGAGATGGCCGAGGGGATGTTCCTGTGAGAGATAATATTATGTTCCTCGTCAATAAGTATGACCGGGACGGTGGTGTTATCCTCGATGATGCTGAAGAGGAACTCAAAGTCATCGGAGGTGACAAGCCTCCTGGTAGCCTCAGCCCATTGTTCAGCCTTCTTTTTCTCTTCCTCCTTGAGCCTTGAGACCAGGTCATGTGTATAGATGAGTGAACCGAGGCCTATGACAACCGCGAAAACGAGAAGCAGAACCTTCCATAACAGTCTTTTACGATAGATGTTCATGGGTTATTTTTTCTTTTTAAGAAGGATCCTGAACGGGCTCTCGGTAACCTCTTCGTGCTTCTCCGTGGTGGCGGCCGGCGGCTCTTTTCCCTCCTCCCATGTGATGGTGAATTTTGGCTTGTTCTCAGCCGGCCTGGCTCTGGTAGTATCTGCCTTGTACCACCCGTATTCTTCATTCAGGATCCCCTTCAGGGTCTGCTTTTCAATGGCAATGTCAGTCTTTATGTTATCCTTTGCCTGGCCGAAGTCATAACCCACATCCGTCTTACCGCCGATGCACACAATCTTCAACGGAATGGTAGCCTTGCCGCTGCCGTCGACCTGTATCTGTCCGAAGGCACTGACGCCACGGTTTTTCTCTCTCGCCTTGCGGCTCAGCACTTCCGAAAGGAGGAGGCGCACATGGTACGAATAGTCATTGTTGAAGCCATGGGTACCGTACATGGTAAAGTTTACCGCCGATGAGTTTATCAGCATCCTGGGAATTGACACTGTGCTGTTGCTGATGTACAGGTCATTTTCAAGCTTCGAGAAACTGATGTCTTTCAGCTCGTCAAGGTCAAGGTAAGATGACAGGCTCTCAACAGGGGCAAAGTTCACAAGCCTCCCTTCGGTTATAAACAGGTGTGCTTCGGCCACGAGTGCCTCCTTGTTGATCCTGAAATCATCTCCGAGGGGAGAGAGGATAGTTGTTGTTCCTGTCAGATTCCCATCAAGGTTTTCGCTCATAATGAATGTCTGCCCGAAATTATTGAAGGTGGTGAATGCCTTGTTAATATCGATTCCTTTCACTTCAAGCGATGCCTTGCTGATGTATCCCCCCGCTTTCTGCTTGCCCAGCATGAATTCACCGGCAAGAAGTCCGTCCAGCCCCTGGGCCGCTATCTCCCTGAAGGTAAATACATAAGGCTTGTATTCAACGGTGCTGCTGAAAAATGCCGCCCTTAAGCCATTGAATATGAGGCTGTCTGCTCTGAGTCTGACATCTGCCCTGACATCTGCCGGGAATAGGTTCAGCTCTCTTCCTTCAACGGAGGCAGTGTCGCTCCCGGCCCCCGTGAACATGGCGGTTACTAATCTGTCGGCATAAACTTCACCCGTGATTTCAAGCACCTCAGGCCTGCCGGCCACCCATGGTATGAAGTTCCTCATGTGGGCGTTGATGATGAAATGCTGTTCCCTGAAAGTGAATGAGAGACTGTCAGCAAAAAGATCATTGTTAATGACGAGAGAGCCGTTCATTCCTGACACGGCCATTCCGCTGTCAGAGATGGCAGCACCAAACTCTTTGAATACAAGTGATATGTCAGGCTTGAGCAATGGAAGGGCCGCAACAGGTTTAATGCTGTCCGGGATAGTGCCGGAAAGCCTTATTGTTCCTGCTATGGAGCCTTTCTGATCATGAATTTTTCCTGATTTGATGATACGGTTCAGGTCGTTGAAGTCGAGGTCGCCGTCAAGCGCTAGTGTGATATGGGGCTTGTTCAGGTTGTTGATCATGAATGAGCCTTTGACCGAAGCAGATCCGTAGGTGGCGACAAGATTGTCAACCGTGCAGCGGAAGGTCTCCGAAGAGTTGAGGTCTCCGTTGGTAAGCCCCCCTCTGAATTCAAGGTTGTTGACCTTGAAACCGCTTGCAGCATGGCTCATCTTTCCGCCGGAGAGACCATAGCTGACTTCAATGTGAGGACTGCCAGCTTCCCCATAGGGACCGGTGATGGTGCAATCCAGATCCATTATCCCTGACGGTGTCACCCTGCCGGTCAACGCCCTCCATCTTTCCGGCAGCATGGATATGAGAGAGGCGATGTTTATTTTTTTTCCTGAAACTGACAGGTCGAGAGTTGATGCGGAGTAATTCATGTTGCCGTCAATATCGAACTTCAGGTCTGCAATGTCAAGGGAGCCCTTTGCCACTGAAAGGGAGCTGGGAGATTTGCGCAGCTTGACCTCTGCCCTGACAGGGATGGTTTTGAAAGTCATGCCTTTGATATTGACAGAATCGATGCTGGCGCTGACATCGGTATTGAGATAGATGCCCGTCCGGAAGATCTCACCCCCGAGTGTGGCATCACTCAGACTGCCCGCTATCCTCAACTCCGAGCTCCTGTCATTCCATACTGCTTTTATGTTTACGGCGCTGATATTTCTCAGTCTGACATTCTTTCCATCCTTCTTCTGCCCGGAAAAAACCTCGTAGTTTATGTCACCTCTCTTGTCTGTCAGCAGGCTTACCTCTCCGTCCCTCGCGGTGATTGAGCGCACAGCCACAGTGCCTGTGAGCAGTGAAGGGATTGAAACTGCCAGCGAAAACGACGAGGCATAGAGAAGCGTGTCATTGTTCTCATTCCTGAACTGTGTCCTGTCATAGAACGGAGATGGCTCCACCAGCAGGTCATTGAACTTTACGGTGATATTGGGAAATGATTCGAATATTGTTACCCTGAGGTCACCGTAAGAGATCTTTGTGTTGACACTTTCATTGAGCTTTGCGATCAGGGCCGAAGAGATCTTATCCTTTCTGACTGATGCATAGATGCCAAGGAGTATGCCTGTCAGCAGCAACAGACCGAGTGTTAACAATGCTATATTTTTCACCCATCTCATTGATCACGCCCTGGTTATTCTTGTTATCTTCTCTTCCTCAGAAGGAAAGAGAGGTCACTTCCGGGTGCGACTTCCACGGGTTGGGTGCCGTACATAAAGATACGGGCATTGCGGGGTCCGATGAGCGTGAGTTTTCCTCCGTCGAGAAGAAACATTGTGCTCTCACGCAGACCTGCAACAAAGATCTCCCTGTTTACCTCGATGAATTCCTGTATTCTCTGTTCACGTGTCTCGCCGGCATGGCCTGCAGGGTTGGCGTCGAGGTAGTGAGGATTGATCTGGAAGGGGATCAGCCCGAAAGCCCTGAATGAAGACGGAGCAGTGACAGGCATGTCATTGGTGGTCATGATTGTGGGGCAGGTAACATTTGATCCTGCACTCCAGCCAATATAGGGTGTGCCGGCCAGAACCTTCTTTCTGACGGGCTCGATCAGTTTATTGTCTCTAAGACATTTCAGAAGCATCCAGGTGTTGCCTCCGCCCACAACGATCGCCGGAGCATCAAGGATTGCCTTTGCCGGGTCATTGAACCGATGGATTGAGACTACGTCATGCCCCACTTCGGCGAAACGGGTTCTTACCTTTTCCTCGTACTCATCATATGAGAAAGTGACTGCAGCATAAGGTATGAACAGTGCCCTGACCTTTTTGGGTCCCAGGAAATCCCTGATATTGTTCTTCGGATAATCAAGATATGCCTCTCCGGCATTGGTCGAATTGCTGATTAGAAGTAATCTCATCTCCAGTAGTTTTCTGTGTTTGGTATCCAAAGCTCTGTTGCATGAGCTGTTGCGGCAAAGATATATAAAAAAGAGAGAGGGTATTTTGTTGGAATACCCTCTCCTTCTGATTATTCACCTACAGGCCTGTTACTGGGGAAATCGCACCCCGCGAAATGCCGTGCCGCACTTCACGTTTAATAAAATCAGTCGTTGATTGTCAGTGCGATGCCTACCTCGAAAGGATAAAGTTCCGGACCCTTGTTTTTTTCAAACATTGGCGACAGGTAAAATGTGCCATATACCTGGATCATTTCATATCCGGCCCTTGCGGTGACACCGTACCTCAGGACGTTCAGGTTGAAATCGTTGCGGTTCTTGTCCTTCTGTTTCCCGTCATCATGATAAACAGTCTTTGTATGTGACCCCAGTTTCACTGCTCCGATCACTCCCGCTCCCAGGTTTATGGTGCTGCTGTGTGTGACAGGTATCTGAACCTCAAGCATTACGGGAAGAATACCATAAACGGTGGCAAGCTTGCTCTTGTCGTAGTTGATGCCTTCATCAGGATAGGCGGGGGCGACTATGCCACCGTCATCAACAGTCAGGGAGTTGTTACCCTCAAAACGGTAGTTGTTGAAATTAACTCCCAGCCCGGTCACTATTCCGAAGTGACGTGAAAAGCCGAGGCTGACGGGTGGTGCGATGATGTTAAAGCTGGACGATTTTGCGGTGTTAAGGTCAAGGTACCCTTCAAGGGTCCCGTCGTTACGACCCCACTGGTCGGTTGACCAGGAGTTATACCCGAATTCAACACCCCCCAGGTGGCCTTTGAAAGACCTTCCGGGACGTCTGGTAACATCTGTGTCTTCATACTCTTCAAACCGGACCTCCGTGTCGTCATCCTCCGTAAGGATCCTTATGGCCTTCTTCCCGATCCTGATCACGGTCTCGTCATTTGTCTCCTCCACGGTAACAATATCCCCGATTTTTACCCGCGAAGTGTCCTCTTCAGCATACTCTTCCCACTCTTCCTCATGGGCGAGCGTTTCTTCTGCCTCCGCAACGGCAATATCCTCCTCTGCTTCATATACCAGCGTATCAGGAGTTGTTACTTTTTCCGTTTTTTGTTCGAGCTTCTCCAGCTCTTTCAGTTTTTCTTCCTTCTCCTGGGCTTGTGCTGGCAGAATAAGAGCAAGGATAACGGCAAGTGCAATTAATGTTCTTTTCATGGCAAATATTTGTTTGTTGTTTATTACCGGGACGATCAGGGGGACCTGAAAGTTACAGTCAGGGTGAATTTTTGTTCACCGGGGCAGAAAAAGAGAGGAGTGAAGAGCTGAAGTTCACAGTGACGGGCTCACCTGCCTTGTCGTTTGCCTGTTCCAGTTCCATCTCCCATCCGAGTGCATTGTTGAGGCCGTTGACGCATGCACTGGCAATAAAATATCCGTCAATTTTCTTTTCCTCTTTTGTTACACTGTTTGCCAGGAGTGCAAGACCGCGGATGATCCAGTTGCCGGCTTTATCCTGTGCGGGTGGGGGTATTATGGCTGCCATCTGCACGGCCTGGAGATCAGTGGTTCTGGCAGCTGCGATCAGGGCCGGATTCACCGCAGTGATGGCAAGGGTGACCGGGAGGGCTCTTGACTGCCCAACCGTTTCAGCAGTATGAACTGCCTTCGCCGGATCAGCCAAATCACCGGCAGTGACGCTCCTCTCCGGTTCCGTCATGGCAGCGCTCCGGATCGCTGCCGGCCATTCCGTCTCTGCAACACGGGGTACTGCTGCCGGTCTTTCCGGCACAGTAACACGGTTCGCTCCGGCCGGTTCTGCTTTGGCGCGGTCTGGGATTATTACCGGGTATGCCTCGGGAATGAGCGCTTCAGACATCGCTGCTGCTTCCGGCAGTGCTTCGGGCGGAACATCTGATGTCCGGCTTTTGATTGCCGGTCCCGCTATAGTGAACGCAACAACTGCCGCAGCGGACAGGAGAGTAACAACAAGAGTACGTTTGATGACCCTGGTGACAGGTGAGTGCCTGAGGAGCCTGTTCCTTCCGTCCCATTTGTCGTCATAAGGTACGAGCTTAACCTCTCTGAAGCTTTCCGCCCGCATCCTCCTTGAGGGTATGGCGGTCATTGCCTCCTCCAGTTCTGAGAGCTGGTCCCCGGCCAGTGCCTCTTCAGACCACGCAGCGGCCAGGAGATCAAACTGTTCATCAGTGAGTTCCTCCGGTTTGCGGAGTAATCCGTCATGCGCCGGGTAACTATCATCCGGCGGCGTGAGACGTGGAAAATCGCTGTCGTCTTTCATTGCCATACCGATGTCTTTACAAGGTAATTTCTCAGTGACACCCTGCCCCTGAAAATATAGGTCTTGACCTGCGCCTCGGACAGACCTGTTATGTCTGCTATCTCGCGGTAGCTGTATCCTTCATAATCGCGCAGCAGGATCACCGACCGCTGCGCTTCCGGCAGCCTCTCAAGAGCCCTGTGGAGAATCTCATTCAGGTCACAGCTGCTCTCATCAGTATACAATGAGCTTTCGTCATAGTATTCAACTCCCACCATCCGCGAGTCCTTTCTGATCACATCTATCATCCTGTTGTAGGCAGAGGTAAAGAGCCACGATTTTACCGTTGCATTATCAACCTCAGTGACACACCGCCACAGTTTCTCGTAGGTGTCCTGCACGATGTCGCCCGCCCTGTGGCTGTCTTTCAGGCTGCGGTAGATGAACCGGTAAACGTGGTCACCGAACTCCTTCACTGCGTTGTTGTACTCTTTTACCGTCATAAAGGTCAATGCGCTGGCATCATAAAGACGGCTGTCATATGCCAAATGTTACAGTCCGGGTATAAAAAGATGCCAAATGTTGCGGGCCGGGAAAGATGTCAGATGTTAAAGGTACGGGAAGAAGATGCCAAAGTATAGGATCGGAGAGGGAAGAATGGTAGGCCCGGATCCGGAACTGCCGTATAAAAAAAGAGGCTGCCCCACTTGAGACAGCCTCTTCATCAGCACCGTTAAACTGATGTTATTTTATTTGGTAAACCCTCACCCAGTCGACCTCCATTGAGGAGATGCCTCCGATTGGCTTTTCGACGCCTCCGGCCAGGTTGATGTACATCTCCTCCTGGGGTACGCCTGAAGTCTGACGCATCACCTCCACTCCGTTGATCTTCCAGATCAGACTTCCGGGGGTCCACTCAAGCGTATAAATGAAGAAATCAGAGAGGTATCTTGAACCTATGCTCTTCTTAAAGTGATTGCCCGGAGAGGTGAAGAGGTCAAACCACACCTTCCCATGACCTGACCTGCATACATCAACATGAGGGGTGATGCGGTCGCCGATCAGCCAGAAGGCGTTGCGTACATGAGGATCAGTGAGTTTGATCTTTGCCGTGAAGATGCCGTACTTCTGCCTGAAGGAAGCCCCTGTATTGAGAATGCCCGAGGTGAATGCAAAATCCCTGGTGTAAAATCCCTTTGAGGGATCCCATACCTTACCATTAATTTTTTGTGGTTTGGTGATGATTCGCAGGACGCTGTGCCGCACCTCAAAGTTATCCGACGGGGTATAACAGTGCAGGTCGGAGACCTGGTTGTAGCTGTCGTGCAGCAGTTTATCACCCCAGAAGTATTTGTTGAGCCATTTCTTGTCATCCGGAGCCGCACCGTCAAACTCATCGCTGAAGGTCAGTTTACGGTTTTTGATTATATCGAATTTGTTTGAATCCTTAACACCGAAATACCATTTGATATCAGGGCTGTTTTTAAGACCTTCGTACTCCTTCAGCTCCCTGGACATCTCAGTTTTCTCGAAACGACGCTTATCAAGAAGATACTCTTTCCTTTCAGCGAAAGCCTTGGTTTTCAGGTACTCCTCCAGCTCTGCCAGCCTCCTCAGCCGCGAAGAATCCTTTACATGGATGTAGTTGTTATACTCCTTTGAGACCTTGAACTTGTAATACGATACGATGTCTGCCGCACCCTTCTTGCTCTTGAAATCAAGCAGTTTCTGGTATTCCGGGGTATCCTTGAAGGTCACCGGTTTCATGTTCTTCTTCATAAGGAAGGCTGAAGATGTCACGAACGACTGCAGTTCCCTGAACCTTTCCACCTTTGAGGGGTTGAGATTCTTTTTTACCTCCCTGTCTCCCTTGAGTTTCTTGAATTCAAGCCATTTGCCATACTCTTCAGTCTCTTTGAATGTCACAGGCTTCATCCTCTCCTTCTGTTTGAATTCCGGCGACTGGGTATAAAGCTGAAGGTCTTCGATCTCCTTAATCCTGGCTGATCCCTCAAGGGAGTTGAAATTCCGTAGCAGGGCGCTTCCTTCGGTTTTGAAATAGGAGACAATGTCCTTAGCCTTTTTGAGGCTCAAATATTCAGCCTCCCTGGCATGTTCCTCCGAACCTTTGTAGGTGAGTGATTCAATCTCCTTCTTTTTCTGTCTGAAGCCTGCGGAGTTGACGCTTTCATGAAGCAGGTTGTATCTTGCCAGTGTATCGGAACCGGTAAAGGAGATCAGTTTTTCATGCTCGGCTATCAGCGCCTTCTCATCCTGTTCCAGTTTAGAAGTGGCGGGGATCATCCCCAGCATCAGCTTTAAGGTTGACATTGCAGATTACGTTTTGGTATAGTTCGGTTAAAGTTAAAAATCTTTCAAACAAAATGGTCCGGATCGTCCAATTATTTGTTACTTAGGAGTTAACAAACAAAATGACCCGGTTTCGACAATTGATTTATTTTCAACAGAATAAAAACGGATGAAAAAGCTCATTATTGTTGCCTGCATGATAATGGTGGCCTCCTGTGCCACAGTGAAACATGAAACTGCACCTGTTGCTGATGATCAGGACCATCTGATACTTGCGACGTTATGGTATCAGAAATCTGCTGAGATGCGGGCGCTCTACTATCAGTGCTTCCGCAATGCAGAGATGGCTCTTGCAGAGAACCTGGCCCGGATCAGCCGCACCGAAGTTATACCGGAGGCCGCCCTTTCTGAAAAACCAGCCCGGTCTGACCAGACCAGGCCTGCAGCAGTGGTGCTTGACATCGACGAGACACTGCTCAACAACAGTCCCTTCCAGGGATGGCAGGTGATTGAGAAGAGGGAGTACAACAACGAGGACTGGTTCCGGTGGGTTGAGCTTGCCCGTGCCGAACCGCTTCCCGGGGCGGTGGAGTTCACCCGTTATGCAGACTCGCTCGGTGTGGAGGTGTTCTACGTCTCAAACAGGACAGTTCAGGAGATGGGACCTACCCTGGCAAATATGTCCGCCCTGGGTTTTGCCGATGCCGACAGCACACATATGTTTCTGAAAGAGACCACCTCATCAAAAGTCGCCCGACGGACGATGATTGAGAAGGATTACGAGATTATCCTGCTGGTGGGTGACAACCTTGCAGATTACAGTGGTGTGTACGAAAAACGAGGCAATGATTTTGGCTTTGCTGCCGTGGATGCGGACCGGAAGCTGTTCGGCACCAGGTATATAGTGCTTCCCAACCCGATGTACGGCAACTGGCTCAATGAAATAATGAAGCGGTCGCCCGGCACCACCACCCGCGAGAAGCTTCTTAGGCTACTCGAGACTTTCTAGAGTCGGAAAGTCCGTAAATGTCGAAAGTCGGTAAAGTCTGTTAAGTCGAAAGAGGCAATACGTGCTAACTTCTTGATAATTTAACTCCTAACTCCTCTCGCTACTGCCTACTGCCTACTGGCCGATAGCGGCTAAAGGCTAATTTTACATTAAATAGCTGATTGTAATCGCAATAATTACACTATATTTGCGATTATAATCTTAAAAATAGAGCATATGATCACCAGAAGCCTTCAGGAAATCATCGGGGAGAAATTGGGCAAAGGAAAGGCAATAATTATTTCTGGTGCCAGACAAACCGGAAAGACAACCCTTCTGAGGTTGATGTTTTCAGGCATACAGGATTCGCTGTGGTTTAACGGAGATGAACCTGATGTCAGAGCTCTTTTTGAAGATCCGTCTTCGACAAGATTTTATGCCTTGTTTGGTGGCAAGAGAATGGTCATAATTGATGAAGCACAAAGAATAAAAAATATTGGCCTGAAGCTGAAGTTGATTACTGATCAGATACCGGAAGTGCAACTTGTGGTGACAGGATCTTCCTCCTTTGAGCTGGCCAATGAGATCAATGAACCTCTTACAGGCAGAAAATGGGAGTATAATCTTTTCCCATTAAGTTTCGGAGAGATGGTCGGTCATCACGGGTTTTTACAGGAAAGAAGACTTCTGTCTCACAGGATGGTTTACGGTTATTATCCTGAGGTTGTAAATACACCCGGACAGGAGAAGGAGTTGCTGAGGCAATTGTCAGACAGCTATTTGTATAAAGATATTCTTATGCTTGATGATATCCGGAAACCCGAAAAGCTTGTCAGGTTACTGCAACTTCTTGCATTTCAGGTAGGCAATGAAGTCTCATACAATGAGCTTGGAATGAATTTGGATTTGGACAACCAGACGGTAGAGAAGTATATCCAACTGCTGGAAAAGACGTACGTGATATTCAGACTTGGGTCTTTCAGCCGCAATCTACGCAAGGAGCTCAAGAGAGCCAGGAAGATCTATTTTTATGACAACGGCATCCGTAATTCATTGATAGCAAACTTTAACCCTCCGGAGCTGAGAAATGATACAGGTGCTCTCTGGGAGAACTTTCTCATTTCGGAACGTCAGAAGCATACTCACTATTCGGGGATCTGGGCAAACAAATATTTCTGGCGAACGCATGATCAGCAGGAGATTGATTATATAGAAGAAAGAGATGGCCAGCTCTGGGCCTATGAGTTCAAATGGAAGCCCAACAAGAAAACCAGGATGCCTGTCGCTTTTACTGAATCATATCCCGGAGCTGTTGGAGCGGTCATCACCCAGGACAATTTTGAAGACTTTTTACAATGATATATCTTCTATAATTGCTAAATCATGAGCAAGTGCAACCCTTCTGATCCTTAAGGCTCTTCCTTTACGGAGGGTATTGTTAAAAAGGTATTTACGTTTATTGACTATAAATATAGACAAAAAATGATAAATAACTTGCGCGTCTATAAATATAGTCATATATTTGCAATGAAGGATTGATTGAGAAGCGGTGCCCGGCAGCGGGCATTGACAGAGTTTTATTAAAATTTTAATTATGCAACTTACTAAGGCTGAAGAGCAGATAATGCAGATTTTATGGGATCTGGAAGAGGGGGTGGTGAAGGATATCAGGGAAAAATTTGATGACCCGAAACCAGCCCGCAATACAATCTCCACCGTGCTGAAGGTGCTGGAGAAGAAGGGATATGTTGATCACAAGGCATACGCCAACGTGTTCCTCTATTATCCCCGGATATCGAAAAAGGAGTATTCAAAGCACCAGCTTTTCGGACTGCTTGAGGGATACTTCAATAACTCCTTCCCGGCAATGACATCATTCTTTGCCAGAGAGAAGAACCTTTCAGTGAAGGATCTGGACAAAATCCTTGAGGAGGCCAGAGAAGAGCTAAACGATGACCAACAGGAATAAGATATGGAATCAATTGCATTTTACCTCCTGAAATCAGCCGTATGGCTGGCGGGCTTTACGCTGGTATACCTTCTTTTTCTCAGGAAGGAGAGGTTCTTCAGGCTTAAGAGAGCATACCTGGTTACCGGGGTTGTCATGTCATTGCTTCTTCCGCTAATAACAATTCATTACAGGGTTGAACTGCCGGCGCCGGTTCTACAGGAAGCGCAGGTCGCAACGATGGCTCAGACAATTCAGCCACAGGCTGCCGCAGAGCAACATGAGCAGAAATCCCCCCTCGCCCCGGTCACAGCCTGGTTTTTTGTGTCAAAAAAAGAGCCAAAATATTTGCATTTTTGAAAATCGCGTTTTATCTTTGACCGACCGTTCAATCAAAGAACGATTATTAAGGGGGGGGGTTTATTGAATGAACGTTTAATCAAAAAACCATGTCGCCGAGATCATCCGCAAAATTCGAAGAGATGAGGGAGGAGAAAAAGACCCTCATAATGGATGTGGCCCTTGAGCACTTTTCAAATGTCGGGTTCCATGCCACCACCATAACCCATATAGCAAGACATGCAGGCATCTCAAAAGGCCTTATGTATAACTATTTCGCAAGTAAGGAGGACCTTCTCAATGCAATAGTAAACAGGTCACTCGCGGATATTTATACATATTTTAATCCTGATCATGACAGCAGGCTGACGCCGGAGGAGTTTGAGCTTTTTATTCGTAAAGTATTCACGGTCCTCCACCAGAAAAAGCAGTTCTGGAAACTGCTGTTCAGGCTCATGATGCAGCCAGGTGTATATGAAAAGCTGTTCGGCGACGAATCCGGATCTCTGAGCGTCTCAGGTGTCCCGCTGAGGGAATACACTGAAAACATGATGATGCTCCTTGCTGATTACTTCCAGAGAAAGCAGGAGATCAGCGGTCAGGACTATGACCCTAGGACCGATCTGCTGATGTTTATAAACGCGGTCAAGGGTTTTGCCATCACCTCCATATTTACCGAGGACCAGTATCAGGGTGAGTATTTTGAAAAAGTAAACGACGCCTTAATCAAAAGATACAAATGAAACATCTGTGTTTCCGGAAACACTATGATAATAAAATCAACCCCCCGGGTGTTCTACCGCATTGCGGGACAAACTATTACACCTTAATAAATCAAGAATTATCATTATGAAAAAAATTACGAGTCTATCAACCATGCCTCTGATTGCACTGTTGATTCTTCCGGTCATGACAGAACCGGCAGCCGCCCAGCAGCTGACCGCCAAAGAGATAATCACGAAGGCAGACGAGAAATTCAACGGGGAGATGTCAGGCTACAGCGTGATGAGTATGACCATCGTCCGCCCCGCCTGGCAGAGAACGGTGGAGTTCAGGTCTTGGTCGCTCGAAGACGACTATGCTCTCACACTAATCACCGCACCGGCCCGTGAGAAGGGACAGACATTCCTCAAGCGCGGAACCGAGATGTGGAGCTGGAACCCGGCAATCAACAGGCTGATAAAACTTCCCCCATCAATGATGTCACAGGGATGGATGGGCTCCGATTACACCAATGACGATATCCTCCGGGAATCATCTGTGGTGGAAGACTACACCCACTCGCTGGAAGGAGAGGAGGAGGTCGATTCACGCCTCTGTCATAAGATAAAGCTAATGGCCAGGGAGGATGCCGATGTACTCTGGGGCCACCAGGTATGGTGGGTCGATAAGAAGGAATTCATTACACTGAAGGCCGAACTGTACGATGAAGACGGCTACCTTGTCAGAACGGAAAGAGGCATGGAGCTGAAGACCATGGATGGCAGATTTATACCTACGGTAATTGAACTGGTTCCGGCAGAGGAGGAGGGACGTAAAACCGTCCTTAAGATCCTGGAGGTGAAATTCAACATTAAACTCGAAGAGAGTTTCTTTTCACAGCAGAACATGAAAAGCATAAGGTAACATCCGATTAATGAAAGGGTTATCAGAATGAAAGACTATCAGCTCGCCTGGAGAAACCTGTGGCGAAACAAGAGAAGAACCCTCATCACTGCCGCCTCGGTCTTTTTTGCGGTGTTCTTCGCACTGGTAATGAGATCGTTCCAGCTCGGAACCTATGAGAAGATGTACAGGGATGTAATTGAATCATATTCCGGCTATCTGCAGCTCCAACAGGTTGATTACTTGGATGAGTCAAGCCTTGACAACGGCTTCGTCATTGATCCTGAAGTCATCAGCCTTATAGAGAGTGATCCGAACGTGACAGCCGTCATTCCCAAACTGGAGTCATTTGCCCTGGCTGCTGCCGGCAGCCGTACACAGGGTGTCATGGTAATTGGGATGGATCCCGACAAAGAGATCAAGGGACTCAACATCAGAAACCGCCTTGTCAGGTACAGGCTGACACCCGAAGCTGTTGAGTCGCTGAAGGCCGAAAACCTGCCGGGTCGCACAGGGAGACTGCTCGATGTATTTGTCAACGAATCATTCACTGACGATGTGAGCCTCATCTCCATTCTTGGCATCGACCGCTCTGACACCCTGGCGGTTCTCCCGCTCTTCAGGAAGTACGCCATTTTTGATAACGGTTACCTGACTGCTGCCGATTCGGGTTATGCTGTCATCGGCAATGGCCTCTCTGAATATCTTCATGCGGGAGTGGGAGATACTCTCGTGCTGATGGGGCAGGGTTACCACGGAACATCGGCGGCAGGGCTGTATGTTGTAAAAGGCATTGTAAGCATGCCGCAGCCGGAAATAGACAACAGGTTTGTCTATCTCACCCTTGATGATGCACGGTATCTTTATGCCGCCCCGGGAATGGCTACCTCCGCCATCATAAGTGTACGGAAAACGGATGACGATGACCTTCTGATGACGCGTGACAGGCTGGGGCAGGTCTCCGGTGACGATCTTGCCATCCGCACATGGAAAGAGATGAATGCCCTCCTCATCAACCAGATGGAGGCCGATAATAAAAGCGGTGCAATAATGATAGGCATCCTGTATCTGGTGATAGCCTTCGGCGTCTTCGGAACCGTGCTGATGATGATGGCTGAAAGACGCCGGGAGTTCGGCATGCTGGTATCCATCGGGATGCGGAAGGGCAAGCTGGCCAAAGTGATCTCCATGGAGATGCTGCTGATAGGGCTCCTCGGTGTGGCAGCCGGTGTGGCAGGCTCCCTGCCCATCGTATTCCTGGGATATGCCAGACCACTGCGTTTTACCGGCGAGATGGCAAAGATGTATGAGGACTACGGCTTCGAGCCTGTGATGCCAATGCTGTTACCCGACACCTATTATCTGTGGCAGGTGGTGATAGTTCTCATGATCCTTCTCATTGCGATCACCTTCAGCATCCGCAAGGTCTTTAAAATGAATGTTATAAACGCTCTCAGAGCCTAACAGTATAAAACCATGATAACATCTATAGCCTGGAAAAACGTCTGGAGGAACAAGACAAGAAGCCTGACCGTCATCTCTGCCGTGACAGTAGGGATCTTTGCCGGTGTCTTCGCAATGGCTACAATAAACAGTTCCATCGTTCAGAGGATTGATGCTGCGGTCAATGAAGAGCTTGCCCACATACAGGTTAACAACAAAGAGTTCCGCAGCAGCAGTGATATTCAGAATTTCATTCAGGATCCTGCAACCGTGATCACCACCCTTGAGAAGACACCGGGTGTAACTGACATCACCGGCAGGGTTATAGTCAGGGGCATAGCCTCTACATCTGCCGGCAGCACCGGTGTTGAGATCACAGGAATAGATGCCCGGCAGGAACTTGAAATGTTTACCCTGTCGGAACGGCTGATTCCGGGAACCGGCAGTTACTTCGGTTCGGACACGAAGCTGAACAGCGCATTTATCGGTGAGAAACTCGCCAAAGAGCTCTATATCATCAGGTATATCCTTACCCCAGAAGCATTTGAGTCGCTCGAGTCGAATGCAGTACCCGCAGCTGTCATAGAAAAGCTGAAGCCGCTTGAAGGAGAGCGGTTCACTACTGAAAAGAAGCTGTCGGATGCATTTGCCGGGCTTCTCTCTGAAAAGGAGATAAAAAAGTACGGGATGTACATCAAAGAAGCAGCCTGGTCCTACCGGGAAGGCTCAAGGATCATCCTCTCCTTCCTCGATGTCAACGGCCATCAGACCGGGGCGGCATTCAGGATATGCGGCATCTTCCGTACCAACAACGACCTTTTCGAAGCAGTGTCACTCTTCGTTCCCGTAGATGAGTTGCGCAGGCTGACAGGCCTGGAACAGGGGCAATATCACCGGTTTATCGCAAGGCTGGAGGAGGATGACCTCACCAACAAGGTTACCCCTGTTGTAAGGGAAGCGCTGCCCGGACTGGAAGTCCTGAGTTGGAAGGAGATACAGACAGACCTGGCTATGATAACTGACTACATAAACCAGATCTATGCCATCTTCATGGTCATTATCCTTGCCGCCCTTGCCTTTGGCCTGGTTAACACCATGCTGATGTCGGTCCTGGAACGAACACGGGAACTGGGCATGCTGGCGGCGATAGGCATGAACCGTCGTCGTGTATTTGTGATGATAATGCTCGAATCAATCTTCCTTTCCATAGTCGGGGGCTTCGCAGGTATGGCTGTCAGCGCCGGGGTTATAGCCATTACCAGCCGTACCGGAATCAACCTGATAAAATATGCTGAAGGGATGGAGGCTTTCGGATACTCTGCCAATCTCTATCCCACAATAGGCGCAGATTTCTTTATCATGCTCACGGTAATGATCATGATCACAGGGATATTATCGGCAATATATCCTGCCCGCAAAGCCCTGCAATTAAATCCGGTTGAAGCATTAAGAGGAGAATAACAACAAAACAGTATAACCATGAAAGTAGTTGAAATAAATGATGTCCGTAAGATCTACCATGATACCGAGGTAGAAGTGAAGGCTGTCAACGGTGTGACCCTCAGTTTTGAAAAGGGCGATTTTGCGGTTATTGTAGGACCGTCAGGCTCAGGCAAAACAACCCTGCTGAATCTTATCGGGGGCCTTGACCAGCCCACGGGAGGAGATATCATTGTGGCGGGCCACCGCCTCTCAGAGCTTAAACCCTCTGAGCTTATCGACTTCAGGATGGAGCATGTGGGCTTCGTCTTCCAGTCGTACAACCTGATACCCGTCCTCACCGCCGCAGAGAATGTGGGGTTTATCATGAATCTCCAGAGGTGGCCGAAGGAGAAGCGCAAAGCCCGTACCAACGAGATGCTTGAATCAGTGGGGCTCTCTGACCGCCACAACAGCCGCCCGTCACAGCTTTCCGGTGGTCAGCAGCAGAGGGTTGCCGTGGCACGGGCCCTGGCTCCTCGACCTGAGTTCATCCTGGCTGACGAGCCCACGGCAAACCTCGATTCAAAATCGGCTGAGTCTCTCCTCGATATAATGGAGAAGCTGAACCGTGAGGAGCAGATGACATTCATCTTCTCAACCCATGATGTCAGGGTGATGAAGAGAGCCCGCAGGGTTATCACCCTGGAAGACGGCAGGGTGGTCTCTGACGAAAGGACAAACCATACTGTATGAACCGGATACTCCTGCCGGTAATTGCTCTGCTGTCCGTGGCCGTCTCAGGGTACTCCCAGGAGGCCGCCGGCGGGCAGTCAGCCGAAGCGGATGCCATGAAGAACCCTGTCAGTGTATCCGTCGGCGGATACGCCTCATGGCTCCACACTTCGCTGTTCGAAAAGCCGTCAGACACCTGGATCAACAGCACCATGCTGCATAACAGGCTGAATTTCAAGGCTTATACTGGAAGAAGAATTACCATGGCAGTTGAAATGAGGAACAGGTTCATAACCGGTGACATGGTCAGGGTTGACCCCGGCTATGCACCGGGTCTATCTGCCGATCGCGGTTGGGCGGATCTGTCATGGAACATCTCCAACGGAACATCTTATGTCCTGAATACGATGATTGACAGGGCCTGGGTCGACTTCACCGCCGGCCGTTTTCAGATCACGGCCGGCCGCCAGCGGATCAACTGGAGCCAGGCCCTGGTATGGAACCCCAATGACATTTTCAACACCTACTCATTCTTTGATTTTGACTACATCGAGCGGCCGGGAAGCGATGCCGTAAGAGCTGTCTATGCCACAGGTCCATCATCGGCGGTTGAAGCAGTTGTCAAACTTAACAGTGACGGAAAGCTTTCTGCCGCAGCTCTGTGCCGGTTCAGCCTTTTCAGTACCGATCTCCAGTTCCTGGCAGGTGAGACCGATCAGGAGTATTTCACGGCAGGCACCGGATGGTCAGGGGCGATAGGATCATGGAGCATCCGTGGCGAGGCAACCTGGTTCCGTTCGTTGCCGGACACGCCACAGGACAGAAGTACCATAATTGCTGCTGCAGGGGTGGACAAGGTTTTTTCAGACAGGGTCTCAGCCCTGGCACAGGTGATGTATTCCAACAACCCTCTTGTTCTGAGTAACTTCTCACTGCTATACGACGGCACCCTTAAGGCTGACCAGCTGGCCTTCTCTGAATTCAGCGCTGTGGGCCAGGTGACCTTTACTCCCATGCCTCTTTTAAATATATCATTGTCAGCTATATGGTATCCTGACCTGCATGGCTGGTATGCCGGCCCTTCAGTTGAATTCTCAATGGCCGAGAACGTTGGTTTTTCATTTGTGTGGCAACATTTCAACAGTGAAATAGCCGGCGAAAGAACCCGGATCAACGCTGGCTTCCTAAGGGTTAAGTATAGTTTCTGAAACCTCCATGTGTTAGCACACAGAAATACAAGTAAATAATAATCTGATACATGGAGGTTCCATCATACAAATTAAATCAATAATTATATGATGAAATTTTCATACTTTTACGGAATTAAACCGAAAGTATGTCACTCGTCCATGAACTTGAGAAATCCGGGAACTGGCTGTTCAGAAGGAGAAGCTGGCTGCCGGCATTAATCCTGGTTCTTGCAGTTTTATATCTCTTCATAGCCAACCGCAGCGTAGTCTATTTCAATTACACCTGGGAAATAGCATGCATACTGGTCTCCGTTGCAGGAGAGCTTCTCAGGTCATATACAGTGGGCTATGTTCCGCGAAACACCTCTGGGCGCAATGTAATAGACCAGCTTGCCGATGAACTCAATACAACGGGCATATACTCGGTCATACGCCATCCGCTTTATGTCGGCAACTTCCTCATGTGGCTTGGCCCGGTCCTCTTCCTCAGGTCGGTGTGGTGCATTATAATCTTTGTGCTTGCATACTGGCTCTATTATGAGCGGATCATTTTTGCCGAGGAACAGTACCTCCGCCGCAAGTTCGGGGAGACATACGATTCCTGGGCATTCAGGGTAAAGACGGTTATCCCGGGTTTCAGGCACTACGTAAAATCAACCCTGCCGTTCTCATTAAGGAATGTCCTAAAGCGGGAATACAACAGCATAGCCAATCTCTTCCTTGTTTTTGCTCTCCTTGATCTCTTCCGGAATATAGCAGTCACAGGAAGGGTTTACCTGGAACCCATATATGCGACTCTGCTGGTTGCGGCACTACTGTTCTGGGGTATTGTCAGGTACCTGGTGAAGAGGACTAAATTCCTCTATGTTGAAGGGAGATAGGAGTGCGGCTTTCTGTCTATCTGCCCCTTGCCCCAAGGAATATCATAATGTAGTAGATGAGCGTTGCCAGTGATCCCAGCGCGGCTATAACATATGTGTATGCAGCCCACTTGAGTGCATTCTCGGCCTTGTCATGCGTTCCCGAATAGGTTATCCCCGCATCGGACAACCATGCCAGAGCCCTCTTTGATGCGTTGATCTCCACGGGCAGGGTTATAAGGCTGAACAGGGTGGTGATGGCGAACAATGCTATGCCAATCAGCAATATCTCCGGCCGGGAGTTCAGAAGAACCAGCCCTGCAATAAGCACCCACTGAATCCAGTTGGAGGCAAATCCTACCGTCGGAGCAAGCTTCGATCTCATATTAAGCCATGCATATGATTGTGCGTGCTGAAGCGCATGTCCTGTTTCATGAGCAGCCACGGCAGCGGCAGCCACACTGGCGCCCGAGTAAACATCACGGCTCAGGTTGATGGTCTTTTTCAACGGATTGTAGTGGTCAGAAAGCTCGCCGGCCACGCTGTGTACCGTGACATCGCTGATCCCGTTGTCACGCAGCATCTTTTCAGCCACATCACGGCCAGTCATGCCGCTGGCTATAGGCATCTTCGAATATTGTCTGAATTTAGATTTCAGCCTCGCACTGACAACCCAACTCAGGACCATGAACACTATAAATATGATCCAATAGGTTCCATTGTGTAAAAACATTGTCTCCATTAATTACCTGTTCTTTTGATTTGTTTCATTCATGCAAAACATCTGCCATCTTCAATAAGTTCGGGAAAGAGGTCATTTTGTCATGCCAATTCAGCTTATCTTTGAACCCGATGCAAAGCACGCTGGCAAAGATATTATCTTTTTTGCTGCTTATCCCTGTCTGGTTTTACCGGTGGTTCATCTCGCCATGGACCCCTGCTTCATGCCGTCATGTTCCAACATGTTCGCAGTATGCAATTGATGCTGTCAGGATCCACGGACCCTTTAAGGGTGTCGTCATTTCAACAGGACGTATCCTGAGGTGCAGGCCTGGAGGCACTCACGGGTATGACCCTGTTCCCGTATTTATTTTCAGGCGGTACCGCCATGGCAGCAGCCTGTTACGGCGCCGGCCACTGTGCAACAGGCTTAAGGAGCATGACTAGAAGCTGAGTTTTTCCCTCAGCATTTTGTATCCTGCGCGGCTCACGGGTATCTTTTCACCTGATTTCAGTACTGCCACATAGTTATCCTTGCTGTAGGGTTCAAGACGGGTGATATGCTCCACGTTGACCATATAAGACCTGTGGACTCTCAGGAAGAGGCCCGGAGGGAGGTGCTCCTCATAATATCTCATCGTCTTCGGCTTAAGGGCCTTACCCTCGCTGTAATAGATCATCACGTAATCATCCTCTGCGGCGAGGTAAGAGACATTGTTCAGCGGAATGATCTTTATCCCCGCTCCTTTTCTGAATACAATTCTGGTCAGGTATCCTTCCACCTCTGATGCTGAGGCCACCAGTTTTTCCATTTTTTCCGGCTCGTATGTCTCTTTTTCGATGCGGTTTACCGCCTTGGCGAGGGCATCGTCAAACCGCTCCTTAGAGAAGGGTTTCAGCAGGTAATCAACGGCATTCAGTTCAAATGCCCTGATGGCATACTGGTCAAAGGCAGTGGTGAATATCACCTCGGGCTTCTCGTCAATTACCTCTAGCAGTTCAAACCCTGTCAGCTTCGGCATCTGGATATCGAGGAAGATCAGGTCAGGGTGCTTCTCCTTTATCTCCCGTGCGCCGCAGAACCCGTCGCCGCACTCTCCTGCTATCTCTATCTCCGGGTGGTCCTTCAGCATAAATTTTATCAGCTCCCTGGCCGGGGCTTCATCTTCAATGATCAGTGCTCTAATCTTTTTCATGCTGTTATGATGAAATATCTGTCATGTCTTCCGGAAGGGAAACCTTACTGTTACGTGAAAGCTGTCGTCTGTCCGGTTTATGTTAGGTTGGCCGGTGTCGCCGAAGAATAGTTCAAGCCTGCTGCTTACGTTCTTAAGTCCTATGCCTGCCCCTTTTTTTGTCACCACCGCATCCGTATCGACATTGTTGGAGATGGAGATCACCACCACGTCGTCTTCCTTTTTCACAGCGGAGTATTTGATGACCACGCTCTTCGGTTGGATTCATAGACACCGTGCTTGACCGCATTCTCGTAGAGTGGCTGAAGCAGCATTCCCGGCATCAGGGCCGCGAGGCACTCCGCCTCTATATTCTCTTCAATGACAAGACGGTCGCCGAATCTCACCTTTTCTATCTGCAGGTAGAGCCTGAGGCTCTCCATCTCGGTCTTCATGGTTACCGGCTGTTCATTCGTCGAAGAGAGCGAATAGCGCATGAAGTCAGACAGCTTTGACGATCATCTCCCGTGGCTTCCAGTGGGTCGGTCACGGTGAGAGAGCTTACCGAGTTAAGGCTGTTGAAGAGGAAGTGAGGATTAATCTGTGAGCGTAGCATTTTGAGCTCCCCCTCGCGCACCTGTGTCTCCAGCTGTGCCTGTCGTTTAGCCTTCTCTGCAAGGCTGGTGGCGCTGAGGAACAGATAGTACACAAGCACAATCATGAAGAATACCAGTATGCCGGCGGTAGCCCTGAAGACCAGTGATGCAGTGCCAGAAGATGTCATAATCTATCTTCTCTGACACTAAAGCCCTGACGATTAACCTTGGCACCAGGAGCCAGAAAATAATTGTCAGTGAGCCGGTCAGCAGAACATTGAATATCGAGTAGTATAGCTGATTGTCATCACGGATCATGAATCGCACCGGAAACCATATGGCAAGGCCAAGGAGTCCGTAAATAATCATGGAGATAAAACCATCGGAGACAGCCATGTCTGCCTTGCCGCCGTAGACGAAAAGAATAAGAAGTGACTGGCCTGTAGCTAACATCAGCCAGGCCAGCCACCAAATAAGTAACCTTGCTCTGCTTTCCAGTAACGGATGCTTCATATATTACTTATAGCTTTTTATCTCTCCCCCACCGAAAATAACCGTTCCTCTGATAATCAGTGACCTCGTATTGTCCTTGATCACGTCACCCCTTATTTTCCTTGCGTCCGAGAATCCTCCTAGGATGGGTGTGACATCAAGGATTACGTTCCAGCTTTCCGGCACAATTACAGTTGTCCCTCCAAAGATACAGGTAATTTCTATTACGCTCTCACCCGGAGCAAGTGATGATCTTGTAAGGTCAACTTCTCCCCCTCCGAAGATGGAGGTTATCTTGCCTCCCTGGAAATTTTCGGTAATGAGCTGTCTCTCTGCGCCACTGAAGATATTGGTATAGTCAATGTAGTCGGCTTTATTGGTGGTTGAAAAATTTGAGACTTTTTCCCAGCCTTTTCGAGTTCACAAGCAGGACCACACCTATTACTATGAACAGTGCGGGCCAGAAGAAATTGAAAGACCTGAAGAAATCGGTGAAGAGTTCGGGTATCAAAAAGAACCCGCCGACGGCCACCAAAACGATTCCGGGTGTTTTGTTGTCTGAGCCGATCAGGGTTACCACACCGATGGCTATCAGGAGCATCTGCCAGCTGAAGATGATGTCATCAATGAAATAATCAAGAGGTTCCGGAAGTATGGTTGATTTCTTGATAATGAGAATCACTCCCGCGACGATAAGCAGTATCCCTATGATAAACCTGTTAGGGGTTTCGGGATTTCTTGCCGGTTTGTTCATTTGCTTTTCCATTGCTTTCGATATTAATGTGTTTGTACTGTTTTTATTTTTTCTTAAGAGGTCTGATCATGAATGCAACTCCTGCCAGCACGAGTACGGCCGGCCAGTATATCTTCCTGTAAACGGGCGAAAGCTGTAGGCTCATTTCCGGCATCAGGAACCAGAAACCAATTGCGAAGAGTACAACCGCCGAGACCAGTTCAAGGCTCAGACAGCGAGAAGATCCCGAAGAAGATAAGGATCATCTCCCAGGAAATAGTCTGATATCTCGCCAAGGCTGAGCAGGTCAAGTTTCGCCACAATCATCACCAGTCCCAGTGTTATCAGGAACTTTGCCATGCCTATGAATGGATTGCTTTGGTTGTCTTTCATGTCGTGATTTAGAATTTACGGTGCAAATGTTTATGTAGCCCCATGTGGTTGAAATGCATATCCGGCAGTTGCGGATAATTGCATCGGTGAACGGCGAAGGAATACGGGGGTGTTACTTTTTTGTTCATAATTTTTTTTATTGGAAGAGGATTTATAATTTTGCAGACCGAAAAAAAGGATTATGTCCGGATTGTATTCCATACCGCTTGCGGGATTAAAAGAGGCCAGATACACCTACGAATTTAAAATAGGGGATGACTTCTTCGAGGCTTTCGAGGGGTCGGAGATTAAGAGGGGAGAGTTCAGGGCGATGGTGATGCTTGAGAAGCGTTCCACCCACATTGAGCTTGACATAGTGATTAACGGTAGTGCCGATGTGGTATGTGACAGGTGCCTTGACACTTTTTACCTTCCGGTCTCTTCTGCCAACAGGTTGTTTGTGAAGCAGGGAAGGGAGTGGGAGGAGGCCGATCCGGACATGATTACAATGCCTTTGGATGAACATGAAATAGATTTGAGTCAGTTTCTCTACGAATACATCCATCTGGCATTACCTTTGAAGCGTATTCATCCTGATGACAGCGAGGGCCGTACAACGTGCAACAGCGAGATGATCAGGAAGCTTGAAGCCCATCTCATGACCGGCGAGGGAGACTCCGACCCGCGATGGGATGTGCTTAGGAAACTGACAGGGACAAACTAAATTAATTCATTACTGCGATGCCAAATCCAAAACACAAACACTCCAGCACAAGGAGGGACAAGAGGAGGACACACTACAAGGCGGTGGCTCCTACAGTTGCTGCATGCGCGAACTGCGGTTCAGCTCATCTGTACCACAGGGTCTGCCCTGAGTGCGGATACTACAGGGGTAAGCTTGCTGTTGAAAAGAAAACAACGGCCTGATAACCGTTCCGTTCAAAAAATCTGAACGATGAAGATAGGTCTTGATGCAATGGGGGGCGATTTTGCTCCCGATTCGACCATTGAGGGTGCCGTGGATGCACTTGCCGGGATGCGCCAGGGAGACCGCCTTGTGCTTATCGGTGATCACTTGCGCATAAGGGAAAAGCTCGCATCACTGAATGTCGAGCCCTCCCTGTTTGACATAGTTCCGGCGTCACAGGTGATAGAGATGTCTGATCACCCTGCAAAGGCCTTTTCGCAGAAAAAGGACTCATCTATCGCCGTTGGATTCGGCATGCTGAAAAGCGGCATGATTGACGGCTTTGCCAGCGCCGGCAATACTGGCGCCATGCTCGTGGGAGCGAGCTATACAGTCAACGTCATACCCGGCGTCTTCAGGCCGGCCCTCGTTGCCCTGATACCCAATGTCAACGGAAAATCCTCCATAATGCTTGACGTGGGCATCAATCCTGACAGCAAACCTGATGTTCTCCTGCAGTACGGCATGCTGGGCACCGTATATGCCAGGTATGTCCTCGGTATAAAAGAACCCTCGGTAGGGCTGCTCAACATCGGAGAGGAGGAATCCAAGGGCTCCTCGGCCGTCAAGGCCGCCTATGAGCTCCTGCGGGAAAGCAGTGACCTCCTCTTCAGGGGCAACATTGAAGGGCACCACCTTTTTACCGATGAGATGACAGATGTGATCGTCTGTGATGGCTTTGTGGGTAATGTGGTCCTTAAAATGGCCGAGAAATTTTATGCAGTGGCCAGGTCAAAAGGGATAAAAGACAGCTTCTTTGACAGGCTTAACTTCGAGGTTGTCGGGGGTACTCCGGTTGTCGGAATCAACGAAAATGTGGTGGTTGGCCACGGCATCTCCAACCGGACGGCAATAATGAATATGATACTCCAGACCCGTGATGTGGTCCATGCCGACCTTGCCAGGAAGATCAAGGAGGCGATAGGAGCATGACAAAGATAAGAGCAGCCATAACAGGGATCAACGCGTGGGTGCCGGAATACCGCCTCACCAACCAGGAACTCTCAACCATGGTGGATACCAGCGACGAGTGGATCATGCAGCGCGTTGGAATCAAGGAGAGAAGAATACTTAAAGGCGAAGGGAAGGGAACTTCTGACCTGGGAGAGCCAGCTGTCAGAGGTTTGCTGGAAAAGACAAACACATCTCCCGGGGAGGTCGACCTCCTTATCTGTGCTACGGTTACCCCTGACATGGCATTCCCGGCAACGGCAAACATCATCTCCGACAAGGTCGGGATAAAAAATGCATTCAGCTTCGACATAGGAGCAGCCTGTTCAGGTTTTCTTTTTGCACTTCAGACCGGTGCTTCATACATAGAATCAGGCAGGTATAAGAAAGTCATTGTCGTTGGCGCAGACAAGATGTCCTCAATAACAGACTACACCGACCGCACTACATGCACTCTCTTTGGCGATGCCGCAGGTGCCGTCCTTCTGGAACCAACAGAGGAGGAGCACGGAGTGATGGACCATATCTTCAGGAGTGACGGGTCAGGCAGGAAATACCTTCACTTGAAGGCGGGAGGGTCGCTCAGGCCGGCATCACACGAGACCGTGGGCGGGCGTGAGCACTTCCTCTACCAGGAGGGACAGGCTGTCTTCAAGTTTGCCGTCTCAAACATGGCTGACGTGGCTGCGGAGATCATGGAGAAGAACAACCTCCGTCCCGAAGACATAGCCTGGCTGGTTCCGCATCAGGCCAACCTGAGGATTATTGATGCCACCGGACGCAGGATGGGGCTGCCACCCGAGAAGGTGATGATCAACATCCAGAACTACGGCAATACCACTGCCGCAACAATTCCCCTGTGCATATGGGAGTTTGAACACAGGCTCAAAAAGGGCGATAACCTGATTCTTGCAGCCTTCGGCGGCGGATTCACCTGGGGAAGCATCTGGCTAAAATGGGCCTACGATCCGCAGCCGGCAGAGTAAGATAAATCAGGAGAGCGGTAATTCCGCTTTCTTTTTTTTCATCAGCCACAATACTTTTTATATTTGTGGGTTAATTAATCTCAGGGAAATAAGGGAAACAGATATCATTATGGCAAAAATCATCGAGACAGACAACGGCACAGCAGTCAACCTCATCAGCCAGGGCACAGAGATCACGGGCGATGTCAAATCATCGGGTGATATTCGCATTGACGGCGTCCTGAACGGGAATATGGTAACCAAGGGCAAGGTCGTGATAGGAGCCACGGGCCGCGTAAAGGGTGAGGTGGAGTGCAAGAATTCGGAGGTGTCAGGACTGATTGACGGGAAGATTACCGTTACACAGCTCCTCAACCTGAAGGCTTCTTCAAAAATAAACGGCACCATCGTTACCAGCAAGCTTTCCATTGAACCGGGGGCTGTCTTCACCGGCAACTGCGCCATGAAAGAGGGTGAAAATGGAGGATCAACTGCAGCCAGACCCAAAGAAGGAGAAAAATAGCGGCCGGGAGGGCCTCTCTGCCTATTCCAGGTACAGCACCATCGCCGTTCAGATGGTGGTAATCATTGTAATAACCTCACTGGGAGGAGTCAAGCTTGACAAACTGGCGGGAACAGAGCCCTGGCTGACGGTGGTACTGTCACTCCTCGGCGTGACAGCTGCCATGTGGCTCGTAATCAAGGAGGCACTCAGAAACAAATAGAATGTTTACTCCTGAGGCCATAAGACATTACCTGCTTCTCGTGATCCTCTCCATGCTGATCATCATCATGATCCTCGGTTTCAACAGAATCATGCCGGACCTTTTCAACCCGGTGAGCGCAGTCATTCTTGCAGGCGGATTCTCAATCACAGCATTTATTTCACTCCTGATCTTTTTTAACGGTCAACGCTCTGATCCCGAGAAAAGTGTGTTTATGACACTTATCACACTGGGGGTTAAGATGCTGCTCTCATTTGTTCTCGCCCTGCTCTTCTTCGTTGTCTTTAAAAACAGCCGGACCGGGTCAGTAATATTATTTTTTATCCTATATTTGGCATTCACGGTTTTTGTATTTCTAACAATTTTCAGTGTCCTGAAAAAGAAGTCAGTTTAAAGAAGATTAGCTTGAAAAACAGGTATTTATACACTCTGATCCTGATGCTCGGACTGTTGGCTGGATCTCTTCCTGCCATCTCTTCCGGAACCGGGGAAGAGGATCAGAAATCACACGAAAACAAAGAGGAGTTTGATGCCAGCACATTCATCATGGAACATGTGGCAGACTCACATGAATGGCACATTCTCACAAAGAAGGACGGCAGCTCTTTAGCAATATATCTCCCGGTGATCATCTATGACAGGGAGTCTGGCCTCCATCTCTTTTCGTCAAGGAAGCTGGCGCACGGCCACAGCCACCTGGGGTATGCTATTGCCCATGACGGCGAGTACGCAGGTAAGATTGTCAGGGTGAACGCTGAGGGTCATTTTGATGGATCAAGGCCTCCGATCGACTTTTCAATTACCAAGGCCATCTTCGGGATGATTGTGGCGTCAGTGATCCTTCTCTGGCTTATGATCGCCATGGCAGCATCTTATAAAAAAAGCGGAATCAGCGCCCCGAGGGGGCTGCAGGGCATTTTTGAACCGATAATCATGTTTATCAGGGATGACATTGCCATCCCCAATATCGGTGATCATAAGTATTCAAAGTTTATGCCCTACCTGCTGACGGTATTTTTCTTTATTCTTGTCAACAACCTGTTGGGGCTGATCCCTTTTCCTCCCGTTTGGCGCCAATGTGACCGGTAACATCAACGTGACGTTCGTACTGGCAATTTTTACCTTCCTGATCACGCAGTTCAGTGCCAATAGGACGCACTGGAGGCATGTCTTTGCTGCTCCCGGTGTTCCCGTCTGGCTTCTCCCGATAATGATACCGATTGAGATCATCGGCCTCTTTTCCAAGCCTTTTGCACTCATGATACGTCTCTTTGCAAATATCACCGCAGGTCATATCATCGTCCTGAGTCTGGTGTCTCTGATATTTATTTTCAAGACGGTGCTCGTCGCCCCGGTATCCATCTTCTTTGTGCTTTTCATGTACTGCATAGAGCTGCTGGTGGCCTTCCTTCAGGCATATGTCTTCACCCTGCTGTCGGCATTCTTTATCGGGATGGCCACAGCTGAACCGGAACATCATTAAAATCAATATATCTTTTGTTATTTTAAATTTAGAATTATGGGCAACAGTAATGTCATTAGCAGCAGTAGGAGCAGGTCTTGCAGTGATAGGGGCAGGACTTGGTATCGGCCGCATCGGCGGCTCAGCCATGGATGCCATTGCACGTCAGCCCGAAGCTTACTCAAAGATCCAGCTTGCCATGATCATTTCAGCAGCACTCATCGAGGGAGCAGCCCTCTTTGCAGTTGTTGTTGCAATGATCAAGTAAGCAAAAAGCAAAGCCTGCAACGGTTGGTTGCAGGCTTTCCCAATGAATCCGAAAAACTCAGAACAATATGTTACTACAAAGCAGTCTCGCCAGTCCCGCCATCGGCACCGTTTTCTGGACAACACTGATCTTCCTCATGCTGCTTTTGCTCTTGTGGAAATTTGCATGGGGGCCGATCATGAAGGCTGTACAGGCGCGTGAGGATATGATCCGCAATGCTCTTGACTCCGCAGAGAAGGCACGTGAGGAGATGAAGGTTCTTCAGGCTGACAATGAGAACATCCTGCGCAAGGCACGTGAGGAGAGAGATAAGATACTCCGCGATGCGAGGGCAGCCTATGAACGTATGATGACCGAGGCCAAGGAGAAGAGCCAGTCGGAATCTGATGCTCTCGTCAGGAGGGCAAAGGAGCTTATTGAACGCGAGAAGGTCACCGCCATCACCGAGGTGAAGCGCGAGGTAGCCAGGCTGGCAATAGAAGTAGCCTCAAAAGTGGTGGGTGAAACACTGAAGAGCGATGCCGAACAGCAGAAGCTGATTGAAACGTACATCAAAGAAATAGAAGCAAACCGCAACTGACCCTATGAACTCCAGCAAGATTGCGGTAAGATATGCAAAGGCGCTCTTTGAGCTCGCCCTTGACCGAGGTGTCACTGACACTGTTTACCGTGACATGAAGGCAGTCAGCCATCTTTGCTCCATGAGTGAGGTTAAGGCGGTCATAAACAATCCCGTGCTACCCCAGCAGAAGAGAAAGGAGGTCATCGTGGCGCTTGTGGGTGATGACGCTGCCAAGCTGACAGTCAGGTTTATAGGACTGATCTTTGACCATGGCCGCGGCGACTACCTGGCGGCCGCAGCCAGGAACTTCATTGACCTTACGCGCCGTCACCGCGGGATTCGCCAGGTCACCATCACCACGGCCGTTCCCGTGAGCGGCAGGCTGAAGGAGGAGATGGCGGCACTTATTGCCGGGAAGGAGAAAGGCGGCATCGAATACATTGAACAGGTCGACGGCTCTATCGTCGGAGGGTTTATCCTCCGGGTCGACGATGCCTATATTGATGCAAGCGTCAGGAACAGGCTGAACAATTACAGAAAGGAATTTTCACTGGCAGCTAATGCCGCAGAATAGTTTATAAGATTGAGAGATATGACTAATATTAAACCTTCAGAGGTATCACAGATTTTAAGGCAACAGCTTGAAGGAGTAAAGACGGCCATTGATATTGAGGAAGTAGGAACGGTACTGCAGGTCGGTGACGGCATTGCTCATATCTACGGCCTGATGAATGTCGGATCCAATGAACTGATAGAATTTGTGGAATCCGGCATCAAGGGCATTGTTCTCAACCTCGAGGAGGATAATGTGGGTGCTGTTATCCTTGGTTCTTCGGAGAAGATAAAGGAGGGGGACATCGTACGCCGTACAGGCAGGATCTCATCTATCATGGTTGGCGAGGGTCTTCTCGGCAGGGTGATCACCACCACGGGCATTCCCATTGACGGCCTTGGCCCCATTACGGGAGAGCTCTTTGAGATGCCCTTCGAGAGAAAGGCTCCGGGGGTCATCTTCAGGCAGCCGGTGAAGCAGCCCATTCAGACAGGGCTGAAGGCCATCGATGCCATGATACCCATCGGCCGTGGCCAGCGCGAGCTGATCATCGGCGACCGCCAGACGGGCAAGACCGCTATCGCGGTTGATACCATACTGAACCAGAAGGGCGAGTACGACAAGGGGAAGCCAGTCTACTGCATCTATGTGGCCATAGGACAGAAGGGCTCGAACGTTGCGAATATCGCCATGACTCTTGAGAGTTACGGAGCCATGGACTACACCGTCATTGTCAGCGCTACTGCTGCCGACTCCGCCGCTGCACAGTTCTATGCACCCTTTGCGGGTGCCGCAATAGGAGAGTTCTTCCGTGACACCGGCCGTGATGCGCTGATCATCTATGATGACCTCTCCAAACAGGCCGTTTCATATCGTGAGGTGTCACTGCTGCTCCGCCGTCCGCCCGGCCGCGAAGCCTACCCGGGTGATGTCTTTTATCTCCACTCACGTCTCCTTGAGAGAGCTGCAAAGATCATCGAGTCAGACGAGGTGGCGCAGCGCATGAATGACATACCCGACTCTATCAGGCATTTGGTCAAAGGCGGAGGGTCACTGACCGCATTGCCTATCATCGAGACACAGGCAGGTGACGTATCGGCATATATCCCCACCAACGTGATCTCCATCACTGACGGACAGATCTTCCTTGAGTCGAGCCTCTTTAATGCAGGCATCAGGCCTGCCATCAACGTTGGTATCTCTGTCTCCAGGGTAGGCGGCAACGCCCAGATCAAATCAATGAAAAAGGTGGCCGGGACACTGAAGGTTGACCAGGCGCAGTACCGTGAACTGGAGGCTTTTTCCAAGTTCGGGTCAGATCTTGACCCTGCCACGCTTGCGGTTCTCGACAAGGGATCAAAGAACGTCGAGATACTTAAGCAGAACCTCTTCTCGCCCATGAAGGTGGAGGAGCAGGTTGCCATCCTGTACTGCGGCACAAAGGGACTGCTGAAGAGTGTGCCGGTGCACAAGGTGAAGGACTTTGAAAATGATTACCTGGCTTTCCTCCGGAGCAATCATGCTGATGTGCTTGAGATGATCGGCAAGGGAGTTATAAACGATGAAGTTACTGCTGTTCTTGACGCTGCGGCCGCAGATATTGCAGGCCGCTATTCGTCAAAGTAGCATCAAATCAGGTTAAGCAAGATGGCAAACCTAAAGGCAATAAGGGTCAGACTCAGCTCGGTAAAATCAACACGCCAGATCACTTCAGCTATGAAGATGGTGGCGGCATCCAAACTTCGAAAGGCACAGGATGCCATATTACAGCTCAGGCCTTATGCCGATAAGCTCAATGAAATACAGGCAGGACTAAGCGCTGCTCTCCGCGATACTGAGATCGAGAATATCTACGCAGAAAGAAAGAATATCAATCCCAAGGTCCTGGTGGTGGTGGTAACCTCCAACAAGGGGCTCTGCGGTGCATTCAACGCCAATGTGATAAGAGATGCGAGGCGTCTGATGGCCGAGAAATATGGTGAGCAGATGCGTAAAGGCGACCTCTGGTTCATGACCGTGGGAAAGAAGGGCCATGATGTCCTTGGGAAGATGAAATGCAATATTCTTGAAGATCACAGCGATCTCTACACCGGACTCTCATTTGAAAAGGTGGCGAAGGTAGCCGACAGACTCACGGAACTCTACCTGACCGGCGAGTTTGACGTTATAGAATTAGTTTACAACCAGTTCAAAAATGCTGCAGTGCAGAGACTCACTGAGGAGCTGTACCTGCCTGTTTCGGTGGCAGAGACAGGCAAGGAGGAGACGGGTTCCACTGACTATATTTATGAACCCGACCCGGTAAGCATCGTCGCCGAGCTGATTCCCAAGACATTGCGCACAAAGCTCTACAGGGCGCTGCGTGACTCCTTTGCCGCTGAACACGGGGCACGCATGACGGCCATGCACCAGGCAACAGACAACGCCACCGATCTCATCAGGGATCTTACACTGCAGTACAACAAGGCACGCCAGGCGGCCATCACCAATCAGCTGCTTGAAGTGGTCGGCGGCGCGGAAGCACTTAACGGTTAACGAAAAACGAAATGTTCTCCAGCGAATATTTAAGAGATCTGTCAGATAAGGCCATCACAGGCCTGGGTGTATCAGCCGAGGCTGACAAACTCTTTGCCCCCGTGAGATACATCCTCTCCATCGGGGGAAAGAGACTGAGACCGGTTATGTGCCTGCTGGCCTGCAACCTGTTCAAGGACAAGATCGATGAGGCGGTGATGCCGGCGGTGGGCATTGAGGTGTTCCATAACTTCACTCTAATACACGATGATATAATTGACAGCGCTGACATCCGGAGAGGATCTCCGACGGTCCACTCGAAATGGGGCCATGACCAGGCGATCCTCTCAGGCGACGTGATGGCCTTCGTGGCAGGGGAGTGTATCGGACAGGCACCCGAAAAGGCTCTGTCGAAAACACTGAAGCTGTTCAACCGCACGGCGATAGAGGTGTGCATTGGGCAACAACTCGATCTTGATTACGAGAAGAAAGGCATCGTGTCAGAGACAGAATACCTCCGTATGATCGAGCTGAAAACAGCTGTTCTGGTGGCAGCCTCGCTGAAGACCGGAGCAATCATCGGTGAGGCGTCGGAAAAAGACCAGGATCTGCTCTATGAGTTCGGAAGATGCCTCGGGATAGCTTTCCAGATCCAGGATGATGTGCTTGATACCTATGGCGATACAAAGATGTTCGGCAAAAAGACGGGAAGCGATATCGTGGCAAACAAAAAGACATACCTGCTTGTCAAGGCGATGGAGATGGCCGGAGGAGAGAAACTCCGCCGGCTGAGAAAACTGCTGGAGGCCGGAAACGACAACCCGGATGAGAAGGTACAGGCAGTGAGGGCACTGTATGATGAACTGGAGATACGGCTTCATGCCGAAAACCTGGCTTATGACTACTTTAACAGGTCATTCCAGGCGCTTGACCAGGTGACGGTAAATGCCGAACGCAAGAAAGAGATTAAACAAATGGCAGTGAACCTCATAGGGAGGGTAAAATAGACCTCGCTGCAACAGCCTGAGTAAACTAAGAAAGAACACTATCAGAAAACATTGAAACAGATTTAAGTCAGAGAGATGGCAAAGAAAACAGGAGTGGTTAGTCAGGTCATCGGACCGGTGGTTGATGTTACCTTTGAGACAGCAGGGGCAGAGATGCCCAACATACATGATGCGCTTGAAATAACGCGCCACGACGGTTCGGTTCTCGTAGTCGAATGCCAGCAGCACATAGGGGAAAAAACCGTCAGGGCAATCGCCATGGACTCTACTGACGGGCTTCAGCGGGGGACGGAGGTTGTGGCTACCGGCCTTCCGATAATCATGCCCGTGGGCGAACAGATACGGGGCAGGCTGATGAATGTCACCGGGATGCCTATTGACGGTATCGGCCCGCTGGATAAAAAGGGCGGTTATCCCATACACCGCAAACCCCCCAAATACGAGGATCTCTCAACCGATAAGGAGGTGCTTTACACCGGCATTAAGGTCATTGACCTCATCGAGCCCTATTCAAAAGGAGGAAAGATAGGCCTCTTTGGCGGAGCAGGCGTGGGAAAGACAGTTGTCATCCTGGAGCTTATAAACAACATTGCCAAGGCCTATTCCGGACTCTCCGTCTTCGCCGGCGTAGGTGAGAGAACAAGGGAGGGGAACGACCTGCTCCGCGAAATGCTTGAGGCAAATGTCATCTCATATGGCAAGGAGTTCATGGAGAGCATGGAGAAGGGCGGATGGGACCTTGATCTTGTCGATCATGAGGCGCTTAAAGAGTCAAAGCTGGCCCTGGTATTCGGCCAGATGAACGAGCCTCCCGGCGCACGCGCACGCGTGGCACTGTCAGGGCTCTCCGTCGCCGAATACTTCCGCGACGGTGAAGGTGAAGGAGCGGGAAGGGATATACTCTTCTTTATGGATAACGTCTTCCGTTTCACACAGGCAGGGTCAGAGGTTTCTGCGCTGCTCGGGCGAATGCCGTCGGCAGTGGGCTATCAGCCTACCCTGGCCTCAGAGATGGGGGTGATGCAGGAGAGGATCACCTCAACGCGCCACGGCTCTATCACCTCGGTGCAGGCCGTTTATGTGCCGGCAGATGACCTTACTGACCCCGCCCCCGCAACAACATTCGCGCACCTTGATGCCACAACGGTTCTCAGCCGCAAGATCTCAGAGCTTGGCATTTATCCTGCCGTTGACCCGCTTGACTCAACCTCAAGGATTCTCTCCGCGGAGATTGTGGGCGAGGAGCACTATAGCTGTGCTCAGAGGGTGAAAGAGATACTGCAGAGGTACAACGAGCTTCAGGATATCATCGCAATCCTGGGTATGGATGAGCTCTCGGAGGAGGACAAGCAGGTAGTACACCGCGCACGCAGGGTGCAGAGGTTCCTCTCACAGCCCTTCCACGTGGCCGAGCAGTTCACGAACATTCCCGGCAAGCTGGTCTCAATAGAAGACACCATCAGGGGATTCAACATGATCATAGACGGTGGCGTGGACCAGTATCCCGAGGCAGCCTTCATGCTGGTCGGAACCATCGAAGAAGCCATAGAGAAGGGCGAGAAGCTGATTGCCGAGAGCAAGTAATGCCAAACAAGCTGAGACGTGAAGATCGAGATAATCACACCAGACAACAAAATCTATTCAGGGGAGGTGCGTTCGGTGAGAGTGCCCGGCAGGAAGGGCTCTTTCCAGGTGCTGAAGGACCATGCTCCCATCATATCAACCCTTGAGGCCGGAATGGTGATCATTGCCGACGAGGAGGGTAAGGAGGTGAAGTTTGAGATCACCGGCGGCGTGGTCGAGGTGAAGAAGAACAGGATCATCCTGCTCGCCGACTCCGTCACCAAAACCTGAAGCTGATGGAGAGTGACGAGTTCCGCAGATATGGTCACGAGATTGTTGAATGGATAGCCCGCTATTTTGAAACCGTTGAACAGTACCCGGTCAAATCGCGCGTGGCGCCGGGGGATGTAAAAAGCGCCCTTCCTGAGATACCTCCTGCCGGCAGTGAGTCTTTTAATCTCTTCCTGAACGACTTTGACCGGATAATCATGCCGGGCATGACTCACTGGCAGAGTCCCAATTTCTTCGCATACTTCCCTGCAAACAGCAGTCCCCCCTCCGTGCTGGCTGAGATGCTCACAGCGGCCCTCGGGGCGCAGTGCATGATATGGGAGACCTCGCCGGCGGCGGCTGAGCTTGAGGAGAGGATGATGGAGTGGCTGCGTGACATGACCGGGCTGCCCGCATCGTTTGAGGGGGTGATACATGACAGCGCCTCCTCGGCTACCCTGGCAGCACTGATCACCGCGCGTGAGAAGGTCACACAGTACAGGTCGAACAAAGAGGGGTTGTATGGCACAGGCCGTTTGCGCATTTATGCTTCAGCACAGGCTCACTCGTCAGTTGAGAAGGGTGCCGGGGTTGCAGGCTTCGGTAGGGAGAACCTGGTGAGGGTCGCGGTCAGAAAAGACTTTTCGATAGATGCTGATGCCCTGAGGCAGGCGATAGAAGCGGATCTTACGGCGGGTTATGTTCCGTGCTGTGTGGTGGCCACCATGGGCACAACGGGCACTACCGCCATAGACAACCTGCGGGCTGTCGGGGAAATCTGCCACGAAAAAAATCTATGGCTGCATGTTGACGGGGCACTTGGCGGAACGGCACTGATGCTGCCCGAGATGAGATGGATGTCAGACGGAATGGAGTATGTCGACTCGCTGGTATTTAATCCGCACAAGTGGATGTTCACCAACTTCGACTGCTCTGCCTATTTTGTCCGTGATGCCGCCTCACTCATACGGACATTTGAAATATTGCCCGAGTATCTTAAGACACGCACAAGGGGTATGGTTAACGACTACCGCGACTGGGGCATACCGCTGGGCAGGCGTTTCAGGGCACTGAAGCTCTGGGCTGTTATACGCACCTATGGCGTTGAAGGGCTGCAGGCAATGATCAGGGAGCATATCAGGCTGGCAAAGATGCTTGCGGGGTTGATTGAGGCTGAGAAAAACTTCATCCTTATGGCTCCGGTGCCGCTGAACACGGTCTGTTTCCGTTACCTGCCGGAGGGGATAAGTGATAAAGAGGCCGACACTCTTAATGAGAAGATCAACCATGACCTTAATGATACGGGCAGGATATACCTTACTCACACCAGGCTCGATGGCAGGTATGTGTTGCGCATGGTTACGGCACAGACAAATGTGACGGAGAAACACGTATTGAATGCCTGGGAGATGATCAGAGAGAAAGCCTCAGCGCTCTCTGCCGAGAACGGTACCGTAGATATTCACTGAGATTGTGCCGTTTATGAAAAACCGCTCCTGCACGGGGATGTAGCCGGCAGTGGCACCGGCGCTGATCTCGAAGGGGAACCGGAGCAGATAGAAGTCGGCAAGAAGCTCTGCCCCGAAAGAACCAAAGTCTTTTGAACCCTCATCAAGCCTCCCCGTGCCGTAATTATATATCTTCCAGCCGGTTGAGCCGTCAAAGAAGGCTGATCCCCTGATCCTCTTCAGGTAGAGGAGGCTGCCGGCAGCAAGGTCAGGATACAGCAGAGGCATGGTGTAGTCTGCAGAGAAGGAGAACAGCTTTTCGGAAACAATCGTCTCTTCATATCCCCTCGGATAGGGAAGGGAATTATTGTAAAGCATCTTGCCGAAGGGCGCCTGATCCTCGTATCCGGCCCTGACTGCCAGGCTGTGGTTTCTGAAGAGGCCTGGCAGATAAAGAGTTCCCCTGGCATATTTCCTGCTGCCGTAGAGTTCCTTGTCCCAGGGGGCTGCCGTCAGCCTTATATCTGCCACCTGACCCCACCTGGGGAATATGTCACGGTATGCCGTACGGAAGGTGTTCGAAAAATAGAGGCGGCCGGTGACAAGAGCAACTCCCTTATCGTATTGTTCTTCATCACTTAACCAGGTGTACCTGTTGCGATAACTGACATAGAGAGCAGGCATGAATAGCTGCCGAAATTTACCGTAAGCAAACCAGAACTGGTCATATACGCTGACATTCAGCTGAAGGTCTCTTTTGAGATCATCCGGCAACTGGCGGGTGATTGTATCCCTGGTAACCCCCTGGTCACCGCCGTACCTCAGTTCCGCATCAATCACCGGGTGCCATCCGCTCCATTTGATTCCGGAATGCAGAAGGTGGTCCCCGTTACTGTACTCATAACCCACCGTGGTGATGAGGGTGCTCAGATGGTTCTGTGACAACAGAGTCACACCGGGTTTGATGGCAGTGGGATCGGTTTTGATCTCATCAACATCAGCGTACAGAGGTAACCAGCTGTGGAAGTTGAACAGGTGGGCCATCTTGCGGTAGGGTTTTGACGCCAGGTTCAGAGGGGCAGGCTGTTCCGCAGGACCCGTCTGCGAGGGCATAGGAGCTATGGCGGGTAAGACTCCGTGCATTCCGCCTCCCGCCGGCCCGGCAGTTGCCCCTGCATTTTCGGAGGCAATGATGAAACCGTCAGCAGTATAATCGGAGAAGAGGATCTCGTCACCGGTAATGGAGAACCCGGCAATTCCGAAACGTGATCCTGTGACGCGGGAGACAAGAGTATCGTCCGTGATGCGGTAGATGTTGTCGGAACCGTCTCCCTGCGCCAGGTAGTAGAGGGTTTTGTTGAATATCTCCGCCTGTATTATGTCGGTGGTGCCTTCAGGCATGTTTATGATCCATCTCTTGCCCGTCGGCCGGTATGTCCTTAATCCCTCTCCGTCGCGGCTGAGGGTAACCACCGTCACCGCCTGGCCGTCAGATGACCAGGCCGGTCGCTGAAGGATGAGGTTATCGGGCGGTACTACATCCATCAGAACCTCACCGGTGAAGGCATCAAGGAAGACCAGCGAACATCGCAGCTCCGGGGTGGTTGAGACGGCAACAATGGTTTTCCCGTCAGGGGAGAGATCGGGTGCCGTATACCTTGTACGGTAAGTAAGCTGCCTGACAGGCCCGCCGCTTATCTCCATTCGCTTTATTACAGAATATTCGCGGTTATCCCACCTTATATCAGGGTGCAGCTCAGACCATACTACGGTGCCGTCAGAATATGAGAAGAAATATGGATATATATACCCGGTGGTGGTCAGGACACGTTCTGTTCCATTTGCCTGGTCTGTGATTACAAACCGTGAAGGATCCGACATGGAGGTCCTGAGTGAAATGATTTTACCGTCAGCGGTCCTGTGAGGTGAATAGTGACTGATATAATCTCTTTTCCTGGTGATGTTCAGGGCCGGGTACTCCCTTAAGCCCTCCGTCTCATTAGCCTTCCACGATCTTTCGAGCGCGGCGAAAGTCGAATCGTAAAGCCTCTTTTTCGTCAGTCCGGTCTCTCTTTTCAGGCTGTGGTTGATTGGGTTGAACGGATAGCCTGATGACACCTTTCTGATGGTTTTGGTCCATGCGGTGCTGTCGGTGTTACGCAGGTGGTTCATCATCAGGTATCCGAAGACATAATGATCAGGTGTATAGTTCCGGTATGAGCCGGAGAGCATTTTATCATATCCGTAAATTCCCGGCGGGCCTGTTGCCAGCGCCCTGGCTCTCTGTGTGAAGGCGTTGCTGCGTCCCCTGCCTGACAGGGTCGTGGCGGTTTCGGCAAAGACGGCATCGCCTTCGAGAGCCCACATGGGTATCTCCACGGCGCTGACGCCCACCGCCTGCTCGCCGAGAAGGTACCACAGCGCCCTGCCCAGACCAGTCCTGTTAAGTGAGGAGAGCTGGAGGACGTGCGCGGTCTCATGCACCGCGAGCTGCTCCGCAGGCCACATCGGAAGGTTATCCTGGCCGGGGAGGGGGTAGAGCTCCATCCTGCGAGGGGCCCAGCTCACATAACCGTTAGATGACATGGAGTGATTATGAATGATCACGGGGATCCTTGATCTGCCGTCAGGGTAAAGAGCTGACAGCCTGCTGAATGACTGCTCAAGAAGGAGGGCATAGTCCTCTGCTCCGTCCTCAAAATCGTCTGGGAATATTACCCGGAAGTGGGGTGTATTTATCTGGCGCCACCTGAGTGAAGCCGGATCCTGCCCCGTGTCGTAATACTGTGCCCAGCCACTAGCAGCCGTCATCAGGCTCATCAGGAGCGTAATAATGCTTTTTCTCATGCAGGGCCGTTTGTCCAAAAATACCAAAATTGACCGATATCTTCGGCTTCACTGCAAAATCTTATTATTTTCGTGCCGAATAACACGGGAACGGAAAATTTACTGTTATGATAAAGAAATTCAGGTTCTGGGATAACATACTCGGCTGGACGGCATTTGCCGTAGCTGCCGTGACATATCTGATGACCATCGAGCCTACTACCAGTCTCTGGGACTGCGGGGAGTTCATCGCCTCTGCCTTCAAGCTTGAGGTGGGTCATCCTCCGGGAGCCCCGTTCTTCATGATTGTGGCGAGGTTTTTTGCAAACTTCGCTGGCGGTGACGTCACAAAGGTTGCAATGATGGTCAATGCGATGTCAGGACTGGCAAGCGCGTTGACAATACTGTTTCTGTTCTGGACCATCACACATCTTGCACGCAGAATCTTCCTGAAACGGGAGTCAGACTACACTGCCGGAAGGATAATAGCCGTTCTGGGCGCTGGCCTTACCGGAGCCATGGCTTATGCCTTCTCCGACACCTTCTGGTTCTCGGCAGTTGAGGGAGAGGTATATGCCACCTCATCACTCTTCACTGCCGTGGTCTTCTGGGCTATGCTGAGGTGGGAGGATGTGGCTGACGAACCGTACGCTGACAGATGGATCATCCTCATTGCCTTTATGATGGGGCTCTCAATAGGTGTCCATCTGCTCAACCTGCTTGCAATACCTGCAATAGTCTTTATCTGGTATTTCCGCAAGTATGATTTCTCATGGAAAGGGTTTTCGGCTTCACTGGGCGTGTCATTGATACTGCTGGTGCTCATCATGTACGGCATCATCCCCGGCATCTTCACGGTCACCTCTCGTTTTGAGCTCTTCTTCGTAAACAGCCTCGGTATGCCCTTTAACAGCGGGATGTATATTCACCTGATCCTGCTTATTGCGGCACTACTGCTATCGGTCTGGTATTCATTCACTCACCTCGACGGGAAAAGGGGGTTCCTGCTGGCTGCCCTCACCCTCCTGCTTTCAGGTATATGGCTGCTCACCGGATCGATCATTTTTGACCTGGTCATCCTTGCTGCCATCATCTATGGCGCATGGTACCTGTCAACGCGCAAAAGGGCTGTACTGAACACAATAATGACAGCCATGCTGGTGATCGTCATTGGTTATTCATCCATTGCGACCATAGTCATCAGATCAACGGCGAACACCCCCATGAATGAGAACAACCCTTCCAATCCCTTCGCCCTGCTCTATTACCTCAACCGTGAGCAGTACGGGCAGCGCCCGCTCATCCACGGCCCCTATTACAATGCCCCCGTTACTGATTACGTGAAAGGCAAACCAACATATAATCCCGTTGACGGCAAATATGTTATAACCAACCGTGAGACAAAGCGCGAATATGATGAAAGGTTCACGACCCTGCTTCCCAGGATGTGGAGCGACTCACCTGATCACATAAGGATTTATGAAGAGTATACCGGTAACAAGGGGAATCCGGTCAGGATCACCAACCCACAGACGGGAGATCCGGAAACATTGCGTGTGCCCACCTTCGGTCAGAACCTTAAATTCATGTTCCGCTACCAGTTCGGTTTTATGTACTTCAGGTATTTCATGTGGAACTTCAGCGGCCGCCAGAACGATGTTCAGAGTTACGGGGGGCCGGTAAACGGCAACTGGATCACGGGTCTCGACTTTCTTGATGCGCCACGTGTGGGTACTTTAAAGGGGATGCCTGATGACATGAAGAACGCTCCCTCACGTAACACATATTTCCTGTTGCCGCTGCTGCTGGGGCTTGTCGGATTCCTGTGGCATTTCAACCGTGATGTCAGGAACTGGTGGATTGTGGTTCTGCTGTTTATCATGACAGGGATAGCCATCGTTGTTTACCTTAACCAGTACCCGAATCAGCCACGTGAGCGTGATTACGCATATGCAGCCTCGTTCTATGCATTTACCGTCTGGATAGGACTGGGGGTGCTGGCTCTCTTTGAATTGTTCCGTAAGGCTGTCGGTGAAACACCCGCCGCCGTCGTTGCCTCGCTTATGGCTTTTGCTGCGGTGCCTGCAGTGATGGGAGCGGAGAACTGGGAAGACCATGACAGGTCAGGAAGATATCTTGCCAGGGATGTGGCCTACAACTACCTGAACACATGCAAGCCGCAGGCAATAATTTTCACCGGCGGTGACAATGACACCTTCCCCCTCTGGTATGCACAGGAGGTGGAAGGTGTGCGTACTGACGTGCGGGTCTGCAACCTGATGCTTCTCAACACCGACTGGTATATTGATCAGATGAAGATGAAGGCCTATACCTCCGAACCACTTCCGATAAGCCTCCCGAAGTCGTTGTACTATGACGGCGTCAACAACCAGGTGGCTGTGTATGAGCGTGTCAGCGAGCCCGCCAGCGCAAAGGAGGTGATGAAATTCATCAGCAGCGGCAGTGATGTGTCAAAGCTTAAGATGTACGGTGAAGACATCTATTACATCCCGACACGGACTGTTCGCATACCCGTTGACGCGGCCAAAGTGGTTGCCAATGGCACTGTAAGGCCTGAAGATGCGGATAAGATTGTGCCATATATCGACATACACCTAAAGGGATCATGGATAATGAAGAGCCAGCTTATGGTGCTTGACATCATTGCCCATAACGACTGGGAGAGGCCGATATATTTTGTTGCAGGCATGCATGATGATGCGATGGGGCTGGAGGAGTATTTCCAGCTTGAAGGACTTGCCTATCGCCTGGTACCGGTAAAAGGTGTCAAGAGGGGATGGCTTGAGTACGGCCGCATTGACACGGAGATCCTTTACGATAACATGATGAACCGCTTCATGTGGAGGGGCGCTGCAGAACCGGATGTCTATATTGATTATTACCACATGCGCACCCTTACAGTTATCAGGACACGGCTCAACCATGCAAGGCTGGCCAAATCACTGGTGGCAGAGGGTGACACTGCCAGGGCCAGGGCGGTCATCGACAGGTGTCTTGAGCTTTTCCCTGTGTCAAAACTCGGATATGACTTCTATTTTTCGGAGATAATATCGGCCTGTTTCGCTGCAGGTGAGAACGAGAGGGCGGCAACGCTTGCACGTGAATTCTCGGATTATTACCTCGGGCGTTCAGGATACCTCCTTGACCAGAAGCCCTCTGTCAGGCTATACGCTGAGTCGGAGATTGCCAACGGACTTCAGCTGGTGTCACCGGTCATGCAGATGTGCTATGACAACGGCCAGACGGAGCTGGCAGAAGAGCTGAATGCAAAATTCAACGAGCTCTATTCCAAATATGTGGTTTTGAATCAGTGATTGAGGAAGGCAATAGGCATGAGTAAAATCAGGGAATAGGCAGCAGTCAGTAGGCAATAGTGAGGTTGGAGACTAAGTACATAAATCATATCGGAGCGAAGCGGAGATCCCGACTGTCAGTCGTACGTCTGAAACGCGGGCCGCGGGGCGAGATATTTCTCAAGGATCAGGTGGATCTTGTCAGGGAAGACGGGCTTGAGGTTATACTCGGTGCATCCCGCTATATAAGCCTCATTCTTGGTCTGTTCGGAGTAATATGCGGTGATAAGTATAACCGGTGCCGACCGGTTCACCTGGCGAAATGCCCGGGTGCAGTCGATTCCGTTGACCAGGGGAACAAGAAAATCCATGAATACCAGGTCAAACTGGGCCCTGCCGGTGGTTATGGCATCAACAAACTCCTTTCCGTTGCGGTAAACGGAGACTTCTGCGCCGGTCTCCTTCAGCAGTGTTTCGTAGTACCTCAGGGATGCAACGTCGTCTTCGACTATCGCAATCCTTTTGCCTGTAATATTCAGCATCATGTATAAAGTGAACCCGGGGTTAATGTTCCGAACTCAGCGTAAAGATATCCGGCGAGGGCTAACAAGATTAAATAATTTATTCTCAAATTTCAACTTTAAGAACAACTTATTAACAACAACTTATAAACAAGAAATAAATCGTAAGTTAATGCTCAGATAATGAGCGTCAGAGCATGATCAATAGCACTCCCACCGTGTGGTGACTCCGTTGTAGGTTGTGGGGGCAATGGCCTTAATGGCCAGAAGTTCCTGGTCACAATATTCGGCTTCCGTACCCCAGGCAATGGGATTGCCGTTTTCATATGAGACGGTCTGGCATGTCTGGCATCCGTCACCAAGAATGTCACATGAGGTAAATGAACATGCAATTAAAAACAGGCAGGCAATATAAAACAGTTTCATTTTCATCTTTTCTCATGTAAAACGGCAAAGTTATTAAAATAGTATTATCCCCGGAGTGCAGCATTTTTCATAAATTAGAGTCCTTAAACTGAACAACAAGGCAAATCCAAAATCCTCAAATCATGGAAGAGATTACAACCTCACAGGCACCGGTCACCGTTGAAGAGAACAGGATGAAAAAGCACATAAATGTCGCAGCCATCCTGCAGATAGTCTTCGGATCACTGAATGTCATTATTGCAATGGTCATAGCCTTCGCCTTTGGCTTTGCAGATCAGTTTGTCGATGATCCCACAGCAGTAAAGGTTCTGGGAATTGTCGGAACACCTCTGGTAGTTCTTTTTCTGCTTTTCGGCGGGGCAATGATAGCAGGAGGAGTGGGGTTGTTCTCGTGCAAACCCTGGGCACGGGTCCTCACCCTTGTCATGGGGGCAATAGGCCTCCTCAACATTCCCATCGGCACCCTGAAGGGGGTTTATATAATCTGGGTTCTGGTACAGCAAGAGACGGTCTCCCTTTTTGACAAAGGCTGCCCTAAAACGCCGGGTACTCTTTAAGAAGTACCCTTCCTGCTTACAGGCAGACAAAATGATTATTTTTGTCGTCGCAAATATATACAGAGATGGGCGACGATAAGAAGATCATTTTTTCCATGTTCAGGGTAAACAAGAGCTACCCTCCTCATAAACAAGTTATTAAGGACATTTCCCTCTCCTTTTTTCTGGGCGCCAAGATCGGTATTATCGGTCTCAACGGTTCGGGGAAGTCGACACTGCTTAAGATAATTGCGGGCATTGAGAAGGAATACCAGGGCGAAGTCGTTTTTTCACCCGGGTACACCGTGGGCCACCTGCCGCAGGATCCGCTCATGGATGAAAAGCGCATCGTCCGCGAGATCGTCGAAGAGGGCGCAGCCGAAGTGGTTGCGGCACTGAAGGAATATGAAGAGATCAACCTGCGCTTTGGAGAGCCGGAGGTATATGAGAATCCTGATGCGATGGAGAAGCTCATTGTCCGTCAGGCATCGCTGCAGGAGAAGATCGAGGCTCTCGACGGATGGAACCTTGAACACAGGCTTGAGCGGGCTATGGACGCACTCAACTGTCCCGATCCCTCCACCCCAGTCAATATCCTCTCCGGTGGCGAGCGCCGCCGCGTGGCGCTGTGCCGCCTGCTCCTGCTGCAGCCTGACGTGCTACTCCTCGATGAACCCACCAACCACCTCGATGCCGAGAGCGTTCAATGGCTTGAGACCCACCTGAAACAGTACGCCGGTACGGTCATATGCATCACACACGACAGGTATTTCCTTGATAACGTGGCAGGATGGATACTGGAGCTCGATCGCGGTGAAGGCATTCCATGGAAAGGCAATTATACCTCGTGGCTTGAGCAAAAGTCAAAGAGACTTGAGCTGGAGGAGAAGGGCAATGTAAAACGCCGCAAGACACTGGAGCATGAGCTGGAATGGGTACGGATGTCTCCGAAGGCACGCCGTGCCAAATCAAAGGCCCGTCTGAGCGCCTATGAGAACCTTCTCAACCAGGATGTGAAGCAGAAGGAGGAGAAACTTGAGATATTCATCCCCAACGGTCCGAGGCTGGGCGACAAGGTAATACGCGCAAAGGGTGTCTCAAAGGCATTCGGTGATAAAATTCTCTTTGAAGATCTGGAGTTCAACCTTCCGCCGAACGGCATTGTAGGTGTCATAGGCCCCAACGGTGCGGGTAAGACAACGCTTTTCAGAATGATCATGAGGCAGGAGAAGGTTGACAGGGGCTCCTTTGAGGTAGGTGAGACTGTGACCCTGGGCTATGTTGATCAGGCCCATGCAGAGATTGATCCGAAGAAGAGCGTATACGAGGTCATCTCGGGAGGCGTTGATGAGGTTATGGTTGGCAACAGGCCGGTGAATGCACGGGCCTATTCCGCACGCTTCAACTTCACCGGCGCTGACCAGGAGAAGAAGTGCGGGGTGCTCTCCGGGGGAGAACGCAACCGGCTCCATCTGGCGCTGACGCTTAAGAGCGGTGCAAACGTACTGTTGCTTGATGAACCCACCAACGATATAGATGTCAATACCCTTCGGGCCCTTGAAGAGGGTCTTGACAACTTTGCGGGCTGTGCCGTTATCATTTCACACGACCGCTGGTTCCTTGACCGGGTGGCCACGCACATTCTTGCCTTTGAGGGCGACTCGAAAGTGGTGTGGTTCGAGGGCAGCTTCTCGGAATATGATGAGAACTTTCGAAAGCGTACCGCCAATGCCGGACCTGTCAGGATGAAATACAAAAGGCTCTCCTGAGTTCTTTCGGCGGCAAAGAAAATATCATATAAATCATCTAAATTGTACTGTTATTCTAAAAACAGTACCTTCGCCTATTGTCAGATTGCGACAGGCAGACAGATCGGTCGGTCTGCCGGGGCAACATCCTCAAATACTAGCAAAACAAGCATATAGAATGGCAACACGCAGGCAATTCATCAGGATCTCAGCCATGGGAGCCGGGGCGGTCCTGGCCGGGGCAGCCGGTATCAGGCTGCTGGCTTCGGAGCTTACTGACGGACAGAAGGCTACCTATGCCGCGCTCACCGGACGTACACCTACATACTGTGAGGTATGTTTCTGGAAGTGTGCCGGGTGGGTCTACAAGGATGACAAGGGTTCAATAAAAAAGATCATAGGCAACAGCGAGGATCTCAACTGCAACGGCCGCTTCTGTCCGCGTGGCACAGGAGGGGTTGGCATGTATCACGACGAGGACCGGCTCCGCAACCCGCTGATTCGTGTTGAGGAACGGGGCAAACAGAGCTTCCGTGAAGCCACATGGGAAGAAGCCTTTGATTACATTGCCGAAAAGATAAAAGTGATCTCCGCCGAACATGGGCCTGAGTGTGTTGCACTCTTCACCCACGGCTCGGGAGGAAAGTATTTCTCAACGCTGCTGCGCGCCCTGGGATCTCCTCACATTGCAGCACCATCGTATGCCCAGTGCCGTGGTCCGCGTGAGGTGGCCTTCCAGGCTACCTTCGGGGAGACGATTGAGAGTCCTGAGCGGACTGACATCCGTGATACCAGGTGCCTTGTTCTTATTGGCAGCCACATAGGTGAGAACATGCACAACGGACAGGTGCAGGAGATGTCTGACGCCATCGACAAGGGGGCAACAATTATCACTGTTGACCCGCGTTTCTCAACCGCTGCAGGCAAGTCAAAATACTGGCTTCCGATCAAGCCGGCCACCGACCTGGCACTTCTGCTGGCATGGATAAACGTCATCATCAACGAAGGGCTGTATGACAAGCCATATGTCGAGAAATATACTTATGGCTTTGATTACCTGAAGGAACATGTTAAGACCATGACACCCGAGTGGGCCTATGGCATCACAACCATTGATCCTACTGTCATTCGCGAGACAGCCCGCGAGATGGCCAATGCCGCTCCCGCTGTCATCGTTCATCCTGGTCGACATGTCGTATGGTACGGTGATGACACGCAGCGCCTAAGGGCAGTGGCAATACTCAATGCACTTCTTGGCTCATGGGGCCGCAGGGGAGGCTTCTTCCGCCCTGAGAGCTTCGAGATTCCCGAGCCACAGCACCCGCCATTCCCGACCCCAAAGAGATCATGGCGCACGGAATTTCCCGATATGTACAAGCTTGCTGATACGGTCCTGGCCAACGGCGTTTGTGACGCAACTATTCCTGACCCGAGTCGTCACTGCCAGTTCCAGGCATGGATAGTCAACGGCACCAACCTCATTGAAACGCTTCCGAACCAGAAGAACACCATTGAGGCCATACAGGCCCTCCAGCTGCTCGTGGTAATAGACACCATGCCCATGGAGATAACCGGCTGGGCTGACGTGGTGCTTCCCGAATGCACATACCTCGAGAGGTATGATGACCTGAGAGTCGGACCGCACCGCAAGCCTCAGATAGCCCTCAGGGCCCCTGCCGCCGAACCCTCCTATAATACCAAACCGGCATTTTACATGGCCCGGGAACTGGCCAAGAGACTGGGAGTAATCGAATATTTCCCGTTTGAGAAGATGGAAGATCAGCTCGACTGGCAGCTGAAGCAGGTGGGCAGCAGCCTCGAGGAGATGAAAAGGATAGGGGTGAAGACCTTTGACCGCATTGCCGAAGACCTCTACTTTTATCCTGACGAGGATGTTGAGTTTTACACCCCCACCGGCAAGATCGAACTCTATTCGACATCGATGGCCGATGCGGGTTATGACCCGCTGCCCCTGTACACAAAGCACGAGGAGCCTCCGGAAGGCTACTACCGCCTTAACTACGGACGTGCACCCATGCATACCTTCAGCCGTACGTCCAATAACCCGAACCTGACAGACCTGATGGATGAAAACAGCGTGTGGGTTAATCCCCGTGTGGCGAAAGAGTGGGGGCTGAGCACCGGCCAGTATGTGCACCTTATCAACCAGGACGGCAGGAGATCTGAGTTCCCGATAAAGGTGAGGGTGACCGAACGAATCCGCTGGGACTCTGTTTACATGGTTCACGGTTTTGGCCATGACGACAAGAGACTGCGACGATGTTACGGCAAGGGTGCCAGCGACACCAACCTGATCACAAAAGTGCTTATTGACCCTATCATGGGCGGCACCGGCATGCGCGGCAACTTCGTGACCTTCATCACTGATCTTTCCGGAGAGGAGGTGGTGTCATGAGATACGCGATGGCTGTTGATACAAAAAAATGCGTGGGATGCTCTGACTGTGTCGTGGCATGCCAGACGGAGAACAATGTTCCGATAGGCTTCTGCCGCGACTGGGTGGTGGAGGTGATGGATGGCACATACCCTCAGCTTGAGATTGAACTGAGGTCGGAGAGATGTAACCACTGCAGCAATGCGCCGTGCGTCAGATGCTGTCCTACAGGTGCAAGTCACATAGTTGAAGGCGGAATCGTGCTTGTTAAACCTAACAAGTGCATCGGCTGCGGGGCATGCATTGCCTCATGCCCCTATGATGCCCGCTACCCCCATCCCAAAGGATATGTCGATAAGTGCACCTTCTGCATTCATCGGGTCAGGGCGGGAATGAAACCCGCATGCGTGGCAGTATGCCCTACAAAATGCATGTACTTCGGTGATCTCGACGACCCGAACAGCGAGGTGAGTGTTATCCTCAAAAAACGGAAGTCAAAGACCCTTATCCCCGAGGCGGGGACGCAACCACAGTTATATTTTCTAATCTGAGCAGACGATGAACGAAGAGCTTATTATCAGCGGAAGAGAGAACCTGATGGTTGACCCGCAACTGCATATATGGCACTGGCCCATACCGTTGTACCTTTTCCTGGGAGGACTGGCGGCGGGAGTGCTGTTCTTTGCCGCACTCTACTACCTCCTGGGCAAAGAGGATGAGTACCGTGCTGCTGTAAGAAGGGTGCCCTTCATCGCTCCCTTTGTCCTTGTACTAGGACTTGCAGCGCTGTTTTATGACCTGAACCACAAAGCCTTTTTCTGGCAGCTTTACACTACCATCCGAATCCAGTCACCGATGTCATGGGGGGCATGGACTCTGCTGGTCATCACTACCGCATCATTCATCTGGTGTGCCCTGCATATAAGGGAGTTTTTCCCGAAATGGGACTGGAAGTATGAATGGCTGAAGGAGCTTGAACGATTTTTCAACAAGTATAAAAAGCAGCTTGCATGGGTGATGCTGATCTTTGCCATCATCACCGGGGTTTATACCGGGATCCTGCTCTCCGCTTTCAATGCCAGGCCTCTGTGGAACACGTCGGTACTTGGGCCCCTCTTCCTTGCCTCCGGGCTTTCCGCAGGGGCAGCGGCAATAGTGCTCTCCTCAAAGGACAGGAAAGAGAGGCTTCTGTTCACAAAGATTGACCTGATAATCCTTGGCACGGAGCTATTCCTTATAGTACACATGTTCATGGGTTTCCTCGCAAGCACCCAGGTGCAGATAGAGGCCGCACAGCTTTTTCTGGGCGGGCCCTACACCATGGTATTCTGGATCTTCGTGGTTGTGCTGGGCATCATCATTCCCGCAATTCTTGACCTGATGGAGCTGCGCGGAAGGCATATACCGGCTCTGATTCCCGGAGTGCTTGTACTGATGGGTAGTTTCGCCTTCCGTTTTGTATTCGTTTTTGCCGGCCAGGTGAGCCGCTGGTTATACTGATCACAATAAAACACATAACAATATGAACAATACTACAACAAAAGAGAGAGGCAGGAGGTACCTCAACCCATACCTGGGCGGCGTCCTCCTGGGCCTCGTTTTGCTTGCCGCCAATTTCATTTCAGGCAGGGGTTTGGGTGCCAGCGGCGCCATAAAGAGTGTCGTGGCCACCTCTATTGAGGCGGTGCACAGCGATGCGGTCAACAGCATGCCCTTCATGGCCGAGTATGCTGAGTCACATAGCGGTAGCCCGATGAAATCATGGCTTGTCTTCCAGATGTTTGGGGTAATTGTGGGCGGCTTCCTCTCAGGTGCCGTTGCCGGCCGGCTCAAGCTCAAGGTGGAGCACTCACCGAAGATCACTTCCAGGCGCAGGCTGATATTCGCACTGGCCGGAGGTATCCTCTTCGGCCTGGGCTCGCAGATAGGACGCGGCTGCACCAGCGGCTCGGCACTAAGCGGTATGGCCGTGCTCTCACTCGGAGGCTTCATCACTATGATGGCAATCTTCGGCACCGCCTTCGCGCTGGCATATTTCTTCAGGAGAAACTGGATTTAAATAAAGGAGAAAAAATGGGACCATTAGCACCATACGAAATTATATCGGAGAACACCAATTTTCTCCTCGCATTCTTCATAGGCATAGCATTCGGCTGGGTACTCGAGAGCTCCGGCTTCTCGTCGAGCCGCAAGCTGGCAGGCATGTTCTACGGTTATGACACTGTAGTACTGAAGGTTTTCTTCACCGGCGCCATTACGGCCATGCTCGGGCTGCTCTTCATGAGCCTCTTTGGCTGGGTCGATCTTGACCTGGTATATGTCAACCCGACATATCTCACCTCTGCCATCGTCGGCGGGGTGATCATGGGAGCCGGCTTCATCATGGGAGGCTTCTGCCCGGGCACAAGCTTCTGCGGTGCGGCAATAGGGAAGATTGATGCCATGGTATTTGTAGTGGGACTCTTTATAGGCGTTTACGGCTTCGCATTCACCTACGGATGGTGGGAGAAGCTCTATTATGCAAGATACCTCGGCGAGCCCAAAGTCAGCGAAGTTTTGGGCATGAAGGACGGCCTCTTCGGCCTGCTGCTCATTGTGGTGGCTATTGGCATGTTTATTGTTGCTGAATGGGCTGAGAAAAAATTCCCGAGGGAAGAGTATTGAAATATGATAAGATCATGATCAATCCCGCATCTCATGGATAATAAACATTTTCTGAAGTCAGATGTTAAATTGAGGGATTAGATCGGATCAGTAACAAACTAATAAGAGAATTATGAAATCATTAAAACTACTTGCATTCATAGTCATTCCTCTCGGAATAATTATTGCAGCCGTTCCGGCTGACCGTGTGAAGCACTTCCAGCTGACCGCCGATGAGCTCCTGCAGGAGGCCGGGGCAGGGGTGCAGTTCATCTCTCCCGACGTGGTAGCTGAAATGCTTGTTCAGAAGGATCCGTCGCTTCGGCTTATCGATGTGCGGACGCCTGAGGAGTTTGATGCATACAGTATGCCCGGCGCAATAAATATTCCCCTCAGCAACCTGCTGGCAGATGAGTACACTGACATATTGCACCAGGATGCCTACATGAATGTCCTTTATTCAAATGGTTCGGTCTACGCGAACCAGGCCTGGATGATCTCCAGGCAGCTGGGGTATGAGAACAACTTTGTGATGGAAGGAGGGCTGAACTACTGGTTTGGCAATATACTCTCACCGACAGAGCCCTCGGTGACGAGTCCCAACGAGGAGTTCGCAAAATACGACTTCCGCAGAAGTGCTGCAGCTGCCCTTGGTGGCGGTGGTGCAGTAAGCACTGAGAGTGCGCCACCGGCAGTGCAGGCTGTCAGGCCTCCGGTTACGGCTAAGTCCAAAAAGAAGCCCACAGGGGGTTGCTGATTTTTTGCGATAACCGAAAAATAATTTACATTTGCGGCTGCAAACGCGCGGCCCTATAGTTCAATGGATAGAACGCGGGTTTCCTAAACCTGAAATCCAGGTTCGATTCCTGGTGGGGCTACAGATATTTATGATAAAATCCTCATAGCTATTTAGTTATGAGGATTAATTTTTTATAGGTGCTGTTATGGGTGCCTTTTTCTTGCGCAGCACATACTCTATTTGTATTAAGATTACCTAATTAGATATATTGAAAGTGATTTTAATATACTCAAAATGTGTCGAAGGACTTGCTCCATTAGAGCCTGTTGATAATTTTATTTCCACTTGATCCGCTCCCCGATAGTCGAGTGCTGGTTTATATTTATAAACGCAAGAATAGTTGGTTGAACTTTCTCTTAATATTTCACTAACCTCGAAATGGCAAGCTTGAGTAGAAATACTTGCTCCTTCCTCATCTCCACTTATTTTTGTATCATATTCGTATAGTTCATTTACTTTTAAATCGACATTAAATGATTTATGAGTTTCATTGTCATCTTTATCACAACTTGATAAGAATATACAAACCAATAAAATTCCTAATAATACTTTTAATTTTTTCATACTCTTTTTTCTTTTTCCAAATGTGGTTATAATTGATTTTAATGTCAAAACCAGGCAACTTCGCTCTTAAATAGTTCACAACGGTCGGCGGTATGTTTAGTACCGCTTACCATATATTAAGTCAGGTATTGGTTCTTTAATTTTCAAATCGTTATTTTCTTAAGTGCAGTAGCCGCGGCATTAAATATGACCTAATCCCCCAGGCATGATTTGAGTACTCAACCAGGAATATTGTGTTATTGTCATAGTCATTAATTTTCTCACATCCTGGTAGGAGTAATGTGGATATTGCGACAATCAAGATACTTTTCATCTCCTGATTAACTTTTGGTCCTCTCATGCATTATTAATGCAGTATAAATAGTACGAAACCCAGTGTCAAAACGCTGCATGCAATCGTTGGTTGTCTTTATTCAAGGCAGATAAAATATGCTGCATAATTTGTGGGAACAAAATAGCCATGACACCAGGAGGGAGCGCTCAGGGGATACAAGGAGCGATGCAACGCAGTCGCGCACGGCGGGAGGAAATAGCCCGGGAGATAATCCCGGGTTGTTTTATTCTAGACCGTAAAGGTATTTCATATCTTCATGACTGATCTCAAAATCGACATCCAGGTTTTGCCTTATATACTCAGGATGGGTTGATTTGGGAAGGGGAAGTGCTCCCTTCTGAAGCACATAACGGATTGAGAGCTGGGCCACGCTTTTGCCGTATTTTTTGGCAATACCGGCAATCTCTTCGCTCTTCAGCAGTTTTCCCGTTGCGAGAGGGGAGTAACCCTCCACTATGATATCATTCTTAACGCAGTGATTGACAATTTCTTCCTGCGGGTGTCTGATGTGGAGCTTAATCTGGTTTACCATCGGCTTTGTCCGGCATGTGCCGAGGATGGCATCAATGTCTTTTACATTGAAGTTTGATATACCAATTGAACGGGTTTTGCCGCTCTCATAAAACTCTTCCATGGCCTTCCACACTTCAATGTTCTCTTTGGCATAGTCGGCGCCTATCTCTGTCCATGGCCACGGGGCATGTATGAGGTACAGGTCGATATAGTCAAGGCCGATCTTTTTCATAGTGAATTCAGCATGCCGGACCGCCCTGTCGTAGCTCTTTATCTCGGCAGGAAGCTTTGATGTGACGAATATCCCGCTGCGGTCAATCCCGGAGTCACGTATGGCCTGTCCGACGCTGGCCTCATTGCCGTAGGCCTGCGCTGTGTCTATATGACGGTATCCAGCCTTAAGGGCCTCTTTTACCGAGTTATAGGCAATGTCACCTGAAGGAATCTGCCATGTGCCGAAACCTATTGCCGGAATTTTGACTCCGTTGGCCAGTGTGAAGAAATCGGTGCTTTTCATTGTGTGGTTTGAATATGTGATATAAAATTACTTATTACTATCTAATAACCCTCATTAAGTAAAATTGTTGAAGTCCGCAGGTTAATAAATTTCCGCTTTAGCCAGGAATAGAGTAATTTCACGGTATGTGTTAAAACGACAGTTATGTTAAAGGGAATATCTCCGCTTCTTTCGCCCCAGCTTCTTGAAGTACTAGCCCGTATGGGCCATGGCGACGAGCTGGTGCTGGCCGACGCGCATTTCCCGGGCGAGAGCCTGGGAAAAAGGGTGATCAGGGCTGACGGACTGCGCATAACTGACCTGCTGGAAGCCATACTTCCGCTCTTCGAACTTGACATCTATGTGCCTCACCCGGTGATCATGATGGAGCCGGTTGCCGGAGATCAGGCCGATCCCCAGGTTGAAACCTCATACAGGAAGAGCATCATGGTGACGAACCCCGGCCTGCCCCCTGTCAAGCGGATAGACCGTTATACCTTCTATGACAGGGCGAAAAACGCCTTCGCCATAGTGATGACCGGCGAGACTGCAAAGTATGGAAATGTAATTCTGATAAAGGGAGTTACACCGGTCTGATTTAATTTTGAATGTAATATTAAATCCGACAAAAGTATTTTATAATACATTATTAATCAAATAGATTACATCAATTATCTGAATAAAAGGTTGAATAATGAACCTATAATTGATATAGTTCAGCTATGTACAGGAATCTGACATCATTTATGCTTCTCTGGATTATTACTTTTGCCGTTTGCGGACAGAATGAAGCAAAGTCGTGGGATGACACACTGAATACCGGCTGGCCTGCCGGGTGCATGATCGTAGAGATCAGGTCATCATCTGACGGTTCACTGCAGAGGGCCAGGTTCTATGCCTCTGCCACTAAAAAGAGTGCCCCGCTGATAGTCTCACTTCATACCTGGAGCGGTGATTATAACCAGGAGGACCCCCTGGCAGAAGAGATAATCCGCAGGGGGTGGAACTATATCCATCCTGATTTCAGGGGTCCTAACACAAGAGCCGAAGCCGGCGGATCTGACCTTGTACTATCGGATATTGAGGATGCGATCAATTATGCCCTGAGAAACTCGGAGGCCGATCCGGAAGATGTGCATATTATAGGTGTTTCGGGCGGCGGCTATGCCGCACTGATTGCGTATATGAAGCTTGGATATCCTGTGCGAAGCTTCAATGCCTGGGCTCCCATATCAGACCTTGAAAGCTGGTATAATGAATGCAGATCCAGGGGATTGAAATATGCAGGGGAGATAGAAAACATTACAACTGGAGGGACTCAATTTGACGCAGATGAAGCAAGGAGAAGGTCTCCCCTTTACATGAATTACAACGGCAGAATCAGAGAAGGAGCTTTCCTTAACATATTTGCAGGAATTAATGACGGCTATTCCGGATCAGTTCCCATAACGCATTCAATCAATTTCTTCAATAAAACAGCCCGCACCAGGTTTCCGGAAGAGAAAAGCCTGGTTGTGCCTGACAGCGTCATCATAAAACTTCTCGGCCGGAGAGTAGATCCCGGTGCATCTTATGAAAAAAGACTGGGGGGAAGGAATGTCTATCTCTCATCTGCCGGCCCGGATCTGAGTCTGACAATATTTGAAGGCGGACATGAGATGATTGTACCTCATGCACTTTCGCTGATACCGGTCAGGGGTAAGATGACTGAAAGCAATGAGAACATGACAATACTTGTTATCGGCGACTCAAACGGCTCCGGTGCTGGTTCATGGCCTGAGCAACTGCGGGCTCTGCTGCCATGGTCAACAGTCATCAACACATCAGTTCCGGGGAATACCATCGGGTTTGACAACCTCGACAGGCCGGAGCTGAATACTTTAAAAAATGCCGACAGGTACATTGATGAAGCAAGGAAAGCTTCCGGAGGAAATGGAGCAAAGGTCATTACCCTGGTTGCCCTTGGCACCAATGACGCCAAATACATTTTCAGAGACCGGCAGAAAGAGATACCCTTAAACCTCTCCCTGCTGCTTGATAAAATTGAAGCAGGACTTCCGGGTTCAGAAATATTCATCCTTACTCCTCCTCCTGTTGATGAAACAAAGGATCTCACCGGGAAATATCAGGGTAGCGGAAGGCGGATAAAAAGAGTTGCCGCTGAATTCAAGATGACTTCTGAGACAAGGGGTTGTGATCTTATCGACATCTACGGGTTTCTTGAGGAGGATTTTTCGGGAAAAACGGATGACGGCGTGCATCTCGGCAGGGAAACGCAGTTTGAGGTTGCCCGGTATGTTTCAGAGATATTGTCATCAGGGCAAACTGTTGACAGGCAAACGCCGGAGAGTCTTTCATCCGCAGGAAATATTGCTGATACCAATATTGTTATTCCACCAGCATGGGCTTTCGGGGTGCTCTATGGCGGTTACACTGACCAGGAGGGTACTATTGACCGGATCAGGGCGATACAGGCGCATGACTATCCAATTGATGCCTACTGGATTGATTCATGGTTCTGGAGCTATGATGATTCCGGCGCAGGACCGGCAGGTTATCTTAACTTCACAGGTGACAATACCGGTTACCCAGACAGGAAAGGCATGTGGTCATGGATGGAGAAGAACAATATCAAAGGCGGATTCTGGGTATGGGACTGCATACAGGAGACAGGCAATGAGGAGGCTTTCAATGATTTTAAGAACAGAGGATATTTTTCAGGAGTATATCTGAACAGGAACCCCTGGCACAATAAGGGGACCACCACGGCAATGTTCAGCGAAGAAAAGGATCACCCCGGCACTTTATGCGGCAACATTGACTTCGATAACCCCCAAACTGTCAGTTATTTCAAGGAGAGGCTTAAGCCATTTTTTGAGGAGGGTGCCGATTTCATCAAGCTTGACCGAACTGACAGGATAAGTGTCTGTAAAGCAATCTATGAGCTCACTGCATCTGAAGGAAAAGAGAGCAGGGGCAGGGGGCTTATCCTCTCTCATTCCGGCGGAAGCCAGAGCCCGGAGTACAAGCGTTATCCGCTGAAGTGGACCGATGACACGCGTTCTGACTGGACGGTTAAGTCACCCCTGGTGCAGTTTGATCCATGGGTTCCGATGGTGGCCTTTAAGGAGAATATTGCCATGTATACTGATCCGGGCAGATCTACGAGCCGTATTCCCTTCCTTACCAACGACATGGGAGGTTTTGACATGGGAAAAACCGAAATGCCTGAAGAGGAGCTGTATATCAGGTGGATGCAGTTCTCAATGTTCTGTCCCTTGACCGAGGTCTTCTCCCAGCCGGAGAACCCGACATCGAACCTGGCATGGAACTATTCGTCTTTGGCTGACAGTCTCTTCCGCGAGTACTCACATCGGCGCATGCAGCTATTCCCGTACCTCTATTCATATGCTCATCTTTCGCGGCTGCAGGGAGTAAACATGATCAGACCGTTACCCGGGCAATTGTATGAGTATATGCTTGGCAACGAGATTCTTGTAGCCCCTGTATATGAGAGGGGAATGACGAAAAGAACCCTGCATCTGCCGGCTGGTCAGTGGGTGAATTTCTGGTCAGGTGAGCAGCTGGAAGGAGGGAGAGAGCATACTGTTGATGCTCCGATCGGTCAGATACCACTGTTTGTACGTGCCGGTGCCATCATACCGGAACGCCCGTATTTTTCTTCGGTTGAGCGGGGGGGCAATGATACGCTCATACTGAATATTTACCCCGGGGCTGATAATTCCTTTACGCTTATCGAAGATGACGGTTTGAGCAATGACTACATGGCGGGGAAGTTTGCTCAGACAGGAATTGAGTTATTCACAATTCCCGGAGGCTTTAAACTTAACATCCGGCCTGTAAAGGGCACCTATGATGGGATGAGCTCCCGGAGGGATTGGATCGTGAAAATCCATACAATCGGAAAACCCGGCAGGGTGCTTGTCAATAAGCGGTCATTGCCGTTTGATTATGACCCTGTCACCGGAGTAACGAGGGTACACTCAGGGATGAGAGATAAAAAAGGAGAGCTGGAAATGAGGGTCTCCCTTGAATGAAATGATCAGCCACAGAAAGTGAAGGTTACCTGGCAGGCGATCTGTGCCGCGGGCGAACAGGATGCATTTTGTTTTATTGATGTAACAACCTATTTTCTTTGATAAACCCTGACATAATCTATAATCATACGCTGCGGGAAAACAGAATCATCAATACCTTTTTTGCCTCCCAGGCCGCCACCGACGGCCACATTCAGTTTTAAAAAGAAAGGCTGGTCAAATGGCCATTCGGCCACCTGTTTGTTTTCATTTTCAAAACGGTTGTAAACATATCCGTCCAGCAGAAAGTCGATTTTTTCAGGTGTCCATTCTATGGCAAACAGATGGAATTTGTCATTGGGGGCATCTATATATATTTTTTTCCCTTTCTGGGTACCTTTTGTGTGATTGTATGCCTCTGTGTGTATGGTCCCGAAGACGGAGTCTTTGTTGAAGCCTACATATTCCATAATATCTATCTCACCACATTTTGGCCACCCCACTTCCTTCCTGTTGGTGCCCAGCATCCAGATTGCCGGCCAGAGACCGACACCCTGCGGCAGTTTCGCACTGACCTCAATGTAACCGTATGTCCACTCAGCAAGTCCCTCCGTCATGATACTGCCGGAGGTGTATTGCGCAGTATCCGTTTCGGCTATATACTTCAGCCATGGCTTGTTATCTAATTTATCCGATCCGAACTCCGGGTTCGGAATCTTTTCCCTGTGAGCTTCAATGACGAGAAAACCATCTTTAACTCTCACATTCCCGGGACTGTTGGTGTAAAACTGTTTTTCCCTGTTCCTGACAAAACCGAGCTCGTAATTCCATTTCAGGCTGTCGGGCCTGCCAGTATAGTCAAATTCATCAGACCATGCCAGTTTATAACCTTTTGGCGCCGTTTTCTCTGTTTTGCCGCAGGAGAGCAGCATTACAGATCCGGTTATCAGGAGCAACGCAACTGCAGCAGATGCCTGAAAACCTGCTTTTCGCTTTCTATTCATATTTTCCGTCAATTTTTTCATAGAATTTCTTAAGGGTGTAGAATGCCTTTTTCCTGATGCCATTGTCAGATATAACACCTTTCCTGTTCCATCCGTCCTGGATACCAGGAAGGAGTCGCTTGGGAGACCTGAAATCTGCCAGAATCCAGGGGCTTGTACCCCTTATATTGGGTATCCTTTCAATCATTGCGAGGTTTTGCTGGTAAAGGTACTCCTGGTACTCCTCCGTCCATCTTTCATGTATGGTACCATGCAGGCCCTGCAATGCGCCTCCGCCAAACTCCGAGATCACCACAGGCTTGTCGAACATGATAGCCCATTTTGATTCCGGGGCATCCTCAAGGGACCCTCCGTACCAGCCTGTGTACTGATTGAATGCTACTATGTCGAGGTAATTCCCCATCTCGTCGTCAACAATGTTGACACCATCCCTGAAATGTTTTTCCAGGGCGGCACTGACAAGCCGGGTGTCATCGAGTCTCCTGACAAGATCTGCAAGATTTATCAGGAAACGGTTTCTTCCTTCCGACGGGGGTGTCTCATTGGCTACGGACCATATGACTATAGATGCCCGGTTCCGGTCTCTTGTTATCGCCTCGGTCAGCTGGTTTCCTGCATTCTGCAGTGTGATCTCATTTGTAAAGTCTATGGTCCAGTATACGGGTATCTCCTCCCAGACCATCATCCCCATCCTGTCTGCCATCCGCACAATATGCTCATTATGTGGATAGTGTGCCAGCCTGACGTAATTGCACCCCAGCTCTCTGGCCCAGGTCAGAAGAACCAGGGCATCTGCCTCATTGAAAGCTCGTCCCCTGCGCAAAGGGTTTTCCTCATGAATGGAGATGCCTTTGAGGAAGACGGGCTTGCCATTCAGCAGAATGTCAGGTCCGTCCGTGGCAATGCTACGGAACCCGATCTGGTCTTCCAGTGTCTGATATGCTGTGGAGATCGTTACATTGTAGAGCTTCGGCGATCCGGGAGACCAGTAACTGACGTTTTTGACCCTGAATTCAAACTCTGCCCTGCCACCGGCAGTGACAGTGACATCCTTCCTTACATTCAGTTCCGGTATGCTGACGGTGACTTTCTCCGCCCTGAGAACATTGTCAAGGATGACATATCCGCTGATTTGATCGGTCGATCCTTTCTTCAGCTGTACCTGGTAATCCCTTATGAACGTCGAAGGTTCTTCAATCAGCATCACATCACGGGTAATGCCGCCATAGTTCCACCAGTCAGTGTTGATTGTGGGCACTTCTTCCCGCCCCCGCTTGTTATCAGCCTTGACAACCAGGTAGTTGTCTTCCGGCCGGACCAGCCCGGTCACCTCAAAATTGAAAGGGGTAAATCCTCCCTTGTGTGTACCCAGCTTGATTCCGTTAAGGTAAACCTCAGCCCTGTAGTTGACGGCACCGAAGTAAATGAAAAGCCTGTTGCCTGTATGTGCGGGTGTGTAATTGAAGGAACGCTTGTACCAGATCGTCCCTTCATAGTAAAGGAGCTTTTCATCCTGTGTGTTCCAGTCGCCCGGAACCCGAAGGGTGGGGGATTTGTCAAAGTCATACTCAACAAGCTCTGACTTATCGGCAGTATGGTAATTATTATAGAAGGCTGAATTACTCCTTTGTTCCAGCTGGTCATACGGCTCGTACCTGTAATTGTAATAGCCTGTTTCGTACGGATCGATAATGTAATTCCATGTGCCGTTAAGGCTGAAGGTCTGCCTATTGAATGTATTGGTAATCAGGCTCTGGGACATGGCACTTATTGACAGTAGCGACATTATGCAGATCATCAGCACTTTAAGTTCAGGTTTATTGAAATAGCTCATGTCTGTTCCGGTTTGTTGCAAAGTTAAAAGTCTTAAAAATGGTTCCCCGGGAAGGGGAACCATTTTAGCAACCTCATTATTTCTCATAACTGTTAATCCCTAATTCTCCATGTCATGAGAACAATGAAACCAACCAACTCTAAAACCTGAAAAAAACCTTAATCTTTCAAATACCAGGGCACCTGGTTGATGCCGTCATAACCATTGTACTGCGAGTTTATGGCCTTCTGGTAGTTCTCAGGGTTCTTTGTCTGCTCGTCTGTCGGGTACATCCAGCGTTTCGGGTATACGCTGTCATCCTCCGGGTTCAGGCTTGTAGCCGGATCTAGTGGATAGACCGGGTAACCTGTGCGCAGGAACTGCGGGTAATTGCCTCCATTGCCCTGGTAGAAATCGAGCAGCCACCTCTGTACCCATATCTGCTGCAGGCGGTCCTGCTTCGTACCGGCTGTGGCATAGGCTGCAGCGCCAGTGAAGTAACCGTCAATATATGCCTGGTTTATTTCCATTCCATGCACCTCACCTGTTGTGTGAGGCAGGGTCCTGTAATATGACAGGATGGCTTTAACCCCGTTTTCATACCAGGTCTGGGCACTCCCGGTGACCCAGCCCTCTTCAATCGCTTCGGCAATTATGAAGCATTGCTCCGAGTATGTGAAGTAAAGCATCGGATCATTATCCATGAATTTTACATATCTCTTGCTGAGCAATGAATAATTGCCTGCGGCATTATTGAGGGCAAGCTGGTCGGGTGCCAGTTCAGTGGGGGCACCGGCATAGGCATCCCAGTCCTGTTCTGTCAGTCCGCCTGTGATCTGAGCTGTGGCAGGTTCCGTAAAATAAAATAACCGCCTGTCATTCAGACTTTTCAGAGCGTCCACCGCCAGTTCAGACGGTCCGGTCTTAATCCGGAATGTCTCTCCGTTGGCCCACATTGGATATACAGCGTTGGGATTGGTGCTGAATACAAGCTTCAGGTTGTCATCATTTCCGGTCATCAGGTTCCCTGCATTTACTATTGCGGCAAACCTGGCTTTCTGTTCAGTAGTGGCTTTCTTGCTCATGGTCTGTATTACCTTGAGCTGCATTGCATTGCACAATCTGCGCCATTTGGCGGGATTGCCCCCGAACATAAAGTCACCCGAAAAGGTTTTCCCTTCGGCGAATAAAGCCTCAGCCTGCTGCAGATCAGTAAGAATGCCGGCAAATACCTCTGCCTGTGTGTCATACTTTGGCTTGGTGATGCCATCAAGTGCCATCCCGGCTTCTGAATAGGGAATGTCTCCCATATCAAGGGTGGCGCTGAATCCGTAAGCTGCCTTCAGATAGAGGGCCAGACCCCTGTATGACGGCTCTTCAACGCTGCCTTCAGCATACTGAACCATGTATTTCAGATCGGTAAGCCTTGCAAATGACCCGAAACTGCCATAAGGATAGTTCGAATAGTAATATTGCGAAACGTATGGGCTTGGGTCAAGGTAAGCAATGTGCTTGTTAAAGAGGTTGCCCTGGATGAAGTCAGACGCGTTGGGGTTCCAGAACCTGTAGGTGTCTTTCAGAATCTGGGTGGCAAGCATCGCCGATGTAACCTTGGTGGTTTTGTTCGGGTCAGTATTTATCTCCTCGAATTTCTCGCAGGAAACCGCGGTAAAAAGAGAGAGTACTGCTGCTATTACGATATATTTCATGCTTTTCATAGTTCTCCTGTGTTAGAATGAGAGTTTAATGTTTCCTCCAAGATACCTCACCGAGGGATCGGCAAAATCTTCACTGCCACCATCGGGATCAGAGTATTTGAAATCTTTAGCCCAGAAGAGTACGTTCTGTCCGATGAAACTGACTGAAGCACCCTTGATGAATACCAGTTTGCCAAGAACTTTCGAGGGAAGCTGATAGGTAAGGGATAGCTCACGCAGCTTCATGAAAGTCCTTTCATATACGTCATTCGGGTTGGCACTGCCACCCCAGGCGCTGGTATTATGGAAATCTGCCACTGCCTGCTTATAGGTAGAATAGACATCGTTTGGCGCATACTCACGTGTATCACTTGTGATATTGCCGTAGGTATCATATGTGACTGTTCCGCCTACCACCTTAACACCTTCTCCCAGGTAGTTCTTCGATCCCGGGGTAAGTGCGTCAAGTTCACGCTCGGGTGTCAATGAGTTCGGGTGTACACCTGACTGCCACATGTAGCTCTCGGTACGGGTGCTCATCAATCCGCCTACCACGCCGTCAAATGACAGGTACAAAACAAAGTTCCTGTATCTCAGGCTGGAGTTGAGACCCCATACCCAGTCGGGGTTGCTGTATCCATAAAGGGTATTATAGGAGCTTTTTACAACCCTGCCGTTATTCCAGATAAGTTGCCCGGCATACTCTCCTGACGGAACATACAGATAGTCCCTCAGAGCAAATGCATCGGTGCGGCTGCCTGGCTTGATCCATGGTTGTTTGGTTGAATAGACCGAGTCAAGCTCCAGGTAGATCTGCTTGTAGGTTGTCCAGTTGGCATTGAGTGTCCATTCAATATCCTTTGTCTTTACCGGTGTTGCACCGACTGACACTTCCCATCCACGGGTGGCTTTCACCTCGTCAGTGTTAACCATAATGCCTGTGTATCCGGTTGCGGAAGAGAGCGGACCGGATTTCAATTCATCAAAGATGCGCTTTGAGTAATATGTCACATCTGCAGAAATCCTGTTCCTGAAAAGAATGCTCTGTATCCCGAGCTCGGTTGTAGTGTATGAGTTGGGACTGTAGGAGTTCAGGTAGATTGTCCTTGGTGCTGAGGCTCCGGTGAGATCGTTCCATGTTGAGGGAGTGACCGAGAATACGCTGTTGATGGTATATGGTGCAGGGGCAGTCTTGGCCAGGGTGTAGGATGTTCTCAGCTTTAACAGATCAAGCCAGTTCCTGGTCGATTCCGGCAGCAGTTCCGAGACAACCAGGCTACCAGAGGCGGAGGGATAGAAATATGACCTGTCAGACGTTGGTACTTCGGCGTTGGCCATCATTGATACCCAGTCATTACGTCCTGTAAAATCAAGGTATACCAGCCTGTTCCATGAGAGTGCGAACCGCCCGTAGAGTGAGTTTACCTGGCGCCCGTATGTGCTCTCAGCCACGGCTGCCGGGTTAACCGATGCATTCAGTGAGAAATAACCCGGGATTGAAATACCTCCCATTGTCTTGGCACTCAGGTTGTCATTCCTCTCAAAAAAGATGGTACCTCCTGCCATGTATTCAATGTCCAGCTTATCAAAGAATGATTTGCTGCCGCCCAGGAGGAAGTCGCTGTTTATGCTGAATCCTTTCGACTGGCCGGTCATATAGGAGCCTTTCTGGCTTTCGCCCCATGGATAGGGAATGCCGGGAATACCACCGGTGTTTCCTGCTGAAGTGTAGGAACCCTTTGAAATCCTCAGCTTACCGCCCTCTACAAAGAAGTCAATACCTGTACGGGCCGTGAAGGTAAGCCATTTGGTTATGTCATATCCTGCGGTCAGGTCTGCGTTGAATATGTCACGCGATACTTCATTCGTCCTTTCCCAGCGATCAAAATATGGGTTGTTCTGAAGCTTGCCGCTGTACTGACCGGTTTCAAGATTATACCCGAAATGATTGTTCTGAACCTCTAATGGTTTCAACCAGTAGTTGTCCTTGTAATCACGGATGTCAAAATCTGCGGATGACCAGATAAGGAGCGTGTACATCGGGTCATACGAGGTATAACCGTTGGATCCCAGGTTGGGCGATGTCCGCTTGGTATATGCCATGTTCGACGTAAGCCTGAACCTGTCGAGGTTGATCTCTCCTCCTATTGAATAGGAGTATTTGTCCAGCATCGAATTGGGATAACGTCCTTTATTCTCGGTCCAGTTGAAAGAACTGCGGAATGATGTTTTTTCTCTGTTTATACCAACACTTACATTATTGTTGGTAATATAACCCTGCTCAAGAAAGTTCTTGAAGTTGTCCTTGCCAATCGGGAGATATTCATAATCCCTGAACTCCTTCGCAATAGGGTCCCACTGCCTCTGGATCGATCCGTCCATGAAAGTACCCCACGAGTTGTCAGAGTTGATGTCATAGATATATGAGGTACCCCGTCCGTATACGCTCTGCTTTTCAGGTATGGCCAGGTATCCTGCACTGAACATTGTATGGGTGTTGACATCAACCGTTACTCCGGCCTTGTTCGTGCTGCCGTTCTTTGTGGTTATCATGATGGCGCCGTCACGTCCGCGAAAACCGTAGAGTGCCGAAGCTGTAGCCCCTTTGAGAACCGACATCGATTCAATGTCTTCGGCGGGTATGTCATTAAGCCTCTTGTTGGTGTACGGAACTCCGTCAATGACAATTATCGGATCTGAACCACGCAGCAAAATTCTTGGTTCGACGTTGAAATCCGTGGAGTTCTGGACCAGGATGCCAGCTACCTTACCGGTAAGAGAAGTTCCCACATCCACACCTGAAACCTGTTGCAGGCTTGCGCCGTCAAGTTCCTGCACGGAATACCCCAGGGCTCTCTGTTCCCTCTTGATGCCAAGGGCTGTGACCACAACGGCATCCATGCTTATGAGCTCTTCGGACATCACGACATTTATTGTTGTCTGGTTTTCCACGGTAACCTCCTGCTCCTTCATGCCAATGAATGAAAAGACCAGCACATCAGAAGGCTGGACATTATCAATGGAATAGGAACCGTTCATGTCCGTTGCCGTGCCTGAGAGCTTTCCCCTTACAACAACAGTAACACCCGGCAACGGCTCTCCTGTTGCTGCCGTCACTCTGCCGGTGACTTTCTGTTGCGTCTGATCATATTCCTTTACAAGATATTCCGGTATCAGGATGATCTTTCTGTCAATAATGGTATGCGTGATATCCGTCCCGGCAAATAGTTTGTCAAGGACGACATCGATAAGCTGATCCTCTGCTTTGATAGAAACCTTGCGTTCCGTATCAAGAAGCTTTTCATTGTAGAGGAAAAAGAACTCGGTTTCATCCTCAATCTTGTCGAGCACTGTCACTAACTGGGCATCTGTGACGTTGAGTGACAGTCTTGTCATCTGGGCGTATGCGTCTGTGGCGTTTGCCTGCAGAATCCCAAGTACCAGAAGTGCAAATACTATGCGCATCGTTAGCAGGATTTTTTTCAGGGGATCGGATAGGCCGCTCCCCGGGAGTTTGGTTTTTTTCATAACTTTGAAAGTTTTCAGGTTAAAAAATGTCATTTAAGGATGTTTTTTCAGGAAATCGTTGCAGCGATTTCCTTTTTTTTAGGGTTTCAGGGACTGTGGATCTTTTTCATATTACCGGGTTTAGTGATATCATTTGGGTAAGATAATAACCGTTGTTTTTGAGTATGTGCCGTCAGGAAGTATCGTTCTGGGAATTATGCTGAATTTCAATGGAGAGGTCATACACAGGTATTTCAACACCTCCTCAAGGTTATCATCTACAAAGGTGCCCCTGAATGAGTAATTCTCAATCTCACTTCCCTGCAGCTCCACATTGACATTATACCATCTTTCCAGGCGACGGGCCACCTCTGCCATGGAGTCGCCGCGGAACATCAGTTTACCCTCCTTCCATGATAAATATTTCAGGGGATCAGTGCTATTCATGGTGATATTTCCCTCATGGTATAAGAGTCGTTCTGACGGATTGACCATATTCGGGTTTTTCTGACCGGGCCGGGTAACCGATACTTTCCCCCTGTCAAGGACCACCTCCACATAATCTTCATCCGGATAGGCGTTTACATTGAACGAGGTGCCCAGAACCGTGAGGCTCAGTTCCCCGGCTGATATAATGAACGGATGCTTCTTGTCATGAGTGACATCAAACCATGCTTCTCCTTTCAGGGTTACATCACGTTTTTCGGGGAATGGGGTTTTGTATGTAAGGTATGATCCGCTGTTCAGCATCCCGGTGGTTCCGTCAGGAAGATTGAAGGCCACCCGGGAGCCCTGGGGGGCATAAATTGTTGAGACCACTTCAAGGCCTTCCCTTTGTGCCTTCTCCCTGACAAGGAAATAACCTCCGAAAGCAAGCAGCGGGAGAAGCATGATGGCAGCAGCCCTGGCATAGAAGCCGGACACCTTCCTGAAAACAGATGATTCCTTACGGAACTTGCTCAGGGTTATTTCATGGTGAATGTGATCAAGCAAATATCCCAGGTCTGCATGGCCGGTATCCTTTTCACCGATGCTTTTGTTCCAATCCTCTTCAAGATATAACTTCAACGGACGGTTACTCTCGCCGTCACCAAACAACGCAATAACTGAATCTATATCAGCATCATCAGCAAGTCCGTTCACATAACGTACTAACCTCTCTTCGTCTTCTTTTTTCAATTTTATCATTATAACAGAAAATACGGGTCTGCATTTTTGCCCCGGTTACATATATATCCACGGGGAGACAAAATCTCACAAAAAAAATAGGAGGGGAATGAATTACTTATGCAATTGGCACTTAATCAGATTAAAAAAAGAAGCAGAAAGAGCATCATTGGCAGGTTCTCTTTTCTGATTCCTGTTTTCAGTGTCTTTATTGCGGCAGAGACATAATTATCAACAGTGGCCGGGCTAAGTCCGAGTTCAGCCGCTACCTCTTTTGAGGTTTTCCCCTCTATTTTGCTCTTTATAAAAGCCCTTTTTTGTTTTTCCGGCATTACGGCAATAATCCGGTTGACTTCATCAAGTACCGACCCGAAATCAGCCCCTTCCTCAATTGCTGAAGAAAACCCATCTGATGTGGAGAGGGTTTCTGCAATGTATTTGTTAAGGTATTTTTTCTGCCGGAAAAGCTTGCAGATGTCATTATATGCTATGGTAAAGAGGTACGAACGTAATGAAAGCTCACTGTCAACCTTTTTCCGGTTTTCCCACAGTTTAATGAAAACCGACTGCACCAGCTCTTCGGCGTATGCTTCAGATCGCAGGTATTTCATCCCGAAAGCATGGAGCTTATTGGCATAAAGTTGATAAATCAGGTCAAATGCCTCAATATCTCCTTTTTTCAGACTGGCAACCGCTGCTTTCTCACTTTCTATCACCTGCAGATAATTTCGTCTCATCAAATATAACCGACTTCTCTATTTTTTCCTAAACAATTATTCTGCCTAAACTGATCATATTTTATCCTTTTTCCGGTCGGAATGCTTCCCCCGGTCGTTCTCGCTTATCGCAGTACGCTCTGCATCTGCTCGTCGCGGGATGCTCTGCATCTGCTCATCGCGTCTGACAGGGCCGTTTCCCGGTACCCGGCATTTTAATATGTGCCTCTGCTCCCCTTTTAAGAGGCTGACATGGAATGAAAGGTGAAGAGAGGCTTAAAAGCAGTGTCAGAGAGTGCATTTTTGTTTTTATGAATTACTTTTATGCTCCGGGCATTTTATATCCGTGTTCTAAACCTATGTTGAAATTAACCCTGAAATAAACATAAAAATGAAGATTTACGGTTTATTGTTACGCACTGCGCTTGCGTCTTTTCTGATCATTTCCTGCTGTACCGGCAATGCTGAGGCCCAGCGTCTGAAGCCCGGGCCGCAGGATCTCTCGTTTTTTTCATCTGTTGATGATACTGACCAGCCATATTCTGTCTATATCCCTGATAATTTCGATGAGTCGAAACATTATCCGCTTGTTGTTTTCCTGCACGGGGCATGGTCAAACCACCGTCTTGGCCTGAGGCGCCTCTTTGGCGTCGGGAACAGTCAGGGGTATGACTTCATCAAACCCGGCAACATACCATTCGAGAATGATGTCGAAGCAACAAGATACTGGCCGGAGTTCAGGCCAGTCAGTTATATAGCTGCCGCTCCGCTGGCGCGGGGTACTGCAGGATACCAGGGAATTCCGGAACAGGATGTCTATGAGATGATTGATGACCTTAAGTCGCGCTTCCTGATAGATGAAGACCGGATCTACCTTACGGGTCTCTCTATGGGTGGCGGCGGCACACTCTGGCTCGGGCTGACGCGTCCCGACATCTGGGCAGCCATTGCTCCCGTTTGTCCGGCTCCGCCGGCAGGCACCCTTGAGCTTGCAGGTAATGCATCGAATCTGCCTGTACATCTATTCATAGGGGATAAGGATTTCCTGTTCCAGACTGCGCAGGACTGGAAGGGAAAGCTGGAGAGTTCAGCCCTTCGTCTCGACTATGTTGAATATCCCGGCGTTGGTCATAACAGCTGGGAGTGGGCATATAAGGACGGGTTCATTTTTGAATGGTTCTCGCAGTTCAAACGCGATCTGTTCCCTGAGCAGGTTAAGTTCAGCACAAAATGGTTCAGATACAGCAAGGCTTATTGGGTGAGGATAGATGACCTGGTGCCCGGAAAGACGGCAACAATCGATGCAAAGTTCACTGCTGCCAACGTGGTGGAGGTGGCTACTTCGGGGGTGGAGGCCTTCACCCTGAATGTTGACGGACATCCGCAGTTCAATGCCGGCAGGAAGGTGGCCGTAAAAGTTGACGGGCAGTCGTTTTCAGTCAGGAGTGCCGATGCAGTTTCCTTTACCAGGTCAGGGAGTAAATGGGAGAACGGGAAATTCACGCCGGGACTAACATCAAAACAGCAGGGAGCGGAAGGTCCTCTTTATGAGGCTGTTGCCGGTAGTCATCTATATGTTTACGGCACAGGAGGCAACCCGTCCCAGGAAGAGCTTGCCGCCAGGAGGAAACAGGCCGCCACGGCTGCGGACTGGTCGGGCCGGGGAGGACGGATAATGGTGTTCCCGCGTGTAGTTTCTGACAAAGAGGTGAGGCAAAGTGATTATGTCACCTCAAACCTGATTCTCTTCGGCACGAGGGAGACCAATGCCATCATCGAACATTTCTCTGATAAGCTGCCAATGCATCTGAATCCTGATGCAGAGGGTTACGGCCTCGTATATATTTTCCCGATGAACCGGCATTATATACTTGTAAATTCAGGCCTCCCATGGTGGACCCCTCCGAAGAAGGCTCCCGGTCAGGGCGGTCTTACATTCATGGGTTCCATTGTTGAAATCCTCAGGAATTATCAGGATTTTATCCTTTTCAGGGGCACACCCGATGATATTGTCGCATCAGGCAGCTTCGACAATGAGTGGAATCTTGCCTCAGAGGCGGCATCCGCCATGGGGGCTACCGGCGTCATAACCCTCAGGTAACAGGACAGATGCTTTATGAATTTACTTCAATAATTTAAAAAAAAGACAAGATGACGAAGATTATCCCATTATTGATTTTGGCTATGCTGGCATTCATAGGATGCAGCCAGAAACCTTCAGACAGAAAGGCTGCCTCCCCCGATACAGAGAAGATTGCCGGATGGATAGCCTCAATGACCCCTGAGCAGAAAGCCTACTTTGTTACAGGTACGGGAATGACAGGCTTTGGCCCTCAGCAGGAGGGCCCGGTCAGCGCCGGAGCACCTGTGGTGGGACAGACAAAGAGCCTGGTTCCCGGAGCTGCCGGTACAACCTATGAGATCATGGATCTGGGTATCACAGCCATGGTACTGGCCGATGGCCCTGCAGGATTGCGTATAAGCCCTATCCGCGACGGAGCATCAGAGACCTTCTATTGCACGGCATTTCCGGTGGCTACTCTGCTGGCATCGACCTGGGACACAGAACTGGTTAACAGGGTTGGACAGGCAATGGGAAGTGAGGTTCTTGAATATGGTGCCGATGTGCTTCTCGGGCCCGGAATGAATATCCATCGCAATCCGCTATGCGGCAGGAACTTCGAGTACTATTCGGAAGATCCGTTTGTAACCGGTAAGATGGCTGCAGCCATGGTCAACGGGGTTGAATCACAAGGTGTGGGCACCTCAATCAAACACTTTGCTGCCAACAACACCGAAACCAATCGCACCGCCCTGAACACGATCGTTAGCGAGAGGGCAATGCGCGAGATCTATCTCGAGGGATTTCGCATTGCGGTTGAGGAGGCACAGCCCTGGACAGTCATGTCATCATATAATCTGATCAACGGCACCTATGCCCCGGAAAGTCATGACCTTTTAACCAGGGTGCTGCGTGACGACTGGGGTTTTGAGGGATTTGTAATGACTGACTGGTTTGGAGGCAGAGATCCCGTGGCTATCATGAAAGCCGGCAATGACCTGATAATGCCCGGTCTGAACATGCAGGCCGAGGCTATCCTCAAGGCTCTGAAAGACAGTACACTGGATGAGGCGGTTCTTGACAGGAACATTGAGCGGATCCTTAATATCCTGGTCAGGTCGCCCAGGTACAAGGGATACAAGTACTCCAACAAGCCAGACCTCAAAGCCAATGCCGGGGTTACAAGGCAGGCTGCTACCGAGGGCATGATCCTTCTGAAAAATGATGGCAAGACTCTGCCTCTTGGTGCAGATATAAAGACTATTGCGGCATTCGGCAAGACATCGCTTGAAATTATTACCGGAGGAACTGGCAGCGGCGATGTGAATGAAGCATACAGTATCTCCCTTACGGACGGGCTTAAAGGTGCCGGGTATATTGTTCATCAGGGTCTGTTTGACATGTATAGCAGTTACCTGGAAAAAGAGAAGGCAAAGCAGCCTCCGACAGCACCTTTCATGCCTGTGCCTCCGATTGCTGAGATGAAGATTGATGCGAAACTGGCGGATAAGATGGCCACCGAAGCTGATGCTGCACTGATAACCATCGGAAGGAACTCGGGTGAATTCTTTGACAGAAGTGTTGAGGACTTTAACCTCACGATGGATGAGGCTGAGATGATAAGGATTGTATGCGAAGCCTTCATGGCTGCAGGTAAAAAAACCATTATTGTGCTCAATACAGGCGGTGTAATTGAGACGGCCAGTTGGAAGGAACTGCCTGACGCAATCCTGCTTGCATGGCAGGCCGGGCAGGAGACCGGCAACTCGATAGCTGACGTCCTCAGCGGGAAAGTGAATCCCTCGGGCAAATTAACAACAACATTCCCGATGGTGTATACCGACGTGCCCTCATCAAAGAGCTTCCCCGGGGTTGTCACTGAAATGGCAGATCCACAGAGAACGGGAAAAAGCCTGTTGGAGTCATTCATGAGCCCTCCCGCATCGAAGATAGTATATGAAGATGGCATCTACATTGGTTACAGATATTACAACACTTTTGAGGTGCCCGTTTCATATGAGTTCGGTTACGGGCTCTCATACACATCATTCGAGTATTCCAATCTTGTTCTCAGCTCGGATAAATTCCGGAACAGGCTTACCGTCAGCATTGATGTCAAGAATACCGGAGAGGTGGCAGGTCGTGAGGTAGTTCAGCTATATCTTTCTGCTCCGTCAGGCGGTCTTGACAAACCCTCATCGGAACTTAAAGGCTTTGGCAAGACCGGAGGCCTGGCCCCGGGTGAGGTTCAGACCCTTACCTTTGATCTGACACCGAGGTCTCTTGCGTCATTTGACCCCTCATTGTCGGCCTGGATAGCCGCGGCCGGAGAATATACGGTAAAGGCAGGAGCCTCTTCAAGGGACATAAGGCAGAGCGGCACCTTCTCTCTCGCAAAGAGTATCAAAGTCAAGGAGGAGAGCAGGGCACTCATCCCCACGGAGACGATTAATGAGCTAAAACACTAGTTTCCCGTGCCGGTAAAAATGACTAATATTGCGCTGGAATTATAAGTTATGAGAAATATTACCAGCGTAGTCTTTGACATAGGGGGAGTGCTTATCGACTGGAACCCCAGGCATCTATACAGAAAAGTTTCTAAGAACGAGGAGGAGATGGAGTGGTTCCTCTCCAATATCTGCACCTATGAATGGAACGTTCAGCAGGACGGCGGGAAGCTTTTCAGTGTTGCCACAGCCGAGTTGTCAGCAAGATATCCGGAGTACAGTGACAAAATTGCCATGTATTACGGCCGCTGGACGGAGATGCTGGGCGGGGAGATAGAAGGGACGGTAAAGTTATTCCGTGAGCTTAAATCAGCCGGAATGCCCCTCTACGCTCTTTCCAACTGGTCCCATGAAGCCTTCCCTGTGGCCTATGAACGGTATGACTTCATGAAAGAGTTTGACGGTCTGGTGGTGTCAGGCTATGAAAAACTCCTGAAACCCGATCATGCTATCTACCGTGTTCTGATGGAGAGGTACAAAATCAATCCTTCAGAATCGGTCTATATCGATGACAACAAACCCAATGCCGACGCTGCCGGAGAACTGGGATTCAACGCGATTCATTTCCGCTCGGCCGATCAGCTCAGGATAGATCTGAGAGCCCTGGGCCTTAAAGTCTGATAAATGCATAGCAGGTCAGGATATGGCATGTTAGACTTCCTGCCAATGGCACGGGTATTATTGTTGTGTTCCGTGCTCATGTTGATCTTCACAGGCACTGTCACCGGTCAGTCAAAAAGTGCAAAAAGGGGCATATGCGGTGATGCATCGCCCCTGGACCTGGCAGTGCTGGCTCCTTCAGTGACATGGTATTACGACTGGGGTGTTGAGCCGCCGGCCCTGTCGCAGGGCCAGCTTTCAGGCATCGAGTGGGTGCCGATGGCCTGGAATGCCCCGACCAATCTGACCGACTTTGAGAACAGGATACCCTCCGGCAGCCTGTATCTGCTCGGGTTCAACGAGCCAAACTTCATGTCGCAGGCTAACATGACCCCTGCACAGGCAGCCGCAGCCTGGCCCGACCTTGAGAAGATAGCTGCCGACAAGGGCCTGAAACTGGTCAGCCCGGCGGTGAACTGGTGCGGTGATTGCGTTGACGGTGTTACAAATGATCCGACCGACTGGCTTGACAAGTTTTTTGCAGCATGTCCGGGCTGCAAGGTTGATTATATAGCCATCCACAGCTATGCCCCTTCTGCGACAGCCCTCAGAAGCTATATCGATAAGTTCAGGAAATACAACAAGCCTCTCTGGATCACGGAGTTCGCTCCCTGGGACCCTCCGAAGCCAGATCATGACGGGGTGCTGGCATACATGCTGGAAGCGATACCGATCCTTGAAAACGACCCTGCAGTCTTCAGGTACTCATGGTTCGCCACACGGGTGGGAAGCAATCCGGATATAAGCCTGCTTGCCGCAGACGGAGTGCTGACAAAAGTGGGACAGTTATATGCCGCAATGGCATTCCAGGGCATGGCGACAGATCTTCCGCCCGTGGCAATGGCCGGGATGGATCAGTTTATCAACCAGCCGTCCACCAGCACGGTTCTCAAAGGTTCCGTATATGATGCCAACGGCGATGCTGTTACCATAACATGGACCCAGGTGAGCGGACCGAACACGGCCGAATTCAGCAACCCGGGGCTGGCAGGACCGGTTGTTTCATCACTGGTACCCGGAAAATACATATTCGGGATGCAGGTCTCGGCAGCCGGCAGGAACGACTATGATGAGGTATCGGTTACAGTGGGGCCACCGAATATTGCCCTTCTCAAACCGGCGACGGCCTCATCATCGGAGAGCCCCTCCGTTCCTCCTTCAGCAGTGAATGACGGTAATCTGGCAACCAGATGGTCATCAGCATTCTCTGATCCTCAATGGATAAGTATTGACCTGCAGGAGGTTTATGATCTTACCGGGGCAAGGATCTACTGGGAAGCGGCAGCAGCAAAAAGTTATGAAGTACAGGTATCCCTGAACGGATCAGAATGGATAAGAGTATATTACACGTCGGGCGGTGACGGTGGAATTGACGATTTCTCCTTTCAGGCCCCGGCAAGATATGTAAGGATTTACTCCTATTCAAGAACTTCTCAGTATGGTAATTCCATCTGGGAGTTTGAGATTTTCGGGACGCTTAAGACCTCTGTTGAGGATATCAATGATACCGGCTCAATCTCTATTGCACCGAATCCATCCGGAGGAGGGATGGTAACCCTTTCCTTCGGCAGATCGCGCCCGGCAGAGGAGGTGAGGATAATGGTCACCAGCATTTCCGGAGAGGTGATTGGCACAACAATGATCAGGTGCCCCGGTGAGGGGAGGGTTGAGTTTTTGCTGCCGGGGGCAGGCAATATAAAACCCGGTATCTACATTGTGACCGTCAGCGGAAAAGGCTTCACCCTCCATTCCAGGCTGGTGATCACGTAGGTAAATCCCTGCCTCCCCGGCAATTTCCTGTTTACCTGATACCGGAAGGGATATCTTTCACTAACTTTGAATACCTGTTCCCCGGCAATGCTCAACTTAAAAATCGGATAAATGGATAAGCCTTTACTCAATGACCCGGCCGTGCCTCCTTCTCCGGAGGTTCTTCAGAATGTACTTGGACCGAGTTACCCGGTATATGAAAAGACGATGGCCGTGATTACCGGAGCGCCATACGGACTGGTGCCGGAATGGAGATACTACAATGACGGCAAGGCATGGCTCTGCAAGGTGGTCTTCAAAAAGAAGACAGTATTCTGGCTGTCAGTCTGGGACGGCTTTTTCAAGGCGGGATTTTACTTTGTGGAAAGGCACTGCCCGGGCATCCATGAGCTGGAGATCGATGACCGCATCAGGCAGGATCTGAAAAATGCCAAACCGTTCGGCACACTGTATCCCGTAGGGCTTGTATTGAACCGGGAGGAGCATATTCCCGATCTGCTGAAGATCATTGAATATAAGAAGAAACTGAAATAAACAAGATCACCGGACCGGGTCAAGGATCTTCATTCATTTGTCCAATTGTCTGCTCCCCTCGAACCTGTACCTTCCTGACCCAAGCTTCACCACGAGATATCCATCCTCACTGCCAGCAACCCTCGCCGGCAGGACAAGGCAGAGTGTAAACAACGCCAGGGAGAGGGGAAGCTTCTTTCTCACAGGTCAGTCATTATCAATTATTGCTTTCAGTCCAAGGTACACGGGCGGCAGGCCGGTGCCGAACGTGCTTTCATATATTTTCATGGCTGCTCCCAGGGCGGTGGCATTCTCGACAGCGCTGGCAAAAACTCTCTTGTCAGGCATCCGGGCGGCCAGGATGCGCACAAAGGTATCATTACGGGCAAAGCCGCCCGTAACGTATACAATCTCTGTGGTATCAAGGGCAAGTATTACCACCCTGTATGAATCAAGGCAGAGATCTACCAGGTCATAAATCATCTGGTGGTAGGCGTCAGCATAAGTCAGGAAATGTGACAGGTTGGCGTCGTTGTCTACAAAGCCTTCAGGTATCCCGTGGCGAAAGAAAATCCTTCCGTGCCTGTTAGCAATCATCTTGCGAATCTTCTTGCTCTTGATCTTGATTGTTTTGAACAGTTCGCCTGTCACACCGAAGCGGTCATCGAGCCTTGCGACGTTCAGGTCATGGATCTCGCCCAGGAGAGTCCGGGATGTCTTCACCCCCAGGCCTTCGATGTTTTCCAGGGAGATGTTTTCATTGCCCGACTCTTCCTTCGTCAGCGGTTCCGTATTGAAAGGGTTCATGAAGGTGCACCAGGCTCCGGTGGATACCAGTATGAATGGCTTGTCGGTGCCCTTCAGGTAAGGTATCATAGATGCTGAGGTGTTCCTCACTCCGTAACCTGTCCTGATTGATTTTCCCTCGATATTGATTTCAAAAACCTCCGGTCTGGTTCTGTCCGGCTGATTGCTCTCGTCTTCGGAGCCTACCCATTTGCCTGCTTCATCGATATGGATCAGACATGATCCTGCACCGGTAAAATTCAATCCTTTTATCTCATATTCGCCTGTCCGGATAAGTTCAGTCAGGCGTGATCTCATCCATTCGGTGATCGCGGTGATCTTATCACACGGGACACCCTTCCCGTCATGAATCTCCGCAAACAGCTTCTCTTCCTGGTGTACAATATTAAGTCCGTAGTCAAAAAGGAGGAGTCTTTTGCTGCTATGCCCCACATCGAAAATGGCTATCACATCCATATTTTATTATCGTTTCTCATATAATACTTCAAAGATAGTAATTGGTTCAGTCCATTGAGCAACTCAGGCAACAGTCCACAGTCTTAACAGGCAACAGGCAGTAGTGAACAAACGCATTCATCAGTTAATCAATGATTTACAACAACCGCTGTATGCCGACTTGTTGTTACTGCTGCCTGCCGTCCCGACACTTCGTGTGTGGGATTGAGTCTCCTTCCCGACACTACGTGTGCGGGACTTATCCTGTGCCGGAGCCTCAAACTGCCGACTTGCCTATTGCCTACTGCCTTACAAATTCATAACTTCATACGCTCAAACTACCAACAATGAACTGGATTGACTTAATCATCCTTGCCATTCTTGCTTTCGGACTGATACAGGGTTTTATCGACGGACTGATCATCGAGATAGCAGAGCTTGCAGCCCTGGTGCTGGGCATCTACGGGGCGATACACTTCTCGGGATGGACTGCAGGGAAGCTCATGGAGTGGTTTGACATGCAAGCATCATGGACTGGAATCGTGGCCTTTGCCTTCACATTTATCGCGATAGTGATCGTGATATACCTCATTGGCAAACTGATCGACTCAATGATGAAGGCCATATCTCTCGGATTTGTTGTAAAAGCCCTCGGCGCAGTCTTCGGTGTGTTTAAGTCAGCGCTGATCCTGAGCGTGATCTTTGTGTTCCTGAATACAATTAATGAAAAGAAGCATTTCCTGCCGGCAGCCACAATAACCAGATCATTCCTTTATAATCCGATAGCAGACCTGGTTCCCTCGATATTCCCGATAATGGAGGGAGGCGACCTGATTGACAGTTTCAACCGCCACAAAAAGCAGCCGCAGGATGCGACCATCTGAGTGGTTTTGATATCTTTGCGGCACCAAAAATCAAGTTGCTGATGAAGAACTTTGTTGAAGAGCTGAAATGGAGGGGGATGATACATGACATCATGCCCGGCACTGAAGAGTTTCTGCTTAAGGAGAAGAGCCCGGCTTATGTCGGATTTGACCCTACTGCCGACTCCCTGCATATCGGACACCTGGTGGGGGTAATGATGCTTAGGCATTTTCAGAATGCCGGCCATACTCCCATAGTTCTTGTAGGGGGCGCCACAGGTATGATCGGTGACCCTTCAGGCAAATCGGAAGAGCGTAACCTGCTCAGCGAGGAGACACTCCGGTATAACCAGGAGTGCCTGAAAAAGCAGTTTGAGAAATTCATCGACTTCAACTCCTCAGCCACAAATGCCGCAGTGATGGTCAACAACTACGACTGGATGAAGGAGTACTCTTTTCTGGGCTTCATCAGGGAGATAGGAAAGCACATCACTGTCAATTACATGATGGCTAAGGACTCAGTCAAAAAGAGGCTGAATCCGGAAACAGGCCAGGGAATGTCTTTCACCGAGTTCACATACCAGCTGGTTCAGGGCACTGATTACCTTTTCCTCTATACCAATCACGGCTGCTGTCTGCAAATGGGCGGATCAGACCAGTGGGGTAATATCGTCACCGGCACAGAGCTCATCAGGCGTAAGACAGGCGGCGAGGCTTATGCACTGACATGGCCGCTGATAACCAGGAGTGACGGCCAGAAGTTCGGAAAGACCGAGAGTGGAAACGTATGGCTTGACCCTGCAAGGACCACCCCCTATCAGTTTTACCAGTTCTGGCTTAATGTGGCAGATGACGACGCTGAAAAATTCATAAAGATCTTTACTGTTCTGTCACAGATCGAGACCGATGATCTGATCAGAGCCCACCGATCAGAGCCTCATCTGCGTATGCTGCAGAAGCGCCTTGCCGAGGAGGTGACGGTCATGGCACACTCCAGGGAGGATTATGACGCGGCCGTGGAGGCCTCACAGATACTCTTCGGCAAGGGGTCAACCGAACAGCTTCGCCGCATGGATGAGAGCACCTTTCTTGCCGTGTTTGAGGGTGTGCCGATGTTTGACGTAAGCTCAGCCATACTGGCATCAGGAGTCACCATAGCCGACCTATGCGCGGTACACACCACGATCGCGGAGTCGAAGGGAGAACTGAAGCGCCTTATCCAGGGGGGAGGGGTCAGTCTGAACAAGGGCCGGGTCGACAGTGCTGACATGACCGTTTCTGCCGACCAGCTCCTGAACAAGAGGTACCTGCTGCTGCAGAAGGGTAAGAAGAGCTATTTTCTCATCAGGGTTATATAACAAATACCTGGCACGGATGAAGAGAGACATTAAAGCCGAATTCAAACCGGATTCCCCCGACCTGATAAATTTTATCATCAGACACTTCCGGAAGTTCATTATAGCAGGACTGGTTGCGGCAGTTTTGTCTGCTGTCATCGCCTTGCTGATAAAGCCATTGTACGAATCAACGGTGACGCTCTATCCTTCGTCAAACATCACCGAGGCGCGTACCCTGCTTGGTGAAGCGACTTCCAAGACAGCTCTCTTCGGTGATGAGGAGGCAACGGAAAAGCTTATCCAGGTAATCAACAGTGACCAGGTCAGAGACTGGCTGAGGAGTACCTATGAGCTTGAATCGCACTACAATATAAAGCCCGGCGAGAAGTATCCCAACACTGTCATTTCAGAAAAGATGGACAGGTACATCCACTGTTCGAAAACATCATTCGGATCAGTGGAGATAAGGGTCCGTGACCGCGACAGGGAGATTGCCTGTGCAATGGCAAACGACATGGCCTCACGTGCTGACACCATCTTCAATAACCTCCAGCGCAGCGCCGCCACCCTGATGCTTGATGAGATCAGCCGCAGCTACGAATCCCAGGACCGGCTTGTCAGAAGGTATGAAGACACACTCAGCACCCTGCAGGGAGCGGCCGCCCTAAAGACATGGTCTACACTTGAAACGGAGACTGAATACCTCGGCCTGATACGGGGGAGATATCTCGAAGCTCTGGCCCTGAGCCAGCAGACCATGCCGTACACCCTGGTAGTCGACAGGGCTGTGGTAGCAGAGAAGAAAGTCTATCCGCGCCGGAGCCTTATTGTCTTGGCATCGACAGTGTCCGTGCTTATTCTACTAGCGCTGACACTGTTCGTGATCGAGGGCGTGAAGCTGCACCCCGCTGATGACAGGCAGTGAACTGCTGATATTGCTTGTACCGGCGGCCCTGGCCATTGGCCTCCTGGCGCTTCTGTCCCTGGAACGCCTCCTGCTGCTGACACTTTTCTTTGCTCCTTTGTCATTGCAGGTGAGTCAGATCACCGGAGTCTCCGGTTTTGACCTCTCCGTTCCCACAGAACCGGTGCTTGCGCTGCTGCTTTTCATTACTCTGTTCAAGCTTATCGTCACGCGCGAATTTTCCTCAGGGCTGCTGAGGCATCCCGTGACAGTCGTGGTTGGTCTGTATCTCTTATGGACACTGGTGACTGCATTCACCTCGACCATGCCCGGGGTATCATTCAAGACCCTGGCCTACCGTCTGTGGTTCACCGCAGGTTTTTATCTTGTCGCGGCCCAGCTGGCCGGCAGTGAGAGGTTTGGCCGCAGATACATAACAGCCTATGCAGCCGGACTGGCAATAGTAGTGATATATTTCATCGTGAAGGTGCAGGGAGCAGGTCTTCTGAACCAGCAGTTCGCTCACTCGGCCTCTTATCCGTTCTATAAGGATCACACCTCGTTTGGCGCTTCAATGGCTTTTCTCCTCCCGCCCCTGGCGGTGATCCTCTTCAGGAAGGATACCGGCCTGGCGGGCAGGCTGATGCTTGCCGTCCTGATCCTGCTCTTTATTGCCGGTTTTGTACTCTCATACAGCCGGGCAGCATGGGTCAGCCTGATAGCAGCAGCCGCGCTTGCGGGAATCCTGTGGGTCAGGTTACCCGTGAGGCTTCTTGCAGTAACAGCCTCCGTTTTTGTACTGGCGCTGGTGCTCTCGGCGGGGTGGATATGGCAGAGAATGGACAGCACCACCGAGGATTCTTCGGCTGATCTTGGGCAGCACCTGCGTTCGGCTTCCAATATTTCCACGGACCAGTCGAACCTTGAACGCATAAACCGATGGAAGTGCGCCCTCAGGATGTTCGGGGAGAGGCCTCTCACGGGCTGGGGACCGGGCACCTACCAGTTCAGTTACGGACCCTTCCAGAAGGCATCTGAGAGGACATCCATCAGCACAGACTTTGGCGATGCCGGGAACGCGCACAGCGAATACCTTGGTGCCCTGAGCGAATCAGGCCTGCCCGGAGCCCTGTTATACCTGCTCATCACCTTCACAGCCCTTGTAACAGGCATAAGGGTCTGGTACAGGGAAAAGAGGGGAGCTCAAGGATACTTTTTGCTGGCTATTGTGGCAGGGCTTTTGACCTATGTCATTCACGGAATTATGAACAGCTTCCTCGATTCTGACAAGATTGCAGCTCTGTGGTGGGGTTTTATTGCCATCGTTGTGGCCAGGGACCTGCAACAGTCCAATGAAACCAAGACCATAATGGACCCGTTGCCGGGTAAGGGGTTACATTGTCTCGACGGCCAGTATCGAAACGTCATCGAACAGTCTCTGATTGGCGGTGGTAATATCAAAATCATCAATGAGAGACCTGATGTTTTGTGAGACAGGGTTCCTGTTAGAAAAGTGTTTTATTACGGGTGCGATTCCCAGCTCGTTGCCCTGCTCATCCTTAAGCTCGGAGAGTCCGTCGGTGTAGCATACAATCTTTGTCGGGTTTCTGAGTGTGACATAGTCGGTTCTTACCCAGGGCATCTCGTCAAGCATGCCTACCCCCACGCATGACTGCCTCAGCACCGAAGAACGGTTTGTCTGAAGGTCTATTAAAACAGGCGGGTTATGAGCCGCGTTGACATATTCGAGCACGCGGCTTTTAATATTGTATCGGGCAATGAACAGGGTGATGAACCGTTCACCGGCAGAATTGACCACCACCAGGGTGTTCAGTTTCCTTATCATCTCCTCAAGGCTGCCCTCGGCAGTGAAAATGGCCCGCAGACTTGCCTGGAAGTTCGACATCAGGAGAGCAGCCGACATTCCTTTTCCTGATACGTCAGCAATGCAGAAGCCTACTACGTTATCTGCAAGGGGGACGAAATCATAGTAATCGCCCCCAACCTCATAATGCGGATAATAAAATCCCTGGGCACTGATAGTACCATCATCCGGCAGCCTGGTATTATCAGGGATGAGCATCATCTGCATGCGTGCTGCCAGCTCCAGCTCTCTCCGGAGGGCCGCCTGCCGGAGGGTCTCCCTGAAGAGCCGCTGGTTTTCGATGGCAACAACGATGATTCCCGAGATGGTCTGGATGAAGTTAAGGTGTTTTATCAGCGGGCTCATCCCTTCGCCCTCCTCATCGATGTCGCCTATCAGCACGAAGGCCGAGGGGATATTGTTATTCAGGACGGGGATAATGAAATCGACTGCTACAAAAGGCTTCTGCGTTACCTCGGTCTGTATTTCCCTAAAGGGGAGGAGGTCCTTTTCAACTCTGATGTTTTTCCGCAGTGTGTCAGGGAAGCCGGAGTTCAGCAAGGCCTCCCAGTGCTCTCCGTATTTGTAAAGCAGAATTTTTCCAATGCCCAGGTCATCGCGCAGGATCGATTCGTATTTCCGCAGGAGTTCCGAGGTAGAGAGGTTGGCGTTAATGGAAAGGGTTATGTCGAGCAGGGCGTCGAGTTTGAATTTCGACATCTTAAGCCTGTCTGTCGGGAGCCTGCTCTCACTACTCATTGCCGTGTCAGCCTTTAACCCTTTCTATGTACGAGCGGTCGCGGGTGTCAATGCGGATCCTGTCGCCGACACTGACAAAGAGAGGCACCATAATGGTTGAGCCGCTCTCAATGGTAGCCGGCTTTAGCGTGTTTGTGGCCGTGTCGCCCCGAAGTCCGGGTTCGGTATAGGTCACCTCCATCACCACGTTGACAGGGAGATCGACGAGAAGGACATTCTCGGTGTCTGCGTGCACAACCACCTCGACGGTATCGCCCTCCTTGAGGAGATCGCTGTTTTCCAGCAGAGATTCTTGTACCGTGATCTGTTCGAAAGTCTCGTGGTGCATCAGATTGTAGCCGATGTCATCATTGTAAAGGAACTGATGCGGCCTGCGTTCCACGCGTGCTACGTTGACCTTCACCCCGGAGTTAAATGTATTTTCAAGGACTTTGCCGGAAGTTACGTTCTTCAGTTTTGTGCGGACGAATGGCGGAGCCTTGCCCGGTTTAACATGTTGAAACTGAACTATGGTATAAAGGTCATTGTTGTATTCAATCACCATCCCGTTTCTGAAATCCGTGTTGTAGCCATAAAAAGCTCTTCAGTTTTTTATTGGTCTTATAATCAGGGGTGTTCTAAGCCCCTCACAACTGATCATTTCCACGTGAAATGCCCCCACAAAGATATCAAAACGGATTTTAACCGGTAAAAAATTTTCATCGGCAGTGAACCACATTGACCATATCTTCTTCGGTTTTGAAGACTCTGCCCACCTCTGTCACGGGATGGAACCGATGACATGTTAACCGTCCCTCTTTGGTTCTGATGACTTCAGTGCCCTTATATCTCAGTACTATAGGGTAAAGTTCGTCGGCGAACCATGTCATCATCTTATAGGTCTCACCCGGAACAAGAGTATCGGCCGTTGCCAGGTAATACTTCCGGAACCAGTAGAAGCAGGATACTATATCCAGCAATCCCTTCGGCCCGGCATGGTTTCCCGTAAGGTCACTGAAGACCAGGGTGGAGTCCTTTCGTGCGACCTGGTCAAATCCCACTTCGTTATACTTGCGGTATCGTCCCTCCTTAATGTTTCTAATTGAAAAGACCGGCAGGTCTGTTGCGGGATCGATATAGCTCTCGTAAATATCCCTCACCTTGTACAATCTGTCTGCAAGTCCTGTTGTCTGCCCTGAGATTACTGCATGCCACACCGGCTGGCCCTTGTAGTAGGCTTCCTTCATCTCAAGGAGAGCCTGTCCGCTGCCCACGGGTCCGTATCTTATCTGGTATGAAACCTTCTCTCCGGGCATGTAAGGCTGTTTCTGTGCCGTCAGCAGCTGGACGGAGGCAGCAATGATTGTCAGAACTGTAAGTATTCTCTTTCTCATGTTGCAATCTGCATTGTCAGAGGAACAGCTTTCTCGGGATGGTGGCAATGAATTCCTTGAGGTAATAAGGCTCAAAATATGCAACATCCTCAAAATGCTTGTCCTTCAGAGCATTTACAGAGGGAAGGTGCAAATATGATGCCGACAGGGTAAAACCCTCCTCAAAGAGGGCATTGGGGTGCCTTAAGGTGCTGCTGCATTTTTCCGCCCCGGTGCCGAAGAAGATTATTTTTTTTGACTCAAGTATTTCCCCGAATGACATCCTGTCAATTATATCGGCTGCTGTCTCCCTTACCATCACGCCATCACTTGTGAAGAGAGCGTTGTAGACCTCCATACGCCTGGCATCGATCATGGGACAAAGGAGGGTGTCAGCAGATGACTGTTGCGGATGAAGTGTCAGGTAGCCGCTGCACATTGCTGTAAGTGTGTTGATTCCAATCAGGGGTATCGTGGCGCCATAAGCTATACCCTTTGCTGCCGAGACACCGATCCGCAGTCCGGTGTAAGACCCGGGGCCCTTGCTGACCGCCACGGCGTCAAGGTCAGTGGCTTTCAATCCGCTTTTCTCAAGGATTCTTTGAATTATGACTGTCAGCTGTGCGGCGTGAGATATCCCCGATGGTGTTTCTTCCACCATGATGACGTTGTTTTCATCGCACAATGCTGCCGAACAGACGCCGGTGGCTGTCTCAATGCAAAGGATCATTGGCGGTGTAAGTATGTGATGATTCTACTTCTTTTTCTTCTTTTCGGTGTTGAATAGAGCATCCTTGTCAACAACCTCAATAAGGGTTGAGTCAGCCAGCTTTTTCGAGATGGCGCTGAATGGCTGCACAATCACATCTTCGCCCTCTGTCAGACCGCTGATGATCTCAATGTTGACATTATCCTGGATACCCGTCTTCACGTCGCGTGCAAGAGCATAGGTGCCGTCTGCAACAAACACGAGCGTACGTATATCCTTTGAAGCCGCAGGGTCTGTCATAGTGGTGTCGGTACGTGTGGTAACCGCCTGGATCGGAACCGTAAGGACACCTGTCTTGCGGCTTGTGAAGATATCCACTGATGCCGACATGCCGGGTCTGAAGGGGCTGGGGTTCTTCTCACTAACCAGATCATCATATGATTCCTTGAGTATCAGTATTCTGACCTCAAAGTTGGTTACCTGGTCAGAGGTTGTTCCCAGGGTGTTTGCAGAGTTGGCTATTTCGGTCACCACCCCTGTGAAGTCACGGTCAAGATAGGCATCAACCTCAACTGTGGCCGTGTCACCCGGCTTCACCATTATGATATCATTCTCATTGACATTTACAACCACCTCCATCCGGTTGAGGTCTGCCACGCGAAGCACCTCGGTGCCCGTCATCATGTTCGCCCCGATGACTCTTTCACCGAGTTCAACTGCAAGCCTTGATATGGTGCCGGTCATGGGTGCATAGACAGTCGTTTTCACCAGGTTCTCATTCGCCTCCTTGAGTGATGCTTCGGAGCTTTTGACTGAGAACTCGGCGCTCTCCTTCTCTGCTTTTGCCACCTTGTATTGTGACTCTGCCTGCTCAAAGTCCGACTGCGAGATCGTGTTTTCCTCGAACAGTTTCCTGCTTCTGTTAAATGCCAGCTCCGCCTGTATCAGCTGTGCCTCCGCCTGTGCCAGTCTTGATTTGGTTGAGTTGAGCGTGGCGGCGGCGCGGTCACGTGATGAGATGTATATTTCCGGTTTGATCCTGAAGAGGAGGACACCTTTCTGTACAAAATCACCCTCTTTCACATGAAGCTCAACTATCTCGCCGGAAACATCGGGACTTATCTTGACTTCGGTCTCAGGCTGGATCTTTCCATTGGCAGTGACAGACTCAATGATCGGATTGACTTCCACCTTTTCGGTTGCAACCTTGACAGTGGCTTCCTGTCCAAACCAGCCTTTCTTTTTACCAATGACTGCAACAATGATCAGCAGGATAACGGCGGGTAACAGGATCTTAAGTATCTTATTGTTTTTCATCATAATATTGTTTGAATGTTTATCTGGCCAGTAGTGTTATATGCTCAAGTGTAAGCGGGATACCCCGGTAAAAATCGAGTACCTTTGATTTAAACACATATTCGTACTTTGCCTGGGCCATCTCGCTCTGTGCATTCAGAAGCTGTGTCTTGGACTGGTTATATTCAACCGCAGTCACCATTCCGACATCAAGCTTCTGCTCTGCATACCTGAAGGCCTCCTCCATCGCATCAACCGCTTTTTTGCTTGCGGAATATTTCTTCATGGCGCCGGTAGCATCGGTATATGCCTGCTGGATGCTTTTATAGAGCTGTTTTTTGGTGTTTTCGAGGGCATATTTTGAATTTTCAATGCCCAGTTTTGAGTTCTTTATACCCGTATTGACCTGCCATCCGTTGAAGATCGGTATGTTAAGAGAGAAGCCGAGGCCGTAGTTGAGGTTGTCATTCAGCTGTTCGCTGAAGGGATATTTGTCAAAGGTGACGGGCTTGACCCTGTTGTCTGAAAAGGCTGTTGACATTGATGCTCCGAGACTCAATCGCGGGCTTCTGCCGCCTTTGGCGATGGCAAGATCGTATTCCGCACTTTTAAGCTGATACTCGGCGCTGAGGATTTCAGGGCGCATCTTTTCAGCAATGGAGTAGATGTTTACCGGATCGCCCTTGACTGATGCATCATCAACGGTGATGACAGGTATTGACACTGCAAATCCGTCTGCATTCGGAAGCTCGAGCATCTGGGCCAGGGTCAGCAGGGAAATCGTAAGCTGGTTCTGTATGTTAACGAGCTGCAGCTCTTCGCGTGCAGCCTGCGCCTCTATCTCCAGCAGGCTGCCCCTTGCAAGACTGCCGGCATCGACCAGCTTTCCGGTCCGCTCGATCTGCTGCCTGCTAAGGTCAATCTGAGCCTCGGTAGCGCTTACAAGTTCCTGGTTGAGGAGGATCTGAAGATACCCGAGCGCAATGCTGAGAGAGATTTCATCCCTGAACCGCACCAGATCCTGCTCACTGGCAAGAACCTGATATTTGTTCTTTTGAATAGTATTGTAATTCACGAGCCCCCTGAAGAGTGTCACATTGCTGCCGGCATAGAAGTTATTCGACTGCACCGTCTGGTTTTCTGTGAATTCGTAGGTGGTCTCATCAAGTGCACGCCCGAAAGCATAATTATGTGATGCACTTCCGTTCAGGGTGGGAAGCAGGTTCAGCTTTGACTGTTCCAGGGCAGAAACCTGGTATTCGGTCATTATCTCCTGCTGCTTTATGCTGATGTTATTCTGAAGAGCATGCTCAATGCACTCCTCCAGAGTCCATGCCTTTTCCTGCGACAGCAGTGACAGCGAAGTCAACAGCATAATTAAGCCCAGAGAGAGGTTCTTTCTTTTCATCCGTATATAGAGTTTATTTTTAAAGGTCGGATGGAACCCACATGTAGCGGAATTATGTTCATATATGTTTGTGTATGGATAGATATGGGTTTCATGTTTTTCAATGATGGCATTAAATGAAGCTACGAAGATAGATAATTGATCATTAAAATATAAAGACAATTAAGGATATTATGTTGCTGCATCAGGCAGGCATGATGCGTCATGCATTTTTGTATATCTTTGCGCAGCTTAATGAAGGATTTTTAATTTAACGGATAAGATAATGAGTAACAAAGGATTAAATCTGGAACCAGGTGTTATCAGCGGCGACGATGTAAAGAAATTGTTTGACTATGCCAACAGGAATGATTTTGCAATTCCTGCGGTCAATGTGGTTGGAACCGACTCGGTGAATGCGGTCCTGGAGACTGCCCGCGAGGTCAATTCTCCGGTAATAATTCAGTTCTCGAATGGCGGAGCGCATTTTTTTGCCGGCCAGGGGCTTACCAAGGAGGGCCATACCGGAGCGATTGCGGGAGGTATCTCAGGTGCTCTTCATGTGCATAACGTTGCCGAGTACTACGGAGTGCCTGTCATTCTGCATACAGACCATGCCGCACGCAAGCTTCTTCCGTGGATTGATGCCCTGCTTGAAGCCGGGGAGGAGTTCTATGAGACCAATGGCAGGCCGCTCTTCAGTTCACATATGCTTGACCTGTCAGAGGAATCACTGAAGGAGAACATTGAGACCTGCAAACGCTATCTTGAGCGGATGAACAAGATGGGGATGACTCTTGAGATAGAGCTTGGCGTTACGGGCGGCGAGGAAGACGGTGTTGACAACAGCGATGTAGACAGCTCGAGACTCTACACTCAGCCCGAGGATGTTGCCTATGCTTATGAGGAGTTGCTGAAGGTTTCGCCCAACTTCACCATTGCTGCCTCTTTCGGCAACGTTCACGGAGTCTACAAGCCGGGCAATGTTACTCTCAGGCCTGAGATCCTCAGGAACAGCCAGGATTACATACAGAAGAAATACAAAACGGGTCCGAACCCTGTAAACTTCGTATTCCACGGGGGCTCAGGCTCGGAGAAGCATCTGATCACGGAGGCAATAAAGTACGGAGCCGTCAAAATGAATATTGACACGGACATGCAGTGGGCATTCTGGGAAGGCGTGAAGGATTACTATGAGGCAAAGAAGGGATATCTCCAGGGCCAGATCGGCAATCCTGAAGGAGACGATAAACCCAATAAGAAATATTATGACCCGAGGGTATGGCTTCGCAAGGGGCAGGAGACCTTTATTGCAAGGCTCAGGGAGGCGTTTGAAGACCTCAATGCACTGAACAGGATCTAATACTTATTAATAAGCTAACATCAAGCAGGTCAGCATATTAATGCCGGCCTGCTTTTTTGTTGTTAATAAATCACGGTTTTCAGACCCCGGAGGGATGGTGACCGGGGCTACTTTAGTAAAAAATTTTCAACGATTTTGAGGCGGGGACCGGTCACTGAAGACAAGATCAAGAGGACGACCACTCTTACTCTCAGGCTAAACCAGAGGGAGGCGAGGGCTCTCAACATCTACTGCAAGCGGTTCCGGGTCCGAAGCAAGTCTGATTTCATGAGGAGGACCATCATGCAGGCGATTGTCGGCAGGTTTGAGACGGAGCATCCTTCGCTATGGGAACAGGGTGAACTTACCCTTTTCTCTCCCGATGTGAAAAATAACTGAAAAGAGAGAGCTTAAAGGCATATTTTATTATTTTTGCAATGCCGCGAAACGGGGGAATAGGGTCGTCAGAGGCAAATATGGGATTGGATATCATTAAAATAGAACCCACAAAAGTTACACCGGGGGTGCTCTTTCTTGAGGGGCATCTCGAGATCAAAGGGCGATCGATACCTGAGAATGCCTCTGATTTTTACAGGCCTCTTGAGGAGTGGGTGGCTGAATATGTAAAGCAGCCGGAGGTAAGGACCAGGGTGGTCATTTCATTTGATTTTATAAATACTGCATCGACAAAGTGGGTTTATGGCATAATCAAGAGGCTTGCACTCTATCCCAATGTGCATGACCTGGTGTCGATAGAGTGGTATTATGAGAAGGGTGATGATGAGTTGTATGAGCTGGGTCAGATAATTCATTCTTTCATAGACTGTCCGTTCATTTATTACGAGACGGAGCAGACCTGAAATCCGAAAATTTTTCTATTTTTGCACCGCCTTATCAGGCGCCGATTGACCCATGGTGTAATTGGCAACACGTCTGATTTTGGTTCAGAAGAGTCGGGGTTCGAACCCCTGTGGGTCAACATAAAAAGCCGCTTTTTGCGGCTTTTTATGTTGGAGATTTGTGGGTGGCTGAAGAGGTGCGATTCCCGCCCCGCAGTCTGTCTCCCGGCTATTTATTCACACCCGGCCCGGAGGCGGCATAGAGGGAAGTAATAATGCCGACTGGCACTTCACTGTGAGTCATATACTTAGATTAAACACACCTTTGGAGATAACCAGAGTTGTACCCTCTGAATCACGAAGCGTCCCGCTGAATGTGCCTTGAACATGTGTCCCGTCTATCTCAGAAATATTGACATAGCCCGATGCAGTATAATACTCGATCGGAATGAAAAGCAGGATCCTGTAGAATGTGATTTCTGTATTTTGATAGCTCCTCGCTGTAATAAGGGTTTGGCTGCTTATCCTGATGGATATTTCATTAAATACACCAATACCATGAATCCAGAGATCATATCCCTCCGGATCAGATGTCCATTCCGCTTTCGGATCGCTATCAAAGATCCTTTCATTACCATCCACTGATGCTGAAAGGGTACCTAACGGAACATCCTTTTCGCATGAAGTACAAAAAATTGCCAGTAGTAATATCAAGCAAGTCCTGCACAATTGCCTTTGATTAGTTTTTATTGCCATAGCATGTTTAATTAAACCTGTTTCTCCGGTATGCGGCGTTACCTGTTATTGCCAATCCTGAATGAAGAATAACGGTATCTTAAAATTGCATAAGTCACCACAACCTACGGTTCTATTATTAATTCTCTGGTTACATTCAGCCTGTATCCCTTGATATTGTATCACCGGATGCTGCAACTCTATGTCTTGCTTCCTCAAATTTACGCCCTTCTGGAGAAAAAGTCAATTTTATTTCAGATGATATATCTTTGCTAAATATGGATTTTTCGGTACCGGATAAATTCCGCCAGATCTATCATTGCCGCATTTGGGCAATTCGTTCCGGACACTCACCGAACTAAGAGGCCGCAGTTTTGTTTATTGTTTGTTAAACTATTACGAATAGAAAAACCTGTAATTATGGCATACTACTTCTCAAAAACGCTCCGGACATCGTTCAGCGATGCAGTTGAAAGAGTTACCACGGCATTATCCTCAGAGGGATTCGGTGTGATATCAGAAATTGACCTGCATGAGAAAATCAAAGACAAACTGGGGGTTGATTTCAAGAAATACCGTATCCTGGGCGCCTGTAACCCGGGGTTTTCCTATAAAGCCCTCCAGGCAGAAGACAAAGTAGGGGTAATGCTCCCATGCAACGTTCTGATAATAGAACAGGGCGAAAATGAAATCGAAGTTGCAGCCGTCAACCCAACAGACGCTATGATGGCCGTGCACAATCAGGTTGTAGCTGAGGTTGCCGCCGAGGTGGGGGAGAAACTGAAAAAAGCGCTGGGAAAGCTATAAACCACTATCCCTTATCAGATGCTATGACCAGCATCTCAAAATCCTCTGTGGTCAGTTTGTCAGTCCGCGAGAAGGCGCCGAGTTTTGCACCGAAAATCTCAACCGTTCGGAAACCCTGCGATTTCAACAGCCAGCTTATCTCGCTGGGAACATAATAACGCTCATTGCAGTTGAGGGTCTTTTTGTTGCCGTAGTCATCCTTAAAATCCGTGATGTTATGATCACGGAAGGTCATCAGGTCAAAGGTGTTGCTGCGGTATGTGGCGTTGCCTTCTCCAGATGCATCATCGCAGAACTGTTCAACGGAGTGGTAAAGAGGGAAGAGGCCGTTCAGGGTTGTAAAAATGAACTTGCCGGGCTTTTTCAACGATTTTGCCGCACTCCGTAGGATTTCAAAATTCATCTCATCGGTCTCCATCAGCGGGAATCCGCCCTCACACAGCATGATAGCGGCATCAAATTCATTGTTAAAGGGCAGGTTTCTGGCATCATGTCTGATGAAGCTGATATTCAGCCCTTCAGCCGTTGCCTTTTCCCGGGCTCTCTGCAGCTGCGACTCCGACAGGTCGATGCCCGTAACGTTGTAACCTCTCTTTGTCAGCTCTATTGAATGACGGCCGGTGCCGCAGCCGATGTCCAGTATCTTCAGTGATCTGTCGCCGCCGAGCTCCTTCTCAATGAAGTCGCACTCGCCTATGGTGCCTGAAGTAAAGTTTTCAGAATCATACTTCTTCCCGTAGTTTTCAAAGAGAGCCTCATACCACTGTTTCTTGCCCGGTTCAGATCCGGGGTTGGTGATCTGGCTGGCATTTGCACCTGATACAACAGAAGGGTACGATGGCCTGATCACTTTTGCATACCTGATCTCATCAAAGATCCGGTCCTTCTTGCATACTGCGCTTTTCAGCACCGCCTCCCTCTCAAACCCGCATTTTTCAAGTACCCTCTGTGACGGCAGGTTAAACTCAAAGACTCCGGAATAGATCCTGACAACATCGAGCTCCTTAAAACCGTAATCACAGATAAGCTTCACGGCACGGGTGGTAATACCCCTGTTCCAGTAGGATTCACCGATAAAATAACCGAGCTCAGCCGATTTGCTGTAAACGTCTGTCTGTTTGTGCAGGCCTATATTGCCTACGTATTTTCCCAGGTATTCGATGGCAAAAACCCGTAGAGGCTTCTGGCCGATGAAGGTGTTAATGAACTGCTGCGCATCAGCAACGGAATAGGGGCTGGGAAAGGCGTCGCGCAGGTTTATGGCAACCTTTTCATTGTTGGCCATTTCTGCCATTCGGTATTTGTCGGTGCGTCTGAAATTCCGGAGAGTGACTGTGCCGTCAGTCAGTTTGAGTTCCTTTCCTGCCATTGTGATGAGCTGTGAGATTTCGGACATCAAAGATATTAAATTGAGTAATATTGCATGATGAAAAGGATCCTGCCTCTCCTGCTGACTGCAATCCTGGCTGTCAGAAGCCTGTCGGCCCAACCCTCCTTTCCGGATAACGGTCAGCTGTTCGTTGATACCGTGGTACCGCGGGTTGACATTACAGTCAATCCTGATACTCTCAACTGGATCTATGCCAATCCTGAGAGCGACAGGGAGTTTCATGCCACCTTTGTGTTCGATAACGGTGTGGTTCGCGACACCATTGACCCTGTTGGCTTCCGACTGCGGGGCAACACCTCACGGTGGTCGAAAAAGAAGTCGTTCAAGGTTTCGTTCAACACTTTCACTCCCGGCGGAAAATACTACGGTGTCGAGAAGCTGAACCTTAACGGCGAGCACAATGATCCCACCGTGATGAGGTCAAAGGTAATGTGGGATATCCTCCGCAAGTGGGATATCCCGGCACCCAGGGCCAACCATGTAAGGGTGTTCATCAACGGCAATTATTACGGTCTTTACATCAATGTTGAACATATAGACGAGGAGTTTGCACTTTCACGGTTTGGCAACAAGGACGGCAACCTGTACAAATGCCTGTGGCCTGCCGATCTTGCATTCAGGGGCACTGATCCTGACAGCTACAAAATATGGACAGGCAACAGATGGGTATATGAGCTGATGACCAACCAGGAGGAGAATGACTTCTCAGACCTTGCGGCTTTTATCGGGGTGCTTGAAGAATCGGTTGATGACAAACTGGTCTGCGACCTTGATGCCCGGTTCAACAGCTATGATTACCTGAAGGTGATGGCGGCCCAGATATTCTGCGGCGACTGGGACGGCTATCTCTACAACAAGAATAATTTCTACCTGTATCACAATACGTTAACCGATAAATTTGAGTATATCCCGTATGATGTTGACAATACCTTCGGCATTGACTGGTTCAATATTGACTGGGCTGCACGCAACATCTACGAGTGGCAACCCGGCGGGTCGGAGGTAAGGCCGTTGTATGACCGCCTTATACATCACCCCGTATTCAGGGAGCAGTTCAGCCGGTATGCGGAGCAGCTCATCAACAGCACTCTTGATATGGATTCACTGGTGCAGGCCATCGATGAGAGGAAGATCATGATTGCACCTTTTGTGGCAACAGACCCATTTTATCCGCTTGATTACGGGTATGACTACGATGATTTCATGAATTCCTTTACCTCTGCCACGGGGGCCCATGTCAAATGGGGTCTTTACCCGTACCTGGAGGCCAGAAAATCTTCGATGTCAGCGCAGGTCGAACCCGGCACCATGGCACCGGTAATTAAATATGTCAGGCATCACCGGGAGGCTGGCCAGCCAATCACTGTGAGTGCGACCGTTGAGGCATCCAACCTTCCGGTAAATATCTCGGTTTTCTATTCCATTGACGGTGGAGAGCCTCTTCAGGCGGCCATACTAAGTGACCGCAGCGGTGATTTTACATTTTCAATCGGCATTATTCCGGATGACAAAAGGGTAGAATATTTCGTGCTGGCTTCTGATGCTTTGGCAAAGGTCTCCATGCTTCCGTGCGAACCTGCGTACATTCGTCCGGTGGCGGGTGATACTCCGTTTCTTTTCATAAATGAGTTCATGGCTGATAATGAAGGTACTATCGCCGATGGGCTTGGAAATTACAGTGACTGGATTGAGATATTCAACGGGGATGATGAGGATGTGTTCCTGGGCGATCTTTTCCTGACCGATAATTTCAATAACCCCGGCAAGTGGCAGATGCCGGATTCAATACTACCCGCCGGAGGATTTATACTTATCTGGGCTGACGGAACAGCTGCCCAAGGGTCAGTTCATTCCTCCTTCAAGCTCGCCAAGGAGGGGGAGGAGATAGGCATCTATTCTGCCGGTATGCTGGTTATTGACACCCTGTCATACGGTCTCCAGAGGGAGGATGTAAGCATGGGGCGAAGGAATGACGGAGGTGAAGAAATAGTTTTTCTTGCGGCAGCCACCCCGGGACGTTCCAATAATCCGACCTCAACGGAGGAGGTGCCCGGGGAAGAAAAACTTACCGCATGGCCCAATCCTGCACGCGGAGGCATGATCAGGCTGAGCGAGCAGGCAGACTGCCGGGTTTACTCTGCAGGGGGTAACCTGGTGTTTGCCGGAAGGGATGTTACCGTGATTGACATCAGCCATTACTCCCCGGGCCTGTACATCATCGTCACGTCTGATGGCCGCAGCGTAAAAATTATTGTTAATCAGTGATCTGCGTTTCTGCGTGAAATGCTGTTTCTGCTGTGGATGATTAGTCCGTCGGAGGTGATGCCCTCGATAAGCACCGTATATTCTGAAGGTGCATCGGCAGTATAGAAGTCAAATGCCGCCTCTCCATCCGCCGTAACTGTTACGTTCGGATTCCAGAAGATGGTTGTCCGCAGGTCGGGCGGTCCGCTCTCCCTTTGTTCCTGTATATCGTAGCGGGGCGAATAATACTCTGCCGGTGCCTGATAACCCAGGGGGGTGAAGCTTCTGATGTTGGATTTTGGTATCTCTTTATAAGCATCTGATCCCTTCCTTGTCGTAATCACAATGGCTCCGCCTGCACCGTCACCGCCAAGCATGCTTGTCTGGTTTCCCTTGAGGACGGCTATTCTTTCGATGCTGTAAGGATCGATCATATCAATGTCATAGTCGTGGATTATCACGTCATCGATTATCAAAACTGCGTACAGCGTCTCGTTCAGACTGAACTTCATTCTTTCAATTATCACTTTTCCTCCCTCAACCCTGGTAAACGGGATATGATATATGAGTTCGGAGGTGAGAGCCGGGTGTATTTCTTCTATCTTACTGTAGTCAATTACATTACTGGATGACTGATTGACCTTTGGCATGTAATATGAGAAACTGTAATCCTTCTTTTCAGGCGCCTTCGCGTTTATAATCACCTCTTCGATATAAATCGTCCGCATGCCGTTTTCCATTGTATACCTGGTGTCCGCTTTGGTGACATACTTGCTTATTTGTTCAACATCCTGCACCTCTTCAATATCTGACATGGGTGTCAAAGGGAGTTTTGTCACACCCGCGAACAGGTCATTGTCAATTACCAGTTCAACCGCGGGTTTACCTGCCTTGTTCAGTGCCTGCAGGACGAATCCGGTGCTGTCCGGAAACTCGATCCCACGGAATGCAAACCGGCCTACACTGTCGGTAAGTGTCTCCTCAAAATATCCTGACTCCCAGGAGAAAGCGGCTACCGCAGCTTTTTCAACCGGCTTTCCAAGGATCAGGGTTCTGACCCTTCCGCTGATTTCCATACCCAGTTTCGCCGGGAGTGTCGGTTTCATGAATTTTCCGGTTATGACTTCCGGGATATTATATCTCCGCCATCCGTTGGTCATCATGAGCAGGTCGAGCCTATATTCTGCCATTGGTTTCCTTTCGTCAAAGTAAAAGCCCGGGTTGTTTACATAGCCTTTAAGATCTGACGTCAGGAGGAGGCTAGTCAGAATGTTGACCGAGGTATCCTGTTTTATGTCATTGTCATCGGTGACTGAGACTGAGAAGCTGCCTGAGCAGGGTGTGCCGTCAGCGCGGGTAATACGGATATCAGCCAGTACCTGCTGCCTTTTTTCATAGTTCTGTCTGTCAGTGATAAATTTGGTCGTTGCCTGGTCCTGGTTCAGGCAGAAGACAAGTCTTTCACTCAGAGGATTCATCTCTGCGTCAAAAAGTATAGCCTGCAGGATTCCCGAGGGGAAATCTCTTCTGTCAAAGCTGACTGTGCTGTAATTGTTGTCCCAGGGCTCAGCGTAATGAACAATTCCTCTTGTATGAAGAACAAGGAGGAGCTCCTGCATGTCAGAAACATCTGCTGAACGTAGAATACTTATAAAAACCGTATCGCCGGCGGTCTCTGTCTTCAGGGAATATACGCCCCGGCGTGCCGGAGGCAGCTCGAAACGTTTTTCCAGGCCCTGCACGTTGGTACAGACAGCGTAATATTTTATTGCCTCATCAGCAGCCAGATAAAACTTGCCCATACCGTCGTGAGCGGTCTCGAGGCGGGCGTACATATTCCCGTCACTGTCGAGTATCTGTCCCGTGACTTTTTCAGGCATGCCTTCCGAGGTCAACGCCTTAAATGCTATTGCACAATCAGTTCCGGCCGGCAGGTTTCCGCCCTCGGGAAAGAAGCTGACCTCATAGTCGCCCTGTGGATAAGGTACAGGAATGTATGCCTTGCTCTTGGCCGTTTCGACAGACAGGACTCTCCGGTCGCTCTCCCCGGAAAGCCGGAAAGCGAACCTGGAAACAGTGTCGTCATCAGTCTTAACCGCGCTGAGCAGCTGTTCATTTATCCTCATGACGAGTTTGTCGGGAATAACTCTTTTATGTGATTTGATATCCTCAAAGATCACTTCCGCCGTCATCCTGTCGCCCTTTTCAAACCTGAAGCTGACCTTCGTGCTCACCATGGCCGAGAGAGGTCCCTTAACCTGTATCTGTTTCCTGAAGTAGTAATCGGCTCCGGGATTAAGCATATTTTCGGTATAGGCGCATAGAGTATAATCACCTTCCGGCAGTGTCTGGTCAAGTTCTATATATCCGCTGAAGGCGTCGCTGGCAGGCCGTATTTTGACTCTTTCGACCACCGAATCGAGCGGATTGATCAGTTCAGCATACACATACTGGTTTGTTAGTGGAGTATGGATGACGGCATCAGCCACATGTGCCCTGAACCAGAGGGTCTCCCCTGCGATATATACCGGTTTGTCAGTATGAAGATGGATTTTTTCCTGGGGAAACAGGACGATCTGTTCAATGATTCTGGCAATCAGGGAGTCCCTGTCCGCAAATCCTCCTGTCTGCCCGGCAGTTGCGGTTGAAAAAAGAAACAGTGAGAGCAGGAGAGGAATTATTCTATGCATTTAAATGCGGGAAACAACTCATACGTCTGAATAATTCGTAAATGTAGAAAATTAATACATTGACGGGCAGTGGACTGTGAAATTCCAGGCAGTGCTTGTTGATCCGGCGCAGTTCGGATTGACTCTGACCTCGATCATTGTAGTATAGCCGTTGAACTGCACCTGCACTGAACGGCTTTCTCCCACGCAGCCGGTGTTGAAAATAGTCCTCCCTCCCTGTGATATGATTATCTGGTCTTTAACGTCAAAGGTCTGGTAATCAAAGCGAAATACACCGCTGGTCACTCCCAGGTCAATCTGGTGTACCTCGGGGGCGTCACCCCCGGCTTTCTGGGTGTCATTGCACCGGCTCTGGTGGACCACTGGCGGCTGTTGGTTTGCCGGCACATTTGTGTTGCCTGAGGGCATGCCGCCGGGCACGTTGCCGGTTATAGCGCCTGACAATATTGTCATAAAGTCTACCAGGGTATTCATATCAATTGCGGGTCTTCTTCTCTCCGGTTCACAGGCAGTTCTCGAGCTGTTCCATACGAAACCGGGCATGCAGTCGCAGACCATAATGTCATTGACAGCGTCATACACAGGCTGTGAGTTTGGTATATGCGAGCAGTGTGCCTGTACGATCTGGGTGGCCGTGATCGGGTCGCAACCGCTGTTGTCGTCGCGCCACTTATACCCGGGCATGCAGTCGCAGTAAGGCTCCTGCCTCACCGGATCCCACATAGGCATGGTGTTAGGCAGGTTGTTGCAGTTGAAACCACTGAGTTGTGCCACTGACTCCGGAATGCACATGATTCTGTCATCATCCCAGACATATCCGGGCAGGCAGTCGCAGAAAACCTTCTTGCTTACATCATCCCATACACCTTGTGTATTCGGATAGCCTGAGCAGTCAGCCTGAGAGGCAAGCAATTTGCCTGTCTCCTCGCATCCGAGGTTATCAGGCCTCCAGGAGTATCCCGGCAGGCAGTCGCAATAGGGTTCGTTCCTGGCATAATCCCAGAGAGGCCTGGTGTTAGGCCACTGGGAACAATCCGCGTCATTAAGGATTTGCTGCACATCCGGTTTGCATAGTCCAGTGACCGGATCAGGAATGAAGTAATCCTTGCACACACAGTCGTATACTCCTGTGGCAGTGTTCCAGACCGGTTCCGCGTTGGGGTCGGGACAGTCGGGTATCCCAGGCTCAGCATCCAGATCTTCAACGCATATACCCTGGGCATTTCTGACATAGCCGTCGTTGCAGATACATACCTGTGCGACAGGGTCATAGTACTCATTGGGACCGCACGAGATGTCCTGCTCTTCATCCTGAAGCTCATTGTCAAGGCGAAGAAGTCCCAGGTCCTGGCACTGTGTATAGATCACAGAAGTCTCTTTCAGGTCGGAATATCCGCTGGCGGTTACGGTTATCTCAATCGGAGAGTTGTTCCGGCCAGCCTCGGGATAATCCATCATTATAGTGTAGCGGCCGCTGACAGTCTGGTCAGACCTGGTGCCTGCAGGAGTTGATATTGTTACCGTAGCACCTGGGACTCTGGTTCCATCCTGATCCTCAATCACACCCTGGAACATGACCTGGTCGTACATTATGTCTGTAAGGGTTTTTGTGGCCTCACGGATCCCGTCCTTATTGAAGATGTATTTTGCCACAAAAAGCCGACGGTCAGTCTGGACTGACTCCATCAGTTTCATCCAGTCGCCGTACCGGTTCCTTTTCTCAAGAAGATCTTCCCGGCAGTTGTTCATAGCCGAGAGCCTGCCAAACTCTCTTCCGCCCCAGTCGCGTGACTCAATGTAGAGTCTCTGGTAGCTGTTACACCAGCGGATCATCTCATCGGCCGTGATGACCGATTCATTTGCCAGCCTCCAGTTAGAGAAGATTTCTGTTACCAGTCCTAATCCGGCCTGCAGCCTGGTCCACTTGCCCGAGCTCCATATATATACTCCGTTCCCGGTCTCATCGCACCATATCTCACCACCAATGGGACGCACGCCGGTATAGCAAATTACATCACCTGTTCCGAGGTCAGTAAAGGCTTTTCGCCTGGGGTCAGAGCTGTCAGCGGTGCCATCACCTCCGACATAACCCATGCAGTTGCCAGCCCTGTCCCTTATCTGTTTCTGAATATTCTTCAGACCTCCCAGCGCCAGATCGATTCCCTCCCTGAAGTACGTTATGCCTGTTCGTATCATGAATGTCACAGGGGCTTTGAAAGCTTCATATTTATCTTCCTTGGGCAGCAGTTTTTCAACATCATTGAAGAAATTGCTCATCACCTCCAGTGACCGGAACGGATTCTGGTCGTCGGGCGCATAACGCTGGTAGAAGTTGACAGCCTTTTCGATATCCTCCTTTACCCCGATGACATCTTTCAGTTCTCCCTCAAACTGCTTCAGCTTTCCCAGGGTGTAGTTTATCTTGGCAGTGAGTCCTGCCTCATCGGCATCATTGATCGCCTTCTGCATCGGTTCAGGCAGTTCGTGGAAGTTGTCTTTCAGCTTCTGCCATTCACCGAGCATCTGGGTGAGTTTCTCCTGCGACTCGGTGGTTATATCTTTGGAAGTCGTGAGGACGTCATCAAGTGTCTCTTTCTGCTCATCGGTAAGTTGCATATATGCTTTGCCTGACTGTGCATGGATATGGCCAGTGGAGGCAAGTAGTATCATGATGGCAACGGTGAGGGCAGCAGCCCGTGCAACGACTTTTTTCATGCAGTGGTCCTTTAGAAGTAAAACCGGTATCCAAGTGACAGAACCAGCATTTGATATCCTTCATATGAAGCAAGTATATCATTGATCCACATGTCAACCCCCATTTCGAATGATCTTCTCTCGCTTCCGAATCTTGCCCTGACCATTGTGTTGAATGAGACATCGGAAGCGATTTCTCCGTCGAGGTTTGAGTCGCTTGACAGCGGCCGGAGCATGGTATTGGCCGCCAGCCCCAGGTCAACGCCCCAGTGGCGTCTGCCGCTGGTCATCCTGTAGCCTGCGAAGAGAGGTATCCTGAAGGTGTAGAGGGCATTGACCCCGGCGGCATCTGCAGTTTTTCCTATCAGTGAGTTGAAGTGAATGCCGGTGCCACCGTAAAATCTTGTTCCTATCACCTGGTCGATACCGATACTCACTCCGGGTACCAGCGGCGGATCAAGGTTGTAAACCCTGCCAAGGTCGGAGAAGAGAAACGAAATGAACATGGATGTGTTCCGGTACCTGAAGGCAGGGGCAGCTGCAGGTGCCTGTCCTGCAGGGACATTGAAGAAGGCATTAGGATCAGCCGGCTGTCTGGTCTGGTTGTTCGCAGGCTGGTTTTGTCCGGGTGTTGCTGCCTGCGTTGCGGCCTGTGTTACGGCATCGGCAGCAGCCTTGTTCTGCTGCGTCGCAGCTGCAGGGTCACATTTGCCGTTGGGATAGTTCTCCTGAACCCATTTTTCAGCCACCTGGTAAAAGGGAAAGCCGCCCTTAAGAGGCACAAGACTGGGCGACCGATCATCACCATCAACAATTTTTACCGTGCCATCACTCCTGTCACACACAGCCTTGTATGTCTTCTGTGCATCGAGGACCGGGGAGAGTGCAATAAGTGCAAATGACACAAGGAACGGAATTAACTTTTTCATGCCGGGTTGTTACATAAGGTTCATTGACAGTGATTTCATGTCTACTGGTCAGATCAATCCGGGCCCTGCTCACTGTCGGGAAGTTTAAAAGTAAAAATTAATTACATCAATTGGAAAAAGATTTTGATCATCGTACTGTAAAAGTACCGTTACCATATCATTTAATGAGGTTAACGTCATTATCAAGGGAATTGTCCGTCAAATTTTTTTTAAAAAAGTCCACAAAATACTTAACTCATATAATATAAAAGTTATAACTTTGTAAAGTATAAAATAATTAAAGTATGTAAACAATTAATAATCATGGCTTACAAATCAAAGATCAGAATTTCGATAGGATGGGTTTACCCGATAGGGATTTTCTCCTCCTACATACTGCTGTTACTGGAATTAGGAATGCGGCGGATGCTGATGCGGAGCGGTATTGACTTCACCGGAGTGCCTTACATCACTATTTTGCTTGTTGCCCTGATGTTCCTCGTGCTTGGTATTATTCAGTGGTTCAAGTACCGTAACTGGATATATCCGGTGCTGGGATTTCTGGTAGGTATCACAACTGCACAGGCCTCGTTGATATTTCCGCATTATGGCAGTCACGGTATCGCGACGCTGACATACTTTATAAGCTTTTTACTTATTATCCTTTTCGTTATCATTAACTGGACCTCATTTTACAGCCATGAGCGGTTTGAAATGAACTCGAGGAGACTGTTTCGTCTTGCTGCCGAGAGGATATTCCGGGCTGAGAACGGCTATACTGAAAGGCCTTTTTCAGGTGGGAAAGTGGAATGCTCAAGGGATGAACTGCTGGGTTTTACAAGGTTTCTTCAGGGTAATTATATAGTAAGGCCTTTCTATTATGAAGGCTATGTTTGTCTCTCATTCTCGATGAACAAAAGCCTGGTTGTCATAAATGAAGGCAGAGAAGTGAGTCATGTGATAATTGGTTATGACGGGAACCTGTCAGTGATGATATCTGACAAGGATTACCGTGATTTCCGTGAGAAGCTGAGTTTTGACAAGCTGTGTGCTTCTCTTTCGGATATTTTTTCAAGATTTCTCGATTATTACAAAAGCGGGCTGGAACAACGAATAATCACTGAGCTGAAATCAGCCAGGTAAACAATAAATAGAGTTTAGCAGTCATGAAAAGAAGATGATTGAAAAGTTAAAACTTAAAAAACAGTGACATGGAATACAGACGTAAACTAAAACCTGACAGAAGTATTACAGGGTTTATCCCCGCGATGTTCTGTCTCCTGATATTCGGCGTTGTTATGATTCTTAAAGGAGTAAACGAGGCTATCCTTGCAGCCGCAATCTTTTTCGCTGGTTACGCAGGATTTTCAGCCTGGATTTATTTCAGGACCAAAAATCAGGGTTACCTGGCAGCATCAGTGTGGCAACTTGCATTTGGCCTTTTCCTTGCCACAAATCCCAGGCACACTAATATATCCGGAGAGACAGGATTTTATATGATCTGGACCGGCCTGGAACAGGCATTTCATCATAAATATCAGTTGAAGTGAATTTCAGAGAAGCTGCCAAACTCGGGTCGTGCCTGTCAAAGGATTATGCCGAGGAACTGTTTGCCCTTCTGGCAACATACAGGAATATTTCATCCTCAGAAGCTGCATCGAGGATAAATATGCACATCAAAACCGTACAGGATTATCTGGAGGATCTCTATTCCCTGGGGATAGTTGAACGAGAGGAAGTTTACGAGGGTAAAAGACCGTATTACAGGTATTCGCTCAAGGTAAGGCAGATCTCACTGAAGGTCGATCTTACATATCTTTTCCCTGAGGATGACCGGGAGCGGTCTCGCCTGCAGTTCAGGGTGAGAGAGACACAGAACGCAAAAGCAAGATTTACGACGTCGCGTACCAACGACTATATAAGCAGTGTTGTGATATGGACAGGTGAAGGTCGCGCGCGGGAGGAACGTAAAATAAACCTGTCAATACCGCAGGGACGATTCCTGTTCCATCTTCCCTTTCCTACAGCCGAACCGGAGTGCATTGAAACAATAATTTCCAGGGCCGGAATTGCCAGCGAAAACACCCCGGAGATTCTTGATATTGTTGATGCGCTCATGAAGCTGGGAACCATTGAAAGTTATGAGCCTGGCACGGAATCATGATCCTGCCGGTGATCGCTGACAAGATACATAGTCAGGATTTCTTAATATTAAGGTAAATTTGAAAAAAATGTCCGGTGAAGGCAGGAACTGTTGAAATAAATCAAGTCCATCACGGCGATTGCCTGGAGTTGCTGCGGCAGTTGCCAGACGGTTCTGCAGAACTCATTTTTGCCGATCCGCCCTATAACCTGCAGCTCAATAAAAATCTTTTCAGACCTGACAGATCTCTTGTCGGCGCCGTTGACGACGGGTGGGATAAATTTGACTCATTCCGCTCTTATGATGCTTTCACCAGCGCATGGCTCCTGGAATGTCGCCGTGTTCTGAAGGATACCGGGTGCATATGGGTTATCGGTACATACCACAATATCTTCAGGGTTGGAGCACTTCTACAGGACACGGGGTTCTGGATCCTCAATGACATTGCATGGATCAAGCCCAATCCGACCCCCAATTTCATGGGAACCAGGTTTACCAATGCGCACGAGACCCTGATCTGGGCATCAAAATCAAAGGATGCGAAATATACTTTTCATTACCAGGCATTGAAAGGGTTCAATGACGACCTGCAGATGCGGAGCGACTGGCTTATTCCGGTTTGCAAGGGACCTGAGAGGATCAGGGAGGAGGGGAAGAAGGCGCATCCTACCCAGAAGCCTGAGGAACTGCTTTACAGGATCATCATGGCTACTACGGATCCGGGTGACCTTGTTGTTGATCTTTTTGCGGGCAGCGGCACCACTTCGGCGGTGGCAAAGAGACTGGGAAGAAATTTCATCGCTTTTGAACGTGAGTTGTCATATGTCACACTTGCCAGGGAGAGGGTGGAAGGGGTCACCCCGCTGGAAAAGCCGCTGCTTGAGTACCGGACCGAGAGGCGCCTGCCGAGGGTCCCGTTCGGGAACCCTGGTTGCATCAGGATATATCATGGCGGGAGAGTACCTGTGGTCGGCCGACAGAAATTTCCGGGCAGAGGTACAGGCTGAAGGATCGCTGCTTTTCAGCGGTCAGTCAGGATCGATTCACTCAATAGGGACTGTGGTTTCCGGCCGGGATCGGACCAACGGCTGGAGTTACTGGCACGCTGTTCGTAAGGGCAGGCTGGTGTGTATTGACGACCTGAGAAAGGATTACCGGAAGAGGCACCTTGGCTGACAGCCAATTACCAGTTTTCAAATCCCTCCAGATAGTTCGACCCCTTCCAGATAAATTTCTTACAGCACTTTTCCTTCACATATTTTTGGTACAGGCTGGTGAAGTAAGTCATTAATTCTCCGTCATAACTGTGGACGGGAGGGAAGGAGGAGCTAATCGGATTGAGCCACTCGAAGTAATAATCACCCTCATAGCTGTACCTGATCCATGCTCCCATATCAAGGCCGGATTTCGGATTGGACTGTATCTCCTTTTCAGTTTCGGCGATTCGGTTTTTAAGCCAGGAAGGCACTTCATCGGCAGGAACGAGGTAGTTTTTCTCACATGAGACAAGCATCAATGCCGGTAGCAGAAAGAGCATGATCTTTTTCATTTTCAGGGCATATTAACAGGCAATGTGTAACAAAAAACGTACCATTCAAGGGTTTACTGACATAGAAAAACAAGACCCCCGAGTTGAATGCGGAGAAAAAAACCCCCCGCGGGATGCGGAGGGTCTTTTATGAAGAAAATCCGAAATCTTATTTGTGAATGATTGGGTCGGGGTTGCCGTCAGGGTCACCTTAATTACATAACCACTTGTAATTATGGATTTCCTCCTGTTGAAAGCAGCACGCCGCAGGCGTGCGGAGCTGCCATTGAGGTGCCGCTCATAGTGGCAAGTCCTCCGCTATTGTAGGTTGACAGAATACTTACTCCAGGAGCACAGAAATCTATCGGGGGATTCCCGTAGTTGGAGAAATGAGGCCCAAATGTCATACACTATCGCAGGCGGATATAGTATAGACATTGGCACCGTTTGCACGTGCCGGTGAGTGATTGTTTGCATCATCACTTTCATTGCCGGCTGCAAGCGCGACAAAGATACCCTTTGATGCCATTTCAACTACCTCAAGGTCAAGCGGTTCATAGATACCGCCGCCAAGGCTCATGTTGGCAGCATCACCTGCCACTCCATAGGCGGTTACCCAGTCAACGCCGGCTATGATTACAGACATAGCTCCTGAACCGCGTTTGTCGAGCACCTTCACGGGTACCACCGGAGCTCCGGCAGCAACGCCGACAACTCCGCCGTCCATTACCCAGTTTGGCTGCAACAATGCCAGCACAATGGGTGCCATGACCGTTATCGTCATTGGGAGTGGTGGTTCGCGAGACGAACGTTTTTCCGGCAGCTGACATTTACATTCAGGTCCAGCATGATCGAGGTCGATACCTGTGTCGATGATCCACGCCTTTCTGAGTCCGGTATATGCGGTTGCACCGCCAACCCTCTGTGATTCCGGGAGGTACTACCTCAGGAGATGGAAGGGGAACTGGAGATGGTGCAGGCTTAGCCATGATGAACATCATATCAGGCCATATGCCCCTGACATTTGGGTTCTTTTCAAGAGCAGCAACCTCGCTGTCACTAAGGTTGACGGCGAAGCCCTGAATGGACGAAGAATAGACATTAAGAGGTTCACGCTGATAGACACCTGCCTTGGCAAGGATATCCCTGGTAACACCGGTCATGGTAATCTGAGCATCATCGTAGCTCATTGCCTCTGACTTGACATAGCCAAACTAAAAGTAAGTATAGCAGGAAATTTAATAAAATGCTTGGAGCATATTTTAAAATAGCTGAACTCTATGAACAGTTACACAAAAAGTATTTCAAAAAAACGTATGCCGGAAAATCTACTAAACGGTATCTGAAATTAATGGAACAAATACAGAAAGTTGAAAGTATTCCTTATTATGAAATTGAAAGACTATTAATTAAATGATGACTTTTTAATTGAAACCTCTATCGATAAATATGGAGTCAAATGGATAGATATAAATTTTTTTGTATAATTTGCCATGTCGGTTTTATTTTTTTTAATTTTATACAATAGCCAACATAATAAACTAATAATTAATTCAATTGAATTTCATGATTATAAAAAAGTGAAACAATAAATAAAAAAATAGTCATTATATTTAGTTGATAAATAATTAGCTTCTTAGTATACAATTCTAATTTTTCCAGCCTTTAAATATGTTTTTATAAACAACAGGTGGAAAATAAATTCTTAAATAATTATTAATGAAGTTTACCATGAAAAAAAAATTGATTTTCGTATTTGCCATTCTTGTGGTTGTCTTTGGGAAAACATCACAGGCAACTGAAATCGAATTTAAGGAGTTTGACCTCCCTAACGGATTGCACGTTATTGTGCATGAAGACCATTCAGTGCCGATTGTGGCAGTCTCGGTCATGTACCATGTAGGATCAAAAAATGAACAGCCCGACCGAACTGGGTTTGCACACTTTTTTGAACACCTGATGTTTGAAGGAACCAAATACATCGAGCGTTTCCAATACAGTAGAATTGTTGAAAGTGCAGGTGGCACGTGTAACGCAAACACAAGTAGTGACAGAACCTATTATTTCGAAATTCTTCCTTCGAACCAGCTTGAGTTGGGCCTTTGGCTCGAATCGGAACGAATGTTCCATGCACGGGTTGATTCGATAGGAATAGCCACTCAGAAAGGGGTAGTTATTGAGGAGAAGAAACAGGCTATAGATAACCGCCCTTATGGATCTTTTTTAGAGGAAACATTAAAAAGAGCATTTGTAAATCATCCGTACAGGTGGACTGTAATTGGAGATGCAGGACATATCAGAGCCGCCAAAGACGAGGAATTTAAGAAATTCTATGATTCGTTTTATGTCCCAAATAACGCAGTCCTGGTTCTGGCAGGCGATATCAATTTTGCAGATGCAAAAAAACTGGCTGAAAAATATTTTACCGATATTCCTGCAAAAAAAGGTGATATATACCGTCCAATGATGATTGAGGACATTAAAAATACCGAAGTCAGGGATACCATCTATGACAATATCCAGTTGCCCGCAGTATTTCAGGCCTATCATATTCCAGCTATGGGGAGCAACGATTATTATGCCGTAGAAATGCTTAGCCAGTTGCTTGCAACCGGGCAAAGTTCAAGGTTATACAAATCATTGGTCGACGAACAACAACTTGCCATTGAGGTGGCTGCCATTCCACTGCCCTTCGAAGATCCGGGACTCGCAATCATCCTGGCCCTGCCAAATATGGGACTCGATTGTGCCACACTGGAGGCTGCCATGCAAAAAGAAATTGAAAAAGCGCAAAATGAATTAGTCCCTGACAAGGAATTCCAGAAATTAAAAAACCAGGTGGAGAACCAGATTGTCACTGAAAATTCAACTATCGCCAACAGGGCACATTCACTGGCCGAGAATTATACTTATTTTAAGGATGCCAACAGGATTAATACCGACCTGAGTAAATACATGGCAGTAACACCTGAGGACCTTAAACGTGTTGCCAACGACTATTTCAGGAAGGACAACCGGGTCGTTTTATATTATCTTCCTAAATCATCAAAAAAATAATGCTCATTCAAAAATAGAAGATCATGAAAAAATTTGTCTATTCCATATTTATACTATTTCTGGCGCTAACAGTAAATGCACAGCTTGACAGGAGTATCCGTCCCAATCCAGGACCTGCACCAAAAATACAACTTGGCGATTACAAACTATTTACACTTGACAATGGATTGAAAGTAATTGTGGTGGAGAACCATAAAATTCCAAAAATCACTTACCAGTTAAGCCTTGATATTGACCCGGTTCTTGAAGAAAATCAGGCGGGCTATAGAGATTGACACCGTTTGCGCGTGCCGGTGAGTGGTTGTTGGCATCATCACTTTCATTGCCGGCTGCCAGCGCGACAAAGACACCCTTCGGCGCCATGTTGATGACGGCCTCAAGGTCAAGTGGCTCATAGACACCACCACCAAGGCTCATGTTGGCTGCATCACCGGCGACTGCCATATGCTGTGACACAATCAACTCCGGCAATTATTACAGACATATGCTCCGGATCCGCGCTTGTCAAGCACCTTAACTGGTACTACGTTAGCTCCGGCAGCGACACCAACAACGCCTACCGTATTATCTATTGCGGCAACAATTCCTGCACAGTGGGTACCGTGACCGTTGTCATCCTCCGGAGTGGTAGTGCGGGTAACAAATGTTTTTCCGATGGCTGCATCGACATTTAGGTCAGGATGGTCAAGGTCAATTCCAGTATCAATGATCCAGGCCTTTTTGGTACCGGTATAGGTATGTACCACCGCCAACTCTTGTTATTCCGGGAGGAGTAACTTCAGCGCGGAAGCGGAACAGGAACCGGAGCAGGTTTTGCCAGGATGAACATCATGTCAGGCCAGACGCCCCTGACATTCGGGTTCTTTTCAAGCATGCGCAACTTCGCTGTCACTCAGCTTAACGTGCAAAGCCCTGAACTGCTGCCGAATATACCTGCAGAGGTTCACGGTCATCAATTCCTGCCTTTGCAAGTAAGTTTTTCGTAATGCCGGCCATGGCAACCTGAGCATCATCATAGCTCATTGCCTCTGACTTGACATAGCCAAAGTCGCCCTTCAGCAGAACGACATACTGGCCGGGGATAATCTCAAGGGAGGTCTTGACGTAATCATCTTCCTGTACGAGGTTTTCGGGAGCCCTCTCGCATGCTCCGAGCAGCATGGCTGCTGCTGCAACACAAAGAAGAAGTCTTTTCATCTAAGATCAGGTTTAGGTTGAAGAAGGGTTAACTGAGGACCAATATACCTATAAAACTAATTTAGTGTTAACAAACGTTAAACAATTTTATTAACCGGTGCTGATTAACTGTGAATAAACTAAAAATTAGGTTAAAGATACCAGGGACTACCGGAATTCAGTCAGCAGTCTTCAGTCCCCAGTCCTCAGTCATTTCAGGCAGGGGCAATAGATGAATTTTCGATTTCAGTTTTTCGATTTAATTAAAATTCGCAAATCGCAAATCGCAAATCCTTCAGACTTTACGGACTTATGGACTGTAGACTTTATGGAGTCTGGACTTTCAGACCATTCGGTGCCTAATCCATGTACGGATACCGGAAGTCCGTGGCCGGGAGAAAGGTCTCCTTGATTGTCCGCGGTGAGGTCCACCTGATCAGGTTGAGCCTGCCGCCAGCCTTGTCGTTGGTGCCCGATGCCCTGGCACCGCCAAAGGGCTGCAGCCCTACCATCGCACCCGTGGGCTTGTCATTGATATAAAAGTTGCCCGCTGCAAAACGGAGTACCTGGCAGGCTTTGACCGTCGCCGGCCTGTCGGTTGAAAAAATGGAACCCGTAAGCCCGTAGGGTGAGGTCTCATTGCAGAGATGAAGAGTCTCCTCGTACTTATCGTCCTCGTAAATGTAAAGCGTCACAACAGGACCGAAGATCTCCTCCTTCATTGTTATGAAGTCAGGATCTGTTGTCAGTATGATCGTGGGTTCAATGAACCAGCCCCGGCTCTTGTCGCCGTTGCCTCCGTGAAAGATCTCACAGTCGGGAGATGACTTCGCCAGCCCGATGTATTTCATTATGTTGTCAAACGACTTCTCATCAATGACCGCATTCATGAAGTTGCTGAAATCGGCAGGGTCTCCGACTTTTATCTCTGAGACCTGCCTCTTAAGATGCACCGATATCTCAGGCCAGATTGACCTTGGGATATATACCCTGGAGGATGCTGAGCATTTTTGTCCCTGATATTCAAATGAGCCCCTGATTATGGCTGTGGCTGTCTCCAGGGGGGCAGCCGAACCGTGAATCATTATGAAGTCCTTGCCCCCGGTCTCGCCTACAATCCGCGGATAAGACCTGTATTTGTCAAGGTTCGTCGCCGCGGTTTTCCAGAGTGAGTTGAAGGTGTTGTTTGATCCCGTGAAGTGTATTCCTCCAAGATCCCTGTGGTTCATCACCACTGAACTGATGACCGATCCCTGTCCCGGCAGGAAGTTGATGACCCCGGCAGGCATTCCGGCCTCCATGAAAACCTGCATCAGTATCCAGCTTGACAGCAGGGAGGTGGTAGCTGGTTTCCAGACCGTTGTGTTGCCCATGATGGCAACGGCCATGTTGAGGTTGGAGGCGATGGCGGTGAAGTTGAACGGGGTTATCGTATATACAAAACCCTCCAGCGGCCTGTACTCAACCCTGTTAAGCTGGTCGGTAGCCGACCGTGGCTGCTCCTGGTATATCTGTCCTGCGAAATAGGCATTGAACCGGAGGAAATCGATAGTCTCGCAGGCAGCTTCAACCTCTGCCTGGTGCACCGTCTTGCTCTGCCCGAGCATTGTCGCAGCAACAATGGTATAACGGTACTTTTTTGAGAGGAGCTCGGCTGCTTTCAGCATTATCGAAGCTCTTTCTATCCATGAAAGGGTCATCCAACCTTCTTTGGCGCTCATTGCAGCTCTGATGGCATCTGCAGTCTCCGGTTCGCCTGCCATATGATACGTGGCCAGAAGATGACCGTGGTCATGCGGCATGACAACCCTGCCTTGCTTCCCGGTCTTTACAGGCTTCCCGCCTATAATCAATGGTATCTCTGCGGTTTCGGATGAGAGTCTCTTAAGCTCCTTTTCAAGTTCAGCCCGCTCGAGACAGCCTGGCGCATAGCTCCTTAAAGGCTCGTTATCAGGGTGTTGGATGGAGTAAATTGCATTATTCATGATGTTATGTTTAAGTTCAATATGTAAATAATTGCATAACGCAGATCAGCGACAAATTTAGTTTTAATATGTTTTAAAAAGGAACAAAAATCATGGTAAATAGTTTTCTGCAAGCATGTCACCATGCAGGGCGTTTGTATGGTGCCAGACCTTATTCCGCCAGACATGCATCTCCAATTGCGCTTGTGGCAGCATAGCAGAGTTCTGTCACCGCAATTGAGGGGTGGGGTGTCGTGTTCCGGCGGATTATTGATTTGGGAATTGATCAGGGTTTTTCCGCCTCTTTTAAGAGCAGGTCCGTTGCAATTGCAATCATCTCGGGTTTGCCCAGAAGGTACGCAATGTCATTGGCTTTTATTACAGTAGACGGCTCGGGATTTGGTGAGACAACCTCTCCGTGTTTTATGGCCACCATGGTGACTCCGCAGGTCTTTCTCAGGGCAGTCTCTGCTATGGTTTTGCCGGCGAAGACGGATTTTTCCCCAACCTTCACCGCAGCAATCTCAATATCAGGTATATCCTTAAGGAGGGAATAACCCCCAACCTTGCTCTTGTCCCTGAAAATGCCGTAGTTGTCCGCCCTCGTTCTTGCTATTGCCCTTTCTATATCCATTCTTGGGAGAAGGTATTTGCCCAGGATTCTCTCATAAAAGTCAATTGCCGTTTCAAACTCTTCCGGAATGACCTGGTTTGCTCCGAGCCGGTATAGCTCTTCGATATCGGTAACATGTCTTGTCCTGACTATGATATGTGCATGTTTATTCATAGCCCTGATATGTTGCACGATTGACATTGATGTTATCAGGTTACCGACTGAAACCACTGTCATTTCAGCCGTATGAACGTATGCCTGTCTCAGGACCGGCTCATAGGTTGCATCACCGAATACCACCAGGTGGCCTTTCTCCATCTCTGACCGGGCCTTGTCTGTGTCAAACACTATTGAGGTAAACGGCAGGCCCATGGTTTTGATCATTGAAGCCAGATTTATTGCCCTGGAGTCCTTTCCAATCAAAACTATATGCTTGCTGATCTCCGGAATTTCAACCTGCTTGAGAGGGAAGAGTCCGTTTACCAGAAACGGAGGCAATGGCAATTTCAGGATGAGGTTGGCCAGGGGCTTGGAAACCTGTATCAGGAATGGCGAAAGGGCCATTGAGGTTATGGCCACTGCCAGGAAAAGCTGAAAGTGAGATGGTGCTATTATTTCATGAGTAAGGCCCACTCCTGCAAGTATAAACGAGAATTCACCCACCTGTGCAAGAGAGACGCCAACAACCACCGTTCCGAAGAAAGTGTGGCCAAGAGTAAAAGCTGTAAATCCTGCTATCACGGTTTTAATCAGTATTACCAGGAGTACAGTTGCCAGTACAAGCCAGGGATGTTCGGCAACAAAGCCAAGGTCGAGGAGCATACCTATTGAGACGAAGAAAAAGCTTGTAAAGACGTCCTTGAAAGGAATCAGGTTGCCAAACGCACTGTGGCTGTACTCTGTGTCGGATATCATCAGTCCGGCCAGGAATGCTCCGAAGGCAAGTGACATGCCCAGCTCATGTGTGAGCATTGCCACCGCGAGGCAGATGAGCAGGAGACTCATCAGGAAGAGCTCCTGGCTCCGGGTCATGGCAATCAGGTGGAGCAGCCATGGCATGAGCCATCTTGTTCCGGCCCAGATGAATATCATTATGCCGATTGTTTTAATCAGCAGGAAAAGCAGGTCGTTTCCAACATTTGCGGTTTCTCCTCCGAGAATGGGAGTAAACAGCAGCAGCGGTATCAGGATAATATCCTGGAATATCAGTATCCCCACAATTGTCTTTCCGTAATGGGTGGTCAGCTCCGAGCGTTCCTGGAGCAGTTTCAGGACCACGGCTGTACTGCTGAGGGCTGTCAGAAAACCCACAAAAACGGCCTCATTCCAGCCAAATTTATAAACCCTGGCCACCAGCATCGTAACTCCGGCCGTGAGGAGAAGCTGCATGAATCCACCTAAAAAAACTATCTTACGAATTCTCAGAAGATGGTTCAGTGAAAACTCAAGGCCGATGGTGAACATAAGGAGGATCACGCCTATTTCGGCCATTACCTCCACATTCTCCGGCGAGCTTATAAGCTTCAGAAGATAAGGCCCTGCAACGACACCTGTGATAAGATAACCTATTAGTGCAGGAACTTTTATCCGGGTGAAGATAAAATTCACAAAGGTTGAAAGTGCAAAGATGATAACGATATCCTTAAGGACACCCAGTTCCATTTTGTTAATGCTGTTGTGGCACTAAAGATATGAAATCCCGGACAAAAAAATCCCGGCTGTTCAGACCGGGATCATGAAGAGTAAAAAAAGTGGTGCAGAATATTTGTTTTATTTAGTCATTTAGTATTCTGAGTTGTCCATCCTCAATGCGCCAGGAGGGCACTTCGGGGTCATTTTTGCGCAGCAGCCATGTTGAGAGCGAAGTTCCCGGCACGCACCTGACCTCCGTTCCTTCGGGAAGAGTGATATCTATATCGACCAGTGAGCCGTTCCACCTGCTGCCTGCCGGCAGTGAAAAGAATTCATCAAGATAGAGCGTATCACCCGAGAACATCCAGTTGTATTCAATCGCCCTTGCGTTTGCCCGTGCCTCACTGTCTGAGTTGCTGCAGGCACGTTTATCGACAGAGATAAATCCTGTGCCGTTTTCGCTTCCGTAAATGTTTATCTCCGGAGTAGCATGAAGCCTGTCGTTTTGGTTATCAAGGTAGAAGGTAAACTGGTCAACAGAAGCTGTTTCGTCATAAGTTATCTCATCTACTGTGGCCCCGGATGCAATCCATAGTGTTGCAGGGGCCGGGTCAAGGCTTACCCTCTTTTCAACGAACTCCCTGTTGGAATAGACTGAGAGCTGGAGACTGAGAAAGACACCCAGTGCGCAGAGCGAAGCCACCCAGACGACGAAGAGGACAATGCCAGGTATTCTGAATCTTTCCCTGATATTGAAGATCATTTTTATTCCAAGCCATATAAGGGCTGCCAGCGGGATAATAACGACAAGTGCCGTGAGGATTAACAGGGGCCATACCATATGGCTGTTCAGCACTATAGACAGAAGCGTGTGTGTATTCATTAATTCCGGTTCCATCACCGATGTCAGTAATGGTGCGTTATTGAAGAATAAAAGTAGAGTGAAGGTGAACAGCAGAATGAAACCGACAATTGTAAAGACTGACCCGAGGAATATTGCAATCACCCTTATAATTGCCGACATGAGCTTCCCGAATGCCCTGAAAAACTCAGAAAGCGCTTTGCCGGTACGGGCAGACAGGCTGTTCGGGTCATACATCGATTTGCGATTATAGACCCCGCTTTTACCGGAGACGGTGTTGTCATCGTAATAGTCCTCGGGTGCGCCCATGATGTTGATCATGTCATTCACCATCTCCCTTGAGACAAGGGTTGGGGGTTCGCTGCCGCCACCGAATATTTCGGCAATGCGGGCTTCAATGTCAGCCACAGTCTCTTCACCGCCCTGTTCGGAGCTGAACCTGGCCGAGACGTGGCCAAGATAATGCTTCAGGATCTCCCAGGCCTCCTCGTCGATACGGAAGAGCTGCCCGGCAATATTGATGTCAATTGTTTTCTTCATGGCTGCCTCTATTTCTTGTCACGTATCTGATTAACCGACCCGACCAGCTCCTCCCAGGCTTTGTCAAGCTCATTCAGGTAGATCTTTCCCAGTTCGGTCAGTTCATAGTATTTCCGCGGGGGGCCCTGCGGCGATTCTTCCCACCTGTAGCTGAGTAACCCAGCATTCTTCTGTCTTGTCAGAAGGGGGTAGAGTGTACCTTCAACGACTATCACCTCGGCTTTTTTAAGCTCGTTGATGATGTCAACGGCATAGCATGAATTCCTGGAGAGCACTGCCAGTATGCAGTATTCAAGAATTCCCTTGCGCATTTGTGCTTTTGTGTTGTCCGTATTCATAACAATTCCATTATTATCAGCATTATCCGCCTTTGGCGGGACTAAAGGTTCATTTTCTTTTTGACGGTATCAAACTCCTGCTTGACAGAGTCCTTGATGTTCTCAATAGTCACAGGGTCACCGCGCATCTCAAGTTTTTGGGCTGTTGTCTTTGCCTCAGGCAGTACAATCCACAGTATTAGGTACAGTCCCAGGCCGAACCCGCCAGGCAGTATGAGGACTGCAAAGATGATCCTCATAATCAGCGGATCCCAGTTGAGGTATGCCGATATCCCGGCGCAGACACCTCCGAAAACGCGCCTGTCCGGATCACGGTACATACGTCGCTGCGAGCGCGGAGGAGGCTCCTCTGTAGTACCGCTGCCACTGATGACCTCAGGTGATCCCAGTATTGCCATTACCTCCTCAACATCCCTCATCGTGATGACCTGCTTGTAGGAATTGAGCCTCATTCTGAACAACTCCGCTATCCTTCCCTCAATATCTGTCATGATCTCAGAAGCACTTGACTCGCCTGAAAACTCCTTCTCCAGGCTCTTCATGTACTGCCGGAGACGTTCGTAGGCATCCTCGTCCACGTTGAACGGGTATCCCCCCAGATTGACGTTAACCGTTACTTTCATAGTCTTTTTAATAAGGTACCTGTTAATACATATTAGTTTTACTTTGCAAATATATAATTAAAAAATAATACCATGCAATACATAGAACCAAAAATTTAAGAATATTTTTATTTTATAACATCTGAACCGGTTTTTGATGGTTCGAGATAGGCAGGAATCACTAACTTTATGCAAACAAATGACCATGAAATCATATAACTGGGGAATTCTCGGTACAGGCAACATAGCCCGCAAGTTCACGCGGGCACTGATGTTGCTTGACAACGCGCATCTTTATGCTGTTGGATCGCGTGATAGTGAAAAGGCTGCAGGTTTTGCCGCCGAGTTCGGGTTCGGGAAGCACTTCGGGAGTTATGAGGAGATGGTTGCCGACCCAGGGGTGGAGATAGTTTACATATCTTCGCCTCACTCGCATCATCTTGAGCACACACTGCTGGCCCTGCGGAACGGGAAGCATGTCCTCTGCGAGAAGCCGATGTCGATAAACGCGCGGGAGGTTAAGGTGATGGTTGAGGAAGCCAACAGGCAAGGACTCTTTCTGATGGAGGCGCTGTGGCCTCCGTTTCAGCCCTCTTACCTCAAGGCCGATGAGATCCTGAAGAGCGGCAGGATGGGCAACCTGCTTCACATGAGGGGCAAGTTTGCATTCCTGTCTCCGTATGATCCTGCCCTCAGGACTTACAATATGGAATTGGGTGGAGGTTCTCTGCTTGATATAGGTATTTATCCCATAATGGATATCCTGAAGTACATGGGAGAGCCGGAATCAATAGTTTCGGCATCCGTACTTTCTCCGACCGGCGCCGACGAAAGCACCTCCGTCATATTTAAATTCAGTGACGGCCGGATGGCTGAGGCATACTGTTCGTTTGCAAACATGAGCGGTGTCTCAACAGAGTTGAACTGCGAAAAGGGGAACCTGGTCCTTTCAAGGGGGCGTGACCGCAACCAGCATCTTCTGATAGAGTTACCAGGCGACACGGATGACCGTATCTTCACTCCGCCGGCACAGGGGTACCAGTATGAGGCAATGGAGGTTATGAACTGTCTCGACAGGGGGCTGACAGAGAGTACCGTGGTTCCCCTGTCATTCACACTGACCCTTGCGCGGACACTCGACACGGTCCGGATGAAGGCAGGCATCAGGTACCCCGGACGGGACAAGTGATCGCGAACCACAGAGACTTAATTATGGATGAAAGCGATGCCGCAACAGAAAAGAGACGATTGCTGCTAAGCATGCTTATCCCGTTCCTGGGTGTATGCTTCATGTGGCTGGTGAAAATCACTGAGGTGCTCTTTGAGACTGACTTTCACTTCCTGGGTATCTTTCCGCGTCAGGCGACATCACTCACGGGTGTTTTAACCTCTCCTTTCATTCACTCCGGTTTCCGGCACCTCTTCAACAACACCATTCCGCTTTTTATTCTGGGCACCGCATTGTTTTACTTCTATTCACAGGTATCATTCAGGGTCCTTTTATGGATCATGATGCTGACCGGGTTAGCCGTCTGGATTACGGGAAGGCCCGCATGGCATATCGGGGCCAGCGGCATAGTATACGGTATGGCCTCTTTCCTGTTTGTCAGCGGCCTGATCAGGAGACATATACCGCTGATGGGTTTATCGCTGCTGGTCGCATTCATATACGGTGAGATGGTATGGGGCATTTTCCCGGGGTTCAGGATGGATATTTCCTGGGAGTCCCATATGCTCGGAGCGGCTGCCGGATTGCTGCTGGCCGTATGGTATCGGGCTGAAGGGCCCCAGAGGCCCGTTCCATTTTATGAAAAGGAGGAGGGGGATGAGGATGACCAACCTGAAGAAAATGAACGCCCACCATCGGAGCAAGTGAATTAATTGCTATTTTTAAACCCGCTAAACCTAACCTAAAAGCCCAGTAATGTACGTCAGAACCGGAACTCCGGCATTTGATGAGCTCATTCCGCGAATCACCAGGTTCCTTGAGCAGGATCTTCTTGAGTTAAATATTGACGGTGAAAAGATCAGGGGCTACAGATCACCTGATGCAAGGTCGGTGTGGATAAGAAACTATTCAGACATGATGAGGGCTCTTCGCTATTCGGAGGCTGATCTGAAGAGTGTTGTAAAGCATTTTGCCGACAACCAGTCGCGTAACGGACGCATCTTTGACTATTTTACCACATTCCCCGAAAAACTCCCCTGTGAGCGCGAGAACTGGACCAAGTATGTCAGGACACCCGTTGAGGCAGATACCGAATTCAGGTTCATCAAGGCGGCATGGCTTGCATGGCAGGCCACTGGTGATGATGACTTCATAAGGAGGCTGATTCCCGCATTCGAGAGAGCCCTGGGTTATGTTATGAAGGGGCGATATTTTGACAAGGATAAATTCCTCTTCCGCAGACCCTATACCATTGATACATGGGATTTTGCCTACCATGCCGGACACCATGACTGGCTGCAGTTCCAGATAGATGAGAATACATTCTGGGGTTACTTTCACGGTGACAACAGCGGTTATTACGAGGCATTCCATTTCATGTCATACTGGTATAACATGTTTGGAGACAAGGTTAAGTCGGCACAGTGGCGTGACCGTGCCCTTAAGCTTCGCAAGAGCCTTAACACAAACTGTTTCAACGGTTCGTTCTATACTCATTTTGTGAAGCAGACCCCCGTGACCATTGAAGGTGTTGACGAGGCCTCGCAGCTGAGTCTGAGCAACCCTGCAGCCATTAACAGGGGCGCCGCATCTCCGGGAATCGCCAATGCTATCATCAATGAATACATGAAGCGTCGTGAGACCACAACCGCTTTTGCCGAGTGGTTCTCCATTGACCCCCCGTTCCCGGCAGGCATCTTCGGCGACTACAAACTGTCGCGCGGAGCCTACTGCAACGGAGGCATAATGCCTCTTACTGGCGGTGAGCTTGCGAGAGCCGCCCTCGAGTACGGCTTTGAACAGTATGGAATTGACATTCTGATGCGCTATTATGACCTGATCTCACGCAACGGCGAAACCTACCTCTGGTATTTTCCTGACGGGAAGCCGTCGACAGTGGAGACCAGCACCTCTCCTGAAGCAAAACCGACAGACGGATGGGGCTCGTCGGCAATGCTCTATGCCTTTGTGGAAGGACTGGCCGGAGTACAGGATAAAGACAAGCTCTTCCGCAGGGTTCGCATCTGTCCCAAATGGATTGCCGCCGGAGTTGAACACGCGGAAGTGAAGATTGATTACAAGAGCTCCGGTGCCTTCGTGAAGTATCTCTACAGACAGACGGCCGACAAACTGACCTTGAGCCTGACGGGAAGCTTTGAGTATATACAGCTCTCCCTGCCCGTGCCGGGCAATTATGTGGCAGGCGACCTCACCATTGGCGGAAAGAAGAAGAAATACATCATGGCTACGATCAACCAGAGCAACTACCTGATTGCCGATGCCGATGTCAGCGGAGAGTGCGAGGTTGTCCTCAATCTGCGGAAGAAACCTATTGCCTGATTAAAGGGTTATATATGAACTCAAAACCGGTAGCAATAATTACGGGAGCCAGCAGGGGCATTGGCCGCGCCATTTCGCTTGCGCTTGCTTCCGAAGGATACGATATTGCCGCTGTCGCACGCACCCCTGACAGCGAATGCATGCTCTCCCTTCAGCACGAGATAGAGAAACTTGGCGCAGAATTTTACCCGGTAGGACTAGACGTGGCGCATACCAATCTGCATGATGAGGCCATCTCAAGCATTCTTGAACGCTACGGCCGGATAGATATCCTGGTAAATAACGCCGGAATCGCGCCGATAGAGCGAAAGGATCTCCTTGACATGGAAGAGGAGGCCTATGACCGCGTACTGGCTGTCAACCTCAGGGGCCCCGTGTTTCTTGCGCGGAGAGTGGCAAGAGAAATGATATGGATGAAGGAGCAGGTGAAGGATTACAAGCCTTCAATAATGTTCATAACATCATTCCTTGCCTATACCTCCTTTACACACGGTATGGATGTATGCATCTCCAAGGCAGCGCTTAGCATGGCAGCCCAGGTCTTCGCCGACCGGCTCACCGAAGACGGTATCTGCGTATATGAGATCAGGCCCGGGCTCATCAGGACGGAGCTGACCACAAGAAGCAAGTATAAATTTGACAGGCTCATCACCGAAGGACTGATACCCCAGAAGAGATGGGGCACGCCGGAGGATGTGGCTAAAGCCGTGGCTTCACTTGCCCGGGGCGACTGGTCATTTTCAGCCGGCACCGTCTTCGAGGTCAGCGGAGGGATGAACATCCAGGGTATCTGACAATCAGTTCACCAACGTTCAGAATTTATTTCCGTGACCAGTTTTATTCAACTTTTGTTGAACAAAATCCTCTTTCTGTTGGTTAAGGTTAAAACAAAGCAAGTGAATAAAATGAAAACAACAGGATTAATAGCCCTCATGGCAATTTTCGCCGTTACGCAGCTGACTGCGCAGAAGAGATACATTGCCGATCCCTCGGCCTCAGAGATAAAGTGGCATGGTGATAAGATAGTCGGGAGCAAGCACACCGGTACAATCGATCTTAAGGAGGGTTGGCTAACCGCCGACGGCAAATCGATCACAGGAGGCGAGTTCGTCGTTGACATGAAAAGTATACAGAATGAGGATGTAAAGGATTCCGGCAGCCGTACAAAGCTGGAAGGACACCTGAAATCTGATGATTTCTTTGGTGTTGATAAATATCCTTTTTCAAAACTGGTTCTTGCAGGTGGCAGTCAATTCACAGATGGCAAGGCCATTGTAAAAGGAAGTCTCACAATCAAGGAGGCAACTCACCCGGTCGAGTTTTCCGTGCAGGAATCCATGTCAGGTGATCTCCTTACCTACACGGCAACCATTACCTTTGACCGTTCATTATACGATGTCAGGTTCGGTTCAGGCAATTTCTTCTCGAACCTTGGCGACAATGCCATAAGGGATGAGATAAAGCTTGATGTCAGTCTTGCAGTTAAATAAACTGTCGCCCCGGAAGCTCATAATACAGGTCATGGGTTCATACTATAGTCACACTGTGGTTGAACTATGACCTGATGTTCTTTATCGTCTTCGGACCCTTAATGCAGGGAGAGGGATTCAGAAGCTTAATGGATCAGCGTTTGCCATTTCTATGAATGACAGGTAGATGAGCTTGGCAACATCTTCCATTATCTCAGGCGTGACTGCAGTCTCGTCATCCCCCGGAAGGTGGTAGAAGACTGGTTTTACCCCGTCGGTGGTGGAGATACTCATGGTTCTGAACCCGTCTGCCAGGAAAACCAGCCCGTCGCTTCGTGGCCGGCCATAGAACGATCCGCCTGAGGTTGAGACTCTCATCGGTCTGTGGATGTATTTGTCATTGGCTGTCTTGAAATACTCTGTCAGCCCCTCGCAGGATGCCGATGCACTTACCGCCAGCCCGGTGCCGTTTCCAACCATGTCAAGATTGATGTATGTCACTGTCTTCTCTTTCGGGAATATCGGGTTCTTTGTATAGAACTTGCTTCCCAGAAGGCCAACCTCTTCTCCTCCTATCATGAGGAACATCACGGTGCGTTTGAGTTTAATGCCTGAGGCCGCAAGCGCCTTGGCTGCCGCCATTATGTCAATGATTCCGCTTGCATTGTCAAATCCGCCTGCAACGAGGAGTCCGCCGGCATTGCCAACAGCGTCAAGGTGGCCGCCTATGATTATTACCTCATCCTTAAGGAGAGGGTCTGTTCCCTCAATCATTCCCACAACATTGCATGTCCTGCCTTCTGGGTGCCGGGTTGTGTTTGCCCTTATTGTCATCGTTTTACCAGTGGCAAATGAGGCAGGCTTGAAGGTCTTGTCTGTCTGTTGAAGCAGGCTTGCATTGTCTTTGCCGAGACCTGCGAAGATGTCAGCCAGCGGTTCCGGGCCGATGCCGCAGACAATCATATTTTCAATGTACGATATATTGGGGTTGGCACTGTTGCCGTCTATGTACAGCATCCCGGCCGCCCCGTGTGCGGCGGCATTTTCGACCTTGTACTGGTGATAGCAGTATTTTACCCATTTTGCGTACTCGGGGTTGCGCACATCCTTGTAAGGGACATCGCGGTTCATAATAACTATTTTGCCTTTGACATCGATGCCCCTGTAGTCGTCATAGTACAGTTCGGGGGCGCTGACCCCGTAGCCGACATATACTACTTCAGCAGTCACCTCACCGTTGCCCGAGTTCATCCCCGGGTAGTAATCTGCCGGAGCCGTATAGCTCTTCACAATTAATTTCCCGTCTTTCTGGGGAAGGTGAATTTGCAGTGCCCCGATGTCATTTACCACCGTGTAGGGATGGTCAAACCACTGGAAGAATGATCCTTTGTCACCTGCCGGCTTGATTCCCCATGCATCCATTTTGCCTGCTACCCATTCCGCTGCTGCCAGGTACTCCGGTGTGCCGGCCAGTCTTCCGTTGAATTCAGGTGAGCATATCTCGGCCATCCAGCCGGCTATCTCCTCACTGCTGACTGAATGAAAATGTTTAAGCAGCAATTGTTCATCGGCATCCTGGGCATATGTTAAAACAGAGCAGGCAATAGCAGCCAGAAGGGTGATAACTCTCTTTGATCCTTTACGCATCGCTAGTGTAATTTAAGAACTGATAATACAGATGTAAAAATAATCTTTAAAAAAACTACTCAACAACAATCTCATCTATGAATATCCATGACGGCTGTCCGGCTCCCCGGTGCCATTCGGGGCATTTCTTCAGTGACAGGGCTGTAATTTTGAGTTTTGATGTCTTCACCGGAGAGAATACATATTCCATATGTACAGGTATAATATCCTGGTCGAAACCGGTGGTTTCAAATTTCCGGGACGCCACTGTGGCAAAGTCTGTTCCATTTTCGGACGCCTCAATAATGACTTCCGCAGGAAGGAAAATCCAGGATACATGATCGCAGAGAAAATTCATACTTATGCGGCTTACTTCGGCAGGCGATTCAAGGACAATTTCCATGATCATATCCTCGCCCTCATATCCGAGCCACCCTGAAGTGAAAGTCCTTCCTCCGAAAATACCGTCGGCCATTGATGCAGCGCCCATGCTTTCGTAGTGCGGATGGACAGATGACAGTGAGCGGAAATCCTCCGGCCTGGCTTTATTTTCCTTTACACCCATGCTTATTATCCTGTGGATATGTTCGCGGTATTCAGTTATGGAATAGTTATGCTCGCTGACAGTCGAGACACCGCATTTCTCGCTGTTCCCTGTCACCCTGTCGAGCTCCTTCATCATATCCTCATTGATGACTTTTCCGGATGGTGTGGTTTTCACAAAAGACAACGCACTGTCGCCGGCATTCAGGGCATAATCAAGCCATGCATAGTCAACTGACATCCTGGTCCTCATAACCCTGCCCAGGTATACGGAGTCATTCTCCGAAGCTTTCTCTGCCAGGTTCATGAGGTCATGGTATTTTGTCACAAGGTCACTGGCCAGGAATGACGTGAAATAATAAGATGGCAATCCGTATATGTCAAGGTTTTGAGTATCTGCCACCATCTTCAGGCTGGCATGGGAAAGTTCAAAGTATTCCCTGATGAAGGGGGCAGCCTTGCCGTAATATGTATCCATAAACCGGTTAATCAGTGAATCACCGTTCAGGTATGGATTCCAGAGCAGTTTGGCTATGTAATACTGTTTCAGTTCGGCAAGGTCAGACCATGAATTGCCGCTTCCCTGCTGAAACATCATAGGGATGTTCTGACTGTGGAAGAGTTGAATATTGGGCTGCAGGACGTGAAAATTGGGGAATGGGCAAAGGTAGGTGCGGAACTGCACCACATAATCCCACATGAAAATATTATCCGTGAGACTGCTCCACTCCTTCAGGTCCTTTACAAAACCGGCACTTCTGGGGTCTTCTGCCAGTGGCATGCTCCGGTTGCATTCTATTGAGCAGAACATGACATTGACGTTTTCCGCTGGTTTTATATTTACAGGCGACTGCCGTGTGAACTGGTATGCGAGTGTTGAAATCTGTTTATCCGGAAACTGAGCGGCGATCTTGTTTGCCATCTCTATATAAGCTCCGGAAACAGCTCCGTATTTTTCATAGAGTTTCTTACACTCAGGGCATTCGCAAAAATTAATGCAGTCATTTTGTGAGACGGACCAATAGACCTTTTCGGGCGCCTCTGCCATCCGGATAGCAAGGTTTTCCGACAGGATGCGGATCACCTCCGGGTTGCTGAGACACAGCTGGCCGTCCTGTATACGCCTTCCGTTTACGAGAGAAAAGTACTCTGGGTGGCTGCTGAAATATTCAGAAGGAGGCATCAGTTGCGCAAACGTATGAACGAACATTCCCCATTCACTGAAAGTGCTCAGTTTATTCCAGGCGGTAAACCCCGGCTTTTGCCTGTCAGGGAAGTGAACGACCCTGAAGCTGAATGCCGGTTCATATACTTTGTACTTACCCAGGAACCCTGATTCCGGGTGCAGCAGGCACATACTCCTCTTTTTCAGTAAATCTCATGCATCCTGCATGTTCTTCAAGCAGGGTATAGACGGCATGGAGGTCTGCATTGCCGTTGTTTCCTGCCAGCACAAGAGTATCACGAACCGAAGAGATAATAAAGCCATCACGGCTCAGGGTACTTACCTCACTGAGAAGTGTGCTGTTCTTCAGGCCGGATTTTCCAATGAATATGATTTTATTACCTGGTTTTGTTACGTCATACAACGGAAGCGATTTTCCCGTTATGCTAAGAAAATACTGTTCCAGTTCTGATGCTGCTTTCAAAGTGAGCGAATCGGCACCGGTTCCTGTGACAATGGAATAGTTATATTTCGGATTGAGAACAAAACTATCATGCTGGCATGAAGAGACAAGCAGTACAAGCATGGCAGCAACAAGAGCCGCAGAAAAATTACAGTAAAAAGGTTTTTGTTTCATACTCTCTCAGGTTTGAAGAATGCAACTTAAGAAAAAGATATTTTTCCTGAAAGAGGCTGTCAATCATTATTGTATTATTCGCAAATTATGACAAATATTGTGGTATAATGACCTCCAGATGAGCCGCAACACTATTATCGGGTCCCCGAAACGCCTGGTGACCAAAGAATTTATCATCCCGTTTATTCTGGTGACAAGCCTCTTCTTCCTATGGGGGGTTGCTCACAGTCTGCTGGATGTTCTTAACAAGCATTTTCAGGATATTCTTGGCATCACCAGGGCAAGGTCAGGACTTGTTCAGGCGGCACTCTACGGGGGTTATTTCGTGATGGCAATTCCGGCAGGACTCTTCATGAACAGGCTTGGATACAGGAAGGGCATAATAACCGGTTTGCTCCTGTATGCCACCGGCGCTTTTCTTTTCTGGCCTGCCACCTTCATACAGACCTTTGAGTTCACGCTTTTCTGCCTGTTCGTCATTGCATGCGGGCTAACCTTTCTTGAGACGGCCGCCAACCCCTACTCAAGCGTTCTCGGACCCAGGGAGACCTCTGAGCAGAGGCTGAACCTGTCACAGTCGTTCAACGGCCTGGGGTGGATCATCGGTCCGGCCCTCGGGGGTATGCTGATACTCGGAGCCGGGGGTGAGGCTTCCGGCAATAAGTTTTCATCGATGGCATTGCCATACATGCTTATCGGAGGCGTGGTGCTTGTGGTGGCATTTATGTTTGTCATCACCCGCATGCCCGACATCCACGAGGGCGAACATGACAACCGCGGAGACAGGGGCACCTACGGCGGATTGCTCAGGGTAAGGCACTTCAGGTATGCCGTGATTGCGCAGTTTCTATATGTGGCTGCCCAGACGGGCATAAACAGCTTTTTCATCAATTATGTTGTGGAGACCATGCCCGGCTATTCTCCCGAGAAGGCAGCGTATCTGCTTTCACTGGGATTTGTATTCTTCATGTCAGGCCGTTTCATAGGGTCGCTCTTCATGAGCTGGTTCAGCCCGAGGATGATGCTGGGGATATATGCCCTGGTTAACACGGCAGCGATGGCGCTGGTGATGCTTGGACTCGGCTGGCCGTCACTGATCGCATTATACCTGAATTATTTCTGTATGTCAATAATGTTTCCGACGATTTTCGCATTAGGATTAAAAGATCTCGGTGGCATGACCAAGAAGGGCTCTTCGGTGCTGGTTATGACCATCGTGGGAGGAGCTGTCTGTCCGATTATCATGGGGCGTATTGCCGATGTATCAGGGATGGCTGTCGGGTTCATTGTACCCCTGGTATGCTTCGCTTTTATCGCCTGGTATTCATTTTTCAGGGCGAAGAGTGGCATAAATTTACTAAATAACGAGCATTCGCATGTTTAGAAATGAAACATTTATAGTCGCTTTTACGTTGCTGTTAGTTTCAGGTATCTGCAGCGGACAGAAGACATGGTGGGGTGAGTACTCGTTTTTTGCAGGCGGGGGCGACAATGAAATCTTCAGGTTTGAGGAGTTGATTGGCTCCGGTTCGGTGACCGGAACGGGCATGTGGACTGCAGGTGCTGACCTCCGGAGGCTGTTCGGCGATCACTTCAGTCTTGAGAGCGGGCTGTCATATTCACACCAGTATTTTTACACCAGCCCGGCGCCGGGGATACCCGGTGAGGACCGCCCGGGCAGCTTCGGGCTGCTAACAGTACCTGTTACAGCCAGGCTGGACTTCCTGAAGTGGTTCTTTGCCGACGCAGGAGCTGTGGTGTCACTGCAGACCGGTTTTTCAGGGGTTGACAACATGTCAGGTTTGGGGGCTACGGTTGGGGCAGGATTCCAGTATAATTTCGAATCTGACATATTTATCAGGGTCAGGGCTTACGCCGTTCAGTACGGACTGCTTCATCTTTTCGCCGAAGATCATCCGCAGTCATTATATAATGCCGGGGTGACACTCGGGGTGGGGTACAGGTTCATCCACCTTGGCAAGTGCAATTGTCCGGATGATCTCAGTCCGCGGAAACGATTTCATTGATTTCATAATTTTGATATAAACTGCAATGGCGGGAACAGACCACATGAAAATTGTAAGAGATACCTTCAGGCTGCTGGCTTATTCCATGCCTTTGTTATTTGCCGTTGTTTCCATGCCGCAACTGATGGGACAGCAATGGAATGATAATGTTCAAGTTAGTTTCGGGACTCTGCCATGGGATCCTGTAAAAATAAAAACGGAGGAGAAGGCCACATCAACTTCGGAATTTCCTACGATTCGTTTTACCGCGATCAACTCGACATACTATCCTTTTTCACTTCAGATTGATTTCGACCTGTTTGAAAACCTCTACCCGAGACCTGCCGTCAGGCCCTGGATTGTAATGCACGGGCCAACATTTCTTTATTCATTTACAGGACACGTACCCGGAAGGGGATACGGTTACCGTTATTCTTACAGGTACTGGCTTACACCGTCGCATGAGACTTCTGATAACCGGTTTCCATATCTCGTTCCGTTGGCGGAGGGGAAAATTATCATCGCAGGAGCGGAAGATTCGGGAAAGCTTATTGACAGTTTCACCGGCCGTGAGGGGGATACTGTATTTTGCATGCGCAGGGGTCTTGTAACTGCCGTGCCGAGGGATGAAAATCTCGATTTCAGGTTATCTCCGCACAACTGTCTTGAGGTTGTTCATGACGACTTCACATACATGGTTTATGAAAATATATCCGGTGATGTTATCCTCACCGCTCCCGGCCAGACTGTTTTGCCTGGCCAGCCACTGGCAATCATTTCAGACGAAGGGTATCTGAAGGTGACGCTGTTGAAAATCGAGAACGATTCAAACTCCGTTGTGAAAATGCCGATAGGATATGTTACAGAGGGAGGAGAGGTCGTTGATTTCAGCCGCCTTGACGGCAGGGAAAAATCTGCTCATCCCCTGGGTGTCATCACTCTGGAAATGAAGAGCAGTGAAAAAAAGAAGGCTGAAAAGTCAGGTAAGAAATAGGCACTCTTTGCCCGGCTTTATTAATTGACAACAGCCAGGGTAAAATCATTTACCCCTGCCAATGTTACGTTAGTCCTCGGCAACTTCGGCAATCAGTGCTTTCGCTTCGGCCCATTTCTCTTCTGGCATGCGTGCCCCTATCACCTCGATAACCTTTCCTGCCAGTATTGATCCGAACATTCCGCATTTGTCGAGGCTGAATCCGTTTGAGAATCCGTAGAGGAATCCGGCAGCGTAAAGGTCGCCCGCGCCGGTGGTGTCAATCGCATTGACTTTGAGGGCGTCGACCTTGATGACCTCATCGCCGCGCTTGATCCATGATCCGTCTGAACCGGTTTTTACGACGGCAATGTGGCATTTTTCAGATAATTCTGTGAGTGCCTCCACGGGCCCGAGGCCGGTAAAAGCGCGAGCCTCCTCCTCGTTTGCAAAGACGATATCCACATATTCCGTCACTATTTTTTGGAATTCAGGAAGCATGGCATTGACCACGTTGAAACTTGCCAGGTCGAGGGCCACGCACATGCTGTTCTCTTTTGCCAGGCGGCAGGCCTGTTCCAGCAGGGGGAGGTTGAAGATGAGGTAGCCTTCCAGGTAGAGGATATGGTATCCCTTGAAGTAGTCGATCTGAAGTTCTTCGGCCATAAGTTCCGTGGCTGCTCCCAGGTGGGTGGCGAATGTGCGTTCGGAGTCGGGTGTCACCAGTGCCACGGCAGTGCCTGTGGGAGACTCCGGGGCACGCATCAGCACGGGTGTGAGTCCGGCTTCGACCATATCCTTTTCGTAGAAGTTACCGAGTTCATCGCGTCCTACCTTGCCGATGAACGATGAATATACTCCCATCACCCCCAGGCCATACATTGTATTTCCTGCCGAGCCGCCGGAGGCGAGGGTACTTTTCAAGCCGTTGATTGCCTGTTTTATCTCCCGTGAGCGGGTGGCGTCGACCATTGTCATGCTTCCCTTGGGGAGGCTGAAGCGGCTGAGGCATGTCTCATCTGGCACTATTGTCATCACATCGACAAGGGCGTTGCCGATGCCAATAATCTTCTTCATCCGGAAATTTTTGCCAAAGATATTGCTAAATTCGTTTAAAGCGGTTAATTTTGCGACTCTTAAAAAGAGCGAGATAGTCCTCAGTAGCTCAGTTGGTCAGAGCACCTGACTGTTAATCAGGGGGTCCTAGGTTCAAGTCCTAGCTGGGGAGCTAAGCAAGTTAACCACTTACACGGATTTCGGGTAAGTGGTTTTTTCTTATGGCGCCAGTTTTGGGCCAGGTTTTGGACGAAAATGAGGCGTTTTCACCTTCATCCAGGTTCCAAAAGACAGTTCTGGTAAATTCCATCGATAGGTTTTATTTGGCTTGCGTTATAGTCTTTCGTAACTTTATCAAAATGAACGACTACGATGTCAAGCATCATTGAAGGATATAACTACGACATCTTCATCTCCTACCGCCAGAAAGACAACAAAGGAGACAGGTGGGTGAGTGAATTTGTTGATTCTTTAAAGACAGAACTTGAATCCACCTTCAAGGAAGAAATCAGTGTTTATTTTGACATCAATCCACATGACGGACTTCTGGAGACACATGATGTGGATGAATCACTTGAAAGAGAAACTCAAATGCCTGGTTTTTATTCCGATTATTTCAAGGACATATTGTGATCCCAAGTCTTTTGCATGGGAACATGAGTTTAAGGCATTTGTTGAACAAGCTTCAAAGGATAAGTTCGGATTAAAGGTAAAACTGCCAAGTGGCAATGTGGCTAATCGTGTTCTCCCTGTACGGATCCATGACCTGGACAACACTGATATCAAATTATGTGAATCGATATTGGGTGGATTTTTAAGGGGGATTGAATTTATTTATAGGGAACCAGGTGTCAACCGACCCCTGACAACAAAGGATAATGAGGAGAAGAACATTAACCATACCAATTATAGGAACCAGATCAATAAAGTTGCACTTGCAATCAGGGACATCATCGAAAGCATCAGGATCCCGAATTTATATGAACAGGTTACGGACAAGGATACACAAGCTGATGTTGAAGAGCGGCTGGGTAAGGTTAAGCCACCTGAGATAAAGAAACATAACCTCCCGATTTCCACTACCAGTTTTGTTGGCAGAGAAAAAGAGATGAAGGAAGTAAGGGATCTGTTTCAAAAGAGTCGTCTTATTACTCTGACAGGTGCAGGGGGATGTGGAAAAACAAGGCTTGCCAGGGAAATTGCATCCACCCTTATTGAAGAGTTTAAAGACGGAGTCTGGTTCGTTAATCTTTCTCCAATAACGAATCCCGAATTCATTGCAAAGTCAATAGCTGAAGTGTTGAGCATCAAGGAGGAACCAGATAAACCGATCATCGAAACACTGATTAACAAAATTAGCGATAAATCACTTCTTATTCTGCTTGATAACTGTGAACACTTAATACAGGCATGTGCAGAGATTGTGGACAAGTTGTTACAATCTGTTGAAGGTATCAGAATTCTGGCCACCAGTCGGGAAGCTTTAAATATTTATGGAGAAGTGGTATGGATGATACCTTCACTTTCCTTTCCGGCTCCTGATTCAAAAGTACTAATTGATGAAACTGATCGCTATGAATCAATAAAATTATTCACAGACAGGGCAGCCTTAGGAAAGCCTGGATTTAAGGTAAATACTCAGAATGTTTCGATAGTTGCTCAGATATGTTCACGGATGGAAGGAATCCCTCTTGCCATAGAGCTTGCTGCAACGAGGATAAAACATCTGGGACCGGAGACAATTCTGGAGCGGTTAGAGGATCAGTTCAAGATCTTATCCTCTTCGAGCAGAATTGCACCCGGGAGACAACAAACCCTGAAAGCAGCAATTGATTGGAGCTATGACCTCCTTTCGGAACAAGAGCAACTGCTTTTCAATAGGTTGTCTGTCTTTGCAGGTGACTTCAGTCTTGATGCCGCTGAAGAAGTCTGTCAGGATAACAAATTACTGAAGGAAGATATATTATTTCATCTTTCCCAGCTTGTCGATAAATCATTAATAATTGCCAATAGTCAGGTAGATGGAGTGATTCGTTACAGATTTCTTGAACCGATACATCAATATAGTCTTCAAAAACTTATTGCCGGTAATGAAGAAGCTGATTTCAGGAAAAAACACCTGGAATACTATTTAAAGATGGCAAAACTGGCTAATGAAGAACAGTTCGATTCCGAATTTAAATGGATGAATAATCTTGAACATGAGCATGACAACATTATTGCTGCCCTGAACTGGTCCTTTAAACTATTTGAAGAGGAGTTCGTCCTTCTTTCCGGATACATGGCATGGTTCTGGCGGAATCACTCACAAATTATTCTGGCAATAGATTACCTGGAAAAGGCATTGTCTAAAGTGACTGGTAAGTCTGAGGCATATGCACAGGTTGTCTCCGGGCTGGGGCGGATTTATTCGTTAATTGAGACAGGGGATCGGTGGTTGAGGGCTAATAACTTTCTTAACCAAGGCCTGACCATTTGGCGACAGCTTAAGAATCCTCGTGAAGAGGCTATTGTTTTAAGTGAAATAGGCTACCCATACTTTCAGAGTGGAGACTTTAAAACTGCACTAGGATATATCGAGGAAAGTCTGGAATTGGCAAGAAAGGTTGAAAGCCCCGGACTTGTCAATTATTGCCTGTCAAATCTGTGCCAGTTATTTGTTCATTCAAAGAATTATGAACGGGGCAAACCACTCGTTGAAGAGCTTCTTATTTCCTCTCAGAAGCTTGGACAGCCCCTAGGCATCTATTCTGCAAGGCATTACCAGGCTGATTGCGCTCAGGGAATGAAAGAGTTTAAGGAAGCTGAAAAAAGATACGGACTTGCGATCGAAACGGCACTTAATTATGGTTATGTTCTTTGGGCAACTACTGATCTTCAGGGTGTTGCCTTTGCTCTTTCAGGCCAGTCAAGATGGGCTAAATCGATCCGGCTGAACAGTGCAGCAAATGAAAAATACAGAGATTTTAGAGTAGCTATAAAAGGTATGATGAAATTCTGGGATGAATGGATTGAAAACTATCTTGAAGGCGCCAGCAAGAAGGCTGGAAAGGAACTAACCAGAAAGTATGAAGAAGAGGGCAGAAGAATGGGATTTGAATCAGCCATCAGGTATGCTCTGGATTTTGATAAAGATTAATAATCTCGTATTTTAATACATTCTAAAATACCTATTGAGATGATACAAACAATCTAATAAGCAGTATTATGAAAAAAACAGAATTTGATCTCCATGGTGATAATTTAATGAAACTTTCCTGGTTGCTAAGTACCGGACAGGTTGTACTTGTCTCTTGCTGTAATGCTCAGAAGTCGGTCAATGGTATTATTGCTCTGAGTTGGGTGACTCCAACCTCTCACGAACCCCTGTTGTTCACAGTGTCAGTCGGGAATGGGGTGAAGGCTACGGGAGACATGTCTTACCGGGCATGTTACTCACTTATCAATGAAACCAAAGAGTTTGGCATTAATGTACCTTCAAAAAAACTGATAGATGCCATTGTAAAAGCAGGAACCACGCACAGCGATGAGGTTGACAAGTATACCGAAGCAGGGTTAACACAAATGAAATCAGTAAAAATTAATACTCCAATGATCGCAGAGTGTTTCATGAACATAGAATGTAAGGTGATTGACCAAATTGAGACCGGAGATCATACGGTATTTGTGGCTGAACCTGTTGCTGCTGTAATGGATGAAGATGTTGTCGCTGATGGCAGGTTTTCAGAGAAATTCCTTGATAAAAGCAACCAGGTCCATCTGGGAGAGATTATCACAATGTGGAACATGTGGTAAGAAACAAAATTGCTTTGCTTTAGAATCAATTATTTTATATATCGAATTAATTACACCTCAGATGTCAAGCATAATCGAAGGATATAATTACGACATCTTCATCTCCTACCGCCAGAAAGACAACAAAGGTGACAGGTGGGTTAGTGAGTTCGTTGATTCCTTAAAGACAGAGCTCGAATCAACCTTCAAGGAAGAAATCAGCGTTTATTTTGATATCAATCTGCATGACGGATTACTGGAAACACATGATGTTGATGCCTCGCTGAAAGAGAAACTCAAGTGTCTGATTTTTATTCCAATAATTTCAAGAACATATTGTGATCCCAAATCATTTGCATGGGAACATGAGTTTAAGGCATTTATTGCGCAGGCTTTAAAGGATCAGTTTGGATTAAAGGTCAAGCTTCCCAATGGGAATGTTGCGAGCAGAGTACTTCCGATTCGTATTCACGATCTGGATGATGCAGACATGAGATTGTTTGAGGAAGTGGCAGGAAGTAAGATGAGAACATCGGATTTCATGTTTTCCACGACATCGGGAGTAAACAGGCCTCTGAAGGCTGAAGAAGATCATCCATACGACAATCTTAACAAGACTTACTATCGGGATCAGATCAATAAGGTTGCCCTTGCGATAAAAGAGATCATTACTGCATTAAAAAACGAGAGTCAGCACCCTGAAAAATTATCGAAACAAGATTTGGAAGTAAAATTTGCACCTAAAAAGAATCTAAGGAGTAAAATCATTATCGGATTAATCATCTTATTATCATTAGTAACAGTTGGCTTATTCATTTTTCCAAAACTGTTTAAGCCTTCTGAAACACTTGAAAAATCAGTTGCAGTATTACCTTTCGTTAATCTTAGTAATGATCCTGAACAGGAATATTTCAGTGATGGTGTCGTGGAAGCAATCTTAAATCACCTTTTCAAGGTAGGTGATTTAAAAGTGATATCCAGTACATCAACAAAGAGATATAAGAATACAAAGCTTCCAATAAAAGAGATAGCCAGAGAATTGGGTGTTTCTTCGATCCTGGAGGGCAGTGTACAAAAAATAGGGAATAATGTGCGGATAACTACTCAGCTAATTGACGCAAAAACTGATACACATTTGTGGTCGGAAATATATGACAAAGACATCTCAGATATTTTCGTAATTCAATCTGAAGTAGCTCAAAATGTTGCGATGGAGTTGAAAGCGAAATTAACATCTGAGGAAAAAGAGCAGATTGAAAAAAATTATACTAACAATACGGAAGCCTATAATTTGTATCTACAAGGACGCTATTTCTGGTATAGGCGAACAAAAGAAGACTTGAAAAGAAGTGTGGAGTACTTTGAGAAGGCAATATCAACTGATCCAAATTATGCGCTTGCTTATGCTGGTCTTGCAGATGCTTATTTTATACAGGCATATTGGGGCTGGCTTCCATGGGATGAGGGTACAACCAAATCCAAGGAATTAACTATAAAGGCATTGAATATAGACAAAAATCTTGCTGAGGCTCATACTGTACTTGGAGCTATCTTGAACTATAAGGAATGGAAATGGGAAGAAGCCCAAAAAGAATTACAGCTTGCAGTGAAGCTAAATCCGACATTTGTAACGGCTCATCATTATTATTCTGAATTGCTGGATATCTTAGGTGAAAATGATAAAGCTCGTACTCATATTAATCTTGCACTGGAAATTGATCCATTTCTACCTGTATTACATGCCTTGAGCTCTGTATATTATTACAGAGAAGGTAAATTCAAAGAATCACTGGATGAGTGTTTTGTCTTACAGGAACTTGATCCTGAATACTCTAATAGAGCAGTCTTTTGGAGGAAATTTTATATATATGTAAAGCAGAAAGAAGACCTGAAAGCAATTGAGTCACTTCAGAAAGCATTATATGTTGACACTTTAAATATAGAAAATGCAAATTTCATAAGAGATATTTACGGGAAAGAAGGAATGAATGGGCTTTTAAAATGGTTGATTGAACATGAGCTTAAAAATTCACAACCTTCATATTTAACTTTGGCGCGGATATACAACATGCTTGGTAATAAAGATGCGGTATTGGATTGTTTGGAGAAAGCATTTGAAAATCCACCACCTGGTATTGCCAGGATAAATAATGATCCTGATTTTGATAACCTCCGTTCAGAGCAAAGATTTCAAGAATTAATTTTAAAAATGGGATTATCAGGATATCAAAAACTTAATTAATTCCAACTATGGCAAGTCTCATCCCAGGATATAATTAGGACATCTTCATTAGTTACCGCCAGAAAGACAACGCGGGCGGCAGGTGGATGAGTGAGTTTGTCGAAGCTCAAGACTCAATATAAAGAGGCTGTCAAATGATGAATCACTTTAAAAACATATAGTATGACAACAAAAAATGAATATTCTGCAATTCGCTGGACAGCTCGCGTCTTTGGAACTCTTCTAGTTCTGTTTACTCTTTTTATGGTTATTGGCGAAATGGTAGATGGATATCAAAGGAATGGTAAAATAGATTTCGAAACATCTGACATTTTACAAATCATTACATTTATTTTTTGGTTTTTGGGATTGGCAGGAATGATCTTAGCCTGGTGGAAAGAAGGTGTTGGAGGTATTCTATCGTTTATCTGCACGGTCATTTTTCTTATTCTAGTAAAGGTTAATGCAAATGTTAATCCTGACGCCAGATTCACGGTTATTCTTTTCATTTTTCTTATTCCTTCTGTTTTATTTATCATTTATTGGTGGTTGAAAAAATGATTTATAAGTGTAAGGAAATGATTGAAAGGGATCTTAATCCTGATGGTTATAATATAGGCATGAATTGTGGTGAAGCTGCGGGGAAGACTGTTTTTCAATTTCATTGTCATATAATTCCGAGATTTAAAGGCGACATGAAGAATCCCAAAGGAGGTGTCAGACATTGCGTTGAAGGGGAAGGTTATTATCCAGTAATTAATCCTAAGACAAGTATGAAAGATTATAAAAGCACATATAGAAAGAATGAGTCAGGCATTCGGCCTATAAAATCACTGACAAGAGAAGAATTAATAGACAAACTTAAATCGTTTAATGCTAAGAAGGAGATTGACAGGTATATTGATAAGTATGGTTTAAATAATAAAAACAGCAGAGAAATTCTTGATTTTGCATTTGGAAACAGTATTAAAAGGGATTCCTATCTATGATATTAGTGAAGCTCTTGGTCATAGTGATATAAAAACGACCATTCATTATCTGGCCAGCCTTGATATTGAACGGACATTTGAGATTAATTCAAAGCTGTTATGAGAACGCGCCAGTTTTTGCGCCAGACAATAGGGAAAACCAGTATAAACGGGTGTAATCCGTGCAACAGAATATCCTCAAAAAGAAGACCAAAGAAAATGTGTGTAAACCCATGCAAACCTCTTTAACCGACTGTTAATCAGGGGGTCCTAGGTTCAAGTCCTAGCTGGGGAGCGAAGCAAGTCAGACACTTATGGGAAACCATGGGTATCTTTTTTTATGGGTGGGCCAGTTTTGGGCCAGCTTTTGGATAGTTTTACGAATTCAGGCGGGACTATAGAGAGTAATACCGAATTCTATTTGAAGGAAACTCCCTGATAAAACCTGTAGTATGGCAAATGGCTGTATTGAGGTGGAATTGTAAATTTTAATCCCTTCACGCTCAAACAAATGTTTCTTAAATCATCTGTATGCAAAAACTCTCCGAACTTCTGGTCTAATCTTATTTGGGTTTCCTGAATTATTCCAGTCGAATCAACATATATGATCAAACCTAGCCATACACTATGGGCTTTAAGTTCCGAATAGCGGTTACTGTCAATGCTAGACCTAACCATTTCACGGATTGCATTATACTCACTTATGTTTGTATCCGTGGCAATAAGTGTTCCCTCTTCAATATTGGCACCCTCTGGAGGAAACTTCTTTCCAACAAAAACAGTATCATCTTCAAGACTGAAGAAAATAAATGTACTATCCTGAGTCATTTCTACTGATCTCTGTTCTGTTGGGATAACTATAGCACAATCGGATTTATTTGATTTAGCAGTTGCACAACCGATGACTAAAACTAATCCAGATATGAGGCTCACTTTAAATACCATATTGTTCTGTATCATATCGTGGGTTATTCATGTCTGAAAATTTCATCATACCAAACTTGTTTATCTAACAAGCTGATGTATTTCTCCTTCTTTTTCCTGGATCTTTCTGTAAAGAAGAACTTAAAGTACATGGTGGCTCTACCATCCTTACTAATAAAAACGCCAGTGCAATATGGGTACTTTTTCTTGCGTATGTTTTCCAATGAGCTGTCAAAAAAATAAACAGAATCAGCATTCGGTATGTCATAGATATAGATTGTATCAGCATTAAACATTTCACGAGCTTTTTTACCTGAAATGATGGTTAGGTAATCATTTAAATCAATTTTTACAGAGTCATTGTTTGATGGATGCCCATGTCTGTAATATAAGCCAAGCGCGGTCTCTATTTCAGAAGAAATTTGACTTCTAGGAAAAGTTCGCTTAGGTGAAACCAATGATTCTGAGGTCGAGGTGTCTTTATTCAATATACGCTCTATCATAGCTGTTTTTTTAAATATTTCAGCATCCGCCCTGGAAACATAAAGTGGTCGAGCAGTATACATTAAAAGACAACCCTTATCCTTAGATTGAAATATTGGGCCATACAAACCCCCCGTATGTTTATCTTTTGCTTCCCGTACTTTCCACATCACATAGTATTTATCCAGATTTGTAAGTCTTTCGGGAATGCTGCAAATAATACCAAATTCATTAGAAAGGTATTCAGTATAAGCGGATAAATTCCTTTCGTACCATAAATTCTCCTGTGCAAATAGATTCAATGAAAATGAAAAGGCCACAATGACAAGAGTCAATTTACTAAGACACTGCCAGCGTGAAGGCAATTCCCTATGCTGATTTGCTAAAGTGCGGTTTTTACCCCTCATTTGGTTTTAAAATTACACAAACCTAATCTAATGCCTACTGTAATGACAGGCAGTGGCAGATATCTGTCAAAATCTTCAGTTTCCCAGGTTAATGGAACAGATAAACTAACATATGGCTCAATTACTGTTTGAGGGGAAAGCTGTCCTTTATAGTTCAGCTTAAATCCTGGGACAATGCCGAAATCCGATATGTAATTAAAATCAGTCATATATGCGGCTCCAAGATACCCGCTTATAAAGAAGTGCTTGAATGTGTTCTCCTGAAAGTAATGCCTCCTTTCAATTGCCACTTCTAAACCAGCTGCAGGTTCAGCCAGGTTATAGAAGGAACCTACGCAACCGAGCCCACCCCATAAGCTGGTAGTGGTTTTTGGTTTGTTTACTTTCTCAAAACTGTAGATTAGTTCTGCAGAATATGATAGAAAGGATTTCTGTTTTGGATAGAAGATAACATCGCAATATGCGTTGAGAGTGGAGAATAGAAATAAGGCTGCGATTAGGATTCTTTTCATACGAACATTGTTTTGTACTGAATACACAAAAAATTTCTCTTATTCAAGTCGTTTATAAATTGCTGTATTATAAGTCATAAAAGCTCTTGAATCTATGCGCAATTTGTTTTCATAAAACTCATAGTCGTAATCAAATACCAGCTCAAATCCGTCTTCTCTCGTAATACTTTCATGTAATAATGAATCAATCCAATATTTCATTTGAAAGGTAACTTGTTGGGATTCATAAAAAAACGAACAGTATTATCAGTTAAGTACTCATTATAGCCATTTGCTGGATAGGTATTCATAACAGGCCAGTTACCTAACTCAATTATTTCCCATTTTCCAAGAATGGCTCTTTTCGCTGAGTCAAAGGGGTCGGTCTTATCTTTATCGCAGCTTGACACTGCAAATAAAACCGTTGTAAATATGAGATATATATATTTCAAATGGTTCAGATTAAACTCAACATTTGGTAGTAAATGCCTGTAGTGTCATTACTCTATTCTTTCGATTGTTATATCTCTGACTATCATGGGGAAGCTTTCTCTAGTGAATGAATTCCATATCTCCAAAACGACATCGACAAGTATATTGGTATCCCATTCGGGACCATCATTGCTAAACTTGATAAGCTTATATTCTGGGGTGCTTAGACTGCTTGTGGAAGTAGGTGATGAGATCCAGATTAATGGATCTCTGATTATATACATTTTGGTAATGTCAAGATCTGTTGAAATTCGTACGCTATCCAGATTAACAAGACTTACAGAGGCAATTAGAGGTCTTTTTGTGGGGATTGAACTGCCAGGGAAAAAGTTACGGTAAACTTCTGCTTCAATCACATGCTTGCTGGACTTGTAAACGAGAGTATCAACCGAATTAGTCATGAGACGATCAAGTAACTCAGCATCATCAATAACACTTGGTTTCTCACAGGCGGATAGAAGAGCTACAAACAATGTAATTATCAGAGATTTGCCGAGGATATTATTCATGGCATTGTGGTTATTCTTTCTTTTTAATAATACTGAACTCTGAAAAATTGAAACCATATCCCAAATCTTTTCGTGGGAAGAATGTCAGCCCCAGATACAAAGATTTCATTAATTCAGATTTAGTCCAGGTAATGCCACCATCCAGGGTTTCATATGACATGCTCCCCTTAAATGTGGGGAAATCACCACCATCATATACTGCTATAGTTTGAATATTAAAACCGTCATTTTCAGATGAAAAATGGAATGTACCGAAGTATGTAAACGGGAAACTGGTTTCCTCCCAGTTTAAACCACCGTCAATGGTTTTATAAATATGAGAGATGCCATCAATATAACCGATATTCTCATTGTAGAAATAGATGTTTCTGACATCATTATATGCTTCGATGGGTGTAGCGATAGTTTGCCAACTCTGACCATAATCCGAACTTTTGAAGATCTGATTATCTTCACCAGCAACAAAAACGAGATTATCAACAAAAAACAATCCATAACTGTAAGGCTTTATTCCCAGATCAATGAGATTCCAATTAGAACCTCCGTCTGATGTTGTGGCAACATACTCATCCCTTGAATTTGGAATGTCTGGTTTATGAATTAATGCAATCCCATTCAAGGGATCGAAAAACTTCAATGACAAAAGTCGGATGTATTCAGGAAAGAATGTCTTCGTCCATGTGTCTCCGCCATTTGTGGTTTTTAACAACACACTTCCTTTGTCGCAATCCGCATCCAGGCATCCACTCGCTGCCTGACTTGATACAAAACCCACATTTTCATCAATAAAGTAGACAGAATATAGATGTAAGGTTGTTCCCGAATCCAATTTTCTCCATGTAGTGCCCGAATCAGTTGTTTTATAAATATCACCATTATAACCGACCACGAAGCCAATGTTCTCATTAACGAAATATATATCTCTTGGATTGATGTCAAAATCATAATTTGACTTTGAAATATCCCACCCTATCAGGCCAATTGTCAAATCATCTTCAGGGATATCCGGCTCTTCTTTGCAGCCGCATAGTAGAAATGCCGTAAATAAAGCTGCTATGGCAAATTTATACATGGCTTCAGCAATTGATTAATTTATTTCGGTGAACTCTTTGATTTCGTAATAATCAGCCATTTCTCCCGAGCAGTCAATTGTTCTTGAGCCGATCGTTATTCGCGCATTGATGGGAAACACAGTGCTTTCAGAAAAAGTTAATGTTGGAATTTGTTCGGTTTTAATAGTCTCTGAGCCAACTTTTATTACCCAACCCCAACAACAAAAACATTTTTCTGTAACAAAGCCGATGACCTGTGCTTTCGTCAATGTATTAGCCAGATGGTCTTTCTTCTCGCAGCCAGTAAATGAAAAGAGGATAATTAAAACCAAAGCCAGACTCAGGAGGTTCATCTTCGTCATTGGTAGTAGTCTTAGTGTTAATGCTTTCTCAGCAAAAATCAAGCCAGTGTAATTCCCAAAGTTCTGAATTTGACAAATGAAAGTCAATCAGAATGCATCACAGGGTATCTTGTTGCTGTTTGGGAGCAGGCTCACACAAATTACTTTTCAATGGCCTTGACGGGTTATTGAAATTTAAACCGATCTGATAACTGATTACCTTTCTCGTTCTGCTTGTCCCAGCCCGACGATCCTCCCACGACCCTCACCCAGACCCCATCCAACATGGAGATCGTGTCTCTGGGGTCAGATTTGATACCTTAACATGACCTGGGAAAGGGGAGGTTGGGGATGGTTTTATAATTGTGTCCAGATATCTGGGTGGTTAAGACACCAAAACATCATTCGTTTCCTGGAGGTATGGTGTCGTACCCATAGGCATTCCACTCAAACTGCCATTTCCCAGCATCAATACGCTTAAGTATGCATATGCCCTTGCCTGATTGTTTTATTGTCTCTCCTCCTGCCAGCGGTGTCATTTGTTGGGTGAACTGATAAGTTGCCGCTACTCTGTCACCCATGATTCGGATATCATTTAATACGAAATCCTCGTGGAAATCAAAATTAGTGAAGAGTTCGGTTAAAGTTGGGCGGAAGTATTGATTTCCATATTAAATCGGCATTCCAGTTTCAACAGTAATCAAGTCAGGTGAATAGAATTGAAAGATACCCTCAATGTCTTTTGCTTCAATAGCCTCGCGATGGGCATCCTGGAAAGCTTTCAATTCGGCATTAACTGTTTCGGGATCAAGTCCTGGTTTTGTCTTCTGTTCAGCACAACCAGCAATTAAAATAGCACAGAACAACAGAAGAATTTGTGTTTTCATGATTTCAAGGTTTAATCGGTTAAAATCTTGTTCTTAATAGATTGAAATGGAATATTTTATGCAAGTTATACTGCCAAGGATCCAAAGTCAAATAAATCTTTTCACTTATCCTCTCAAGGGAAAGATCCTTCAATTATCATGGCCTGGCAAACTCAGACCGATGATCTCTACACGACCCTCACCAGACCCCATCCGAGATGGAGATCGTGTCCCTGGTGCATACGCCGGATAACCTGACCACCTTCCGCCGGAGTAAATTGACCACCCTGCGCCGGAGTTAATCCTCTGATAAATAACCCTATATTAAAATGTTATACTTCCCGGCCCGATGTGGTCAAGGCTTCCGGCTTTGGCACCCTTTCCGACAAGCTCTGCCAAAAACCGTGTGAAGTCAAGAATATCACCGTCAACGCTGGTGCGTTCCAATGCTGCCATATAAGAATCCCGCTGTTGCACCGGGATAACCGTCCAGGAATACCCACCAGACGCCAACATTGTATTGAACAGGAAACGTCCGATACGCCCATTACCATCCATATAAGGATGGATATAAACGAATATGAAATGCCCCAGAACAGCCCGAACTCCTGCGTTCTCTTCATTGCGTAACAGTTCAAACAATGCGGGAATGGCATCACGTACGGCCTCGGGCTTAAGCGGCGTGTGCATTGAGCCTTTGATAAAAACCTGACTGTTTCTGTATCCGGCAAGGTCGGCTGGTTTTAGTAATCCAACTGCTACACTGGGAGCAAACAGTTCGCGGTACCAGTCTGAATGGTCGATATCGGCAACTTCTCCTGCATTCTCACCGGAAAGAATCCTTCGAATGCTCTCCTTCACTGCCTGAAACGCCAGATAATAGCCGCGTGCAGCCATAGCATTACGAGCCTCCCTGTCCGTCTCATCGCCATCGGGATTCCAGTTCCCGCCCCTGACCCGTTCAATCAGTTCGGGCGTCACACGGTAACCTTCGATAGATAAAGAATGATAGGCATCTTCGGAATAATGTTCCTCGACTTCCTTCATATAGGCTTCAATATCTACTGGTAATACTGTGGGCTTTAGGAAATTCTCAATTACAACGCCCCGCATTTTGTGCCACATCAGTTTTATCCGGCTGACATATGGCGAAGTTTCCCGAATCCCGATAATGCTTTCCGGTAGCTTTTCCATAAACGGGTCTTCCTCACGGACGTCATATCCGGCGGATTTCATGGTTTTAATAATGGCATCGGCTATCCGGTTATTGCCTATATTCCGAAATGCCCCGGCCAGTCGTCCGGCAATCACACTATGACCACCTTCCAGAAGCTTTGCCAATAACAACGTTGCATCTTTGAACATAGCCAGGCACGTTCTTGCATCTATGTTATGTCGGGTAAAGAAATCAGCTCCTACCGCTATTAGCCCGGCTTCAAGTGAATAAACCTGTAGTCCATGTAAATTAGCCTTGGAATCAGTGTCCGGAATATCCAGTTTGTAATCAAGAACAGAGGTCCCATGCAAAAGCTCTACGATATTGTTGTTTGCTTTTGGCGAACGAACAAGAACCTGTTTGGGGATAATCCTATTGCCACTATGAAGTAATAATGACTGGTCTGGTGCAAGACACCATCCCTCCCCAAAGCGATCGTTCAGATACATTGAAGCAAAAACCCAGAAAGACATATACCATGATGAAGTATCCCCGGCTTTTTCATCAGGACGGGTTGAAATGTACCATCCTTTGATTACTTCCTTGATAAAACCGTTAGCTTTTAAAAGTTGCTTATGTGCTGTTTTAAGGTCAGATGCCTTAATAACAGCAATATCGCTATCCTTCTGCAGTTTCTGAAGTTCAGAAAGAGCTTGAGCCAGTTTTTCAGATGGAGTTGCCATGATATTGTTCCGTTATTATTAAAGAATAATTACAAATACTTTCCGCATCATTTATTATATCTACATGTATCATCTTTAGTATATGCAAATGTATTACATTTAGTATATTCTATTGTATAATTTTTAGTATATTTCGTATAATATTGTTTATCAGCGAGTCCCAGGTTCAATTCCTGGCTAGGAAGCGAAGGCCGGTCGATGACAGGCTTTTTCATTTTGTATAGGAATTGACCCCTCGCTGCAGTCTGACACCTCCCTACCCCGACCTACAAGGTCGGGATTTAACGGTCGGTTCGGTTCAAGTCCTGGCTGGGGAGTGAAGCAAGTCAACCACTCACACGGATTTCGGGTAAGTGGTTTTTTCGTTTGCGCCAGCTTTGGGCCAGGATTTGGACAAAAGTCGGGTGTTTTAACCTCCTTCAAGGTTACAAAAGACAGATCTAGTAAATTCCATCTATGGCTTTTATTTAACTTGCGTTATTATCTTTCTTAACTTTATCACAATGAACGGCTAAGATGGCAAGCATAATTTCAGGTTACCAGTACGACATCTTCATTTCCTATCGCCAGAAAGACAATAAACACGATGGTTGGGTGACTGAGTTTGTCAATAACCTGAAAGGGGAACTCGAATCCACCTTCAAGGAAGAAATAAGCGTTTATTTTGATATCAATCCTCATGATGGACTATTAGAGACACATGATGTTGATGCCTCGCTGAAAGAGAAACTCAAGTGTCTGGTCTTTATCCCGATCATTTCAAGAACTTACTGTGATCCAAAATCATTTGCCTGGGAACATGAGTTTAAGGCTTTTATTGACCAGGCTTCTAGAGATCAGTTTGGGTTGAAAGTTAAGCTACCAAATGGGAATGTGGCCAGCAGGGTGCTGCCAGTTCGTATTCATGATTTAGATTATGCAGATATTAAAGAATGTGAGTCAGTGCTTGGCGGAGTGCTTCGTGGTGTTGAGTTTATTTTTAAATCAACAGGCGTAAATCGTCCATTAACTCCCTCTGATAATCCAGATAAAAACCTTCATAAAACTTTCTATCGTGACCAGATTAACAAGGTCGCTAATGCGATAAAAGAAATTATCAGCGGAATGAAAGGAGAGCCGATGGAATTTGAAGGTGAGCCAAAAGAAGTTATTACGACTGTTGAAAAATCACTTATACAGGAAAAATCAATTATAGTCCTGCCATTTGAGAATTTAAGCCCTGATCCGAACCAGGAATACTTTAGTGATGGATTAACAGAAGAAATCATCACCGATCTTTCACATATCCATGATCTTCTTGTGATTTCAAGAAGTTCTGCAATGACATTCAAAGGAACAAAGAAGAAAATTGGGGAGATAGTCAAAGATGTCAATGTCCGATATGCTCTTGAAGGAAGTGTCAGGAAAGCGGGGAACAATCTTCGTATTACCGCCCAGCTCATTGATGGAGTCAATGATACTCATATCTGGGCTGATAAGTATAGTGGAACAATGGATGATATTTTTGATATTCAGGAGAAAGTATCACAATTCTGTTGTTGAAGCTTTAAGAATGAAATTGGCTTCGGTGGCAAAGGAGACCACATCTAACTTTAAAGCATATGATCTATACCTTCTGGGGTCGATATTATTGGAATAAAAGAACTGAGGAAGGTCTGGGATTAAGTATAAAATATTTTGAACAGGCAATTTCATTGGATGAAAATTATATCCTTGCTTATGCGGGCCTTGCAGATGCATATTTTATATGCGGAGATTGGAATTATTTATTACCACCAGACCTAGCTTTTATTAAAGCAAAGGAATTTGCGCAAAAAGCTTTATCACTGAACAAAAACATTGCAGAGGCTTATGCAACGCTGGGAGCGATAGCCAATTATTTTGAATATAATTATGAAAAGGCTGATTTATTATTTCAAACTGCATTCGGGCTTAATCCAAATTATGCCACAACATATCAGTGGAATGCTGATTATTTGGCAAGGATGGGGCGGTTTAAAGAATCAAAGGTTCTTATTAACAAGGCAATTCAATTGGATCCATTATCGGCAATAAAGAGATTTAACTATGGCCTTATACTTTATCATGCACTCGAGTTTGATGAAGCTCTTCTGCAGTTCAATGAGACCGTGAAAATTGATCCTCTGTTTCCAAATGAGATCCTTAGGACTCAACTGTTTTGTACCTATTATATGAAAGGACAAATCAAGGATGCGATTGATGAATATGGGAAAAATATTGATCAGGATTTTTTGCTGAAAGAATATAACAGAAATGTAAAAGAGATTTATAGCGATTCGGGAATTGCAGGATTATTAAAATTTCTGACAGAGGTGGAGCTTAAAAAATCAAAACCTTCTTCACGCCTATTGGGACTTTTCTATGCTCTGTCTGGTAATAAGGAAAAAGCTCTTGAATATCTGGAATATAATTTCAGGATGTCGATCATTGAAATTCGGTATTTGAATGTTGAACCTGCGTATGCGAATCTGCGATCTGAGCCTAGGTTTCGAGCAATCATCAAAAAAATGGGTTTAAAATAATTTTTATGCCCAGTTGGGGAAGCTGTTGACTCTGACCACTTTCAACTCATTCGAATTTACCTCCCACCCATGGAGTTAAACCCTCGTTGTTTCCAAATGTATGTTTTGTTTTATCGGTAATGTGGTCAAAAAAGGACGGATTCTACAGAATGGGATTATACCAGACTTTGCAACTATCACCATTTGGCAAGCCCAGAACGACGATCATTTCTGGATTACAAGTTACTCCTCCGAAACCCAGATCAAGTCTGTAATGTCAAATGTAATGGGTGTGTCTTCAATTATGACGAGACGGATAGGGGGGCATTGAGAAGATTTCAGATTATGTCCAGCTATTTGGGGGGCTAAGACACTTTGGATACCATCACATTTTCACAAACTGGAGGGAATTGACTTTGGTTTAAATAAGGAGTAAATTTGATATTGAAATAATTACACCTCAGATGGCAAGCATAATTGAAGGATATAATTACGACATCTTCATCAGCTACCGCCAGAAAGACAACAAAGGCGACAGGTGGGTGAGTGAGTTTGTTGATGCTCTGAAGGATGAACTCGAATCAACATTCAAGGAAGAGATAAGTGTTTATTTTGACATCAATCCTCATGATGGACTTTAGAGACACACGATGTTGATGAATCCCTGAAAGAGAAACTGAAGTGTCTGGTCTTTATTCCTATTATCTCACGTACATATTGTGATCCCAAATCATTTGCATGGGAACATGAGTTTAAGGCATTTGTTGAACAGGCTTCACAGGATCAGTTTGGATTGAAGGTAAAACTGCCTGGTGGTAATGTGGCAAGCAGGGTATTGCCTGTTCATTATATATGATCTGGATAATGCCGATTATAAACTATGTGAATCAATTCTTGGAAGGTGTTCTTAGAGGAATTGAGTTTATTTATAAAGAACCAGGAGTAAACAGACCTCTTCGCGCAAATGAAGATAATCCACATGACAATCTCAACAATACAATATACCGTAACCAGATAAATAAGGTTGCTAATGCGATTAAAGAGTTAATTGATAGCAATTGGAATCAACCAGGACAAAACACTGAAATGATTGTCAAAGAAAGTTGCAAGCCAATATCCGGATCAAGGAAAAATTACAAATACAACAATTTTAGCAGGATCAGTAATTGTGTTGGCGCTGATAATTCTTGGCTTCCTCTATATTCCAAAACTGTTTAAGACAGAAATAAGCCAGATAGAAAAATCCATTGCAGTACTGCCGTTTAAACTGTTGAGTGATGAACCAGATAAGCAATATCTGGCTGATGGGATGATGGATGCTATTATGCTTCATCTTTCAAAAATTAAGGATTTGCGTGTAATGTCCAGGACGTCAGTTGAACAATACAGGGGGACTACAAAAACAGCTCGTACCATAGGACAGGAACTTGATGTGGAATATCTGCTTGAAGGCAGTTTTCAAAAGTTTGGAGATGATGCAAAACTGATTGTTCAGTTAATTGATGCGACTGAGGAGAGTCATGTGTGGGCAAATGAATATACCAGTAAATGGGGTGATATTTTCTCAATACAGAGCCAGGTGGCACAAAAGATTGCATCAGAGCTAAAGGTATTGTTTACTCCTGAGGACCTGGAGAGAATGGATGAAAAGCCAACGGAAAACCTTGAAGCTTATCAGGCCTATATACGTGGACAATACTATGCGTTGCAGCCGCACTTTTCGATACAGAATTGGACCCTTGCCCTGGAAGCCTATCAGGAGGCAGTTGAGATCGATACGACATTTGCGCTGGCATATGGTGAACTGGCCCGGGCACATGCAAGGCTTATTTACCTGAGGCAGGATATGTCAGAATCACGACTGGAAAAAGCAAATCAGGCAGCTTCGAAGGCATTAAGACTGGGATCTGGTCAGCCAAGGGTACATTTAGCACTCGGGTATTACTATTTATACGCATTTAGAGATAAGGATGAAGCCCTGAAACAATTGGAGATCGCGGAAAAGGATCTTCCCAACGATATTGAAATTATTGTGGAGAAGGCAGCTATTGTTGTTACCAGGGGACAGTGGGAGGAAAACATTAATTTGCTTGAAAAAGCTCTGCAGCTTAACCCTCAGGATGCCTCTATCATTACTGACCTGGCTGAAGGTTACTGGTATACACGCCGTTACGGGAGAGCTATTGATGCATGCGACCGTGCAATTATACTTTCACCAAATAGTATGTGGCCTTATCTTTATAAGGCATTTGCATACTGGAGTTTGAAAGGTCCCTGCAAGGAGTCACGCGACGCTCTGAAACAGGTGAAGAAAGAGCATGAATGGTATCTTTTTTCATGGTACTTCCAGGAAATTGGTGAAGGGAATATGCAGACAGCACTGCAACTTGTATCTGACACAACAATAGCCTGGGGTGTAGATAATAAGATGTGGACAATTCCGAAACCTTTGCTGAAGGCATATATTTATGATTATCTGGATGAAATAGAGATGGCTCGAACCAGTTATAAAAATGCGGTGGAAATTTTAGAAAAAGAAGTTGCTGACATTCCAAATGATTCAAGATATCACAGCGCTCTGGGTATTGCCTATGCAGGCCAGGGGAGAAAAGAAGAAGCCATAAATGAGGGTCTTAAAGGCAGCAGACCTTTTACCCATCTCAAAAGATGCCATTTATGGAATAGCAGTTATACAAGATCTTGCCGTTATGTATACTATGATAGGTGAATTTGACCTGGCTCTTGACCAACTGGATCAGCTTCTTTCAAGACCATCATGGATTACTCCTGCGTTTTTGGACTGGGATATCCGCTTTGAGCCTTTAAAAACCCTTCCCGCGTATAAGAAACTTATGGAGAAACACACGATTGCCAAATAACAAAATTACAGACTGAGAATTATCAAAATGATTTTCATCAGGCAAGGGCTCATCCGGACTGAGAAGCCACTGTTAAAACTAAGATTCCAATCAGCTAAACAAGCAACACAGAACCCGGCTAATGCCGGGATTTTTCATTTAATAAAAGTCTGCTCCAGCCTTTTAGGCCAGGATTTCCATGAAATCTGTCAAATTTATAAGGGGTTAAGACATTAGGGCGTATTCCTACCAGAGATTAGTTTTTGAAAGTTGCTTAATGTCATTAGAACAACTCAGTCTTTAATGCAGCGGATAGACATTGCGTGTTTCTTGCCATAGAAACCCCTGCCGAAAACTCCATCTTCATAAGATATCCAGCGAAGCCATGCCTGGATTTCATCATATGTTGTTGAACTCCACCAGTTGGCCCATTTACCCAGATCGTAACATAATCCCTCACTATCTCGGAAGCCACCTGGCAAAGCCAAAAAACCGCTAAGATTTGACGCTTCAGCATTTGGAATATTCCAGTGTGTTGTTCCTGATTCTTTAAGTTTGCCACCGGCAATATTTGGTCCTCCGAGGTAATCAGCCAGAGTCGTCCACTCATCATCATTTGGCACATGCCAACCAGTTGGGCAAATATTTCTATTATCAGTAGCTGCATACCAGGTATACAAGCGACCATAAGCACCTACATTACCTTCATTGCCATCATATGCCCATTGATATTTTGGTGCAGTCTCTCCGGAAATATTCTTGTCTGGAGGATCTGTCGTACCTATAAGATCCCCATTATTGAATTTGGTAGTTTTCAGATTTTCCAACATCCAAACCTGTGAGCCAATGGCAACTGTATTGTACGCAATACCGTCAATGTCAGTTACAGTTACAGGTATATCATCATTGTCCTTCTTACAGCTGTTTGCCAGCAATATGAACAGAACACTAATAATTATTAAGTGAACTCCAGCTAATGGCTTCATATTCATAATGTTCCGGGATTACAAGGTTATTAAATACTGAGGGTTTAAAAATTGTTGCCAAGTGTATTTCAAAAGTAATCATGTCTAATTTAAATAAAAATTGTTAAGTAACATCGGGTATATGATATTTAAAGTAATGTGAAAGGGCAATTGGTGTTAAAAAATTCCCAGATCGGAATTGATAATCCCATACAGAGTTAAATCCTTGTTGTCTCGCTATGCGGGCTTAGTCTTCTCAGACCTGATTATGCAGCGGTTAAGGAAGGACGGGTTCTGTTGAAATTACTCCCGGCGTAGTCCCGGATTACCGGTACGATAATAATCCGGAATATCCCCAATGCCATTTCCGTTAACATCAGGCTGCTGCTGCAGGAACCAGACAAGGGCCATCCACTCCTTTAATTCCTGGATTCCCGGAGCATCAGGGTCGGCATCAATCATGGCATCATCAACTGACCGGATGGGCTCTCCCCGCTCATTCTTCAGAGTAATGACTATCAGATGTTTGCTGAGTTTTTTGATTATGCTTACGAATCCAAGGACATAGGAATCCGCTGTGATGCTGTATAGTTTCTTATTCCTTTTTGAACAATCGACCGGCATAAATCCTTTTTCAGGGTTTCCGACCTCGATGGATGTGATTTTTCTGAGCAATCCCTTTTCGGGATTAAATGTTGCCCTGAGGCCGCCGGTAAATATATAATTATCGCGGCTGAGCGAGGGTGCCAGATAGAGGACCTCCATTATCCCTTTTAATTCATGGCCGCTAACAAAAACCCTGGCCAGGGGATAACCCGGGATATTATCTTTCCCGTTACCCTGAGGGATAATTCTAAAAATATCAGCTACAGTTTGCTTTCCGGTATTGCCCGGAAAGATGTTATCGGAAATAAGTCCGGCAGGGAAAAATGATATATCAGTGCCGGGATGATTATTACTGTTGACATAGGACCAGACTGCATCAGAGATAAGTAGTCCGAGGTTGCTTTCTTCAAGCATAGTATCCAGATTGCATATGAGCGGGAAGGAGGTCTCTGCGACTATTGTTGAATCAAACAGATTACAAGGTTTCAGGATCTGTTCTGATATCACCTGTTCCTGTTCTGCAATAAGATGCCGGATTACAGTATCAGGTGGTACTGCATTGGTGACCGCAATGACCCTTGCATCCAGAGGTCTTATCTTACCATTCTCCCATCCAACCTCATACCTTCCCACCCGGGCGCCATAACAACCTGCCAACACAATAGGAGTTCCATTTATGATAAGTGGTTTTTCCAGTACGATGTGCGTATGACCGCTTATGATCAGGTCAATGCCGGGAACTTTTGTGGCAAGCAATACATCTTCGCCTGACCAGTCGCCGTTTTCATTCATTGTAATACCACTGTGAGAAAGGCATATTACCATGTCCACTTTCCCGGTTTCTCTCAGATACCGTACATATTTTTGTGCTGTTTTAACCGGATCTTTAAATTTAACCGGATGCGTCTGGGGCGCGTTACCGGTTGCGACACTACCAAGAATTCCGAAAATTCCCAGTCTCATACCGTTTCTTTCAACGATCAGGGAAGTGTTGAGTATCTTTTTATCAAACAATGATTCCAGAGCATCATCAGCTGTATCTTTTTTTGAAAATATCAAATTGGATGCTACCAGGGAGGGCACATATCCGTTATCGGCTGATTGTGCGATAATTGTTGCCAGGGTCTGAGGGCCGAAATCAAATTCATGGTTACCCAATGTTACAGCATCATACCCCATCTTCTTCATTAATGACAGCTGGAATCCCGTTGATTCCTCCAGCATGGTGAAGAAAGTGCCCATCAGGAAGTCCCCTGCATCCAGCACAAGGACATTGTCTCCGTTTAGTTGTTTTTCTTCTTTAATCAATGTCGCAATCCGTGCAAATCCTCCCAGGGTATCATCCTCACTGGAACCGCCATCAGGGTGCTCATTGGCGGACGGGAAACCGCCTATACGGCTGTGCAGGTCACTAGTGTAGAGGATTATCAGATTTTTCTCAGTCTTTGTCTGTGCAAAGGATGCCTCATAAAATGAAAAGCAAAATATCAGTAAGGTAAATACTCCAATCTTTGACATAGTATTTTACTGGTTTTAAACCAATCAAAAGTTCGACAATATTAATGAGAAAGACTTTGCTAAACGTCCCCAAAATTGTTCTCTGTGTGCCAAAGTAAAAAAAGCCCCGAACAAGTAGTGTGTTGTAAAAGCCGGAAAATTTCGAAGAGCTTTATTCAGATTGTCCTGAAATGCTCTCTACTTTCCAGGGCGAAAAAATAAAGTGGGATGATCTGGCCTTGCATGTCTTCGCTTATGATCAGGCCTGTAAATAGAGAACTGAGTCATGGATAATGACTTCAGTATTTGGAAATAAAGGCCTTGCAACTCCTATTATGGATCAGAAAAATGAACTCTTAAGAAAATTAGTCTACCGCACACTTGGAAAGACCGGCATGAGAGTGCCCGTGATCGGAATGGGAATTTTGAATTCCGGAAGCCCTGCTTTAATGAATACAGCACTTGATGCCGGAATAACTCATTTCGACTCCACCGCATTAGGCCGGGTAGATTACAATAATAATGTTTTTCTAATCATCAGGGATTTAACTCCGGGTATGTATGGTCATTATGTTCCGGCGAAAAGGGGTCAGGAGTACTGGCTTTTCCACAGATACCCGGACATGGCAAAATGCGGATTTGCTTGACATTCATAGTATTCGGGCATATATTTGCATATGCCAATAATGGCAGCAAAACAAAAATCCAGCATTATGAAGAAGAAAACTCCAATCAAAGCAGGGTTCATTTACAGTGTGATTCTCATCCTTATCCTCCCGATGCTCCTTATCACCTGCAAGAATGAGCCGGTGCTGCCAACCCAGGATGAAGCAAAAGCAGCTGTCTGGGAAAAGATACAGATGGCAAATGACAAGTGGGCTGCCGGGGATCCGATGGGTTTCATTGAGTGTGCGGCAAAAGACATCATCTGGAGCGATGACCTTGGTGCTCAGAACCGTGTGATAGGTTATGATGCCCTTATTACCTACCTGGAAGGATTTAAGGGCCAGATCCCTCCGCACCAGAAGGAACTGATTGAGCCGGTATTCCAGTTTTACGATGATATCGTGGTCGTATCATACCGTTACCAGGGTACATTTGAAGGGGAAGAACCTGTTGCGCCGTGGAAGATTACATCGGTGTACAGGTATGCAGACGGTCAGTGGTTGTCAGTGCATGAAAACTGGACGGTGGTAAAGTGAAATAATTACGACTTTGTCAGACAATTATTTTTTTGGAAACCAGGGGAAAAAGGAGCTGGTTTTCTGAATGTATTCCCGGTATTGCGGTTTTGACTCGTTTAAGGTTTTTTCGAGCAAGGCCACTCCGGACACTTTGATAATCAGTAAAGTCATTATAACGGAGCCGATTATTTGCCAGTAACTCCCGGCTGCAATACTGAAAAGTGCATAGGCCCACCACACTGCCGAATCGCCAAAATAATTAGGATGCCGGGTATATTTCCATAAGCCTGTATTCAATACTTTTCCTTTGTTTTTGGGATCTCCCTTAAAACGTGACAACTGAAAATCGCCTCCTGCCTCAAATGTAAAACCAATCAACCAAACTAAAATCCCAAAGTAATCGAGCAGGTTCAGGTTTCCTGAATGGCTGCCCTTGCTGACCCCCAATAGGGGTAACGAAACAATCATAATCAAAACGCCCTGTAATAGGAATGTTTGAAAATAACTAAACCACCAATAACGCTCCGCGCCATATTTACGTCTGAATTCCTGATATCTGAAATCTTCTCCTTTGCCAATATTTCTTATGGCAAGATAGACGGCAAGCCTGAGGCCCCAAACGGAAACCAAAACCAGGATCAGTATTTTCCTGGGATTTAGTTCACCCGATGAAATACGTAAAATGCATTAACCAGCACAAAACCAACCCCCCAAAAAAGGTCAACAATACTGACGTTTTTTATTATTATACTCCATATCCATAAAAGGGTCATCAGGACCCAGATGAGCAGGGAAGCCTGTAAAAATAGAGTCATCATTGGTGATATATTAATTGTTAAAAAGTAAAGAAATGGCAATGGCTCCGTTTCCCGCATGCATGCCAATAACAGGAGAAATATCGACAGTGGACACCGGTTTAAATCCGGTTATTTCATTCATCTTGTCCTCTGCTTTTTCAGCACCTTCAGGATTATGGGCATGCAGTATTATGTAGTTCCACACTGTCTTCCCGGCGCTTATCTTTTGTATGTGCCCGTAGATTTTATTCAAACTTGCTTCCTGGCTGAATGTTTTGCCAAACAAGAGTGATTTTCCATTTTCATCCATTGAAATAACAGGATTTAATCCAAGTGCACTTGCAATTATACCTTTTGGTTTTGAAACCCTGCCTCCTTTGATCAGATACTTTAAATCGCGAACACTCACGAATATTTTTGACTGGATTACATCTTCTTCAATTGATTTCACGATTGATTCAATTGTCTCCCCTGCCTCAATTCTTCTGGCAGTTTTCAGCACCAGCAATCCAAGTGCACCTGACAGGTTTTTTGAGTCAATTACATGTACAGGTTTGTTAAACTCTGTCGAAATGCGTTTGCCAGCTTTCACACTGTTTGCATATGTTCCGCTAAACTGACCGGAAAGATGAAGGGCAATAATGGCATCGTAATGCGAAGCCAGATGCGAAAACAGATTGGTAAAGGCCTGTTCGTTTATTTGAGATGTTTTTGGGAATTCGGTATGCTTTTCAAGCAAATCGTAAAACTGATCGGGTTGAATGGTTACTTTATCCAGATAATGATTATCGCCAAAATTCAGATTAATCGGAACCACATGTATCTGATAAAAATCAATTAATTCCTGTGACAGATCACAGGTAGAATCGGTGACAAGTGCAATATTCCATTTTCGTTTGGTAACTACTTCCTGCTGGCGTACCATATCATCAACTTTCTGAAAAGTGATGGTTCCGATATCTTTCAACTGATGAAAAAGTTCTGCCGGATGGTTGGTAGTGAACATGAATGCGACAAATGCTTTCCGATCCTGCAACAACTACCGAATCACCATTCTTCCCTAATATATCTTGCAGTTCTGTTTTGTTGATGTTCACATTTTTAATAATTGCTTCTGTGCAAAATCGATGCGTTATTTCTTCATTGCTTAATTCTTCAGTATGAATAAGCGAAATGCTTTCTTCTGATTCAACAACCAGATTGCGAATGTTTCTGGTTTTTATAAAATCAATAATGCCTTTAATAAATAAGACAAAACCTTTTGCTCCGGCATCAACAAAACCTGATTTGTTTAATGCTTTCAGTTTTGAGGTAGTTTCTGCCAATGATTTTTCCAGCACTACAATAGAATCAATTATTACATTTTTAAAATCGTGAATGGCTTCTTTTTTGGTATTGAGAAAGTCAGACCACTCTTTAATAACCGTTAACATTGTACCTTCAACAGGGTTGGCAATGGCTTCGTAAATGTAAGGTATTGATTTATTCACACTTTCTGCAAATTCAGGAAGGGTAATAATAGGTTTATTCTGAGTTTCCCTGCTCAAACCGTGCAAAAACTGAGCGAAAATAACGCCCGAATTACCTCGTGCACCAATTAATGCAGCATCTGCAATATTATTTACAGTAGTTTTATACGATTTATGAGGTTTGATATTGTCAATTACAGAACGAATTGTGGATGCAAGGTTGGTACCGGTGTCTTTATCATTTACCGGGAAAACATTTATTCTGTTTATTTCTGCCTGATTTTGCAGTATTTGATTCCCACCGGCAATAAATGCATAGTAAAGAAATTTTCCGTTTATATGAGGCGTTTCTGTTTTATACATCTCTTATTGAATCAACCATTTTACAATTTTAAAACCAGAAAAACTGACTGCGGCAGAAAGGACAGATCCCCGTTAAAGATTTAAGGCTTCTTTTGCTCCACTTTTATGCATCTGGAGACATCGCAACCAGTTTTTTGTTCAGAATACCCTTATTTATTGAAACAGCAAAGCGTATATATTTTTAAAGAACGTAATGTAAACAATATTTGGCCATGAAAGTTCTGTATACATAATTCTGTTCACGCCGGCATTATGATTTTGGCGGACCTGATATCCGATTTGCGGGGCCGGTTCGATGGATGGCTGTGTAGCAGCACAAATGTTCATGAAGGATTCACCGGATCTCACTCTTTCAACCGGACTTTTGCATGATTGACTGTGCGTGTGAGGGAAGACAATAATTTCATAACTTTGAATAAATAATGAATGTCATGAAAACACTCTTCTCCATAATTTTTCCGGCAGTAATTATAGGGTTTTTCCTTATACAGGTTTCCCCTCCAGGCCAAACCGTGGAACAAAGCGGATCAGTCTACCCCGAAAAAGTAAAAAAAGTGATAGATGGCAAATGTTATGGTTGCCACAGCATAAACGGGAAATCGCAGGATGCAAAAGACGCTCTTATGTGGGATAGCCTGCCTGGTCTTCAAAAAAGCAAAATCATCGCTACTCTTGATGATATTATCAAGGTACTGGAACAAAACAAAATGCCTCCGGAGGGTGCTGTAAAGAAATATCCGGAAATGAAGCTGCTGAGCGAGGAGAGTAAGATATTGCAGTCATGGGCCGGGGCATGGGCTGACAGCCTGCTGAAGTAAGATCCCGATTCTTTTTTTAATACTGTAATATGAAATCTGCAAAAGTTTTAATCATTGTAGTGGTACTTGGGTTCATCGTCATACAGTTTATTCCCTCCGGAATACCAGGGATCAAACCGGAGGATGACAATAACATTGTCAAAAGTGGCCTGTTATCAGATCCCGTAACGGGGCTGCTCAGAAAATCATGTTTTGACTGCCATACAGACCAGACAGAATTGCCATGGTATTCCAGGCTGGCTCCTGTATCATGGTTGCTTGCCGACCATATAAATGAAGGGAAATCGCACCTGAACTTCTCCGAATGGGGAGGTTACAGTAAACGTGAAAAGATAGGGAAGCTTGAAGATATTAAAGATGAAGTAGAGTCCGGCGGCATGCCGCTTAAATCATACCTGCTGATGCATCCTGATGCGAAAATGAAACCTGAAGAGGTCACTTCACTGTTGAACTGGGCAGAAGAAGCATCATCCAAAATACTTTAATGAATACCCTGCCGGTATATTTTTGACCGGCAGTAATCTGAAGGGTAAGTCAGTTGATCCGTGTCTGCCAAAGGCAATCAGGAGAAAGGTTACATCGGTATACAGGTATGCAGACGGTGTCAGGTTATCAGTACATGAAAACATATACTGGCAGAATCAAGAGGACACTATACGCCTGTTAACTGGTGATCTGAACCCTTTTCTCTCCGCGGTAGCTTCTGACAGTGCCCTGCTTTTTAAGGTATCTGATCAATGCTTCGGCGGTTGTGAAAAAGAGAGACTGACCGGGATCACTGTGTTTGTAATTGTAGACCTGGGTCATGTAATTGTTCATTGCAACTGAATAGGTGCGGGTTAATTCCAGTGGGGTGCCATTTTCGGTCAGAATCTTGATTTCCTCAGGATTACCTTCCGGATTAAGCTTGAATTCCGTTCTGATTCCGGAAGGGTAGACAGGCGATCTGTCGTCAACCGGCCATGCGGCGCGCATCAGAGAATAAATCTCTTCACCTGTAAGTTTTGTAACCACAAGCTCATTCCCAAAAGGATCGAGCTGGTAGACATGCTTTATGGTCACGGGTCCCTTTTCAAGGCGATCAATCCTGACCCCGCCCGGATTCATCAAAGCAATATCCGCCCCGGCAGCATCGCGCTGCGCATCGGCCATCAGGTATCCCAGTTCCTCATAAGATGAGAAATCGTCAGCAGCTGTTGCAATCACTTCGTTCAGTACAGGGTTGTCATTATATCTGTCAACCATGGCACGGATGGAAGGTTTCTCGTTCTTCGAGTTCCGGATGTCAATCAGCTGCATGGTTCTCTGTATTGTACTGTTGCTGCTGACAGTCAGTCTGATCAGAGTTCCGTACTTCAGTTTGTTTTCAGCCTGGGTGATCATGATACCGTTGTGGACCTGTTCCTTTTCCACCCTCGTGTGGGAGTGTCCGCCAATAATCAGGTCGATGCCCGCCGGTACAGTTTCAGCCAGTTTAACATCTTCTTCAAACCCGATGTGGGTAAGTGCAATGAAGATATCACTGCTGTCTTTCAGCCACAGGTATTCAGGTGCAGTCTCAAACGGTGAACGGAAGGAAAATCCCTTTACATTGTCAGGATGGCTGTCCGGGATGCCGTTCTGGCCAAGTTGCAGCAGCCCGAGAAAAGCAATCCGGAGCCCGTTGGGCAGGGTGATTATTTTGTAAGGGCTCATGTTAACTCCGGGCCAGACACCTGTTGAAACGTTGGCGCAAATAAAGCTGAAAACGGCCTTGTTTGTCAGGTTGCTTAATCCTTCAGGACCGGTATCGAATTCATGGTTGCCGATTGCGCTTATGTTAAAGCCCGTTGCGTTCATCAGGTCAATCATCGGCCACCCCTTTTCCGGGTACTGGTCATTTACCGGGTTTCCTGTCTGGTTATCACCCGCAGCTACCAAAAGCATTTCGGGATAGAAAGCTTTCAGACTGTCGACCAACCAGGCAAGCTTTGGGAAGTTATCGATTGCCGCATGCATATCATTCACCGAAAAGATAACTGCCTGTCGTTCTGATGGAAGGGTTGTGCCAGAATGCTTCAGGCTGGTACAGGAAGTAAGGAGTCCGATAGCCAGTACTGAAGTAATAATTTTCAAGGAAGAGGAGCTCTTTTTGTGCCCTGGCACGATGAAAAGGGCGCTCCCTTCCGTAAGCTCGCCATCGTGGGCAACCCGGTTCCCAAAACGATCTTCCACATTGGGCAATCTGTTGGGCACTTTTCGACCTGCATGTGTAAAAAAACTCACGATTGCATCTTTAACCCTGGCTCCGATGTGCAGTTCAAGCAGGGTGTTGTTTACTGTAATTTTCATTATTCAGCTTTTGAGGACTATCTAACAATTCACGGTAATTTCTTGCCCGGTAACACTAATCAAATTTAACGTAAAATTGTCTCCCCGGTATCTGTTTCTCTGAGTTAACTCCGGGAACAGCATTTACAATGAGATGATATTTATTAACTTTAGTCGGCCCGGAGGCAAGGTTCAACAGCCTGAAGACTGCGGACTGAGGGCTAAAAACTTACATATAATTAGAGATATGACACGACACACAGTTGCTTTTAAATTGATGCATCCCAAAAGTTCTCCTGAAGAAAAATTGTTCTTGGATGCTATCAGCAAATTGTCAGCTATTCCCGGAGTTGAGAATTTTGAACTTTTAAGGCAAACCAGCAGGAAAAACAATTTTGATTTTGGACTCTCAATGGAATTCGCAACGGTAAAGGCATATGAGGATTACAATCAGCATCCTGATCATGTTACGTTTGTCCGGACTATTTGGATACCTGAAGTCATCGACTTTCTCGAGATAGATTACGAGCCTCTGGCTGACTCCATCAACTAGTTAGCTGTAACGGAGGCTGTCATGGAGGTATGAAAGGTGCAATGGTATGAATAGGTTCCTGCTGCCGTGAATGTATAAAAGAGAGATCGCAAATATCAATAAGGGGGGAACGTTCGTGCTATCTTATGGATGTACTTCTTAACAATTGGGTTCTGCCAGGAGAGTTAAGGTAGAATCTCTTTCAGGTGCACGCCGGCGGGTTGATGAGCCGGGTCAGATGACCTGGTTTATTTTTTTACGGTTGAGAATGCTCTGAAGGCAACCTGCGAGCTCCTCCGGATCATCTGCGATCTGGTCAGGAGACAGGGAGGCGAGCACATCCTTGTGGTTCAATCCCCATGACACTGCCACAACAGGGATACCCGCATTTTTTGAGGCTTCAATATCCCGTGTTTCATCACCAACATAGATGACCTGTTCGGCTGAGAGGTTTTCATGGATAAGAAGCCGCCTGATGACTTTCTCTTTTCCAAAGAGACTCCTGCCGCTGTATATGAAATCAAAAAGGCCGGATAAATTATTAATAGCTAAAAACTTGCTTACATTACTGACTGAATTGGAGGTCAGGATTCCCATCCTGTATCCTGAGTTCCGGATTTCCCGGAGGGAGGCTTCCATGCCATCTACCAGTTTTATTTCTGGGATACGGCTGCTAAATTCTTTTCTTATCCGCAGAAGCAGTGTAAGCAGTTTCAGCCTGGAGACTCCGTATGTTTTAAGAAGTTCCTGGGGTTTTTTTGTGCGGAGCAGTTCGTGGTCTTCGGGGCCTGCAGGCCTGCAATTGTATTCCGGGGCGATCCTGTTATAGATCTCAAGTGCAAGGTCAAAGGTGTCGGCAACCGTTCCGTCAAAGTCAAAGATGATGTAATCTGAATGGTTCATGTGTCTAGCGGTTCCCCGTGAAGTTGCAAAATAAGTCATTTTTACCTTCTCCGGAGGGGATTAAAAAAAGTACCCGGCTGTTGACCGGGTACTTTGAGTTTTCTGCTTCTGCAGGATTATCTTAACCTATACGGCAGGCTTAAACACCCACAACCAGCCTGTTGCCCATGCTGCATCAGGCACAAACAGGGTTAGTTTGTCAGCTGTAAATTCCTTGATTTCGAAAACCCTGTTATTACCGCCTCCGTCCATCGAACCGAGAATGTTTGCATTACCCTTGATGGTAAGTTTGGTATAATCAGCATTGAATCCCCATGTGCTTCCGGTCACCGCAGTGGCGGCTGGTGATGCATAATAGGTATAGTTGGCGCCTCCGTCCAGGTCAAAGACCATCCTGCCCTCAGCATCGGTGGGAGGACAGCAGTCTCCTGCTGCGTTCCACCACAGCTCCTGCCAGTTATACGGGGCAACCATGTACCACCATTTCCCGCCATCTGGTGCCGGACCGCCGTCAAACACCCATGTCTTCCCTTCGAGGTTTGCACCCACAAGCTTATAGTAAGCCTCAGGAAGTTCATGATCAAGCTGGGTTATAGTAACATCAACGCTCTTGGACAGATAACTGACAGCATTTACCGTGTTATTATCCATGTATGGAGTGGTGACATGGAACGTAAAAGTACTGGTTCCGGGGATGGGATAAATAACATCTACCCTGTCAGTAAACTTCTTGTCAATCACGTAATCCCAGTATCCGGCAACGCCCGGTGTCTTCATCCGGATCGACAGTTCATTGCCGCCGGTTGTGGACTGCACCACTTCGAGCTGGATATCATCCGGATCGAAGCTGTTTGTGAGAACATCCCTGTTCTCAATCGGTTCGCATGCTGCAAAGAAGACCATCAGCGCTCCGAAGATCAGACTTATTGTTTTATTCATTTTCATCATAGTAAATTTTTAATTTTTAAGGTATGATGGAACCCACATATTAATGAAAATATAAATATGTGCTTGTATTTGCATAATATGTGGGTTTCATATCTGTATGAATTTCATGTTATTACTATCACTGTTACCATCCGGGATTCTGTACATATACTCCGTTGGAGAGGCGAATTTCGGATTCCGGTACCGGGACCAGTCCTTTTATTTCAGGGCGGTAACTGTTGGTGTACACAGCGGCAACCCCTGAATTCATGACATTGCAGGGAGTTGAGAAGTAGTTCTTGGTTGGGTTTTCGACATCACCCCATCTTACCAGGTCAAACCATCTCTGACCCTCGAATGCCAGCTCATATAGTCTCTCCGACTTGAGGTTATCAAGCGACCAGGCCACTGGAAGAAGTCCTACCCTGGCTCTGACGGCATTTATCCCATCTGCAGTCTCGGTAAGTTCGGAATGCATTAGCAGTACTTCCGCATACCTGAGGTAGAAGAAATCCTGTGCAGACTCAAGCTGCATCGGATCGCCGTTGTTCCAGTTGTAGATATAATAGAACATACCCTTCTTCCCATCGGCGCCTTCGTGCTGCAGGTGTGAGTATTTCTTATTGTACAGACCGGTTTCATGATCACCCTTGTTTGCCTGGTATCCGCCGGTACCCTGTTCCGCCTTGCCCATTTCAAGGACTGAGGCGAGTTTCCTCGGGTCATCGTTTGGCCATGAATTGAAGAATACAGAATGGATCGGTCCCCATCCCCAGCCTTCGGCAAAGGGTATCATTGAATTACCCCTTATTCCGAAGAAGAGAGGAATACGGTTATTGAATTTCTGACCTTCATTCCATCCCCAGTTCCCGAATGCGAACCTCAGGGCAAACATGACCTCTTTGTTCCCGTTGCCTATCGTTGAGTTCGGGCCATCCTGCCCGGCCCACGCAAGGTCCTCATCATCAGCCCATGGCAGCACAATGCTGCCGGCGCTGGTGTTTGCATAGGAATAGGGCCACAGATTCCTGAAATCGGATACAAGTTCGTACTTGCTGTTCGTTATCACATCATTGAGTGCGGCAATTGCATCAGCCTTCGTCAGGTTTGCGCCTTCCGGAAGAGCAAGGTCAGTAGTGGCCTGTTTCTCGATGTTTGTCATATAACCCGTATAGAACAGGTAGGTGCGGGCGATATATGCCTGTGCCACCCAGCGGTTTGCATGACCGTATTCCGACAGCGGAACAGCCAGGGGATTGACAGCCGGCATGGTTTCAGAGGCTTTGATGAAGTCGGCAGCAATCTGTCCGAAGGTCTCGGTAAAGGTTGCACGGGGTACATCGCGCGGTGAATCCGTTCTGGGGATGATAGGCATTCCTCCGAAGAACCTTGCAGCCCTGTACATGAAGAAGCCCCTCATGAAATAGGCTTCGCCCAGAGCGGTGTTTTTGAACGCAGTGGCTTCCGCCTCAGTGTTGAAGTAGCTTGAGTAATCAGCCTCCGTGACTGCTTCAATAATTGCATTTGTACGGTATACACCGTTGTAGGTCTGCTTCCAGAGGTCACTGTAGGTATCCTCTGTCGGGTCAAGGAACTTATCGCAATTCTTTGCTGTTATATCATCCGGACCTCCGCCACCAAGCATGTAGTCGGCCATAAGGTTTGCAGAAAGGTGCTCCTCGCTGAACACTCCTCCGACATAGAGGGCATTGTAGACGCCACCCATGGCTTCGGTTATATCAGTCGGTGTTTTGTAGAAGTTCGTCAGATCTTTCTGATACAGATTCCTTGTATCGAGAAAATCTTCACAGCCGCTTACCATAAGGGCCGTTGCAGCAACTATAATTAAGATTAACTTTTTCATCATTTGGCTTTATTTAAAATGTAACACTCGCACCAAACATAACCGTTCTCGGTAAGGGATAGAGACCCAGGTCAACACCTGAGGCCCAGCTGTCAGGGGCATAACCTACATCAGGATCCATTCCGTCATACTTTGTGAAGGTATAAAGGTTATTGACAGAAGCATAGATTGATGCACCCTTGAACCAGTTGAGATTTTTGAGCAGATTGCCAAACCTGTAACCCAGTACCACGTTGCTGATTCTGACAAAGTCGGCATCGTGCATATAGATATCTGAGATCAGGTTGATGTTGCGGGTAGAGGCGTAGCCCAGTCTCGGGATTCTGTCTGAGGTACCCTCACCGTGCCAGCGGCCGAATATCTGCGTGGTATAGTTCTGGGTGAAGTTGTCGGCAAAAGACCTGTATGACTGCATCACCTGCATGCCGAATTTACCGACCAGGGTGGCATTGGCATATATGCCTTTGTACTCTGCATTCAGCTGAACACCCATCTCAAAATCCGGAAGCGGACTTCCCAGCATTACCTTGTCGTCATCATTGATCAATCCGTCAAGGTTCTGGTCAATGAACTTGACATCACCCGGGCGCAGATCCTCGAAATAGGGTTTGCCTTCGGGAGTTAAGTAAGCATCAACATCATTCTGGTTCTGCAGCAGACCGTCTGTCTTCAGTCCGTAGAAGAATCCGATTGGAAATCCCACCTCAACTCTTGACACGGCAGCAGTTCCCTGTGAAAGGACGTGAGATGATCCGTTTATGATACCTTCAGCATTGGCAAGGCGGGTTACTTCGTTTTTGTTCATGGTTCCGCTGAATGAGGCGCCGTAAATAAAGTCTGAAACCTCGCCTTTCCAGTTGATAGTGAACTCAATACCGGAGTTTTTGATGTCACCGCCATTGATCCAGGGAGCGCCTGCTCCTGCTGTTCCAAGTATCGGTGCCAGAACGAGCCAGTCTTTGGTCATCTTGTTATACCAGTCGAATGACAACCCGAGATTTGAATTGAAGAAGCGGGCGTCAATACCTATGTTAAGCTGCTCAGATGTTTCCCATGTCACATCCGGATTAGGGACGTTTGCAGGTATTGCCGTAGGTGATGTGACAAGCTTATCAGGTCCGAAATAGTATCCCTGGTCGAGGTAAGAGATGTTTGAGCTGTAGATGAAGTTATCGATGCTCTGGTTACCGTTCTGTCCCCAGCTCGCACGCAGTTTACCGAAGCTTATCAGGGAGTTGCCTTTCAGGAAGTCTTCCTCAGAGAAGATCCATCCGGCCGAAGCTGAGGGGAAAAAGCCCCAGCGGTTTCCCTTGGAGAAGTTCGATGATCCGTCAGCGCGGAAGGTGGCATCAAATATGTATTTCTCCCTGAAGTTGTATGACAGACGTCCGTAGTATGAGAGCAATCCGCCACCCTGGGCAGCCCAGTCAGCACCCCAGGTATTAATATCGCTGATCTGACCAGCAACCACATTGTCGAGATATGCATAATCAGGATTACCGAAGATTGAATTTGCCTTCCAGCCGCCTACATTGGCATTCAGAATATTATCGAGGATCTCATTTCCGGCAAGAACGCTGATCTTATGCTCTGCTACTGTGAATTCATAGGAGACCGTGTTTGTCAGGGTAATGTTAATTCCCTGGTACATGTCCTGCTGAACAGCATCATTAGCGTTATTGTACTGGGTTGCAAGCTTGTAGGTAGGAGACCAGGATCTATTATTACCAAACCATGAGTTTATACCGAATGATGATCTGATCTTCAGATTCTTAATTGGCTCCAGGTTAATGTATGCATTGCCGGTAACGGTATTTCCTTTACCCCACTGGAAGTTTGAGCGGTTGTAGAACAGCATTGCCAGCGGGTTGTGCTGACCAAGCGAGATTCCCTCAAGGGTAGGGGTAAAGCCGTATGGGTCCGGAGACTTATCCCAGTATGCGGGAAGGAGAGGGTTGGTCACAAGGGCATTGTGGAGGTCGTTCCAGTAGATGTTCCCTGTTCCCAGCCATTTGTTGCGGGTGTTTGTAAGGGTAAAGTTCTCGCCGACGGTAAGAATGTCATGGCTGCTCCCTTTAACCAGCACCATTTCCGTGTTCAGACGGGCGGTAAATCTCTTGAATCCTGCGTCTATCAGGTCGCCGCCAAGAATTCCGGACTGATCGAAGTAGGAAACCCCGAGAGCGTAGATAACATCTTTAGATGAACCTGTAATATTGAGTGAATGGTTCTGAACAGGAGCGTTCTTCATCGACATCTCCTCCACCCAGTCGGTGCCTTCCCATCCGCTCTGCAGATTTGCCCAGATATCTTCACCCAGTTGTGTACCCAGGTTTCCGGGGAAGTTGGAGTTGATATATGAATTGTTTTTCACCATTGTCTCCCAGTCATTTGGAGCAAGCCCGTCGTTTGCACGGCCTTCGTCCATGATAAACATGTACTCCTGGGCATTGAGTGCAGGCAGCTTCTTGTAGATGTTCTGCATCCCGTAGTAGAAATCGTAGGTGATTACAGGGGCAGCGCCTTTCACACCCTTTTTGGTTGTAACAAGAATAACCCCGTTTGCAGCTCTTGATCCGTATATTGCCGAAGAGGCCGCATCCTTAAGGACATCGATAGATTCGATATCGGATGCGTTGAGGTAGTCTATGTTTCCGACAGATACACCATCGACGATATAAAGAGGTGCTGAGTTGCCGATTGTGCCAAGGCCCCTTATTGTGGCCTTTGTCCCTGCACCGGGGGCACCGCTGTTCCTGGTGACACTGATACCGGTTGCAATACCCTGCAGTGCTTCCATTGCAGTTGAGGTATTAAGCTCCGCTATCTGATCACCTTTCACATTCAGGTTGGCACCGGTCACCAGCGCCTTTTTCTGAACGCCATAACCGATAACCACCACCTCATCAAGGTCGGTAGGCGCATCAGCCATTGTTACATTGACAGTTGCGGATGTTACGGTCACCTCCACCGGGGTCATACCGATAAAGGAAAACCTTAATGTTGCTCCCATACTTGCGGGAATGGAGAAGGTGCCGTCAACACCGGAGAGGACCCCGGTATTGGTGCCGACCACCATGATAGTCACCCCGGGAAGCGGGCTCCCGTCAGCCTGGTAGGTTACGAGTCCTTGCACCGTAACGTCTTGTGCAACCAGGACCTGGGCGAACACTGCAAGGACAAATAGCATTACAGTTTTTTTCATAGAATCAGGTTTTAGAATTAGTTAAAAAGGAAAGAATTGGGTTCATAGTGTAATTAGGACACTAAGATACAAGAATTCACTGATTATAATACTTAATGTAAAAAAAAGAGAACTGTTAAAAATTCATAAAGGGAAAGAACCTTTGACAGGATTGTGCCTGTACAGGCCGGAAAGGCGGGTGCCAATTTCATAATTTTTAGATACAGGAGGATAAAATATGATAAATATGTTATTTTCTGTATGCATTGGATGATGGTTTTCCAGGTTTTTCCGAGCCGCCGGAGGGTTCCCATCGCCTGAAATGAGGTACAATTAATGTAACCAATCGGGCAGTACCCACGTTTAACAGATTGCAATACTACCCGGCGAGGGGGATGTAGTCTCAGGTTCATGAATAAATGGATCCTTTATATTATTGCTATATTGTTTTCATACAGCCTGTACGGTCAGGATTGCTCTATTTTTTCAAAGGCAAACAACATAACACCGGACAAGCTGTGTTCACCTGTTACGGCCACCTGGAATGTCAGCTACACCGGCGTCAATGATGCCGGTTCTCCGGTACACATCAGGTTTGACTGGAATAACGGTGTGGTTGAAACGGTGCCTGCCATCCGCACTGCTCCCGGAGTCTTTGAAGCGACAGCGATAGTTACGTACACATCAGCCGGAAGCATATGCAATTATCATCCTCAGGCCACACTGATTGTAAACGGTGTGCTCTGCACTTCCTCTTCACAGGAACAGATCGTAACGGTCTGGGATGATGACGATCACAACGGTGGACATATGCACATCAGTCCCGAAATCTACCCCATCTGTTTCGGGAACAGTGCCAATGTCCGTTTCCAGGACCTGACCCAATTCAACTGTGTCCCTCCCCAGGAAAGGGATAATCCCAACGTCAGCACCAGGTGGATACAGTGGATATACGGAACGGATATCACGATGACAGGTGCGCCAGTCACCATTGACGGCAGATCAAGGACCTTCCCCTATACTGATGATGTCATCACGCTTACCGGTCCGGTCACAGGATCAGGGGTGTGGTCTGATGTGATTTACGTAGCCGCTGACAAGCTGATAGGGCAGTATTTTGAAGTGACCCTGCGGAACTGGAACTACTGCAATCCCTATGATGACCCGACTATCCCGGGCGGTCCGCGCGACCGTCTGAACGGTGATCATCCGCCTGTGGTGACAACTGCCATCATTCTGATAGTTCCCTATCCGGACGCGACTATTGTCCCGGTTAACACTATGTGTGCAAATGCTCCTCCCGTAACACTTTCCGCCCATGATCCGGGAGGAACGTGGACAGGTGCAGGGGTCTCAGGAAACATCTTCGACCCTGTAATTGCCGGGCCCGGCAACCACACGATCAGGTATGAAATTGTCAATGCTGACGGCTGCCGTGATGCTGATGAGACAGTAATAACCGTTGCACCGATTCCGGATGCCACCATACTTACCGGAGGAATTGTCTGTTCCACCGACCCTGTTGTGGTTCTGCAGGCCCGCGATCCGGGCGGCATATGGTCAGGAACGGGAGTTACAGGCAACATTTTCTATCCCGCCGTGGCAAATACCGGCAATCATGTCATAACATATTCCATTACCGACGCCAACGGATGCACGGACTTTGACGAGACAATCTTGACCGTTGCCACTCCTGATGCCACAATTACACCGGTTGACACCCTGTGCGAAGACAGTCCGGCGATCACTCTTACGGCTCATGACCTCGGAGGTATCTGGTCAGGGCCCGGGGTGGTGGGCAACCAGTTCATCCCGGCTCTTGCAGGTGTGGGTAACCATCTTGTGCGGTATAACATCTTCAATACAGACTGCAGTGACAATGACAGCACGGTCATCACCGTCATGGCCCTTCCGAACATTATTATTGTAGACCCGGGAACCCTCTTCCTCAACGGGCCTCCGGTGTCAATCACTTCCTATCCTACAGGAGGAATCTGGACGGGCACAGGGATGACAGGCAACATCTTCAACCCTGCTGAGGCGGGACTGGGAACTCATTTTCTTACCTATTCACTGCCCCCTCACAGCTGGGGCTGTGCTGCCAGTGAGTCAGTCCGGATAACGGTGATCCTGCCACCGCCCCCAGTGGCTGATTTTGAAGGCGATGCTGACGGGTGTGCACCGCTGACGGTGAAGTTCAAAAATAAAAGTAAGCACGGCGAGAGCTATACCTGGGACTTTGGCGACAGGCAGTACTCAGCTGAAAAGGAGCCGGTTCATACCTATTTTGTCCCGGGTGATTATATTATCAGGCTGACGGTCACGAACCTTGCCGGAGAATCGGTCAAAAACGGGATTGTCAGAGTGTATCAGAACCCTTCTGCCATCTTTGATGCATACCCTGTCAATGTTGTGAACAATGAACAGATTGTAATTTTTTACAGCTACTCATATTATGCCGACAACTATTTGTGGATGTTTGGTGACGGAGAGACCTCGACCGAGGAGAATCCTTATCACAAATATGAAAAGGAGGGATCCTATACGGTCTCCCTGAAGGTAACCACAAGTGAGGGATGCGTTGATTCCGCCGTCATGGAAACACCGGTGGTGGTTGAATGGAAAACAGGAGAAATAAAGTTCCCCAATGTGTTCAAATGGAATGAAACGGGGCCAACCGGCGGGCAATGGGATGAGGGTGTCTATCCCGGTATGGATTATGTCTTCAGGCCTTTCTTTGAGAATGTCATTGAATACAAGCTGCAGATTTATAACAGGTGGGGTGCACTCATCTATGAGAGCCATGACCTGAACAAGGGATGGGACGGATATTTCGGCAACGGTAACCTGGCGCCCCAGGGAGTATATGTATGGAAGGTGCACGGCCGGTACGCCGACGGCGGATATTTTGACACAGCGGGTGATGTGACGTTCCTGCACTAGTAGCAGTCTTCAGTCTTCAGTCCTCAAATTGGCTTTACAGACTTTTGACTTTCAGTCCGGTCTGTCTGACGGCTTCATTACCACGCCGAGTTTCTTCCGGCCGTCAATCCTGATGGTCAATGGTTCCGGGAACCTGACATGTCTGATGAAGGTGTCTTCATACACGGCATCCACCCCGGAGAGGAAATCATAATCAACAAATCCGTCGTTCATGAAGGGATTAACAGTAAAGTAACCCACCCTGAAAGCTGTAAGGTTCTGAAAAAAGTGTGTGCCCTGGCTCGGATCGATACGGTAGTTCTCGAGCCCCGATTCGATTATAAGCCTGGTGGCGGAGATCTGCGGCCATTTAATGGGTATTCCGAGCCAGGGGTCGCTTGACCCCCATCTGCCTGGTCCGACAAGGATATAATGATTATCCTCCTTCAGGAACCTGTCATTCAGTTCATTTAGTTTTGTTGCAACCTCCAGGTTTTTTGAAGCATCGAAGTTCTCGGTCCGCACATAGACCAGATCACGGATTCCTTCAATGGTCCCGTTCCCGAGGGCCGATTTTGACGAGATTATTGTCTCGTCCTGGCCGATCTTCTCGAGCTTGAATTTAACGGTTTCATAATTTTCAACTATCGGCCTTATCTGTAAAAGGTTGAAAATATTGGGCTTCTTTCGTGCCGGGTCAATATTTACGGCAAATTCTATTTCGATTGGGTTATTCAATTGCTCCTGGCCGATCTGAAGAATGGTTTTAAGGATCTCCGGAAGTGGTAAGAGGTCGTACTTCAGGATGTTTGAGAAGGTGATGACCTTTTTTCCTCCCTCAACGATTTCATCTCTGAGGATATCATCCTGGTAATCGTAAGTTGATGCCACGAATTTAAGCGAGCCGTCACTTTCCGCATCGCTGATTTTCAGCCTGAGGAGGTTCACGGTGTCATCAGTGCTGGGCACAAAGCTTGCCGGGTCGAGATCAAGAGCGTAAAACTCCTGCTGGGTCTCCCGAAGGGCCATCTTTGTGTCAGACAGCTGAATTATCTTCCTGGGGTGTCTGGGAGAAAACCTGAGAGAAATACCGCCGTCGACGATGTATTTTCCCAGGCCGAATGCCAGGCTGACAAACCCGTCTTCAGATTTTTCAGGCTCGATAGGGTAAAAGTTAATCGACCTGGCAACACCGGAAACAGTCGGGTAGAACCGGGTTTCATACTGCTGGCCGCAGACCTCCTGAAGGACGATCCCCATTTTTTCTTCCTCGATGAGGTTTGCCGTTGCCTTCATATAATCTTTGCTGCCCTTGTAGAAGACCGATGCATATACGCTTTTAATAGCTGTGCCGAGCAGCTCAAGCATGACTGTGTCATCGCCGGTTTTCGGGATCATATAGGTCGAATAGACTCCGGCGAATGGCTGGAAATGGGAATCTTCAAGCAGGCTCGATGAGCGAATGGCCACCGGACCGTTGATTATTGAGATGAAAACGAACAGGTCCTTATGAATTCTGAAGGGTAGGGTTGCCCTGAGGAAGGCGTCAAGTATTTCCCTGTCGCTTCTATCAGAGAGGCCGATCTCGTAAAGGTTGTTCTGCGAGATGAACTCATCAAACACATCCGTGCTGAGGACTACCGTCCGTGGTATCGAAACCACCGTATCTTCAAGGCTGTCAAAGTACTGGTTTTGTTTTATCAGGTAATCAAGGAAAGCCAGTCCGCGTGCTTTCCCTCCCATAGAACCCTCGCCGATCCTTGTGAATGTCAGGTACTCGTCAAAGTGCTCGCGGTAAAAATCTGCAATAATGCCATGTCCCTTGTTAAGCCTGAAATTGGCAATGGTATCAAAGATAAAGCGGCGGGCCTGGTCGATGCTGGCAAAATCGTCAATGCTTACCTCTTTGATAAACTCAGCCAGGGAAAAGAGTGCGCGGGCGTACAGCCATTTTGAAAGATGGTTTCTTGACAGGTGGTAACGAAAGGAGTTATCAGGTATATCAAACAGCCTGCGCTGAAAATTCTGCAGATCTGAAATCCTGGCAATTTCCAGGCCTGTATCGGGGTCTGTGAAGATAAAATCTCCGAAGGAGCAGTGTTTTTTCAGAAGCGATTTCAGATCAAGGGGAAGGGTTCTGGAGTCACTGTAGAGGAATGCATCTCCGTATTCTACGGCAAACTTTTCATCTTCACTGTCAGCTGATTGTATTAATATCGGAAGGTTTGGATCATACTTTTTTATCTCCTGGCAGAAGTCTGCTGCAATGTCTTTGATTTCGGCAGTTCCGGTCTTAGGTTCAATATCCGCGATGACACCCAGGAGCTGTGTTTTATGCTTTGCGAATAGCTGCCCTGCTTTTTCAAAGCTTGAAGCAAGAAGGATCTTGGGCCTTCCCCTCATCTGCATCATTTTCTGATGCTCGTTAAGGCCTTCGGTCATATATTCGCGTGACTGTTCCAGGATGATAGAGTAGAGGTGGCGCAGGGAGAGGGAGGCCATTTTAAAAGAGCTTTCAACCAGCAGAATCGACTGGACTCCTTCATACTTGCTGTCTTCGTCAACGTTTAATTTATCCTCCGCAAGGCTGATTATCGGCAGCAGGATGTCCGTGTTGCCCGGCCAGGTAAAAACATAATCGATAGCTGAGAGATCCTCGCTGTTCAGCCTGAGGTTAACCTCACGCGAGTCGGGAGCAAGTATTACGACAGGTTTTTCAGGATAGGTTCTTTTGATATCCAGGGAGAGCTCGAACGGGTCCTGATCGTTTATGCTGAGCATGTTTATGACCAGGTCAATCTGTTTTGTGCCCAGTGCCTCCATTGCTTCCCGGGCCGATGTCACATGAACGAAACGCGGCGGGTAGCGCAGATTGAAAGATACATAATCATTGAAGACCTTTTCGTCGATTTTCCCGTCTTCCTCCATTATGAATGCATCATATCTGCTGCAGATCAGAAGGACATACTGGACCCGTTTCTGCATCAGAAGCTCAAAAGAGGTCTCCCTGAAAATGTTTTTCCTGAGCTTGTACATTTTCCGATTTTAGTAAGATGAAAATGCCTGTACCTGGTCCTTTAATGCAAGGGTCAGGTACAGGCATATGTCAGGGCTTAAACAAGGCCCTGTGCGAGCATGGCTTCGGCAACTTTGACAAAGCCTCCGATATTGGCGCCATTGACATAGTTGATGTAACCGTCTTTCCCGGTCCCGTATTTCACGCAGGTTGCATGGATATCTTTCATGATGCGGTGCAGCCTGGTATCAACCTCTTCTCTTGACCATGAAAGGCGCATTGAGTTCTGCGTCATTTCCAGTCCTGAGGTGGCTACGCCTCCTGCATTTGCAGCTTTCCCCGGGCCGAACAGGATCTTATGATGGAGAAAGACATTTACGGCGTCGGGGGTGGAAGGCATGTTGGCTCCTTCTGAGACGACGAAGCAACCGTTTTTAACGAGCAGTTCGGCATCAGCACCGGTTATTTCATTCTGTGTGGCAGAAGGCAGTGCGACCTGGCATGGCACTTCCCACGGTGTTGATTTACCCTCAACGTACTGGCATTTGTATTTATCGGCATACTCCTTGATCCTGCCTCTCTTGACATTCTTCAGGTTCTTGATAAAGGTGAGTTTTTCTTCATTAATCCCGTCCGGATCATGGATATAGCCATTTGAGTCCGACATTGTGACCACTTTGGCGCCCATTTGTATTGCCTTTTCGGTTGCGAACTGTGCCACATTGCCTGAGCCGGAGACGGTGCAGATTTTGCCTTTGAGGCTGTCGCCCCTGGTATTAAGCATCTCCTCAGCAAAATATACCTGCCCGTAGCCGGTTGCTTCGAGCCTTATCAGGCTGCCGCCCCAGTCGAGTCCCTTGCCTGTAAGCACACCGGTAAACTCATTCCGGAGTCTCTTGTACTGTCCGAACAGGAAGCCGATCTCCCTGCCTCCGACGCCAATATCGCCGGCCGGGACGTCAGTATTTGCCCCGACATGCCTGAAGAGTTCGCTCATAAACGACTGGCAGAAGCGCATCACTTCGTTGTCGGACTTTTCCTTCGGATCAAAGTCGGAACCACCCTTACCGCCACCCATAGGCAGGGTTGTAAGGCTGTTTTTGAGGACCTGCTCAAAAGCAAGGAATTTCAGGATACCAAGGTTTACTGTGGGGTGAAAGCGCAAACCGCCTTTATAGGGACCAATTGCGCTGTTCATCTCTATTCTGTAACCCCGGTTGACCTGAATTTCTCCCTTATCGTCCATCCACGGGACTCTGAAGATTATAATTCTTTCCGGCTCTGCCATCCTCTCAAGGATTTTCGCAGAGCGATACTTCGGGTTTTCGAGGATAAAAGGCATCAGGGAATCCGTTACCTCTCTGACTGCCTGGTGAAATTCAACTTCACCTGGATTTTTGGCGATGATTTTCGCCATGAATTCTTCTGCTGGGTTCGACATAGTAATTGGTTTTTAAGGATTGTTGGATGTTAAGAAACAAATTTATATAATTAAATTTCCATATTTTCCGTAAGGCATAAAAAAATAATCGGGTTATTATTAACTTTCAAAACAAATTGCATCGGGTCAGGAAACCCGATCGTTGCTGAACTGACGAGAGAATGGAAAATACATCCAAATGGCAGAAGGAGATGCAGAAGCTTCTGGCAGAGAAAATCCAGAGTCAGAAGGGTCTATCCATTATTTACACAATAAACAAGATAATCAGCAAAAAGGGCAGTGTAGAAAACACCCTGCTTGAAATTGTGAAGGAAATTCCGAAGGCATGGCAGTTTTCGGAGTATGCCTATGCACGTGTAAAGTATGATGGCAGGGAATACCGCCCTGATGATTTCAGGGAGTCGCGCTGGATTCAGAAGCAGGTTTTTGAAACTTACGATAAGAAATGGGGAGCCATCGATGTCTTCTACACGAAGCAGTTCCCCAGGGCTGATGAAGGACCCTTCCTGCATGAAGAGAGGCAGTTGCTCGAGAACATAGCCACTATTGTGTTGAACTTTCTGAATTCTCAGCTGGCGGCCGGACGTTCGGAAGAAATCGAGGAGGAAACCACAGAAAGGCTGGAACAAACGCGGAAACTGAGTGAAGAAAAGAATATAAGTGAGACCCTGACTCAGATATGCAGGAACATGCCCAGGTCATGGAACTATCCTGAATACGCTGTTGCAAGGATTGTATACGGCGGCAAGGAATACGTTAGTTCCGACAAGAGCTTTGAAGATCATAAATGGAGCCTGAAGGAGGAATTTACCACCATTGACAACAAGCCAGGCAAGATCGAATTCTACTATCTGAAGGGGTTTCCGGTTACCGAGGAGGAGGCTTACATGAAATCGGAGAGTGTCCTTCTGAGCAATATGGCAAACCTTATCACCGGCTTTTTGAACATTATCAAGGGCAATGAAATCAGAAATCCCGCCGACAGGGGAGAAGTAGTGCCGGGCGGAACGAATGGGAACACAAGGATATTTGCTTCAATCAATGAGATCTCGAAGCGACTGAGGAACGGACTCTCGATTGGCACCACACTGAGTGAGATTGTGGATATTATTCCAGGGGCGTTCCGATCTCCGGAGGAAATTAAATGCCGCATTACATATGATGAAAAAGAGTATTCCTCTGAAGGCCTTGTGAAGACCCCGGTACTTCTGAATGCTAATTTCAAGACCATTTCGGCAAAGCTCGGGTCAGTAGAGGTATATTATTCAGGAGAAAACAGCACCGGTGATGAAGAACCATTCCTGGAGGAGGAAAAGCAATATGTTGAGACCCTGGCGCTACTTATCTCGGGATTCATCAACCTGATCTACGGGCTTGATACCGTCATTGCCACGGAAATGGGCATGAAGAAGATCATGTACGAAAAGACGGAGCGCCTGAAGGAATTATCGTGCATTAACCAGACAACCTCAATTCTTCAAGCCGAAAAATCGCTTGAAAATGCATTGAAGCAAATAGTCTACATCATGCCTGATGCCTGGCAGTATCCCGAACACACTGTGGCAAGGATCAGCTACGACGGGCAGGAATATACATCGCCGGGCTTCATAGTGACCAAGTGGAGGCAGCGGCAGCCGTTTCTGACGATTGATGATAAAATAGGGGAGATAGAGGTATATTATACCAAAGACTTTCCGGATATGCATGAAGGCCCCTTCATGAAGGAGGAGAGGGATCTGATCAACAATATCTCGTCACTGATCTGTAACTATCTGAACTCCAGGCAGGGGGAGGTTGCCATCAAAAAGTACAGGACAGACGAAGAGCTCAAGCAGAAGTTCGAAGCTGCCAAGGATTTTCTGCTGAATAAGCGCAAACTGCTTCAGAATTTCCTCGAGAAGAACAATTATGACCGTGACATATTTCATGATCTCATGAAATTCAAGGTCAAGGAGATATTGATCATATCCAATCTTTATGATGCATACAGCCTTGAACGTGAAGGCAAATTCTCGGATTACATACTGGGCGTATACTACCAGCTGAATCTGACCACCATACCCCGTATCACCGGTGTTTCATCATTTGAAGAGGCCCTGGAGAAGCTCTACCTGAAGCACTTTGACCTGATAATCATTATGGTGGGTGTTGACAAGAAGGCCCCTATGGAGATTGCAAAGAAGCTTAAGTCGCTTTACCAGTACATACCAATTTATCTCCTGCTCAACAATAATCAGTACATAGGCTTTTTCCAGGGAGAACAGAAGCGAACCAGTCTTATCGACAATGTATTTGTATGGAACGGAGATTCGCGGATCTTTTTTGCAATGGTGAAGCAGCTCGAGGACTATGTGAATGTTGAAAACGACACGAAGGTGGGCTACAGTCGCATAATATTGCTGGTTGAAGACTCGGCAAAATATTACTCGAGATATATCCCGCTTCTTTACCACTGCGTGATGGAGCAGACCAGGCGCATCATTGAGGATGTCAGCACCATGGATGAATTGTACAAGGTTCTGCGCCTGAGGGTACGTCCCAAAATTCTGATGGCGTCAAATTATGAAGATGCCATCAGGATATTTAAAAAGTACACCGAATTCTTTCTTTGCCTGATAACCGATGTGAAGTTTCAGAAAGACGGGGCATTTGATGAGAATGCGGGATTTGAGCTGGTCAGGGCCATCAAGTCAGAGATTCCTGATCTTCCCACTATTATTCAGTCGTCTGACAGGGAAAATGAGAAACAGGCAAAGGAGCTCAACTGCGTATTCATCTACAAGAACTCCGATACTCTTGCACAGGATATAAGGCACTTCATCAGCTTTCATCTGGGTTTTGGCGATTTCATCTACAAGGATGAAACCGGGAAGACAATCGGTACTGCGAAGAACATGAATGAGTTCGAGATCCAGCTTCAGTCGATCCCGACGGAGACCCTGTTGTACCACGCCCGCAAGAATCATTTCTCCCTGTGGCTCACTGCCCGCGGTGAAATTCAGCTTGCCAGGGAGATTGCCCCCAAGAGAATAAGCGATTTCAAGAATGCCGAATCGCTGAGAGACTACCTGGTTGATGTGGTCAAGAGGCTCAAATATGAGAAGAACAAAGGCAAAATTGTTGAATTTGACGAGACCCTGATTCTCGAGGAGAGCAATATCATACAGCTGTCTCCGGGAGCACTGGGGGGTAAAGGACGGGGACTGGCATTTATTCATACCCTGATTTACAATTTCGACATTTCAAATTATGTTCCCGGCATCAATATCAAGGCTCCGCGAACCTTTATAATCGGCACCAATGAGTTTGAGGATTTCCTGGACAATAACAAGCTGAGAAGCAGGATTTATTCTGAAACCAACTACGAGACTATTAAAGAACTGTTCATCAGCGGTGTGCTTTCTCAACAGCTGATTGACAAGCTCCGCATTATCCTGGTTAAAATCACAAAGCCTCTGGCTGTCCGTTCATCAGGTCTCTTTGAGGATTCGTTGATGCAGCCCTTTGCGGGGATTTTTGAGACCTATCTTCTGCCGAATATCAACGATGAGCCCGAAGTCAGACTCACCCAGCTCATGGATGCCATCAAGCTGGTATATGCATCCATTTACTCAGAAACGGCCCGCGGGTATATAAGCGCCATCAACTACAAGATTGAAGAGGAGAAAATGGCTGTCATTATCCAGGAGGTAGTGGGTGAGCAATATGAAAACACCTATTATCCGCACATCAGCGGAGTCAGCCAGTCATACAATTATTACCCTTACGGGCACATGCAGCCGGAAGACGGGTTTGCAGTGCTTGCCGTGGGCCTGGGGACCTACGTTGTTGAAGGGGAAAAGGCATTCAGGTTTTCGCCAAAATACCCCAACCTGGAGAATAATTCCCCAAAGGATCAATATCTTAATTCCCAGGTTGAACTCTATGCCGTTGACCTCGGGAAGAAGGAGATCAACCTGCTTGAAGGCGACACCGCAGGACTGGTTCGTTTAAGCATAGAGGATGCGGAACGTCACGGAGTGATAAGGCACTGCGCCTCCGTTTATTCAGCTGAAAGCAAAACTATTTATCCCGGTATAGACAGGCCTGGTCCGCGCATCATCAATTTTGCCGATATTCTGAAGTATGATTACATACCGCTGGCCAAGTCACTGACGGAGATCCTTGATATTGTCAAGGAAGCCCTTGGCACTCCGGTTGAGATCGAGTTTGCCGTTGACCTGACCAGGGACAGCGATTACAAGGCCTCGTTCTACCTGCTGCAGATCAAACCCATAATTGGAGCCTCACTTGACTACGATGTAAACATGGATGAGATTGACAGATCACGCATCCTGCTTTTTACTGAAAAGAGTATGGGGAATGGCATGATTGGCAATATTCAGGATGTGATTTATGTTGACAGGAATCTGTTTGACAAAACCAAAACCCTGGAGATTGCAGCCGAGATAGATGAGTTCAACGATGAGATGATCAGAAGCGGCAGGCAGTATATTTTGCTCGGACCCGGCCGATGGGGAACGCGTGACAGGTGGATCGGCATTCCTGTGACGTGGCCGCAGATATGCAATGCAAAAATAATAATCGAAACCAGCCTGGAGGATTTTCCCCTTGACGCTTCCTCAGGCTCTCACTTCTTCCACAATGTCACGTCTATGAATGTGGGCTATTTTTCAATTCAGCATAATCAGAAGGGTTCCGTATTGAACTGGGATATTCTGAGGGAACAGAAGGTCATCAGGCAGGGCCGGTATGTCACGCATGTTCAGTTTGAGAAGAACCTGACGGTAAAAATGGACGGGAAGAAGCGGATTTCCGTGATTACATGGGAATAAAGGTCTGAAGTGATTTGCGATTTGCGATTTGCGATTTTTGATTAAATCGACAATCGAAAATTCTTCTCACTATTGCCTACTGCCTATTGCCTCATACGACTGAAGACTGACGGCTACAGGTCTTTCTGGTATATTCTGAATTTCTTGACGACTTTACAGCCGATCCTTTCGTATTCCCCTCTCATTCTCATGTTATCCTCAAGGACGAGGTGGCTGTCAAGGCTTTCCATCCGGCTGTTAATTCCGTCGCGGAGTATCTTGACACCCATCAGCACATCGATGCCCTTTCCCCTGAACTCCTTCTTCACCCCGCCGAGCATCATTATCAGTTTCCTTGATCTTTTTGATTCCCTAAGTACCTTAAATATCCCGAAGGGCAACAGTCTGCCACGGCAAGCCTTTATGCCGGCGCTCAGGTCAGGCAATCCTATGGCAAACCCGATCAGCTGGCCATCTTTCTCAACCACCTTGATGAATTTCGGATCGATGATCGGCATGTAACGTGCCGCAAAATCCGACTTTTCTTTGTCATTGAGGGGCACGAAGCCATATATCTCCGAAAAAGTATCATTCATAAGCTCAAGGACCCTCAGAATATATGGCTTGAGTTGCTTTTTGGTGGGAAATTCGGTGATTGTAAATTCCCGGGTTCTGTTGATCCTTTCCAGCACCCTTTCATATACTTCCGGAAACTCCTTCGGCATTTTTCCGAGATAATTCACCAGGTCAACCTTCTTGCCATAACCCTCATTTTCTATAAGGTTGACCATATATGGAGAGTTGTTTGCGCTGGTAATGAACTGCGGGTATTCAAAGCCTTCGATCTGAAATCCCTGAGGATCCTTGTCGGAAAATCCGAGCGGGCCTATCATTTTCGTCATTCCGTTTTGCCTGGCCCATTCTTCAACCCTTGTGATGAGCGCATGGAACACCTCTCTGTCTTCGTAGCATTCCATAAAACAGAATCGGCCATGCTGCTCATTGTGAATATCATTGTATCTCCTGTTTATGAGCCCCATGATCCTTCCGGCCGGTTTGCCGTCCCGGTAAGCAAGAAGGATCAGGGCATCGGCATAGCCGAAAGATTTGTTTTTCTTCCTGTCAAACAGCTCCCACTCATCCATGTAGATTGGCGGCAGCCATTCAGATTCATTGCGGTGAACCTTTTCAGGCAGATAGATGAAATCACGCAGATCTTTCCGCGTGACTACTTCTTTTACGGTAATTTCCCCCATGACGGTCAGTTTGGCTTTCAACAAATATAGTTTATGATTTTAATTGTGAGTTCCTTTTGTCAATTTCATCAGCTATGCGGAGTAATTTCCTGGTATCAATGATATTGACAATGAAGATGGCTGTGACCAGGAGGCCTGCTGATAATACAATGGATCCGGGCAGCAGGACCTCTGCCACCATTACGGTGCCGACCATTATCCTGACTTCCGTAGGGCCCAGTTTCCCGGAGTCAATTGAATATTTCCCCGTGATCCTGTATCTGATAAGGGCAAGTATAATCTCCCATGCATACATTGAAACGAAGCCATAGCCAAACACCTCCCAGACACCCTCGGCATAGATGATATAGCCCAGGCCGATGAGTATGATACTTAGCCAGTCGATGGTTATGTCAAGGGTAAAACCATACTGTTTTCTTGGTTTTTTCCGGTAATAGGCCAGCCTTCCGTCAAGGGAATCTCCGAACCAGTTTATGATAAATCCCGGCAGTCCGAGAAGCAGCCAGACTCTTTCATAATAGCTGGCAAGCACAAAACTTGCGAACACAACTATGTAACCGAAAAAACCGACACCGGTAAGGAAGTTTGAGGTAATCCGCGGGGGAATGCGCTGAACGAGCCATGCAATTGCCTGCTGTTCGTATTTTTTAAGCAGGTTTGTCCGGGTCCTGTCACCGAAAACAGAATTCAGCACATCGCTGGTTTTCAGCGGCTTCCTGGTTTTAGCTTCCTTTTTAACCTCAGGCATATCAGGTTGATTTTTGTATCTGCTGATTAATCATATTTCGGGAGACGAAATTCCCCGGGAGAGGCATTTCGTATACCATTTTTCTCAGGAATGATCCAAGAGATTCAGCATCAGCAAATTGCCGTTGTTCTTCAACGGTTATTATTTTGCCGATGCCAATGCGCGGCTTCTGGTCTTTTTTATTGAACACTTCGGACGGAAGTCTGAGGAGGCGTATCCTCCAGTTGAGCAATCCCAGGAAATAAAAGAAGTGAGAGTTTTTGTCGAAGAACCGGACAGGCAGAACAGGGACTTTTACCGATTGAATTATGTGCAGTATGCCAGCCTGCCACTTCCGGTCCCTGACACGGAGATCCTTCAGGCTGAAGTCGGAGACGGCTCCCGAAGGGAAAAAGCCTGCAGGGTGACCATTGCGGATATGTTCAAGTGTTTCGCGTACCCCCCTTATGCTGGCTGCTTTTATGCCTGTCAATTTATTGCCTGTCGGCGCCACGGAAATAAAATTATGGTTAAGGGTCTTTATCATAGAGAGGATCCTGTTGACCATGAATTTGTAATCGGGGCGCAGTCGTGCAAACAGGTCAATCGACATTATTCCGTCGAGTCCGCCGTATGGATGATTTGACACGGTGATGAAGGGCCCCTCGGGCAGGCTATTCAACCTTTCGGCGTTTCCGACAACATAGTTTACCCCGAGGTCATCAAGCAGCCTCGAAGTGAATTCAGGGCCGGTCCAGGCGCCGGAGTTATCATAGACCCGGTTCACCTTATCGATTGCCAGAAGCCGTATAGTGAATCCGGCAAGACGGTGCCCTCTTTCACCCCTGAAAAGGAAAGAGAGACCTTCGAAATCCTTTGGCTCAATAACGTTCATAGCAGTGTCAACAAATTTAATAATTATCCGGAACTACTGCAGGGAGGTGATGGAATTAGAGCATGCGGTAAAAAGGCGGCATTCGGGGCGGTTGTCATGGAAAGGTCTTAATTACCTCATCCGGAGCGGGAAACAGTGCTTATTTAAATGCTCTTGCCGGCTGTTTTCCAAAAATGGATATATTTAACCCCTGATAACGGGATTCGAACAATAAAAACAAAATATCCACCCATGAGAAAATCAAACATTATCACGGCCGTCTTGTCATCCTTGCTAATTATGGGTATGACAGCCTGCTCCACAACCCAGACAGATATGACAAAGGCGAACATTATCCCGAAACCGGTGACAATAACAGCCACAGGTGAAACATTCACCCTTACCGGTAAGAGCGACATTTATGTTTCAGAGGAGTCGGAGGAGCTTCTCCGGACGGGCCGGTTTCTGGCTGACAAGCTAAATCCGTCAACCGGTCTTGATATGAAGGTAGTTTCAGACGGCAGGAAGCCGGGCAAGGGAGATATTCTTCTTGCTCTTTCAGAGGGATATGCAGAGCTGGGTGATGAAGGGTACGAACTGGCAGTCACCGGTAAATTATTGAAAATAACCGCAAATAAGCCGGCAGGATTGTTTTACGGAGTACAGACCCTGAGGCAGCTTTTACCGGCGAAAGTGGAGATGACCACTCTGCAGGAGGGTCCGTGGGAGATTTCCACCGGGACGATCCGTGATTATCCTGTCTATTCATACCGGGGTGCCATGCGTGATGTAGCCCGTCATTTCTTCGGAGCGGAGGATATAAAGATCTTTATTGATCAGATGGCAGCCTACAAGATGAATGTCCTGCACCTGCACCTCTCAGACGATCAGGGCTGGAGGATAGATATCAGCTCATGGCCCAACCTTGCCATCCATGGTGGAAGTACCCAGGTAGGCGGAGGGGAAGGCGGTTTTTATACCAGTGAGCAGTATTCTGATATGGTTAAGTTTGCACAGGAGAGGTATGTCACAATCATTCCCGAGATTGACATGCCGGGCCACACCAATGCCGCACTTGCTTCCTATCCTGAGTTGAACATAAGCCGGGTGTCCCCTGAGTTGTATACAGGCATCAAGGTCGGATTCAGCACCCTGGACACGAAATCTGAAATAACCTACAAATTTGTGGATGATGTTTTCCGTGAACTCTCCGCCCTGACACCAGGGCCATATCTTCATATAGGAGGGGACGAGTCTCATGTCACAAGGCTTGCAGATTACATTCCCTTCATCAACAGGGCTCAGGATATCGTCACCGCCCACGGCAAGCAGGTGATAGGATGGGACGAGATTGCGCTGGCTACACTGAAGCCCAACACTATTGTCCAGTACTGGGCCAGGGCCGATAACGCCATCAAGGGGATGAACCAGGGAGCAAAGGTACTGATGTCGCCGGCCAGGTATGCATACCTTGACATGAAGTATGATTCGACCAGCATCTACGGGTTGAACTGGGCCGGGTACATAGAGGTGGACCACGGTTACAACTGGGATCCTGCAACACTGGTGCCGGAGATAAAAAGGGAAAGCATCATCGGAATAGAAGCCCCGCTATGGTCCGAGACCGTTTCAAACCGTGTGGAAGCCGAATACCTCCTCTTCCCGAGGTTGCTGGGTTATGCCGAGATCGGGTGGACCCCTGCCGAACAGCGCAGCTGGGATGATTACAAACTGCGTCTCGGCGCCCAGGGTGAACGTTTGGAAGCGATGGGCATCAGCTTTTACCGGTCAGGAAAGGTGGAATGGGGGCAACAGGAATAGAAGTCCTGTACCAAAGCATGGCATAAGAGCCTGCCATAAATGAAACAAGAAGATCGCATAATTCCGAAAAAACTGTCAAAATGAGAAACGGACTACTTCTTACTGCTGTATTGTTGCTGGCTGCATGCACCGGCAATAAGGTAACTGATAAACAAGCAGCTACAGCATCACCGAAGGCGGAATTCAGTGCGGGTTCCAAGAAGGTAGTCGTTTATACAACTGCCGAATCGACTCCATTCAGGCTTTCAGCAACTGATACGCTGACTTTTACTGACTTTGGCCAGCCGCTGGAGACGCAGCCCTCATTATTTATCGATCCGTCGAAGAGGTTTCAGACTTTCCTGGGAATAGGAGGGGCTTTCACAGATGCCGCAGCTGAGACATGGGCTAAGCTGCCACCTGCAGTTCAGGATGAGTTCATCAATGCCTATTTTGACCCTGCAGCCGGTATTGGTTATTCATTTGGCAGGACCAATATGAACAGCTGCGATTTTTCCAGTGACATGTACACTTATGTTGAGGAAGGTGACAAGGAACTGGAGACCTTCAGCATAGCCCATGACGAGAAGTACAAGATTCCCCTGATCAAAAAAGCAATGGAGAAGGCCGGTGGAAACCTTCCGCTCTTTGTCAGTCCCTGGAGCCCGCCGGCATGGATGAAGGACAATAATGACATGCTGTACGGAGGTAAGCTGCTGCCGGAATATTACCAGTCATGGGCAGAATATTATGTTAAGTACATCGAGGCGCTTGAGCAGAGCGGGGTGCCGGTATGGGGTCTTTCGGTGCAGAATGAGCCTATGGCAAGGCAGACATGGGAGAGCTGCATCTATACTGCTGAGGAGGAGAGGGATTTCATTAAGAATTTCCTTGGTCCGACACTTCACAACAATGATCTGGGAGACAAAAAGCTGATAGCCTGGGATCATAACCGGGACCTGGTATATCACAGGGCATCAACCATCCTGAGTGACCCAGGGGCGGCTAAGTATGTATGGGGCATCGGTTTTCACTGGTATGAGGTGTGGACCGGCGGCAGGCAGTATGAAAATGTAAAACGTGTGGCAGAGACATTCCCGGCGACTAACCTTCTTCTGACCGAAGCCTGTAATTACCCTTTCAGCTGGCAAACCATAGAAAACTGGCAATGGGGTGAGTATTACGGTGAGAACATGATCCATGATTTCAACAACGGAGCCGTGGCATGGACCGACTGGAATATACTTCTGGATGAAACCGGAGGCCCCAACCATGTCGGCAATTTCTGTTTTGCGCCTGTCCATGCCAGGGTTAGTGAAGGCAGCCTGCATTACATGAACTCTTACTATTATATTGGTCATTTTTCAAAGTTCATCAGGCCGGGGGCAACCAGGGTCATAAGCTCCTCGAGCAGGGCACAAATGCTGACCACTGCGTTTATGAACAGCGATGGCACTATCGCCGTTGTGGTAATGAATCCTACGGCAGAGGAGATAAGCTACAGGCTTTATATCGGGAGCAAGGCTGCTGTTACCGTCAGCCTTCCGCATTCGATAAGCACACTCGTTATAGGGGATATCTGACAGGAACATTCATTGAGGGGATATCGCCGGTGAGCTTCTTAATTTTTAATCACTCTTTCCTGGCACACACACAATAAGCGTCACCATTTGAGTGATATTTTCGTAGAAACTGTAAATTTCCATAAGATTTAACTCCGAGAAACACAATTCACCAAAAACCGCCATGGAAAATCAAAGGAGATGGGTTTTTATTGTCAACCCGGTTGCCGGTAACGGCTTTGCAATGACACTGGTAGATAAGATAAGGCAGATGACCGCCCTCCACAACCTTGATGCCGAAATTGTCTTTACCGAAAGAAAGGGCCATGCTGGCGAACTGGCTGAGCAGTTTGCGGCCAGAGGTTACAATTGCATCATCGGGGTGGGCGGTGACGGTACGATGAATGAAATAGCTGCGCCCCTTGTTCACCGTAAAGACATTGTCACAGGGCTGATTGCCGGAGGCACGGGCAATGATTTCATACAGGTGACCGGCTTTCCCGACCGTTTTCAGGAGGAAGACTGGGCGATGTTTTTCAGGATGAATGTGATGTCAATGGATGTTGGCATCTGCAACGGGAAGATCATTTTGAACGGACTGGGGCTGGGGTTTGACGCACAGGTGGCTTCGGAGAATTATACTGAATCAGGCGAAGTAAAACCCGGCGGCAAAGGCAAATATATATGGCACATATTAAAGACGCTTTTCGGCTACCGTGAAAAAAGGATGAAGATGACTTGTAACGGATCGACCTACGAGACTGACTGTTTCATGAATACCGTTGCAAACGGCAGGAGATTTGCGGGATCTTTTTACCTCACACCCAAAGCCCTGGCTAATGACAGCCTTCTTGATGTCTGTGCAATCAAAAGGCTAACCCTGTTTCAGAGACTTAAGATCCTGCTCATGGTACCGGCCGGAACACATATCAATGACAAAAGGGTAAACTATTACCAGACTGATAAGCTGGTTCTGGAGTTCCCGGAAAGAATGCCGTTTCATATTGACGGGGAGCTCTATTTTGCACAACATTTTGAGGTCGGAGTGTTGCCTGGCGCCTTGAATATTATTTATAATCCGGAGGGAAAACACTATTTCAGAACCGTGCAGGAGGCCCAAGTTTCGGCTGACGCGACGGATGTTCTCCGGGGTTAGAGAAACCGATCCTGCTAGGAGGTTTTTCCCTGCAGTTTGTGAGGTGAGTTTTCCCAGCAGCGTGAGCTTGTGTGGTGAGTTTTCCCCGCAGAAAATAGATAAGGAAATTAAAATCCGGTAAGCCAGACAAACAGTGCTACTCCTGCCCCCCCTGTGATAAGACTGTCAAACCTGTCGAGGAAGCCTCCGTGGCCGGGTATCATAGCTGAAAAGTCCTTTACGTTGTATCGTCTCTTATAGACAGACTTGGCTGTATCTCCGGCAAATGCAAACAAAACTACGATTGCACTCAGCAGAAGAACCTCAGGCAGCGGGATCTCAGGGATGAGCTGTCTGAAGATCAGGCTGCTGAGTATAGCAAAGGTGGCTCCCCCTATGAAGCCTTCCACTGTCTTATTGGGACTTATTTTCGGGAATAGTTTTCTCTTGCCGATGAGCTGGCCAGTCACCTGGCTGAAGCCGTCAAAAATGCAAAGTATGAGAAATGCAAAGAGGATAAGTCCCTGGTCCATCGCGCTGAAGAAGAAGAAGCCTGAGGAAAGGAGCGCAAGAAGCAGGAGTGACGCCAGGAAAAAGATCTTATGAAGGTATCCGGATTCGAGGAACAATTTACCCAGCTCGAGGAATCCGGCGATAATGATCACGATTGCAATGTAACGGAACATCGTTACCTCCAGGGCAATACTGAAATAGACTATGTTGGTGATGATGAAGTAAGTGGAGTGTTTTATCCAGCTGCGTCTGGCCACCTCAGGTTCTTTTCTCCTGTTGATGATCCATATACCCGCCGTACCCAGGACGAAATAGCTAATTATGATAATGTAGATTTTCCAGTACATTTTATGTTGTCATCCGGTTGACATTACGTTTTTCAGGTTAATATCATCAGTGTACCGAAGACTATCATTCCTATTGCATACAAGGTTCTTATGGGTCCTTCAGCGCGTTCCAGCTTTATCCCTTTGAGGAGCCTGGGGCCCAGGAGAGAGCCGGCTATTGTTCCTGCCGTCAGAAAATAAACCTGTGTAAGGTCAATTTCCCCCACCAGGAAGTGGGCACCGAGGGCGGAGGCCTGGTTCACCATCACCACCATCAGTGAGGTTCCTATTACCATTTTTACCGGTATGCGCATTGCGAACATCCCCGCCTGTACCGGTGTGGAACCGCTGGTTCCGAAAGTTGCAGTTATAACTCCGGCGATAAAGCCGAAAAACGTTCCGGTGGCTGCCTTTTCCAGCCGCGACCCTTCCGGCTTGATTATACCGTTTGCCTCATCTCTCCTCTTCCTCCAGGCGCTGATTATCATCTGGATTGCCAGGAGAATGATGTATACTCCCCAGCTGACTTTAAGCTGCTGTGCTGTTATCAGGCTTGTGAAGCTTGCGCCGGAAAGGGCACCGAGAACACCTGCCGCAGCAAAGACCAGCCCTATCCGGAGCTGGATGTTTCCGTTGCGATAGTGTGCAACAGATCCGACGAGGCATATCGGAAGAGTGGCGGCTATGGATGTTGCAACCGCAATGTTTGCCGGTACCCCGAAAAGAAGTGTAAGAATGGGTATAAAGAAAAAGCCTCCGCCGCCTCCGATCAGGGTGCCGATGAGTCCGACAATAAATCCTATGAGAGGATACCAGAGATAACTGTTCTCAAATGCCGAGTGAAAGATCATGATGCTTTTTCCTTTTCCGCCTTTCTATCCCTGAGCACCCAGTAGAGCCCTTTTACGTTTGACCGCATTTCAGGTATTATCATCTGGATGGCAATATGCTCTATTGCACCAATGATTGCCCAGATGATCACAAAGTAATAGAACGGGGCGTAAAAACCCAGGGTAAAGAGGACAATGATGAATGCTCCCTGGATATAGCCCCCGATCTTGGTTATATAGAGATGGAAACTGGGAAACTTCCTGAATTTAATCAATGACACTACCACGGTGAGCACCAGCATGCCAATAAAGACTGAAAAACTTGGCAGATGCGGTCTCAGTTCTTCCATTTTGAAAACAATCATTCCCGTGAAGGCAAGCAGGTAATTGAAATTGTCAGCAAAGGAGTCGAGTTTTGCCCCAATCTCGGTCTCCATGTGGAGACGACGGGCTATGACCCCGTCAAGGATATCAGAGACAAGGCTGATAATGAGGAAGATGGCAAACAGTTTCTCATTCCCTGTGAAGATAAAATAAAGGATAAGCGGGGCTGCCAGGAGCCGGTATGAAGTAATGAGATTCGGAATAGTCAGAAATTCATTCTTTTTCACCAGATAATTATTCATAATGAACCCTTTTCACCCGGGTACCGATTGCTAATTCTGACAAAGCTTACACAAATATGTATAAAAATCTGATCGGGCTTAACAGGAACCGGGAAATTAAGTAATTTTATATTGCGTTACCCCGTGTTTAGGGACGCGACGGTTAAAGCCGGTATTTCCATGATTCGCATGAAAGGACTACTATTTCTGATATTAATGGTTCTGACCGTTTCCTGCAGTTCTCTCAGGAAATCTTCCTCCACTCCTGGTGAGGATGAGCTTATCATAACCCGCAAATATGTAGGTGAATTTATCGAGCACCGCCAGACCGGTCCGGAGAACTATGACGGACCCAATATGATCTGGATCAAGACATCAATGGAGGATGTGTACGGTAAGATATCCGCTTACGGCAGAAAGTGCGAGTTTGCCGAGGGAGACAGGCTATACCTGAGAAGGACTTTCTACAGTCCCGGCATTGTGTCAGGATACTGGGTATACACGGTAGAGAATGACGCTTCCGTCTCATACAGGGCAACGGATCTGCAGCATGACCGCGAGGTCTTCATAAAGACCTGGTTTGAGTAACCCGTTTCAAAAACACTTTTCTTTTGCCGGATCACAATTTTAAAAAATGGTATATTTAGATCACTAAACCTGAAACCCGGAGTGACGGCCTCTTCCGGGCCGCATCTTAATATGAAAAGCATTATAGTCACAACATTTCAAAAGTTCGATCGGGCTCAGAGTCTTGGTGGAATACTGCTATTCGGTGCAACAATTGTTGCACTGATATTTGCCAACTCACAGCTTAGTGGCCTGTACGAAACCCTGAAAACTACGGTTGTAGGCATAGATGCCGGCAACTTCAGCCTGAATAAGCCTTTGATCCTGTGGGTAAACGATGGTCTTATGGCAATATTTTTCTTCATGATCGGGCTTGAGATCAAGAGGGAGCTGATGATCGGTGAGCTTAACACCCGTTCAAAGGCGGCACTGCCATTGATTGCAGCCCTTGGAGGAATAGTGTTCCCGATTGTTTTTTATCTTGTTCTGAACAACAATCCCCTGGCATCCCACGGATGGGGTATTCCCATGGCCACAGACATTGCCTTTTCCCTTGCAATTCTTAAGCTTCTCGGCAACAGGGTGCCTGTAGGGCTGAAAGTCTTTTTGGCTGCCTTTGCTATCATTGATGATATTGGTGCGGTACTTGTGATAGCACTTTTCTACAGTTCGTCAATCGACTGGATGATGCTTGCCTGGGCCACCATACCCATGGCTATCCTGTTGGTTCTTAACCTGATGAACATCTTCCCGAAGTATCTTCATCTCCTTTGCGGCATTGTTGTCTGGTATTTATTTCTGAAGTCAGGCATTCACCCCACCATTGCAGGCGTGTTGCTGGCCTTCAGCGTACCCCTCAGGCAGAAGACTGACATGAAGACATTCACCCTTAAGCTATGTGAGATTGCGGATGAGTTTAAGCAAGCCGCCACGGTACATACACCCCTTTTAACCTCCGAACAGATTGAGCAGATTGACGATATTGAGGAGTGGGTTGAGAATGTACAGTCGCCGTTGCAGCATATTGAGCATGTGCTTCAGAGTTGGGTGGCATATCTTATAATGCCTCTCTTTGCCTTTTTCAATGCGGGAATTGCCTTCACTGCGGGAATGCAGCCGGATGTGCCCCTTATAACCAGCTTGGCCATCAGTCTCTTTCTTGGCAAGACAGTGGGGATTACATTGTTCTCGTACGTCGGTATCAGGTTGAAATTTGCCAGACTGCCTGAAAGTGTGTCATTCGGACAGATTATCGGCACCGCCATGCTTGCCGGAGTGGGCTTTACGATGTCTATGTTTATAGCCAATCTTGCGTTTGCCGATGCCAACATATTGATGGATTCGGCCAGGATTGGGATCCTGGCCGGATCTGTTGTGTCAGGTGCGGCCGGATACCTTATGCTGAGATATTGCCGTCAGGGGAACGGTCAGATGATCAACAGGTGAAAGGTATTCCGGAATATAAAAGCGGACTCTATTTCATAGCCATTGTTTTTCACGGGTCTTTAAGTGATGAGATCAGGGTGGTCAAGGAACGTATGAGGGATCAGTACGGGGCTGCCCATGCCCTGAAATCACCTGCTCACATCACCCTTCAGATGCCTTTTAAAAGGATACTTTCAGTGGAAAGGGGAATGTGCGATGCCCTCGCAGTATTTGCTTTGAAAGAGAAGCCCTTCACAGTGGAACTGAACGGTTACGGCGCCTTTGTTCCGAGAGTGATTTTCATAAAGATCGTGGAACCTGGCCCGGTGAAGTCGTTGCACGGGCGTCTCAGGGATGTGTTGCTGACAGAACTGGGATTTGGACATGATGAGATCATGAATGATATGCAGCCCCACATCACCGTTGCGACCAGAGACCTTGCCAGAGATGCCTTCAGTGACGCCTGGCAGGAGATGAAGGATGAAGAGTTCGTATCGTCATTTGAAGTCCGGAGTATTTTCCTGCTCAGGCATAACGGCCGCAGCTGGGATCTCCATGAAGAATTCCCGTTCGGGATACAATGAGGCGCAGGAAATTCATATCAGGTGGTGCTCTGGCGGCTGCCGGATGGCTTGCGGCAGGCCGTCTGGGCCTTTTCGCCGGCTCTCCGGCGGGGAGCAACACCATAGCCGGCAAGAGCGGGCTTTATGAACTGTTCAGGGCCCCCGCATCAAACTACCGTCCTTTTGTAAGATGGTGGTGGAACGGCAATAAGGTGGAGCCAGGCGAACTGGTAAGGGAGCTCCGGCTGCTCAAGGCAGCAGGGATAGGCGGTGTGGAGATCAACCCGGTACAGTTCCCGTCACGATTTGATGGTGATGACCCCGGAATTCCCTCACTCACATGGCTGAGCGATGAGTGGACGGGGATGCTCCGTATCGTATTTGAAGAAGCGAAGTCGCTCGGGATGACCTGTGACCTGATCGTAGGATCGGGGTGGCCCTTCGGGTCAGAGGATCTCAGGGAGGAGGAGCGGTCACGTATCGTGGTTGTGGCCGTTAAAAAACTCTCCGGACCTCTTGACTATTCCATTTCAAGGGATGAGATACTTGCCGAGGCTTACCCTGCTGTCAGTTCTCCCTGGTCAGGGCGCACCAGCAGGCTGCTCTCACTGTCACTGGTGCCAGACCCTTTGCCGGGCGCCGGTCATATAACCGATCTCTCCGACAGAACTGACAGTGAATATATCAATCTCTTCATCGCGGAGGGCAGCCATGCCCTGTATGCGCTTGTTGAGATCACCGGCTTCATGGAGGTCATCAACGGCTCTCCCGGGGCCAGCGGGCCCGTTCTCGATCATTTCAGTGAGGCGGCAGTACAGAGGTATCTTGAACGGATGTCTGACACCATTGAAACAGGCACAGGCCCGCTCTCACAACACCTCCGCGCACTCTTCACTGACAGCATGGAGCTTGAGGGAGCCAACTGGACCTCTGACATGAGAAGCGAGTTTATCAGCAGAAGGGGTTATGATATCTTTCCGGTCCTTCCTTTCGTGCTGTTCCGGAGCGGGGCCATGGGAAATGTTACGGACCCGGATTACGGTGTCTCCCTCGGTAAGGACTTTGAGGAGAAGGTAAGACGGATGAGGTATGATTTTGAGACCACTAAGGCAGAGCTGCTGGAAGAGAGGTTTCTCAGGACCTTTGCCGGATGGTGCAGTGGCCTGGGTGTCAGATCTCGAATGCAGGCATACGGGCGTGGTTTCTTCCCGCTGGAGAGCAGCATGGCCGTTGACATCCCCGAGGGAGAGTCATGGACCATGAACTGGCTTAAGCACCTCATAGGAGAGGAGATGCCTGAAACCGATTACCGGAGGGGCAGGGCCTATACCATGATCAACAAATATGTCTCCTCCGCGGCCCATCTGAGCGGAAAAAGGGTGGTAAGCTGCGAGGAGATGACTGACACCTACACTGTCTTCAACACATCACTTGAGAATCTGAAGATCGGAAGCGACCAGAGTATAGTATCGGGTATAACTCACTCCGTTTTACACGGATTCAATTATTCACCACCGGAGGCTCCTTACCCCGGCTGGATAAGGTATGGTGCCTGGTACAATGAGAAGAATAACTGGTGGCCCCATCTGCATCTTTTCAATGAATACAAGGGGCGGTTATCAGCCTTGCTGCAGAACTGCGACATGTATGCAGACATAGCAATACTGCCTCCTACAGCTGATATGTGGAGCCTCATCGGCATGCAAAATGAACCTTTTCCTTCGGTACTGCACGCCGACTACCTATCTCTGGTCTGGGAAGCCATTGTCAAAAACGGCGGAGGTTGCGACTACGTCTCAGAACGGATACTGGTTGAGGCGAAGATTGAAAGAGGTTATATTCATTACGGTACGAGAAAGTACCACACACTCTTCCTGGTCCGCGTCGAAAGCCTGGACCCTGTAACTGCCGGAAAGCTTCTTCAGTTCGTGCGGTCGGGAGGCCGGATTTTTTGCATCGAAACCTTTCCGTCAAAATCTGCAGGCTGGCTTAACCACCGGAACCGTGACAGGGAAACAGCGGTCATAATTCAAAAGATGAAAGCATATCCGCACAGGTTCATATTACTTAAAAAGCCTGAAAATGACTTCATGGGGTGGTACAGAACAGTGCAGGAACGGTACCGGATATTACCTTATCTCACGATTGAAAATCCGGATCCCTTTGTGATGCAGACCAGGTACTGCGCTGATGAGGGATCGGAATATATCTTCATCATCAACTCTCACCTGCATGATTCCCATAAGACAAGGGTGGTCTTTTCAGCGGATGTTTCTCGCAGGAAGCATTGCTCAGTCTGGGATCCGGAGAGTGGCAGGCGCCTGAGGGCGAATCCTGATCCGGATGGAGGTATCAGCCTTGACCTCGGTCCGGCCGAATCAATCCTTTTCGTTTTTGACCATGAAATAGTGACGGAGGCGTGGCACCATCTGCCGGCGGCCGGTCCAGATACCCGTTTGATCACTGACGGCTGGAAGGCTGAATTCAGACATTGCCGTGACGGCTCGATGAGGGAGGTTGTGATGGACAGACTGACCGACCTGAAAGAGATAGAGGATTTTGTCCATTTTTCCGGAACAGTTGTTTACCGCAATGCATTTAAGACTGACGATTCCGGTGGTTTCGCTGTTAACCTCGGGAAGGTGTTTGGTACCAGCGAACTGAGGGTAAACGGCAAAAGCTGTGGTGTTAAGTGGTACGGCCGCAGGATCTGGGACATCACGGAATTTATCAGGCCGGGCGAAAACCTGATAGAGGTGGAGGTCACCACTTCTATGGGTAACTACATGAAATCACTAACTGACAATCGTTCGGCACAGTACTGGACGAATGAGGGAAGGAAGATCCAGCCCCTGCAGTCTATGGGCATGACCGGACCGGTCAGTTATTATAAAATATGAAACCCACATGATTGAACTCAAACACGTATGAAATCAATTCATTTTCAACCGGGCGCCTCGGGTTCGATGAAGGCAATCATGTGCGATTTAATCCGACCTTTAAGATTAAATTAAATACGGATGATATGAAAACCAGGGCAATCTGTTTATCAGCTTTTCTTCTTGGAGCCCTGCTCCAGTTACAGGCAAAGGATTACAATGCGTCATTGTTCGGAGTTCAGTCTAACGGCACAACATTGAATACCAATTCAATACAGAAGGGCATAGACTATATCAGCGAAAACGGCGGCGGACGGCTGGTCTTTTATGTGGGCAGGTACCTGACGGGGACCATCTATCTCAAGTCAAATGTCACCATTCAGCTTGAGGAGGGGGCCATCCTGGTCGGTTCGGTCAACCCGTTTGACTATGAGATGAACTTTAACTGGACCGCTCTCATCTTTGCCCTTGACCAGGAGAATATAGGCATAACCGGCAAGGGAGTGATTGACGGACAGGGGTTCCAGGTAGCTTACAACCTTGTTGACATGATACACAAGGGTGTAGTCAAGGACCCGCTGAAATATGACCGGCCGCGCGAGACCATCCGGCCTCAGAATATTTATTTCAGGAGCTGCAGAAACATCATAATAAAAGATATCATGCTGAAGGATCCCGGCAGCTGGAACCAACAGTACGACCAGTGCCGTAACCTGGTTATCGACAACATCACCGTCGACAGCAAGTCATACTGGAACAATGACGGAGTGGATATTGTCGACTGCGACAGCGTTGTGGTGTCAAATTCCTACTTTGATGCTGCCGATGACGGCATCTGCCTTAAGTCGCACAGCGCCAGCTTTGTCTGTCAGAACGTTTACATTTACAACAATACCGTCAGGACCAGCGCCAACGGAATTAAATTCGGCACGGTGGGACATGGCGGATTCAGGAATATACGCATCGTTAACAACCTTGTGTTTGACACATACAGGTCGGCGATAACCTTTGCAGCCGTAGACGGAGGCTTCGTGGAAAACATTGTGGTCGACAGCCTGAGATCTATAAACACAGGTAATGTTATTTTCCTGAGGATAGGTGAGAGGAGTGCAGGAAAGAAGGGGCGTATGAGCGGCGTGACCATTTCGAATCTCTATGCCGAGGTGCCTGCGACCAAGCCTGATGCCGGGTATAACTACGAGGGTCCGGTCGAGGACCTGCCGCGGAACATTTCACCCTCGTCGATTGTGGGGATGCCTGACGCCATGATTGAAAACATCACGTTGAAAAACATAGAGATACATTATCCCGGAGGCGGGAACCCGAATTATGCCAGGGTGGGGCTTGACGAGCTCGACAAGGTGCCTGAAATGGGTGCCAGTTATCCTGAGTTCTCAATGTTTAAGGAACTGCCGGCATGGGGATTTTATATTAGACACGCAAAGGGTATTACTTTTGAGAATGTAAAACTGGTGTGTGAAAAGAAGGATTACCGCACTGCAGTTGTGCTTGACGATGTTCACGGGGCAACCTTCAAAGACCTGAAGGTGTCAGAACCCGGAGGCAGGAAGGATCCGGTATTCCATAATAATTCCACCGGTGTAAAACTGTAACAAGGGGTACCGGGACCTCTCTCAATTTTTTATTTCGCGCCTGTTGGTGCCTTTCCCAGAGAAATTTTCTATTTTAGCTAACCTTAATTTTATTGAAAAAACTCCTACAACCTATGGAATCAAGCGATCAGTACAATTTCAGTATTTTCAGTCCACGTAACCGGCATGGCAAGAAGAACAGGAATGTCATCTTCACCATGCTTGCCATATGGGCAGTGGCGGTATTCGGCTTCCAGATCCTCCTGCGGGTGATTGAGAAGCCTGTACCGGAAAAGTCTCTTACACTGTTTGAAGCAGAGTGGGCAGATGTTACCGGCGGAAACAGTGATCAGGCAGATTATCAGACTCTTCTCGGCTCACTCCTGATGGCAAGGGGGAAGATTACGGTTGCGGCAGCTGATCAGCAGCTGCTCTCCGCAGCAATCAGCAACGTTACATTCACCCTGGTGCCTGATTCTGTAAGGCCTTTGCTCAGTGAGAAGGTTTCGGAGCTTGAGGTTATGCACACTGACATTTCGACCTTAAAGGGCCAGTCGTATATGGATCTCAAATTCCGCATACAGGACGCCAGCGACGGGGTCATTACAATGCTGGAGCCATTTACAGGATACGGTACAGTCAGTCTTGAGGCCGCAATTTTGTCTGCGAGCCTGTCAGAAGGTTTATCCTGAGTCTCTTGACGATTCATCATTTGACCGCTTGCCCGGGCGATGAAACTTATATCTTACTCATAATCAGTCAGTTCTTACCGATACAAGGTTTCTGGGATTCCCATTCCATTATTTTTATACAGCAGTCTTTCTGCTGATACTGTTTGTGGTACTGTGTATAGTATATAATATATTGATAGAGTGGCGATTAAATAAGGAAGGCATTGTTGAATAAGATAATTTGCAGAAAAAAATGAAAAAGTTATATTTCACATTATTCTTCGTCTTTTCGGGGATATATTTCATTGAAGTGCACAGAATCTGACCCAACTGGAGGGCAGCTTTAAAACAGGTCCGGCCATAATTCTTATTGCAATCCTGGTAACATTTGTTCTGGTAGGGATCTTCTTCCGGGCAAAGGATCCGGCTGACTATTATGCTGCCGGCAGGAAGATATCAAGAGTCGGTTCAGGTATGGCTATTGCATCAAACTGGATGAGTGCTGCTTCGGTGCTGGGCATGGCAGGTATGATGTACGGTTTCGGGTACAACGGTCTGGCTTATGTGGTAGGCTGGACAGGAGGTTATGTTTTGCTGCTGATTCTTATGGCTGCCCAGATACGTAAATACGGTAAATATACGGCACCTGATTTTATTGGTGACCGGTATTATTCGCGTGACCTGAGAATTGTCAGCGCCATTTTTACAATTCTGATTTCATTTGCCTATTGTGTTGGCCAGTTTGGTGGTATAGGCCTGATGTTCAAATGGATTCTGGGACTTAATTATACCTGGGCAGTAATTATAGGTTCATCGGTGGTCTTGTTATACACTCTGATCTCAGGTATGATCGGAGCAACAAAAAATATGCAGATACAGTATGTAATTATTGTGATTTCATTTCTGATCCCGGTATTTATAATGGCATTCAAGTTTGATTATTTCTGGCTCTTGCCCCAGATTGGCTATGGTGCAGCCGTAACTGATATAGTTCAGGGTATCCCTGCCCCCAATATATCGGACGGAGTGGCTCTGCTGAATGCCTACGGACATGATTTTGCAATTGTGCCCAGCCCTGAATTTGCAATGCCATGGGATCCGTCAACCGGCACAACCTTCTTCCAGTGGATGGCAATCTGTTTTTCGCTGATGGTAGGCACTGCAGGACTGCCTCATGTGATTCAGCGCTTTTATGTGGTTCCGAAAGTAACTGATGCACAGATGGTCAGTTGTATGGGGTCTGTTCTTTATTTGTCTTGTATACTGGACAGCCCCTGCATATTCAACATTCGGCAAGCTCCTCTCTTCAAATCCCGAGGTCGGGGTCCTGGCCAAGGATGCAATTGTGGTTTATACTGCTCAGCTTGGAGGTGTCAACTCACTTGATCGTTGGATTACTGGCGGCCGGAGCGATTTCTGCAGCTTTTTCAACCGTTTCAGGCCTTCTTGTGGCCGGAGCATCAGCCTTTTCGCACGATCTTTATGTGAAGGTTATTAACCCCTCCTCCACCCCCAAGCAGCAGCTGAAGATTGCCAGGATAGGTACGGTTATCATGGCCTTGCTGTTACTATTGTTGCTCTCATGAAGCTGGGGCTTATAGCACAGCTTGTTTCCGTCGCATTTTCAATGGCCGCCTGTACGATTTTTCCTCTGTTCCTCCTTGGAATCTGGTGGAGCGGGTCAAACCGGGCAGGGGCAAAGGCCGGGTTGTTTGCCGGAAGTCTTGTCACGGTCATATCACTGACCTATTTTATCGTTGGCCTAAGCGGAGGCAGCCTTCCGGGGCAGGCCTTTATCTCATACTGGCTGAATGTGTGGTATTTCGCATGGATCGGTGCACCACTGGCAATAGTTGTAAATATTGTTGTTTCAAAATTTACCAAACCCACTCCTCTTGAAATCAAGAAGTTTCTCGCAGAGCAGGTGCATAATTGATGAGTTTAAAGGATCTGATAGTTATATCTCCAGGTACAAGGAAAATTCTGGCGATCACCATTTCGGTCGCAGTGCTGGCAGTAATTTTTGCTTTCTTCTATTACCGCTCGGTAAACAGGTCAGCTGACCCTCGGGTTGCGGAAGCCCGCAGATATATGTCCGAATATGACAGGGTGGCCGGCGGAACGGACAGCTATACCTGGTTTCATCTCCTCGATTCTGCCGGCCTGGTTTATCAGAGTGTTCCCGGTTACATGACCTCATGGGAGAACGGTGTGATCTATAACAACAAGTGCAGCGGACTGTTACTGATGGCCTTGTATGACAGCACAATGACAGAACCTGAGAAGGAGAGCCTCCTGGAACTATCGGTCACATACTGTGACAGCAGCATTGCAGTTTATAAGCGGTGGCTGGATGAATGGGGAGAACTGCCTGATGAGGAGGTTGCCAGGCGCGTGAATGATGAAATGAATGAAAACGACGTTGCATTTGCCGGGCTTAACTACAGAAGAATATCCGGAAAGAGGGTCAGCGATATAATGCTGGCCCGCATTGAAACGCCCAGAAGGCTCTCCGTGAGCTACACCAACAAGGCCACGGCATACCGCCATCTGATGATGCAGGACTCGGCACTTGTCTATTATAACAGGGCTCTCACACTGTGGAAGGATAACCGGACGGCAGAGAGCAACCTTAGCGTACTCCTCGGAGGCGAGCCGGTGAAACCGGGTCTCATAAAGACTCTTTTTCCGCCTGACAGAAAGAAAAAATGAGAACCATGTATAACTTTATCCGTTAGTCTGGTTGTAAACAGTAACTAAAGCAAGTTAATATGAAAAGGGCAACTGTTCTGATTATTGCATTTATTTTAACCGTGGTTAAGATTGGGGCACAGGATGCCGAAAAGAATTATGGCATTAAATTCTCCGGGTTCGTAAAGACAGATATTTTTTATGACTCCAGGCAGTCATCCGCCTCCAACGGACTGAGGGAAGGGCACTTTTTCCTCTATCCGGATGATGTGCTGTATGATGAGGACATGAATGATCTTAATGCCAATCCATCTTTTCATATTCTAAACATACAGACAAGGATACGCGGTGACATAACCGGGCCTGATGCTTTCGGAGCAAAGACTTCGGGTGCGATTGAAGCCGAGTTTTTTGGTACCAGTGATAGTGACCTGAACGGGTTCAGACTCCGCCATGCTTATGTAAAGATGGATTGGCAGAAGTTCAGTCTGCTTGCCGGACAGTACTGGCATCCTATGTTTCCTGCCGAGAATTTCCCGGGAACAGTAAGCTTCAATACCGGGGTTCCATTTCTTCCGTTCAGCCGTAACCCGCAGGTCAGGCTCGTATGGTTTCCGGGCAAAGTAAGCTTTACCCTTACGGCATACTCGCAGCGCGACTTCACCTCATCAGGGCCTGACGGCAACAGCAGCAAGTATCTGAGAAACAGCGGTACGCCGGGGATGCATCTCCAGGTAAAGATGCCTGCTGGAGAATACCTGACCGCCTGGGCCGGGGCAGATTGGAAGACGATCAGGCCTGAGATCAGGACCCCGGCAAATATCGAAACCAGTACCAGAGTGGGCAGCATAGCCGCTTTTGCCGGTTTGAAAATCAAAACCAAACCCCTGAACTTATCCGTTATGGGAACATACGGAGAGAATGCCAGTGACATGATGATGATTGGCGGTTATGCCGTGTCTCAAATAACAGATCCGGTTGATCAGCTCAAAGAATGGACAACGCTGAACACTGCGGGATTCTGGATTGATCTGAGCACCAATGGTAAGAGAGCAGTTGCCGGTCTTTTTTCGGGCTACAGCAAAAATCTCGGTTCGCGGGAAACCGTTATGGGCAATGTGTACGGCCGGGGCAGCAATATTGACCACCTGTTCCGGGTATCTCCGAGGTTAACGATCACCGAGGGAAAGCTGAGCATTGCGGCGGAGCTTGAGAGCACTCTTGCAGCCTACGGAACCATGGAAGGTGACGGCAGGGTGTCAGATACCCGTAATGTCACAAATGTGCGTCTGCTGGTCAGTCTGATATACCGGTTTTAGATGGTAACGGAATGGAAATCATTCCCCGCCTTAAGAACAAGGTTATTTATATCGTCTATTGCCCTGGCAGCCAGGAATTGCATATCTGCGTACCTTACCCTGAAATCAACCTTGTTATCCGGTTCCCGGCCGCTGTTAATGCATGATGCCTGATGCGAAAGACGAATGTATGCAAGGTCTTTCCATACTCTCAGCGCATCTCGGAGAAGCTCCGGGCTGATATGTTTTCCCGCATGCAGCTCAAGTATCCTGTCAACCGTTGAGAGACCCTCAAGTCCGTGTTTCAGGGAATAAAGGCGAATTACCCCTGTGAGCGGCATAAGCAGTCTCTTGATATCGGTTGTCTCTTCGGAAAGGACTGAATGTGAGGGATTGAATTGTTTCAGTGCCATCGACATATGGTAGAAGAAGATGTCGCTTGTCTGAAGGCTTGTTTTTACATATTCCCTCAGTTCATTGCTGAGAGCAACATCTCCGTAACAGAACCTGAAGTCGAAAAATATGCTGACGTCAAGTATCTCTGAAGGGCCGGGCATCCTTATCCAGTCTGAGAAGTAGCCCTTCCATCTGTCGATCGGCTGGCACCATTTCGGGTTACCTGCCATGTTGTTTCCCTTGCAAAGATGGAATCCGACAGTGTCAAGCATGTCATTTATTCTTTTCCCCAGTGAAAGGAAGTATTCTGACGCTTTTTTCAGCCCCTCTCCATCGAGGTTTTCGTAGATAATGGCATTATCCTGGTCTGTAAGAAAGCTTTGTTCCCTGCGGCCGGCGCTGCCTGTCTGGATAAAGGCAAAACTGCACGGGGGTTTACCTGCAGCCTCTATGCAAAGATCAACCACTCTGGCACATATGGCGTCGGCGATGGAAGAGATGTGCACCATCAGCGAGTGAGGGTCTGCATGGCCGGGCACCATTGCCAGGGTTGCCTTATGACTGTCGTGATATATCTTTTTGAGGCTGATGGCCGAGCCTGCACAGGCTATATCATTCATGATCAAACCCGGGGCTACGGAAGAGGCATATGCAAGCTCCGCATTTGTTATCATACCTGTAAGCTTGCCGTCAGCGGTTACTACAAGGAGGCATCCGGTTGTGCTGTTCCTGATTTTCTCCATAGCTGCGGCTACTTTTGCATCTTCCCTGATAAATAGGGGTGGTGCCTGCATGAACCTGAAAATCTCGGTGACGGGCGGAGCGCCCTCAGCTATCGCGGAGCCTATACTGCCGGCATCAGCCACGCCCATGGCATCATCCGAACTGTTCAGGACTATTATGATGCCGGTTTTAGCCTCCTTCATAAGTGATACAGCTCTTGTAAGGGGGGTATTTTCGGGGCAGGTGAGAGGGGGTTTCATTATGGCTGAAACGGGTGCTCCGGTGATGTATGAGGAACCAAAGGCGTCATTACCCGAAAGAGGGAGTGCCGAACCAGAAGAGGAGGCAGACAGGTATTCAATGCTTCCGTCATACCATTTCTCATCAGTGCCGTTATCGGTAAAGATGACGGTCACAAGAGTCCAGACCCCGGTGCCATTCTTCCTCCTGAGAAGCACCTCCATGTTGGATATGTTACGGCCGTTTCCGAGCGCGTGCCTGATATGCTCGAACTGGTGGGGATCAGCAAACAATGCTTCAAGGTTTTGCTGATGAAGTTCCTTCAGGTCAGAGTACCCGATAATATTCAGTGCCGGGGCGGTTGCATGGATGAATTTCGGTTTTTTCCCGTATGTGATCCGGAAAAACCCTGTTGCCGCACTCTCAAGGAGTGATGCGGGCAACTGCAGGCCGGAAGCTGAAGACAGGCTGTGGGCGGGCCTGACAACGATAAGCACCCCCTGCCGGTCGCCAAAAGTGATCCTCGACAGATCGGTATGACAGGAGATCTGCCTTCCGGTGCTGGTTTTAAGCGTGCACTCGACATATTGCCTGGTGGTCAGTTCTTCATACAATTTCCCGGGACTATCAGGATCAATGATCGCTTGTGAGCTAAGGATTTCTGAGATGGGCCGGTCAAGGATCTCCTCCCCGGTGAACCCGATCCATGAAAGTAAAGTTTTATTGGCCTGCAATCCCTGATCGGACCATATTATCACCCCTTCGGAGGCAGCCTCGGCAAGTGTTCTGTAGAGTTCCCTAGATTTACGGAGCTCCTCTTCGGCCCGGCTTCTCTTCTGTTCTATTTTATGGCTCTGCCTCGAAATTGCAAACAAAAGGGCGAAAATGACGAGGCCAAAGACCCCGGATATGGCAAGAGCCTTGATCTCCATACTCCGTATCTCTGTACGGACATCTTCAATATATATGCCTGTGCCGATGACCCATCCCCATGGCTCGAACAGCCTGACATAGGACAGTTTGGGAACAATACGGGTAGAGTCGTCATTCCATTGCCACATATACTCAACATAACTCTCACCGTTGTCAGCGACGGCCTTTACAAATTCAACAAAGATGGCCTTGCCCCCGGAGTCATGAAAATCTGTCAGATCCTGCCCGTTAAGATCAGGCCGGTAGGGGTGAGCAATCATTACCGGATGCCTGTCAGTGATCCAGAAATAGTCTTTCAGGTCGTCACCATACCTTATCGTGTTGATAGCGGCCCTGGCCTGATCCTGTGCTTCCGGCCCCTCAAGCGCACCGCCTTTTTCAAGCGAGTGGTAGTGCTCCAGAAGACTGTAAGCTGAAGCGGTCATTTCATGAATAAGGATTCTTTTCCGATCCATCATGACCTTTTCAAAGCCCGGGATCAGGTAGAGGAAGATCATTCCGGCAAAGAGTATTACAGCTGACAGTGCCGGAAGGTCTATCTTAAGCAGGAACAGCTTTCTCTTTCCTTTTGCAGGGGTCTCTTTCATAATCTTGCACTAAGTGACTTTTTCATGCATCAGGTTTAACATCCTTGTGTCAGTGTCGATTACCGAAAATGAGGTTCTTCCGTTGCCTCCCGTCACCGGGGGCAGCAAAATCATTGTCATCTCGTGCCCCAGGTAGATCCTGTCGTTCGGGACAGGATGAATAGCGCGCAGGAAGGAGAAAGGCCTGCGGTGCGAAAAGTATGCGAATGGTTTGTGTGAATGGCCTGACAGTGAGAAGTTTATGCCGTGATGGCTCATGAACTTCCACAGCTCACTTACATGATGCTGCTTTTCGACATACCTGGTAGTGGAGCCGGTGAAATCGGGGCATATGTAATGCGAAAGAAGAAGGTTTAGCCCGTTCTCGGATATAATGTCATATTCAGGGATTGCATTCAGGTAATCCATATCCTCATCTCCCAGGTCATTCGGGTCTTCGCCGTCAAATGACCAGACGAGTCCCCGGGAGTCATTTCTTCTTTCTGAAGGAGACATTTGAAACCAGTTTTCAGGGTATTTGAAACCGTTTGACCAGGCGGGAAGCCTCATTGCCGCAAAAAGGTCATGGTTACCGGCCACCACCCAGCGGCATGATGACCTTATGAGAGAAATGCACTGCCTGGCACTTCTCTGAAAGTGATAGTTATAGAATCTCCGGTCATACCCTGAGATATCACCAAGGCAGGCGAGCTCATCACACCGCTGCGAATCCGCCATCTTCAGGACAGCCTCCAGCATTGTCACGTTTTCGTGGATGTCAGTGATTAATCCGATCTTCATAAGCAGGGTGTAACGGGGGGCCTTTGCCAGACTTCCTTTAACTCCTTTTAAGTTTCCACATGAAGTAAACTACCAGAGCCAGGAGAAGAAGAGTAATAATGACCGCCCAGTAGTTGATATCATGCGATTTGGCGTACATGATATAATCTTCAGTCAGGAAATGGTTGCCGGTGACGGGCCAGGCCAAAGTCCCGTCACTCATCATATAGCCGTTTGTAGATTTTAAATCAGCAGGCATGACCATCTGCATGGTATAGCTTTCAAACAACCATGAGTTATCGAACTTCCTGTTGAATATGGCTGCGGCACTGTCAAGTTCAGGTTTGAATCTTACATAGAGGCTATCACCCAGAACTGCGGAACATAACACATCAAGATCTCCATCTTCGCCTACAAGTTTGTAAAGTTCATTCTCATGCGATCTCAGGATAGCAGAAGTGAGAGAGTCCTTGCCGGAAGATTCGCAAAGGGCGCCGGCATCCTCTATGAATTCGGAAATAAGTGATCTCATCATCCATTGTTCGGTGTGAAGCTGTATCGAATCAATCAGGTTCCTGTACTTAAGGCTGTCCGGCCCAATGACTAACTCATCGCTTATCTTTTTGGGGAGGTTACTGAAAGTGATCTCTTCCTTTGTAAGGTAGTCGGTGAGCGGATATCCGTGCAGGAGGTTTTTATCAACTTTTTCAGCAAAATACCAGGTTGTGGTAAACCATTTGAATTTCCGTTTGAAGATTGCGGACCTGTTTACAGAGCTGTTTTTTCCCGTATCGGTCAGGTATGCTTCATTGATGGCATCAGCCGACCCGAAATGTTTGTCAGCAAAGAGAATCCATGTTGTGTCGCCTTCCGCAGATATGATAATAGTATCCCTAAGGCTCCAGGAGCTGTCCACAGGTACTGTGAAATCGGCAAGATTAAGTTTGTCTTGTGTGTATCTCAATTCTGCCTTTCTTACAACGGAGCCGTTTCTGCCGACTATGTTGGTGACTGTTGTTTCCGGACCCTCACAGGAGATGAATGCCATGAGAAGGACCAGTGACATGGATATTTTTCTTTTCATACCTGTTGATTGTGCCTCCTTCTGCACCATTATCAATGACCAAGTTACGGAGATTTGACTGATTTGGCAGCAATTCAACCCATAAAGTCCTGAAAATTGGGAATATTAGTATAATTGTGAAGTTATTTTCATCCTGAGAAATATTTTCCATGGAGACCAATTACTCTGACTTCTGTCATGCAGGGGCAAGCTACAAGGTTGAATACTCTGCCCTTCCGACAGGCGTGGAGCTTCTGACCGTCACTTTCACACCGCCTGAACCGCTTGATGCTCCGCCGGTTTTATTTATTCCGGGGCTGCCCGGGTAATTTCCGTACCGGCCCTGCTGGTGGTTGCCTCAAAGGACAGGTTCCACAGCCATGACGAGGGTATGGAGATAGCACGGCAGATAAAGGGTGCCGTTCACACTGACCTTACCGACAACAAAAGGACCCACAGCGCAGAGATGGGCCGTATAATCAGTGATTTTATTTCTTCTCCGGAACAAAGACCATCTCAAGCAGGTCAGCTTTGGCAAGGTATTTCTTAACAAGCTTTTTCATATCCCTGACCGTAAGCTTGTTAAGTATGCCGGCAAAATTCCTTTCGTCATTGTTGTCAATGCCATAGACATAATAACTGGTAACTTTGCCTGCCCAGTAGCTGTTATGCTGCTTCTCTTCCTCTCGGTTTTTGAGCATGTTACTGACCGCCTTTTCAAGATTCACCTGTGAGGGTCCGTTGGAGGCAATTTCCTGAAGTTCCCGGTAGATTATTCCTTTCAGTTCTGAAGCTCTTGCAGGGTCGCATTCAAATGTAATGAGCAGGTTAGCCTTTTCAACAGGTCTCTTGTAAGATGTTGCATCGTGCTGACACTGTAAGTTCCTCCCTCATCCTCGCGCACTTTTTCAGTATATACCAGGTCAAGTATAGCCTTCAGTACATCCATCATCAGGTTATTCTTCGGGTTAAAACTGAGTTCAGAAGAATAATTCATGAGCACTCTTGCCTTCGGGACGGTAAGCGGTACAGGGATCTCTTTCCTGGCAGTTCCGGCAGGCTGTTTAACCCCGTTGTCCTTCCAGGTCTCAGGCAGGTACTTTGAAGGAAGTGAACCGATATATATTTCAGCCATCCTGAGCGCCTCCGATTCTTCCACGTTGCCTGTAAGTACGAATGTAAAGGCCGATGCGTCATCAAATGCCGTTTCATAAACGTGATTTACATTTTCATAGCTGATCAGCTTCATTGTTTCAGGGGTCATGATGAAGGTGCGGGGGTGGTATCCTGTCATGTTCATGGAAAGAGAGTCGGAGATTATCTTGTTCGGGTTTTTCTGCATTGCAGTAACCACGGCAATATAGCGTCCGATGATGGCGTCATAGGCTTCCCGGTTGTAGTTTGGCCGTGCAAAACGGAGGTAGAGCAGCTGCATCATGGTCTCAAAGTCCTTCGGTGTGGAGGAGCCGGATATAGTCTGCATTGTCTCCTGCAAGCCCAGTGAGACGGAGGCTTTCTTGCCTGCCAGCATCTTTGTCAGGGCGACGTTGTCAAACTCGCCAGCACCGTACATTGAGACAATCAGCGGGAAGAGCGTAACTGACGGTACAAGAGAGTCCGGATAGACTGATGATCCTCCGAAGGCATAGCCTGTTATCGTCACATTGTCCTTTTCATAGTCGGCGTGCCGGAATACCACCCTGGCACCGTTTGAAAGAGTCCACTCCGTGGCACTGAACTGCGGCAGTGCAACACTCTTTATCATCTTTGAACCGGGGAGGGTTTCACCGATAAGATCAGCTCCGCCTGTTATATCTTCATACGGGGTGATATCAGCATTTTGCACCTTGCTGAAAAGAGCCAATGCCTCCTTTTCGGAAAGATGTTCCCTGTCGTCCGGCCCCTGTACAACTATGAAGCTGTTGTTGTCAGAAACAAGGCCTTTCAGTCTTTCCGTCACCTCGGCAAGTGTAATTTGCGGAAGGATCTGCTTGTAGTAATCATATTGCAGATCAAGTGACGGGATAGGTTCCCCTGTAAGGAAATGGTCAGTTATCTGTGAAGCCCAGCTGTCATTGCTGATCTTGTCCTTTTGCTTGTACCTGTTCTCGAAATTGGCAAGCATAGTTGCTTTAGCCCGTTCCAGTTCGCCTTTGGTAAAGCCGTGCCTCTGTACTCTTTCAAGTTCTGTCAGGGCTGCCTCAAAAGCCTTGCTCTCTTCGTCATTGCGGACCAGGGCCGAGAGGGTCAGGGCATTATAGTCTCTGGCGAGGAATGAACCGTAGCTGAGTGATCCGTTTATGAAAGGCGGTGTTCCCTTCTGTACAATCTCGCTGAAACGGTTGCTCATCATACTGTTCATCAGGGCAATGACATAGCCGTCACGGATGTAGTCCATATCCCTTGGGACAGTGTCAGGGTGAGTATCTATCGTAATAAGGCTTACCGATGTCTGTGATGCTTCAGGATCAGTCAGCAGCAGATACCGGGTACCTGATTTCGGGACAAGCCGGTTTACTGGTCTGGTGATCGGGTTTTCTACTGCCGGTATTGGCGAGAAGATCTCCATGATCTTTTCTTCCACAGCATCAAGATCAACATCCCCCACCACTACTATCGCCTGAAGGTCAGTCCGGTACCAATCGTGGTAAAAATCGCGCAGCGTTTCATGGGAGAAGTTTTTAATAACCGCGGTATCGCCGATGATATCTCTCACAGCATACTTTGATCCTTCAAATAGCACCGGCAGCATCTGTGTCATCATCCTCCATGAGGCATCGCGTCTTGTTCGCCACTCTTCTATGATTACACCCCTCTCTTTATTGATCTCCTCTTCCGAGAGGGCAAGGAAGTCAGACCAGTCGGCAAGGATCATCAGGCAGCTGTCTATCAATCCGGGTTTATTAACGGGCACATCGCTGAGGTTGTAGACGGTCTCGTCCCAGCTTGTGTAGGCATTTATATTCTGACCGAAAGCCACGCCATGACGTTCAAGGGTGTTCAGGACACCCTTGCCGGGGAAGCGCTTCGTACCGTTGAAGGCCATATGCTCAAGGAAATGAGCCAGACCGTTCTGGTCGTCATTTTCAAGAATGGCTCCCACATTCTGGATGATGTAATAACTGGCCCTTCCGGCAGGCTCGGTATTATGCCTGATGTACCAGGTAAGGCCGTTGTCAAGTTTGCCAATGCGGTAGGCCGGGTCAACCGCGATGGTTTTGTCAGTTATGGTCTGAGGGGTTGCGGACAGTGATGCGGCAACAAGCAATGAGAGAACGAGAAATCTTTTCATGATTACATTTTGTTTTTAGTATACAGAGACATCGACACGACTTATGACAATCAAATTTAGATAATGTCGCCCGATTTTGCAACGGATATTAAAAAATAATGCCTCGTCCCGGAGTTACATAGTGAATTAAGAAAAAAACCATCACTTAGGATGGTTTTGCCTGTATTATTTTCCCCCGGGCGGTGGAATTCAGAACAATCCGTGCAGTTCGGCGTTGATCCTGTCTATTACTTCGCTGAGGTGTTCCTTGTTTTCAGGGAAGTCATAATAATCGGCCTCAAGAATGAGCAGCCTGCCGAATTTGTATGACTCTATCCATGCCTCATACCGTTCGTTTAGCCTTTTGAGATAGTCAAGTCTTATTGAGCTTTCATATTCACGTCCGCGTTTCTGGATCTGGCTTACCAGCGTAGGCACGGATGCTCTAAGATAGAGAAGCAGGTCGGGAGGTTCAACGAGCGAGCTCATCAGTTTGAAGAGGGTGAAATAGTTTTCAAAGTCGCGTGTTGACATCAGCCCCATTGCATGAAGGTTTGGAGCGAATATATATGCGTCTTCGTAAATGGTGCGGTCCTGGACGATGGTGTTCTTTGCCTTTTTGATTTCAAGTACCTGGCTGAATCGGGAGTTGAGGAAGTAGATCTGGAGGTTGAATGACCATCTCTGCATGTCCTCATAGAAATCATTGAGGTAGGGATTTTCGTCAACATCCTCATAATGAGCCTGCCATCCGTAGTGTTTGGAGAGCAGACCGGCCAGTGTTGTCTTGCCTGATCCGATGTTGCCTGCTATTGCTATATGCATAAAAATGACGGTTTAAATCTGAGTTTAAATATATGAAAAAGGGAGGGAGAAGTTCTGTCTGTTGATAAAAAGATTCAGTGGCCGGTGATTTTCAGGACACTTTCAACATACTCCCTGGTGTTCGACAATCTCGGCATTTTGTTCTGCCCCCCGAGCTTGTCTCTCTCACGGAACCATTTATAGAAGGTACCCTTTGGGACAGCCCTCACTATCGGCCTTCCGAGGGTCAGGTCCTTGTACCGCTTGGCCTCGTAGTCAGAGTTAAGATTTTTAAGCGCTGTGTCAAGCAATTCAATGAAGTGGTCATGATCATCCGGGTCCCGGTCAAATTCTATTACCCATTCATGTGAGCCCCGTGTGTCATTGCCCATGTATACCGGTCCTGCCGTATATTCGCTGATGTGTGCACCGGTGCCGAGGCATGCTTTCTCAAGTGCCTTTTCGGCATTGTCAATGATAACCTCCTCGCCGAATGCATTGATGAAGTGTTTGGTACGGCCAGTTATTTTTATCTTGTGGGGGAAGAGGCTGGTGAACTCAACTGTATCTCCCATGGCGTATCTCCACAGGCCGCCGTCGGTTGAAATGACGATGACATAATTCACGCCTCTTTCAACCTCTCCTATTGTTAGTGCGCCCGGATTATCAGAACCGGCCTCCTCCACCGGAATGAATTCATAGTAAACGCCGTAATCGAGCATAAGCAGCATGGAGCTGTCGGAGAGGTCATCCTGGATGGCGAAGAAGCCTTCGGAAGCATTGTATGTCTCCATATAATTCATCGCGGGGTCAGGAAGCAGCGTCCTGTACTGCTCACGGTAAGGGGCGAAGTTGATGCCGCCGTGGAAGAATGCCTCAAGGTTCGGCCATACCTGGTGGAGATTTTCCTTCCCCGTGGTTTTAAGGATATGACGGATCAGAACCAGGTTCCATGAGGGTACACCGGAGATACTGGTGATGTTCATATCCACCGTTTTTTCAGTGATCATTTCCATCTTCTCCTCAAAATCGGGGATCAGTGCTATATGTGCAGGCGGAGTACGTATAAGGTCGGCATAGGCGGGTGCATTATCAATCAGGATGGCAGAGAGGTCGCCGTATATTGAGTTGTTGCCGAAGTTGCTGATCTGTTGGCTTCCTCCCAGTGTCAGGCCCTTTCCAAGAAATATTTTCGTTTCAGGATTTAGCAAAGTATAGAGCATCAGGCAGTCCTTTGCCCCTCGGTAATGTGTCCCTTTAAGCGATTCATTCGTGATGGGGATGAATTTGCTTTTGGTGCTTGTGGTGCCTGATGATTTGGCAAACCACCTGACCTCGCCGGGCCACAGGAGGTTTTCTTCTCCGGCTCTCAGCTTTTCCACCCAGGGAATCAGCTCCTCATATGTCTGGATGGGTACGTTATTACAGAATTGCCGGTGAGTTGCAACGGAAGCATATCCGTGTTCCTTCCCCCATACTGTCTTTCGACTGCGGGCTATAAGCCGCATAAGCACCTCCTCCTGGCTCTCTGCAGGATATTTCCTGAAAAGATCGATCTGTGACCGTCTTTTTGTATTTATCCACTTAATGAAAGAAGGAATGAAAGGCATTGATCGTACTTTGCTCCAAAGATAATCAAAGCCATTCTCAATTCATCTGAAAATTTCCTTCAAGACCTGTAGTGACCGTATCTGTCTTATACCTGTAAGGTGAAGGTTATAATACCTGAGTATCCTGGCAAGCAGCTCTGTACGCTCTTCGCCCGAGAGTTGCAACGTGTCAATTTCTTCAGCCGGCATCTGAAGCAGGTGGTTAAGCAAAAAGGCGTCGCGGGGCTCGAAGAAGTCGGGGTGCATCGGCTGCTGTGAAGTGAAATGCCCGGTGAGCATGTCAAAATAGCAATACTGCATTGCAGTTTGGGTTGGTCCGATGCCGGCATAGGCCGTGAAAGCCACCAGGAACCAGAGGTGGAAGTTGCTTAATCCGGCTGTCATCGAGTCAAGGGTGAAAACAGATGATTCGATGAAGTCAAAAAGCATCCTGTTTGCGTCTTCCTCCCTGATGACATTGTAAAGTATCTCACTGATAAACAATGCCACCGTGGTCCGGTGAATATTACCGGGGATCTTTTGAGGGATGAAGGCAAGGTTCATCTCCCTGAGGTTGTGCAACTCCCTGTTTTCATAATGATACAATTCAAGGTTGAGGATATTAAGCGGCTGGAAATAGTTGAATCTGGCACCTCCCTTTCGTGAAGAGATGCCTTTTACCATTACGGAAATCCTCCCGTAATCGCGGGTATAAAAATGCGCGATCAGCGAGTTGTCAGAATACCTGACATGATGGATCAGTATGGCTTTGGTCTTTACAAGCATCGGGTGCAGTACTTTCCCAAATGTATTAAAGTTTACTGACAGCCGACTTAAAAAGAGCTTGGTTAAATTTGTATCTTTACCCGTCAATTTCTGAAAATGGATTCAAGATCAAAGGATCAGCTCCTCATTCGCATCGCGCGGCTTGCACGTCAGAACAAGGAGCTTGACGAGCAGGTGAAGAAACTTGAAAGGGAGAAGGAGAAGATCCTGGAAATGAACGAAAAATACAGGCTTCTCCTTGAAAGGAACGAGCTTCCCGGTACAAAGACGGTTGAGGAGGAGAAGTCGTTCAGGTATAACATGGTCACGGTCCTCTTTGCCGATATTCATGGTTTTTCAAGGCTTGTGGAGGATATGGACTCTGCCCGTGTGATGGATGAGCTTGATGAGATCTTTTTCGAGTTCGATAAGGTTATCGGGAAATATCATGTAGAAAAGATAAGGACCATCGGTGACACTCTGATGTGTGCCGGCGGTATACCGGCGAAGAACATAACCAACCCGGTTGAGGTTGTCATGGCTGCAGTTGAGCTGAGACATTTCATGAAGGAATATGAAGCCGTGAAGAGGGTTGATGAAAGGATCTGGAATCTGAAGGTAGGCATTCACACAGGCCCTGTCACTGCTTCCATTTCAGGGAAAAACAAGGTGTCATACGACATCAAGGGTCGCGCCGTCAACACTGCAAGCCGGATAGAAGCCGTCTCGGATAAGGATTCGATCCTTATATCTGTAATGACCTATGAGCTTGTAAAGGAGTTCTTCATCTGTGAGTATTTCGGTAAACTGCCCGTTAAATATACCGGCAGCATCCAGATGTACCAGGTAAAGGGTCTGTTGCCGGCCTTGTCCGTTGACGGAATGGGTGTAATGCCGAATGAGGCGTTCAGGATCAAGTTCGGACTTATACAGTTCACAGATATACAGGAAGTTATCCTTGATAAGCTTGAGAAGGAGTTGCCTGATTTCCTCTTTTATCACAATGTGAAGCACACTGTTGATGTTGTGACGGAGGTTGAGCTGATTGGATGGGCCGAAGGGTGTAACGATGAAGAGATACTGTTGCTGAAGACTGCTGCACTGTTCCATGATGCCGGGCATACGGTGTCATATGACGATCATGAGTACCAGGGTACCCTGCTGGCCCGGGAGATGCTGCCCGGATACGGATATACCGAGGAGCAGATTGACCGTCTATGCAGGATCATCATGTCTACCAAGCTGCCGCCCATGCCCACCGACCTGCTGGAACAGATCATCTGTGATTCCGATCTTGATTACCTTGGACGAAGCGACTTCATTCCCGTATCAAATACTCTTTTTGAAGAGTTGAAGGCTCAGAATAAGATCACCAGACTGAATGACTGGAACAGGATGCAGGTGAAGTTCATTTCTGGTCACCAGTATTTCACTGCCACCGCCCGAAGTCTACGGGAGGTGAACAAAAAGTTGCAGATAGAGCGTATCCAAAGCCTGATAACGACAGACTGATTACCTGATCACCAGCATCTTGGTTACTTTCGCAAGGCTGCCGTCTTCATTGGTGCAGAAGACCAGGTAAACACCGGTTGCCACACGTGCCGACCGGTAGTTGTACAGGTCCCATGTCACCTGTCCTCCCAGCGAGGTAGTCTCGTACACCAGGTTTCCACTGACATCCGTGATCTTTACCGAGGAGTTCTCCACGAGGCCGGTGATGGTGACCACGCCTTCATAATCCTCCCTGACAGGATTCGGGAAGACATATATTCCGGAATAGTCTTCCTTTCCTGCGGTGGCGTCACCTCGGAATGAGACGATTCCTTCCGAGGTACCGAACCAAACCTCGCCGTTGGCTCCGTTTACGGCTATCTTTACCACATTGTCAGAGAGGATGGGGCTGTTAGTGATGTTGAAGTGTATCAGTTGTTCCTTGCTGTCATCTGACATCAGGTATGCGCCGGAGCTCATTGTCCCGAACCATTTTCTGTTTGCCCCGTCAATGGCAATGGTGGTCACCGTTTCTGTTCCAAGGAGATAATCAGCCAGCCCGGAGCCGTCATTTCTAGGGATCTTGATCCTGGATGCTGTCAGTCCGCCGGAGAAGACTCTCCCCGGATTATAGAATACTGCCGGTCCCATATCAGTTCCGACCCATATGTTCCCGTCAAGGTCGGTGGCGATGGAAAAGAGATTGTTCATCACATGGCCTTCGGTGTCTTCTACCTGGAGCCTTAGATACCGGTCGTCTGAGATTATGTCAGGTGTTCCTGCCGGGTCATAGACAAGCAGTCCGTATCCCCGGGGCAGTATGACCCATATGTACTCATTCCGGTCTGTGATCATGTCTCCGGCAACAGGCACATTCAGGTTCAGCGAGGTGGTTATCCAGTTTCCATCCGGGGTGAGCGCCTTGAGGTTACCGGGCACACCTGACTGTGTAATCCATAGATTGCCTGACCTGTCAAGTGCCAGTCCGCAGATGCGGGTATAATTCTCACCGGGCATGATACTTGACAGAGGAGAGTTATACTGATTGTAGTTTTTTTCCATCGCGCCATGCCTGAACTCATAGAGGCCATTGCCCCATGACGATACAAAAAAATGGCTTTCTTCATTGGGGTCCGCGATCACCCTCATTGCATCCCTGTCGGCTTCCCCGTAAAGAATATGGCTGAACCAGGTGTTGCCTCTGCCGGTGAATACCTGCAGCGGACGATATACGTTTCCCCAGGCATTGTCAACGGTTCCTCCGGTTACATAGAAATTGTCTCCCGCGAAACGGATGTCTGAGACATTGTTTGTATAGGGTCCTGCGATGGTGTAACTTGTGAAGGTACTGTAGTCTGCGGTGGAAACAAGGCCGGCCGATGCATCGGCAATCCAGAGTTGCTGACGGTAGCTGGTTACCCCCGACGGATTGGAGGATGCCCATCCGTATCCGTTTATCTCCCTGGTGACGGTACCCTGGGATGAGAAAATGATGATTGAGGAGGTCATCGACATGAACACGGCACTGCCGTCGTCGTCGAGCGATCTGATGCTACCTGCAGGAGCCGTGGTGATGAGGCTGGCACTCTGTCCGGGTACTATCCGGAACAGTGAATCCCGGGAAGACGGCGATCCGGGTTTGCTCAGGAACAGTGCCGGTCCGGCAACAGCCAGATTGTCATATTTTGACTCCGTCAAGGGCAGGCCTTGAAGAAGTTCCCAGTTGCCGAAATAGGAGAGGCCAGGGCGGTTTAACGGAGCCGAAAATACCCCGCGGGAGGTGGCGGCATAGACCCTGTCATTAAGCAGGGCCGTTTCTTGGACCTCATTGGTTTCACCGTCGGGGCCGGGCCGCCAGGTGTCAGCCACATATTTTCCCCTGACGTCAATAACTACGATACCGAAGCTTCCTGACAGCAGGGCGCGGCTGTCTGAGACGGTCACCCCGTAGATCTCTTTTATGCCGGGAATGAATTTGTTCTTTATGTCAGGGATATTGGTAATAATACCTTTCCTGACGAGATCAACACCGGTATTCCTGTAGACTATTATCAGTGTTTCTTCCTCATCACACCATGCAACGTGACTTATTGCAGTCTCATTCAGTCCTGACACCCTCGAGAGAGGTGATGATGATGCGGAAGGGATGTCATAAACAAGCAGGGAGGCTCCTGCAGAAGAATAGATCTTCTCTCCGCCTGCAGCCAGTGAAAATGACGAGTTGTATGAGAGATGATCAGTCCATGATCCTACCCCTCCCTGTCCGCTCAGGAGAAGAGAAGCGGAAATGATGGCCGTAAATGAAATGATCCTCTTCATGACTCTGTTGTAAGCATCTGGTGAACCCGGAGGTTTTGATTTAGTGCTGTCCTGTCATCCATTCCACTCAGCAAGGAAGGCAAGCAGTTTTCTCATAGCCCGTGCCCTGTGTGATATCCGGTTCTTTTCAGAGAGGGGTATCTCGGCAAACGTCCGGTCATACCCTCTGCCAGAAAAACAGGGTCATATCCGAATCCTCCGTTTCCCCGCCTCTCGCTGGTGATCACTCCCTCAACCGATCCTTCAAACAGGTACTCGCTTCCGTCAAGTATCAGGGCAATGACCGTCCTGAACCTGGCACATCTGTCTTCAGCATCAGCCATCTGCTCCAGCAGTTTGTTGATATTGTCATCAAAGCTTCTCCCCTCGCCGGCATACCTCGCCGAGTATACACCAGGAGCCCCGCCGAGGGCATCAACTTCCAGCCCGGTGTCATCTGCAAAGACATTCAATCCGGTCCTGTCATGCACGAACCTTGCCTTGAAGAGTGCATTTTCAGCAAGCGTCTCAGCATCTTCCGGGATATCCTCCGTGATCTTCACATCAGCCAGTCCCAGGATTTTGAAGTTGTTATCCAGGAGATCGCTTATCTCTTTGATTTTATGCTTATTGTTGGTTGCGAATACAAGTTCCATTATGCGGTCTGATGAAAGGGTAAAAATAGTCATTGCATCGTGACAAGGCTATGCCGGCATACCAAAAGAGTAAAATATTAGTTTATTTTTGTATATATCAGGCAATCTCAATCGTGTATGGGTATCAGCTTTTTCCGACGGTTCGTCTTGTCAGGGGCCCTGTTCTGTGCGGGAGCCGGACTGAACACTATTACTGCGTTGGCCATGGCTCCGGAAGCGGGTCCGTATGAAAGCATGATAACAGGTGTCTGTTCTTACCGTACCGGAGAGTCGATTGACACCACAGGTGGCACGCCTGTTCTGAAGTTTCGTGAGGGAATAATATTCAGGATGTTGAAGGGAAAGGATACTGAATATTCGTTTTACATGGAAGGTCCGGACAGACAATGGACTGCCTGGAGTGACAGGAGCTACAAGGAATATACCAACCTCGGCCGGGGCAGATATATATTCATGTACAGGTATCGCCATGGCGCAGGTCAATTATCCGGAGAGGGTTCATTCAGCTTCAGGGTAAAGGCACCGTGGTACTTCTCACCTTTGGCCTGGATAATCTACCCTCTTCTCCTGGTGCTGGCAGGGATGATGCTCCGTATCCGCACTCACCGTCTCTTTATGGAGAGGCAGAAGAGGCTGGAGGAGCTGATCGCGGAACGGACTGAGGAGCTGCAGCATGAGAAGGAGAAGTCGGACAACCTCCTGGCTAACATGTTGCCTAAAGGTACTGCCCAGGAAATTATGTTAAAAGGCAAGGCGGCAAAAACGAAATATAATTTTGTCACGGTGCTTTTTTCGGATATACAGGGGTTCACCAGGATAGCCGAAGAGATGAATCCGGAGGTACTGATTGATGAACTTGACCGCTTCTTCTTTCACTTTGATTCTCTTGCCGAGAAATACAGGATTGAAAAGATTAAGACCATAGGGGATGCCTATATGTGCGCCGGGGGAATCCCCGAGAGGAACAGGACCAATCCGGTTGAGGTGGTGCTTGCTGCCCTGGAGATGCAGAAATACATGCGGTTCATGAAGAATGACCCGGCTAAAACTGCAGCACGGTTCTGGGATATAAGGATTGGAATTCATACGGGAACTGTTATTGCGGGGGTTGTCGGGCACAAGAAGATAACCTATGACATCTGGGGCGACACAGTGAATACGGCAAGCCGTATGGAATCATCAGGAGAGCCGGGCAAGATAAATATCTCGGGCACCACCTATGAGTTTGTGAAAGACTATTTCATCTGTGATTACCGCGGGAGGATGCCGGTCAAGTACAAGGGCGACCTCGATATGTATTTTGTCACCGGGATCAGGCCTGAGTTGCGTGAGCCTGATGGTTCGCCCAGCATGAGGTTCTTTACGAAGATTGAGATGATTCGCGTCCTCGATGTCGAGGAGCATGTATTCACCAAGTATTCAGAAATAGCGTCACCGGATCTCTTCTTCCACAGTGTTGAGTATATACGAAGTGTGAGTCTTCAGGCTGACCTCCTTGCCAGGGCTGAGAAACTTGAAGATCAGGATTATATTCATATCAGGCTGGCATCGGTGTTTGTCTTTTTCGGGTATGTCTTTGATTATAATGACCCACAGGCGGCTGCGAGAAAGAGGGCAGGGGAGATACTTTCGGTTTATGGTTTCGGGCCACAGACACTTGAGGTGGTGACCGGTCTGATGGACTCGGTATTTCAGCCTGAACAGGAGGGCATCGCCGGGATGGTATTGCATGATGCAGTTTATGATTTCACCGGCAGGATTGACTTTGTAACCATGATTGACAGGCTCTACAGGGAGGAGATGGCTTACGGGAAGATAGATGACCCCAAAACATGGTTCAGGAATATGGCCACAAAAATTGAAGAAAACCAATTCCTTACGGAGACAGCCCGGAAATTGAGATCAGTATCTTTGAGGGACCAACTCAATGCACTCCAGTCTTTTACAGGCGAGAAGCTCAGCAATATTTAAAATCATTTGGTACATTGGTATTAAAGAGTACATTTGAAAATCCTAATACATTCAATCATGGTAAATTTAGACTGGAACAACCTGCCTTTTGGCTATGTCAAGACCGATCACAACGTCAGATCTTACTTCCGTAACGGAGAGTGGAGCAAGCTTGAAGTAACTGATTCGGAGTATATTAACGTTCACATAGCCGCTACCGGTCTTCATTACGGGCAGGAGTCGTTTGAAGGGCTCAAGGCTTACAGGGGGCGTGACGGAAAGGTCAGGTTATTTCGCTGGGATGAGAATGCAAAACGGATGATTTCCTCGGCAAAGGGAGTGATCATGGAGCCGGTGCCCATGGAGCTGTTCAGGGAGGCTGTATTTACGGTTGTTCGGCTCAATGAGAAGTTTGTTCCGCCTTACGGTTCGGGAGCATCGCTATATATCAGGCCGTTGCTTTTCGGCAGTGGAGCCGAGGTGGGAGTGAAGCCTGCTGCAGAGTACACCTTCCTGGTTTTCGTGACCCCGGTGGGGCCTTATTTCAAGGGCGGAGTGAAGCCGGTAAATATGATGATCTGCCGTGATGTTGACCGCGCTGCACCACTGGGTACAGGAAACATAAAAGTCGGGGGCAACTATGCCGCCAGTCTCAGGGCCATTGTGAAAGCACGCGACGGGGGATATGGCAATGCCCTCTTCCTCGATGCCATTGAGAAGAAGTATATTGATGAATGCGGTCCGGCTAACTTTTTTGGCATAAAGAACAACACCTACATTACTCCGCTTTCGTCGTCGATACTGCCTTCCATTACCAATAAAAGCCTCATCGCGATAGCTGAAAAAATGGGGATGAAAGACCGAGAGACGCCGTGTTCCCGTTGAGGAGCTTGAGGAGTTTGAGGAGACAGGTGCATGCGGTACCGCTGCTGTTATTAGTCCTATTGCGAAAATTGTAGATCCCGATACCGGCAAGATCTATGAATACTGCAAAGACGGCAAACCGGGGCCTGTTTCGATGAAGCTTTTCAACAAGCTGATAGGGATTCAGTACGGAGATGAACCGGATGAGTTCGGGTGGATGACAGTTGTGGAGGTCTGACCTTCGTTTAATACAGGTTTTGCTATTCCGATGATGTTTTGAAAAAATTGCTTGCCGGTTGAAGGAATTGGCGGTTTGTGTGCTATTTTTGACGCAAAGTCTCAGCAGTGGCAAAAACAGTCGGAGGAATATCCAGGTACAGATTAGGCAGTTCTTACATAACCCTGGTTGTGAGTGTTTCCCTGGTCCTTTTTCTGCTTGGGATCCTTGGTATGGTGCTTATCAATGCCCGTCAGCTTTCGGACTATTTCCGCGAGAGCCTCTCATTTACGATCATGCTGAAGGAAGATGCACGAGAGGCGGACATCAGGATGCTTCAGAAGGAGCTTGATGCCAAGCCCTATGTCAAGCAGACTGAATATGTTTCTAAGGATGAGGCTGCCGTGAAGCTGAGCGAGGAACTCGGTGAGGATTTTCTGGATTTTTTAGGGTATAACCCTCTGATGCCAACGATTGACGTTTATCTTCTGGCCGATTATACTCATCCTGACAGTGTTATCAAACTGGAGAAGGTGATATCAGAGTACCCTGTGGTTGATGAGGTTTATTACCAGGAGTCTATTTTGAACCTGATAAATGACAATGTCAAGAAGATCAGCGCTTTCCTGCTGGTGATAAGTGCATTGCTGTTCCTGATAGCCTTGACGATAATCAATAACACGATCCGGCTCTCGATCTACTCTAAGAGGTTTCTCATAAATACGATGCAGCTTATCGGAGCCAACAGATCATTCATCAGGAAGCCATTCCTCCTGAAGAGTCTCTTTTTTGGCTTTCTGGCTGCCCTGATTGCAATAGGGCTGCTGATGGGACTGATGTATCTGATTGAGAAGGAGTTTTTTACCCTGTTCACTTATGAGAACATAAACCTGTTCCTGCTTCTTTGCCTGGCACTGGCAATTGCGGGAGTGGTGATCAATGCTGTTTCAACTTTTTTTGCCGTGAACAGGTATCTGGGCATTCACGAGGATAAACTTTATTATTAAAAGGATATGGTCGCTAAAAAGGAAGATGACAAAAAGCCCGGCTTTGCTCTGGGGAGGGAGAACTACAAGCTTATGGCAATAGGATTTGCCATAATAATTGTCGGATTCATTCTCATGGCCGGAGGAAGATCAGATGACCCGAAAGTATTCTCGGAGGATATCTTCAGTTTTCGGAGGATAACTGTTGCACCGCTGATCGTTCTTGCCGGATTCATTTTTGAGATTTACGCAATAATGAAGAGACCCAGGGAGTAATTTTATTTAAACTAGTTGAAATCGCATAACTGAGAATGAATTGGTATGAAGCCCTGATCTTCGGTCTGGTACAGGGACTGACTGAGTTTCTGCCTGTCAGCAGTGACGGACACCTTGAAATTGTGAAGTATCTGTTTGGCGGCATAGAGGAGAGCTTTCTCTTTTCTGTGGCTGTTCACGGAGCGACGGTACTGAGCATAATTGCAGTTTTCTGGAAGGATATCATTCATTTGTTGAAGGGAGTCTTCAAATTCACCATGAACGAGGAGACGGTCTATGTGCTGAAGCTGATTGTTTCAATGATACCGGTGGCTATTGTGGGATTTACCCTCAGAGACCAGGTAGAGTCGCTTTTTATTGCAGATATGGATATCACAGGGTCATTCCTGCTGGTCACTGCACTCTTCCTCACCCTGGGCCATTTTGTAAGGAAGAGGGAAAAACCTATCACCTACGGCGGGGCTTTCATAATGGGAATTGCGCAGGCGCTGGCGGTCCTTCCCGGCTGGTCGAGGTCAGGTTCCACCATTGCAACAGGATTGATGCTTGGCAACAGCCGTAATGAGCTTGCCCGCTTCTCCTTCCTGATGGTGATAGTCCCGATTATCGGGGCAAATTTTGTACAGGTCGTCACCACTGAAACCGCTGCGGTGAATGTGGTGCTGTTTCCACTTATCATAGCATTTGTTGCTGCCTTTGTGTCAGGTTACGCAGCCTGCCGCTGGATGATAAGTATAGTCAGGAAGGGTAAGCTGGGATGGTTTGCCCTGTACTGTGTTTTAGTCGGACTTACTCTAATACTGTTTGCCTGAAGGTGTTGAAAAACTGCTCTGACTTTGAAGAAGGTGAGGTTTTGCTGCTGCAGAAGCCGCTCTACTGGACCTCGTTTGACCTGGTGAACAAGGTTAAGCTGGCCATCAGGCATCACTGTAGTCTGAAGAAGCTGAAGGTGGGTCATGCAGGCACACTTGACCCTCTGGCAACGGGGCTGATGATTGTCTGTACCGGCAGGGCCACAAAGAGGATTGATGAGTTCCGCGACCTTGACAAGGAGTACACAGCTGTAATCAGGTTCGGTCAGACAACCCCCTCATTTGATCTGGAGAGTGAGGTTGACGGGGAGTATCCTGCAGGTCATATTACTGCAGGGCTCATTGCTGAAAAGCTTGAGAGCTTTCTTGGCGAGCAGTACCAGGAGCCTCCTCTTTTCTCTGCGAAGTTTGTTGACGGAAAAAGGGCTTACGAACTGGCAAGGAAGAAGATAGAGAAGAGGCTGGAAGAGGTGAAAGTCATTTTTCGCGAGCTTGAGCTGCTCGATTACAGGGAGAGCGAGGCAAAAATCCGGATCGTCTGCAGTAAGGGCACATACATAAGGGCCTTCGCCCGTGATCTTGCCGTTGCCCTTGGCAGCGGAGCGCATCTTCGGGGGTTAATAAGGAATGCGATCGGAGGGTTTCGTGTTGAAAATGCCTTGACGGTAGAAGAATTAAAATATATTCTGGAAAATTTGAAACAAATCGATAAATCAATCGTATAAATATTCTTGCACTAATCATAATTGTATTATGAAACTATCTCAATTCAAGTACACACTACCCCAGGACCTGATTGCGCTTTATCCCTCAAAAAACAGAGATGAGTCGCGTTTGATGGTTGTGCACAGAGAAACCGGAGTGGTTGAGCATAAGGTATTTAAGGATATTGTGGAGTATTTTAAGGAGCGTGACGTTCTTGTATTCAACAACACAAAAGTGTTTCCCGCCAGGCTATATGGAAACAAGGAGAAGACTGGTGCTGAGATAGAGGTATTTCTTCTGCGCGAGTTGAATCGAGAGCAGAGGCTGTGGGATGTTCTGGTTGATCCGGCTCGGAAGATCAGGATTGGCAACAAGCTTTACTTCGGTGAGGATGATCTGCTTGTGGCAGAGGTTATTGACAACACCACCTCGAGGGGCAGGACACTGAGGTTTCTCTTTGACGGAACATATGAGGAGTTCAAGGAGACCCTCTATTCACTGGGGGAGACGCCGCTTCCTAAATTTATCAATCGGCCGGTTGAACCTGAGGACAACGAAAGGTATCAGACGATTTTTGCCAAGCATGAGGGAGCGGTGGCTGCTCCTACCGCAGGCCTGCATTTCAGCAGGGAACTGCTGAAGAGGCTCGAGATAGTGGGGGTTGAGTTTGCAGAGATAACCCTGCATGTGGGGCTGGGCAATTTCCGGAATGTTGATGTGGAGGATCTGACAAAGCACAAAGTTGATTCTGAAAGGATATTAATTACTGAAGAGGCCTCGGGGCTCATCAACAAAGCCAAGGAGCGCCGGAGCAGGATCTGTGCGGTGGGAACGACGGTAATCCGGACGCTGGAAAGTTCGGTCTCGACATCCGGGATGGTGAAGCCGTTCAACGGCTGGACGAACAAGTTCATTTTCCCTCCTTATGAGTTTAAGGTTCCTGACATGCTTGTGAGCAATTTTCATCTTCCTTATTCGACCCTGCTGATGATGGTTTCCGCCTTTACGGGATACAATCTCCTTTTTGAAGCCTACCGCACTGCCGTCAAGGAAAAATACAGGTTCGGGACCTATGGTGATGCCATGCTGATTCTTTAGAATTCAGCACTCTTTCGTGTTAATAAACATTTGACAATGTGTATAAATCATGCCGGCCCTCTTTGCCGGCATGTTTATTTAATGTGAACTTCACGCAATTACACCTGAAAAATGTCCGTTTATTAGGCAACCATTTGTGCATTTAATGAGTATAAGCATCAGGCAGCAGTCGAAGGTACCACAAATATCACCTGTAGAATGTTAAGAAACAGAAAGGTAATCATGCCTTTGCTGGCAGTGATTTTAATTTTCTTTTTTGATTTTTCTGTATCAGCTCAGTGCGGGGCAGGGAAGATTCCCATGACAGTGCAGGGGTTTGGGTCAATCCTTACTGTTAATTCGGCATTTTCTAACGGAGCCTATTCGATTGGAGCACCAAATGGGAATGGTGCTAATTTTTCTTCAGGTGGCCAATTTATAATAATAGATCTGATTGATACTGTAAGGGCTGGCCAGACATATTCAATTACCTGGAGACAATATCCAGGTGAGGGTGGCACTTCTGTGCTTAACTGGAGTGAATCAATTGACGGGAGTCTGTTTACCGTGCATCCCTCAAGTGGAATAGGGACAACCAATGAAAGATATTTCACGACAGATATTATTGCCGCCTCAGATACGCGATTTATACGAATTTTTACCACAACAACAAATGACCTGAGCATTGATGCTGTTTCATATACTGCAACCAAATGTTTTACGGATCCCTGTGGCGCTGGCCTCACTGCCAGTCTAATATCCGGCAATGGTTACTATACGGAACAGTCATCAGTTTCAAATCCTGCAAATGCAAATTATGTTCCTGACGGCTCAGGTGCGTTGTTCAATTCTGCAGCTGACCGCATTGTCTTAAGTCTGCCATATTCTATTCCTCCAGGGCAGCATTATCAAATAATATGGCGACCATCTGAGAACGGCGCACAGATGAGAATGAGGGAATCTGGAAAACGGATCTTCCTGGTCTCCGGTGAAGTTCTCACCATCATCATCATCATCTTCAGTATTTATAATGCATACTGAAACAACCGGCACCTTAACAAGGTACATCGAAATCATTGGCGCCAACAATCAGGACTTTTATCTTGATGGATTAATTTTTCATGCCATCGCATGCGACCCTGCCCCTCCAGATCTTGATGTAAACGGAACATTTGAGTTTTGTGCTTCACCGTTGCCAATAGCTCCTGGTCTGTTAATCACTGACCCTGCAAACCAGATAATAAGATCGGCATATGTGCAGTTTTGGGACGGTTTTGTTCCTGCCGAGGACCGTCTGAGTTGCACGGATGCCAATGGTATAACATCATCTTACAATTCAACATATGGAGTTCTTTCCCTCACTGGTGCAGCAACTACCTCAGAATATCAATCAGTCCTGAGAAGTTTAATATACAATAACATTAACGGCACGCCGACAACAGGAACAAGAGAGATTATCATTTCACTTGAACGATATAACCCCATAACAGGGCACTATTACATTTTTGTCCCAAGCGCCAATATCAGTTGGACAATTGCCAGAATTCAATCGGACAGATCACATCTTTTTGGTTTACAAGGGTATCTGGTTACCGTGACTTCCGACATAGAGAATGATTTTCTACTATACCAGATGATAGGCAACACATGGCTTGGAGGATCAGACTTCTATACAAATGAGAGTGACTGGTATTGGATGACGGGACCTGAAGCGGGGACCATGTTCTGGCAGGGCAATGAGACTGGTACAGAACTGACATATGCAAACTGGAATCCCGGAACGGAACCCAATAATTATAATGGTATTGATGAGGTATTCGCTCACATCTACCCTCCTGGATCATCAAATTCGGGAACATGGAATGATGAACGGGCAAATTATACTGCTGCTGCGTATTATGTTGAGTTTGGCGACATGCCTGGAGATCCGGCAATTGATATTAATGGCATTGTTAATGTTAATGTCGTTACAGGAACACCCGTATCTCCTTCAATCACCGGCAGTAACTCGGTCTGTCCCAATGCTACAGCTGTTACTTATACAACAACCAATGTGCCCGGTCATAATTATTTATGGGAAGTCGCGGGCGGTACAATTGTCAGCGGTCAGGGTAGTAATTCCATAACTGTTGATTGGGGAGGTACTGATCCGGGAACGGTAAAAGTTACTGAAAGCATCGGAGGAGCATGTTCGGTTACCACTCCTGATTATTCAGTTTTTATTGGTGACAACATAAATCCGACGATCACCTGCCCGGCGAATGTACCGAATGTACCTGCCGATGCCGGTCAGTGCTATGCGACTGGTGTTGCCCTTGGCACACCGACTACAGCAGACAACTGCGGAGTTGCAACAGTAACCAATAATGCTCCTGTGCAGTTCCCGGTGGGGACGAGCACGGTGACCTGGACTGTCACGGATGTTAATGGGAGGACGGCTACATGCAACCAGACTGTCACAGTTGTTGACACGCAGAATCCGACGATCACCTGCCCGGCGAATGTACCGAATGTACCTGCCGATGCCGGTCAGTGCTATGCGACTGGTGTTGCCCTTGGCGCACCGACTACAGCAGACAACTGCGGAGTTGCAACAGTAACCAATAATGCTCCTGTGCAGTTCCCGGTGGGGACGAGCACGGTGACCTGGACTGTCACGGATGTTAATGGGAGGACGGCTACATGCAACCAGACTGTCACAGTTGTTGACACGCAGAATCCGACGATCACCTGCCCGGCGAATGTACCGAATGTACCTGCCGATGCCGGTCAGTGCTATGCGACGGGTGTTGCCCTTGGCGTACCGACTACAGCAGACAACTGCGGAGTTGCAACAGTAACCAATAATGCTCCTGTGCAGTTCCCGGTGGGGACGACCACGGTGACCTGGACTGTCACGGATGTTAATGGGAGGACGGCTACATGCAACCAGACTGTCACAGTTGTTGACACGCAGAATCCGACGATCACCTGCCCGGCGAATGTACCGAATGTACCTGCCGATGCCGGTCAGTGCTATGCGACGGGTGTTGCCCTTGGCACACCGACTACAGCAGACAACTGCGGAGTTGCAACAGTAACCAATAATGCTCCTGTGCAGTTCCCGGTGGGGACGACCACGGTGACCTGGACTGTCACGGATGTTAATGGGAGGACGGCTACATGCAACCAGACTGTCACAGTTGTTGACACGCAGAATCCGACGATCACCTGCCCGGCGAATGTACCGAATGTACCTGCCGATGTCGGTCAGTGCTATGCGACGGGTGTTGCCCTTGGCACACCGACTACAGCAGACAACTGCGGAGTTGCAACAGTAACCAATAATGCTCCGGTGCAGTTCCCGGTGGGGACGAGCACGGTGACCTGGACTGTCACGGATGTTAATGGGAGGACGGCTACATGCAACCAGACTGTCACAGTTGTTGACACGCAGAATCCGACGATCACCTGCCCGGCGAATGTACCGAATGTACCTGCCGATGCCGGTCAGTGCTATGCGACGGGTGTTGCCCTTGGCACACCGACTACAGCAGACAACTGCGGAGTTGCAACGGTAACCAATAATGCTCCGGTGCAGTTCCCGGTAGGGACGAGCACGGTGACCTGGACTGTCACGGATGTTAATGGGAGGACGGCTACATGCAACCAGACTGTCACAGTTGTTGACACGCAGAATCCGACGATCACCTGCCCGGCGAATGTACCGAATGTACCTGCCGATGCCGGTCAGTGCTATGCGACGGGTGTTGCCCTTGGCACACCGACTACAGCAGACAACTGCGGAGTTGCAACGGTAACCAATAATGCTCCGGTGCAGTTCCCGGTAGGGACGAGCACGGTGACCTGGACTGTCACGGATGTTAATGGGAGGACGGCTACATGCAACCAGACTGTCACAGTTGTTGACACGCAGAATCCGACGATCACCTGCCCGGCGAATGTACCGAATGTACCTGCCGATGCCGGTCAGTGCTATGCGACGGGTGTTGCCCTTGGTGCACCGACTACAGCAGACAACTGCGGAGTTGCAACAGTAACCAATAATGCTCCTGTGCAGTTCCCGGTGGGGACGACCACGGTGACCTGGACTGTCACGGATGTTAATGGGAGGACGGCTACATGCAACCAGACTGTCACAGTTGTTGACACGGAAGATCCTACTATCACCTGTGCTGTCCCGGCAGCGAGCTACACGGCTGATGCCGGAGAGTGCTACTATACGGTACCCGGTGCGGCTCTTGACCCGACAGCCACAGACGACAACTGTGGTGTTCAGAGCGTTGTCAATGACTTCACCGGCACGGCCACTCTTGCCGGCGCCCAGTTCCCTGTGGGGACTACTACTGTTATATGGACCGTGACGGACATCCACGGCAACGATGCCACCTGCCAGTATGATATTATCGTCACCGATGATGAGGATCCTACGATCACCTGTGCGTCACCTGCAGCGAGCTACACGGCTGATGCCGGAGAGTGCTACTATACGGTACCCGGTGCAGCTCTTGACCCGACAGCCACAGACGACAACTGCGGTGTTCAGAGCGTTGTCAATGACTTCACCGGCACGGCCACTCTTGCCGGCGCCCAGTTCCCTGTGGGGACTACTACTGTTATATGGACCGTGACGGACATCCATGGCAACGATGCTACCTGCCAGTATGATATTATCGTCACCGATGATGAGGATCCTACTATCACCTGTGCGTCCCGGCAGCGAGCTACACGGCTGATGCTGGAGAGTGCTACTATACGGTACCCGGTGCAGCTCTTGACCCGACAGCCACAGACGACAACTGCGGTGTTCAGAGCGTTGTCAATGACTTCACCGGCACGGCCACTCTTGCCGGCGCCCAGTTCCCTGTAGGTACTACTACTGTTATATGGACCGTGACGGACATCCACGGCAACGATGCGACCTGCCAGTATGATATTATCGTCACCGATGATGAGGATCCTACTATCACCTGTGCGGTCCCTGCAGCGAGCTACACGGCTGATGCCGGAGAGTGCTACTATACGGTACCCGGTGCAGCTCTTGACCCGACAGCCACGGACGACAACTGCGGTGTTCAGAGCGTTGTCAATGACTTCACCGGCACGGCCACTCTTGCCGGCGCCCAGTTCCCTGTAGGTACTACTACTGTTATATGGACCGTGACGGACATCCACGGCAACGATGCTACCTGCCAGTATGATATTATCGTCACCGATGATGAGGATCCTACTATCACCTGTGCGACACCTGCAGCGAGCTACACGGCTGATGCTGGAGAGTGCTACTATACGGTACCCGGTGCGGCTCTTGACCCGACAGCCACGGACGACAACTGCGGTGTTCAGAGCGTTGTCAATGACTTCACCGGCACGGCCACTCTTGCCGGCGCCCAGTTCCCTGTGGGGACTACTACTGTTATATGGACCGTGACGGACATCCACGGCAACGATGCTACATGCCAGTATGATATTATCGTCACCGATGATGAGGATCCTACTATCACCTGTGCTGTCCCTGCAGCGAGCTACACGGCTGATGCCGGAGAGTGCTACTATACGGTACCCGGTGCGGCTCTTGACCCGACAGCCACAGACGACAACTGCGGAGTGCAGAGCGTTGTCAATGACTTCACCGGCACGGCCACTCTTGCCGGCGCCCAGTTCCCTGTAGGTACTACTACTGTTATATGGACCGTGACGGACATCCACGGCAACGATGCTACCTGCCAGTATGATATTATCGTCACCGATGATGAGGATCCTACTATCACCTGTGCGACACCGGCAGCGAGCTACACGGCTGATGCCGGAGAGTGCTACTATACGGTACCCGGTGCAGCTCTTGACCCGACAGCCACAGACGACAACTGCGGTGTTCAGAGCGTTGTCAATGACTTCACCGGCACGGCCACTCTTGCCGGCGCCCAGTTCCCTGTAGGTACTACTACTGTTATATGGACCGTGACGGACATCCACGGCAACGATGCGACATGCCAGTATGATATTATCGTCACCGATGATGAGGATCCTACTATCACCTGTGCGACACCTGCAGCGAGCTACACGGCTGATGCCGGAGAGTGCTACTATACGGTACCCGGTGCGGCTCTTGACCCGACAGCCACAGACGACAACTGCGGTGTTCAGAGCGTTGTCAATGACTTCACCGGCACGGCTACTCTTGCCGGCGCCCAGTTCCCTGTGGGTACTACTACTGTTATATGGACCGTGACGGACATCCACGGCAACGATGCTACCTGCCAGTATGATATTATCGTCACCGATGATGAGGATCCTACTATCACCTGTGCGGTCCCTGCAGCGAGCTACACGGCTGATGCCGGAGAGTGCTACTATACGGTACCCGGTGCAGCTCTTGACCCGACAGCCACAGACGACAACTGCGGTGTTCAGAGCGTTGTCAATGACTTCACCGGCACGGCCACTCTTGCCGGCGCCCAGTTCCCTGTAGGTACTACTACTGTTATATGGACCGTGACGGACATCCACGGCAACGATGCTACATGCCAGTATGATATTATCGTCACCGATGATGAGGATCCTACTATCACCTGTGCGACACCTGCAGCGAGCTACACGGCTGATGCTGGAGAGTGCTACTATACGGTACCCGGTGCGGCTCTTGACCCGACAGCCACAGACGACAACTGCGGTGTTCAGAGCGTTGTCAATGACTTCACCGGCACGGCCACTCTTGCCGGCGCCCAGTTCCCTGTAGGTACTACTACTGTTATATGGACCGTGACGGACATCCACGGCAACGATGCGACCTGCCAGTATGATGTTATCGTCACCGATGATGAGGATCCTACGATCACCTGTGCTGTCCCTGCAGCGAGCTACACGGCTGATGCCGGAGAGTGCTACTATACGGTACCCGGTGCAGCTCTTGACCCGACAGCCACGGACGACAACTGCGGTGTTCAGAGCGTTGTCAATGACTTCACCGGCACGGCCACTCTTGCCGGCGCCCAGTTCCCTGTGGGTACTACTACTGTTATATGGACCGTGACGGACATCCACGGCAACGATGCTACCTGCCAGTATGATATTATCGTCACCGATGATGAGGATCCTACTATCACCTGTGCGGTCCCGGCAGCGAGCTACACGGCTGATGCCGGAGAGTGCTACTATACGGTACCCGGTGCAGCTCTTGACCCGACAGCCACGGACGACAACTGCGGTGTTCAGAGCGTTGTCAATGACTTCACCGGCACGGCCACTCTTGTCGGCGCTCAGTTCCCTGTAGGTACTACTACTGTTATATGGACCGTGACGGACATCCACGGCAACGATGCCACCTGCCAGTATGATGTTATCGTCACCGATGATGAGGATCCTAGTATCACCTGTGCGACACCTGCTGCCAGCTACACGGCTGATGCTGGAGAGTGCTACTATACGGTACCCGGTGCGGCTCTTGACCCGACAGCTACAGACGACAACTGCGGAGTGCAGAGCGTTGTCAATGACTTCACCGGCACGTCCACTCTTGCCGGCGCCCAGTTCCCTGTGGGGACTACTACTGTTATATGGACCGTGACGGACATCCACGGCAACGATGCTACCTGCCAGTATGATATTATCGTCACCGATGATGAGGATCCCACGATCACCTGTGCGACACCTGCAGCGAGCTACACGGCTGATGCCGGAGAGTGCTACTATACGGTACCCGGTGCGGCTCTTGACCCGACAGCCACAGACGACAACTGTGGTGTGCAGAGCGTTGTCAATGACTTCACCGGCACGGCCACTCTTGCCGGCGCCCAGTTCCCTGTGGGGACTACTACTGTTATATGGACCGTGACGGACATCCACGGCAACGATGCTACATGCCAGTATGATGTTATCGTCACCGATGATGAGGATCCTACTATCACCTGTGCGGCTGATATTATTGATATTCCTGCTGATGCTGGAGAGTGCTATGCAACAGGAGTAGTTCTGGGCATACCTGTCACAGATGACAATTGCGGAGTAGCAGACGTAACCAATGATGCACCTGTTCAATTCCCGGCAGGCGTCACTATAGTCACATGGACTGTAACAGACATTCACGGAAACACGTCCACATGTGAACAACTTGTAACAGTAATTGACACGGAGTTTCCGACATTTACTGCCCCCGGTGATATCACTATCTACAAGGATGCCACCTGCGGATATGACGCCAGCGTGGGTATCACGGGTGATGTTACCGATGAGGCAGACAACTGCGACACCTCACTTGAAGCAACCTTCACAGATGTAGTCGTACCGGGAGCATGTGACGGGGAACAAATTATTACAAGAACCTGGAGCCTTTCCGATGATTATGGCAACACAACAACTCATGATCAGATAATCACGGTGGAGGACAACACACCTCCGACCTTTACGGTCCCGGCAGATATCACGATCTACAAGGATGCCACCTGCGGATATGACGCCAGCGTGGGTATCACGGGTGATGTCACCGATGAGGCAGACAACTGCGACACCTCGCTTGATGCGACCTTTACGGATGTTGTAGTAGCAGGTGCATGTGAGGGCGAGCAGATCATCACCAGGACCTGGACTCTGACCGATGACTGCGGCAACACTACGACGCATGTACAGACCATCACGTGTGGAGGACAACACACCTCCGACCTTTACGGTCCCGGCAGATATCACTATCTACAAGGATGCCACCTGCGGATATGACGCCAGCGTGGGTATCACGGGTGATGTCACTGACGAGGCAGACAACTGCGACACCTCGCTTGATGCGACCTTCACTGATGTTGTAGTAGCAGGTGCATGTGAGGGCGAGCAGATCATCACCAGGACATGGACTCTGACCGATGACTGCGGCAACACTACGACGCATGTACAGACCATACGTGTGGAGGACAACACACCTCCGACCTTTACGGTCCCGGCAGATATCACGATCTACAAGGATGCCACCTGCGGATATGACGCCAGCGTGGGTATCACGGGTGATGTCACTGATGAGGCAGACAACTGCGACACCTCGCTTGATGCGACCTTTACGTGATGTAGTAGTAGCAGGTGCATGTGAGGGCGAGCAGATCATCACCAGGACCTGGACCCTGACCGATGACTGCGGCAACACTACGACGCATGTACAGACCATACGTGTGGAGGACAACACACCTCCGACCTTTACGGTCCCGGCAGATATCACTATCTACAAGGATGCCACCTGCGGATATGACGCCAGTGTGGGTATCACGGGTGATGTCACTGACGAGGCAGATAACTGTGACACCTCGCTAGATGCGACCTTCACTGATGTTGTAGTAGCAGGTGCATGTGAGGGCGAGCAGATCATCACCAGGACCTGGACTCTGACCGATGACTGCGGCAACACTACGACGCATGTACAGACCATACGTGTGGAGGACAACACACCTCCGACCTTTACGGTCCCGGCAGATATCACGATCTACAAGGATGCCACCTGCGGATATGACGCCAGCTGTGGGTATCACGGGTGATGTCACTGACGAGGCAGACAACTGCGACACCTCGCTAGATGCGACCTTCACTGATGTTGTAGTAGCAGGGGCATGTGAGGGCGAGCAGATCATCACCAGGACCTGGACTCTGACCGATGACTGCGGCAACACTACGACGCATGTACAGACCATACGTGTGGAGGACAACACACCTCCGACCTTTACGGTCCCGGCAGATATCACGATCTACAAGGATGCCACCTGCGGATATGACGCCGGCGTGGGTATCACGGGTGATGTCACTGACGAGGCAGACAACTGCGACACCTCGCTTGATGCGACCTTCACTGATGTAGTAGTAGCAGGTGCATGTGAGGGCGAGCAGATCATCACCAGGACATGGACTCTGACCGATGACTGCGGCAACACTACGACGCATGTACAGACCATACGTGTGGAGGACAACACACCTCCGACCTTTACGGTCCCGGCAGATATCACGATCTACAAGGATGCCACCTGCGGATATGACGCCAGCGTGGGTATCACGGGTGATGTCACCGACGAGGCAGACAACTGCGACACCTCGCTTGATGCGACCTTTACGGATGTTGTAGTAGCAGGGTCATGTGAGGGCGAGCAGATCATCACCAGGACCTGGACTCTGACCGATGACTGCGGCAACACTACGACGCATGTACAGACCATACGTGTGGAGGACAACACACCTCCGACCTTTACGGTCCCGGCAGATATCACGATCTACAAGGATGCCACCTGCGGATATGACGCCAGCGTGGGTATCACGGGTGATGTCACTGACGAGGCAGACAACTGCGACACCTCGCTTGATGCGACCTTTACTGATGTTGTAGTAGCAGGTGCATGTGAGGGCGAGCAGATCATCACCAGGACATGGACTCTGACCGATGACTGCGGCAACACTACGACGCATGTACAGACCATACGTGTGGAGGACAACACACCTCCGACCTTTACGGTCCCGGCAGATATCACTATCTACAAGGATGCCACCTGCGGATATGACGCCAGCGTGGGTATCACGGGTGATGTCACCGACGAGGCAGACAACTGCGACACCTCGCTTGATGCGACCTTCACTGATGTAGTAGTAGCAGGTGCATGTGAGGGCGAGCAGATCATCACCAGGACCTGGACTCTGACCGATGACTGCGGCAACACTACGACGCATGTACAGACCATACGTGTGGAGGACAACACACCTCCGACCTTTACGGTCCCGGCAGATATCACTATCTACAAGGATGCCACCTGCGGATATGACGCCAGCGTGGGTATCACGGGTGATGTCACCGACGAGGCAGACAACTGCGACACCTCGCTTGATGCGACCTTTACGGATGTTGTAGTAGCAGGGTCATGTGAGGGCGAGCAGATCATCACCAGGACCTGGACTCTGACCGATGACTGCGGCAACACTACGACGCATGTACAGACCATACGTGTGGAGGACAACACACCTCCGACCTTTACGGTCCCGGCAGATATCACTATCTACAAGGATGCCACCTGCGGATATGACGCCAGCGTGGGTATCACGGGTGATGTCACTGACGAGGCAGACAACTGCGACACCTCGCTTGATGCGACCTTTACGGATGTTGTAGTAGCAGGGTCATGTGAGGGCGAGCAGATCATCACCAGGACCTGGACTCTGACCGATGACTGCGGCAACACTACGACGCATGTACAGACCATACGTGTGGAGGACAACACACCTCCGACCTTTACGGTCCCGGCAGATATCACGATCTACAAGGATGCCACCTGCGGATATGACGCCAGCGTGGGTATCACGGGTGATGTCACCGACGAGGCAGACAACTGCGACACCTCGCTTGATGCGACCTTCACTGATGTTGTAGTAGCAGGTGCATGTGAGGGCGAGCAGATCATCACCAGGACCTGGACTCTGACCGATGACTGCGGCAACACTACGACGCATGTACAGACCATACGTGTGGAGGACAACACACCTCCGACCTTTACGGTCCCGGCAGATATCACTATCTACAAGGATGCCACCTGCGGATATGACGCCAGCGTGGGTATCACGGGTGATGTCACTGACGAGGCAGACAACTGCGACACCTCGCTTGATGCGACCTTTACGGATGTTGTAGTAGCAGGGTCATGTGAGGGCGAGCAGATCATCACCAGGACCTGGACTCTGACCGATGACTGCGGCAACACTACGACGCATGTACAGACCATACGTGTGGAGGACAACACACCTCCGACCTTTACGGTCCCGGCAGATATCACTATTTGCAGGGATATTGCAGGCACCTATGACAGAAATGTAACAAATACCGGCGATGTCACCGACGAGGCAGACAACTGCGACACCTCACTTGATGCTGTCTATGCTGATTCCGATGTGAACATGGGAACCGTTACAACAGTTGGTTACATAACCAGGACCTGGACCCTGACGGATGACTGCGGTAACACCACGGTACAGTATCAGACTATATGGGTGCAGCCTGTGCCGAGAATATCTGTCACGGTTCCTGACACACTATTCTGTAACGGGTCAACAATCAGCTTCACGATAGATTCGCTCGTTGTATCAAGAGGTGAAGTAATGTACGACCTAGATGTTACCTATCCAGCCGGCGTCAGCGGGATACTGGCCGATGGCGCGAGGCAGATTGTCAATATCGAAGACCTTCTTGCCAACACAACAGACAGCTATCAGACAGTAACATATACATTCAGGCCGTATATACAGGGTAAACCCGGAGACCCGACCTGTCATGACGGCGTGGAAGTAACGATTTTAATTCATGTAGAACCAACGGCGCGTGTTGCACTGACACTGGCTGATGATGAACTGTGCAACGGCGAAAGCGTCAATATTCAGCTTTCAACCGTAACCTCACCTTACCGGGGGATAGAATTCAATGTTGACGCCATCAACAGCTACCCGGAGATAACCGGATTCACGGACAGAACCGGCTTGATTGTCACGGATATTATAGCTGAAGCGCTCACCAACAGTGGTGATACAGCCAGGATGGTCACCTATGTGGTCTCACCGGTAACGCTGGATGTCAACGGCAACCAGAAGTGCTACGGCATCAATGATACGGTTGAGGTATGGGTCAATCCGACACCACGGGCCACCCCCATGAACAATGCTCCCCAGATCTGTTACGGCGGCACTACTGACGTCATCCTTCTGACTCCTACCGTAATGCGCTCGGGGGTGAACGAGTTCAACTACACTATTTCAGCTACCGCACCAACCACCATTGTTGATGGTAACAGGACTCCTCTCAATAGCATTGCCCCCGGCACTCACCTGCAGTTCCAGTACACCAACGAAAGCGATACGATGCAGTCGGTGTTCTTCCATATCACACCAAAGGTGACAGGCCCGGGATGCCCGTACGGTCCTGATGTTGTATCTGAGGTTAAGGTGCATGCCCATCCGCTGCAGTCACTTGAGATACGTGATTCCATAACCTGCGACGGAGGCCAGGACGGGTCGCTGGAGATAATGCATGCCAGAGGTATGGATCCGATGTGGGTCGCATGGACCGGACCTGATTACTGGGAAGATGCAGGTTATAATATGTACATAGTTGAAGAGAGGCGTCAGGGCTATTATACCGCAACGGTCACGGATGAACTTGGATGCATGAATGCAGGATGGCTTAACCTGATAGAACCGAATACGGAAGTGGCATTTTATTTCGATGATTTCATCTCATGTCCCGGGGCAGGGGATGCAAGGATCGCACTTGCACTTGCCGAGGGCCAGGCTCCGCCTTATTACTATTACCTCGTCCGGAACATGACGGATACGGTTTACCAGGGCCCGATGCCATTGCTCGGCAATCCACCCATATACCTTAACAATATTCAACCCGGGGAATATCTACTGATTGTTGAAGATGCCAACGGATGCAAGAAAACTGAGCTCCGTACGCTTTACGATGCACCTGAAACCATTGTCAGATTTGAGAAGTCGCAATACTCAGAGTACAATATCTCATGTGACGGATATAATGACGGATCGATATGGGTTAACAGCGTCAGGAGTTATTATCTGGCAGGAGCTGACTCAGTGTTTGTCAATACCAGGGCTCCGTACACCTATCTCTGGACTGCTTCGGACGGAGGCGTGATTACAGGCAGTGCAACTGACAGCATACTGGTGAATGTACCTGCCGGCACCTATCATTTGACTGTCACAGACAGATTGGGATGTGAATTCCATTTCACAGATACCCTGACAGAACCGGACGGCATTGACCTGGTGAGTGAAGCTGTCTCCTCAAGTGCTGATGGGAATTATGAGATATCTTGCTTCGGAAGGAGTGACGGATATATTACGCTGGAGTTTGACGGCGGCGCCGGTGCATACAATTATGCATGGACAGGCCCCAACGGTTATACGGCCACGACAGCCTCGATAGCTAATCTTACAGCCGGCGCCTATGAGCTTACTGTCACAGACGGCAACTCATGCCACAAGATCTATCCATACCTGCTTGAGGAGCCCGACTCTGTCGGCATTGATGTAGTCAAGTCACTGACTGCGGACGGGTCATATAATATCAGCTGCAACGGTGAAGATGGCACCATTGACATAACAGTATCCGGAGGAAGCGGACCGGGCACATATGCGTATGAATGGAAAGACGATGGCAATCCAGGCTGGTCAAGCAACCAGGAGGATCAGGCTGTTAAGGCGGGTTCGTACCGGGTGTATGTCACAGATGCCAACGGTTGCACCACTGACAGGGGGGTTGTCATGACCCAGCCCATGCCTCTGGTGCTGTCACTCGCGGTTTCTGAGATAACATGCCTGACAGCGCCGGCGTTCAACGACGGAGCAATTGATCTGACCGTCAGCGGAGGTAAGTCGCCGTATAGTTTTTCATGGGCAGGGCCATCCGGATTTACGTCAGGAGCTGAAGATATTTCAGGACTGACATCGGGTGATTACCTGGTTACCGTGACAGACGATTATGGATGCATTATTAATGCGGACACAGTACTGAGTATGCCGGAGCCCCTGACCATCGATTCCCACATGTCTGATTATAATGGGTTTAATGTAAGCTGCCTGGGCAGATCTGACGGATGGCTCAAGGTGATACCACTCACCGGTACAGGACCTTATGATTTCATATGGAACGGTCCCGGAGGCTTCACTGCTGCTGCTGATTCAATTTTCGGCCTCGGGGAGGGTGTCTACACCGTGACTGTCACAGACAGGCATCTGTGCACGGTTATTGAGAACATCACGCTGGCATCTCCCGGGCAGCTTAGCATGTCTCTGAATATTTGGCCCAGCGCAGGGGGCAACTTCAGCATCAACTGCAACGGAGGTGCTACAGGCAGGGTTGACATTTCACCTGTGAATGCTGCAGGCATGACGACCTATCTGTGGTCAGACGGCCTTCCTGGCGCTTCACGCAGCGACCTGCGTGCCGGTATGCATGAGGTCATCATTACAGACGCCAACGGTTGCAGCGCTGACACATCACTTACCCTTACCCAGCCTGAGCCTCTGGCTATCTCCTTCAGCATGATTTCACCCTATTGCCCCGAAAGCACCGACGGAACCATTTTTGCCGGTGTGACTGGTGGCGAAGGCGCCTACAGCTTCATCTGGAGCAACGGCCAGACGATGCAGGAGATCAGTGGACTGACGGCAGGACCCTACCGGGTTGAAGCCAGGGACTTTAACGGTTGCACGGTGGCAGATTCTCTGACACTCTCACCGTTAAATGATATCTGTGTGGGTATTCCAAATGCATTCTCACCTGATGGTGACGGCATAAATGAGTACTGGAATATTGCCAGGATTACGCTCTACTCCGAAGCCGAGGTTATAATTCTCAACAGGTGGGGTGAAGTGGTCTGGAAATCTGCAAAAGGGTACCCGGAGCCATGGGATGGGCGTGCTTCCAACGGCAAGTTACTGCCGATGGATTCATATCACTACGCCATTGATCTCCACAACGGAGACAAACCAATAGTCGGACATGTTACCATTATCAGGTAAGGTATGTACAGAAACGGAGGAGCATGTAAGGTGAAAAAGGGATTGTTAATAATTGTAACGCTGTTGCTTGCAGTCAGGATGGATGCACAGGATTTACCCATATACAGCCAATACCTGTTCAACAAGTATCTCATCAATCCTGCTGTTGCCGGAAGTGACGGATATACCAGCATTAACCTGACGACAAGGCAGCAGTGGACCGGCTACCTGGGAGCGCCGCAGACATATTCACTCAGTATGCAGGGGCGTCTGCTGAAGCAGAAATACCTCATCAAGGACAATATCTTCAGCAAGAAGATATTCAAGCCGCAGACCGAGGGTAAAGTAGGCCTTGGAGGTACAGTCTATTCCGATATAAACGGCCTTGTTCGCCGAACCGGTTTTTCAACCTCATATGCTTATCACATATGGCTCCAGGGAGGCACACAACTTTCATTCGGCCTTGCATTCACCGGTTACCACTACAAGATCGACCAGCGGCAGATACAGTTTGAAGATCCTGATGAACCATGGCTGAACACTGATTTCAGGAAGGGAATATTTGTGCCGGACTTCAACTTCGGGGCGTTTCTTCTCAACAGGAAGTTCGCAATCGGATTTTCAGCGCAGGAGCTGATGGAAGGGTTTATCAAGACGGGAAGCCAGGCATACAGGGATCTGAAGATTCAAAGGACATATTATCTTTTCGGTAACTATGACTTTGAGCCTGACAACAAGACCCTTATACAGCCTTCACTTTTGATCAAGATGTCAGAACAGCTGAGGCCGCAGGCAGATATAGGACTGACCTGGTCATATGACAACAGGATCTGGGTCGGGGCCACCTTCAGGACGGGCAGTGCAATAATTGCCAATGTGGGAGTCAGGAGGGACAGGCTATTTTTCGGTTACTCGTTTGACTTCACACTGCAGAAGATCCAGATGTCGACATATGGCTCCCATGAGTTCATTATGGCAGTAAGATTTGGAGATACACCCAGAAAATACCGCTGGCTTGACAGGTATTAAAGCGACTGTTTTGACGTTACATAGATGAGAGAACTGGCACTGTTTTTTCGGAAGAGGCTGCTTATCGTCAGTAACGTGCCGGTTAAAATACCCCGGAGAAGGGAGAGCCGGTATCCGCGGGCCCTGTAACTAAGTGCAGAAACATAAAAAACATCCAGTGGCATTGCCCTGATCTTGCTGCATGTGAAACCGTGGTCCCCGGCAAAGCGGGTCATAGTCGCGGGTGAGAAGTGCCACAGATGCCTTGGCACATCCAGCGCTGCCCAACGGTCACCAAACCACCTTGCATCGGCAGAGGCCAGGTTTGGCAGTGCAATAATGCATTTACCGTCATCTTTAAGGATCCTTTTTACCTCCTTCATCCACATCACCGGGTCATAGAGGTGTTCAAGGACATGCCAGAATGTTATGCAGTCAACAGAGCCGTCAGAAATATCCTTGACCTCCTCCGGTGCAAGAGCATTGATCCCGCTCTTGTTAATGGAATAATTCCTGGCCTGTTCATTCAGTTCGATTCCGGTCACCTTCCATCCCTTCTGCTGCATGAACGAAGCAAAATATCCGGTGCCGCTGCCTATATCCAGGAGGGTGCCTGAGTCGATGTGAGTAACGGCGGCTACCAGCCTATGCTTTCTCCCAAGCATATAGCTCCTCGCCAGGTGATAAAGACGGTCGGCAAGAGTCTGTTTTTTATCGGAATGCGATATATAATTGTCTGACAGATAATAACTGCCGATCACCTTTTCAGACGGAGGCTCAGAAGTAAATGCGAAGCTACAGCCATTACACCTTCTGATTAAAAAGCTTTCGCCACTCACAAGGTGATCCTTAGCTGTTAGCAGGTCAGTGAATTCAGCCTGTCCGCAGACGAGACAAACCCTCGCCTCAGTCATTTCGGCGCTGTGCTTTAAACACCCGTAAGGCAGCCATGGCAAGCAATGCAAGCAGTATGACGGAGCCTGCGAGTGAAACCCTGTTGCCGTTCTTGTAAGACAAGGGTTCAAAACGGAAAGTAACAGTATGGCTTCCGGCGGGCAACAACATGCCCCTAAGAACATAATCAGTCCTGAAATGGTCAGCCGGCACATCGTCGATGTATGCTTGCCAGCCATACTTATAGTATATCTCTGAGAATACGGCAACCCTGTCAGATGACAGACTGGCCTTATAGATCAGCAGATTTGGCTCATACGATTCCAGGAAGATAGAATCAGAATCCGAACCACCTGTAGTGGTGACAGGCAGCATACCTGAAAATCGCCTGTCAACAACGGCCTCATGCAGAGGATCAGAAGTTTTAATTGCCCTGAGTTCGGCATCTGCATTTTCGACAAGTGTAACCCTCTCTACGAGCCAGGCGTTACCGGCGGCAAAACTGTTAAGCAGGGGAAGGGCATTGGGGTCAATTATGATATATTTGGTATTGAGCATGTTGATTGTGTTGAGGGTTTTCATGACCCCCTCAGCATCTTCCCATGACGTGGCAGCCCGGAGACTGGTGATCAGCGAATTGATATCATCCATGAGGCTGGATTCAATGAGCTCCTGGTATCTCTTCATCTTGACGCCGCTGTATCCACCGATTGATTGGTGGTGATATGATGTTGATGCATCGTTGAAGGTAGAAACGGTAAGGTTCAGTACCCTGTATTCTCCCTTGTCCAGAAAGATCTCATTATCAGCCTTGGTGGGTGCAAAAGAGTTGACGGCCTCTCTTTTTGTCTCAAAATTGGAGGCTCCGAGATATCTTGTGCTGACCGGGATCTGGTCAATGAGGAACAATAGCGGTATGCCTATCAGAAAATACCTTAGTTTTATTTTTTCTTTCACGAAGAACCAGAGCAATGCCGCTCCTCCGGCTATCAGCAGGGCTGACCTTAGGGCATCGGCGCGCACCATCGTCTTACGGTCTGCTATCATTGCATCCCTCAGCCACGACAGTGAGTCCGGCAATGACTGTTCATCAGGCCTCAGGAATGACCCTGCTAGTCCGGGCAACAGGAAGAAAATAAATGCAAGACCTCCAGTTATCAGGGCGGCTGTCAGTAATGATTTGAGGGCCTTTTCTTTTGTGACGGCACCTTCCGCAATGGCATTGAGAGCCAGCACGGCCAGCAATGGCACACATACTCCCGCAATGACCAGTGTCATTGAGACAGCCCTGAATTTGTCATATCCCGGGAAATAATCTATGAAGACCGAAGTCATCGGCATGAAGTTCTTGCCCCAGGAGAGGAACAGCGAGAGCAGCACGGCAGTAAGGATCCACCATTTCTCCCTGCCTTTTACGATCAGGAGCCCCAGTATAAAGAGGAACAGCACCACGGCCCCGAAATATACAGGTCCGCTGGTTGAGGGTTGCTTTCCCCAGTACCTGAAAAGCTGACCCTGTGCCTGCCCCATATTGTTTTTCCGGAGGATTTTTACAGTCTCCGAATCATTGGAGAACGGGGCAGTAGCCCCTCCTCTGAAATTAGGGATAAGGAAGGTAAGCGATTCGTCAATCCCGTAACTCCACTGAGTTATATATTCCTTGTCAAGTCCTGTTTCATTGGTGCCCCCGGCTTTTGTCAGTTCGCTTTTTCCCCTCGTCGATTCCTTGCCATACTCCCATGTTGAATAGAGCGAGGCGAAGTTGACGCTGAATGCAATCAGTGCGGCCACAACAAGTATCCCCAGGGTCTTCAGGAATGAGGGGATGGTTTTCCTTTTAATGGCATCAACAAGCTCGAAGATGCCAAATACCAACACTATCATTCCTGTATAATAGGTAATCTGGAAGTGGTTGGCCATCAGCTCGAGCGACATGAACAATGCAAACAGGATGCCTCCCGTCAGGGCATGCTTCCGGAAGGAGTATATCACACTGCCAACCACAGGGGCCATGTATGCCATGGCATAGGCTTTTGTATTGTGTCCCGCCGACAGGCTGACGAAGAGATATGAGGCAAACCCGTATGCGATTGCGCCTCCCAGGGCAAGCCATGGGTTAACCCTGCATAAGAGCAGGAGGATATAGAATCCGAGCATCGAGAGGAAGAGGGCTGCGACCGGCGTCCTGTACAGCTTCATAAAATTATCAAGATGCTTGAAGAGGTTTCCCGGGTATTTTGCAGAGATCATATATGCCGGCATGCCACCGAACATCGAGTTGGTCCATAACGGTTCCTTCCCGTACTGTTCACGGTAGTCGCTTATCTCCTTTGAGGATCCCTCATAGACCTTTGTGTCATGCGCATTGATCTTCCTGCCTTCAAGCACGGGATAAAAATAGAGGAAGGAGATCACTGTGAAGACAAGCACGGCAATAAGGTGCGGCAGGGCAGGTTTCAATGCACTCACTTTCATCGGATGGGCTTTATAAGGGAATAACCCCGGGTTAATATCATCTGACAAAAATACACCAACTGATCCTTAAATCAAATGAGTATATTATTATACATTTGCCGGAACAAGAGAGTAAGATGGGTATAGTTCAGAAGCAGACACTTCGAGGCACAGCGTGGTCTTACACCGGAGCCCTGCTGGGCTTTGTGAACATTGCCCTGCTTTCACCGAAGATCTTTTCCACAGGTGAAATCGGAGTGGTGCAGCTCCTCCTCTCCTTTGCCACTATGCTGGCTCAGTTCTCGAGTCTGGGCTTCACAAACGTAATCAACAGGCTATTTCCCTATTTCAGGGACACCCGAGGAAGGCATCACGGTTTCCTGGCTCTCTCGCTTGTTATAACCCTTGCCGGATTTCTCGCTGCCATTATCTTTCTCAAGTTCTATTCGCCTCATTTCGAGATGGCGAACATGGAGCGCTCTCCGCTGATCTCAGAGTACTCATTGTATCTTCCGGCCCTGCTGCTTGTCACTCTGCTCTTCAACCTGCTCGACAACTATAACAAAGTACTGTATGACGCCGTGCTTGGAACCTTTCTCAGGGAGTTCCTTTTCAGGGTTCTTAACCTTATTCTGATAGGCCTATTCTGGCTGGGACTGATCGATTTCAACGGCTATGTTTTCGGTTATGTTGTATCGCAGGGAGTTCTGCTGATCATTATCTTCATCAGCCTGCTCGCCAGAGGAGAGATATCGCTGAAGTTTGAACCGGGTTTCGTAACTCCTCAGTTGCGCCGCGAGATAATCATTCTCTGCCTTTTCGGAATACTGACCGGCTTCAGCACAATTGCACTTACAACATTCGATAAACTGTTCATCAACAGGTACCTGGGGGAGGGAGAGGTTGGCATTTACTCAATTGCCTCATATTTTGCCGTGCTTATATTATTGCCTGGCAGGTCGGTGGCTAAGATCTCCATCCCTTTCCTTGCAGAGTCATGGAAGAAGGATGACCTTGAAACCATTGATGACATGTACTCAAGGAGCAGTATCAACCAGTATGCACTGGGACTGCTTATTTTCATCGGGCTATTGGTCAACATTGATAATATCTTCCGGCTCCTGCCTGATGTTTACGGCAGCAGTGCAGCCGTAATCATCCTTGTTGGCCTGGGAAACCTCGCCAGTGTTTCGGCAGGCATAAATGGCGTAATTCTCAGCACCTCAGCCTTATACAGGTACCAGACCTGGCTTATGTTTATTCTGATAGCGCTTTTTGTGGTGACCAGTATGGTTTTAATACCGCTTTTTGGCATCACTGGTGCAGCCCTTGCCGCTATGATATCGAATATAATCTACAATATGCTCGGAGTAATAGTTGCAGGCAGGAAGTTTGGCCTGTGGCCGTACAGCATGGCGCATCTGAAAATGACAATTGTAGGTCTGGCGGCGACCGTTGCAGGTTATATCATACCTCAGATCACCCTGATACCTGATATCATAATAAGAAGCCTCGTGGTAACGCTGATATTTATCGCAGGTGTATACTTCTGGAGGCTTTCGGATGACTTGAACGGGCTTATCGGGTCCGTGGTGTCAAAACTGAAAGACAAGCTATAAAACCTCGTTGAGCAGGTTGCCCAGCTTGACAGCCAGCGCCCTTCGTGAATACTCGAGATGGTGACCGCTTCGCTTCACAGGTTTGCCTTCGGCAACCTTTATGATGAAATCGCGGATACCCTGCACGTCATTGTATCCGAATATCCCCCGGTACCCGCAGAGTGAAAGTAAGCGCGCTGCATCTCCATCATCCGGCCCCAGGAACAGGATAGGCTTTTCCGTTGCCAGGTACTCGAATATTTTACCTGTCAGGATTGATCTGTTGGATGGGTGATCAGGGATTATCAGAAGCAGCAGGCTCGCATCCATCATATGCCTGATTGCAACCGGATGTTCACAGTATGGAATGAATTCCGGCTTACGGCCCTCCTCATCTTCGGGGAACAGATCCTGTATCGGACCCGGTACGGTACCTACAAATTTCAGTGCCAGTGACATTCCTCCTGCCCTTACTTTGTTTACGGCATCGATAAAACTTCTGACGGGATATGCAGGCGAAAGGGTACCAACATAGGTGATGGTAAATTTCCCGGGCAGGGTCGGACTTATTCCCTCAAAATCCTCTTCGTCGAAACCGTTTGGCAGCACATGGATCTTCTTTTCCGGGTTCCCTGATTTGCCGGCCAGTATTGAAGCAAGAGTATGTCCCACTGTAATTACAGTGTCAGCCTTTGTCAGCACGCTTCTCTCCAGATGCCTGTCAAGCATTCTGGCAGGCAATGATGGCCTGAACATGTCATAGTAATAGATGTCGGTCCATGGGTCTCTCATATCAGCCACCCACTTTATATGGGGGAAGCGACGTTTAAGCCTCAGCCCGATCAGTTGCGTGGAGTGTGGCGGGCTGGTGGTTATCACATGGGTGATATTCTCAGCTTTGATCAGTTCGCAGGCCTTCCGGAATGCGTACCTGTTCCATCCTATGCGGGGGTCGGGAATAAAGAGGTTGCCGCGGATGAAGCGGCTGACCATCTGTATAAGTCCTTTTTCGGTTCCCGAGGCAAAACCGGCACCCGGTATTTTTGACTGGTCCCTGCCGTAGAGGGCGAAATAATTGAGCGCCTTTGTTCTGTGAACCTTCAGGTCAAGAGGTATCTCGCCGTAAAGTGAGGTATCCTTATAGGGGTATGCCGCATATTCCGGAATAACTGTCAGTACAACGGGAAGCCAGCCGGATGCGGGCAGGTATTTGGTGAATTTGAGCCAGCGCTGTACTCCCGCGCCTCCACTGGGAGGCCAGTAGTAGGTAATTATCAGAACCTTAGCCGGCCTGGACCTCATTTCAGAGTTTTTTAAGCTGCTCCTGCATGCTGACCTTATCAGCAATGATGGATGTCAGTTGAGCTATCGCGACACGCTCCTGGAGCATCGTGTCGCGGTACCTGATGGTAACGGTTTCATCCTCTGCGGTCTGGTAGTCAATTGTAATGCAGTAAGGAGTACCGATTGCATCCTGCCGGCGGTAGCGCTTTCCTATCGAATCCTTCTCATCATACTGGCAGTTGAAGCTGAACTTCAGGTCATCAATGATCCTGCGTGAGATATCCGGCAGCCCGTCCTTTCTTACCAGCGGGAGCACGGCCAGTTTCACCGGCGCAAGCATTGACGGGAGCCTGAGAACTACCCTGCTGTCAGCAACACCGTCTTTGGAAAGATCCTCCTCGTAATATGAAGCTGCCATCACCTGAAGGAACATGCGGTCAACGCCTATAGAGGTCTCAATCACATACGGGATGTATGATTCGTTCATTTCCGGATCAAAGTACTGCATCTTCTTCCCGCTGTATTCCTGGTGCTGCCTGAGGTCGAAGTCGGTCCGTGAGTGTATCCCCTCCACTTCTTTGAACCCGAAGGGGAATTTATACTCAATATCGGCGGCTGCATTGGCATAATGGGCCAGTTTGTCGTGGTCATGGAACCGGTAGTTTTCATCGCCGAAGCCCAGGGCACGGTGCCATTTCATCCTTGCCTCCTTCCATTTGCTGAACCACTCGAGTTCAGTGCCGGGCCTGACAAAAAACTGCATCTCCATCTGTTCGAACTCGCGCATGCGGAAGATGAACTGGCGTGCAACGATCTCGTTCCTGAAGGCCTTGCCTGTCTGGGCTATGCCGAAGGGAATCTTCATGCGACCGCTCTTCTGCACGTTCAGGAAATTCACGAAGATACCCTGAGCCGTCTCGGGGCGCAGGTAGATCTTCATGGCGCCGTCGGAGGTTGATCCTATCTCCGTGGCGAACATCAGGTTAAACTGCCTGACATCAGTCCAGTTTTTTGTGCCGGAGACAGGGCACACTATTTCGTTGTCTACTATTATCTGTCTGAGCTCTGCGAGGTCTGGTCCCGCCATGGCATCAACAAATCTTTTATGGAGGAGATCATACTTCGCCCTGACCTCAACAACCCGTGGGTTTGTTGACCTGTACAGAGCTTCGTCAAACTTCTCCCCGAAACGGCTCCTGGCTTTTACAACCTCCTTCTCTATTTTCTCGTTCAGTTTTTCAAGCTGTTCTTCTATAAGAACATCAGCACGGTATCTCTTCTTGCTGTCCCTGTTGTCAATAAGGGGGTCATTGAAGGCATCAACATGTCCGGATGCTTTCCAGATTGTCGGATGCATGAATATCGCTGAATCGAGTCCAACAATGTTTTCATGCAGCAGAACCATGCTGTCCCACCAGTATTTCCTGATGTTATTTTTCAGTTCAACCCCGTACTGGCCGTAGTCATAGACTGCACCCAGCCCGTCATAGATTTCGCTTGAGGGGAAAACATAACCGTACTCCTTGCAGTGTGCAACGAGTTTCTTAAAGATATCTTCGTGAGCCATATTATTATTTAGGTTCTGCGCATTAACCGGGCAAAAGTATATTAAAATCTGCGGTTTTACAATCGCGGGAGAATGTGTGAAATCAAATTGTATCTTTGCGTTTCGTTTCTGAAAATGGCTGTATGAAAGTTCGGTGTGAATTTCTCGTAATAGGATCAGGTATGGCTGGTCTTTCATTTGCCCTTAAGGCCTCTGCTTACGGGAAAGTATGCATAATCACCAAAGCCAGTATGGAGGACTGCAGTACGAACTATGCTCAGGGAGGCATCGCTGCGGTCATGTATGAGCCTGACAACTTTGAGAAGCATGTCAGGGACACCATGGTTGCCGGAGCCGGCTACTGCAATGAAGAGATTGTCAGGATGGTGGTAAGTGAGGCTCCCGAACGCATCAGGGATCTTATAGAGATGGGGGTGGACTTTGACAAAAAGGCCGACGGCAGGCTTGACATGGCGATGGAGGGAGGGCATACCGAGCACAGGATACTTCATCACAAGGACTCCACCGGTGCTGAGATAGAGAAGGTACTCATAAAGAAGGTACGTGAAAACACAAACATTGACATTTACGAAGATCACTTTGCGATAGACCTCCTCACTCAGCACAACCTCGGGGAATATGTAACACGTGATTGGAAGAACATCGAGTGTTACGGGGCATATGTGGCTGATCTCAGCACAAGCCTGGTGACGACATTCCTGGCGAAGGTGACGGTGCTGGCAACCGGAGGCTGTGGAAATATCTACCTCACAACCACCAACCCGGTTGTGGCCACGGGAGACGGGGTGGCCATGGTTCACAGAGCAAACGGTAAACTGGAAAATATGGAGTTCATCCAGTTCCACCCTACTTCGCTCTATAATCCCAATGTCAGGCCTTCGTTCCTCATCACAGAAGCCTTGAGAGGCTTCGGGGCGGAGCTGCAAAACAGCGCCGGCGAAAAATTCATGCCGAAATATCATGTGCGGGGCTCCCTTGCTCCGCGCGACGTAGTTGCAAGGGCAATAGACAATGAGATGAAACTGAGGGGAGATGACTACGTGTGGCTCGACTGCACACATCTGAACAGTGATGAGCTGAGGTCTCACTTCCCCCACATTCACGAAAAATGTCTTTCTGAGGGAATCGACATCACTAGAGATATGATTCCTGTTGTTCCGGCTGCACATTATTCATGCGGAGGGGTTAAGGTTGACAAAAACGGAAGGAGTTCCATAGACAGGCTTTACGCTATAGGGGAGGTATCATCGACGGGGCTTCACGGCGCCAACAGGCTGGCATCCAACTCACTCATAGAGGCCGCTGTTTATGCTCACCGGGCGGCTGAAGACGCCTCCCCGCGCATAGGTGATCTTGATTATGAGGAGAAAATCCCGTTATGGAACTATCATGGCACCACCCATCTCGAGGAGATGATACTCGTGACTCAGAACTACAGGGAGATGCAGATGATAATGGGCAACTACGTAGGTATCGTCAGGTCTGACCTGCGGCTGGCCCGGGCAAAAACAAGGCTGGAGATAATCTACCAGGAGACGGAGGATCTGTATCGCCGTTCAACACTGTCGCGTCAGCTGATAGAGCTGCGCAACCTGATTGCAGCAGGCTACCTCGTGATAAAGATGGCTCAGAACAGGCAGGAGAGCCTGGGCCTGCACTATTCAATTGACTATCCCGCAAGACCCGGATCAGAATTTTAATATGACAGAGTCTATGGAAAACAATGAAGTCACGGCTGCCCCTGCAGTGAGGGGTGAGACCCCGTTCCTGACAGCCCCCTTCAGCGGCAAGAATGCATTCTGGCGCTATTTCATCGGAGGTATTGCACCATTTCTTGTTTCCAATATTATCGGTGCTATTCCGCTTGGCATAGTGATAATCAGTCACACTCTTGACGGATCGCCACTACCGCAAAAAGGAGGAATGCCTGATTTTGAACTGATGGGAATTGATCTCAATTTAGGGCTGGCACTTATGGTGTTTCCTTTTATCCTTGCTTTTTTTACGATGATATGGATTATAAAGCCGCTGCACAACCGTAGTTTTGGCTCTGTTGTAAATGGTGGCAGGCGGGTCCGCTGGGGAAAAATGATGTTCTCGGCATTTGTCTGGATGGCAATGTCAGCTTTATGGCTGTTATATTCGGTCAGGAGTGATCCCGGAACTTACACACTTAACAATACTACGGGCACCCTGCTGATCCTGGTTGCCCTGTCAGTGTCTCTGATACCCTTCCAGGCAGCGTTTGAGGAGATCCTCTTCAGGGGTTACCTGATGCAGGGTTTTGCGGTGCTGGCGCGAAACCGGTGGGTGCCTGTAGTAGTCACTTCACTGCTGTTCGGGCTGATGCATTCACTTAATCCCGAGGTAAAGGAATACGGATTTCTTACGATGATACCGCAGTACGTTTTCTTCGGTCTGGTGTTTGCGGTTCTCACAATGCTTGATGACGGAATAGAGCTTGCCATAGGTGCGCATGCTGCCAACAATGTTTTCCTTTCTATATTTCTGACACATAAGGATTCTGCGTTGCAGACGCCGGCACTGTATGAGCAGATGAATTATTATCCATGGAAGGATTTCACGGGACTGGTGATGATGTCGGTCGTGTTTGTGTCTATAATGGCCATAGTGTACCGGTGGAAAGATCTCCGAAGGCTTTATGCAAGGATAACCGTGTCAGATACCGTAGATGCCAGTTAGGTCACTGCTTCTGCAGTTGCCCCATTTCTCCCTTATTTCACCCATGATAGCCCTGATCTCCTCAACGTCAAGTGAGGTGAGGAGTCTCAGCCTTGTCTCCTTAAAGCCGGGGAGCCCCTTGAAGTAATTTGAAAAATGACGCCGCATCTCAAGTATTGAGGTTTTGCCCTCTTTGTGTTCCAGAGATTTGTCAAGATGCAGGAGGGCAAGGTCAACCTTCTCCTCAATGGTCGGTTCAGGCAGCAGTTCGCCCGTATCAAGGTAGTGTCGTATCTCCCTGAAGATCCAAGGCCTGCCAAATGTTGCCCTTCCAATCATTATGCCGTCAACGCCGTATTTTTCAAACATCATTTTTGCTCTCTCCGGCCCGTTGACATCCCCGTTACCTATGACGGGTATCCTGATCCGGGGGTTGCTTTTCACCTCGCCTATTAGTGTCCAGTCGGCCGAGCCGCGGTACATCTGCGCCCTGGTGCGGCCGTGTATGGTCAGCCCCTGGATGCCGGTGTCCTGAAGCCTTTCAGCCACCTCAACGATTATTTTGCTGTTGTCATCCCATCCCAGCCTGGTCTTTACAGTAACCGGGACTTTGACAGCCCTGACAATGGCCGATGTCATTTCGATCATCAGGGGGATATTCTGAAGCATTCCGGCGCCGGCACCGCGGGCGGCAATCTTCCTGACCGGACAGCCGAAATTAAGATCGATCAGGTCAGGCCCGGCTTCTTCGGCCCTGCGTGCGGCGTCAACCATTGAGTCAGTGACATGGCCGTAAAGCTGTATACCTATCGGACGCTCGTAGTCAAAAAGATCAAGTTTCTTTATGCTGCTCTTCCCGTCTCTTATCAGCCCGTCAGAGGATATAAACTCGGTATACATGAAATCAGCCCCGAACATCTTGCAGACGTATCGGAATGAGGGATCAGTTATGTCCTCCATGGGAGCAAGAAAGAGAGGCTGCTCCCTGAGTATGGTATTTCCGAGCTTCAATGGCTGATTATTGATTGTCCTGATCCACTTCGAAAAGGGTAGGCGACAGATCCTTTCTGGTGGTCTCATTACGGCGGAAAACATATACCAGGCCGTACTTCTCGGCACTGGCCCTTTTCTCCTCTTCGGGCAGAGAGGCAAAGCTTGCTTCTATCTCATTCCAGAGTGCTGCAATGAGCTCATCTGCCTCGCCGCGCATGTCAGAAGTCCGGTTGACGCACTCGGAGGCCCTGCGGTTAATGGTTTTGTAATGGTTTCGTGTCTCCAGGAACTTTTCATACCGTATCTTGACAACTGCTATTGAGGGGTTCGTGACCGGTGAACTGCCTTTCCTTATCCTGTATTCTTCGCCGTCAATGATCCTCTTTCCCCATGCAACCAGCTCATTCTCGGTTGTGAGGGAAGGTATTGAAGAATCATCCGAGGCGATACCGTAAAATGATCTTGCTTCCGGAGGCATCTCGCCCCTGGTTATGGCCATATTCATGACCTTCAGAAAGTGAGTTATATATAATCTTGCTTTACGGGCAGTATCCTGGTTTGCCTTTATCTTTTCTGACTGGTTGACGAGGGTCTGACGCTGGTGGCTTATGGTATTTTCAAATGCCGGGAGAAAAGCCTGGATCTTAACCAGTGTCTTCATTGAAAAAGCAAGCCTGAATGGCGGAATATCCTTACTTATTTCAATAGCTCTCTTAAGAGCCCTCAGACGGGCTGAATCAGTGTTGGGCAGGCGGCGATAGGGCATAAGATAATAATGTTACGGATTCATGTAGTATGCGAATATACACTCTTATCAAGACATGGCAATGCCCTTCGCAATTAAAATTTGTTGAAATCCGGAAAAATATCAACTGCACTTGCTACATTAGCGTACTGATACAAAATTCTTCTCATATGTTTGAAAAAGAAATTTACATTAAGCGCCGCCAAAGGCTGAAGTCTCTGATGAATAATGGTATAGCCCTGTTTATCGGGAATGTCGAATCACCGATGAACTATCCGGATAATACCTATCACTGGAGGCAGGACAGTGATTTCCTCTATTTCTTCGGCATTGATCTGCCAGGTCTGGCTGGAATGATTGACTTCAATTCCGGTGAGGATTGCATCTTCGGAAATGATTTCGATGTTGATGATATTGTCTGGATGGGGCCACAGCCTCTTCTGAAGGATCTGGCAGCCGGTGCGGGAGTAGAGAACAATCTGCCTTTATCGAAGCTGGACGATTATATTGACCAGGCTCTTTCCGGAGGAAGGCCTGTTCATTTCCTGCCGCCATACAGAGGCGAGACCAAGATGACCCTGGGCGCACTGCTTCGTGAGAACCCCTGCCAGATGCGCACAAAAGCATCTGAGAGCCTCATCAGGGCCGTGGTTTCACTAAGATCGATAAAGGAGGATGTGGAGATTAAAGAGATAGAGAAAGCGGCAGATATTGCTTGCGAGATGCAGACCACGGCTATGCGGATGTGCAAGCCGGGGATGAGTGAGCAGGAGATATTCGGAACTATTGAGGGATTTGCCTGGGCCAGAGGAAGCGGGCCGTCATTTCCCACGATACTGAGCATTAACGGACAGACTCTGCACAATCACAAACATAATAATATACTCAGAGAAGGAAGGATGATGGTCACCGACTGCGGTGCCGAATCAAATATGCATTATGCGGCAGACCTTACGCGGACGACGCCGGTCGGAGGCCGCTTCAGCCAGAAGCAGAGGGAGATTTATGAGATCGTGCTGAAAGCCAACATGGAATCGATAAAGAAAGCCGGTCCCGGTATTTCAAACCGTGACCTGCATCTTGGTGCCTGCGAAATCATTGCCTCGGGGCTGAAGGAGCTCGGGTTGATGAAGGGCGATCCGGCCGGGGCCGTTGCAGCAGGTGCCCATGCGCTTTTCATGCCTCACGGACTGGGTCATATGATGGGTCTCGACGTTCATGACATGGAGAGCCTCGGGGAGAATTATGTAGGCTACAATGATGAGGTGAAGCGAAGCACCCAGTTCGGGCTAAGGTCGCTTCGCTTTGCGCTGCCATACAAACCGGGTCACGTATTCACGGTGGAACCGGGCATCTATTTCATCCCTGAACTGTTTGCCAAATGGAAGGGCGAAGGACTGCACAAGGACTTCATCAACTTTGATAAGGTGGAGGACTACCTTGATTTCGGTGGTATCAGGATTGAGGATGATGTGCTCATTACCCCCGCCGGCTCAAGGATGCTTGGCAAGACGGCACCCAGGACGGTGGCGGAGATAGAAGAAACCTGCCGGGTCGATTGACAGGTCCGTATCGGGATGACGTTGCGACAGGTCTCAGACCTGTCGCTGCCTGCAATTGTACCGGTTAATACGATTTGTAATACTCCCGGTTGAGTCTTGCGATGTTGAACAGTTTGATCTGTTTGGGACACTGTGCTTCGCATGCACCGGTGTTAGAACAGCTGCCGAAGCTCTGCCGGTCCATCTCAGCTATCATTGCCCTCACCCTCTCCTTAGCCTCGGCCGTTCCCTGGGGCAGCAGGGCGTATTGAGATATCTTGGCCGAGACAAACAGCATAGCTGAGGCGTTCTTGCACGCAGCTACGCAGGCGCCGCATCCGATGCATACTGATGAATCAAAGGCCAGATCACTCTTCTTCTTGTTCACGAGAATAGCATTGGCCTCGGGTGCAGCACCGGTGGTTACGGAAATAAATCCTCCGGCGACCTGTATCTTGTCCAGGGCACTGCGGTCAACTATCAGGTCTTTGATTACCGGAAACGGTTTCGCCCGCCAGGGCTCAACGACAATTGTTTCACCGTCTTTGAAGTGCCTCATGGAAAGGAGGCAGGTTGTCAGACCCGGAACCGGACCGTGGGGATAGCCGTTTATGTACATCCCGCAGCTGCCGCAGATTCCTTCATGGCAGTCGTGGTCATAAGCAACCGGCTCCTGGCCCTTCTGCAACCAGTGTCTGGTTGAGGTATGCAAGCATTTCAACGAAAGACATCTCGGGAGCTATTCCGTCAAGATCGTATTTTGCGAATGCCACCTTTAGATCCCGCATTCTTCTGTTTCCATATTTTAAGTGTGAGCTTCATATCTTTCCGGGATATTTTTTACTTGTAACTTCTTTGTTTAAGTTCCACGAACTCAAATTTCAATTCTTCCTTATGCAAGATGGGGGGTTGATCATTATTGTATTCCCATGCGGCCACATAGGCAAATTCATCATCGTTTCTCAGTGCCTCATGATCAGCCGTCTGGCTCTCCTCCCTGAAGTGTGCGCCGCATGACTCTCTCCTGTTCAGGGCGTCGGTGACCATCAGCTCGCCAAGCTCCAGGAAGTCGGCTACCCTGCCCGCCTTCTCAAGTTCCTGGTTTAGCTCATCAGCACCTCCGGTTACAATAAGATCATTCCAGAACTCATCTCTCAGCTCCTTTATAAGCCTGAGTGCTTCAGTAAGGCCCGCCTCATTACGCGTCATCCCGCAATAATCCCACATTATTTTGCCAAGCTTTTTATGAAAATCGGTAGCCGTCTGTTTGCCATTTACAGCAAGAAGCCTGTTTATCCGTTCAACCGCTTTTTCTTCAGCTTCCTTAAATTCGGGAGTGTCTGTCTTTGATCCTGGGTGTTTTTATCTCGGGGGCCAGGTAATTGCTGATTGTGTAGGGCAGGATGAAATAACCGTCTCCTGCTCCCTGCATCAGTGAGCTGGCGCCCAGGCGGTTGGCACCGTGATCTGAGAAATTGGCTTCACCAATGGCAAAGAGGCCGGGAATTGTTGTCATAAGGTCGTAGTCGACCCAGAGGCCTCCCATTGTATAATGGCCGGCAGGATAGATCCGCATTGGTTCATCATAAGAATCGATACCGGTAATATCCTTGTACATCTCAAAGAGGTTTCCGTACTTGTCCTCTATTGCCTTCTTGCCCTGCTTATTAATGGCATCACGGAAGTCGAGATTGACAGCCAGTCCTGTCGGTCCGACGCCATACCCGGCATCGCATCTCTCCTTGGCAGCCCTTGAGGCGACGTCGCGCGGCACGAGGTTGCCGAAGGCAGGATACCTGCGTTCAAGGTAATAGTCACGTTCTTCATCGGGAATTTCATTGGCGGGCCGTTTGTCTCCCTTTGTTTTTGGCACCCAGACCCTGCCGTCATTACGAAGTGACTCTGACATCAGTGTCAGCTTGCTCTGGAATTCGTTCATCTGAGGAACACTGGAAGGGTGTATCTGAACAAAGCTCGGGTTGGCAAAGGCTGCACCTCTTTTGTAGGCTTTCCAGGCTGCAGAGGCATTTGAATTGACAGCCAGGGTGGAGAGGTAATAGATTGTGCCGTAACCGCCGGTGGCAAGCACGACAGCATGGGCTGAGTGTCTTTCAATCTCTCCGGTTATCAGGTTTCTGACTATAATTCCTCTTGCTTTGCCGTCAACAACGACAAGGTCAAGCATCTCACGACGCGGAAACATGGTCACTGATCCCTGCCTTTATCTGCCTGTTCAGCGATGAATAGGCACCCAGCAGCACCTGCTGACCGGTCTGACCTCTTGAATAGAAGGTGCGGGAGACCTGAACGCCGCCGAATGACCGTGTTGTCGAGTGTGCCGCCGTATTCTCTTGCAAAAGGCACGCCTATTGCAGTGAAGTGATCAATGACCTGGTTACTTACTTCGGCAATGCGATAGACATTGGCTTCACGTGCCCTGAAATCGCCTCCCTTAATGACGTCGTAAAAGAGGCGGTATACACTGTCACCGTCGTTCTTATAGTTCTTTGCAGCATTGATACCTCCCTGGGCAGCGACTGAGTGCGCCCTGCGTGGCGTGTCCTGGTAACAGAATACCTTGACATTGTATCCCATCTCACCCTAGTGAAGAGGCGGCAGGTGCACCGGAGATGCCGGTTCCCACCACGATGATATCAAGTCTTTTTCTTGTTGGCCGGATTGACCAGTTTTGCATTGGCTTTGTACTGTGTCCACTTTTCTTCAAGCGGACCTTCAGGAATCTTTGAGTTGAGAGTTATCATGTTGTCTTGTTTCTTCAGGTTATTTGAAAAGCCAGATGACAAGCGGGATAATTGCAAATCCGATTGGAAGCACTATCGAATACATAAGTGAGATGGCCTTGATGACAGGCGTCCAGAACTCGTTGGCGAGGCCGAGAGTCTGAAAAGCCGACTGCAGGGCATGGTAGAGGTGAAAACCAAGAATCAGGAAGCAGACCCAGTAGAGGATTACATATGCCGGGATTACAAAGAGCTGGTAAGCGACTGCATAAAAGTTCTCCGGATCACCATCAATTATCCCGAGCTTGATGAAATAGAAATTGAAGAAATGGATAACCAGGAAGATCAGCACAGCTCCCCCGGTCCATATCATGAACCTTGAGAAAGCGGAGGTTTCGGATTTGTTTCTGACAATATATCTGACCGGTCTCGAGAGCCAGTTCTGTATCTGCAGCCATATCCCGTAGGTAATGTGCATTAGTATAGCCAGTATCAGTAAAACCTCCACGACCTTCACCGGGGGAAAGGTTGCCATGAAGTGGGCGGCGTTGTTAAAGGGCTCCGGGTCACTCTTGAGAAGCATCAGGTTAATGCCCAGGTGTACCGGAAGAAACAGCAGCAGAAACAAACCGGCCAGCGCCATCACAAATTTCTTTGAGATGGCTGAGAAAAGGATTTTGTTCATCGGCGTTGTACTATTAGGTTTCAGGGTTATTGAAAGATCAATGGAAAATCTTTTCTTCCTTGTAAATTTATAAAGTTTTTATCCTTTAGCAAATGACCAATGAACATGTATATAGAATTTGATGGTTTAAAGATTTCATACAGGGTAACGGGAGCGGGGCGTACAATTGTCCTCCTTCACGGATACCTGGAGGCCGGCGAGGTGTGGCAGCCTCTGACAGACAGGCTCTCCGGCGATTTCCGGATTATTGCCATCGACCTGCCCGGACACGGTGATTCGGGGGTGAAGGGGGAGACTCACACGATGGAGTTCCTTGCCCGGGCAGTGAAGGCGGTACTGTCTGATGCAGGAGAAAGCAGGGTTTTGATGGTAGGCCATTCACTGGGCGGCTATGTCGCACTGGCGTTTACAGAGATGTTTCCGGAGCTGCTTTCAGGTTATGTTCTTTTCGCTTCCCATCCGCATGCCGACACTCCCGAGGCTGTCGCAAAGAGGAACCGGGAGATTGCAGTAGTAAAAGCCGGAAAGAAAAACATCATGTACCCGGGGAATATTTCAATGATGTTTGCGGAGAAGAATCTCAGCTCAATGTCCGGTGAGCTCAGAAGATCAAAAAGGATAGCCTCGCGCAATTCCGGAGAAGGGATCATTGCCATGCTTAACGGAATGATGGCGCGGCCTTCAAGACAGTCTCTGGTGGAAGGCGGAAGGGTGCCCCTGCTCTGGATACTTGGCAGATACGATCTTTATTTCAGTCCGGATAAGGCGATACGTGATACCAGGCTGCCGCATAATGCACAGGTGGCTATCCTTGAGAATTCCGGGCATCTGGGTTTCATTGAGGAGACGGAGAGGTCAGCAGAGTTGATCAGCGGTTTTGCAAGGAAGCTTGACTGGCAATAGCGGGTAAGACGCTCTCTATAAATTTCAGGGCATCAAGCAGGGTCTTGTCAATCTCCTGCCAGATAGGATAGAATCCCATGTTATCCAGCATATTACGGGCAATATTTGCCTTGAGCAGAACATATATTTTTTTTTCCGAAACGGCAAGCTGCTGCCTGTTGGCTGAAACACCGTTCTGTTCGGCAAACCTGACGAATTTTGAGATCAGATCCTGGTTTGAAAGCCACTTGTCAAGAGAGGGGAGGTCCTTATAGTTTTTCATGATCTCCCGGTTGTCTTCCGTATACTTCAATGCATAGCGGTAGAGCAGCCCGGAATTTATGATTGCCAGGAAATAATCGGAAATCCCGGTTGTGTCGATGGGGATGAAGATGTCAGGCATTATTCCCCCTCCGCCGTAAACTGTTTTTCCTCCCGGAGTTGTGAACCTTAGAGAGTCATCCATCCATATTGAATCCGCCTCTTCGAATTCGCCGTGCATAAGCCTGTTGCCGAGATCCTCATAGTATTTGTCCACTCCCTGGTCATATGGTTTCTGGATTGACCTTCCTGTGGGAGTATAGTATCTTGCAACCGTAAGACGCATACCGGAACCGTCGCGGAACATTACAGGTTCCTGGACAAGGCCTTTGCCGAATGAACGTCGTCCGATAATTGTTCCCCGGTCGTTATCCTGTACGGCGCCTGCCACTATCTCGCTGGCAGAAGCACTCCACTCATCTATCAGCACAACCAGCTCGCCCTTCTCAAAATCACCCCGGGAGGTAGCCTTTACATCCTGCCGCGGGGTTGATTTGCCCATCGTGAAGACTATGAGTTTTCCGTCAGGGAGAAACTCATCAGCAATCATGGTGGCGGCATCATAGACTCCTCCGGAGTTGCCCCTGAGATCCAGGATCAGTTTCTTCATCCCCTGGTCTTTCAGCTCGCTCAGACCCTGTTTGAACTCATCATGGGTGGTAAGCGCGAAGTTGGATATCTTGATGTAACCCACCTCATCTGACATCATGTAAGAGACATCAACGCTGTAAATGGGTATCTTGTCACGTACGATTGTGAAAGGAAGCAGTGTGTCTGTTCCCTTGCGTTCGATCTTCAGGCCGACTTTTGTGCCGCGGGGCCCCTTGAGCATCTTGACAACATCCTCGTCGGGTTTACCCTTGCCGGCGATGAGGGAGTCATTGACATAGATAATTTTGTCTCCCGCGATGATGCCGGCCTTCTCTGAGGGCCCTCCGGGGATGGTGCTGATTATAAGGACGGTATCAGTAATCGTATTGAATAATACTCCTATTCCGTCAAAGTTACCCTGCAGCGGCTCATTTGCCCTTGCCAGGTCAGAGGCCGGGAAATAGACAGAATGAGGATCGAGTTTGCGAAGCATCACCGGGATGGCTTCTTCAATAAGGGTGTTACGGTTCACCGTGTCAACATAATCAGATTCGATTATGTCCAGTACCCGTCCCAGCTTGTCATTTGAAGCCGGGAAGTTTGTATATAGTCCGTTCTGCGGATGAGGCATGTAAAAGCCTATCAGGATGCCTAAGGCAACTGAAAATCCGATTATCAACGGAAGGTAAGCTCTGTTATATTTCATTTTTCTTTTCTCCGAGGTCAATATAAACAAGTTCGATGCCAGCCCGTTTCAGAAGCTCGATGCCGTCGAGATTGCGGTACTGGTTACTGTAGACGACACGCCGAATGCCCGACTGTATTATCAGCTTTGCGCACTCCATGCATGGAGAGTCAGTGATATACAGGGTGGCGTTATCGCTTGAGTTGTTTGACCTGGCTACCTTGGTGATGGCATTGGCTTCAGCATGTAAAACGTATGGTTTGGTCACATTATTCTCATCCTCGCAAACATTTTCGAACCCTGCCGGGGTTCCGTTATATCCGTCCGAGATGATCATCTTGTCCTTGACGATGAGTGCTCCCACTTTTCTCCTGCTGCAATATGAATTTTCAGACCATACGGCAGCCATGCGCAGGTAGCGCCTGTCGAACTGATCCTGCTTCTCCCCGTAGGGATGAATGGCATCTTTGTTTGTCATCCTCTTTTAATTCGATCGCAAACTTAGTCGTTTTTGATGCCAATTCAAAAATCCCGGAGAGTACCTGTCTCCAGTGAAAGATTTAGCTATTATCAGAATGGATTAACTTACAACTTCTTTACCTGTTGCTGTTCTTCCAGGTATATGCATGAGGCCATCGCGACCGCTCATCGTAGATGGCCGTGTGACAGATATAGCATCCATTTATCTTTTCAGGGTTGGCGCCCCCGTGCTTTTCCACGAATTCTGACATATCATCTTCTTCTCCCCGCGAATTGTCATGGCATGTGCCGCAGCTGGCAATGGTTTTTGGAGACTTGCTGTAAGGTTGGTATTGCATGGACTGGTAATTATCTGCATCTTTAAGTGAGGGAACCATTGCGTGCGGACTTCCATGGCAGGCTGAGCACATCAGTTCGCCATGCCCTTTCGACTCACGGTAGAGGACTGCTACAGTTCCGACATCCGTGACCTCAGTATGACAGGTTATACAAGCGGGCTCATTCACCCATGGTATCCTGCCGGTTTCAGTTGATGATGCTACCTGGGCCATTGTTCCGTGGCATTCGGTACAATTACCGTCAGCCCCGGTGTGCTCTGCACTGCGGTTGCACTGAGTTGTCTGACCGGGGTGACAGTCGTAGCATGAGGCATCCTTGTCAGCATGAAAACCGTGTATGGCTTCGGATAGATACTTTCCAGATGTTCCTCTGCCTGATTTTCCTAGCGCTACCGTGCCGTGACAGTTTGCGCAGAGAACAGGTTTCGACTGCATAAGTGTTGTCCCGTTCTCCTCGTCATGTTCCTTAAGTACATCGTTGAACGGATCTGTTCCGTGACACTTTGCACAGTTGATCTCGTCTGAAGTGGGAACGGTTGCCCGGGTTGATGCCAGGATTTTGCCGGCAGCGTCTTTTACTGTTATCTCAGCCACCTGCAGAGGTTCCCATACGCCCTTATCACTGACCGGTGTCACGGGGATACCGGTGGCCTCAAAGCGCTCGCCTGCGGCTATCATAGTACCTGTTAGTTTATTTCCCGTCAGACCCCTGTCATGTTCAAGTGAGGGAAGGCCAAAGAGAGCGGTAATATTGTCCCAGAATCCTCCGTATTCCCTTTTCCCATAAGAGGATGTGTTGTCAATTATTCTGTACTCGACTGTCAGTCCGGAAGTAATTATCTGCGGCGGATCACCGCGCTTGACCACCTGGGCCAGGACATTGTTGTATGGTGGCAATATAACGGCCTTGTCATAGCTGGGATTAAGACAATGCATGCCCAGATCATTCCATGCAAAGACCACATATGCATCTGTGTAGAAGGGAGGCTTTTCCTCGTCATTGGAACATCCTGAAAATGCAGCAATTAACAGTGTAAGCCCGATAAATCTCAGCGGAATGGAATAACTTGTTTTTTTCATAACAGACTGGGTTTAGATAAGTATTTTACCTTCAAGATATAATGTTGCGCGTCCGGCAATCAGCGTCCGGTCATTGAGGAGTGTGCATCCGAGCAGGCCGCCCCTTTGGGAGAGCTGCCGGGCTGTCAGTCTCTTCTTCCCGAGGCGGGCTGACCAGAATGGTGTCAGCGTTGTGTGGGCCGATCCGGTGACGGGGTCTTCATCAATGCCAGCCTGCGGGGCGAAGAAACGTGACACAAAATCAACATCTGATCCCGGGGCTGTGACTATCACACCACGGCTGTCAGCCATGGCAAGTTTCCTGAAGTCAGGCTTCAACGCCAGAATATCTGATTCGCTGCCGAAGAGCAGCAGATAGTCACTTCTGCCCATGTAACTTTCCAGGGGGGCTTTCCCGATGCTCTCCCTGATAAGCTCAGGAACAGTGCATTCATGAAGCTCATCAGTCGGGAAATCGAGTTCGAGCTGTTCTCCTTTTTCTGACAATAAGGTTGCCCATCACCCGTGACCGGAATACAACCTCATCGCTTTCCGGCTCAAGAATGTTAAGCACAACGTATGCCGATGCAAGGGTGGCGTGTCCGCAGAGATCCACCTCTGTGACAGGTGTGAACCACCTGATCAGCCATTCATCACTTCCGCGGGTGATGAATGCCGTCTCGGCAAGGTTGTTTTCCATGGCGATATTCTGCATCGTCTCTTCACTGACCGGATCAGTGAGAACGCATACGGCGGCAGGGTTTCCCGTAAAGGGTCCGGAGGTGAATGCATCAACCTGGTAGATGGGAATGGTTGTCATTTTGGAAATAATTCGCGGTAAGGTACAAAGTTATGAATGTTTGCGGGTAATGCTGTAAACGAAAAGACTTCAACTGTTGTATCTTAGTGTTATGATTGAGATCCCTGATACAGGAAAGGGCACCTCTGTTGTAAGGCTGACACCTGCCCGGTGCAATATTTTTGCAGTGACACGGAACAGCAGGACGATACTGGTTGATACCGGCATTTCGTTTGACCGTGGCAGGATAGAGCACGCTCTTGCCAGAAGGGGGTTTGTTCCGGAAGCTGTTATCCTGACTCATACCCATTTTGATCATGTCGGGAATGCTTCATGGCTTGCCCGTGAATACGGCGCCGAGATTGTCGTGCAGGAGGCTGAGAGCGAGACGCTGGCTTCCGGCGACACTCCGATACCGGAAGGTACATACGCGGTCACAAAAGGGATTGTTGAAATTGGAAGAAAGATTGCTCCGGCATTCAGGTATGAGCCCTGCCGGGCTGATCATGTTTTTGGTGAAACATTTGACCTTAACCGGTTTGGCATAAACGGGTATATAATTCACACCCCCGGTCATTCGCCGGGAGGGGCTACGGTGGTAATTGACGACGTTGTCGCCATTGCCGGTGATTCAATCATAGGCACCACTCCGGGCAAGCCCTTCCCGCCTTTTGCCGATGATGTTGACCTCCTTCTCATGAGCTGGAGGAAGATCATTGACACCGGTTGTGAGACCTTCCTCCCGGGTCACGGGAAACCGGTGGGCAGGGAAGAGCTGATACATGAGTATAATAAAAGGAAATGAATATGTTGAAAAGAGCATTTTTTGGTATTGTGGCCGGTATTTTCAGTCTCCTGACTGTCAACGGCTCCGCCCAGGATCAGAAGGATACCCTCAGGGTTCTTTTTGTGGGCAATAGTTATACGTACTTTGAAAACCTCCCTCAGACAGTATCAGTTCTTGCCGAAAAGACCGGTACAGTTCTGGTTACGGAGAAAATAACCATCGGAGGGGCAAAACTAAGCGAGCACTGGAGAGGAGCACGCGGACTCACCACCCAAGCAAAAATCAGAAACGGTGATTATGATATCGTGGTGCTCCAGGAGTGGAGCCTTGGAACGGTAAGCGAGAGAGACAGCGCCGTCATCTACCTCGGGCTGTTCAGCAAACTGACAAGGGAAACGGGAGCAAAGCCTTATTATTACCTGACATGGGCCAGAGAGAAGGTACCGCAACAACAGGAGGCCATCAGCCGGGTCTACCGCGAGACGGCTGCTCTTCACAAAGCCACTGTGGTACCGGCAGGAGAAGCATGGGCAGCAGCCAGGGCACTGCGCCCGGATTTTAAACTGTACTTCCCTGACGGTTCGCATCCTTCAGATCTTGGGACCTATCTCACGGCATGCGTATTTGTTGCAACCATCACCGGCGAACTGCCGGAGACAATTCCCGGGGTCATCTCTGTCACTGACAGTCGCGACGAGGAAGTCATCCTGATGATGATCGACCAGATGGATGTGGAATTCTGTCGCAATGTGGCATTAGAGACTGTTGGTAATAAGGTATCTGCCGACATCAGGTAGTTGCCTGGCCTGAAACAGACATCTACTTTGCTCGCATACGGATATCTGCTGCTGGTTGCCGATCAACTGATAACCGTCAGATCTTTCTCTCCGCTGCCGGAGATTATCAGCTAAGAGTCAGAGCTTCAGCTTTATGTTGATTTTCGCAAGAAGAGCGGTAAGTCCGACCATTAGAAGCGCCCAGACGACGGAACCTATGATGACTACAAGCGGTTCTGACGACTGTTTGTATATCAGTACCGGAACGGCTGACATCCAGATTGCGTGGTAGAGGATATCCGGGGCGAGGTAAGTAGTCAGAGAATGCTTTCCTGCAGGCCTGACAAATGCTGCCCACCTTCTCCATTCCTTCACATCTGCCAGCCAGTATATCAGTGCAAAGACCAGGAAGCTAATCCCGCTGCAGATCATACCCCAGCTTGGAGTTGCCTGTATCTTGGAAATAATGAACCAGTTTCTCAGGATAAACCCGATGGCCAGGGATAATACTCCAAGGGTTATAAACACCATTATTATGCGTTCGCTGCCGTACTCTTTCATTTTCCGCAGAAGGACGCCGGCAAGCATTCCCGTCAGTACTATGAGTGGTACATTTCCCTGGATAATTATACCCAGCGCCGGCCTGGCACGGTCGAGGAATCCAAGAAATCCGCCGGCATCGAGGATATTCACTATCAGGAAGAAGACTACCGCAATCGCAGTCCCGGAAATTGAATCACGCGTTCCGAGCCAGATCAGTGATGCTGTGAGGTAGCCCCAGCCGATCAGTCCGAGGATTCCCCACCATCCGGTTATCAGCCAGGCGGGATCATCCGCGGGGCCTGATCTGAAGATTACTACGAGGAAGATAAGGGCAGCCACACCTGCCGCTCTCAGGATCATGAACAGCACTTTTCCCCTGCCCGTAGGATAGTCGTTCCAGACCAGAAAGACAGAGATATACATCAGCAGTGCCCACAAATCCTTACCCATTCCCGAGGTTTCCGGGTTGACTCTTCCGGTGTTGAGCATCAATACACCGATGATGAGCAAACTGATTGTCCGGACAATTATATGCATAAATGTTTTCCAGGTTGCTTCACCCTTGTTTATCCTTCCTGACAGGGCGAAAGGTATGGCCATACCCACGATAAAAAGGAACCCGGGAAAAACCCAGTCGGCAAGCCCCATACCGTCAAAGTCGGCATGCATATGTCCCAGCCATGCCGGTGCTGTCTTCATGTTCAGGTCATTAACAAACAGCATCAGCACCAGGGTCAGTCCCCGCATGATGTCAACAGAGGCAATTCTGGGTGTCTTTTCCATTTTGAAAACAATTTAATACTTATTTATCCAGCCTAAATCACTGTCGTGAAATCCGGGTAGGGAACAGCCTCATAATGCAGTCCTCACACCTGATATGGGCCCTTTGTAAAATTGGCCATTTTTAATAATAAGCATATTCCCCGGCTGCCCGTACATAATACCTGTATCGATGCCTATTACTTTGTTACCAAAGAGAAGCATCATGTTCTTATGAGTCGTGTGTCCGACAATGATACGTTCCTTGCCATAGAAATCCAGTATGGAATCCAGGCTGGCAATGGTAAAAGTTGAATCTGCAAAATATCCTCTGTACCAAACGGGACCATCATTCCCGGTCAGCAGGTTCAATTCTTTATCTTCAATGGAAGGATCTAAATCCTTTCCGACAATCCTTTCCGAAAAGATCTGATTAACCTGTTTGATTTTCATGCCTTTCTGAATAAGTTCCGGCGAAACTCCTCCATGAACAAACAGGATATTGTTTATTGTGATCATTACCGGCTTCGAGCGGAGCCACCTACCCAGTACTGAATTTTCGGAATACAGCTCGGAATGGGTTGCTCCGGTAATGGCTTCGACTGTCCTGTATTTTTCATGAATGTACCTCAGGTCACCGTCAAGAACCATCAATTCATGATTTCCAAGTATGAGATGGACCATTCCGCCGTCTTTTGCAGCTTGTTTTTCAAGTCGAAAGAGATGCCAGAGGATTTCCGTCACCTTATCTCCCCTGTCAAAAACGTCACCGAGGATTACCAGGTGACCCTTACCGAATTTCCAGTTCAGGTCTTTGTCTATAATTCCGTTTGACAACAGCTGATTCACGTAAGTATCGTAATGGCCATGCACATCACTGATTACAGCTATGCTGTCAACGCGCTTATAACTCTGGCGGTAATCGGGTTTCAACCTGTACGGCCTCATAAGCTCCTTGTAGCCGTATGAAAGATTGTCGGGAAGCATCATCTCATTAGTGTTACCTGGTAACAAATATCCTTTCCGGAGCATGCTGTTTTCAATCCACATGACCATGAGAGTGTCGTTCGAGAGAAAAAAATAGGGACCGTCATTTATGATGCTGTCTCTTTCTCCTGAAGGGCTGAAGGCCGATACACTCAAAGTGAGAAACAGGGAGATTGTCAGGATGATGAGTCGTGTCTTCATATATGGTTGTACTAAATTCATATCCATATCCGTAAAGCGGGACAGGGAAATATTATTTTTCCGGAAAGATAATACTTCTTCACTGACATTATTCCGGCAGACTTATCCAGTCCGGGATCGGGAGACATCCTGTCAATGAAGTTAGGGAATTTACATCTTCGTGATTGGGGAAATAAAGTAATTCATATATACTTATGTGAAAACCGGATGACTGACATTCACTTGAGTCTAATTATTGCCTTATGGTTGACTTGAGACATATCATTTCATATATTTACTCTGATATAGCATAAACAGGGCTAAAGCCCGTGACTCAAATGATCATTTTAAGAAAATAAAGACCATGACCCCTGACTTTCTCAATCTTGACAACCCGGCATTCTGGGCCATTATGGAAAGGTTTGCAATGACCCTGGTTTTTCTGTTCCTCCTGTTAAGGGTTGTTTATTACAGGTTTTCCAGGAAAGCGAATTACCTGTTCGGTTTTTTTCTGATGGGGATCGTAATCTTCTTTATCGGGGCCATGCTGAAAATTGTTGCCATGGAGTTTCAAATGGCAATAGGATTGTTCGCAATTTTCACCATACTCAATCTCAGGACCATAAGTTTTGATGTAAAAAATATGGCATATCTATTCGCCGTTATTGCCATTTCTGTCCTTAACGCGCTAGATCTCAAGGGGAAATTCCCTTTTTTGGGCGTTGTGATTTTTAATATCATAATTATAGCATCAGCATTTATTCTGGAGTATTTACTTGCCAAGAAAGACAAGTACAGTACTCACCCAATAATTTATGATAACCTGGAGATGCTGAAGTCAAATAATAAAAAGGAACTGATAGCCAATATATCAGAGATGACGGGGCTCGACGTCAAAAAAGTCAGGATCCGCAGGGTTAACTATAAGGAGAGGATTGCCGTACTGGATATTTATTATGAAACCTGATTATTGGAAATCTTTGCAATTCCCAAGGAAGTAGTCGATCATTTTATCAAAACTTCTCGGTTTTTCAAGTTGATCGAAGAACTGATCCAGGAATACGATAATATCTCTTTTCTCAGCTTTACTCAGGTACGGGAAATTAGTGACTATGGAATAGAACTCCTCCTTCTTTTCCAGAAACGCCATCAGTTCACCCTGATATGCCTCCCTGGTACGGCAGATGCCTAAAAACATGCGATCGCGGTTGGTTTCTATCCCTAAACCGGGTGGAGGGATGGCATAATCGGCATTTACCACTCCGGTCAGATCAAAATCGAATGGAACTGGTATTCCCAGACCTGCAAGTTCAGGGTTTAACGATGTAAAGACCGAGATATTATGCTGACCCGCTACGGACCAGTCCCAGTTTGACACCATATAATTGAAGATAGCGATCCGGTCTATCATATGCGGATACATGTGCCTCATTGACAGAGTTTTAGTTCTGACCTCAAGCATATTTAATCTATGTTCAAGCAGCCCTTCCGGTTCGATGAGTATCCCATACTGTGTGATCGTTTTCCTTTTGTTTTCCGAGTCTATAAAATTCAGGCTGATTAATCTGGCCCTGAAACTTGTGTCAGTAAGGACATTGTATAGTTTGTATACGAGGTATTCCCTGATAACATAATCTCCATATACTGATCCTTGCTGGCATTGGTTGACCAGTTTCATTTTCTTTATCCTGCCGGAATCGGGAACTTCATACAGAGGCTTCTTAAAAGTGATTCGTGTCGGCGGGTACCTGCATCTTTCGAAACGTGATTGACCACGATATTTAAGTGTAACCTTACTTTCCAGGGAGTCAGTCTGACTGAAGTGCATGGTCATGATCCCGTCAATAGACTGGTCTCTTTCTGCCTTTTTCACGAATTTGGAAACATCAAAGCGCAGCGAGACTTCGAGTAGATATTCCTCTTCAAACAAGGCTAAATATCTTCCGGGAGTTTTATGGCCCTGCAACTCCTGGACAGTTGTATCAATCTGATTCTTCAGCACCTTACCGGTTGCATCAATCTGGCCCGTCAAATTCTGACCAATAGTATCAACCGCGCTCCTCAACTCCTGGACAGTTGTATCAATCTGACCATGGGAAGGTAATACTGAAACGACGAAGAAAAGCAGTATGTAAAAAGAGAGGTGACGATCTGCACCGCATGTTTTATAATCGGACTTTGCGTTCATTTTCGTTTATATTTGAATAACAATATTGTAGGAGGATTAGTTCTGGCTTCATTTGATATCAGCATATCTCCGTTGTCATGGAAGGCAATGCCTTCAGGCATATTGAACAGATCCGGGTTGAGATCTTCAATATAATTTACGGTTCCGTCCTCATCAAAGACGAACAGCATTCGGTTCGCAGCTGAAATAACGTATAACATATTTGTCAAAGGGTGTATTCCGATGTCAGAGACTCTGAGGTTGATTACCTTTGCTTCATCCGGGACTTTAATATTATTTTCTGCAGCGTGTCTGGTAATCGCCGGCAGATCAAATTCCAATACCTCCTCCCCGGGGTGTATGCCGGACCGCAAGTCAAGCCCGTAGACCGGATGTTTCTTCTCGATCCCCGGGGCCTCGTTCCGGGTTGTTTTTGGGGACGATCAATAGCCTGTTATTCCGATTGTCGTAACAGAGTCCTTCATAATTCGCTGGAGGGCCGACCGGGGAGACAATCTGTTGGGTAAAAACTGAAGGTTTGTCATTCCTGGTTTCGAAGAGTGTGCCATCGCTTCTCAAAACATAAAATGAGCCGGCAACCATTGCTACTCCCTCGTAATCTCCGGGGTAGTGAAAAATGAAATGGTCACTGATCTCATTCTTCACCAAGTCAAAGATGAAGACCATTCCATTTTCATCCTGCACACAGGCTACGTATGTTGAATCGATAACGGTGATTCCCGAGATTTCAAGAAGGATCGGGGGCAGAATAATTGTCTTGTCGGGATTAGACAGATCATATCCGACGGGGTTTATGTTTCTGACGTCAGTTGAATTGATTCCCCTTTCAGTTGGATTGCCGCAGCTTAACAAGTTCAGGCATGACAATATGAGGAAGTGTGAGATGATTTCAATGTATGACATCTGAGACGAAACTTGTTTGAATGTCAAAGTTAAGTTACAGAGATGCCAAAGTCAACTAATTGTACGGTTGATGGGTAAGGAATTAGTATCTCAGGAGGCTTTTTTAACCAAATATTTGATCTCTGATCGGAGAGGGAATCAAATGCTGATGATTGCAGTCAGCACCCTGACCCATGACGATAAATGTCAGGGAGTCAGGTTCAGCTTTACTTTGTATCCCCAAGCGGACTTTTTTCCGAGTCATTTTTAAGGGATTTGGATTTGGTCTTTAGGCTGGACATAAGTTCAATTCAATTTCATGTTGATTCAATTTATAGCGAAGAAGTTAAAGAGCAGAATGATTTAACATAAAAGATTTCAATGAATAATACAGGTTTGCTTCTATTATTTTTTTAAATTACATATCGTTAATCCAACATCATGTGGGCAGGTCTATATTCGTTAAAGTCGAGGCAGCCTGAAGGGAAAAAGCTTACTTATACAGGTCTTGTTTGCCGTTTCCTGTTTTTGATATTGCTGGGGTTCTATGGATGTTCCGAAAAAAATACTGATAATAATTTTCCGATTACCAGCAATTTGGCTACGCTGAAAGGCAGGGTAAGTGATAAAAACGGGCCGGTATCAGGGGCAGTTGTCCGGTTAAAAACCACCGACACATTTACTCAGTCCGATAATGAGGGAAATTTCACTCTGCAGTTTGTTCAGGATGGAACTCCCTGTTTAATTACCGCATGGGCTGAAGGGTATTACATAACCGGAGGTTCAGAATACAAGCCCGGCGATACTAATATCGAATTATTTCTGGAACATCACTCCTCTGAAGATAATCCGGATTATACATGGGTCAGTGCATATGCCTGTGCCGGAAGACCAAACAATTGTGAAAACTGTCATTCAGCTCAATCTGATTCCGGTAATTTGCCATTCGATGAATGGAGAAATGATGCACATGCTCTCTCAGCTGAAAATATTCGATTTCTAACAATGTATTTGGGAACAGATGTATCCGGTAATACAAGTCCGATGACGGTGTATACGAGTCACAGAGAATATGGCTCAATACCTTTAGCTCGCGATCCGGATCTTCCCTATTACGGTCCCGGGTATAAACTTGATTTTCCCAACTCGGCTGGCAATTGTGCATCCTGCCATGCTCCATTAGCTTCAATAAATGATCCCTATGGAATCAATCCCGTATCGCTTGAAGGAGTCCACAGAGAAGGGATTTCCTGCGACTTTTGCCATAAAATAATTGATGTTAAACTGGATCAGCAATCAGGACTTCCAAATGATAATATGCCCGGGGTTATATCCTACAAATTCAGGAGACCTTTTGACGGTCACCAGTTTTTTGCTGGTCCTTTCGATGATGTTGCCCCCGGAGAGGATACTTATTCAGCTGTTCAGAAAGAAAGTCAATATTGTGCTTCCTGTCATTTCGGTTCTTTCTGGGACGTACAAATCTACAATTCATATGGAGAATGGCTTGAGAGTCCTTATAGTGCGGGTCCTTATAAATTAACCTGCCAGGATTGCCACATGCCCACGGGTCTATCCGATCATTTTGCTGCTATTGACAAGGGAGGTTTTATCAGAAACCCTGAAACCATACGAAGTCATCGCATGCTTGGTATTCGGGATGAAGAATTTATGAGAAATGCAGTATCACTGGATGCCGACGCCATTCTGGAAGATAACCGGATAGCTTTAACCGTAGAAATAACCAACGATAACACCGGCCATCATATACCTACCGATTCACCGTTGCGACATTTAATCCTTCTTGTGGAAGCAAAGGATGAGCAAGGCGAGACACTTGAGCTGTTTGATGGACCTTTGTTGCCGGATTGGTGTGGAAAAGGAGACCCCTTAAACGGATACTATGCAGGAATGCCGGGAATGGCTTATGCGAAAATCCTAAGAGAACACTGGACCGAAAAGGAACCAACCGGTTCTTACTGGATGCAAACGAAAATTGTTACCGACAACCGGATCAAAGCTTTTGAAACTGCCTCCTCGGAATACATTTTTTCCCTTCCTCAGAATGGGAATGTTTCTGTGAGTATAAGGCTGATTTACAGAAGAGCGTTTATTGAACTTAAAGATCAAAAAGGCTGGGAGATCCCGGATATGACCCTGGCTAGTGTAACATTATATTTATAAGTTATTAACTGTATTAAACCTGGTCAACCATGTCAACCAGCAGAATTCTCAGAACAATACTTATGTTTAGCATGATAATGGGTTTTCTACCGGAAGCCCTGCCGCAGGAAAACTTTGAATGGATACGACTTGGCGGTCCTCCGGGTGGTTTAGGTTACGATATTCGCTATAATCCGGATTTTCCGGATATATGGTATGTCACCGATGCAAATGCTGGTGTTCATCGTAGCACGGATAATGGAAACCGTTGGGAATCGGTCAATGAGGGGATTGAGACCTATGCTGGTCCCACAAATGAATTAATACCTGTATTCTGCCTGACCGTCAGTCAACACGATCCGATGATATTATGGGCAGGAACTCAGTATAACGGGCACCTGTATAAATCAGTGGACGCAGGCGTCACCTGGGAGGAGAAAGATGAAGGAATTACGAAAGAATATGACTTGTTATCCTTTCGCGGTATAACATTCGATCCCGCTTCTCCGGATATTATTTATGCTATGGGTGAAATTACTGATGAATCTCTTGGTGGCCCCACTGTATGGGGCTCTGGAACAGGAGGAGTGATTTACAAGTCAACCAATGCGGGCGAGTCCTGGGAAAAAATCTGGGACGGCGGAGTGCCATCGAGCCTGACGCGTTATATGTGGATCAACCCCAATAATACTGATGTACTCTATGTTTCTACAGGTATTTTTGACCGGGGTGCTGTTGGCGAAGGTGATTTTGTTACTGATCCGTTCGGGGGTATCGGTATATTAAAATCGATTAACGGTGGTGAAACATGGACGATTCAGAATGAAAGCAATGGTTTAAGATGCCTGTACCTGGGCAGCTTGTACATGCATCCACAGCATCCGGACACATTGCTTACCTGTGCAGGCCATGTTCTCACCGATGGGCGTGGAATACAGTATCTTGAAAATATTGTCAACTCAGGAGGCATATCTCCGTTTGGAGTTTACCGAACAATCGATGGCGGGCAACACTGGACGCAGGTACTGGCTGAAGGTACAGGAGAAGTCTTTTCAGCGGTGGAATATAGCACCCTGAATCCAAATATAGCTTATGCCGCAAGTTCGACAGCAATTTATAGGAGCGTTGACGCCGGTGAAATCTGGGACAGGGTGAGTCTCAGGAAAGAAAACTGGGGGCCTCCGGGAATTGTAACAGGTTTCCCGATCGATATACAATGTGACCCTCGTAATCCTGACCGGTTATTCATCAACAATTACGGAGGCGGGAATTACTTAAGTGAAGATGGGGGCATGACATGGACAAATGCCAGTAATGGTTATACGGGATCAAGACCGCGGAAAATTGTGGTTTCACCTCAGGATGCAACACTTATTTATACCGTTGCTCCAAGTGGCATTTGGTCTAGCGATAATGCCGGTTATACCTGGAATGGTATTCATTATCCACCCGAAGATGCACCTGTACCGGCGGATTATACTGCTGTTCTGGGAGATGAAAAGCTTAAAAACCATATTTATGCCGGTACGGTAGGCAGTCATATCCTGGAGTCCTTTGACGGTGGGATGACCTGGGAGTTCCTGTGGCCGGGCTTTGATGAATTTGGCGAGATGATCGGGTATAATATGGAAATATCCGATCTGGTTTATGCTCCTTCCGACCAGGACATCCTCTATGCGGGACTATCAGCTTCCGGGTGTTCCTTTTCGGCAGAACCTTGTGCAAGGGGCATGGGTGTGGTGTTTTCGCATGATGGAGGCAAGACATGGGAATTATCAAAAGATAATTTGATAAGGGAAATTGCAGTTATTGACATTGCGGTAAATCCTTTAAATGCTCAGGAATTGTATGCAGGCACTGAGAACTGTCTCTTATTTTCGGAGAATGGGGCGGAAAGCTGGACACAGGTGGCAACACTACCGGTAAAAGGAAGAACAAGGGCGATTACCTACAATCCGGGTAATCCCGGACAAATATTTGTTGGTATAGATGAACATGGAATATACAGAAGCAATGATGGCGGACAAAACTGGGATCATCCGGTAGCCGGTTTGCAGCCTAATCCATCGTTCCGGAAGATACTTTTTAATCCAACTGATCATACGGTAATTTATTTATGCGATATATTAAGTGGAGTTTATCGCTCGGATGATGGAGGGGATTCATGGACAAGTATGAATGAAAATCTGTTTAACCGTGCCGTGACCGATTTATCCATTTCAACAGATGGTCAGCATTTGTATGCTTCTGCGTACGGGAATGGTATTTACAGGCGTGATTTTAACGGTATACCACCGGTTTCCCCGACAACATCAATTTCTTATTTTCTCAAAGAAGATGTACAAGTTACGCTCTTCCCAAATCCGGTTTCCAAAGTTCTGAATATTAGAACCAATGTTGATATTAACCGATTAGAACTCTACAGCTCATCGGGGACAAAATTATTTTCAAGTCCCTGTATTTCCGAAATTAATTTATCAAACCTGCCTCCCGGATGTTACCATGTGGTTATTTTTGTGAGGAATTCTGACCAAATTATTCATAGAGCAATTATCAAAAAATAAAATGATTAGAAAATATTCAGATGATTTAGGTTTAATAAGATTCCTGACCGGATAAGTCAAATCCAATATCTTCCTGTCTAGGGACTATTGTTACGAGTCCCAAACCAGATAATAAATGGTTCGCCAAATACTCTGAGCGGTCACCTTCTCTGAAATCGCATAATCTTATTCCTCTAAATCCCAAATACCAAGTTTCGTCAATTCCGAATTTAGCGAAGCGGAATGAGGAATCTCCTTTTGCATAAGCAAAATGATTTAATGGGAATTGTTATACGAATTTGATTTTTTATAGTTTGGATTTTCTTATTCATAATTCCCTATATGCATATGAGATAATTACTCAACCTGGAATAAATAAAACATATACTTTTTATATTTTATAAAATTCTCACCATTTATTTCACCCGAAAAATGGGTTTTTTCCAGTTTGGCAATTTTCTTCCTGTAAATTCTCCTGACAAGCTTTACCACAAGGGGGAACTTATCTTCAACAAGTGCCCAGACTGATGACCAGACAGGACCCAGAACTTCAGAGTAAAACTGATCTCCAATGCTGATTGTTGGTGCAGTTTCAGCTGTAATATCATTTTCAACAAGTGTCTTTATTCCATATGAATCCTTAAACTGAAGCCACTTTGCATAATCATGCCCCCCGCCCAGCTTACTCTTATGCTCCGGGTCATTATTAAAAAAATCACTGACCATAATATAACCTCCGCCATTCAGAAGACTCTTTGCATTGAGAATAGATTTATCCATCGGAATATACTGGAAGCTTTCACTGAACAATATAAGGTCATATTTTTTAGCTGTGATGATATTTTCAAACTTACATTGGTAAAATTGTACCTGCTCCGATGTAATTTTACGTGCGTAAGATGTCAGCAGCTGACCGGGTGAAACACAATCGACATGGTATCCTTTTAAACTCAGTACCTGAGCTGTTTTTCCCGAACCACATCCTACATCAAGAATAGTTTTCGTGCCGGCTGGTATATGCGAGATGAGCATTTCTGTATAATTCTCATGAGCTTTCTTCAGGTTGGTAACATCTGCTTCCAGCCCGTTAATGAAATAGCCATAATGGAGATACTCGGTTTTAAGGAAGAAATTAAATATCATGAGACCAGCTTCCAGACCAACCTCTTTGGAATCAATTTTCCTGTTCTTTTTCTTCTTAGATAGCGACATAGGGAGCAGGTTTAAATTTTTTTAGTAAGTAAATATTATTCAAAAGGAGATTCAGAATTACAGTTCCATTTAAAATGGCTCCTAGTAGTATTTACATTTGTAGCTCGTTGAGTAGTGGCGGCACCTCCTTATAAGTCTCGCTGCATAAGGCGAACAGCCCCGTAATGGAAATAAGGAAATGCTGCCGGTATTCAAATATCGGAAGAATATTTATTCAAGTCAATACCGCGAAAGAGCTTTCCGCTGGTCGGAAGGCAATTGCATATACCGACCTGTTAGCATCTGCCATTATTTGGATGTAATAATATTTTGAATTTGATCAATTGCAAGCTCCTTATCCGGGACTATTTTAGAATCTAATAGCGCTCTTTTAATTTGTCGATACTTATATAGTTTTTGATATGAGCTCTCCAACAATCACATTACTCATTGGATATACGTACATTCAGATACCACCTCACAACAACCCCCGTATAGTTCCAGGTAAGCAGGACGGTCAGCGTGTGCGGTACCCCCAAGGAGGATAAACTCCATATGTTGATAGATTGGATAGTTGTAAATATTCATTTGGATGAGGAGCACAGCAGTAATTATGAGATTGATACTTCTGGAAATCAATTCTACTCAATATATGTAAGCATGAATAGCTATTCTTTTTATGGCTATTTATGCCTTTCTTGAAAATCTCATGAGAGTGGTTACATACGTTTAAATATTGATATATTATTCAAAAAGTACCAATAACTATGATCGATTACTCCCCCTATTCTTACCCCATGAAATTAAAACTCTCCAAATAGCTATATATTCAGAGAGTTTCTCATTGAAGATGTACCCGGAGCCGGGATCGAACCGGCACAGCATCGCTGCCACTGGTGTTTGAGACCAGCGCGTCTACCAATTCCGCCATCCGGGCATTATCATTCTTAATTATTTTTTCTTAGCCTATTTTGTTCTAACCAATACTTTGTTCACCCATCTCATCCTGATGGCGGAATTGCCTCCCCTGCGGTCCGGCTGCTCGCAGCCAAGTTGGCCCTCCCTGCAGTCTGGCCCCTTCGCGGAGTTAGCCCACCGGGTTAACTCTTATCGCTCGGTCCTCATCCGGGCAGGAAATTTCATGCAGTGTGCGAAAATAGGATATTTTTTTCAAACACCCACTACTGCCTACTGCCTAAGACCTATTGCCTTATCCTGAGTATCTCCACCTTCCTGAACTCAACGGGATGCGATTCCGACTGCAAGGCTATGTAACCCTCTTTCAGCGGTGTGCCCTGGGCCAGAGAAAATCCCTCCGGCAGATCTCCGCCTATCTGAGGCTTTGAGTATGTCAGAACAGTGTCACCATTCACAATATGATGAATTATGCTGTCGCCATAGACAACCAGTTCCGCCATTACCCATGCATCATCATAAAAGTACTTAGACGATGATGATGTGCAATGCTCTGTTATGAGAGCATCTTCAATGACAATATGCGTGTGAGGCGTGCATACATTCATCGTTGGCGTCTCAAGCTCCGTAGTGCTTCCCAGAAACTGCACTTCAACGGAAACAGGCCAGTCCTGGTCAAGCCCAATTGTCGCCGGATCCTGGCAATGGAACATGATGCCGCTGTTGCGGTAACCCCATGATGGGCCTCCGGGAAGCTGGTCGCCGGTGAACCGGTACTCCACCCGAAGCTTGTACGATGAGAAGGGTTCTTTATAATATATGTGCCCGAACTCATACCTGAAAGTGTCATATTCCAGGTATGAGACCTTCATTATGCTGTCCTCGACCCTGAAGGTGTTTTTATAGTTTTCACCAAGGGGTGATCCCTTGATCTTGATCACCCATCCGTCGAGGTTCTCTCCGTTGAAGAGGGAGATCCACTCTTCTTTTTGGGTAGTACGGTTGCCGCAGGCAGCCAGCGTCAATACGAGAATGGCTATTAACAGGAGGTTTTTCATAGTTGAAATTATCAGGTTAAATTTATGCAAATAATTGTTTTACAATACTTTGTGCTTCATGAGTAAAGGAACATTACCCGGCTTCTTATCTACAATACCTGATCACCTACGGCGAAAAATCCGGGTAGTGTCTTCTGGTCTAAAATACTGCAAGGCTTACGGCCTATAATGGTGAGTTAATAACCACAATCTATAATACTTGATCGTCACGACACGCCTGCCGGTTATCGGGGCAGGCTCTACGGGCAGAGTATTTTTAAGTCTTCAGTCACCAGTTTCCCAGCACTTTATAGGTTGCCGGCTGCCAGCTTCGGACTGCTGACTGCCTTCACGATAGCATTACGAATACCCTCCGAATCATACCCGCACTCATGCCACAGCTCCTGCTGGGTGCCATGCTCCACGAAATAGTCGGGGATGCCCATTCGCTTTATTTCGACAGCATATCCGTGATCGGCGGCAAATTCAAGCACGGCACTTCCAAACCCTCCTTTGATGACGCCGTCTTCAACGGTAATGATCTTACTGAATTTCTTCATTACTTCGTGCAGCACCTCTTCATCTAGCGGATTTGCAAAACGCATGTCGTAATGCATCACCGAGATGTCCCTGTCATGCAGTGAGGCCACGGCATCAACAACGAAGTTGCCGGGATGGCCGATACTGAGTACAGCTATATCCTTTCCCTCGCTGATAACCCGTGCCTGTCCCACGGGTATCTCCTCAAACGGCTGCCGCCAGTCGCATATTACACCGGTGCCGCGAGGATAGCGGATGCTGAAGGGACCCTCTATCTTGTCAAGCTGTGCAGTGTACATCATGTTGCGCAGCTCAACCTCATCCATAGGTGCGGCCGTGATCATCCCAGGTATGTTGCGCATAAAGGCAAGGTCGAAGAAGCCGTGGTGCGTGGCGCCGTCAGTACCAACGAGCCCGCCGCGGTCAATGCAGAAAATGACCTTCAGTCCCTGGAGGGCAACGTCATGAACCACCTGGTCATAGGCCCGCTGTATAAATGATGAGTATATGTTGCAGAAGGGAAGCAGTCCGTTGGCTGCCATTCCTGCCGAGAATGTCACAGCATGCTGCTCGCAGATGCCTACATCAAAAGCCCTGTCGGGCATCTCCTTCATCATTATGTTGAGGGAGCATCCGGAGGGCATTGCCGGAGTTACACCAACAATTCTTTCATTCAGGCGCGCCAGTTCCAGGATCGTATGGCCAAATACCTCCTGGTAGAGGGGATGCTTTGAGCATTCGGATGGATTGATGAGCTCTCCGGTACATTTGTCGAACCGGCCCGGGGCATGGAATATTGTCTGCTGTTCTTCAGCCTTCGGGAATCCCTTTCCTTTGACTGTAATGCAGTGCAGGATCTTGGGGCCGGGGATGGTCTTGAGGTCTTCGAGCACCCTGGTAAGATGCATGACATCATGACCGTCAATGGGACCGAAATACCTGAATTTCAGGGCCTCGAACAGGTTGCTCTGTTCAAGAACCGTACCCTTGATTCCGCTTTCTATTTGCGAGGCAAGCAGTCGTGCCCTGGATCCAACCCTCTTATATCGTCCAAGCAGCCTCCACACCCTATCCTTGAACCGGTTATAGGTCCTGCTTGTAGTGATGTCAAGAAGGTACTCCTTCATGGCTCCCACGGAGGCATCAATTGATATGTTGTTATCGTTTAGTATTACTAGGAGGTCAGCTTTCTCATTCCCTGCGTTATTCAGTCCCTCGAATGCAAGCCCGGCCTGCAGTGCGCCGTCGCCAATCACAGCCACCACCTTGCGTTTTTCACCTTTGGTATGTGCTGCAACGGCCATTCCCAGGGCTGCCGAGATGGAGGTTGAGGAGTGGCCTACCCCGAAGGCATCATATTCACTCTCCGCCATGCGCGGGAAGCCGCTGATACCCTTGTATTTGCGGTTCGTGTGGAACCGGGCTTTCCTCCCTGTGAGTATCTTGTGCCCGTAGGCCTGATGCCCCACATCCCACACTATCTTATCATAAGGGGTATTGTAAACATAATGCAGCGCAACGGTCAACTCCACAACTCCGAGGCTTGCTCCGAAGTGACCAGGGTTGGTGCTGACCTCATCTATGATATGTTGCCGGAGCTCATTGCTGAGTCTTACAAGCTCAAGCCTGCCCAGTTTCCTGAGGTCAGCAGGGTTATCTATCTTGTCTAACAGCCTTTCTGTCTCTGACATTTATTAAAAGGTCCTAAATGACCGGGCAAAGATACTCATATTTTAAGTTTTGAATAAATATCAGGAGACCCGGTGATGGTGGTAAATATTCTCTATTGTTAATTAATCATTCAACTATTAACAACAGGCTTAGCCATTTATTGTTTAATTCGCAGCTGGGGCAAAGTCAAAAAAAGGCAAGTCATGATCTCACCGAAAATACTTTTAACGGTAATGCTGGTTGCACTGACGGCAGGTTCATGTGTGACAGGCAAGAGGTATAATTCCCTAAATGACAGGAGTCTGATGCTGTTGTCAGAGCGTGATTCTCTCAAGGCGGAGAATATCTGGCTTTCAATGTCGAACAGGGAGCTTACGGCGAAATCGGCGCAGCTCACCGGGGAGACAGGCAGGCTGTCGGAGGAGTATGAAAAGGCTAGTGCAGAACTGACTCAGTCGAGGGATGAGGTCAGCAGGCTTACCACGCGCTACGATGACCTGCAGCGGGCGCAGCAGGAGCTTGTTGCCGGCAAGGCCCAGGAGACACAGAGGCTGCTGGCCGAGCTGAGGCAGGCGCAGACAGAGCTTAAGCAAAGGGAGGATCTGATGCGGGATCTGGAGATGAACCTTGACACCAAGAAGGCTGCGCTTGAGGAGCTCACCTATGAGCTGGAGAGGCGCAATGTCAGGCTGGCGGAGCTTGAGAAAATGCTTGATGCGCAGCAGAAGGCCGTCAAGGCATTGAAGGACAAGGTCTCGGAGGCGCTCTTCGGCTTTGAGAACAACGGCCTCACTGTAACCATGAAAAACGGACAGGTATATGTTTCGATGGATGACAAGCTGCTGTTCAAGACAGGCAGTTATGAGATTGACGCCAACGGCCGCACCGCACTGCGCAAGCTGGGTGCTCTGCTGGAGAGGAACACCGATGTCACCATCACCATCGAAGGCCATACCGATGATGTGCCTTACAGGGCAGCGCCGGGCCAGCAGATACTTGACAACTGGGACCTGAGCGTAAAAAGGGCAACCACAGTTGTAAGGGTACTCACCCAGGATACTAATATCAATCCCAAGCGCCTGGTTGCATCAGGCCGAAGCGAATATATGCCTGTGGATCCGAATAAGACCCCTGATGCCCGGCAGAAGAACAGGAGGACGGAGATCATTCTGACTCCTGACCTTTCTGCTCTCTACAGGATACTGGAGAGCTACAAGTAGTAGAAGGAGAAAGGATAAAGGTTAAAGGATAAAGTATTGGGCAGGTGGGGCAGGGCTGTTATCCTGGGCATGATCGCGGAACGGGAAGCTACCTGCCAAACTCACCCAGTCTGACATTCAGTCTTTCAAGGGCCTCAATTAGGTCCTCCTCAGGCTTAAGGAAATCGAAGTTCTGCCAGAAATCCGCATCATATCCGTCAATTGTCCGTGAGAAGATCGAATATGCCGGTGCAAGCTCCTCATGATCAAACCGGGTCACGTTACCCGTACGGTGATCGGTTATTGCAAGCTCAAAGAAGATATTGAAGTGGCTGCTGAACAGTTTTTTCTTTCCCCGGGCCATAAACCCGAGATCGCCTCTCACATGTGCCAGGTAGTACATCCCGTCTACATACCTGTAGTGAGTCCTGTACCTGACATATTCAGGTCTCATAGAATACTCGCGGGGGATCCTGCTGATAAATGATTTGCCCGTCTGATTAATATGGAGAGGATTCACCTCAAACTCCGCAAGAACGACACTGTAGTTATCGACGTTGATGTATATATCGCCTTGCATCAGTGGTTCCGTGACCCACTCCTTCTGTTTGAAGGAAATAACAAAGGCAGTCTGCCCGTCAATGGTTACGATATCTCTGAGATGGTACTCATATGAGTTGAATGATTCAGGGTCGAGAAAGTCAAACTGGTGCCTTATGCCGTCGAGCGATAGCGTTGCACTCAGTCCTGCCTTGAGTCTTACGGCCAGGGTGTCCTTAACCTCCAGGTTTTCTATTTTTCTGCTGCGCAGCACCTTTATCTGATCATTCTGCAGTGATCTGGCATACGGGCTCTTATAGATCTGGACCACAGCCTCGGAGTATACCTGGGGCTCTTTTCTCCTGTATACTCCCTCACGGTAGAAACCGGTGAGCAGGGCTGGGGTGGTCCCGTAATTGGAGGCAACCGATGAGATGGTTTTTCTTATTATAAGCAACGGGTCCTGCGCCCTGATAATGATCTCAGGGATAGGGATGAAGTCCCTGTCCATGCTTATGGTCATGTAGTTGCCGGGCAGGCTTCTGACAGTTATCCGTCGGTTGACATAACCCACATAGGAGACCGAGAGCGTGTCGTTAAGGCACTCCTCACTGATCCTAAGCACAAAGTCGCCGTTGAAATTCGTCACCGTTCCCCTGCCACGGTGACTGATTCCAATGGTGGCATAGGGGAGAGGCTCGGAGGTTTCGGCATCGGTTATCTTCCCGCTGATAAAAAAGGTTGCTGGCATGGGTTCAGTGAGGGTATCGCCATGTGGGGTCTTCACAACCTCACGGTAGAGGATGATGTGTCTTCCTATCACCGAGTATCTGATGGCCGGGTCACCCGTAACCGAATCGAGGATCTCCCTGACCGTCATATCGTATCGTGGGATGGCAAATGTCCTTTCCGCATCGATTATACGGGTGTCATAGGTAAAGAGATAGCCGGTAAGCCTGCTTACCTCGCTCAGAGCCCTTGATGCCCGCGTACTGTTCCCTGGCAGTTTCAAAGGGCTGTCAAGGACGTTCTCCTGCGTGAAGGAATGCAGGGAGAGCAATAACAGGCCGGCAACCAGGATCACTCGTTTTACCCTTGAACCCGTCGGCCGCATCAGATTTTATTGAGCCTGTCCGGGATAAAGTATGTAAGCGTCTTCCTCCCTGACAGAACGAAGGTTAAAGGTAGTGCAAATCAGTTTAATAATTGTATCCTGCGGCTGATGTTCGAAGGGGGAGGTAAGCCTGAAGTCGTTAATTGCGGGGTCACCTGCCCTGATTTCAATATTGAAGGTGCGTTTCAGGTCTTCGAAGACCACCTCTAGCCGCTCGCCGTCATAAACCAGCAGTTCAGTATGCCATGAGAGGTAATTGACGTTGGTGTTGAGAGCCTGTGATGAAGCGGCTTCAGATACCTTACCCACATATTCGGGTTCGAGCGTCACACTCCGCGATCCGTCTGTGCTGGAAAGCATAACTTTGCCTGATGAGACATAGACTTCAACCTCGTTGTGGCCGTTGTCAGTCATAACGTTGAATGAGGTGCCGAGAACCCTGACGCTGGCTTTTCCGGCATCAATGATAAATGGCCGCGATGCATCGGGGGCTATGTCGAAGAATGCCTCACCCCGGAGTGATACCTTCCGGTTGTTTCGGCCGAACTCTTTCGGATAAGTGAGTTTACTGTCACGGTTGAGATAGATCTTGCTTCCGTCTGCAAGCAGCAGTTCGATATTCTTCTCATCAGCAGCTGAAGCTACCGTAACTTTCCCGGGCGTTCCCACCTCAAACAGCAGCCAGCCGATTCCGGCAACGATAACCACCATCGCGGCAATCCTGGCGAACGTTTGAAAGAATGAATGTCTCTGTATGGTGATGACAGGCTTTTCAGCCTCTATTCTGCCATTGAGTCTCTCCCAGGCCTTATCAACATCAATAAAATCGTTATCTGTTTGTTTCAGATCATTCCATTTTTTCATTATCTCTCCGTCTTCAATGATCAGGAGCCTGGCCACTTCGTCGCCGGAGCTCTTTTCACCAGAGAGCCATGCAGCTGCATCGGCCCACTCCCGGTCATTCAATTGTTCTATTTGTCTATTCTTTTTCATTACTCTGCAAGTGCTTTTCTGAATTCCCTGAGGGCTTTTCCCATGTCTGCCTCGACAGTCTTGAGGGAAACCGCAAGTTTATCAGCTATTTCGTTGTATTTCAGTCCTTCAAACCGGCTCATCCGGAATATGAGCCTGCATCTCTCGGGCAGGCGTTCGAGCACTCTTGCCACTCTTGCCTGCAGTTCACTGTAGTATATCGCTTCGGTCACCGGTTCGGAGACCAGTTCAGCCCGGGCAGTCATCTCGCCGGCATGGCGGCTGACCACCTTCTGATGTTCGATATAGTGCAGCGCCCTGTTGTGCACCGAGCGAAAGAGGTATCCGTTCAAAGAGCTTTCAATCGTGAGGGTCTGTCTGTCCTGCCACAGCCTGAAGAAGAGATCCTGCACAATCTCCTCCGCGTCGTCATGGTCTCTGAGCAGTGTCTTTGCATACCGCACGAGTGAAACATAGGAGGACCGGAACAGCTTTTCAAACTCCTGTTTGTCACCCTGCCTGATCCTCCCTATGATATCACTGTCACTGCTCATTCTTCAGTGGCCCTTCTTTATTCCGTCCTGTCGCTGAATTTAACCCTTCTGCTAAGCCTTCTTATGGCTGCCTCAATGCTCTGATCGGGCTCGATGACGTTATAGTCACCCCAGAAGTCGGGATCTGCGAATGCTGCAACCTCTTCACTGAAGACGTCAGTCGGCTTGATCCTTTCCTTTGATGTGAATTTCACAACGTCCTGTTCAGTACGGTCAGTGATGGCAAGCTCTGACATGGTGGTGTAGTTTGTATTGAAGAGCTTTTTCTTCCAGTCGACCTTGAATTTGACCTCCGCCCTCGAGTGGGTGAAGTACCATTTGCCGTTCATTTCGCGATAGCGGACAAGGTAAGAGGTTACCTCGGGTGTCACCTGCATACCCATGGGTTTCTTCCTGATGAACATTGATGTTGCCAGTTCCTTGTTCTCAAGGTTGAATGAGAACTCAGCCTGCGCCACTGCATAGGTTTCGATGTCAATAAACAGGCGGCCCTGGTAGAGCGGCGTGGTGATAAAAGGCTTCTGGTAGAAGTTGATCACGTAGTTGGTCTTGTCATCAATGACAACAATGCTTGACAACTCGAGATCATACTGATCGATGGCCTCCCTGGTAAGGAAGGTCTCGGGGTTTTTGACCACATCAAGGTAAAGAGTGGTTGTGGGGCCGCCCTGGAGCTTGAAGAGGACCGTATCCATCTTCTCAACGTCATTGCTCTTCCTCCCCTTGTATATCCTTACGGCATCAAACCTCAGGTCATTCTGATACGGAGCCTTGAAGACTTCAACAATGGCTTCGCCAATGGAGATGTAACTGCGGTTTTTCCTGATGGTCTCGCGGTAGAATGCGGTCATGTCATTCGGAACCGCCGGGTAGTTGTCTTCGAAGCGGCTTATCACCTGCTCCATGATCTCAGCGGGTATCAGGGGTTTTACTATGATCTCCTTAATGGGGATCATTGCTGTCTCGAGCTCAATGACGTTACGCTGGCCGTTGGTCTTCATCTCATCAATGTCCATCTCCCTGTTTTTGTATCCCACGTACGAGATCTCGATTTTGCCGGTCTCGCCTGCACCAATCTTGAGAGTGAACTCACCGTCAAGGTTTGTCACGGTTGATACGTTGCTTCCCTGCAGTGCTATGCCTGCGAAGATAAGCGGCTGACTGGTCTCGGCATCAACAACCCTTCCACGGATGACGGTCACCTGTTGCTGCTCCTTCTTTGTTTTTCCCGGAGAGGCTGATGCTGACAGGTCTCCAGCTGAAACAAGTAAGAGGAGTGCCGAAGCTATTACTGTAAAAAAGACTTTGGTTTTCATGGTCGTTCTATTTATTAATTGTTTGTAATCCGGATCATCTTTTCATAGTAATGACCGGAATAGTCCCCTCTACCCCATACAATGAAGAAAAAAAATTGTTCATTTGTCCCTGCCATGCCTCTCAAGTATCTGAATGCAAGTTACTCTGTTTTCTCTTATGCAGTGAAGAGAGTGACCGGCATTTCAGTCAATCCGCCGCTGCCACCGGCAATAAGTGTGGAGCTGAGCAGCAGGTGCAACCTTGCCTGCCCGGAGTGTGTCACCGGTGCCGGGCTGCTTCAAAGGAAAAACGACTTCGTCAGTTTCAGCCTGGCAGGGAAGATTGCCGCTGAGATGCGTGGCCACTCTCTCTCTGCCTGGCTCTGCTTCCAGGGTGAGCCGATGATGCATCCCCGTTTCTTTGAAATTATTGACCTCTTCGGGGAGATGAAGCCGGTGATTTCAACTAATGGTCACTTTTTGAGTGAGGATGCGTGCCTGAGGCTGGCCTCTTCACCTCTGAGGAAGATCATCATTTCATATGATGGGGTATCGCCTGAGGCTTACAATATATACAGGAGAGGAGGCAATCACGGACTTGTCACCGAAGGGATAAGCAGGCTGACGACCATCATCAGGGAGAGGGGTTCGCGGCTTGAGACCGAGCTTCAGTTCCTGCTTCACAGGGGGAATGAGCATGAGGCCTCAGCTGCTGCCGGGCTGGCGTCATCTCTCGGTGCCGGCTTCACGATAAAGAGTATGCATGTGCTTGATAATGAGAGGGCAGGAGAATGGATGCCGGCCGGCAACAGAAGGTCACGGTATACAATGTCAGGGGGAGAATGGATGCCGGCAGCAACTCCTTCAAGGGGGTGCCTGAGAATGTGGACCACTGCAGTCATCACTGCCGACGGCGATGTGGTGCCCTGTTGTTATGACAAGAATGCAGGTCATGTAATGGGAAATCTCAATAATCAGACTTTCAGGGATATATGGCGGGGCAAACATTACATCTCTTTCAGGGATGCCGTCATGAAGAGCAGAAGCCTGATCGATATATGCCGTGACTGTCCGCAGGGCAACCGCATTTTTTTCAGAAGGTGACATCCGTTACTGTTGTCAGGTAAACATCATTTACTAATTTTAAGCATCCAAACTAAACCGCCAATGAAAATCCTGAAAATCTCACTTGGTATAATTGCCATAATTATTGCAGTAGCACTGATAGCAGGAGGCATTCTGGTCTCTTCGCTTCGCAGGTCAGGGCTGCCTGAACTTAACGGCGAGAAATCGCTCTCCGGCCTTAAGGCTGACGTTAAGGTTATCCGTGATGAGCGCGGGGTGCCTCATATCTATGCCACCAATGCTCATGACCTCTATTTCACAACCGGTTACATCACCGCACAGGAGAGACTGTGGCAGATGGACATGGTAAGACATGCAACACAGGGCAGGTTATCCGAGCTTTTCAAGCGCGACATGACCGCAACCGATTATTTTCTGAGGTCACTTGGAATGTCGAAGAAATCGCGGATGATCCTTGAGAAGGAAGACCCGGCGATACTTGCAGTACTGCAGGCATATTCTGACGGAGTCAATGCCTGGATTGCGGAAAGCGGCAAAAAACTGCCTGCGGAATTCAGGATACTGGGTTACAAGCCTGAACCATGGACCATGACCGATATAACAAATATAATCGGCTTTATCGGATGGGATCTTGCCTCGTCAAACCTGTCGGATGAGATTAACCACTATAAACTCGGGAAGATGCTCGGGCCGGAGAAGGCCGCGGAACTGGTTGCCGACTGGAAGCTGGTTGACGAGATCGTATTCCCTGACTTTGAGATTGATGAGAAGCTGATGGAGGAAGCCCTGTCTGCTATAGGTTCCATGAAGGAGCTTGAGAAGCTGGGTATATTCTCCCTGTCGGGAAGCAACAATTGGGCGGTCTCGGGGCTCAGGAGCGAGACCGGCAAGCCGATACTTTCAAACGACATGCATCTTGGGTTAAATGTGCCCGGATTCTGGATGCAGGTGCACCAGGTCATCCCCGGGGAGCTTAATGTGACGGGGGTGATATTCCCGGGTGAGCCTTTTGTTGTGGCCGGGCATAATGATAGAATAGCCTGGGGCATGACCAACCTGAGCGTTGATGACATTGACCTGTTCGTCGAGACAGTAGACTCATCAGGAAATAACTACCTGTATAACGGCGAGTGGCTGCCCTTCAGGGATGAGGAGGAGGTTCTGAAGATCAGTGACGATTCTTCAGTTACAAAGGTTATCAGGTATACTCATCACGGTCCTGTCATCTCAGGCATGAGGGGTATTGATGATGCAGTGCTGACAATGTGCTGGTCAGGATACCGTTACAGCGACGAGATAAAGGCTGTTTACATGCTCAACATGGCTGGGACATGGGATGAGTTCCGCACTGCCCTGAGCCATTTCAGGTCTATAAGCCAGAACTTTGCTTATGCCGATGTCGACGGTAACATAGGCCTTCAGACTGGCGGCGGCGTGCCGGTCAGAAAAGGTACGGGAATACTGCCGCGCAGGGGTGATACCGATGAATATGAGTGGAAGGGATTTGTGCCCTTTGAGCTGTTACCCTCTTCATTCAACCCGGAAGAGGGATTTGTCTCATCAGCCAACCAGCGAACAGTGGGAGAAGATTACCCCTTCTTTATCAGCGGGGAATTTTCGATGCCCTACCGCATAATGCGTATCAGGCAGATGGCCAACGAAAAGGAGATACTCGGCATAGAGGATTTCAAGAAGATGATTACTGATAACCATTCCGCCTACGCGGCCATGCTCACCCCCGTGATATTGAAGGCTGCCGGTGAGATGGATGATACTGATGATGCTGAAAGGAAAGCCATTGAAGAGCTCAAAGGATGGGATTATTCAATGGATGCTTCACTCATTGCACCTTCGCTTTTCGAGTTCATCAGGATTGAGCTGGCCCGTCATATCATGAAGGACGAGCTTGCTGACCTGTACGGATCGGCTCTTGGCAGGCAGCACGATTTCTATATATATAAGATGGTAAACGAGGGTCCGGATGAATGGGTTGACAATGTAAACACAGCTGAACGGGAGACGATGGAGGAAGTCATTTGTCTGAGCATCAGCTCGGCCGTTGATACCCTTACCGCGAGGTACGGCGGGTATGGCGAGAACTGGCAGTGGGGCAGGATACACACCTTCACTCTTGAACACCCCCTGGGATCAGTGAAGATCCTTGACAGGCTTCTGCGGCTGAACTCAAAAACCTACGGTGTGGGGGGGAGTTATCATACGGTTGAGCCTTATACATTCAGAGAAAACTTCGGAGTGAATCACGGCGCCTCTGAGCGGCATATCTTCAATACGGCCGACTGGGACAAGTCGCTCACGGTGATCCCCACCGGCACGTCAGGCATCCCGGGAAGTCCTTTCTACCTCTCGCAGACCGAGACATATGTCAATGACGGGTTTTACAGTGATCCCTTCACGGACCAGGCGGTGGAAGCGGCCAAAAAATATGAGATGATTTTTAAACCTTCACCTTTAAAATGACAGTTTGCAGGTGGCAGGCAGCTGACGACAGGGAGTTGAATACAGGCTGCTGATGTCGGGGTGGTTATAACACGAAGCTGACAAAAAAAAGAGGCTGTCCCTTGTGAGACAGCCTCTTTTCTATACAGTCATTATTTCCTTTTCCTTGATCTCCATTATCTTATCGACACGCGAGATATGCTTGTCGGTCAGCTCCTGTACCAGTTTTTCTCCGGTTTTCTCCTCATCCTCAGGCAACCCCTCCTTAAGCAGTGTTTTAAGCTCGTCGAGGAACCACTTGCGGCTTGTCCGGACACTGATCTTGGCGGTCTCGCTCTCCTGCTTCACCTGTTTCACCAGCTGATGTCTCCGCTCTTCTGTCAGAGGCGGCACATTGATGCGTATGGCCTCACCGTTGTTAATCGGGGTCATTCCGATATTTGCAGCCAGTATTGCCTTTTCGATGATGCCCAGCATATTTTTCTCCCAGGGCTGGATGAGGATGCTTTTGGCATCCGGTGTGTTGATGTTGGATACCTGTGACAGAGGGGTGCTGTTGCCGTAATAGTCTACGTTGATACCGTCGAGCAGCAGAGGGTTGGCGCGCCCGGCACGAAGATGCGAAAGCTCGTATTCGAGGTGCTTGATAGCCTTGTCCATCCTCTCTTCGGCTTCGTCTTTAATAAGTTCCAGTTCTTCAGTCATGTGATCAAAATTATTCTGATTGAAACAAAAGTAAAAAATTCCTTTCAGAGAACAATAAGTGTGCCGCACTTGCTGCCTGAAGCGACAGCCCCGAGGTTTCCTTCAGTGTTCATGTCGAAGACGATGACGGGCATTCCGTTCTCGTTGCACATTGAAAATGCTGTCTGGTCCATCACCTTCAGCTTTTTTTCAATAGCCTCCCCGAATGTCAGTATTTCATACCTGACAGCTGCCGGGTCTTTTTCGGGGTCTGCGGTATAGACGCCATCGACGCGTGTACCTTTGAGCAGCACGTCGCAGTTCAGCTCCACGGCTCGCAGCGCTGCCGCGGTGTCAGTAGTGAAGAACGGGTTGCCTGTCCCTCCGGCCAGTATGCACACACACCCGCAGTCGAGGGCAGCCGAGACCCTGTCTCTGATATACAGTTCTCCCACTGGTTCCATACGTATGGAGGTGAACACCTTAGCGCTGCATCCGGCCCTGATAAGGAAGCTCTCCATGGCAATGCTGTTGATGACTGTGGCAAGCATACCCATCTGGTCTCCCTTTACACGGTCATAACCCTCCCCGGTGCTGCCCAGCCCGCGGAAGATGTTGCCGCCACCTATTACTATGGCCACCTGGCATCCGGAAGAGACCACTTCGTGTATCTGTCTCGCATAACTGATCAGTACACCGGCATCGATTCCCGTACCGTCAGGGCCACCTGCCGATTCACCACTGAGCTTAAGCAGTATTCTTTTGTATTTCATCCGTATATAATTTTGATTTTAAAGGTCGGATAGCTTGTCCCGCCTAAGCGGGAGAAACCACATGGTTGAAAATTATTTTCATAAATGTTTGTGTATGTAATGCATGTGGGTTTCATGGCAACAACCTTATGTATGATGGCACCGAAATTAGTAAAAAATGTGCCCCGATATATTGGCAGATATAAAATATGCAACGACGCCCGGCATGAGCGTCGTTGCATTTAAAAACTTATCGGCCGGAAATCGGTTATTCCTTTTTGTCAAGGGTGTCTGTCCTGAAGATGTAGTATAGAGGGCAGGTCCGGACAACAGCTGTAAGAGTCAGGATGATGGCAAGGATAATAAAGATCAGTCCGAGCAACTTACTCACGCCGATAAAATAGACAATAAGGAGAACTGCTGCCAGTACAAGTCTGACAATCATGTCGGTTTTACCAATGTTCTTTTTCATAGGGCAACAATTATTTAGTGATACTAATTTACAAAATTTTGATGTAACAGAGCATAAAAAACAGCGGTGCCCTGTTGAGCACCGCTGCATGTTAATCCTGTACCGGTTTATTCATCAGACGTTCAGCGTATAGCGGACAAATCCCGTTGCCTTAAGGGTTTTATCCTTGCTTTCGAGGTACTGTCTGATCGACATCTTACTGTCCTTGATGAACTCCTGGTTCATAAGTGTGCTCTCCTTGAAGAACTTATTCAGTTTGCCCGTGGCTATCTTATCAAGCATATCTGCAGGCTTGCCTTCGCGCCGTGCCTGTTCTTTTGCTATCTCAAGCTCCTGTGCAAGGATCTTTTCCGGAACGTCATCCTTGTCAAGGGAGACCGGATTCATGGCAGCAACCTGCATGGCGACATCCTTATATACCTGGGTGTCAATGCCGGCTTTGCTGAAGCCGACCAATGTAGCAAGCTTGTTTCCCATATGGATGTATGCCTGTACGGCTGGAGCGCTTAAAGTGCTGAAATAGGTGAGTTCGAACTTCTCTCCGGTGATTCCGCTCTTCTCAAGGACAAGCTCTGCAGCCTTCTTCCCGTCTACGGACATATCCTTCAATCTTTCAAGGTCAGCCGGGCCCGAAGCCAGTGCTGCATCAAGAATTTTGTATCCGAGGGCGATGAAATCAGCGTTCTTTGCAACGAAATCGGTCTCACAGTTAAGTGATATAATCATACCGGTTTTGCCGTCAGGGCTTGTCTTTGCAAGCACAACACCCTCGCTGGCTTCGCGGTCGGCACGTTTGTTGGCAATTGCCTGTCCTCTCTTGCGAATAAGTTCCTGTGCTTTTTCGAAGTCGCCTGCTGCTTCCTCGAGGGCTTTTTTACAGTCCATCATGCCGGCGCCCGTCAATCTTCTCAGTTTGGCGACATCGGCAGCGCTAATATTTGACATAGTTATAAATCTGTTAAATGGTTGATCTTCTTATTCTTCCTCTTCCGGGGTTTCGGTTTCGGTTTTGACTTCTTCAGCGACACTTTCTGCAGCTTCTTCCACCTCTTCAGCCTTTACCACAGGCTGCTCCGCTTCATAGTCAAGGGCACTGAATTTGCGTTTGCGAGTGCCTTCAGGGGCCTCATCCTTTTCGGAGGCGGCACTGTCCTTGTCTTTCTCTGCCTTGCGCTCGTTGAGGCCTTCAGCAATAGCCTGGCACATTATGTTTATCACCAGTGATATTGACTTGGCGGCGTCATCATTTGCAGGTATTATAAAGTCGATATCCGAGGGGTCCGAGTTGGTGTCAACCATGGCAAAGACCGGGATTCCGAGTCTTTTTGCCTCATGAACGGCAATATGTTCCTTTACCACGTCAACCACGAACAGTGCTGATGGCTGGCGGGTCATGTCTGCTATGGAACCAAGGTTCTTTTCAAGTTTGGCTCTCTGTCGTGTTATCTGCAGCTTCTCTCTCTTTGAGAGGTTGTCAAATGTGCCGTCGGTAGCCATTTTGTCTATTGAACCCATCTTCTTTACCGCCTTGCGGATGGTAGGGAAGTTGGTAAGCATTCCTCCCGGCCACCTTTCGGTGACGTAGGGCATGTTAACTGCTCCGACCTTTTCGGCCACGATGTCTTTGGCCTGCTTTTTAGTAGCCACGAAGAGCACCTTGCGGCCCGATTTTGCTATCTGCTTCACTGCAGCAGCGGCCTCGTCAATTCTTCAGTACTGTTTTTTCGAGGTCAATGATATGAATGCCGTTGCGCTCCATAAAAATATAGGGAGCCATGGCCGGGTTCCATTTTCTTTTAAGGTGCCCGAAGTGCACACCGGCATCAAGTAATTCTTGAAAATTCGTTCTTGACATTTTGATTTTGATTGTTAAGTTTACGTTCTGTGAAGTCAATTGCAGAGTAGTTCCTTGCGGGAAGTCAATGCAATTTAGATACTAAACCTGCATCTATAAATAATTGCTATTGAACTCCTAACGCTTGCTGAACTGGAATCTCTTGCGTGCCTTGGGTTGGCCTGGCTTCTTTCTCTCCACTTCGCGGGGATCGCGGGTGGTGAAACCTTCAGCTTTCAGCTTGGGCTTATATTCCGGATCAATCTTGATCAGGGCCCTGGAAATCCCAAGACGTATCGCCTCTGCCTGACCTTTCGATCCACCGCCGTCAAGGGTGACTTTGATGTCATATTTGTCGGCAACATTGAGAAGGTTCAGGGGCTGGAGGATGACATACTGCAGGATCTCATTCGGAAAGTACTGCTTGTACTCCCTGTCATTGATCGTGATCTGTCCCTTGCCGTCGTTAAGGTAAACCCTGGCGACTGCCGCCTTCCTTCTTCCGATAGCGTTAATAACTTCCATGTTTCTTACTTAATGGTTTTTAAATCGATTAATTTGGGTTGCTGGGCCTCGTGTTTGTGTGCCGGCCCTTCATACACGTAAAGGTTCCTGAAGATGGCGCTTCCAAGTCTGTTTTTCGGGAAGCATTCCCTTGACGGCATATTCAATCAGCCGCACGGGATGCTTCTTCATCAGCTCGTCTGCCTTGACGATCCTCTGGCCACCGGGGTACCCGGTATGCCTGATATACTCCTTGTCAGTCATCTTGGCGCCCGTCATAGTGACTTTTTCAGCGTTGATAACAATCACGTTATCCCCGCAGTCGACATGAGGCGTGAAGCTTGGCTTGTGCTTCCCCCTCAATATCAGGGCAACAACAGATGACAGACGTCCGAGTGTCTGACCCTCCGCATCTACAAGTACCCACTCTTTCTCAACAGTCGCTTTATTGGCCGACACTGTCTTGTAGCTTAAGGTGTTCACTTTGTACTAAGGTTTTGTTAATTAATGATTTTTCAAAATAAAAGCCCCAATTTTGGGGTCTGCAAAAATACAACTTATTTTTGTTTCGAGCAATATGTTGTATTTTTAATTTATATGATAAATGATGATACTTCCAGTTCATTTACCGGAGCCGCATTCTTTTCTTATTTTTACACGCTGTTAATTGTCATAACCGGTTACCATGAAACTCAACAGTGACGACAGGAGATTCCTTGAGATGGCTATAGGCACGGCTGAAGAGAATATCGCCGATGGCGGAGGACCCTTCGGGGCTGTCATCGTCAGTAGCGGAAAGGTACTGGCCGCCGCCGGCAACAGGGTCGTCCCCGGGCATGATCCTACGGCACATGCTGAAATACAGGCCATCAGGATTGCGGCTGAGGCCCTGGGAACACATGACCTAAGCGATTGTGTTATCTATGCTTCCTGCGAACCTTGTCCGATGTGTCTCGGTGCAATATACTGGGCAGGAATAAGGCGCATTGTATATGCCTCTGACCGCTACCGCGCCGCCGCTGCCGGGTTTGATGATGAGAGAATCTATGAAGAGCTGGCGCTTGACAACGGAGAGAGAAGCATCGTCATGGACTGCGGGCTGGAGCAGGAGGGCGACAGGGTGCTGGCAAAATGGGAGGAGTATCCTGACAAGATTCAATATTGACCACTACCGATGACGAGGCTGAACAGAGCGTTCTTCATGAATGATGCGGTGATGGTGGCTCACCTGCTTCCGGGAATGGATATCGTCATGCCATCAGGTAAAAAATCCCGGCGGTATAAGATAACAGAGACAGAAGCCTATCTTGGTGTTGACGACAGGGCCTGTCATGCCAGCAAGGGCAGGACAGGGAGGACGGAGCCGATGTACCTCAGGGGAGGGCATCTCTATCTCTATTTTGTCTATGGCATGCACTGGATGATGAATGTTGTTACCGGTCCGGCAGATTACCCCCAGGCAGTACTGATAAGAGGTGTGACTGCCTTCAGCGGACCAGGAAGGGTGACAAGGGAACTGGGAGTTGACGGATCATTCAACCGTGAAGACCTGGCAGAGTCACAGAAGATATGGATTGAAGACGGTGGCATGCGACCGGAGCTGACAGCCGGCCCCAGGGTTGGGATTAATTATGCAGGTGAGCCGTGGATAAGCAAACCGTGGCGCTTTATGATAGTGAACAAATAAAATAAAAGAGATGATAAAAGGATTCCGGATGTGGAACAACATAACAGGATGGGCGGTCTTTGCCGTCTCGCTCCTGGTGTATCTTCTTACGATTGAACCTACGGTGAGCTTCTGGGACTGCGGTGAATTCATACTCTGTTCCTACCGTCTCGAGGTGGGGCATCCTCCCGGCGCTCCTCTCTTTCTCCTGCTTGGCCGGTTCTTTTCACTATTTGCAGGCGGTGACACTTCAAAGGTGGCAATGATGGTAAACATTATGTCTGCCCTCGCCAGCGCCTTCACTATCCTGTTCCTTTTCTGGACGGTGACAAGGCTTGTCAGGCTTGCCACCGGTGACAGCCTGGCGGTTACCGGAGGAAAGGCTGTGGCTATCATTGCTGCTGGCACCCTGGGTGCGCTTGCCTACGCATTCTCAGACACATTCTGGTTCTCAGCCGTGGAAGGGGAGGTGTACGCCACCAGCTCTCTCTTCACTGCCGTCGTCTTCTGGGCCATGCTAAGGTGGTATGACGAGGCGGACGGTCCTCATGCAAACAGGTGGATAGTTCTCATATTCTACCTGATGGGACTCTCAATAGGTGTGCATCTTCTGAACCTGCTGACACTACCGGTACTCGTTCTCCTGTGGTACTTCCGGAAATACCAGGTTACGGGCAAGGGAGTGACATATGCAGTGATCCTGAGCTTTCTCATGCTGGGAGTACTCAACTTCCTCTTCATTCCGGGCGTAGCCAAGGTTGCAGGCTGGTTTGAGCTCTTCTTCGTGAACACCGCTGGCCTGCCTTATAACTCGGGGATGTATATCTACCTGCTGCTCATTGTCGGTCTGATTGTCTTTGGTATATGGTATTCGCTCAAAAAAAACAGGGTCGTTCTTAACTGGGTGCTGACGGTGGTAGCGGTGCTGATGCTGGGTTACTCATCATTTGCCCTTATCATCATCCGGGCCAATGCCCATCCGCCCATGAACCAGAATGACCCCTCGGACGTATTCTCATTTATCTATTACATCAACCGCACGCAATACGGCCGGGCACCTCTCCTCTACGGGCATTACTATACGGCGCCGGTCACGGGAGTCAAAAAAACCGTTGGCAGCTATAACAAAAAGAATGGCAAATATGTGCCGTACTACCTTAATGATTACGAGTATGACAAGCGCTTCATGACCGTCTTCCCGAGGATGTACAGCAGCGATCCCGAGCACATCCGCCAGTATGAATACTGGGGCAAGGTTGAGGGGAGGAAGGTCACCGTTAGGTCAGGAGGGGGCAGTGAGCAGGTAACCCTGCCATCATTCGGACAGAACCTGCGCTTTTTCTTCAGGTACCAGGTGGGAGTGATGTATGGGAGGTATTTCATGTGGAACTTTGCCGGCCGTCAGAATGACGTCCAGGGCAACGGAAACGTCATGGACGGCAACTGGATCTCGGGGATCCCCTTTATTGACAACGCCCGGCTGGGCGATCAGTCGCTGCTTCCGGACGAGAACCTGAACAGCCCTGCCCGCAACAGGTATTATCTTCTGCCCCTCCTGGCGGGCCTGGCCGGTATCATCTGGCAGTACCGCCGTGACAAAAAAGGCCTGTCCCTTGTTGTGCTCCTGTTCATCATGACTGGTCTGGCCATTTTGACCTACCTGAACCAGAACCCCAGCCAGCCGAGGGAACGTGATTATGCTTATGCCGGGTCCTTCTATGCCTTTACAATCTGGATTGGCATGGGAGTCATGCTGTTTTATGACCTCCTTCGCAAGTTCATGAAGGAATACCCGGCGGCGGTTGCTCCGGCAGTGATACTGACAGCAGCCATCCCCATACTTATGCTGATTCAGAACTATGATGATCATGACAGGTCTGACAGATACACTGCAAGGGATATAGCAGCAAATTATCTCGCATCTGTTGACGAGAATGCAATTCTGCTGACATACGGAGACAATGATTCCTTCCCCCTCTGGTATATACAGGATGTGGAGGGTTACCGGACAGACGTTCGCGTAGCTAACCTCAGCTACCTCCAGAGCGGATTTTACATTGAGACAATGAGCCGTAAGGCATTTGATTCCGATCCTCTGCCCTTCACTCTCCCATATGACAAATACGAAGAGGGTGAACGCGTGCAGCTGCCCGTTGAGGATATGATAAAGGAACCCACCCCCATCAGAAAGGTGATGGAATTTGCCGGTTCGGATGATCCCAAGGCCAAGGTGGATCTTTCGGGCAGGGGCGACTTCTTCAATTTCATACCGGTGAGGAATTTTATTGTTGACGTTGACTCAGCACACGTCATTGCTACGGGTGCCGTGCGGCCTTACCATGCTGACCGGATCATCAGTCCGATGATCTGGCGTTTCAAGGGGTCGATGGTAATCAAGGATGACCTGGCAGTGATGGATGTCATGGCAGGCAACAACTGGGAGCGTCCGCTTTACTACGCCGTCACCGTACCTTCTTCCAACTATATCGGCCTCGAGGATTTCTTCCTGCTTGAGGGAATGGCATACAGGGTCAGTCCCGTCTCGATTGACACTCCGGCAGGAGGAGAGACCGGCATGGTCGATACAGAGGAGATGTATGAAAATATGATGAACCGCTTCAGGTGGGGCAATGCCGGGGAGCCCCATGTGTACCTTGATGAGAACAACCGGAGACTTATGGATATCTTCAGGCGCCAGTTCGCCAGGCTCTCGAAGGCTCTTATCATGGAGGGCGACACTGTCAGGGCGATGGCAGCGGCAGAGAAGGGCATCAGCCTCGTGCCGCCTGAGAAGATGCCTTACGATTATTTTAGCATTGATCTTGGTGAAGCCCTTGCCATGGCCGGCAGGAAGGAGGATGCGGAGAAGATGTTTACCACCATTGTCGACAATGCGCTGGCCTCGCTGACCTTCATTACCTCCCTTCCTGATGACAAGACGTACGGTCTGGACTTTACCGTCTCCGTCTCACTGCAGGCCCTGCTTGATACCTACAGAAAGGCTTCTGCTTTCGGCATGAACGAACTGGCGGCAAGGGCTTCCGCGGAGCTGTCAAGATACTACGGGGAGGTCCCGCTGCGATGATCAGGAACTACGGCAGACCGATGCCCGCAGGAGTCATCTACCCGGAAGCCGTTTACAGGATAAAGGGCACGGGAAAGAGACTCTTTCTAACCTTCGATGACGGTCCTGACCCTGTTTCAACCCCGGTGATACTTGACATACTCAGCGATCATGATGTGCATGCCACGTTCTTCTGCACCGGGAGCAAGGTTCTCTCCTCTCCGGGCCTCCTGGCCCAAATTGCGGCTGCCGGGCATGCCATAGGCAATCATGGCTTCGGACATCTCAACGGACTGAAGACACCCGTCAGGACTTACTGCTCAGACATATTCCGGGGAAGAGACATCACCTGCAGCAACCTTTTCAGGCCACCCTACGGAAGGCTGCGCGTCAGACAGTACCGGTTACTGGAGAGAAGTATGAGGATTGTCTTCTGGGATATTATGCCTTATGACTTCGATACAAGGATGTCACCGGAGTCCTCATACAGAATTCTTAAGCAGAGAATAAGACCCGGATCCGTTATAGTCCTGCACGATATACCCACGGGCAGCGCTCCGGTTTATCTTGGCAGGTTCATTGAAAGGGCCCGTCAAGAGGGCTGGTCTTTCGGGTCACTTGATGATAATTTACTTCACCTTTAAGTTATATCAGTCTAAATGCTATTTTTGAAAGGGGAAAGAGACTAAACAATGAATATTCTCATACTGGGATCGGGAGGACGGGAGCATGCCATCGCGTGGAAGCTGTCGCAGAGCGGCAGGCCTCTTAACCTCTATGTTGCGCCCGGCAATCCCGGCACGGCTTTGTGCGCAATAAACCTTCCTGTTGACCCTCTTGATTTTCAGGCTGTCAGATCGGTGATTCTTACCTATAACATAGGTATGGTGGTGGTAGGCCCCGAGGTTCCTCTCGTGGAAGGCATTGCAGATTTTATTGAAGATGACCCTGCCCTTGCGCTGGTGGCAGTGATAGGCCCGCGGCGCAGTGGAGCCATGCTTGAGGGAAGCAAGGATTTTGCAAAGGGATTTATGAAGCGGCATGCCATACCGACTGCTGCCTATGAGACATTTACTGCGGGTAGCATTGAGGCTGCAGCACGGTTCATGCGTACGCTTGACCCGCCTTATGTTCTCAAGGCAGACGGGCTTGCAGCGGGGAAGGGGGTGCTGATAATCAGTGACTTCGACGAAGCAATGGATGAGCTGAAAGCGATGCTTGGCGGACGTTTCGGAACAGCCGGCAGCAGGGTGGTAATAGAACAGTACCTCAGGGGGATAGAGATGTCAGCATTCATTATCACCGACGGCAATTCTTACAAGATACTCCCTGAGGCCAAAGACTATAAACGAATAGGTGAAGGTGATACGGGTAAGAATACGGGCGGAATGGGAGCCGTATCTCCGGTGCCTTTCGCTACACCCGCCTTCATGGAAAAGGTTGAGGCGAGGATCATCAGGCCTACAGTGGATGGTCTCAGGGATGAGGGCATTGACTATCGCGGCTTCATCTTCTTCGGACTGATGAATATTGATGGCGACCCGTATGTTATTGAGTATAATGCCCGGCTCGGCGATCCAGAGAGCGAGGTGATCCTTCCCCGTATTGAAAGCGACCTGTTTGATCTCCTGGAGGGAGTGTCAAGGAGTGATCTTGACAGCCGCGCCCTGGTGACCTCATCAGACACGGTCGTTACAGTGATGATGGTGGCGGGCGGTTACCCTGACAGTTACGATAAGGGGTTCCCGGTATCAGGAACTGACAGGGTCAAGGAAAGCACTCTGTTCCATGCCGGTACGAAAGTAACTGACGGTCGCCTGGTGACATCGGGCGGGAGGGTGCTGGCGGTTACCTCACGCGGACCGACAATGCAGGAGGCTCTTGATAAAAGTTACAGGAACCTTTCCGGGATATATTTCGAAGGGATGAATTACAGGAGGGATATCGGTTTTGACCTGAAACCCGGGGAGAGATGATCAGGTTTTTCAGGGGATCAGGCATAGGCCCGGTGATTATGGTGACACTGGCAGCCCTGGCTCTGTGGATCGGGTTTTTCATCACCCCACCCCTGATGGTGCAGCCTTCCGGTGATCAACCTATGCCGTTATGGGGAATTGTGACCCGGACCCTGGAAGGCTTGCCCCTGGTAGCCGTCATCCTGTCATTTGCATTGATGCTGGTGGTGGCAATCGTCATGGTCAGGTTCAATACTTCGATATTCTTTATCCCCCGCCGGACCTACCTCCCTGCCCTGTTTTACATCCTTCTCTTCGCACTGTTTCCCGGAGAGATGGTTCTTAATCCAGCCCTCCCTGCAGCTCTCCTGATCCTTGCCGGCCTCTGGAGAATGGTCTCGGCCTACCGCGTCAACGGCATGGCATTTAATTTTTTCGACGCAGCGCTGCTCATTTCGACGGCCGGAATGTTTTATGCTGGCTCCGTATGGATGATCATTCTCGTGATCATCGGGGCCCTGATATTCCGGAGCCCCGACCTGAGAGAACTGGCTGTTACCGTTGCCGGAGCCATCCTGCCATGGGTAGTGCTTTATGCTGTCTGGTTTGTGACGGGAGGGAATCTTGCCGATCTGACAGATATCATCCGGCATAATCTCTTTGATGATCAGCCATCAGACTTCCGGTCCCGCACACTTGTGATCCTCCTCGTGATTACAGGGGTGAATTTCATCCCCGCACTTTTAACGCTGCTGAGGGAGAACCCGACCTATAAAATAAGATCGCGAAAGACCTTTGAGCTCTTTATCTGGATGATTCTTGTGTGTGCTGTTATCTATCTTTTATTGCCGGGTGTCTCTTTCGAGATCAACGCCGTTGCGGCAATTCCCCTGGCATTCATTATGGCAAATTATATTGCCTTCACCCGTAGGCTGATAGTGGCTGAGATCCTCTTCTGGCTGATGGTGATTATGCTGTTGATATCGCGTCTGTGGCCATGATGATCATTTGATCATGCATGTGGTCCGTATGATGATCATTTGATCATTTGATCATGCAAACGACCCCAACACCTGATCCCTGCTCGCCTCCCATGAAATCATACCATAGTGTGTACAGTCCTGTCTTATTGCAGACAAAGTCAAGGGAGCCGTATTTTTTCCCGCTTGTATTATTGAATGATGAGATGAGTTCTTTCCCCTGGTCATAGATGGTGACTTTGAGCTCGCCATTTGATTCGGGTGCATCGCATACAGAGAACCTGTATTTCATGTTTTTCATCAGGTACATGTTGGCCTTGTAAACAGGTGCAGGGGCATTGGCGGCAGCCTTTGGCAACTGTACCCGGAAATCCTTGAGGTAGGTGGTGTTATCACCAGCGGCAAGAACGCAACTGCTTACAAGATCGTCGGTGGCAGCCTGACTCTTTGCCGCGACCGGCAGAAGAAGCAGTGCGAGGGACAGAATGACAAACCTTTGTTTCATCTTATTTGCCATGTATTAGATTGTTTCTCACTTCTTTTGAAACAGCGGCTATCTCAGCAAGCTGTTCATTGCTCATCTCCACTATGCTCTCCTCATGCTGTATCATCACCAGCCGCCCGTCCTGTTCAGCTGTCTCAGGCTCTCCCAGCCTGTATGTTATGCGCACGTCGCGGTAAGTACTGCTGATCTCCTCCATCATGTCAAGCAGTGCAGTGTAATCAGCACCGCTCTCACGGTAGGGCCGGAGCAGCATGAGCAGGTCACCGAGAATGATCTTCTGTTCGCCGATCCGGTCCCTGAGGATCCTGTCGGGATTGCTGATCGCAACCTGTGTTGCCAGGTACTGTCCTTCTATCCAGACACCCGCGATCATCAGCGCGGATATTGCCCCCCGGTTATTGTCCCTGAGATACCTGTCAATCTGATTGTATGAGTTGACAGAAAGAAAGAGCAGTGAATCAAGGTTCGACTTGCTTACTGACAGTTTCTTGATAGTCTCAAAGTCAAAGAATTGACCAACGCGCAGCCCGTCTGCCAGTCTCTTTATCGTTGAAAGCACATCAACGGAATTGCCTGTTTTTTCGTACATGTTCAGATAACCCAGATCTGCTCCGTACATTCCGAGCATCACGGCTTTCTGAAAGTTGGTTGTAAGCCTGTCTGCACCCTGGGTGGGTGCCAGGTATTCTGCAGAGAATGGCACCTCCATGCTCTGCAATATGGCTGCGATCTCGACCGGTGAAGCGATGTTCTGAACGATGTCTGCGACGGCCTCTTCACTGAGCTTTTCAGCCTCGCCTGCCGGAACCGAGTCGGCTATCGGGAATCCGAGGCCGCCCTGCCTCGTATTGCTGTTCCTGCATGAGCAAACGGAAATCAGCAAGATCACTGTAAGCAGCTTTGAAATTGTTCCTCTCATCAGGCGTTTGTGTTAATATACAAATTTAAGAAAATTGGTTATTCCCGGTCTGATGCCCTCTTTTTTTGAAACCTCAGTCTCTCAATCCGTGAGATGATACGTCTGAGTGCTTCAGTATAGAGCATAATGTATAAAATGATGAGTGAAAAGAGCAGTAGGAGAATATTGAATCTGTATGTATCAATTGTGTACCCCATGAACCTCTTCACCGGCGCCATGAAATGGGTGCGGAAGCTCAAAGGCCCGGCTGCGGCAGGCTCAAGATATATCAGATCCACATTCTGCACGAGTCGTTCCCTGTATTCCAGCATCTTGTTCTTCTCATACACCTTCCTCATGATCTCTTCAAGCTTATCATTATGATAATCATTATACATAACGTCAAGTGCTGCCTTATTGTTGCTTATGTAGTTGTCAAGGCTCATGTCGGCCAGGTTACTCAGTCTCCTGTACTCCCTGTCAGCGTAACCAAGCCATATGGAAAGTCTTTCTCCGAGGGGTGCGGTGAAAAGCTCCGGGGTTAATGAATCAACACCGGTAAACGGATTTATAATGCCTGCTGCCGACAGTGCGGCTGTCTCGTTTTTCAGTAACCTTATCTCATTGTCAGCAGGATCAATGGTTCCTTTCCAATGCAGACCTTCCGTTATAATCTCCAGGGCATCAGTAACCCTGGGGATCCGGTAAACGGTGTTGAAGTCGGAGACACTTATCTGCCGTTTCAGCGGATAGACCCTCTTTCCGTATTCGTTTCCGGTAAACTGTTTAACCATGAGTGCTTCATATGTCCACCGCGTGGGCATCAGCTCGGCTATAAGCGGTACCCTGTCGGGATTGGCAATTTTCCTGTTGAGCTTGTCAAAAGGGAACATGGCCCCGCTCAATACCATCATCGGGATCATTAACAGAGGAATTACGATATAGATAGTAACGGCCGAGTTCAGAGCCGATGATATATTGAGTCCTATCATGTTGGCACAGAAGGCAGTGGTGAAGAGTGCAAGCCAGTATTGAAAGAATAGCCCCCTGATGCCCAGGACCGGGTTGGCCACCATAAGGAACAGGAGAGCCTGCAGGGCAGATATCACTGCCAGCACCGATATTTTGCTTAGCAGGTAACTGCTGCGGCTCAGATGCAGGAAATGCTCCCTCCTGAGCATCTTCCTGTCCCTGAAGATCTCCTCGGCGCTTATTGTGAGACCAAGGAAGAGGGCAACTATGATGCTCATGAATATAAATATCGGGATGTTCTCGTTCTCCCTGAAAATATATACTTCCGAAGAGGGGTCGGCAATGTATCTTATTATGTATGACAGTATCAGTCCGAGTACGGGTCCTTCGAGAAGGGTCAGGAGCAGGTATTGGTTGTTTGCCAGCTTGCTTCTCAGGTCGCGTGAAAGGAAGATTAATGTCTGCCTGGCCCAGGATGGCCTCCTGAGGCTTGAATATGGCTCTGTGCGCTCCTCCCGGACAGTCTCGCCGGGAGAGGTTTTGCGGAAGGCGTCAGCCCATTCGGCCGGCGAGACTTTCCTCCTGTCAGTGTACCTTCCGTACTCATCCACCACCCTGTTTTCCAGAATGTTAAATAGGGTCTCGGGGTTCACTGTACCGCAGGTTGGGCACTCGGCTATACCGCTGTTAATCTGCACCTCCAGTGTCTTGAAGTGAACAATTGATTCGATAGGGTTACCATAAAAAACCAGGCTCCCCCCGAGGTCAAGCACCAGCACATTGTCAAAGCCTTTGAAAATCTCTGACGAAGGCTGGTGGATGACAGTGATCACCAGCTTGCCCCTGAGGGTCAGTTCGTGCAGGAGATCCATCACGTTCTCCGAATCACCTGATGAGAGACCGGAGGTGGGCTCATCGAGGAAGAGGACAGAGGGCTCACGGATAAGTTCGAGTGCGATATTAAGCCGCTTTCTCTGTCCTCCGCTGATCACCTTGTTCAGGGGTGATCCTACCCGGTAGTCTCTCTTCTCGTAGAGTCCGAGGGTATGAAGTGACTGGTTCACCACCCCGGTGAGTTCCTCCCTTGTCTTCCCGGCAAAGCAAAGTGAAGCAGCATACCAGAGATTTTCAAACACTGTCAGCTCTTCAACGAGCAGGTCATCCTGAGGCACGTACCCTATGACCCCGTCAAGCCTGTCGTCATCAGCAAAGAGTGAGATGCCGTTTATCCTGACATCACCGGACTCGGGTCGGGCCAGTCCTGTGAGCAGGTTGAGAAGGGTAGTCTTGCCCGATCCGCTGGCTCCCATAATCCCGATCAGCTTGCCTTCGCTGGAGGCAAAGCTGACATCGGTGATAGCCCTCGTGCCGTCAGAGAAGCGATAGCTGAGGTTCTCCGCAACGAATGAGATGCGATGGGTATCGCGGCCAGAGGCAAACCGTGAAATGACGTCGCTGTAATAAACCGTAGGGGCGGGAGGCGATTGCACGGTGCTGCCCGGAGCGAAGGTGTACACCTTGCGCGATACCATGGGCAGTCCGTTGAGAAGGGTGGCGTCTGAACCGAAGGACCTGATGAAATATAGATTGACACTGGCGACTTTCAGGAAAACGAGGGAAGGCCCTTCCGCCAACTCTGAACCCGGGGGAAGACCGGTGCTGACCACTATCATCGAAGAGTCATCGAAGGATTCACTGTGCTCCCCCCTGACAAAGAGCATTATGCTGTTGAACTCCTCCCCGGAGATCCTGAATACTTCGGCGATGGTGTTGATGATATTCATGCGCTGCGGGGTGTACTGTTTGTCAGAGTCAATAAGCTCGAAGCAGCGCATGAGAACAATTACCCTCTGTTCCTGTGTAAGGGTCTTGTTAATCTTCTTGCAGTTATTGAAAATCTTGATTGAATCCTTTACCGATGCCGTATCCGAGTCACCCCTTTTAGCCTTAGCCTGAAGCGGACCGGCATTTTCAAGAAAAAGTCTCATGAACTCATCAGCACTCTTGTGCGAAAGCTGCTTGGTGAGGAATGCCGAGACATAGTCCTGCTCAATCTGCAGCATACCTCCGTCCTGCTTGACTATCAGGGCGAATAACTCCATCATGGCCCGCAGGATCTCTTCACTCATTTAATTGCCAGGTCAGGTTTGTTCAACACTTACCGCCAAGGTAATAAAAAATCAGGTAGAAAAATTGGTGGAATTAGTGCACTTATTGTTACCGGGCAATATCAGCCGGTTAGATTTCATAATTTTATAACGCGACTGTTCCTGACTACGAAAAAATTTACTCTGAAATACTTAAAATTTTAACCCTAATCAACTTGTTCATGACAAAATAAATCAATGCAATCAGAAGATCCTCCGGCTACGGTCACCGTGGACTGAGGGCTGTGCTGATCCTGGTCATGATCGTGTTTTCGCTGACTGCCTTTTCACATAATATTACCGTGAGCGGGACTGTCACCGATTCTGAGACAGAAGAAGCTATGATTGGCGTTAATGTGGTCATCAAAGGCACGATCAGGGGCGTGGTCACCGACCTTAATGGTCGGTTTACCATGTCTGACTGTCCGCCTGATGCTGTACTGGTCCTTTCATATGTTGGCTGTGAGCTACTTGAGGTTCCGGTACAGAGAAGGACCAGCATTTCTGCTAAAATGAATGTCTTGAGCAGTCTGCTCGAAGAAGTAGTTGTTATTGGGTACGGCACCATAGCCAAAAGCGGTGTGGCAGGCAAGGTAACGGTTAGCTACAATGCCTAATGCGGATTTAAAAAGGTTGCCAATGAGCTTACCACATTAGGTGTTGAAGATTATGTCCACTGGCAGTATGAATATGCACTCCTTGCCGATAATCTCAATAACTACGAGAAGTTCTTTGGCGTCTACCAGGACATTGATCTTTATAACGGACAGCCGGCTATTAACTGGTTTGAACAGGTCTTTGGCCATATTGGCAAGACATTCAACCATGACCTTACCATTACGGGCGGATCATCATCGAGACAAGGACAGGTCTTTGTGCCTATGGCGATTCCTGTAGTGCCGGTACCGGTATCATCGATTCACAAAACAGTGTGGGCGGCTGGACTCTGCTGCATACTTTCGGCGTTCAGCCTGACACCGACCGCGACGGCATACCGGATGCATGGGAGAGGAAGAGGGGGCTGAATCCCTCCGATCCTGCCGACAGGAACACTCTCGCCCGTTCCGGATACACCATGCCGGAGGAATACCTCAACAGCATCAGGTAAAGAAGGATCCTTTTGGTCGTAGAGCTTGCCCCGATAGCCATCAGACGTATCGGGGCCATTAAGTATTGCAGATATGGACATAGGTACCTATCTTTGGTCGTAGACCATTAACTATTGCAGATCCGCATATGAAATTTCAATTTTATATTTTTTTATTTTTCCTGACCGGCCTGCTACCGGCCCAGTCCCTCCCCGGATTCAAACCATCGGGGTCATTTGATGAGCAGCAACTGGTGCTTGAAAACTCACCTCCCGGAACACGTATCCTGATCAACGCTCCGCTGACAGGCTTTGACCGGGATGACCGGGTTATGCTGGTTCTGTATGCCCTGCCCAACGGAAACACAATTGAACAGACCTTTGGGAAGAGACTGCAGGAGGGCGACGACTGGCATTATGATATCCAGCATATTGGCGCTCAGACACGGTTCATCAGGAAGGTCATCAGTGAACGGACGGTTGTTGTGGCATACCTGGAGAACAGCCACAGAAGCTGGCCGGCATGGAAGGCCACAACACCTGATTACCGCCATCAGGTAAAAGGGATGGTGGAATACGTCACCTCGATTTTTGCCCCCTGGCAGCCCGAGCTGGTCCTCAACGGCCACAGCGGCGGCGGGCGGTTTATTTTCAGTTTCATCGACGCATATGAAGCGATACCGGGAGAGGTGAAGCGTATTGCCTTCCTCGACAGCGACTACGGGTATGATGACGTCTTCTACGGACCAAAGATTGTCAGCTGGCTGAGATCGGGCAGCGACAGGTACCTCTGTACCCTGGCATACAATGACAGCGTGGTCATCTACAACGGCAAGCCTCTGGTCTCACCGACGGGAGGCACATGGTACCGCAGCCGGATGATGAAGGATTATATTGCCGGCTCGTTCAGGCTGAAGGAGCGGCAGCGCGACTCGCTCATATGGGTCACCTCGCGCGACAAAAAGATTGAGTTCATCTTCAAACCCAACCCGGAAGGGAAGATATACCACACCCGGCAGGTGGAATACAACGGATTCATTCACAGCATGCTGAGCGGCGTGAAGTATGAGCAGAAGAGCTACAGGTACTTTGACGACCGTGCATATTCTGACCTTATCGATGACACTGTTATTTTACCGATTCGGAGGCTGAACATACCGGTGCGTGATCCATCGGCTGAGACCGGAACGACTTTTATGAGACGTATCACTGATTTGCCCCGCGAGGAGCGGGAGGAGGAGATCTTTCATGCCGCCGCGTCGGGAAACATTCCCGGATTTCTGAGGGAGACCATCACCCTCAGGGGAGTGTTCAATGATCTCAGCGGAACTCCGCATATCACTTGAATATGAAGTAATGCCTGATTACCTGGCTATTGGCAGTGATGACGACTTCTGTCGCATTCCGATGAATCCACGTACGGCTCAGCGACTGGCAGACATGTTTGGGGCCTCACTGCTGACCGCCAGGCTGAGTGATCATATATGGTTGCAGGCTGAGGTGAAGCTGGAGCCTTTCTTCTACAAGCCCGTCGGCAATGCCAATGAGCTTGTGACGAAGTTTGCAGAGCACAATGCGCAGATTGAAAAACAGACTGGCTGAGGCAGAAGGGCGATACGGACAGCTTGTGGCAGGCATCAAGAAAGATATCATCCTTTCAGGACGCACGGCTGAAAAGACTGACAGGGTTGTGCTCTACGGCTGGCATAAGCCTGACGGCAACCCTATACAGCCTGTTTACAGCGGGCATGTTTACTGGTACGTCGACTACAGCCACGGCATCCGTTTCATGAACAGGCAGGTTCTGCTTGACGGCCGTCCGGCCGATGTGAGGGAGATACTTAAAGACCCGGTTCTCTTCAGGGTTCTGACTGATGAGGAGAGGCCGTTTGAGCTAATTACGCAGAGCCCCTGAGGGGGTATCACCGTTCATGCTATTTGCCTTTGTATCCCGGGCCACGGACCACACGGCCGGGGGTGGCGCCGGTGTGTCCGCCGTCACGCAGGACCTGCACTCCGTTGACAAACACATGCGTCATGCCGGTTGAGAGCTGATGGGGATCCTCAAACGTTGAGTGGTCTTTAATCTTTGCGGGGTCAAAGACCACCACATCGGCAAAGTAGCCCTCTTTAAGCGCACCGCGCTTCCCGATTTTCATGTTAGTGGCAGGAAGAGTGGTGAGCCTGTAAACAGCCTCCTCAAGGGTAATTACCTGCTCATCACGGACATATTTTCCCAGTAGCCTGGCGAAGTTACCGTAGGCCCGGGGGTGGGTTGCCGACTTCAGGAAAACGCCCTCGGGGGCCATCGACTTGCCGTCTGAGCCAAAGCTCATCCAGGGCTGCGCGATCTGCTTTCGCAGGTTGTCCTCCGACATCGAGAAGAATACTGCACTTACATTGCTGTTGTCATCAATCACCAGGTCCATAACCGTCTCCTCGGGAGACTTGCCTCTTATGGCAGCAATTTCAGCCAGGGTTTTTCCCTGCAGGTATTTAAGCGAATCGGTATCGAAACCGATGACCAGCACCTTTTCCGGGGAGCCCTGTTTCCTCAGGATGGTTTTCATGATCTCCGGCCCTACAACCTTTCTGACAGCCGGATCCTTCAGTCTGGTGACCCACTTCTCAAAACCGCCCTCCTGGACCCACTCCGGCATAATGATCCCAAGCCCGGTGGAGCTTGCCGGGTAGTTGTACATGTCTGCTGTTATTTGGAGACCTGCAGCTCTTGCCGAGTCAATCTTCGCGATAGCTCTGTCAATCTTGTCCCAGTTAGTCCGGCCTACCTGCTTGAGGTGGTAAATTTCCGACCTGATGCCCGTCTCCTGCGGCACCCTGAGGAAATCGTCGATGGCCTCGAGGAAGGTCTCATCCTCGTTCCGGATGTGGGAAATATACATACCGTCATACTCCGCGGCCACGCGGCACAGTTCCGCCAGCTCCTCCGTTGAGGCGAAGCTTGCAGGGATATATTCAAGTGCTGATGAGACACCTATTGCTCCCTCCTCCATGGCCTGCCTGACAAGCAGCTTCATCGAGTCCATCTCGGCAGCGGTGGGAGGGCGGTTGTCATAACCCATCACATGTATCCTCAGTGTTGAGGTGCCGACAAATGAAGCTATATTAGTTGAAACGCCCTTTCTTTCAAGATATTCAAGGTATTCACCCAGGGTTGACCATTTGATGTCATACTTTATGTCGCCCTGTGATGAAACCATCTCCTGCTTCATGCTCTCACTCCACGGTCCCCAGGAGTCTCCTTCACCGAGCACCTCCAGCGTCACCCCCTGGCAGATGTCGCCAAGCGATCTCCCGTCCTCAATAAGTGACTCGACAGCCCAGCTGAGCATGTTGATGAATCCCGGTGCAACCGCCATTCCTGTCGCATCAATCTCCTTTATACCCCTGGCTTTCCCGAGGTCACCTATGGCTGTAATGGTGTCAGACATAATACCAATATCCCCGATAAATCCAGGTGACCCCGAGCCATCGACAATGGAACCGTTTCTGATAAGGACATCATACTTAACCGGTGATGAACAACCGAAAAAAATCAATATTACAGGTACAAATGCTTTTAAAAGTCTCATAATACGGGCAGATTTGGTTAAATATTTGAGAAAAGAGAGAGTGATACTATCCGTAACAAATTTAATTTATTTTCTGTGAAGATGTTAAATTATGCTCTCCTCAGGATTGTATATGACATATTATGAGATGATTTTATTACTCAAATACGGATTCCGGACGCTTGCCGGGAGTTGCTCCCGGCTTCATCAGTTCGGCATGATACTGCATTTCCCATACAGTCTCATTCTTATGCTTAAAAACAGTTATGATGTAATACAAATTATTTTTTTTGGAATTCAATTAAGTTGTAACTTGTGGTGGTAAACCATTAAACTAACGCGCTTTCTCCATGAAAAAACTGATCTTCATTTTTTTGTCGGTTTTGCTAGTCAATGCCGGCATGGCGCAGACACGTGTTACCGGAACGGTAACCGCCTCTGAGGACGGTTCCCCTATCCCTTATGCAGTAGTGCTGCTGAAGGGTTCCAGGGGAGTCGGAACAAACACTGATGCTGATGGCAGGTATGCTCTCAGCGATATTCCTTCTGATGCTGTTTTGATATTCAGCTATGTCGGATACAAGACGCAGGAAATACCTGTCTCAGGAAGGACAGTGGTGAATGTCGAGATGGTAACGGATGCCCTTGCACTTGATGAGGTCATCGTTGTTGCCTATGGAACATCAACAAGGGGGACATTCACCGGTGCTGCCAGTGTAGTCAAGGCTGATGCCATCAGGGACGTTCCCACGCTCTCCTTTGAGAATGCCATGGGGGGCAAGATCGCCGGTCTGCAGATAACCACCCTGTCAGGACAGGCAGGCTCAACCTCGTCAATAAGGGTTCGTGGTCTGGGCTCTATGAACGCATCAAACGAGCCTTTGTATGTTGTTGACGGTGTGCCTGTCATTTCAGGGAACATATCGAATATGGGCAACTATACCACCAGTAACGTGATGAGCACCATCAACCCCAGCGATATTGAGTCGATCACAGTGCTGAAGGATGCTGCCGCCTCATCGCTTTACGGCTCTCGGGCAGCCAACGGAGTGATCGTCATCACTACCAAGCAGGGTAAGCAGGGCAAGCCTGTTGTCAACTTCAAGGCATCAGTAGGTATCACTCCCTCATTTGCCACTGACAACTATGAGGCAGCCAGCACGGAACAGCAGGTAGAGCTCTACTACGAGAACTTCTGGAATGCAGGGGTTTATTATGAGGGTGACACCTACGAGGAAGCCAGCGCCGGCGCACTCTCACAGCTGAATAAAAGGTTCAACAAGCACGGATACATCTTCACGGCCCCTGACAACACTGTCAATTCGCTGACAATAAGCGGCGAACGGGCCGGCCAGTACTTTGACTGGGAGGATGTGCTCTTCCGTACTGCAGTATTCCAGACTTATGACTTGTCGGTCAGCGGGGGTACTGAGACCTCGAATTATTACACCTCTTTCTCATATACCAATGACCTGGGCAGGAGCGTGATCAACCAGTATGACCGAATCACCGGCAGGATCAACTTCAACCAGAAAATCGGAAAGTTCATCGAGCTCACGACCAACATAAGCGTCACATCGAGCGGCAAGGAGGGTTTCAACGACACCTATTCCAATGGAGAAAACTACTTCATGCAGAGCCGCAACCTGTTGTGGGGTCTCTACTGGCCCACCGACTATGTGACGGGTGATCCGTGGACAGCCAGGTACGGGAGCTATGCCTACAACCCGGTCTATTACAACACCCAGTGGGAGAACCGGTCAAAGACGCAGAGGGTATTTGCCAATGAGACACTGCTCATTAAGATCCTTCCCGAGCTTAACCTGAGGTCGATCTTCTCATTTGACAACACCCAGACTTTTGACCACCTGTACTACAGCGCACTGCATTTCAACGGGGCTAGCGTAAGCGGTTCTGTCACGGAGAACAGCACCAAGATCAATGAGCTGGTTTCTTCGACCACCCTGAATTATGAAAAAACATTTGCAGCCGTGCACACCGTAAGCGCACTCGTTGGCTGGGAGGTGGCACACAACAACACCGATTACCTCAGGGCCACCGGCACCAACCTGCCGACCAGTGCCCTGCATACTGTTGCCACAGCAGGCAAGCTTGACGCAAATGCATATTACTGGGGCAATACGATGGCTTCAATGCTTTCACGTGCAGAATACAACTATGACAACAGGTATTATGCATCAGCCTCATTCCGTCGCGATGGTTCATCAAGGCTTGGCCCCGAATCACGCTGGGGTAACTTCTGGTCAGTAGCCGGATCATGGAGGATAGACAGGGAAGCATTCATGCAGAACGTACCTATGATCAGCAGCCTGAGACTGAGGGCATCCTACGGTGTCAACGGAACCCTGCCGACATCCAACTATGGATGGAGGTCGCTCACAAGCTACGCCAGCAAGTATATGGAGCAGCCGGGAGGAGGAGTCAGCACAATCGCTGATGCCAACCTCTCGTGGGAGACAAGCTACACCTACAACCTGGCGCTTGAGTTCGGGGTACTTGACCAGAGGCTCATCGGCTCAGTGGAATACTTCAACAGAGACTCGAAGAACCTTCTCCAGGATGTTCCCATCTCAACGGTGACCGGTTTCAGCTCGACCCTCAAGAATGTGGGGGAGATCAACAACAAGGGCGTTGAGATCGAACTATCCGGGGAGATACTTAAGAAGGGTGGTTTTACATGGAATGCAGGCCTGACGGCATCACATATTAAGTCAACCGTCACCAAGCTTTACGGAGGACAGAACATAATCTGGTTTGAACCGACCGGCGGTGACAACCGTACCAAGTTCATCTATAAGGAAGGCGAATCGACCCTGGCCATTTACGGACGTGAATGGGCCGGAGTTGAAAGCGAAACAGGAGTGAACGTATGGTTCCTTAACAATGACGTGACTCCTGACCTGACAATAGACGGACGTCCTGCAACATATGACTACAGGAAAGCTACAGAGGTCATCCTCGGCGATGCTCATCCAAAACTTTACGGAGGGTTCAATACCGACTTTGGATGGAAAGGTATCTCCCTCAATCTTAACTTCATGTACAAGCTCGGCGGTAAGACATATGATTTTTCCGGCAGGTACATCAATGACGACGGTTATTTCTGGGAAAGGATAATGTCAATCGATGCCTATGAGAACAGGTGGACTCCCGAGAATAAGGATGCCATATATCCCCAGAGGGTTGCAGTTGACTTCGAGGATGTGAACCAGAAGAGCAGCAGGCACATGCACCCGGCTGACTTTACGAGGCTCAAGAGCATCACCCTTGCTTACAGCCTGCCCACAGACCTGCTTAGGAAGGTCAAGGTATCAGGAGCCAGGGTATACTTCAACGGCACCAACCTGTGGACGCTTGCTGCCTACAAGGAGTATGACCCCGAGGTCAACGAATACGGATCGCGCGGATTTGAGATGCCGATCGGCAAGACCTATACATTCGGCATTGAAGCCAGTTTCTAATCATAAAAAGGTACTACGATGAAAAAGATAACAATCATACTTACGGTACTGGGCGCCATGCTGATCACCTCATGCGAGGAATTTCTTGATGTAAAACCCAGCAATTTGGCGAATTCCGAGACTTCGATCACCAACGCGGCTGACGCCAAGGTGGCGATCAACGGTCTGATGCGGAAAATGACATCTTCTTCCTACTACGGACGCAACTTCCTCATCTACGGTGATGCCAAGGGAGGCGATTTTGCCATCCGTTCACAGGGGAGGGGTCTCGATTACTACTATTCGTTCAACCATTCAGCCACCTCCGGTACAGGTGAAGGGTTCTGGACACAGATATATCACAATATCCTTCAGGCCAACAACCTGATCCAGAACATCCAGAAGATGGAGGATGAAGACAAGGGGACAGCTGCCCTCAGTGACTACAAGGGACAGGCCATGACAATGAGGGCACTGATGTATTTTGACCTTGTTAGGATCTATGGCAAACCCTACAACATGGACAAGACATCATTTGGTGTTCCGCTGGTGCTTGAACCGCTTGATGCTTCAGCCCAACCTACAAGGGCATCCGTGGAGGCTGTATACACCCAGATCCTTAAGGACCTCACCGACGCGGCACCGTTCCTTTCTCAGAACAAGGTAAACGGCTACATCAATTACTATGCAAACAAGGCCATAGAAGCCAGGGTACAGCTCTTCATGGGCAACTATACAGCTGCTCTTGCTGCTGCCGAGGTTGTTATAACAAGCGGCAAATACTCACTCTATTCAAACACCGCCTGGGTAGGATCATGGGCTACCCCGTTCGGTACGGAGTCAATCTTTGAACTGGCTATTTATCCTGCCGAAGCAGACCTTACGACCGGTTCTCTTGGCTATTACCTCCTGCGTCTCGGCAAGATCACAGGGGCATCTGGATATTTTATGGCCAGCGATTACTGGATCACCCGTATGTCTCAAGATCCGGCCGATATCCGCTGGGGAATAATGGATTATGATGAATCCTCAGCAACGAGGTTCGGGTCATGCCTGAAATATGTCGGAGGCACGGCCATGCTGGGCGATAAGGCATCGCGTTCAGCTGTCAACGTAAAAGTCATACGGCTTTCCGAGATGTATCTCCTTGCAGCAGAGGCTGCGCTCAGCCTGCCCGCACCAGACAGGGTAAAGGCCTCAACATATCTCAATGAGATACGTAAGAGGGCACCTGCACTGGCTCCTGCCGATGAGACAACCGTAACGGTTGACATGATCATGGATGAGAAGAGCAAGGAGTTCTTTGCCGAGGGTCACAGGTTCTTCGATATGATACGCCTGAACAAGACAATTGAGTTCAATGACGAATTCATCACTCCGGCTGTAATCATCACGCACAGAGAAAAAACAATCGACAGGACATTCTACAAGATCCTTCTGCCGATCTCCCAGACTGAGATGGATGCCAACCCGCCCATCGCATCACAGCAGAATCCGGGTTACTAGGTTTTAGGTTTAGTTTCAAAGGGAGGGTACCTCGAAAGAGAACCCTCTCTTTTTTACTATAATTTAGGGATGACTTCAGACCGGTCCTTTTTTAAGGATTTTCATAAGTAAGGTTACCGTCGTATATACAGGTATCCGCTGAGGGCCAGTCCGTTTTCTGCCCTGAGCACATAGAAATAGGTGTCATCTGGCAGCGGCTTTCCGTTATAATCAGTGCCGTGCCACAGGTTGTCATAATCTGAATTTTCAAAAACAAGGGCCCCCCTCCGGTCAAACACAATCAGTTCGACTTTCCCCAGAGCCTCAATCCCCTGCAGGAGGAAAAAGTCGTTCAACCCGTTCATATCCGGTGTGATCAGCGTAGGTACGACCAGGTTCCTGACATTTATAATCACGTAATCCAGAGCCGGGGGGCACACGCTGTTGCTCACCGACCACATCAGGATATTCTCTCCTGCCATCAGGTCACTGACTGTGGTTGCCGGATTCTTTGGATCGGCAAAGGTTCCGGAGCCCTCCTGCACCGACCAGGTTCCGGTTGAGTTTTCATCCGGGGTCAGAGCATTGAGGGTGGTTGTGAATATATAGGTCAGCTCCTGGTCAGTCCCTGCGTCTGACAGAGGCGGCTGTAGAACCCTTACCGTCACCGGTCTGACAGATGAGCATCCGCCACTGATTGTTCCCTTGATATAATAAGTGCCTTCTGTTGCAGCAGCAGGAGTGGTGTAGGGTATTGAAGTCTGAACATCTGTCCAGTAGGTAAATACGAGGTTAGGTGTTGAGCCTGCGGTTATTGCCGGGCGGGTCAGATCAGCTGTACCGGGGTAGCAAACGGGAGCAGGATCGGTTATAATAAGCGTCGGGAACGGTCCGGGCTGCGGGTTGATGACCACATCGGCGGAGACAGGTGAGGTGCAGTCACCGCTGTTTGTAACAGTGAAATTGTATGAACCCGGATCAAGGCCATGAACAGTAAAGGAAGTTCCCGATGCCGTGACGGTTATGCTGCCCGGGAAACGCGTCAGTATCCAGTTCCCCTGTCCCGGCAGCCCGTTGATTATCACGCTGCCTGTTGGCAACTCACATGTAGGTTGTGTTATTGAACCCGGAACAGGAGCTGTAGGAGTGGATGGTTGCGGATTAATTACTACCTGGGATGATTGACCAGAGAGGCAACCGTCACTGTTTCTTACTGTGAAGGTAAAGGTTCCTGCCGCAAGACCAGTCACTGTAGTGCTTGTGCCTGTTCCCGTGTAGATCACCCCGTCAGGCTGACGGGTCAGCGTCCACGATCCTGATGCCGGCAACCCTGACAGTACAACGCTGCCTGTTGAAATGTTGCAGGAGGGCTGTGTTATTGATCCCGGCACAGGTGCCCCGGGTATGTCAGGACCGGCAATGACTGTGATATTCGCTGAGGGACCGGAGGTACACCCCCCCTCGTTTGTGACCGTATAAGTGAATATTCCCGGCTCAAGACCTGTTACCAGGGCGCTGGTCCCGGTGCCGGTAGTGATAACCCCTCCCGGCGATCGTGTCAGTATCCAGGTCCCTGAAGCGGGTAACCCTGATAGCGTCAAGCTTCCCGTGGGCGAAGAACATGATGGCTGAGTGACGGGGCCAGGCACCGGCGGTGATGGTACAACCGGAATGGGATTGATGACCGCATCTGCTGAAGCAGCCGAGACGCACCCGTCGGAGTTGGTGACGGTGAAATAGTAAGTACCGGGATCAAGACCTGATACTGTAAGAGTAGTGCCGCTGCCCTCATGAGCTATGGCGCCCGGGTAGTGGCGGACAGTCCAGGTGCCTGTGGCCGGTAAACCTCCCAGGGAAACAGAGCCGGTTGTAACTGAACAGGTTGGGTGCATTATGGACTCGATAACGGGGGCTGATGGTGTCAGGGGGGCTGCGTAAATGATAATACTCTCCGATGGATCCGAGGTGCATCCGCTCTGGTTGGTTACCGTGTAGCTCCATGTACCGGGTTGAAGCCCGGTCACGGTGTAACTGCCCCCGCTTCCCGTGATTATATCTCCGTCGGGCTGTCTGGTAAGGGTCCATGTGCCTGAAGAGGGCAGACCTTCAAGTACAACTCTGCCTGTCGGTGTCTCGCATGATGGTTGTGTTATCTGGCCTACTCTGGGAGGATCGGGAACTATGCAGGCAATCTTTATCATGTAATCCTCCACCTCGCCGGAGGTAACTGTTCCGGTGGGACTGCTGACCCTGGGACCAATCCTGAAACGGGCAAAAGTAGGTTTAGAGGCAACAGCATCTGAAGGGACACTGACTGAAAGGTTGTATGTATTTGTTCCTGAAGGCATTCTGATGTTTTCTGCCATCCTTTCATTTTTATCAGCGAAATCCCCGTCTCCGTTCCAGTCAATCCAGACACTGAGGTAGGCGGCAGTCAGAAATGAAACGGTAGTTCTGACAGGTATGATAACGGTGGTTCCCTGTTTCATCTCAGGTATTGTAACGCCGTCTTCATCGTCAAGACCGTTCAGGTCATCACCGTTCGCTTCATCGGAATACTGGCTTCCTGCTTCGCCGTCACCCCTTGTACCCATGTAGGGGTAGTTGGTTATGGTATGCCCGGCAGAGCCATAACTTTCCGGTGCATCACCGTAATCGTTTGGATAGTCCTGCATCATCAATACCGCAGGCAGCCCGCTTTCACCAGGGTACGATACGGCAGCATTTTCAGGTCTCCCGGCAGTTAATGTGAATCCAAACAGAAGAGTGAAGAAGGCAATCAATATTCTCGCCGCTTTATTGGCCATTTTCCAGTTTTTAAATATCCGGCTGCTTGCGGCCGGCCCTAAATGTTACAAGTTAAAGATGATTGCAGGCAATCACAAAGACAATTTGACTGCCGGAAACCGGTATTTGCCTTAAGCATGCATCCCGAGCCTCCATTTTTCGGACCTCTGTGACTGAATAGGATGTTCTTGAGCATAAAATCCTATTTGACGAATTAATAATATCAGATGATAAATAAACCCCTGAAAACCACAATTGTTCTCACGAAAATTAAATTTGAATTCGGTCAGATACTGAAATAAATTAACAGCCGGAGTGGGAATGACTTATAATATTAACTTATACATTTGTCTGGTAAATCATTAAACAAAAAGGGAGGAAGTAATAATGAAAGAAAGAATGCAGCCATGCACACCGGCATCAGGTGCTGTTTACGGTCTGGGGTTAATAGGGGCGGCCATCTATTTTATTTCAGCTGCCACAGGATTCTGGATGGGGGTACTGGGTTTCCTGAAAGCCATTGTCTGGCCGGTTTTCCTTGTGCTTGAAGCCTTTAAGAGCCTGGGAGTCTAGTCCGGGGGGAGCCTTCAGTGATTTAAAGCGAAGATGTTCGGTGGCAGGTCAGTCCGCTGCCGGTTCGTTCTGTGTTTCACCGCAGTATCGGCAGATCTTTGAGGTGAGCTGTATCTTCTCGCCGCAGTTCGGGCACTCCTTAAGGTCACCGGCCCCTGACATGATCTTTTCCTTTTCAACCATGATTATTCCCTGGAAGAGGTTAAGCTCGGTGTCAGTGATGAATTTCACCGGCTGGGCCATGCTTCCGCCGGCATATTCAATCACCAGGTACCTCTTCCGGAGTCTCAGTATGAGAAAGACGCCCGCGGCAATTGATAACAGGGCGATGACAAGCATTATTATTGTTGATTGTCTGACCTCTGACAGCAGGCCGAGAATGGCAGTAGTGATCCCGAAAACCACCAGTGACGTGCCTGGCAAGGGCTGAGTCACCTCCTTGCTCGCAGTCGAGGTGACATCCTGAAGACTGACGGTCTTTTTCCCCCTGCTTCCCCTTAGTCCGCCGCCATGTATCCTGCGGCCTGCTTCATACATCTTCCCCACCTGGTATACCCTCTTGTCTGAAACGATTATGGCTGAATCTGATAGATCATCATCAACCAGGAGTGATGAAAAATAGTCCTGACCCAATATCGCAATGAATTTCTCGTGCTGCGACGCGAAGAGGTTTTTGTAATTGTATTTCATTGATATTGTCAGTTAAGCGATGGGTCAGGGAAGCCCGCAAATTTCCATCTGCCTGCCCAAATCTCGCGAATTAACTGCATAAAATGTGCGTACAACTCCTTAAAAGTTAGATATTTTTGACCAACGCGAGGGAGGAGTGGACAAAAGTCATCTGTTCTTAGATAACACGTCAGGTTGCACTTCGGCCTTCTGACTGACTATTTGAACCAAAACCGGGAACATGCATTACCGTGATCCGGTAAAGGTGCCGTTGAGGGTCCCCGAGGCCAGAGTGTATGTGAGCAGATTGCCCTGTACGGTTCCGACAAGTGAATTGCCGGCAATGGAATACGACAGATAATAAAGATCATTGCCTGAGGTGGTGATCATGATACCGTAGATGTTAAGGGTGTGTGTTCCGGCTGTGATATGCATGTCAACCTTTGAGTTGGTGTATCTGACCAGACTGGTGGTTCCGGAAATGTTAGATGACCCTGTCGTCACTGTTCCGGTGTAAGTGCCTTCAATTATGCTGGCATAATCAGGTTGCGGTTCGCTTCTTTTACAGGAGGCATGCACCATGGCCAAACAGGTTAGCAACAGGAGTATGTTAGACGCCCTCCTCATTCGAAATGGAATGACAATACCCATATCCGTGAGTTTAGCTTTTCTATAGCATTGCAATACTGCGGATAATCAGGGTGAGGATCATGCACAAGCATATCCTTTACACCGTTTGACATCTTCAGCTCCACCGACATTTTAATATGAGTGAGGTAAAATTCTATCCCGGCGCCAAATTCGTAGTATATATCCGGCCGGTTAAGCCTGAGGTAAACAGGTCTTTCAAGCCTGTACGCATCTTTGGCATAGAAATCATACCTGTAGTTCACCCCACCGATGATATATGGCTTGATATCCTGCATTCTCCAGCCGTATTTGACATGAAGGGGGAGTTCAATGAAACTTGACTCCAGCTTTTGCGAGTCGTATGAAACAGTATCGGTCAGGCTTTCGCTGTCAAAATTTATTACCCGCTGTCCGAAAGATACCCCCGGAAGAAACCTGATATCAAAAAACTGGTTCAGCCTGAAATTGGCCACCAGGTGAATATTTATGCCGGGGTAGCGACTCACTCTTCCCGGATAAAGCGAGTCGGCGACGTTGAACTCTTCTGAAGGTTTAATACGGAAATTCATCAGGTTCAGCCCCAGGCTGTAACCCATATTGAAGAATTTATCATCTTCCCATGGCTCGGTCCGCGATGCCTGATCCTGCCCGACAGCACTGAGGGTTAACAGCAGCATCAGGATTGAAATGCGGGTTTTTCTTGCGTTGAACTTCATTTACCGGGTCTCATGAAATTGGGACACCAAGTTAGTAATTCCGGGCGTATTTCGCCAACTCCTCGCTGCCCATATTGTTGTTTGCAGGGCTTAAGAAAGTAACCAGATATACCAGTCATGAATAAGCCGGAGCGCCGGCGATTGACACAGAATTTATTTGAGGTCAATAGGGAGTGCAATCCCAGCCGTAAGACTCCAGCTTGTTCTTGGTCATTGAACTGCAGACCGTTTGCCATTCGGCTGGGTTATGAGGATTTTCACAAACCCAGCAAATGTCAGCCGTATCGCATGAGGAAAAACTCAGCATAATAAGGAAAAGGACCAGACTGACTGTTTTGTGGAATTCCCTTCTCTTTTTCATTATTCGCCTGGTTTCAGGTGCAATGATATTAAAAATTGGTGACAGATGATTCCGGAAGTCGTGGTAACCAATGATAAATTAGGCAGATCATCCTTAGAAACATGGTGTTTCTCCCCAAAGCATGCATTGTCGCATACATTGCCCTACCGGCTATTTGAATAGAAAGGCAATTGACTTTGTTGAGTTTTGCAGTGTGAATTCAGTGCTTATTGCCGATTGTGTTCCGTAAACCTGGTTATGCATGATAACCTGGCACGAGACCTTCCTGCCGGCTTTCAGCATGGCAATTATCTCACGGAGATGAAATCTGCTTTTCCTGCGGATAAGAGCCGGAAGTAATAATCTTAACCTGCTTGTCCCTGGAATCTTCAACTCTCCAGAGTTGCCAGTCGGACTCGATTATGTATTTCCTTGCTCCGTTGTCCCATTCCTGTTTGAAGGCAGCGGGCCCATGAATATAAATTTTCGGGCTGTCGTCAAATTTCAGAACAATTCCCTGCACCTTGTTATCCTTATCCTGGTTGGTGTTAAACAATATCTGTCCCGTGATCTGGCTATAGGGATCTGTTGTCTTGCCGGCTGAGGCACCCGGCAGGGTGCGGAGCATCCTGAGTGTTTCTGTTCCGCTATTCGAAATAACAAAGGCCATTCTGAATGTCTTGTCATAAGTCTCTCCCGATTGTGCTTTCCACTGTCCGAAGGCCGGGTAGCAAAAAAGGACCAATGTTATAGCAGCAATTATATTTTTCATATCCTAAGGATAGATTTAATTTACAATATGATACAGAGGAGTACGCGATTTATGGCAATTGACTGAACGCCTCCCCAGTTACAACGATTGATTTACCATAAAGTTGCATTATTTAAGAGTAGCCGTAACGGGCCATACGGGCTGTCACCGGGGAGTTATTCAGGCAGATTGCCGGGTTACCGTGATTTTAACATACCTGGCATTATGCCTAAGCCAATCTGGATTTTTAAAATGGGGGCAGTGTTTTAAGCCGATAAAGTATTACATTAGAATAAATAAATCAAAGGCATGAACATACATCAGGTTCTTACAAAATCTGATCTGAAAAGGTTTATTGGATTACCCTATAAATTGTATAAGAATGATCGGGTATGGGTTTCTCCGCTGCTGAGCGAGCAATTCAGTCAGTTTGACAGAAAGCGGAATCCGGTTCTTGAGCATTGCGAGCATGCACTTTTCCTGCTTGTGGATGATAAAAAGGTAATTGGGCGCATTGCCGCTTTCATTGACAGACACCTTCTGGAGGCATGGAAGGAACCCATCGGATTATTTGGCTATTACGAATGTATTGAAGATTTTACAGCCTCAAATATGCTCTTTGAGACTGCGGTGATGTGGCTCAGAAACAAAGGAATGACAAAAATGAGAGGGCCCTGGAGCTTTGTATCTCAGGAATGGGGGCTGGTAGTAGAGGGTTTCACTCCGTCACCGGTTGTGATGGCCCCCTATAATCCTGCCTATTATATTGATCATATGTCTCATTACAGGCTTTATAAGATAAAAGATCTACTGGTTTATCATATCTCGGCGAAGGAAGGTTATACCATTCCTGATCGAATACTGACTCTTACCGATGATGTAATAAAACGATATGGGATACGTGTCCGTCAGATCAATATGAAGAACTACGATGAAGAGGTCCGGACTGTCATTGATTTGTCAAACAGGAGTCTTATCAACAACTGGGGTTATACATATGTGACCACGGAGGAAGCAGAAGCTGTTGCTCATGACCTGAAGCCAATTCTGCAGCCCCGGGGAGTAATATTTGCTGAAGATTCTTATGGTAAACCAATCGGATTTGCAATTACTATACCTGATATTAACCAGCTGCTAAAGGGATTAAACGGTCATCTGCTGCCATTCGGGTGGCTCAGGCTTATGTTTGGAATACCCAAACTGCGTGCTTACCGTCTTTTTGCACTTGGAGTCATACCGGAATATCACAGGAAAGGTATTGACAGTCTGTTGTACCGTGCCCTTTATGAGTCACTGTATTCATCCGGAATCCTGATGGAGATAAACTATGTTCTTGAAGACAATGCGCCAATGAATAATGCAATAAAAAAACTCAATGCAAAGCCGCTTAGAAGATACAGGATCTTTGAAAAAGAGTTGTGTTGAACCTGCACAGGTCAGGATATCTTTCCGAGTAGTTTTTCTGAGGAAGCCGGCAATAAATTACCGATAGAACTTCAGATAAATTTCAATCAAAATTAACCTCCTTAAAGTCAGTCAGACCAAGTGCTTTCTTCCGGTATACCCTGGCCCCGACTTTATCGCCGTAATATTCACTTATACGACTGAGTCCGAAATAGCCGTATGCACAAAATTCCTTATTGTAATCGCCAAAGGATGAACCTGCATTTATTCCATCTTCATAGAATTGTTTTGCCAGAGCAGGGTTATTGTATTTTTTTTCCTGAAGAATACCGTTGAAAATAAGAACCTGTGCTTCATATAAGCCGTTGCCGGTATTATCAACTGAGTCTTTAAGAATATATTCAGCCTGGTCAAACTCATTCAGAAGCAGAAGGTTCCTGATATGATCTGATTTGAAAAGAGGATTCCCGGGGTATTGACCGGTAAGTTTTTCGCTGTATAATGATGCCACCGTGTAATTGTTTTCAAATCCGGTATAGATCGATATCAGCCTGGAATAAGATTTCAACCTTAACAAAAATTGACTGTTGCGCTGCCTGAGCCAGTTCATTCATTCCTGTTTTCATATTACCGGGAGGGAACAGGGACGCCAGAGACTTGTAAACAGGATGTATTCGGGGATATGCCTCCCAGTAATAATTATAAGTTCCCGTAAAAAAGCAGAAGTCAGCAAAAACCGTCACGAAATCAAACGATTTCTTTAAATACTTATATGTTCCTGCAGTAAGAGGGATGACGTTCATGGTAAGGTCATTATTGGTATAATATGTTAGCAGTAACCCTCTCGCACACAGATTTATCAACAGACTCTCAGCTTCATAGATTTCCGAATATGGATTCAAAGAGCACAGGTCAATGCATTTGCGCAGATCATTTTCAAAAACCGGACGGGAAGGAGAGGTTGGAAGCAGAGGATAATGTTCATAGTATGTCATTATTCCCTTTAGCAGGTAATTTACCGGATGCTCAGGGTACGACTGTTCAATTTCGGAAAAGATCTCACGGGTATTTTGGTATTCCAGGTTGTACATTTTATTGATGCCCAGTTTAATCATTGATACAGCAAGGCTGTCATGGAGTATCTGGGCATTGACGCCAACCGTGCCGCTGACAATTAGAAATACAACAGAGCTGATCTGATATTTGAGCAGCCTCCTCATCTCAGAGAGAGCAGTTAAATGGCACAGTTATCAGTATTTGTCTGTTCACTGACATTACATCAAAGTTACACCTTGTTTAGGGAGATGTCAAGTTCTGCACCAGTAATGTGGACGTCAGGTCCAGGGCAGGCTGTACCATTCCAGCCTCAACGTGTCGCGCCATCGGACAGCCCGGCACAGGGCAGTTTATTATTTTATGTTCCTTGTTATCAGCGGGGTGCCATCCGAGGGTCAGGTACAATGCAAAGAATCCGATTATAAAGGCAACTGCGACATGCCAGCCATTTCTGACCCACAGCACCACATTGCGGGCTTCGGGAAATTTGTTTGTAATGGCCACTCCGGCAGATGAGCCAAACCATATCATTGATCCCCCGAACCCGACGGAATATGCCAGCATGCCCCAGTCATAGTGGCCCTGGTCAAGGCATAATTTCGTAAGGGGAATATTGTCAAATACTGCCGAGAGGAAGCCAAGGGAGAATGCAGTTACCCATGATGCATCAGGCAGCTCTTCAACAGGCATCATGGAAGCACAGGTCACAAGGCTTAGGAGGAAGATTGTTCCTTTGAGAGCACCTGGAACCTCCTTCCATGGCACTTTACGGATGAAGGCGCCAATGACGATTGCTATCCAGACACCCAGGGCAGGCATGTCATACAGGATATTGGAGATGATTGCTCCAGTAAGTATAAGTGCCACGCTCAGCAATTTTCCCCAGTCAATTTTTACATTCGGATCGGCATCCTTCTGGATCGGCTGGTATTTGTCCTGCTGGTGTGAGCCGAACCATGCGAAGAAAAGCAATGCCACCAGCGCTGCTATATATGCATGAATGACACCCAGGGCTGCCACCCCGTCAATCCACATCATCGTCGTGGTGGTATCACCGACAACGCTCCCCGAACCGCCGGCATTGCTTGCTGCCACCAGCGCTGCTATATAGCCTATATGCACCCTGTTTTTGAAAACCACCAGTGCTATCGTCCCGCCAATGAGGGCGGCAGCTATGTTATCAAGGAAGGATGACAGAATGAATACAAAGACAAGCAACAGGAACGGTCCCTTCCAGTCATCCGGAAGATATCTGGGTAGTATATCAGGCACACCTGATTCCTCGAATATTTTTGAAAGTACCGCAAATCCAAGGAGCAATCCCAGCAAGTTCAGTATTATACCCCATTCCCCCTGCCTCAGTTCCTTGTCCATGATCTGCTCCATCATTGGAGTAGTGCCGAAGAAATGCTCCAGGAGGTTAAACCCGGGATCGAAGAGCAACTTGAATGTCAGCAGGACGGTAACACCTATCACTGCAACCCTGAAGGTTTGCTTGTGAAACAGGGCCACTCCCAGGAGGATAAGCCCGAAGATGATAAACTCAATACGAACAGGTCCGATTGAAGGGACCGTGCCTCCGGCAGCAAAGATATACAGGGGGGCAGCAAGGATGACGGCAGTCATCATTATCCTTTTACAGTTTTCCTTGAAAAACTGTTCAAAAATCCGGTACATGGAAGAGGAAGTTTATAGGTTTTTTTTGATGAATTAAGTAGGCCGAAAGTTAGACTGGTTTTCCTATATCAAATTCTCCTCCCCGTAAAAATAGTTATTAACAACCGCCGTTCTTTTTCGCTTGTCAATGAACCTGAGGGTCACTGACCGGGCAACATGTGGATTTAACCGGTAGTCAATATAGAATTCTTCATCTGAGATAAGCTTCTGCATACGAAACGCCTTCCCCGGGGAGTTATATTTACTACTTCTGATCTCCTTATTATTAATATGAAGCTGTAACATGACAATAATAAAAAAAACTGGCAGGCAGGTTTCCGGGTTTATCGTATCAATGTGCCTGTTTATAATGATACCTGTTGTTTCAGCCCAAACAGTGTCTGAAACAGGAGTCTTGTCCGATACTGCTGACGACAGAGCGGGATGTGACAGCCTTACCTCCCTGTATAAAAATCATTATATCAATAAAGATTACGTCAGAGCCCTCGATTACTGGCGCCAGGTGCAGGCAGAATGCCCTTCTTCTTCTGAGGAGCTGTATATGGACGGAGAGACGATCTACTCGGAACTGTTCACGAGTACAGGCGAGATGGCCTTCATTGACACAGTAATGATGGTCCTCTCGCAGCGTACTTTTTATTTCGACGGTAAACCGGCAAATGACCTTCATAAGGCTGATCTGCTCTCAGACCTGGCAGGAGACGACCCTTCATACCTGGGACTTTGCTATAATATCCTGGCAGAGTCGGCAGAAATCAACCCGGACCAGATGGAGTGCAGGCATTTTGTGCTTATGGCAACCACCGCCGCAAGCCTGTATGCGATGGAAATAATTGATGCTGAGGAGCTGGCGCATGCTTTCGTCGAGGCTATCGGAACCCTTGAAACACGTCTGGGTAACAATCTCTGTGACGCAAGCCATGACGAAGATCTGAAAAACATGGAGATATATTTCACAACGTGCGGGGCAATGACATGCAGCAGCATCGAGATGCTGTACTCACAAAAAGTAGACAGTAATTTTCGTGACACGGAGTTTATTGACAAAGTTTTTACGATGCTCACTGAAACAGGTTGCACCGGATCGGACCTGTATTACAACGTTGCGGTCAAAATGTTTGCCAACGACCGTTCCGCGGAAAATGCAGTCAGGCTGGCTGAACTGAATGTTGACCGGAACAATATTGAAAGGGCAATATCATACTTCACTGAGGCTTATAATCGCGACACCAGCAAACTGGTCAGATCTGAGGTTATCACCAGGGTCGCCATTATGGAGCTTAGCCAGGGCAAGAGACAGGAGGCCAGGGACCGGGCTGAGCATGCCTGGCAGCTGGATAACAGGAACGCTATGGCGCTGATAATCATAGCTGACTCCTATGCGGGGGCCGAATTCGGCAATTCATTTGACAATCACACTGCCTATTGGGTGGCGGTTGATTACCTTGAGGCAGCCATGATGGTTGATCCATCTCTGAAGAAGGAGGCTGAGGGCAGGATAAGGGCTTACTCCCAGCTGTTTCCAACGAGGGAGGAGTGTTTTTACCGCAAGATACTTGACGAGGGCACGGTGTTCAATGTCGGAGGCTGGATCAGTGAGGTGACCCGGGTCAGGTTCAGAAGAGAATAGCCCTGCCTGAAACCGGGACACAAAATACCAGGTTCATGATAATATGCTGATTACTACTTTTCCTGTCGGGTGACCCTGTTTTAAATAGCTCATTGCATCTGCCGTTTTGTTAAGGGAGTATCGCCGATCAATTACTGGTTTAATGATACCTTTTTCAATAAACTCTGCAAGCCACTCCAGGTCGGTTTTGTTCGCCTTTGCAGCCAGAGACCTCATTTTTTTTGGTCCAAAGGATAGTAACCGGCCGAAGAGAAGAGATTTGAAAACTTGTGATAAAGAACCACCAACCATAACGTATGTTCCAGATGACGTCAGGATTCTCCTGTAGGATAATAACGGGTAATTGCCATTAATCCCCAGGATAATGTCGTATCGTTTATCACTTTTCAGGAAGGTCTCTTTTGTGTAATCAATTACATAATCTGCTCCCAGAGAAAGTGTCTGCTGAACATTGCCTGAGCTGCAAACACCGGTAACCTCAGCCCCGAAATATTTGGCCAGCTGGACAGCAAATGTTCCGACGCCGCCTGCACTGCCTACAACCAGGACCTTTTGTCCTTTTTGAATTTTAGCTGTATCACGTAAAGCCTGGAGAGCAGTAGTTGCGGCCATCGGCATTGCAGCTGCTTCTTCAAATGAGATATTTTTTGGTTTTAATATCACTGCTTTTTCAGGAGCTGTGACATACTCGGCAAGACCTCCAAACCCATAGCTGGCCAAGTCCCCTAACACCTCATCCCCGGGTTTAAACAATGAAGTGTCTTTGCCAACGGCTTCAATCCGGCCAGAAATATCAGCCCCAAATATCTTGTTTTTTGGAATTAACCCCATTTTCAATGAACGATAATCAGCGGCGTTAAGAGAAACGGCAGATACTTTTATTAATATCTCGTAATCATTCGGAACAGGTTTGTCAACGTCACAAAAGACAAGTTTATCAGGGTAGCTTTTTTTGTTATATACGACGGCTTTCATAATTCATGAATTTCCACAAATTTAGTCTTCTTTCCAGATCTCTGTCAGAAGATGCTTCCTATTTAGGACTTACCTGTAACTGCCTTTTCACTTTTTAAAGGGAGTGTCTGGTATTTAACAAGTACGATTAAATTTTGACTCTCTTCCCGGATCATGGTTCCTTGCTTTTTATTCTGACATGAACCTAAGAGTATTATCAAAACTGATAGTACCGGTAAAAGGAGTCTGGCTGGTTTCATATTCAAATGTTTTCAGTTTATTAGGATAATAACCCAGGTGTCAGGCAAAGAGTTTTACTATTACCATATTTCACAGGTACACAATTCATTTACTTAATTGATAATCTCCCCAAATCTTACCCTCCCTAATCTTACCTTAGTCAAAATGCCGGATTCTGTCAAATCAACAGCCAGGTGCATCTATGACTCAGATAATGTGTATTATATATTATTTGAACAGCCAGAAAACCCTGAAAATGTTCATTTCTCCGTAAAATATGACCTCTTTTTGACGAAGCACATCATTCCGGTCGTCAGTTGTTCTCAATAGTCAGTGAAGCCTTGTTAATATTTGATAAACGGTTTCCGTAAAGCATTCATAATCATACTTATCAGTCGTCAAGCGCTTGTACGGGGAAGCCTTATGGAGTACCTTTGACACGAACAACAAAACGAACAACCATGAAGACATTCGATCAGATTTCTTCAGGTTTACGCGGTGCGGCCGGATACATAAAAGTGATCCGGGATCTGAAGTATAAAATGGCGGCAAACAGGTCTGCCACACGAAGCATTCTTCTATGTATGGTCTTTTTTCTGGGTTCTCCCCAGGTCCCGGGAGGTAGCCCATTAATGACGGAGGAGATGAAGTACCAGGTTGAAAAGTCATTCTTCTATTTCCAGGTAAGGTATGAGCCGTTCAGCGAGGAGCTGCTGAAAAAAAGCCTCGAATATGAAGGCGTGCTCTATCAGGATATAGTTCTTTTACAGTCGCAGCTGGAGACAGGACACTATACTTCTGATATTTTTCTGAACGGTAACAACCTGTTTGGCATGAAGTATCCGAGCTACAGGCCAACCGTTGCGACAGGAACCTACAAGGAGCACGCGAAATATGCTCACTGGTCCGATTCAGTGATCGATTACACCCTGTGGCAGAAGTATTACCTAACGAGGGGATATAGGCTGGAAGGTGAGATTGACAGCGATTTTTACCTGGTTTTCCTCAAGTGTATCCCGTATGCCGAGGATCCCCGGTATGTTTCAAAACTTGTGACAATGTCACGGGGCGATCTGACCTAAGCACATTCTTTGTTGCATAACACCCTCAAGACAAGTCATATGCACTGCGTACCAAATATTTGCGTATGCAGCGTTTACATTGTACTTTTGAATCCCCGAATGTTACTACGACAAAAATTCATAAGACCTTTACCAGCATGAGTTCAGCAAAAAGATCACGGAGATTTCCCTATGGATGGATAATACTTATCCTCGTAATTGCACTTCTCTATGCCACCAACCCCTCGGAGCCGCAGTTCACCTCGTATCTGAAGGATAAAATCCGGGAGCAGGCTGACGGAGATGAAACCCTGGCAGGTGACCTGCAGAGACTGCTTTCAGGCCCTGCCGCCTCGCTGGCCGGAATGGGGACAGTCCGGACGAACTATTATTTATGCTCCATTTATAAGATGGATTTGCCCGGTGAAGATCACCTCTACCTGGGCATGCTTGATCATTTTATCAGACTGAAATAAAACATCCGCATATGGACTTCACCGAACTAATCAATAACCGCGAGAGTATCCGCAGCTATGACCCTTCGAAGCCTGTTCCCGAAGAGATACTGAAACGAATCCTCGATGCCGGCAGGATTGCACTATCGGCAGCCAACAGGCAGCCATGGAAGTTCCTGGTAATATCCTCTCCTGATATGCTTGCAAAGGTCAGACCATGCTATAACCGCGAGTGGTTCAGTGACGCACCGCATATTATTGTAGTTGTCGGGCTGAAGGACCAAGCCTGGAACAGGAGCTACGACGGATACAATTCGTTAGAGACGGATGCAGCAATTGCCATGACCCATATTATCTTTTCTGCAGAGAATGAGGGAGTGGGTGCCTGCTGGATTGCCAACTATGATCCCGTAATATTGAGAAAGGCATTGAGTGATTTCCTGGGCACGGGAGACAACCAGGAGATTTTCGGAATCACCCCACTCGGCTACCCCCGACCGGAATTCCGGAAATCAGGAAATAAGATAAGAAAGGACTTTCAGGAAGTTGTTGAGTTTGTTTAACTGGTGATCTGAACCTTCAGGATTAATATTTATTTCTCTTTCGGAATCAGATAGCCTATTGGCATGACTGCAATCGGAGTCTCAGCATCAGGCATACCCAATGCATTTTTCATAAGGTCTTCGCTGATGGCACCGATCAGGACAGTCCCGATCCCCACGGTATTGCATTGCAGGTAGATATTCTGGCATACGGCTCCGCTCTCAATATAGACATATTGACTTGCGCGTGATTTGTATTTGTATTCTGTTCTGCCAAAATTTGCTGCTACAATGATACAGACAGGGCCGCTAGTTACTGCCGATTGTCCAAGTGCTGCTTTCCGGACCTCTTCTCTTTTGTCACCATCCATTATTTTTAAAAGGGTATGGTTCAGTGCATTGTATTTGTAGAGTCCCTGGTCTAGATTCTCGACATTTCCCGCTGCAATATAGAGTTCGATTGGGAAGAGAGCTCCTGCTGAAGGTGCGGTCCGTACGCCACCAGACCATTCCTGACCGATCCACGTTGGAGGTGCGGTGTCGATTCTTACCGTAATACCCTGAGCAGCCCATAATATCTGTGAAAGATCCTTGAGTTTAATTGCATCCTGCAGATACATTCTCTCTGATCTTCTTGTCTTCAGGGCATTTTCAACGGAATTATCGCTGTCGAAAACGGGGGATGGAAGTTCGATAACCATTTTTTCCTTTGCCACCGGATTCTCTTTGGTCAGTTCCTGTGAGCCGGCACTTGCGGCAACACCCAAAAAGCATAAAGCAAAAAAGATTCTTTTCATTGTTTCAGGTTTTGTTAAACAAGATTTACTGTGCTTCAGGCGGCTTTAAAGTTATGAAAGCTATATGTAAAAGTCAATTTATTTTGCCTGGTCATGATGCAATTTGATTAGGTCATAATTCACTGGAATGGTGAAGCATTCTGCACAGTTTCAGGGCTGTTTGACCTTGGCATCATGCTTCCTGTCTTCAAAATGAGGTTTTTTATCTGCGGGATGGCTATTGACGCTCCCGGAGAAGCAGCCACCCTATAAAGAGTAGGATAACCGATTATTTTACTGTTTTCCAAGCTATTCTATTCGATGGTATTATCTGTGTTGCCGACGGAAGAGTTGACCTATCATACTCCAGTCTAAATTCTTCCCCGATCTCATCACTTGCCTTAGTTATCATATCAACATACTCTTTCACAAGCACAAATCTGCATGTATCCATCAGGGCTTTATCATAATATCCAAGTGGCTGCTGGTAGATATATACTTTATCCCCAGTGATATTGTACTCATCAATTTTGTCAGTAACGTCAATTCTGTTATACCCAAACTCTCTTTTGTCAAAATTTACCAGATCTTCTTTGGATATCAGATACAGAATACAGTTCATTCTGCTTCTTTTTTTATTTTCGACGTTTAACTGTACAATTCCATCAATTGGAATACTATCATTGTCCTGCAGGATAAAGCCATAAAATCTGGGTGCGTTTGATTTGGGCACCTTAGGGTCATCGAACAGTAAATAACTTGTCCATGTTCTGACAAATCCTTTCAGATGAACCCGGTATGCTGAATCTGAATACACATGTCCAAGTGTTTGTTCCATGCTACTTAAGGACATTAATGATCCGTATCCGATCATTCCTACATAGCCTTCCGGCATTGTTATCGAGGCTTTTTTCTGTCCTGACAGGGAAGCTGGTAAACAGGTCAAGACAATAAAAGAGAACGACAATGCATAGAGTAATTTTTTCATGATGCTGGTTTTAGGGATAACCCTTAAGAAGTGCTGAGTTATCTATCAAAGTTACACCAGTAAAGAGCCGAAGTCAAGTTTATTTATATGGTGAGGATGCCAGGCAGAAGGCAACGTTTCCCCGGTGCTCTGCTGCGCCAGGATCAGACACCTGGTGCCGGATACTATGGAGAAAATAAGTGAGCTCATTGATGATTATGTTTATTGTACTAATGATACTCACATCTATAGCCATATGTCTTAATCTGGACATTAGAATTGCAACGAAAACCTAACCCTGACAAAGACATTAATCAGTGACTTTAAGTCTGCGCTCGCAGATATATTTCCTGAATACCAGTACTGACGACAAGATTAATGATAATAGCCATGATGAACGGGAGATGGTCAGTGCCGTAGCTTTCTGAACAGGCATTCCTGTCATTCGTTCAAAAAAATATTGGGTGTACGTTTCCGGAAGGTTGATTTCACCAAGCTTTCTGAGGATATGCCAGTGCCAGTCAGTAAGGATGCAATGGCCAAAGTCATTACCCGTGCTGAATATCAACCAGGAGAAACCGGTGAGCAGTAAAACAACAAGGTGCAGTTCCCGAAAGCGTGGGAAAAGCCATCCGAACACAATGAAAAGCACCAGGAAAATATGAGTTAAATCCAGAAAGAGATCCAGAAAAGATAAAAAGCTTACTGAGGCCATAAACAAGTACTTTTCGCTGGTCTGAAAGATTCAAACATTTATTGGACATTTGCGCAAATATAAAGAAATATAGAGGTTACTCACATTATCCATCTAACCGGGTTTCAATGTTTGTCTGAAATTTAAAATTTGGACAGACTGAAACCAAGTGGAAAAAAAATATTCCAGCTCGGAAATTCAAAAAACTCTTCGTAACATTGTTACGGTTCAAACAGGTTGATTGTTTACACCGCTTTTTTAATCAAAACAATAAAGTAAAAATTTTATGCAACCCAAAAATCTGCCCTTATGAAGAATTATTTAACTCTTTTAGTCAGCATGTCACTCCTGTTATTATGTTATTCCTGTGAAAAGGAAAGTGACACAAAATTAGGTGGCGCACAGTCTCCAATGGGAGAGGTTGGAGTTACAGTATCATCGAGCTCGGCCACAATTGCAGGGGTCAGTAATGCTAATGCAATTGTGACCAATCTGGAAGGTGGGATTTCTACTTATTCTGCCTCAGCTACCGTTACCAACGCTCTATTAAAAAATCTTGTGGCCAATTTCCCCGGTGTGACTATTAATGGAGACGTGGTATCAATTACTGGTATGGAAATTCAACAAACCACAGAAGGCATTAGAAGCCTGACAGGGCCTGGCGCCGGTATTATAGTTAAGTACGATTCCTCGGTTGACGACACCTATCCGATTGGTAGTACAGGAAAGGTAAGGACCGTTGTTAGCAAAACCGGGGTTGATGATTACTCGTATGGCTTTTTCCTGATCAAAACCATCCAGGTTGAAATGGAGCCGATTGGACTGAAAAGCGGTGGTGTTGATAAATTCACCTTTGTTGCAAATCATAAATTCGGATTGGTGGGTGTTAAAGTAACATTCGACGATCAAACGGAAGTTACGTTCCCTATTTATACCAGTGCTGAAAACTAGGCTGTTGCCATATCGCTTCAAGATTGCCGGAATGGTTCTTGCTTTTGCAGGAGCCATGTCGGCAATCATTTACATATTTTTCGATTATACACTTAAGATACGGGTATTTGCCGTCTACTCCTCATTCTTTGCTACAAAATATTTTACATCCTTCAAAACAAATTTCTTGGATGAGCTTACCTTGTTATTGCTCGTCAGTGGCCTGGCCCTGATCGTGTTCACGAAAGAAAGGAATGAAACTGAAGGCCTTAATTCATTTCGCCTCAGAGCATTCTTAAGGGCATTGATTGCAAATACTGTTTTTCTCCTTATATCAATATTATTTGTATATGGTAGTGGATTTATCTCCATACTTGTGGTAAATATTTTCTCACTTTTCATATTCTACCTTTTATTTTTCTACCTGCGAAAGAGGGAGAAACAGGAATAGCTGACATAGTGTTTCTAATAATTGTGTTTGTTGGCAGGTACAGCTAATTGATTAAGAATTCGAGGTTACAACTGGTTCTCATCGTACAAATTTAAAGGGCACCTATTTTATTGAAATAGTTCCCATTCTTCAGCAATTTTTCCATCAATCAATCGAAAAACCGTGATGAGATGCACACCGGATAGAACTCCGGGGAGAGTCTCTGCAAAAGACCAATGTAACTACAGTATTCGGTATGGTTGAAAACCGCAAAGGAGCTATTTCATTATTAATTGTATCAGATGAAGGTATTTAATCGAGGAAGATTCTGTGAATATAGAATTAGTCTGGGATATATTCAGAATCAGATTTGAGAAGAAAATCTATTTAAATTGTTCAACTGCTAACAGGTCGGTGCTATCTGCAATCATCTCTCTTCTTTATAGTATGTAATTATAACAATCCGTCTCCCTCTTTGTTAACGAATCGTTTCAATCTCCCCTATTTTACCATACATCTCCCTGAATGTGTTCCATGGAGTGTTTCTCTCCCGATTTCTCATCAATTGTTCTGCCGTAAAATCCATCGAGGAATTCACCTACTCCCGACCAAACTGTATGCATTACTCCAAGAAATCTTTCGCTCATTTGTTTTGAGGAATTTTTCCGGAAGCGAACCATGTCTTCCACCTGAAGTACTGCACTCTCCGGATTTCTATAGGGGCAGGTCATTACACTTATTCCTTTTATTGCAAAAAGGGCAGGAGTAAGGTCCGGACGCTCATAATGCCAGTCGCATATTACGACATCTTTAGGAATCATATCTATTGCCCTGTGAGTATTATTGTAACTACCTTCCCACCGGCCAAGTCCTATTGTTCTTCCATCGAGAAGTCTGTCGCCCCACATCCACATTTTACGGCCTTTTGTTGCAAGATGATCGCGGATAGTACTCACTTCTCCGGCAAAGAGTTCGGCTTTATCCTTTCCGGCACAACGCGGGCACTTGTCGTTTCCTATGTCAAAAACTTCATCCATACCTGCATGAAATACATCGGAATCGAACACATCACAAATTTCGTCCACAACGTCAAAAACAACTGAATGAACATCCGGATGAAGCGGGCAGTAACTTTTCATGTTGAACCCGTTCAATAAAACCTTTGTTGTATCCGGTACTTCAGGCATGGGAGTTTCGTCAAACTGCGGGTAAACTTTTAAAAGTTTATTAGGTCCTCTTCTACCCGATTGATGGCCAAGAAGGTCAATGAGGGGAATAACCTTGATGTTGTTCTCCATGCAGGCCCTCAATATTTTTTTGACCTCCCTTTTAGAAAGGGCAAGTGTGTCGATAAGTTCGGGATGGCTCCTGAATTTGTATTTGTACTCTACTCTTAAAACAAGCGTATTTACATGCCTTGGAGCAAGTTCTGTTTTAATGAAATTAACAAACTCGTCAAGATTATCCGGTACAGGTAGGGCAATGCAAAAGCCCCTTACAGGAAGGAGAGTATCAAGCCTGGACTGGCCATTGGAAAAAGTGCCTGTGAATGCAGTCATAAGCAGTAAAATCATGGTTCCAGTTACCAGCTTTTTCACGTGGTTTAGTTTTTAGGGTTAGTTGAAGAATTGCTATACAATATAAACAATTTAAAACAACTAAATTCTCAAAGGCTCAACATGAAGATTTTTGGCGAGCCGCCCATAAATTAGAATACCGATATCCAGTAGCCTTTCCTAAAGCTCCGGGTTCATACTTAATCAAAGCAAGGAGTCAACTTATTGGGGGTTTTATTCTTGCAGGTTTATCAACTACTGGCACGGTTCTCAATGCGGTATTCAATTATTATGGAGACAGTTATAACGCAATTCAATACACAATGGTAGGATTAGGTATAGTGGCTGCAGTATTAGAAATTAGCGGTATGGTAAATATTGGGAAAGCTGGAGTTGCTTTGAATAATAATGGCGTCGGAATTAATATAATTGACATATTAATCTTAGTCATTATATGGAGGATTTATTTCAGTTGAATGCACGATAAAATGAATCCTGTGTATTCGTTTGTGTATTCAAACAAAAAGGCAGCCATGATTTTATTTTCATACCTGCCTTATTATCAGAGTGGAGATAAGGGGAATCGAACCCCTGACCTCTTGACTGCCAGTCAAACGCTCTAGCCAACTGAGCTATATCCCCGTAAACTTAATGAACCCGCTCCCGGATGCAGAGATAGATTCCCACAATCCCCCGGAGCGGTGCAAATATAGAAAATTTTTCCAAATCACTTTGAGCCACAGCGTCGGAGTTGACAAACAATTTTGTAACTTTGAGGTGCCTATAACATCTATATCATGGAACTCAAGAAAAACGAAAAGGCAAACCTGGAGAATAAAAAGTCATTGTTCCTCCAGATAGGTATCATCCTTGCCCTCGTTGCCTGCCTGGTGGCTTTCGAATGGTCAACCGGAGACAAGAGGGACTCGGCCTTCGACGGGATGACCGAAGAGGCTATAGAGGAGGAGCAGATACCTGTCACTGAGGAGATCCCGCCCGAAGAGATGCCCCCGCCAGAGGTAACCGTCACTGACCTCTTCGAAATCGTCGAGGACGACGTGGTCATCGACAGCGAAGTGAAATTCGAGGATGATGAGACATCGGAAGACAAAGTGGTGGAGATTTATGCACCTGTCCTGCAGGCTGAGGAGGAGGCGACCGAAGAGGAGATCTTCGTCATCGTTGAGGATATGCCCAAGTTCAAGGGAGGCGATATCAATAAGTTCCGCGAGTGGGTGCAGAAACGCGTTCGCTATCCGGAACTGGCCGCTGAGAACGGGATACAGGGTAGAGTGTTCATCACTTTCGTGGTTGAAACTAACGGGAATGTCAGCAGCGTGACCATCACCCGCAGCGTTGATTCCCTCCTCGATGAAGCCGCCAAGGAAGCCGTGGCAGCATCACCCAAATGGGAGCCTGGCATGCAACGCGGCCGGCCGGTCAGGGTGCGGTACTCAATACCGATCATCTTCCAACTGCAATAATCAAAAGCATCTTACGTTAATAAAACAACCCCGCCCTCGTCAGATCAGCGGGGTTTTAATTGAAAACTTATGCAAAGGACTTTCGGAATTTTTATTGTGGCAGCACTGCTTATGTCAGGCTGCGGTTCATCCAAGAAACAGCTGGAGGTTGGCAACTATGACGCTGCCATAAACAAGGCTGTGGCCGAACTCAGGAAAAACCCAAAGAGCTCAAAGGACATCGAGACCCTTGAACGAGCCATGAACATCGCCCTCGACCAGGACAACGAACGCATCCGTTTCCTGAAGATAGAGGGAAGAGCCAACGCCTGGGACGAGATCTATCTCATCTATAAGAAGATGAGCGATCGTCAGACTGCCGTTCGCACAGTAACTCCCATAGAGTACGAGGGCAGGACAATACAGTGGCCCTATGTCGATTACATGCAGGAGATGGTGATAGCCAAAAAGAAGGCAGCCGACTTCTACTTCGCACACGGAAAGGAGCTGATGAATAACGGCACCAAGGATTCATACCGGCAGGCCTATGCGGAATTTGCAAGAGCCAGGGAGTACGTGGGCGACTATGAGGGCATTGACCAGATGATGCAGGAATCGAGATACCTGGGCATCAGCCGTGCCTATGTCACTCTCAAGAACTACTCTGCAACAAAGTTCCCTGAATCATTCGAGAAGGAGCTGGTGGCCCTCGACCTGCCGCGACTGAACAGTGAGTGGGTGGAATACTATACCTCCCTGCCGGACAAAGACACCCAGATAGACTACCTGGTGAATATCAACCTGAGGTCTGTCGGTGTCAGTCCCGATAAGCAATTTCAGCGTGACAGCCTGGTGAAGGCAACCGTCGAGGACGGGTTTGACTATGTGAAGGATGCAAGGGGCAATGTACTGAAGGACTCCCTGGGTAACGATGTTAAAGTCAAGAAATACAAGGATCTCCAGTGTGCCCTGATACAGACCTTCCAGGTCAAGGAGTGCATCATAGAGGGTGACGTCGAGATGCTCGCACTCTATCCTGAGAGGACTATCAAGAAGGAACCCATTGGCGCCACCTCGAACTTTGAGCATGTCTCGGCAAGGGCGATAGGTGACGCAGGGGCACTGTCGGCGGAACAGAAAAAGCTGCTGCAGTCGCAGATAATTGAATTTCCCTCCGACCTTGACATGGTGATCATGTGTACCGAGAACCTGAAGAGGGCTATCAGGGGCTTCATGGAGACAAACAAGAGGTATATCAACTGATAAAATGAGAAATATTTGATCTTATCCCGGTGCTCTTACCGGAAATCTCTCCCAATACGGGGGAGATTTTTTTTACTTTTGCGGTCTAACTTTCAGGATATAGAAAAAGCGATATTAATCGGGGTGATCACCCCGGAGATAAGTGAGGCCAGCGCCCGTGATTACCTTGACGAGCTGTCATTTCTTGCCGAGACAGCGGGCGCGGAGCCTGTGAAGTCATTCCTCCAGCGTGTGGAGCATACCAATCCTCGCACCTTTGTAAACAAGGGCAAGATAGAAGAGATAGCGGCGTTCGTCGCCGCCGATGACATCACCCTCGCCATCTTTGACGATGAGCTGACCCCCAGCCAGATGCGCAACATAGAGCAGGTGCTGAACTGCAGGGTTATTGACCGCACCAACCTTATCCTCGACATCTTCGCCAGTCGTGCCCGCACATCACATGCCCGCACCCAGGTGGAGCTGGCACAGTACCAGTACCTGCTGCCGAGGCTGACAGGCATGTGGACACACCTCGAGCGTCAGCGCGGAGGCATCGGACTCCGGGGCCCGGGGGAGACGGAGATAGAGACCGACCGCCGCATAATACGTGACAAGATATCGAAGCTGAAGGAACAGCTGAAGAAGATCGACACGCAGATGAACACGCAGCGCAAGGGACGCAGCAAGATGGTCAGGGTGGCGCTGGTAGGATATACCAACGTCGGCAAGTCGACACTGATGAACCAGATAAGCAAGTCGGAACTCTTTGCGGAGAACAAGCTCTTCGCAACTCTTGACACCACGGTGCGCAAGGTGGTGATAGGCAACCTGCCGTTCCTGCTTTCAGATACGGTCGGATTCATACGCAAGCTGCCCCATGACCTTGTGGAGTCGTTCAAGTCGACCCTTGATGAGGTGAGGGAGGCTGACCTGCTTCTGCACGTGATAGACATATCCCACCCCGGATTCGAGGAGCAGATGGCTGTCGTCAATGCCACGCTGGGCGAACTCGGCTCACTGGATAAACCCACTATTCTGGTATTCAACAAGACGGACCTGTTTTCCTTTACCGAGAAGGAGAAGGATGATCTGACTCCCGTGATGAGGGAGAACATCTCGCTTGACGACCTGCGCCGAACCTGGATGGCCGGAGGCAAGGATCAGCGGACGGTCTTCATCTCAGCCAAAAAACGTGATAATATAGAGGAGCTGAAGCAGATGCTTTATGATGAGGTAAGGCAGATACATGTAAAGCGTTACCCTTACAACGATTTCCTTTACGAGACGATGTAAGCTGCTATTTAAGCAGACCTGCCGACATCATGTATTCGGCAATCTGTACGGCGTTGGTGGCGGCGCCCTTGCGGATATTGTCGGCAACAACCCACATGTTCAGCGTCTTTTCCTGCGAGAAATCGCGTCTGAGGCGGCCCACGAAGACCTCATCACGGTCATGGGCGATGATGGGCATGGGGTATACGTTTTCGGCGGGGTTGTCATAGAGGATGACGCCAGGCGTATCTGAGAGGATGGCTCTTACCCTGTCGAGGTCAAATTCACGTTCAAACTCGATGTTCACCGACTCGGAGTGTCCGCTCCTGACAGGAACCCTCACGGCCGTAGCGGTGACACGTATCGAATCATCACCAAGTATCTTACGGGTCTCATTGACCAGCTTCATCTCCTCTTTCGTATAACCGTTGTCAAGGAAGAGGTCGCAGTGAGGCAGGCAGTTCAGGTCTATCGGATATGGGTATGCCATCTCCCCGCTCAGCCCGCGCCGCTCATTGTCGAGCTGTGTCACGGCTTTGACGCCGGTGCCCGTGACAGACTGGTAGGTTGATATTACCAGTCTCCTGACTGAGTATTCCCTGTGCAGGGGAGCAACGGCCATTGCCATCTGTATGGTAGAGCAGTTGGGATTGGCAATGATTTTGGTACCGGGAGTTATTGCCGATGCGTTTATCTCGGGCACCACCAGGGGAATATCCTTCTCCATCCGCCATGCCGACGAGTTGTCAATTACGATTGTGCCGTTTTCCGCGAACACCGGCGCCCACTCTTTGGACACTGCCGCTCCGGCGGAGAATAGCACCACGTCGGGAACAGCCTCCACGGCCTCCATGACGCTGATAACCCTGGTGGGCTTGCCGCGGAAGATCACCTCCCGCCTTCGGAACGCTCCGAGGCGGCTGCCAAGAGCCTGTCGACGGGGAAATTGCGTTCTTCAAGAACCTTCAGCATCATCCTTCCCTACCATCCCTGTGACTCCAACAACTGCTACTTTCATTTGTTTGTTATTTCGAAAAAATATTGCGAACTTTATATTGAAAAAGTGCGACAAATTTAATTCTTTTTTAGTCCCGCTGCATGAAAAAGATTATTGTGTTGTCGTTACTGCCTGTTGTATCTGTGTGTTACTGCACAGGTGACCGGGTGGTTGTGAGGTGAGCATCTCAGTCACCGGATCCTGGTATTTCCGAGATCATGGCTGACCCGTTCTCCGCCGGTACAACTGCCTGAAAAGGAGTACCTTGAGATAACCAACCGCACCGGTGACACCCTCTTCACCGGAGGCTATTATGCTTATATCAGGGCCGGACAGTGTCATCCTGCCTTCAGAGACGATTGCTCCGCAGGAGTAGCATCCTTTGTGCGGTACGGGGAGCAGGGTCGCTCTCCATCCCTACGGACGTGTGATGGCGATAAAGTCATTTCCGTCACTGAATAATGACGGGGAGGTTACTTGCGCCTCGCGACGGCGCGGCAAGGTCATCGCATGCCGTCAGCTATTCGCCCGGCATTACTGGGCGAGGGACCGCGGTCAGAGGAGGATGGTCGGCTGAGCTGACAGACCTCAGCAACCCGTTCAATGAGCCTGAGGCATGGAGTCCCTCTTCGGATCCTTCAGGCGGCACTCCCGGTAGGGCCAACTCGTCGGATATCAAAACCATTGATACAAGCTGCCCGCAGGTCATTGCCGTCTGGCCGGAATCGTCTTCAATGTCGCGGTGCTTTTTGACGAGACCGTAATGACTGCCGGGGATGCACGGCTGGATAGCAGACGGGAGGGAGACTCTTCCGGCATTGTCCGGGGATCCTGCAGACCGCAAAGTTCTGGTGCCCCTCAGGCAGGAGGCATGCATGAGGCAATCATCACGCTTCTCATATCATCATCAGTCACAGATTTTACGGGGAACAGGCGTGTTCATGAGAGCTCATGACGGGCATTCCCTCTGATCCGATGCCGGGAGATATAATGTTCAACGAGCTGCTGTCGGATCCGTTGGAAGGATACAGTGATTATTTTGAGCTTTACAATAACTGCAGGGAGGGTTATTGATCTGTCCACGTTATCGGCTGGCAAACAGTTACAGTGCGCGGCCAATCCTTTACGCCGTTCCGCGTCAGCTTCTGCCGGCTGGATACGTTGCACTCACCACCGGAAGGCAGGCGGTGCTTGATCATTTCCCCTGTGCCTCCCCACAGGCTGTTTTTGAGGCTGACCGACTCCCGGCGCTTTATGATGACTCTGCGGATTTTATTGCTGTATGACCATGCCCTTAACGTCATTGACCGGGTAGACTATTCATCTTCAATGCATATGATCTTCCTCTCCGGCACAGAGGGTGTTGCCCTGGAGAAGGCTATCTCCGGCACTGCCGTCTGATGTAGCCGGCAACTGGCACTCTGCCTCCGAGGCCTGCGGATGGGGCACTCCGGGCGCTCCCAATTCGGTTACTGTAATACCGGTGGAGGATGCCGGTGAGATGACACTGTCATCGTCAAGGATATCTCCTGACGGAGACGGGTTCGAGGACCTGGTTTCAGTGGGGGTGTTTCCGGGAGGAGATGGGCAACATCATCACGGTGACCGTTTTCAATGACCGCGGTTACCCTGTCAGGCGGCTGGCGGAGAGGCATGCGGCAGGTGCCGGGGCACAGTTCATATGGGACGGCACCTCTGACAGCGGAGCACGACTGCCGGCAGGGCTTTATATGATCATGGCAGAATCATTCAACACCACGGGGTCGTCGCGGCGTTGGAAAGAGGTATGTGCGCTGCTTTACAGGTGAAGGGTGAGAGCGCTGCTTTACAGGTAACGGGTCAGGCCGCTGCTGGACGGATTACTGATCAGACCGCTGCGATGAGCTCCTTCATGATCCTGGTCATCTTCTCTTCGCTGTGTTCGGCAGCCAGCTGAACTGACTCATGTGTCGTGAACTCGATCTTGCCCTCGACGCCGAGGTCAGTGATGATGCTGACAGCAAAGACGGGAACATTCATGTGTCTGGCAGTTATCACCTCGGGCACTGTTGACATGCCCACGGCGTCAGCGCCGATGATCCTGAAGAACCTGTACTCTGCCGGGGTTTCAAATGTCGGACCGGTGGTGGAGAGATAAACACCTTTGGTCACCGGTATGCCAAGGTCTTCAGCAATTCTTTCAGCTTTTCCGATAAGTTCAGGATCATAGGGGACGCTCATGTCAGGGAATCGCGGTCCGATGCGGTCATCGTTGGGTCCTATGAGCGGGTTGGCCACAAGGCAGATGTGATCATTGATTATCATGATGTCTCCTATCCTGAACGCGGGGTTAACGCCGCCGGCGGCGTTGGAGAGGAAGAGGGACCTGATGCCCAGCTCCTTCATGACCCTGATGGGGAAGGTGACCTGGTCTGATCCGTATCCTTCGTAGTAATGGAAGCGGCCCTTCATGGCAACCACCTTTTTCCCTCCGAAATCGCCATATATCAGCTTCCCGGCATGTCCCTGAACGGTTGAAAGAGGGAAGTCGGGGATATCTTTGTAAGCTATTTCGACCTGGTTTTCAATTTCGGTAGTGAGACCTCCCAGTCCGGTCCCCAGGACTATTCCTGCGTCAGGATCAATAAACCCCTTCGATCTCAGAAAATCAGCTGTCTTGACGATCTTTTCCAGCATATGAGTAGACTTTTGTTTAAGAATTCATCTTCATTTTCAATGAATTGCACGGTCACCGGCAGGTAATGCAACGACTTCCTGACGTGATCTGCAATATTAGTTATTTCTTTTAACCTGACGCCATCCTTGGTGGTGGTGATGACTATTTTGACGGGTTCGCTAATGGCATCAAAGGCCGCTGTTATCTTTTCAATGTCGGCTTCCGTATACTGATGGTGATCAGGAAATGACAGCGGTATAACCCGGGCGGAGATACCTGAAAGGTATGCTGCCAAGAGGCCCGGGTTCAGCAATGCCTGTCACCAGCAGCACTGTTGTTTCGGCAGTGATCCCTCGCATGGGAGTGCCGAAGAACAGGGGCACGGGCTTTTCATAGGCAAGAGTGGTGAACCAGATTCTCTTGCGCGCGCCGTCCGCATTAAGTTCACTCCTTACCGACTCCATCTCGCCGGAGGTGATACCGGGCGGAGCTTTCGTAACGATGATTATATCAGCTCTTTTCATGCCGTCTAAGGCTCTCGCGCAGCCGTCCGAGCGGCAGCATCCGGTCACGGGTCATCAGCCGGTTCCAGTCTGTAAGCAGGATATTCATACCTGCTCTCAAGGCCCTGTGCTGGAAGCCGTCGTCGAGAATGACCGCTTCCGATGAGGGGGAAGAGCGCCTGATCTCATTGATGCCGTTCACCCTGTTGCGGTCGACAAAGACCCTTGATTTTTTGAGGCTCTGTGCCATCTGCAGCGGTTCGTCCCCGGCATCGCTGACCCTGTCGGCGCCTGTGACCGGCCTGAAGCCCTTGCTGCGGCGAAGGTACCCGCGGCTGAGCACAGCCACCTCCATAACGGATGACAGCTTATCAGCCAGGTATATCACATGAGGCGTTTTACCTGTGCCGCCGGCCGTAATATTACCGATACATATCACGGGGAAACTGAATGTATGGCTCCTGAAGATACCCGCATCATAAAGCCTGTTCCTTGCAGCCACTGCCAGTCCGTACAGCTGCGAGGAGATCCACAGGAGTAGCTTCCCAGGCATGATCATCTTAACGGATCTCGAGGTAATAGGGCATTGTTGCCAGGATGCCTCCCGATGATATAATCTCCTTAAGGTCGAAATAGTAACGTGATATCTCGCCAAGCTCATTGCGGATGGCTTTGGCCCTCATCTCTTCCGTCATCTGCTTCAGCAGTTTTGTATAGAAGTCGGCTGCTTCAGGTTTCTCAATGATTCGGTACTCCTCCAGTCCGGCGAGTGCGGCCGCTTCCCTGACGGCGTCATTGAGGCCGCCAAAGGTGTCAACGAGTCCCAGTCCGGCTGCATCTGACCCGCTCCATACGCGTCCCTGGCCGATGCTGTCAACAGCTGTCTGTCTCATCCCTCTTCCGGCTGCCACGAGTCCGGTGAAATTGCTGTAGGTACGTTCGATATTAGCCTGCATGGTCTCTCTTTCAAAAGCATTCAGTGGCCTGTGTGACTGAGGGAAAATCTGAATGAGCATTCGTACGAACGATGTCCGAGCTTATCCCGAGCTTCTTGTCGAGGAGGATGGCTGCGTTGGGGATCAGTCCGAAGACACCGATGGACCCTGTCACGGTGACCGGCGAGGCCATTATCTTTTCGGCCGGGGCAGAGATGTAGTATCCTCCGCTGGCGGCGTAGTTGCCCATGGAGACTACAACAGGCTTAATCTTGCCGGTGAGCTCAACCTCACGCCATATCATGTCGGAAGCGATGACGCTTCCACCGCGTGAATTGACCCTGAAGACAACAGCTTTGACCGTTGTGTCAAGCCGCAGCTTGCGTATCTCGGCAGCATACCTGCTCCCTCCTATATTGGTGTCGTCGCCTTCGCCATTGACAATGCTGCCTTCGGCGAAGAGCACGGCTATCTTTGACCTGGAGGGTTTGGGGCCTTCCTTCATGGGCACCTTGGAGTACTTCGACATGGAGACAAAGTTTATTTTCTTCCCTTCTTCTATGTCTGCCGCCTTCCGTATGGTGTCTTCGAGCTGGTCACGGTAGAGGGGGCCGTCGATCAGACCTGCCGCGGTCATCATCTCCGGAGCGTATCCTGCCAGTGAATCAGCCAGGCTCATCACCCTTTCAGCCGGGACGCCCCTGGCTTCCGAAATGACACCGACCACGTGTTTCCATATTGAGCCCATGTATGCGGAGATCTGAAGGCGATTCTCATCGCTCAGTTTGTCGAGCATGTAAGGTTCCACCGCTCCCTTGAACTTGCCGTGACGGATGACCTGCACCTCGACACCCAGCTTCTCCAGGGCATCCTTATAGAAGGTAACTTCCGCCGCCAGTCCCTTGAAGTCGAGCATGGCAGTAGGGTTGACCCATATTGCATCGGCAGCCGTGGAGATGAAGTAGCTCTCCTGCATCATTATATAGTCAGCGTAGGAGTATATGAATTTGCCGCTTTTTTTGAATTCTTCAAGGGCGGTGCGCAGCTCGTCTGCCGTCGCCCATCCTGAGGGCATGGTTCCGGTTTCGATGAGTATGCCGCTTACATTTTCATCTTCGGCTGCCTTCCGAAGGTTCTTCAGCAGGTCGTTCAGCCCCGGTGTATTGGTGAATGCCATAGTGAAGGGGTCGAACATGGCAAAGGGGTTGCTCTGTGTGCGGTCAGTGATCATCGCACCCGTTTTTATCACCAGTACGCTTTTTTCAGGGATGGTTACCGCCTTTTTGCCTGCCGCCGCCATGCCGGAGACCACCGAGAGCATGATGACAAAAAAGAGAATGCCGGTTATTATCATTCCCGCTATCACCGCGAGAAGCATCTTCAGGAAGGTTTTCATTTCTGTGCTGTTATTTCAGGTGGCCAAATTATAAAAAAAACAGGCATCTTTACATGGCTAAACAGCCTGAGATGAAATTATCAGACCGTTCGAGGGTCATCGCCGGACTCGGAAGCAACCTGGGAGACAGGTTTGCCGCCCTTGCGCGCGCCCTGGAGCTGATCAGGGAGGAGGCAGGGGAGCTCATTGCCATATCATCGGTATGGGAGAGTGAGCCCTGGGGTTTTGATGCCGACGATCAGTTCCTGAACATGGTGGTGGTTATTGATACCGCGAAGCAGCCGCGGCAGCTGATGCAGCTCTTCAGGTCGATTGAGGGTCGTATGGGGCGACGGCGCAGCGGAGGAGGGAGGTATGAGTCGCGTATCATCGATCTGGACATACTCCTCTGGGATGATCGCGTCATTTCCGCCCCCGGCCTTGAGGTGCCTCATCCGAAGTTAGCTGACAGGCGGTTCGTGCTGGAGCCGTTGCACGAGGTGGCCCCGGGCGCAGAGCATCCTGTTACCGGACTTACCGTTAAGGAGATGCTTCAGATGTGCGAAGACAGGTCAGAGGTGAGGCTGGCCGCCAGTCAGTTTTAGAGGGCCCCGTTGTCAGCGAAGCTGTAATAATCCTTTCCTGCTATGATGAGATGGTCAAGCAGCTGTATATCCATCAGCGCTCCTGCCTCCTTTATCTTCTGGGTGATGCGTATGTCGGAGTCGCTCGGGCTGTTGTTGCCCGAGGGATGGTTGTGACAGATGACCAACCCTGATGCCAGCGATTCGATTGCCTTTTTCATCACGATGCGTACGTCTGTGACGGTGCCGGAGACGCCGCCCTGGCTTATCTTCATACGGCCGGTGACGCGGTTTGCCCTGTTGAGGAAGAGAATCCAGAACTCCTCATGTGGGAGGTCTTCCATGAGAGGGCTGAAGATGCTGAAGACATCGGCCGAGGAGCGTATCTGCGGGTGTTCCGCTGCTTCGGCCAGCTTGCGTCGCCGTCCGAGTTCCAGGGCGGCGGCTATGGTGACGGCCCGGGCCTCTCCCAGCCCTTTTATTCTGCGTATCTCCCCGGCGCTGAGTTTACCCAGGTCGCTCAGGGAGTTGCCGGCGAGGGCCAGCAGTTCGCGTGCCAGGTCGAGGGCCGAACGGTTCCTGGTGCCTGATCCTATGAGAATTGCGAGCAGCTCAGCGTCGCTGAGGCTTGACGGGCCCTTGCTCCAGAGCCTTTCACGGGGCCTGTCCTCGACAGCCCAGTCTGTGATTTTCATTGACATGCAGCAAAACGTATTATCCCACTGCAATATAAAAAAAACAGCCGTCGCCCGAAGGCGACGGCGATGCAATTATTTTAAGCAGAACTTACTTCAGGCTCTGTACATGCTTAGTAGTCGATGACTTCAGGTTTGAAGCCTTTTTCTTGTGAATAATATTCTTCTTGGCCAGCTTGTCAAGCATGGATTAAGCTTTGGGAGCATCTTGTCAGCCTCCTCCTTTGTCAGTTGTTGCGCGAATCGTCTTAAGAGCATTACGCATTGTTCTTGCATAATACTTGTTGTCCTCTCTTCTTACCTCTGCCTGTCTCGTTCTTTCTGCCGACTTGTGATTTGCCATATTTTCAGTTTATTGTATTATTTGTAGTCCATAGGGGAATCGAACCCCTGTTACCAGGATGAAAACCTGACGTCCTAACCACTAGACGAATGGACCATGTAAAGAACTTTAAAATGCGGATGCAAAGAAAGGATCTTTTTTTTTATCTGCAAAATATTTTGCAAAAAAATCGATTCCTCGCTGGATCCGCCATTGTATGAGCGGTTCTGATGTCTCTAGAAGACGTACCTGACGGAGAATCCTCCGTTCCAGTAGTACCAGCCGGGTCCGCTTGTGAGCTGGAAGCTTGGGTCCGAAACCGAGGGAAAAGTTAAGTGGTAGTCATCAAGAGTATATTCCAGTCCTATGATGCCGTCGACACCAAGCAGTATGCCTGTGCCATAATCATCCCTGTAGTAGTCGTTCCAGAAACCGATATGGGCACCGGGGCCGATGAACCAGTCGAGGTTCGGTGTCCAGTCTGTAGGTTGTTGCCACTGGTAAAAACCTGTTATTGCGAAGTTATGTCCCCAGTAGCCTGTTCCTGCAATCAGTTCAATGGCATTAGTGCTGTTAATGAAAGTCTTGAAGGTAACACCGGAAGGATCACCGCCCCTGAGTCCAATGGCTGATTTGTAGCTCTGGGCCTGGGCACCGATTGTAAGGGCGACCAGTAATCAACATGATTGTCAGTGTTCTTTTCATTATAATCTGTTTTAATTAATTGATATTTGATGCAAATTTACAAATATCTTACAGAACAGAGCGATTTTTGTTTACTTGAACAGCAACAGACTTAAGGCCATGATGGCCATGCCGGAGACAAGTCCGTATATTGAAAGATGGTGTTCGCCGTATTTCTCTGCTGCCGGAAGGAGCTCATCGAGTGAGATGAAAACCATTATTCCTGCAACGAATGCAAACAGGATGCCCATCAGTGTATCGGTCATCAGGGGCAGCAGCAGCAGATACCCGACCAGCGCACCCACCGGTTCGGCGAGGCCGCTGAGGAAAGAGAGCCTGAAGGCTTTTCGCTTGCTGCCTGTTGCGTAGTAGATAGGTACAGAGACGGCTATCCCTTCCGGTATGTTGTGTATTGCCACTGGCCACAGCTATGGCAATACCAATCTGCGGGTCAGCGAGTGCCGCCGTGAATGTTGCAAGTCCTTCAGGGAAGTTATGGATGCCAATGGCAAGTGCAGTCATGCTCGCCCATACGCAGGAGCCTGCCGCTTTTTTCCTCCTCTTCGCCTCCCTCAATCTTCCTGGCTTCATGAGGGTTCTCCTGAGAAGGTATAAGCCTGTCAATTATGGCTATCAGGGCTACGCCTCCGAAGAAGGCCAGCACGGCCACCCACCATCCCTGGCGCATACCCATTACTTCTGTCAGCACTTCACGTCCCTTGACGAATATCTCTACAAAAGCCACATAGATCATAACTCCGGCAGAGAAGCCAAGGCTTACGGTCAGGAACTTCGTATTGGTTCTTTTGGCGAAGAAGGCTATGGCGCTCCCCACGCCGGTAGAAAGGCCGGCAAACAGGGTCAGCAGGAATGCAAACAATACTGTATTGAAATCGGGATTAACAATGCCTGTCACTTTCTTGGCTTTTCCGCAAAAATACCAAAATTGGTTATCTTGCATCCGGTATAATGACTTTTTAAATGAAATTATCTCTTTTCAACATAACGAATTTCAGGGTTGACGGCGGCGCGATGTTCGGGGTCATCCCGAAAGCTCTATGGAGCAGGCAGATGCAGTCTGATGAAAAGAATACTGTCGTGCTTTCACTGCGTTCACTGGTGATTGAGACTGACGGAAGGATCATCCTTGTTGATACGGGCTGGGGCGACAAACAGGATGAAAAATTTTTCCGGCATGCCTACCTGCATGGCGGCTCCGGTCTTACCGGAGGACTGGCGGAATGCGGATACAAGAGGGAGGATATCACTGATGTCATCATCACCCACCTGCATGCCGACCATTGCGGAGGCTGTTTTGCAAATGCTCCCGGCGGGGGTGTTGCAGCGCTCTTCCCGAATGCAAAGTATCATATCAGCCGCGAGCAGTGGGATTGGGCCAACGATTCGAACCTCCGCGAGGAAGATGCTTTTCTTCCGGAGAATATTAAACCTTTTGGCGAGAGCGGCAGGCTGAACCTCATTGAAGAGGGCGGCGAGCTCTGTCCGGGGGTTTCGCTGAGGCTATGTTACGGCCATACTCCGGGACTGGTCATCCCGGTAATAGGGTACAATGGCCGCAGCTTCATTTATGCAGGCGACCTGATGCCGACGACAGCACATATACCCCTTCTGTGGAACATGGCTTATGACCTGCTTCCCCTGGTGACTATTGCCGAGAAGCAGGAGATCCTTGAAGAGGGGCTGGCCAATGAGCATATCCTAATATTCCAGCATGATCCGCAGACAGAGTGCTGTGCTCTTACCCGGACGCCAAAGGGTATACGGGCCGGGGTGAAGGGCCGGCTATCGGATTTCCTTTAGATTTTACAAGGTTATTTTGAAGAGGAGGAACCCCTTATGACCAGTTCGGAGGTGATAATCCTGTTTTGCAGGGGCGTTCTGGGGTTTTCTATCCGGTCAAGAAGAAGCTTCGCTGCTATTTGTCCCATCTCATAGCCCTTCTGGTCCACCGAGGTCAGTCCCGGGTCTGTGAGGGTGGCTATCTGGCTGTTGGTAAAGCCTACGACGGCTATGTCTTCGGGTATCTTCAGCCCGTGCCTCTTGCTGATCATAAGGGCCTGAGCTGCAGTCAGGTCATTGACGGCGAAGATTGCGTCGGGACGGGGCTGACGCATCAGCAGCCGGGGCACCATTTTTTCGGCGCTCTCGATATCATCGCATTTGACTATGTCATCTTCCGTGGGTGTCAGGCGGTACTCCTTCATGGCCTTCAGATAACCGTTGAGCCTGTTGCGCGCTATGGCCAGCTGAGGCGGGCCGGAGAGGTGAACGATGCGTTTCTTGCCCATCCTGAGAAGGTGGTTCACGGCCTTATATGCGCCCGTCTCATCGTCAATGACAACACTGTCAGTCTTAAGCTCATCGGTGGCACGGTCGAAGAAGACAAGGGGAATGTCCTTGTCGAGTATGCTCTGGTAATGGCTGAAATCAGTTGTGCTCTTGGCCAGCGACGCCAGTATGCCGTCCACACGGCTCGAGAGTAGTGTCCGGATGTTCTTAACCTCGTGTTCCCACAACTCGTTGCTCTGGCAGAGTATCATGTTGTAGTCGCGCTGGTAAACCACATCCTCAATTCCGCTTATGACGGTTGAGAAGAAATAGTGTACGACGTCAGGGATGATCACACCGATGGTCTTTGACGATCCGCTTTTAAGGCTGAGGGCTATCGGATTAGGCCTGTAGTTCCATCTCTCGGCCAGCTCGTTGACGGCATCACGGGTAGCCTGGCTGATGTCAGGGTGGTCCTTGAGCGCTCTCGAGACGGTCGAGGGTGAAATACCAAGTTCGCGCGCGATATCCTTAATTGTAATATTTTCTCTGCCCATCGGGGGGAAGACTCATATCGGTAAAGATAATAATAAATTCATTTTTTCTGACGGTCTGAAGATTAGCAAATCCTCAATTCAAACGATTGCGGTAACGATTGCGTAAAAAAGCTGAAAAAGAGTTGGTTAACTCTGAAAAAAGAGCGAATTTTATCATCCCAAATTCTGATCGAATCAATTTAACAATAATAACCATTCTGTAAACTGCAACTAAACTAATCTATTTATGGAGAAACTAACTGGAAAAAGGCTCTTCATGCTGACCTTCGGCATAATGATGAGTCTTGTTGTCTTAGGGCAACAGGTAAGAGTGTCAGGGACAGTTTCCGATGCTGCCGACAGACAGACACTTCCCGGAGTGAATGTCGTTGTAAAGGGCACGCTGACGGGAACCATTACCGGCACAGACGGAGAATACTCCCTGATGGCACAGCCCGGGGATGTTCTCGTTTTCACTTTTATTGGCTATCTGCCGCAGGAGGTGACCGTTGGTAACGAGACGGTGATCAATGTGGCATTGCGAACAGATGTACAGGCCCTTGATGAGGTGGTTGTCATCGGTTACGGTACCGTCAAGAAGAGTGATGCAACGGGGTCCGTGACGGCTGTGAGTTCAAAGGACTTCAACAAGGGAGCCATAACCTCGGCACAGGACCTGCTTGTAGGCAAGAGTGCCGGTGTTGTCATAACGACTTCGGGAGGAGCACCCGGCAGCGGATCAACCATACGTGTCCGCGGCGGTTCTTCACTGAACGCATCCAATGATCCGCTGATCATCATAGACGGTGTTCCCATCGACAACAACAACGTATCAGGGAGCTCGAACATTCTGTCGTTTGTAAACCCCAACGATATTGAGACCTTCACCGTTCTCAAGGATGCCTCCGCAACAGCCATTTACGGATCAAGGGCATCGAACGGCGTCATTCTCATCACAACCAAGAAGGGAAAGGCAGGCAGCCCGATGACTATCTCCTATGACGGCAACGTCTCTGTGGCCAACGCCATTGCTTTTGTTGATGTCTTCTCAGGTGACGAGATAAGAGATCTTGCCCTTTCCAGGGTAAGCCTGTTCGGGGTCGATAACCTGGCTCTGCTGGGGAACCAGAACACCAACTGGCAGAAGGAGATTTTCCGCACCGCCCTGTCACATGACCATAACCTCAGCCTGTCAGGATCGGTCAAGACCCTTCCTTACCGTCTCTCGATAGGGTACACAGACCAGGACGGTATCCTGAAGAACACTGACATGCAGCGCATAACGGGTTCACTGAACCTCAACCCGACATTCTTCAATGATGCCCTCAAGATCAATATGAACCTGAAGGGAATGAACACTCACCACAACTACGGCAGTTCCGGAGCTATAGGTTCGGCAGTGAACATGGACCCCACTCAGGTGGTCAAAGACGGCAACACTGCCTCAGCCGGGTACTTCCAGTGGGCAAATTACGGTGCGAACCTTGGAACACCCAACCCTGTTGAGCAGGCACTTGAGGCTGACAACAGGTCGGTGGTGAACAGATTCATTGGAAACATTCAGCTTGATTATTCCATTCCATTCCTTCCTGAGCTGAGGGCAAACCTCAACCTGGCAACAGACTATTCCGAGAGTGTCGGGCATAACAACCGTCCCAAGACATCTCCCTCGGTTCTCACGGCTCCGCTCTACGGAAGACTTTCCGATTACAGCGGCACCAACTATAACAATCTTCTTGACTTCTACCTGAACTACAACAAGGAGATCGGCAGTATTCAGAGCGTTGTAGACGTGACCGCAGGTTACTCATGGCAGCACTTCGAGAGGGAAGGCGAGAGCTACACCCGGGGCAGGGTTGATGCTGAGCATCCGCTCTACCAGAAGTCCGACAGCTCTTCGTTCATTACTGAGAACTACCTTGTTTCATTCTTCGGACGTGTCAACTACAGCCTGATGAACAGGTATCTTGTCACTGTCACTCTCCGTGAAGACGGCTCATCACGATTTGCAGAGGACAACCGCTGGGGCATCTTCCCGTCAGTTGCCTTTGCCTGGAAGATAAAGGATGAAATCATTCCTGAGCAATGTCAAGGGTGTAACTGATCTCAAGCTCAGGCTTGGATGGGGTATCACGGGGCAGCAGGATATCGGGAACGATTACCCGGCACAGGCCCTGTATCGGGAAGCTTCGGAAGGCTCATACTATCCGATCGGGGGTGTGTTTCTACCGACTCTTCGTCCGGATGCCTATGACCCTGACATCAAATGGGAGGAGACCACTACCATGAATATTGGTTTGGACTTCGGGTTCCTTAATGACAGGATCACCGGCTCAGTGGACCTCTACAACAGGGTAACCAATGACCTTCTGAACTCTGTTACCGTATCAAGCGGAAGCAACTTCTCCAACACGCTGCTTACCAATGTCGGCAGTCTCGAGAACAACGGTCTGGAATTATCGCTGAATGTCATTCCGGTATCAAAGAATGACATGACTCTTACGGTCGGGTTCAACGCCACCTATAATAAGAATGAGATCACCAAGCTTCTGCTTACCGATGATCCTGATTATATCGGAATTCTTTACGGTGATGCCTTCACCGGCCAGAAACAGGTGACCAGGGTTGGCTATCCTGCCTACTCATACTTTATCAACAGGCAGGTGTATGATGCCAGCGGCAAGCCCATTGAAGGACTTTATGTTGACGAATCGGGTGAAGGTGGCGTTGTCAACGGAGACAATGCAGACAAATACATCTATCACAACCCGGTTCCTGACTACCTGCTCGGTCTTTCTGCAAGGTTCGAGTATAAAAAGTTTGATCTTTCGGCCTCCGCAAGGGCAAGCATAGGCAACTATGTTTACAACCAGGTGGCTGCCGGAGCATCATATGACCAGATGCAGCAGATAGGATACTGGAAGAACTTCACCAGGGCTCTCGCCGAGACCAATTTTGTAAAGCGTCAGTTCACCAGTGACTATTTTGTTGAGAATGCATCTTTCCTGAAGCTTGACAACGTAAGTGCCGGCTACAGGTTTGACAATCTCTTTGGCTCTGTAGGTGCACGCGTGAGCTTCACCGTTCAGAATGCACTGATAGTTACGAAGTACAGCGGACTTGATCCGGAGGTCAACGGCGGCATAGACAACAACTTCTACCCCAGGCCCCGTACATTCATGCTTGGCATAGGGCTTACCTACTAATGATAAAAATCGATAAGCAGATATGAATAAGAAAATTGCAATATTCGGAATTATACTTTCAGCGCTGGTGATTTCATCATGCGTGAAAGATCTGGATGTCACCCCGCAGGACCCGACAAAGATCCTTGCCGGTAACCTGGGTGATGATCCCATATACATGCAACAGGCCCTTGGTAAAATCTATGCCAGTTTCATTATCTCAGGCCAGGGTGCCAACGGAGGCGATGACATTGCTGCTTCTGACGGCAACTTCTTTACCACCATGAGGGCACTCTGGAATCTCCAGGAGATTACTACGGATGAGGCTATATGTGCATGGGGCGATGTCGGTATCGCCGACCTCAACACCCAGACATGGAGCCCGAGCAACCCGTTCCTTACCGCTCTCTATCAGCGTCTGGCGCTCAGCGTCACCTACGCCAATGACTTCATTAAGAATGCAGAGGGCAATACCTCACCGGACGTTCAAAGGTATGTTGCCGAGGCACGGTTCCTCAGGGCACTGGCTTACTCATGGGCAATCGACCTCTTCGGTCAGTTCCCGCTGACAACTGAGGCTGACGGTGTAGGCAAGTTCTTCCCCGAGATCGGTACCAGGACTGAGATTTTCAATTACGTTGAGTCTGAGCTCAAGGATATTGAGACCAAGCTCGGAGCACCCAGGTTTTCCTATCCGCAGGCTGACAAGGCTGCAGCATGGATGCTTCTTGCCAGGCTCTATCTCAATGCCGAAGTTTACACCGGTACTGCCAGATGGGCAGACGTGGTGACCTATACAGGCAAGGCGATTGACGCAGGCTACTCGCTGGCCACCAACTACAGACAGAACTTCAGCGCTGACAATGACGGAACCCACAATCCCGAAATGATCTTTGCCTGGGAACAGGATGGGGTCAACACCCAGGGGTATGTTGGCACAACCTTCATCATTGAATCATCAAGTGATGCAGTTTATATCAGAGCCGAGGATTTCCACGGGCTCACATCGAACACCAACTGGAACGGCAACCGCGCCAGGGTACAGTTCATGAATGTCATTGTAGATACTCTGGCCACCTACGGGAATGTTCCCGTTCCGTCGTCCGACCCGACCTTTGCCCAGTGCAATGACAAGCGTGTCTTCCTGAAGATGAAGAAGGCAAACAATATTCCAAGCCCATCGTCAAGCGGCGATTACGGTATTGGAGTATACAAATTTACTGCGCGCAATGCTGACGGCTCCAGACCGGCAAACTATAACACCGCATTTGCCTGCACCGACTTCCCGGTCTTCCGTCTTGCCGATGCCTATATGATGAGGGCTGAGGCGCTCTTCAGACTGGGTGGAGCAGCCAATATTTCAGCTGCAGTACTTGATATCAACAAGATCAGGGAGCGCGCTTATGGTAACACCAGCGGCAATATCACCTCTACTGATCTGGACCTTGATTTCCTGCTTGACGAACGCGGACGCGAGTTCTACTATGAGGCACAGAGACGTACTGACCTCGTGCGCTTTGGTAAGTTCACTGGCAGTGAATACCTGTGGCAGTGGAAGGGCGGAGCCTTCGCCGGCGCCGGCACCTCGGACCACCTCGATCTATTCCCGATTCCCGGTGATGAACTGTCAGCCAACCCGAACTATAACGGGCTCAATAATCCCGGTTATTAATCTTTAAACAGAAGAGAAATGAAGAAGAATTTATTAATATATCTGACATTTATCGTATTGGCAGTCTTTCTCGCAGGCTGTGAGAAAGACGGTGAGATGATCACCATGCTGTCCAATCCGGTAGCTCCGACGCTCACCACCGTTCCCGATCTTACCCTTCAAAGGACAAGCGGCAATGATGTGCTTGAATTCGTCGGTACTGCTGTTGACCCGGGATTTGCAGCTTCAGCAACCTATTATCTTGAGGCTTGCGCCGCCGGTACTGATTTTGCCGATCCTGTGACTGTATGGTCCGGCACTCAGTCCAAATCGATGAAGATGACGGTCAGTGATCTTAACGGGGTTACTGCTCAAGAAGTTCCCTGCTGACGCCTCATCATCGATCGATTTCCGCCTTAGGGCAGTGCTTGTTGTTGACGCAGGTACCGGTGCTCCGGGCACAGGCACCAATCCGTTCTCCTACAAATCAGCAGTGAAGAATGCGAATGTGACTCTCTACGGTCTGCCACGTCTTGACCTTGTCGGTTCAGGCATGACGCAGAAGGTTGAATCTGCATTGGGTGACGGTAAATATACCGGCCTGGTGAAGCTTGACGTTGCGCAGCCATTTACGCTGCTCGATGACCCGACTGCCGAACACCTCCTACGGTGCCGCCGGCGCAGCTCTTGCGGTCAACGGAGCAGGCATCATACCGCCTGCCAGCGGATGGCACAGGCTCAATGTCGACGTCAACGCACTGACCTATGACATCTCTGCCTATATGATCGGGCTTGTGGGCTCAGGTTTAACAGGAGATGATACCGGATGGAATACACCGGACCAGAAGATGGATTATGACGCAGCGACAGGTACCTGGAGCATTACAAGAGACCTTTTTAATGGTGAGATCAAATTCAGGCTTAACGATGCCTGGGCATGGAACCTGGGATATCGCCCCGGAGGTACAGATCTGACTGATCTTTTCCATAACGGCGACAACATTAAGGTTACGGCAGGCAATTACACCATTAGCCTGACCATAACACAGCCCAACGGCCCGAACGAAGCAGGTTCATGTACAGTAGTCAAGAACAACTAGTTACGGGACATAAAACAGAAAGATTTATGAAACACCCATGTTTCCGAGAACAGTACCAAATTGTTACAATATCTGTAACATGGGTGTTCCATCATACCTTATGAATCGAATATTAATATGATGAAAATGAGATCAATATTCAGAATAATGATGCTCCCGGTTGCAGCGGCGATTCTAATTGCCGGCTGCACAAAGGAGACATCCGAGATCAGACTCGACCCCAAACTCGGGACGACCAAAGTCTTTAACGTAACGTCCAATGCAGCCACTGTTATGGGATTTGTTGTGGCTGAGGGTGACGGCTTTACTGAAAAGGGCGTTTGCTATGATACGGAGCCCAATCCGACGATTGCAAAATCGAAGACCGTCTTTGCGGGATCAGCCACGACGGCCGCGTTCAATGTTCCGCTAAGCGGACTGGCATTTGCGAAGACCTATTATGCACGTGCCTATGCCACCGGTACATCCGGTACTGTTTACGGTGAGGAGCTCACCTTCACCACCCTGCCCATCCTGGCAACGGTTACAACCGCTGCCGCCTCAGTAGTTACAGGTACCACGGCCACCACGGGCGGTAATGTGACCGCTGACGGAGGGTCAGCTGTCACTGCCCGCGGCGTATGCTATGGATTAACTGCCAATCCGACAATTGCAGGAAGCAAGACAACTGACGGTATGGGCACCGGGGCATTTGAAAGCAACCTTACAGGATTAAGGGGCCTTACCACCTATTATGTGCGCGCTTATGCAACCAACAGTGTGGGGACCACCTACGGCCCGGAAATAACATTTACCACGCTTGTCAGCGTGCGTGAATGGTATGTTCCAGGAGATTATGTAGCAGCAAGTTATCCCGGCTCCGGCCTGGCCGACTGGTCGCCTGACAAGTCCCCGATGGTCAAGAGCAACGAGGCCAATCCCAATAATGTGGAAGGCTACGTCTATATGGCAAATGCCTCCAATAACTGGAAGTTTGCTTCCAAACCCAACTGGGACGGTCCGAACTATGGCGCTGGCGCTGCTGCCGGAACTCTTTCCGAAACGGGTGACAACATCAATCTGCCCGCAGGCTATTACAAGCTGAATGTAAACGCCGGGGCTGATCCAATGACATACACTGCAGTTGCAACAAGCTGGGGTATCATTGGCGGTCTGACCGGATGGGGTTCTCAGATAGCATTGACCTATGATCCTGCAGTACGGGTATGGAAAGGCGGCATTCACATGACGGCCGGTCCGTGGAAGTTCAGGGCCAATGACAACTGGGATTACAACTACGGAGCACCTGCCGGAAGCCTTAATCTTGTTGCCGGTGGCGACAATATTGAGACAACCGTGGAGGATGACTATGCAATCACTCTTGACCTCAGCACTCCCCTGGCGTACAAATACCGTGCAGACAGGTGGGGTATAATAGGCAGTGCTACTGCTGATGGCTGGAATTCAGATCAGAACATGTCATGGAATGCCGGCAGCGGAGTTTTCACTGCTACTATTAATCTTGTGGCAGGGGAAATCAAGTTCAGGGCCAATGACGACTGGGGTTACAACCTGGGTGGAAGCCTGACAGGACTTACCGAAGGCGGTGACAATATTGCGGTTGCCGAAGCTGGTAATTATACTATCACGCTGAATCCCTGGTCGAAGGTTGCAACCGTAACCAAAAACTAAAGCGGAATAACCCCCATTATTACGGCTGTGGCCGTAGCGTTCTTAAAAATCAAAAACCTCTTCCTGTCAAAGAAGAGGTTTTTGATTATATTTAACGGATAATCAATACGCTAACGCGAAATGATGAGAGCAAGTACAGCAATCCTTATACTTACCCTGACAGCCTGGGGTTTGAATTCAAATGCACAGGTCATTGTTACCGATCCGGTATTTCCTGTCTCATCCGGACCGGTTGTAATTACCTTCAATGCCGACAAGGGAGATATGGGGCTGAAGGATTATGCCGGAGATGACGTCTATGCTCATACCGGGGTGATAACAAACCTTAGTACAGGTCCGTCAGACTGGAAGTATGTCATTGCCGGCTGGACAACTAACCTGCCAAAAGCAAAACTGATCAAAGTATCTGCAAATATATATACCATTACTGTCTCTCCTTCAATCAGAGAATTTTATGGAGTACCGGCAGGTGAACAGATTCAGAAGCTTGCTTTTGTCTTCCGCAATTCCGACGGTTCACGAACGGGACGTGACGCGGGCGGTGCAGACATCTTCTACAACGTAAGCGAGGAGGCTGCCTTCGAGCTCCTGCTTTCCCAACCTGACAGCTACACCTCACTGGTTGACCCGGACGAGGTTATACCCGTGCTTGCCTCTGCCTCGGTGTGTGATTCGATATTACTTTATCAGAATGGATCACTCCTTAAGAAAGTTACCGAAACGACACTGAATCATATAATTACCGCAACAGGGTCAGGCAGCTTCAAGCTCCTGGTAAAAGCATGGCACAACAATGTCTCAAAAGCCGATTCCGCTTACTACTTCATACGCACCAACACAGTCACCCAGGCAGTGCCGGCAGGACTGATACCCGGGGTGAACATCACCGGAGACAACTCTGTGGCATTACTACTGTATGCTCCCTTCAAGAGCAGTGTATTCGTGATGGGTGATTTCAACAACTGGGTGCACAGCAGCGAGGGGTTTATGAAGAGGAGCCCGGACGGAGAGTGGTACTGGCTGGAGGTGACAGGACTCGATCCTGATGAGGAGTACGGATTCCAGTACCTGATTGATGAGACTCTCAGGATACCCGATCCCTACAGCACCAAGGTGCTTGATCCATGGAACGACAAGTACATTGATGAATCGACCTACCCGGGGCTGAAAGCATATCCCGAAGGTAAAGCCGATAACCTTGTCTCGGTCTTTCAGACCAGGCCGCAGGCATATACATGGAAGAACACCAGCTTCGCCGCTCCGGGAAAGGACACGCTGATAATATATGAGATGCTTGTGCGCGATTTTGTTGAGAAACACGACTTTAAAACTATTCGCGACACATTGGCATATTTCAGCAGGCTGGGGGTCAATGCCATAGAGCTGATGCCGGTGAATGAGTTTGAGGGTAACAGCAGCTGGGGCTACAACCCTTCAATGTATTTTGCGGTTGACAAGTATTACGGCACGGCAAACGACCTGAAAGAACTGATTGACTCCTGTCACAGCCGTGACATTGCAGTTATCCTCGATATAGTGCTCAACCACGCATTCGGTACCAATCCGCTGGTAAGGATGTACTGGAACAGCAGCACCAATCAGCCTGCAGCTAATAACCCGTGGTTTAACGTGGTATCACCGAATCAAGCCTTCTCCTGGGGTTATGACTTCAATCACACGAGCGATCAGACGAGAGCCTTCGCCGACAGCGTATGCCATTATTGGATACAGGAATTCAAGGCGGACGGTTTCAGGTTCGACTTTACAAAGGGATTTACAAATACTCCCGGTGACGGATGGGCATATGATGCCTCGAGAATAGCTATTCTCAAAAGAATAGGGGATAAGATCAGGTCTTACAAACCGGACGCACTGCTTATTCTGGAACATTTTGCTGACAATAACGAGGAGAAGGAGCTGGCAGCCAGCGGATTCCTGCTTTGGGGCTCAGCCAAGTTCCGTTACCAGGCGGCTTCAACCAGTCACAGCGACTGGAATATGTCCATAGCGGAGGCCTCGTGGGTCAACAGGGGTTGGACTGTTCCCGGAATAGTTGACTACATGGAAAGTCATGATGAGGAGAGGATCATGTTCCTGAACCTCGATCAGGGAGAAGCGGTAGGAGGCTATAACATAAGGGACCTGAACATAGCCCTCAAAAGGATAAAACTTACCGGCACCTTCTTTATGTTGATACCCGGGCCAAAGATGCTCTGGCAGTTTCAGGAACTGGGATATGATTATGCCAAAAACTATAATAATGATCCGCTGGGACCCAAACCAATCAAATGGGATTATTACAATGTTGCTGCGAGAAAGAACCTCTTTGACAACTTCTCGGCCCTGGCCGGACTGAAGAAGAGCAACCCGGCCTTTTCGTCAGACAACTTCAGCATCTATGAGTCTGGCGAAACGAAGAGACTGAATATTCAACATTCTGATATGGATGTGGTTGTGCTCGGGAATTTTGACCTCTTCCCCCGCGAGATTGCCCCCAACTTCACCAGGACAGGCACCTGGTATGAGTTTTTCAGGGGTACAGCCATGGATGTTGGCACCGCCAACCAGAACACACCCATCTCTCTGCAGCAGGGTGAGTACAGGCTGTATACTTCCAAACAGGTGGCCAGGCCGTCGTTCCTGACGGGCATTGATGATCAGCCTGTTTATGATGGCACAAGCGAAGCCCTGTTTGATGTTTTCCCCAATCCGTTTACTGAGGAGGCGGTGATCAGGTTTACAGGTGATAATGAGTACCAGCCTCACACCGTTGAGCTCTTCTCGTATGGCGGCGCCCGTGTGCGGATCACTGCAGTCCCGGCAGGCATCAGTGAGATGGCGCTTGAAGGTGCCGGGCTTGCACCGGGGGTTTATTACCTGAAGGTTACCTCAGGGAGGATGTCGTCGGTTAGGAAGGTTGTGAAATATTAGGATTTGCGATTTGCGTCCCGACACTGCGTGTGCGGAGTTGATCCTGCTTCCCGACACTTCGTGTGCGGGACTTTTCCTGCGTCGCAGGCTCAAATTTGCGATTGTCGATTTTGACAATACCATGAACAGATGAAAAAACCCCGGGTGTTGATCCCCCGGGGTTTTTGATGAAACAGATCCGCAATGGTTATTTTACCAGTACCATATATCCCCACGGCTCCATCTGAATCTTTGTGCCCTGGGCTATCTCTGCCTGTGCATCAGCAAAAAGGTCGTTGTAGGTTCCTGCCGTGGTACCGTCTTTCAGCGCAACAGCAACAGGACTCTTACTCAGGTTGAGGATCACGAGCACTTCGTTCTCGCCCTTAACGCGTTTGTAGGCATATACATTTTTCTGGTCCGTCTTCAGGGGTTCATAAGACCCGCCCTCAGTCCCGTGCCTCAGGGCCGGGTGAGAGGTGCGCAGGTGCACCAGCTTCGTGTAGAAGGGGCGGAGCTCCGTTTCCTTCCATTCTATCGGGTCACGCTTGAAGAACTCGAGCCTCTTGTCGAGGTCAGCCTCCTGGCCGTTATATAGCAGGGGCACGCCGGGGACGGTAAAGATATATGCTGCGAACGCCTTCTGCGCATCACCCATCTTCTCGGTGATGGTGCCGTTCCACGAGTTCTCGTCGTGGTTGGTCATGAACCTCAGCCTATATGACTCCGGATCATAGCGTTTAATCTCATACTGCAGGATGCTGTCGAGGGCGGCGGGCCTGCGGTTACCTGCAGCCACAACATTCATCAGGTGATGGTGTGCCCAGGCATAATTCATGTCAAAGGCCCGCTCAAGGAGGTAGGAGTGATCCTCATCCTCGGCAAGCATAAGCACTGGTTTGACGGCATTAAGTTCGGTGGTAGCCCTGAACCAGAACTCCTCCGGCACCAGGCCCGGGAAATCGCAACGGTAACCATCGACTCCCACTTCGGCCACCCAGAATTTCATGGCTCCAACCATGTAATCCCAGAGCGGCTCAGCTGTATAGTCAAACTGAATTACATCTGTCCAGTCAAAGGGTGAGATGAAATTGCCCAGTGAGTCCTTCTCATACCACTCAGGGTACTGTGTTGCCAGCGGGTTATCCCATGCTGAGTGGTTGCCCACCCAGTCGAGGATGACATGGAATCCCATCTCATGCGCCCCGGCAACCAGTGTCTTGAAGTCGTCTATGGTGCCGAACTCCGGGTTGATACCCATGTAGTCGCTGATGGAGTAGTAGCTTCCCATCTCACCTTTCCGGTTAAGCTCACCGATAGGGTAAATGGGCATGAACCACAGAACGTTCACCCCCAGCTCTTTCAATACTGGCAGGGCCTTCTCAACTCCTGCAAAGGTTCCCTCTTCGGAGAACTGTCTTACATTGATCTCATAAAGGACCATATTGCGGGTCCAGTCGGCATGCACCACCGAACTCTTCAGCGGCTCTATCACTGCCACCGCTTTCGGCTTGCATGCCACTGCCACTACTGCTGCCGCGGCAAGAATAAGTACAATTCTGAAAATGTGCTCTTTCATCATAACGGTTTATTTTAGTTCAATAATCATTGCTGATTTTGGTGGAACCTCGAACGAGCCGAGATTGCCAATTTTGTTACCGGTAATCACCTCATATCCGGTGGTGAATCCCTCAAGCGACTCCCTGTATTGTTCGCCCCTGACGGTTTTAGTCCCCGTTTCGTTATTGTTGAGGATAATCATCACACTTTCGCTGCAGTTGTATCTGAAATAGACGTACACTCCATCGTGCGGAATATAGTGTTTCAGTTTGCCGGTGTGGATGACCTCCTTCCCTTTTCTCCATTTAAGGATGAGCCTTGTGAACTCAAGGGCCTCCTTCTCCTCTGCAGAGAGGTTGGTTCCGGTAAAGACATTTTTTTTATCGTCGGGCCATCCTCCCGGGAGGTCTTCCCTGAGATGGCCGTCGCCCTTGCTCTTATCGCCATCCATGACGATCTCAGTTCCGTAATAGAGCTGTGGTATGCCCCTGGTTGTCATTATAAAGCTGAGCCCCATTTTATAAGCGCCCAGGCTTTTTCCGGTCTGTGTGAAGAACCGTGTCATGTCATGGTTGTCAAGGAAGATGACGTTCCTCTGTGGCTCAGGATAGAGGAAATCCTGTGCAAGTACGTTATAGAGCTTTGACAGACCTTCAGTGGGGTTGCCTGAGGCTGTGAATGCCCTGTGAGTTGCGAAGCAGACAGGCATATCTGTCAATGAAGGGAGGTTCGATCGGTAGCCATCGCTGTTTTTTTTGTTCAGTGCCCAGTAAGAGGTCTGGGAGGGATCATCATACCATACCTCGCCCACGATAAAGAATCCCGGGAACTCCTGTTCGACACGTTCAGCCCACCGGGCCATCATATCAGGCTGTGGATACGGATAGGTATCCATCCTGATGCCGTCGAGGTCACTGAATGCTATCCACCAGAGGCTGTTCTGAATGAGGTAAGTCTCAACCAGCGGGTTGCTCTGGTTCAGGTCGGGCATGGTCCTGTCAAACCAACCCTTTTCCATAAGCATCTTATCACTCTCTGACGCGTAAGGGTCCATATAGACGGAGGCCCTGTAGTTGGTGCGTGTGAACTCATCGAACTTATGGATCCAGTCCTTAGATGGCAGATCATTCATCCACCAGTGGAATGACCCGCAATGGTTGAAGATCATGTCCATCACAACCTTCATCCCCATGTTATGAGCATCGTTGACCAGCTTTTTGAACTCTTCATTGGATCCGTAGCGAGGATCGGAGCGGTAGAAGTCGGTAGTGGAATATCCGTGATAGGAGGAGCGCTGCTGGTTATTCTCCAGGAAGGGATTGAGCCAGATTCCGGTGACTCCAAGACGTTGCAGGTAATCAAGGTTATCGTTTATGCCCTTCAGGTCACCGCCGTGTCTCCCACCCGGATTGTCACGGTTAAGTTGTTCGGTCATCCCCTCAAGGTTGTCATTGGTGGTGTCACCATTGGCAAAGCGGTCAGGCATGAGCAGGTATATCACATCCGAGCTGTTGAATCCCCGTGCCGGGCCTGCGGGCCTCTCGTACAAGGGGTAGTCATGAGTCAGCTGTTTCCTGCCGTTGATGAAGGTCAGTTTCACCTTTCCGGGCCGGGCTTCGCGGGTTACGTTAAGGTTAACGAAGAGGTAATTGGGGTTTTCAGTGCGTACCAGGGTGGATACATTCACACCCGGATAGTCTGTCTTCACCTCGTATGATCCGATTCCCTGTCCGTAGACCATAAGTTGCAGGGCGCTCTCCTTCATGCCCGTGAACCATGACGGAGGATCAATATGTTCAATAGTCTGGGCTCCTGCCGGCATCAGCGGCAGAAGCATCAATAATGAGAATGAGAGTTTCAGTCTGTTCATGATTTTCCGAATTTCTTTTCTTCCCCGGGCTGAAGGGTGATCCGCTCACCGTATACCTCAAGCGGTATAGCTGCCTGTGAGAGGTTCACCACATTCACAGCTGAGCCGTTGACTTCGACCCTGAGGGGATTGTTCCTGTATCTGATGATAAATGAGTATGAGCTCCATGCGGCGGGTATCAGCGGGTTGAAACAAACCCTGTCATTGCGTATCCTCATTCCGCCGAAGCCTTCTACTATTGCCAGCCATGTGCCGGCCATGCTTGTGATATGAAGGCCGTCCTTCACCTCCCTGTTGTAGTCGTCAAGATCGAGCCTGGCGGTGCGGAGGTAAAGCCTATAGGCACTTTCGGTGTCGTGCAGTCTGGCCGCCAGTACTGAATGGATGCTGGCCGACAAAGAGGATTCGTGTACGCACCGCGGTTCATAGAAGTCGAAGTTGCGTCTGATGGCCTCCTCGTCAAACTCATCCTCGAAGAAGTATATTCCCTGGAGCACGTCTGCCTGCTTGATGAAGACCGAGCGCAGGATGCGGTCCCACGACCAGTGCTGGTTCAGTGGCCTCTCGGCAGGATCAAGATCTTTGACGGTCTGCTGCACTTTGTCCATGAAGCCGTCCTGTTGCAGGAAGATGCCAAGATCATAGTGTACGGGAAGGTAGATGTTGCTGACAATCTCTTTCCACAAGCTGAGCTCACACTGTGTGTCAAGGTGGGTGCGCGCCACAACCGAGTTATATTTTATTTCACTGGCCGACCTGAGCCATGCCAGCGAGTCAGAGGTATATTTTAAAGTCCAGCGGGCGAGGGTATTGGTATACCAGTTATTATGAACATTGTTCTCGTATTCATTCGGACCGGTGACACCGAGGATGACATACTGGTTCTTCTCCTGTGACCAGTTGCAGCGCTGTGCCCAGAACCGCGAGAGCGCTATCAGCACCTCCAGCCCGTATTCTGCCAGGTAAGCCTGATCGCCGGTATGCCTTATATAGTTAAAGATTGCATAGGCGATGGCGCCGTTGCGGTGTATCTCCTCAAAGGTGATCTCCCACTCATTGTGGCACTCCTCGCCATTCATGGTGACCATGGGATAGAGTGCAGCACCGCCGGTGAATCCCAGTTTTTGTGCATTCTCAATAGCTTTATCAAGATGCTTGTATCTGTATAACAGCAGATTACGGGCTACATGTGTGTCGGATGTGCTGAGAAAGAACGGGAAGACAAAGGCTTCCGTATCCCAGTATGTGCTGCCTCCGTATTTCTCGCCGGTGAAGCCTTTTGGCCCTATGTTGAGGCGCGGATCGTCGCCTGTGTAGGTTTGGTTTAACTGGAAGATATTAAATCGGATTCCCTGCTGGGCTGCGATGTCACCCTTTATTACGATGTCACCGTGTTCCCATTTCTTTTCCCATGCCTGTTTATGATCACAGAGCATGACGTCAAAGCCCTTTGAGGCAGCCTCGCCGGCGCCGGTCATGGCCTTTTTTGCAAGGTTTTCCACCGGATGGTTGAATGAGGAAAGAACGGCAACGTATTTGGTTACCCCGAGGGTATCACCGTCTGTATAATTTGAGGTGAAGGTGCAGTGAGCTGTCTTATCAGCTACGGTCAGTACCGGTTTGCCCTTCGCAGGTTTTCCGTTCACAAGAAAGACATTCTCCATTGCGGTGGCGACGACGAAGGCCGTCTTGCGTGTCTGCGCCGTTACTACCGCTCCTGTGCCGAGAAATTCTGCCGACTCATTCTCCCAGAACTTCTCGTCGTAGTTGGCATCCTCATTATGGACATCGGCATTGAGCCAGGGGATGATCTCTGCAGTCCCGCTGCCTCCCGTGATCTGCACGGAATAACTGATTGCGGCTCTTTCGGGTTCGCTCATTGAGAGGAACCTTTTTGCCTTTACCTCAATCATCCTGCCCGAGGACATCACTGCCTTGAAGGTTCGCGTCAGCACCCCTTCCTTCATGTCAAGCTCCCTGCGGAAGCTCTTTACCTCGCATCTGGCAAGGTCAAGCTCTTCTCCGTCTATACGGACGATGATGCCGGTCCAGGAGGGCGCGTTGGGCACCTTGGCGAAGTATTCAGGATAACCGTTTTTCCACCATCCCACTACGGTCTTGTCGGGGTAATATATTCCTGCCACATAGGTTCCCTGCAGGGTGTCACCGGAGTACATCTCTTCGAAATTGGCCCTCTGGCCCATCATGCCGTTTCCAAGGGCAAAGATGCTCTCGGAGTCGCGGCCTCTCTCAGGTTCAAATCGTGTCTCGATGATTTTCCACTCATCGGACTGGAATCGTGAATTTGTCATTTCACACTATAGGTTTCTCAGTTGTTTAACAGTAATTTTTTTCAGGTCAGGAATGACCATATTGGCTTTCCCGAGAAGTTTCGGGTTGCCCACCCCCACGCATCTCATTCCCCCGGTTATTGCAGCTTCAATGCCTGCCTGTGCATCTTCAAAGACTATGCATTCTGAAGGATGCAGGTTCATCTCCTGTGCGCCGCGGAGAAACACCTCCGGGTCGGGCTTGGCCTTGTGAATCTTGTTTCCGTCAACAATTACGTCGAACATGTCACGGAGTTTTATGCCGTCGAGTATTGTTCCTGCGTTCCTGCTCGCCGAGCCGATTGCGGTGAGTATGCCTTCCTTCCTGAGAGCCTTAAGCAGCCTGATGCTTCCCGGCAGGATCTCTTCAGGGGTCATGCCTGAGATGAATTCGACATACCATCCGTTCTTGCGTGCGGCGAGATGTTCCTTTTCCTTTTCGCTCACTGATATTCCGCCAGTCTTCAGCAGTATCTCCAGCGATGCCATCCGGCTTACCCCTTTCAGCGCTTCGTTATGGTCAAGGGTAAATTCAAATCCAAGCTCTTTGGCCAGGCGTCGCCAGGCCATGAAGTGATACTTTGCAGTATCGACTATGACGCCGTCGAGGTCAAATATGCATCCTTTCAGTTCCATCGTTATCTCTTGTCGTCAACATCTTTAACGAAGCGAACCGAGATGGCGGCTATAACCATCGAGATGCCTCCGGATACCAGTGCGAGCATGGTGTTGCCATCGAAGAGATGCTTGACCATGCTTCCGAGGATGCTGGCTGCAAGTATCTGGGGGATGACGATGAAAAAGTTGAAAATGCCCATGTAGATGCCCATTTTGTTATGAGGCAGTGAGCCGGTCAGTATGGCATAAGGCATTGAGAGGATGCTCGCCCATGCCAGCCCGATGCCTAGCATGGGGAGAACCAGCATCCCGGGGGTGTGTATCAGGGTTATTGACATCAGGCTGAGGCCGCCGATCAGGAGGCAGATGGTGTGTGTAAGCTTCCTCGAGGTATACTTTGCCAGTACCGGGAGCAGGAAAGCCACCAGTGCCGAGAATCCGTTATAAACGCCGAAGAGCACGCCCACCCAGTTTGCGCCCTTGTTGTATGCCAGTGATGTGGTGTCCGAGGTTCCGTATACCTGCGATGTCACGGCCGAGGTGGTATAGATCCAGAGTGAGAAGAGGGCGAACCATGTAAAGAACTGAACGACGGCAAGCTGCCCCATGGTGGCCGGCATGTGCTTCAGGTCAGTGAGGATGCTGTTCAGACCACTGCCTCCCTGCCCTGCTGATTTCAGGGCGCCAGCCACGATCTGAAGGAGGCCGAAGAAGGCGACGCCCCCGGTAACGACGTACAGTTCCTTCTCAAGGTCAGCCCTTGAGAGAATGAAGGTAAATATCAGGCCGATTGACAGCCAGATGATTCCGGTACGATAGAAATTGACCGGTCTGCTTTCTCTCTGCTCTCTGATCGCCTCTCTCTGCTGCTCCATTAATTCACCCCGTGCAACCTTCTCTCCCTTCTCAAACTCTTCCAGCTCTTCAGTCGAATACTCCCTTGTCCGGAGTATTGTCCAGAGCACTGCCAGCAGGAGGACACCGGCACCTATGTAGAATGAGAGCTTAAGGTTGAAGGGGATCAGTTTTCCTTCTGCGGGTACCTCTGCAACGTTGAACCAGTTGGCAAGTATCCAGGGCAGGAAGCTGCCTACGACAGCCCCTATCCCGATGAAGAAGCTCTGCATGGCAAACCCCGTGGTTCGCTGCTTTGAAGAGAGCATGTCGCCAACGAATGCCCTGAAAGGTTCCATGGAGATGTTAATAGATGCATCCAATATCCAGAGCATCACGGTGGCGAAGATCCAGGTAGGTGAGTTTGTGATTACTGCCAGGGCGAGGGAGGCCAGAATGGCGCCGGTGAGGAAGTAGGGACGGCGACGCCCCAGGCGATTCCATGTACGGTCGCTCATGTGACCTATGATCGGTTGCACCAGCAGGCCCGTCACAGGAGCGGCGATCCAGAGTATGGGAATATTGTCAATATCAGCACCAAGTGTCTGAAAGATACGGCTTACGTTTCCGTTCTGCAGGGCAAAGCCAAACTGGATGCCCATGAAACCGAAGCTCATATTCCAGATCTGCCAGAAAGAGAGGTTTGGTTTCCGCCTGAAGATCACATTCATAGTCTGTTAGCTGTTAGTTTTATTACCCGAATCACATAACTTACTCAAAATTAGTTGAAAATCCGGTTCCGCAACACGCTGTAGAAGCTTCTGCAGCCCGATTTTTCGGGCGTTTGCGTGGCATTTGTTATTTCAAACGTTTTCGGCCTGCAGTATATTTTTTTGCATTCCCTACTATTTATATTGAGTCTAAATAGGCGAGACCCCTACTGCCTACTGCCCGCCCCTGCAAGCTGGCTCCTTCGCTAAAATGATCCACCGGATCATTTATTAACGCTCGGCCCTCTATTGCCTCCTACTTGCCATTTAGTATATTTGGTATTGTATCATACAAAACAGCACAATCATGGCAGAATTCATCTACGAGAAGCCTTTCCAGCACGGGGAGGATGAAACACGGTACCGTCTTCTTTCCGCTGATCATGTCAGGGTGACTGAATGCTGTGGCAGGAGGGTGCTCCAGGTTCAGCCTGAAGCTCTCAGACTGCTGGCACAGCAGGCATTCATTGATGTCAATTTTTACCTCCGCACCTCGCATCTGGAGAAGCTCGCTCTTATTCTCAGGGATCCGGAGTCAACGGACAATGACAGGTTTGTGGCGTGGGTGATGCTGCGCAACACGGTTATCTCGGCTGAAGGCAAGCTGCCGTGGTGCCAGGACACCGGCACTGCCATTGTGATGGGGTGGAAGGGAGAGGATGTGCTAACCGGCACCGATGATGCGAAGCATATAAGCAAGGGTATCTGGGAGACCTATAATGAAAAGAACCTTCGTTATTCACAGATAGTGCCTACCACCATGTTCGAGGAGAAGAATACCGGCAGCAACCTGCCGGCGCAGATAGACATAGCGGCATGCCCCGGTGATGAGTACAGGTTTCTTTTCATTGCCAAGGGAGGCGGCTCAGCCAACAAGACCTTCCTCTACCAGCAGTCAAAGTCGTTGCTTAACGAAGCCTCTCTCCGGAAGTTCATCCGGGAAAAGATTGAGGATCTGGGCACCTCGGCCTGCCCTCCGTATCATCTTGCCGTTGTCATCGGCGGCACCTCGGCTGAGATGACCCTGAAGACCGTGAAGCTTGCCTCTGCCGGTTATCTTGATGATCTGCCGGCATCGGGCAACGGCGCCGGGAGGGCTTACCGCGACAGGGAGTGGGAGGAGAAGATAGAGCTCATCTGCCAGGAGTTTGGGGTGGGAGCGCAGTTCGGCGGCAAATACTTTGTTCATGATGTGCGGGTCATCCGCCTTCCGCGCCACGCTGCCTCCTGTCCGGTTGGCATAGGCGTCAGCTGCAGCGCCGACCGCAATATAAAGGGTAAGATCACCTCAAAGGGTATCTTCATCGAGCAGCTTGAGACTGATCCGGCCAGGTTCATGCCTGAAAAGGCTCCCGAGCTCGACAAACCCGTGCAGATAGATCTTGAACGTCCCATGAAGGAGATACTGACAGAGCTGACGAAGTACCCGGTCAGGACAAGGCTCAGCCTCAGCGGGACGCTGATAGTGGCTCGTGACATGGCCCATGCGCGAATCAAACAGATGCTCGATGAGGGCAAACCCATGCCTGAGTATTTCAAAAGGCACCCGGTCTATTACGCCGGCCCGGCCAAGACACCCCTGGGCATGGCCTCCGGGTCATTCGGTCCCACCACTGCAGGGCGTATGGACGGTTACGTTGATCTTTTCCAGAGCCTTGGCGGGTCGATGATCATGCTGGCCAAGGGGAACCGTTCGCGGCAGGTGATAGATGCATGCAAAAAGTATGGAGGCTTCTACCTGGGTTCGGTGGGCGGTCCGGCCGCCATCCTTGCCGAGGAGAACATCCTGTCGGTTGAAGTGGTTGATTTTGAGGAGCTGGGGATGGAGGCTGTGAGGAAGATCGTGGTGAAGAATATGCCTGCCTTCATTTTGACGGATGACAAGGGGAATGATTTTTTTGATAGTTATAATAAGAGGCAGTAGGGGGCCGAGCGTATGAAAATGATCCGGTGGATCATTTTAGCGAAGGAGCCAGCTTGCGGGGGGGGCAATAGCCGGGAATATATAATATTAACCAAAGCAACAAAAAGAATAAAAAATATCAATAGAATATCCAACATACAATAAATAATGATATTTTTGCTCCCTTAAATTCATAAATTATTATTTGTTATATGTGCGGGGTTGTTGGTGTGTTTGATCTGAAAGTGAGGGCGGAGGAGCTGCGGCCACAGGTTCTTGAGATGTCTAAAAAACTCAGGCATCGCGGTCCTGACTGGTCAGGAATCTATTGCGGGGAGAAGGCCATCATTGCTCACGAAAGACTGGCAATAGTTGACCCGCAGTCAGGAGGCCAGCCGCTTTACAGCCGCGACCGTAAGCTGATCCTCGGCGTCAACGGAGAGATTTACAATCACCGGGAGATAAGGGAGCGTTACAGGGGGAAATATGATTTCACAACACAGTCCGACTGCGAGGTCATCCTGGCGCTGTACGCAGATAAGGGTGCGGGCTTTCTGGATGAGATGAATGGCATATTCGCCTTTGTTCTTTATGATGAGGTGAACGACTGTTACCTGGCGGCACGTGATCACATAGGGATCATCCCCTTTTATATGGGATGGGACCTCTACGGAAACCTCTATTTCTCATCTGAGCTGAAGGCTCTTGAGGGGATATGCAGCAAGATTGAGCTCTTTCCTCCAGGTCATTACTACTACAGCAGGGACGAAGCCTTTACGAAATGGTACAGTCGCGACTGGACTGAATACGAGGCGGTGACAGACGCGAACACAGACATCAAACTGCTTCGTGAAGCTCTTGAGCGAGCCGTTCACCGTCAGTTGATGTCGGACGTGCCTTACGGGGTGCTTCTCTCAGGCGGCCTCGACAGCTCGGTCATATCGGCCATTGCCAAGAAGTATGCCGCCCGCCGGATTGAGACTGACGACAAGGCGGAGGCGTGGTGGCCTCAGCTGCACTCGTTTGCCATCGGGCTGGAGGGGTCGCCTGACCTGGCCGCAGCCAGGAAGGTTGCGGACCACATCGGGACCGTTCATCATGAGATACATATTACCGTTCAGGAGGGACTTGATGCAGTACGTGATGTGATCTATTATCTCGAGACCTATGATGTCACCACCGTCAGGGCCTCAACGCCGATGTATCTTATGGCACGGGTGATAAAATCGATGGGGGTGAAGATGGTACTTTCAGGGGAGGGCGCCGACGAGGTCTTCGGTGGATACCTATACTTCCACAAAGCGCCCGGACCACGTGAGTTTCACGAGGAGACGGTACGCAAGATCAGCAAGCTCCATCTCTACGACTGTCTCAGGGCGAACAAGTCGCTGGCCGCATGGGGCGTTGAAGGCCGCGTACCCTTCCTCGACAAGGAGTTCCTCGATGTGGCGATGCGGCTGAACCCGGCAGACAAGATGGCTGGTAACGGCAAGATGGAGAAGTGGCTGCTCAGAAAGGCATTCGAGGATTACCTTCCTCAGGAGATAGCATGGCGACAGAAGGAGCAGTTCTCAGACGGGGTGGGATACAAGTGGGTTGACACTCTCCGTGACCTGGCCTCGCAACAGGTAACAGATGCCATGATGACGACTGCCAGGTACAGGTTCCCCGTAAACACTCCGCTGACGAAAGAGGAGTATCATTATCGCTCCATCTTTGCGGAACACTTCCCCTCGGAGACGGCAGCCATGACTGTGCCATCTGTGCCGTCAGTGGCCTGCAGCACGGCAGAAGCTCTGGCATGGGATGAGGCCTTCCGTAACCAGAACGAGCCTTCAGGAAGAGCCGTACGTAACGTTCATATAAAGTCATATTGATTCAGGAATATGACAAAGACAGGTCTCAGACCTGTCTTTACGTCAATCATTAATACGTTGTTGTTATTTGACTTTGGCTATTTTTTCAATATAGTGCTGAGAACCTTTTCCTTGTCAAGCTTCTTAGTGCAGAAGAACCAGTCGTAGCATGTCATCTCATCCTTGCTCTCCATGCGCTCCTTGGCAACGCCGCATGATCCGGCGGGGGGAACAATGACATCATCGCCCGGCTGCCAGTCGGCCGGGAGTGCGACAGAGAATGCATCAGCAGTCTGCAACCCGACTGTTACCCTGTAGATCTCCTCAAAATTGCGTCCAAGACTCAGCGGATAATAAAGGATGGTACGTATGACACCCTTGGGGTCAATAAAGAATACAGCCCTTACGGCTTTTGTGCTGCTTTCGCCCGGCATCATCATTCCATATTTTGTCGCAACTGACATGGTGATATCCTCAATCAGTGGGAACTTCACTTCCACATCCTTCATGCCCTTGTACTCGATCTTTTCCTTGATGGTACGAAGCCAGGCAATGTGGCTGTAGAGCCCGTCTACTGAAAGACCTACAAGCTTGGTGTTGGCTTTTTCGAATTTTTCAGCCATTGTTGCAAAAGTCATGAACTCTGAAGTACATACTGGGGTAAAGTCAGCCGGATGGCTAAAAAGGATTACCCAGCTGCCTGAGTAGTCAGACGGGAAGTTAATCTCGCCCTGCGTTGTTACTGCCTTGAATTCCGGTGCTTTTTCACCGATGCGTGGCATAGCATATGTTTTTTCCTCCATAATTATTTGTATTTGGTTATAATTTATTGATAATAATTGCCTTAATCTCTTTTAACACAGAGTTACGCAAAGCTTTACTTCTGGTCTTACTTTCTCCTTTCGATCATCAGATCAAAGTCCTCCTTCAGAGCCACAAGATCCTCCTCATGCTCAACTTCGTCAGTCAGTATCTGAAGGATGATGTTATAGGTAATCGGGTCTGCTTCCCTGGTGATTGTCAGGAGTTTGTTGTACACATTTATGGCGCACTGTTCGCCTTTGATGTTTTGATCAAGTATTACTGACACGAAAGGATCTTCCGGTGCATCATAACCGCAATTGGTGATTTTCGTCCACTCATCGGGTGAAAGTACCGGTGTACCGCCCAGTTGTACGATCCTGGTTACCAGGAGCTGCGCGTGTGTCAGTTCCTCTGTTGCGTGCAGTTCAAGCTCTGCAATCACAGCATCTTTCATGGGACCCTTTACAACTTTTGCCCCGATCCAGTACTGGTAATAGGCCAGCCATTCATCAGCCAGCGCTTTGTTAAGAAGGGTGAGGAGTTCATCAACGTCCATCCTAACGATTGATCTTCCGATTTGTGCCATAATAAATTTGTTATTAAAGGTTTATTGATAAGTTAATTATGTATTTTACTTCTTAGGCGGATACTTGATCCCGAGTCCTTTTGCCACCATGGCTACCAGCTTCTTGTCGGCCTTTTCAAAGTGCCCCAGCTGCCTCATGAGTATCTCTTTCTTTTTTGGTCCTGAGACACCCTTAAGTGCTCCCACGAAGTTCGACACTGTGTTGGCTCTCTCCTGGTCTGTCATGACCTTCCTGAAGAGGGCTCCTGCCTGGGAATAATGGTCATTGTCATTTTTGTTGCGGTCCCATGTGTCAGCCACATCTGATTCGATGCTCATTGGCGGCTCCTTGTACTCCTTGTCAGCCACAATATCGTCAAAACTGTTAGGGAAGTAGTTGGGAGCTGAGCCTCCGTTGCCGTCAAGCGCCATGGAGCCGTCTCTCTGGTGATTGTGGACCGGGACAATGGGCCTGTTCACAGGGAGCTGCTCATAGTTGGCACCCAGCCTGTAGCGGTGTGCATCAGGATAGGCAAGTATTCGTCCCTGGAGCATCTTATCGGGTGAGAGACCTATGCCGTGGATAGTATTGGACGGAGCAAATGCAGCCTGCTCAACCTCGGCGAAATAGTTTGCAGGTATCTCATTCAGTTCCATCACGCCTGCTTCGATAAGAGGAAACTCTTTGTGCGGCCATACTTTTGTAAGGTCGAAGGGATTCCATTTGAACTTCTTTGCCTGTTCCTCGGTCATTACCTGTATCTTAAGTGTCCACCCGGGAAAATCCTTCCTGTTGATTGCATCAACCAGGTCGCGCTGTGAGTAATCGGGGTCTTTGCCTCGCATCTCATCGGCCTGCGGGCCTGTAAGGGTTTTGTTACCCTGCCGGGTCTTGAAGTGGAACTTCACCCATACCCGTTCGTTCTTCCTGTTATACATTGAGAAGGTGTGGCTGCCGTATCCGTTCATGAACCTGTATCCGTCAGGGGTGCCCCTGTCGCTGAAGAGTATCATGACCTGGTGGAGGCTCTCCGGGTTCAGGCTCCAGTAGTCCCACATCATTGTCGGGCTCTTGAGGTTGGTTTTCGGATCTCGCTTCTGGGTATGGATAAAGTCCGGGAACTTCTTTGCGTCCTTGATGAAGAAGACCGGGGTGTTGTTGCCCACCAGGTCCCAATTGCCCTCTTCGGTGTAGAACTTGACGGCGAAGCCCCTGGGATCGCGCTCTGTGTCGGCGCTGCCCTTTTCTCCTCCGACGGTTGAGAACCTTACAAGGACCCGGCATTTATTGCCAACCTTGCTGAAGAGTTTTGCTTTGGTGTATTTGGTAATGTTGCCGGTCACGGTGAAGGTGCCGAAAGCCCCGGTCCCTTTAGCATGAACAACCCGCTCGGGGATACGCTCACGGTTGAAATGTGCCAGCTTCTCATGGAGATGGTAATCCTGGAGCAATACCGGTCCGCGCGGACCTGCGGTCATGCTGTCCTCATTCTCGAAGAAGGGCCTGCCCGCAGCTGTGGTGAGTTTCTTCTTTGCCATTTCGTTCTGTTTTAGTTTTTGTTTGTTATCTGTTTATGTTTATTGCCGAAGAAGTACTTGAGTTTGAATACCGTTCCTGCAAGCCCGACGGCTATAAGGAGGATTTTTAACCAGTCAGTGTTTGCAGCGTAAAACACTGTCAGTAAGATCATCGACCACATTACGACCAGGGCTGAAATCCCCGCTATCCGTCCTGTTTCCCTGGTCATGTACCTCGAGGTGATCTGCCCTTTCACAACTTTATTGTACAGGGCTGGTGAGCTTCTGAGGAACAGGCCTGCAGACAGCAGCACAAAGGGAGTTGTGGGCAGCACCGGGATAAAGATCCCGATAAGGCCCAGTACAAGTGAGATTGATCCTCCTGATATTAGTAAAAGCCTTATCATTTTTTTCTTACCGACTCTCTTTTGTCATTATACTTCCCTACTATCTGGAGCTTGATATCCTCTATCTGAAAGTGGGGGATCCGTTTCTTCTCAAAATAGCCGTATATCATCGCTGTCAGTTCACTGTCATAATAATCCTCTATCCGGTCACAGTGGGTGCAGTAGATGTGGTGATGCTGATCTTTTACGGCATCATACCGGAGCAATCCATGGTCGGTTTTGACCCTTTTAAGAATATCCTTTTCAACCAGTGTCTCAAGGGTTTTATAGACAGTTCCTGTTGCAATGTCAGGATACTTTTTCCTTATGAACTGGCCTACCTCCTCGGCCGTAGGATGGTCATGCAGCATATCCACTGCCTCAAATACCGCAAGTCGTTGAGGAGTGACCTTTAGTCCTCTCTCCCTGAGCTTAATCCTGTAATCTTCAGATTCCATCAAATAAGAATGATTCTTAACAAAGAATGAACAAAGATAAGATAAAAAAGTGCAAAATCAAAAATTATTCATGGTATTTTGTTTTAGATTCACTGCTGTGACATGATTCTGTCAACAAAGCTAAACCGTATAGAGTTTGTCAAGCACGTCGAGCATTATCTCATCTACGTTCTCGCGGTTGTCTATTGCCACCATCATTCCGTATGCTGCGGCCCCTGTTGCTGCACCGCCGCCATCGTCCCTGTTCATGTGCTTCCAAAAATCATTATCAAAGTTACGCTACAGAACATTCAATGTCAAATATTTGTAATCCTGCGGCAGGAAGTCGGGAGTGCTCGTATTTTGAAAAAAAGTTCCTTCCTTTGTGCCCTGACCGAACTTTATCGGAAAAAAAGTGGTTATTGGTAGTACCTGACAGCCCAGTAGTTGTCTTTATTGGAAATTGGAATGATGAGAAAAACGTTAACAGGACTGTTACTGCTCCTTTCAGCAGTTACACTCAAATCGCAGGTGCTTGAGCCTGTCACCTGGAGTTTCCGGAGTGAGAAAACCGGAGGCAATACATTTGAACTGGTGATGACGGCCGAACTTGAGAAGGGTTGGCATCTCTATGCAATGGATATTGAGCCGGGCGGGCCGATTCCCACCAGCTTTACTTTCGAAGAGTCTTCGGGGTACAAAACGGTAGGGAAACCTGTATCTGTCACCAAACCCGTTGTTAAATTTGACAACAGTTTTTCGATGAATATCGGCATGCACAGCGGCAAAGCCGAGTTTCGGCAGAAGGTAACCGTGTCACAATCGCCGGTAACGGTAAAGGGGTATGTCACCTTCATGTCATGTGACGACAAGCAGTGTCTTCCGCCCAGGGATGTTGAATTCGCCCTGGAGCTGAAGGGTGGAGAAACTGCATCTGCGAGGACAACTGATGAGAAGGCAACTGAAGTGCCTTCCCTGGCTACGGCTGAAACAACTTCCGGATTTGCGCAACTGACAACAGCTGATATCCCGGAGGACACAGTGGTTAAACAGCCTGAAACCACACAGGCAGCAACCACGGCAATCACGGCAGGGAAGGAAAAGAAGGGCTTTCTGAAGTTTTTCCTTCTTTCAATGCTGGCCGGTCTGGCAGGTGTGCTGACACCTTGTGTTTTCCCGATGATACCCATGACTGTGGCATTCTTCAGCCAGGGGTCGGGAAAGAAAGGATCAGCCATTGGCAAGGCCCTGATATTCGGGTTATCAATCATTCTTCTCTATTCATCATTAGGGATAATCGTCTCCCTGACGAGCGCAGGGGCCGGCTTTGCCAACACCCTTAGCACTCACTGGATCCCCAACCTGCTGTTCTTCATTCTCTTCCTTGTGTTTGCCGCATCATTCTTCGGTGCCTTTGAGATGGTGATGCCCACCAAATGGGTCAGTTCTTCCGACTCCAAAGTTGACAGGGGAGGAGCTCTTGCTGCCTTTTTCCTTGGCCTGACCACTGTTCTTGTCTCGTTCTCATGCACCGGGCCCATCGTGGGCGCCCTTCTGGTAGAGGCAGCCTCGGGCGATGTGTTGCGTCCAACGATAGGCATGTTCGGCTTCGGGCTTGCTTTCGCGCTGCCATTCACCCTCTTCGCTCTCTTCCCCTCATGGATGAACAAGATGCCGAAGTCGGGCGGATGGCTCAACTCCGTCAAGGTGGTTCTGGGCTTCATCATGCTGGCATTCAGCCTGAAATTTGCATCGGTGGTTGACACGGTCTACGGACTGGGAATACTCTCCCGCGACATCTACCTGGCAATATGGATAGTACTCTTCTTCCTTATGGGTCTTTATCTCATGGGCAAGATCAAGTTCTCGCATGACAGCGACTTGCCTCACATAGGGGTATTCCGCCTGGTCCTGATCATTGCATCATTCACCTTTGCCATCTATCTTGTCCCAGGACTCTTCGGAGCGCCGCTGACCCGTATATCAGCGCTTTTGCCACCCCGTGAGACATCGGGATTCAATCTGCTTAAAGCGATTAGTGAGAACAGGGGAGGTGCGACGTCTGTGACAACCACGGATGCGCCAGCCATCTGCGGTACACCGAAGTATTCCGATTTCCTTCACTTTGAATACGGCCTCCAGGGTTACTTTGACCTTGAGGAGGGACTCGCCTGCGCCCGCCAGCTTAACAAACCGGTACTCATCGATTTCAAGGGCCACGCCTGTGCCAACTGCAAGGAGATGGATGCACGTGTATGGTCAGACCCGGAAGTTCAGAAACGAATCAGTGAGAATTTTGTTCTGGTGGGCCTCTATGTTGATGACCGGACAAAACTGCCTGAGAATGAGGTGTTCGTTTCCAGGGTCGACGGCAAGGAGAAGAAAACCATGGGTAAGAAGAACGAGGACATCGAGATCTCGATGTTCAACACCAATACCCTTCCCCTCTATGCCATTGTTGACCCGTCTGGCAAGCCTCTGACAGAGACGCGCGGCACCGACTTTGACATCCAGGCATACATCGACTGGCTTGACAGGGGAGCGGAGGCATACAGGAATCGGTAATTTAATCTCTGCAGACAACACGCTTTTACAAGTCAGGCAGGTGCAGATTGGATTCCATTCTATCAGGACCGGCGTATATGCTGCGCGGATTTAACCAAACGGACGAAGACTCCTGTTAGGTTCAATGCTATCTGGACATGTAAAAAACCAGGCTGCCTCCGTTCATGATCTCGTCATGGGTGATGTAGTGGCGGTCCAGCTTCAGACCATTCAGTTCAGTCTTTTTCACATAGACATTTGCCGGTCCCTGGTTGACGGCTGACACGGTGAAAGTCCTGCCGTTTTCCAGCTTAATGGATGCCTCTTTTACCAGCGGACTGCCAAGGTCATACCTGTCCGAACCGGGTGCCACAGGGTAAAAGCCAAGTGCTGAAAAGATGTACCATGCGCTCATCTGCCCGCAGTCGTCGTTGCCGCTCAGTCCGTCAGGAGCAGGCAGGTATTTTGTGTCCATTATATGACGAACCCAATACTGTGTTTTCCGGGGTGCTCCGGCATAATTGTAAAGGTATGGTACATGATGCGACGGTTCGTTGCCGTGCACGTAATTACCAATGATGCCCTCACGGGTTATGTCTTCCGTCTCAGCGAAGAACTCATCGGGCAGGTGCATGGTAAAGAGTGAGTCAAGGTGCTGCACAAACCTCTTTTTACCGCCCATAAGCGATATGAGGTTGACCGGGTCATGAGGCACATACAGGCTGTAGTTCCACGCGTTCCCCTCTATAAATCCCTGGCCGTGGGTGCTCAGGACGTCAAAGTTATCCCTGAAGCTGCCGTTTGCCTTTCGGGGGCGCATGAACCCGGTTGACGCATCCCAGACGTTCAGAAAATTGCGGGAACGGTCGATAAATTCTCCATATAATTCTGGGTCGGCCCCCGGAAACTTTGAATGCAACGGCTCTGTGGACAGTTTATTGATAGTTTGTGCAATGCACCAGTCGTCGTAGGCATATTCGAGGGTGACCGAGACTGATGATCCGGTTCGCTCGTCAGGTACATATCCGATTCTCACGTAGTCATCGAGCCCGTCGTACCACCCATTGCGCGCTGTGGTAACGCATGCCTCTGTTGCCCTGACGTAGTCAAATCCACCGATGCCTTTAACGATGGCATCAGCAATCACCGGCACGGAGTGGTATCCTATCATGCACCAGTTCTCATTAGCATGGTGGGACCAGACCGGCAGCATATTATGAACGCTCTGGTCATAGTGGGCCAGCATCGAATTTATCATGTCAGCGGTACGTTCCTGCTGCAAGATGGTGAACAGCGGATGGAGTGCACGGTAGGTATCCCAGAGTGAGAAGGTCGTATAGTTGGTGAAATCTCCGGCAGTGTGAACATTCTGGTCCAGCCCCCTGTAGTTTCTGTCTGTATCCATGTAGACAGTGGGAGAGAGGAATGCATGATAGAGTGCCGTATAGAAGCTGACGGTCTGTTCTTCGTTCATCATTGTCACCTCTACTTTTCCAAGTTCGTTGCGCCACATCTCTTCTGCCTTCCGGCGAGTTTTATCGAAGTCCGGGTTGGGCGCCTCGGCCTTCATGTTCTCAATTGCCCCTGCGGTACTTACCGGAGACAATGCCACCCTCACAGTGATATGTTCTCCCGGCAGGGTATGAAAATCAAAATGGCCCTTTATGCTGCGCCCTGCTGCTTCAGGAAAATTCCGGCGCTGGTCAAAACGGCGCCAGAAGCCTCTGTATACCCGGGCAGGTTCTTCGTTGACAAAACCGTACGAGTCGATGGGTCTGGAGAAGGCAATCGCAAAATAGAGTGTCCTCGTTCTGGCCCATCCGCTGGTCTGCCTGAAACCTGTCACCAGGGTGTCATTCTCCACCCTCACGAAAGTCCAGACGTTCTTGCCGTCATAATTATAGATCCCGTGGACCATATCGAGTATGATATGGGCTTCGCCTCCCCTGTTGAAGGTATAGCGATGGACCCCGGTGCGGGTTGTGGCCGTCATTTCGGCCAGTATGTCATGGTCGTCGAGGGTTACGGCATAATAACCGGGCGAGGCTTTTTCACTGACATGGGAGAAGGCTGACCGGTAGCCTTTGTCAGGGGCGTCTGCCGTTCCGGGATTAAGCTGCAAGACTCCGGTAGTTGGCATTATCATTATGTCTCCGAGGTCGGAGTGCCCTGTGCCGCTGAAATGGGTATGGGTGAATCCGACAATGGTTGAGTCACCGTACTGGTATCCGGCGCAGTATTTATAGACATCGCTGTTGTAGCGTCCGTTGACATCATAGGGCAGCGTGTCGGTGTCAGGCGACAGCTGGACCATTCCGAAGGGAACTGTTGCGCCGGGGTAGGTATGGCCCATACGGTCGGTGCCGATGAAGGGATTTACATACTTTAACAGATCGGTATCCTGGCCGGAGCAAAGAATTGAGGACAGGCTTAAAAGAAGTGTAGCAAGAAATATCCTGGTCATAACTACGGTATTTTCAGAAGTAAAGGTAAAAATTACGAGCTATGATCAGGCAAGGCCGCCGGGTACGGATGGATTTATCTCTGTTCCTGGTAGCTTAGCACTTTCTGGTTATACTTTCTGTTCTCCAGGATGCGCACATATCGCAGGCCGGGTTTGTTCCTATAATCTGAATATGCTTTTTGCGCCCAGGAGACAGCCTCGTCAAGATTGCCGTTGATCTCGCTGATGATGGCCATGTTGTAATGAGCCCTTCCAGCGATTTTCATCTTTGGATTATCAGTCTCCTTTTCCCACAGCTCGGCTGCTTCATCCCACTTCCCCAGCTGCGCACGCCGTTTGGCCACCTTGAAGTTGTCGGTGCCCTTCACAAAGTAATCGCGCGTCACTCTGAGCCGGTAGGGGATAAGCCTCAGGGCATAGATATGGCCGGCCTTCCTGCTGACCTCCTTAACGGCATCCTTCCGGTGGATCATTCCGGCCACTGCTGCAACCGGATTTATCCCTTTACCGGCGAAGACAATCGACTCGGCAACGATATGTTCATCAAGTATTGCCCTGTCAGACGGAGAATAGATCCTCCAGCCGGTCTTAACCAATGTCTCCATTGACGCCGAATGATTCAGGACGGGAATGTCTCCGAGAGGGGTCTTAACCTTACCCGGTTCGGTCGTGTAGCTGATCCGGGTATCGGTGTCATAGAGCTCAAGTGCAAAGAGTGCCTGTGTGCCGTTATCGCGACAGATGTCCTCCACCTGGTCCCATGTCAGCGGTACGGGCATGCCCCCGAGGCCGGAAGTCCTGAACTTCAGTCCGCTCAGCAGCCTTACCTCATTGAACCTGTCATTGGCAGCAAGCTCCTCAGTGACACCCTTTATGGCTTCAAGGGTGCCAATTGAGTCAAGGGAGGCTCCCTCGAGCGTCAGCACCTTGTCAATAATATCGAGCGATTTCGTCTGGTCTGTAGGTGTTGACCGGTCGATGATGCCGATGGTCTTTATCTCCGGGGCGATGGTCACCGGCGCCGGGTGTGTGACATTAAGGTAAAGCTCCTGCGTGGCGCATGATGCGGCAGCCAGGGTAATAAACGGCAGAATGAGGTACTTCTTCATCAGGGATACTGTTTGGTTCTTCTAATGTAAAAACTTGTCCGGTAAACAAATTATTGTATCGTTACCGGACTTACCTCACTACTGCCTGATGCCTCCCTGCAAGCTGGCTGCTTCGCTATCCCGACATACCATGTCGGGACTTAACCCTCGCCCCTCTATTCCAGGCTGCCCACGGTCTTCTCCACCTCGTTAAGTATCTCGCATGATTTAACGAGCTCCTTCATGTTGGTGTGATCATCGTAGAGAGGACGGTCGATATCGAGGAACTCGACATGCCTGCGGATGACATCCTTGGCTTTCTGAACGCCGTTGCCGAAGCCGTACTCCTCTTTCCTGAAATCAAGCGCCTGTGCGGCAGCCATGAATTCTATTCCGAGAATTCCGTAAGCATTGTCAAGGATCTGGTTGTTCTTGATGGCGGTGTTCATGCCCATGGAGACAAAATCCTCCTGGTCTGCAGCAGCGGGTATCGACTGTATTGAAGCCGGCATTGAGAGTATTCTCTGCTCTACGATCAACATGTCAGCGGTGTACTGGCTGAGCATCATTCCTGAGAACATCCCCGCGCCTTTGGTTAGGAAGTCGGGCAGTCCGACGCTGAGTGCGGGATTGTTGAGACGGTTCATTCTTCTCTCTGACATGACGCTTACCATAGTGACGCAGGCGCCTGCCATATCCATCGGCACTGCTACCGGCGATCCCTGGAAGTTGGCCCCGGAGAGCTGCAGGTTCTTATCGGGGAAGAAGATAGGGTTGTCTCCCACGCCGTTGAGCTCGATCTCAACCTGGCTGCGGGCGTAGGCCAGCATGTCATGAGCCGAGCCTATCACCTGCGGGGTTGATCTCATCGAATAGGCATCCTGTACCTTCGACTTCACCCTGCCCTCTTTCAGGTCACCGCCGGCGACGCACTTATTGATGGCGCTGGCGCTGCGTATGGCACCTTTGAATCCTCTTGCCTCATGCAGCAGCGGTGCGTAAGGCTTCATGTTGGCCTTAAGGGCCTCGAGCGACATTGCTGCTGCTATCTCTGCCTGTTTCAGCCAGTTGTTGGCATCGACCAGCCAGATGGCGCTCATGGCGGTGAGCATATTCGATCCGTTGATTGCTGCCAGACCGTCGCGTGCATGCAATCCAGGGACCTGAATGCCTGCTCTCTTCATTGCCCCGGCTCCGTCAAGGAGCTCGCCCTGGTAATATGCCTTTCCCTCTCCCATAAGCAGGAGGGCTATCTGCGACATGGGGGCCAGGTCGCCGCAGGCACCTACCGATCCCTTCTGGCATGCGAAAGGTGTGACACCCTTGTTGAGCATCTCAACATAGGTCTCGGTGATCTCGAGACGGCATCCGGAGTTGCCGTGGGCGTGAACGTTGATACGGCCTAGCATGGCGCCCCTGACCGTTTCTATTGACGCAGGGTCACCAATGCCGGCGGCATGGTTGTAGACAAGATATTTCTGGAAATCCTTGATCTGATCATCGTTGAGCACCATCTCGGAGAACTCGCCGATGCCCGTGTTGACACCGTACATGATCTCATGTGCCACGATCTTTTTCTCGAGCATGGCGCGGCACTCCAGGATCCTCTTGCGGGCATCAGGGTGCAGCTCTATCTTCTGCCCGTAGCGGGCAACATTTACAACATCGTTGACAGTAAGGCCTGATCCGGTAATAATTAATGTATCCATAACTGTATTATTTGAATTAGCTATAACGAAGAATTTAGAAAGCGAAGAAGATAATTACCCGGTGAGATGTGTAGCGGAGACGCTGCAGACAGAGGAGTTGCAGGCAACCTCTCTGCTCTTTCACCGGGTTGGTTAATACAATCCGGAGCGGTTTATTTTAATCTTGTATTCCAGTGTCCAGCTGTGTGACATAATGGTTCATTAACAAGTCAAATATAATTAAATTATTGAATAATATTCCAGACAGTCAGAGGCGCAGCATGCAGAGACTTAGCAGGCTCAGACATTGCTACCTTTCCATGCTTGTTTACGTTAATATATTTATGTAGCTATAATTTTATTTTGTATATTTCATGGTCAATTCACAAACCTATGAGACCTAAAATCACTCCGCTTCTGATTCTGACTGTTGTTCCGGCTGTTATCGTGCTGGTCCTGACGGCTTTTACTATTGTGAGATCGCTTCCGCAGGAGGATCTCAAGGGGAAATACAAATACAAGGATTTCGAGACGGCCCTCAAGTGCCGCTCATGCCATCCGGGCATTTATGAGCAGTGGTCGCAGGCTATGATGTCACAGGCATACACCCATCATTGGGATGAGATAGAATATTTTAATCTTGCCGTGCCCCATGCTGAGGTCAACCCTTCACTAAAGGATCCTGTTGACGGCTGCAACGGCTGTCATACGCCTCTGGCCTTCATGGGAGGGACACTCCCTCCGCCCCGCCCGGAAGAGAAGAGCATGGCCAACGAGTCGGTTTCGTGCGAGGTATGTCACCTGACACAGAAGGCACAAGCGGATCCACCGAATAACTTCAGTTATTACATTGTTCCCGGCCAGACCAAATACAGCGGACGCGAACCGCAGATGCAGTCGCCGGCGCATAAGATCATCCAGAATGATTTCTTCAGAACGACCGAGTTCTGCGGCAACTGTCATAACGAAATGAATCCATACGGGATATGGGTTAAAAGCACTCAGCTGGAGTGGAAGGAGGGGCCCTATGCGGCTGAAGGAGTACGATGCCAGGACTGCCACATGCCCAAGGGACCGTATCAGCTGGCACTCATGGGCAAGACACATGATGATGCACGTCTGCATCTCTTCCACGGCGCCCATGACCCGGGCAAGGTAAGAGGCACGATTGAGGTCAGGATCGAACCAGATATGCGCCTTGCTGAGCCTGGAGAGACAATCGTATTCACGGTGGCACTGTTCAACCAGAAGACAGGTCATAAATTCCCGACCGGATCGGTTGAAGATCGCATTGCGTGGTTGAATGTGGAGGCCACAGATGCAAAGGGAAACACGTATCATCTGAACGTTGACAAGAAAGGATTTGAGGGTGAGGAGTATACGATATCAGGTGATTACCTTGCCTACCAGGATATGGGTATACCTCTTAAAATACAAGACTTCAAGGGTGTTCAGCGTGACGGCATACCGTTCGGAAACAGGATATTCCGCATGCCTTACTTTGATGAACAGGGCAACATGACAATAATGCAGTGGAACACCTTTTCACAGGGAGTTGATTACCGGATTGGCCCGAGGGAGACAAAGGTTGAAAAGTTTACATTCAGAATTCCATACGAGGCTGCCCCCGGGGAGATGACGGTGCATGCCGTACTTAATTACCAGCTCCTGGTCAAGCCTGTTGCCGATTTCCTGAAAGTTCCAGCTGATGAGTCTGCGATACAGATGGTGAATGACCATTCCACAAAAGTTGAGATTCTTCCCTGAAACCTGCATCTGCTGTCACTCGCAGACACACATAATAATGAGATACATGGAGGTTCTATCATACAATTGAATTTATTCATTTTATGATGAAAAACCTGAAACCTAAAATGATAAATATGAAAAAGTCAACGTTTACCCGGGTATTTATCCTGGCTGCAATAGTATTGCTGATCATCCCGGCAAGGAAGGCTGATGCTATTCCGGCCTTTGCACGCAAATACCAGATAAGCTGCCAGGTATGCCATTCGCCAGCGATGCCGGTTCTGAAAGCCTTTGGCGACGAGTATGCAGGTGCCGGTTTCAGAATGACCGATTATGAATCACCCAGGTATTTTATTAATATCGGTGATGACAGGCTCTCACTCTTCCGGGAACTGCCCCTGGCCGTCAGGATCGACGGCTTCGCCACCGTCAACTTCAATAATGAGGGCACTGCTGATTTCGGCGCCCCCTTTGTGGTTAAGATCTTATCAGGAGGTGAGCTTTCAGACAAGTTGTCGTACTATTTTTATTTTCTTATGAATGAACGTGGCGCAATAGCAGGTTTGGAGGACGCCTTCCTTATGTACGCTGATGCCTTCAACACCGGCATTAACTTCTATATAGGCCAGTTCCAGACTTCAGATCCTCTTTTCAAGGGCGAATTGCGGCTTACCCTCGAACCCTACAAGATCTACGGAGTCAAGCCTGCCAACTCCACAATAGATCTGAAATATGACAGGGGGATAATGTTCGACAAAGGATTCTCCAGCGGAACAACGATAGTCGGTGAGATTGTAAACGGAAGCGGACTGGGTGAAGCAGGGGAGGGATACCTCTTTGACAAGGATAAGTATAAGAACTATATGCTACGGATAAAACAGGACATCGGGAAAAGTATATCAGTCGGCTTCTTCGGGTATACCGGTAAGGAGGTAATAAGCGGCCAAGCCCCTGATCCTTACGTCAGCGAGATGAAGATGTACGGCCCTGACCTGTCTATTGATATTGACGGGAAGCTGGTGATCAACATGCAGTACGTTTGGAGGACGGATTCAGAGGTCTATGATGGTGTGGCAGAAGTTCCGATGATGGATGTAAAAACCAGCGGAGGGTTTGCCGAGATTATTTATGCACCAAAGGGTGATATGAGCAAATTCTACCTCACAGGGCTGGTTAATCTCGTTGAATCGCAGATAGATGAGTTTGATTATCAGTCGGCCACGCTTCATTTCGGTTATCTCTTGCGCAGGAATGTACGCGTTGTAGCAGAAGGCACCTATATCTTTTCAGGCACTCCCTATGCCAAGGCAAGTTTGGGTTTCGTCTCGGCATTCTAAACTTTAGCTGTTACACATTGTGTCTTTTTCAGTCTTTTCAGAATAATTAAATAAAATACCTATGAAGAAAATTTTCATTGTCATTTCAGTTATCCTGCTGGCTTCATGCACAGGGAAGAAGAGTCAGGAGATCGGGCAGTACACAATCGACCAGTTCTACAAGAACGTGAGCATCGGGTTTTCAGCCTTCTCACCTGATGAAACCAGGCTGCTTGCCACCAGCAATGAGACAGGAATTTATAATGTTTTTGAGATCAACCTGAGTGATGGTTCAAAGAAACAGGTCACAAACTCCACGACTGAATCGTTCTTTGCAGTCAATTATGTCCATGGAACAAACCAGATCCTCTATTCGGCAGACAAGGGGGGAAACGAAAACAACCATATCTACCTGCTTAATGAGGACGGCACAACGGTTGACCTGACCCCCGGAGATGAGGTAAAGGCCTCCTTCAACGGATTCAGCAAAGACAAGAAGGTAATGTACTTCTCCTCCAACAATCGCGATCCTCAGTATTTCGATCTTTATAAAATGAATGTCGGGGAGTGGAAAGAGGAGATAATCTGGGAGAACAAGGAAGGCCTTGACTATGCCGGATCAACGAAGGACAGGAGTCTGATTGCGTTGGTAAAATCTATTACCACCAGCGAGAATCAGCTTTTTCTGTTTGACAGGCTGACAGGCAAGACCACCGAGGTATCAGAGCCTGATAAACCCGGTTCATATTCTGCTTCAGGATTCTCGAATGACAACTCCAGCTTCTACTACACAACTGATGTCGGTAAGGAATTTACATATCTCGTGCAATATGATATTGCCACAGGTGGACGTGAGGTGTTATATGAGACGGACTGGGATGTGGCAGGCGTCTGGTTCAGCGAGAATGAGAAGTACAAGATAATCGGCGTCAATGAAGATGCCCGCATTAAGTTAAAGATAATCGATCAGTCGACCGGTGAAGATGTAATATACCCGGAGATCCCCGGTGCGAATATCAATAATCTGGCGATTTCGGAGAGCGAAAAATATCTTTTGCTGAGTCTCGGGACGTCCAGAACCCCCGGTGATATTCATCTTTTTGAGTTTGGTGGCACTGAACTGAAGAAGCTCACCAGCAATCTGAACCCGGAGATTAACCCTGCAGATCTCGTCGAGGCGGAGGTTGTCCGTTATCCCTCCTTTGACGGGCTGGAGATACCGGCAATTTACTATAAGCCTCTCACGGCGACAAAGAAGAATAAGGTCCCTGCAATGGTAATGGTGCACGGCGGCCCGGGCGGACAGGCCATGACATACTACAATCCCGTCATTCAGTATCTTGCAAATCACGGATATGCTGTTCTGGATGTCAACAACAGAGGCAGCAGCGGCTACGGAAAGACATTCTTCAAAATGGATGACAGGAATCACGGCGACAAAGACCTGAAGGACTGTATCTGGGGGAAGAAGTGGCTTCAGGGGCTTGACTACATTGACACTGCAAAGATCGGCATCATTGGCGGAAGCTACGGAGGATTTATGACGATGGCTGCGATGACATCTGCGCCGGACGAGTTCAAGGTGGGTGTCAATTTGTTCGGTGTCACAAACTGGCTCCGTACACTTAAGTCGATACCACCCTATTGGGCTTCATTCCGTGATGCACTCTATACGGAGATGGGCGATCCGTTCACCGCCGACTCGGTAAGGCTTTATAATATTTCACCACTATTCCACGGGCAGAATGTTAAAAATCCCGTTATGGTGCTTCAGGGAGCCAACGACCCGAGGGTTCTCCAGGTTGAATCCGACGAAATGGTAGAAGCTATTAAGGCCAATGGCGTTCCTGTGGAATACGTCATCTTCCCTGACGAGGGACATGGTTTTATAAAGAAGGAGAATCAGATCAAGGGCTACTCACAGATACTTACCTTCCTTGACAAGTATCTGAAAGGGACCGGAGAAGAGTTATAATACCAGTTTTCACAAAAGGGGGCCGGTGATCAGAGCAGATCACCGGCCTTTTCCGTTTTGCCGGTGAAGGGTTCGGTGGCGCGGCTGAAGATACCGTGCACATATGCGATGGCCATGCCGTAATTGGTGACGGGGATATGATGCTTTTTGGGCTCGCGCAGACGGTTCATGAGCTGGCGGTGTGTCACCATGCATCCGCCGCACTGGATCACCAGGGCATAATCTTCTATCGGGCGGGGAAATGCATCAAGCCCCGCCACGTTGTCAAACTCCAGCTTTTTGCCGGTGAAGTTTGTGAGCCACCTCGGTATCTTCACCCTGCCGATGTCATCACATGAGACGTTATGTGTGCATGACTCCAGCAGCAGGATCCTGTCACCATCCTTTAGCTCTCCTATTTTGGGCGTCCCCTTCAGATATTCCTCAAAATCACCCTTCTGCCTTGCCAGTACGATGCTGAAGCTTGTCAGGGGTATGTCACGCGGGATGGAGGCATCGGCCTTCAGGAAGACCTGGCTGTCAGTTATGGCCAGCGCCGGCTTTATTCCCGTCTGCCGCAGGAAGGCATCCACCTCCCTCTCCTTGAGGACGATGGCGGTGCAGTCGTTGTCAAGGATATCGCGTATCACCTGTACCTGTGGCAGTATCAGCCTGCCCTCGGGAGCTTCGATATCAATGGGGGTTATCAGCAGGACAATGTCACCCAGGCTCACCAGGTCGCCGATCAGTCCCCTGCTCTTCAGTGCAGAGGGAGGCATCGCTTCCCTCAGCATCCGGAGAAGCTCAGGGTTGTATTTTTTAGGATGCAGTGCCGAGTATTCTGTTATTTCCTTACCGGTGCTGTTTCTGATATCCTCGCGGAAAGAGGTAGTAAGAGGCATAACATCACTTTTGTTATGAACGAAGACGAAAGGAATGTCAAGTACTCCGAACTCTTTTATCAGCTCAGCCTCGAAACTGTCGAAGCGGTTGTCAGACAACACAAGAATGGCCAGGTCTATCAGTTTCAGTGCGGCCAATGACTTTTTAATGCGCAGCTGCCCAAGCTCACCGGTGTCGTCAATGCCCGCGGTGTCAATGAAGATGAGCGGGCCGAGTCCGTGCACCTCAATGCTCTTCTTGACAGGATCAGTGGTGGTCCCCGCTATGTCCGAGACTATGGCAATATCCTGCCCCACCAATGCATTGATGAGCGAGCTCTTGCCGACGTTTCGTCTGCCGAATATTCCCACGTGGGGTTTGGTATCCCTTCCTTTTGCCGTCATCCGGATATCATTCTTCAAGATCCTTCAGCCGGTAACCGCCCTGCACAAGGTTCTCCGGCTTAAGTATTTCCTTAAGCCTCTCCTCCTTCATGTATTCCAGCTTCCTGTTTGCCTCATAAACTGTAAGATTAAATTCCCGCATGCATGCAGCCATCTCCGCTGCCTTGTTATATCCAATAAAAGGAAGTAAGGCAGTGGTGACGGCGGGGCTGGCAAGCATCCTCTCTTCGGTAAGTTTCGGGTCTATTTCAATTCCATTCAGGAGATGATTTGCAGCGGCTTCATTGGCCGATATCAGTAGCTTCAGGCTTTCAATGAGAGCATGTCCGATAACCGGGATGTAAGCATTAAGTTCCAGGCATCCCTGCGCAGCGAGATGGGTTATCATGTGGTCGTTGCTGTAAACACGGTGAGCAATGCTTATGACATACTCGGGTATCACCGGATTGACCTTCCCTGGCATAATGGAGCTCCCAACCTGCTTTCCGGGAATGCTTAAGGCATGTATGCCGTGAATATCTGAAGCGAGAAGACGAAGGTCGCTTACTATCTTTTCGAGGTTAACGGCGTGAGCCTTGAGTATCCCGTGTACCTCGACAATAGGGTCGAGGTTGCTTGTGGCGTCAGAAAGGTTTTCTCCTCTTGTCACCGGTAGTCCGCTGAGCTGTTGCAGTTTCGCAACCACTTCATTGACATAGTATTTCGGTACTGAGATGGATGTTCCTGTGGCTGTACCCCCGAGGTTAACCACCTTGATTCGTTCAAGGCATTTTGACACTCTCCACCAGTCGCGCGACAGCGCATCGCTGTAGCTGCTGAAGAGCCTGCCAAAGGTAGACGGCACTGCCTCCTGCATCTGGGTGTAGCCCATTCGCATGGTGTCACGGTGTTTCTTCTCGAGCTCCTCTGCCAGGCCACGAGAGGCGTTGACGGCTTTTTCAAGAATGAGCAGCAACTGCATGGCGGCAACACGCAGTGCAGTGGGGACCACGTCGTTGGTCGACTGGAATATGTTGGCATCCTCAACCGGGTCGACAACATCGTAGTCACCGGGTTTGAGGCCCAGTTTCAGGAGGGCACGATTGGCAAGTATTTCGTTTAAATTGAGGTTGATGCTAGTGCCGGCACCACCGGAGAATGCCGGGACAATAAAATGTTCAAAATGCTTTCCTTCCTCACATTCAACGGCGCTCTCCACCAGAGCGTCAAGGTGTTCTCCCTTCACTACTCTGATGCGCAATTTCCCGAAATCATGCCTGAGGGCAAGCTTTGCGAAGTAGTCGGCGGCCGTGAGATAACAGGCTCTCTTGGTCAGAGCCATGGCCCTGTACCACTCGATATGAAAGGGAGTAGTGTCATTGAAGTTGTCACGTGCCCTGACTGAATGAATACCATAGAGTGCATTCTCATCCAATTCGATCTCCCCTATGAAATCTTTTTCTCTGCGCATGTTAATATAATCAATCGTCTGAGGATTCTTCAGGCAGTTTCAGCTTACGCGCCTGGGCTTCGGTTTCAATCTCTTCGCTTTTTTTTTGGAGCTCGTCTATCGAAATGATCTTTGCACGCTTTTCTGTAGGCGGATTAAGTTTCTCCGACTTTTCGAATTCTATGACCTGTTGCCGGAGATCTTCCGGCAGCTCCTTCTGGCTCTTGAGCACTATCTCCATGAACTCGTTCGAGAAGAACTGGTCGACCTGGATGCGTCTCTTTGCTGTGTGCGCGAACTTGCCTATGATGCGGCAGATGCTGTCACGGTCCTCGGGGCTTAGTTTATCGGCCAGATCGTACTCCTCGATTTTTTTCAGTGAGAGGATGACCGGCTCAAGAGAGTCGCGGGTAATCACAAACACATCATAGTCGCCAAGGCGGTATGTAAGTTGCTTCAGCTTGTCTATGGTGTTTGTGGGAACGACCAGGAACACAGACTTCTTGACGTTATCCTGGCTGGCGTATTTCTTAAGGTTCTCTGCCTGGGATTTAATATACAGGGGGAAGTTTGACAGGTCGTCATTTGCAGGGCTCTTAGCATCGAAGATGATATACTCGCCGCTGATCTCGATGGTGTTATCTGGATTACCCCTGAAGGGCACCTTATCGATGTAGTTCACATGGTTGACATCACAGATCCTTATGATGGTGTTCTTGACGTCGGTTTCGTGTTCGGCCCACTGCCTCTTCATTGCCTCGAAGCGGTCCGCGGCTTCCCTGACACGGTCTTCGTTCAGCTTTCTGCGTTCGGCCTCGAAGCTCTCCTTGGTCTGGTTCAGCCGGGCGATGTTCTCGTTGTAGTTCCTGACGTTGTCTTCTTTGGTGGCTTCGAAAGTTGTGACTTTCTTCGTCAGTTCATTGATGGTTCCCGAGTACTCCCTGAGCCGGCCGTTAAGTTCCTCGAGGCTGGCATCCTTGCGTACGGAAAGAATTTCTGCGTCTCTCACTCTCTGTGCCAGGTTTTCATTACGGGCGGAGATATCTGTGAGGCGGTTTTTCACCTTTTCGAGGTTCTCCCTGCTTGCCTCCAGTTCCCGTGCAAACGACCTGTACTCTTCGTATGCATCGAAGCTCAGCGTTCTGATTTTCCTCCAGTGAAAGAGCCTCTGCCAGAAGCTGATATCCTTTATTTGTGAAAAAAACAGGTTAAGTTTATCCATGAAGACAAAGTTAGCAATTCTGTCAAGGCGGAGGGCTGTGTTGAAAGAATTACCTTAGCATTGCAGCGGCGCACCACAGCACAGGAGCCTGTACGTGCAGTGGTTATAGATGTTTTTTCAGTTCGGTTACAGAGGTGACGGCAAACACGTTGGCTAAGGTTTTACCGGTAGCCGCCTTTGCCATAGCCCCGGACACAAGTATCTTTTTATCGCGGAAAACAGCGCTCATTCTCTTCAGGTAATCTTCAGGCCTTTCATACGGTAGCCCGGTAAGAGACCCGGTAACAATGATGTCGGGATTCCATCGGGTGGCCACATCGGCCATAGCGTTGAAGGGTGTTGACTGGCCGAGATAAACCGACTCATGGCCTGCCTTCCTGACTATGAAGGCAAAGAAGAGGAGTCCCATCTCATGCAGCTCACTCTCCGGGAGGTAAAGAAGGACTTTCTTTCTGTCGGGACCGTCAGCAGGGGGGAGAGAGTCTGTGGCCACTATCAGTCTCTTGCGGAAGATGTTTGTCATGAAATGTTCCGCGCCGATGTCAACCGTGCCGGTCTGCCACATGACGCCCACCCGCCTGAGAAACGGGAAGACGATCTTTTCAAAAGTCTCTTCAAATCCTCTGCTGATTATTGACCGCATCAGGTTCTCATTTATGGCCTTTTCATTGAAGTCGGTCATTGCGACGACAAGTGAATCGAGCTGGGTATCGGTATCGGTTGTTACTTCTGTCAGCAGGGCTACCTGCCGGGTGATCTCGGCACCGGTCATGGCGGCTATCTTTGAGATCTTAAACCCGTGACGGTAGAGAATTGAAATATTGATTATGCGTATAAGGTCATCATCATCATACCATCTCCGGTTCGTTTGGGTGCGGTGTGGCTTGATGATACGGAACCTCCGTTCCCAGATCCTGATGGTACCAGTCTTGATGCCGGTCAGCTTTTCAAGTTCGGCTATGGTGTAGCGGTCCATTGTATGCAGTGTTCGGAGGTTAAAAATAATCTTTTGTATTGATTTGAGGATTACTTATTGAACAAAAAATTAGCGACGCACAATCTGCGCGTCGCTTATTCTGATCGGATCATATGTTGATGCCTTACGGCAGGAGTACTTTGTCAATCACATGGATCACGCCATTTGAACCCTGGACATCGGTTGCAACAATCTTTGAATTACTGTTGATGGCCGGAGCCGGGCTGAGGGTGACGCTGATGGTACCGTTTAGTGTCTCAACATTGCCTGCTGCTAGTTGTGTCGAGAGCACATTGCCGCTGACGACATGATAAGTAAGTATGGGGGTAAGCTGTTCCGCTGTAAGGTCGGCAATGCCAGAGATGCCGAGGGTTGCAAACAGCGCCTCGAATGCTGCATTCGTGGGAGCGAAGATCGTGAAGGGACCTGTACCGTTGAGTACATCTACAAGACCTGCTTTCACCACAGCCTGTACAAGGATGCTGAAGTTGTCATTAGCCAGCGCCTGGTCAACCACTGTCGGGGGCAGAAGAACCCTGTCAATGGCATGTATGACACCGTTCTTGACGTCAACATCCGCAGTTATCACGGAGGTATTCTTGTTAAGTTTCACACCTGATGCAACATCGACCTTCAGGCTGAGGAAGGAGCCCTGCGCCGGACTAATAGTACTATAGTAACCGGATGATATCATTGATGATTTGGCTTCTGTACCAAGAACATGGTAAAGAAGGATGGGGGTAAGGGTCTCCTTTGAGAGGGCAGATATACCACTGATGCCAAGCTCGGTGAAGAGGGCTGTGAATGCTGCGTTTGTAGGAGCAAATACCGTAAAGTTGCCTGAGCCGTTGAGCGCATTAACGAGGTCAGCTTTGGCGAGAGCCTCAACAAGGATTGAGAAGTTACTGTTTGAGAGAGCATATTCTGCTATGGTCATATCAGCTACAGGCTTCATCTCCTCTTCTTTTTCCTTTTCACAGCCTGTAAGTACAAAGATCCCCATGAGGGCGATCAGTCCGAATGTAAGTGTCTGCTTTTTCATGATGTTCAAGTTTTAGTTGATTAATTGAATTTGAATGTAGAACATCATGAGCTTTGAAATGTTCAATTAAAAAGATAATATAATATACAAAAATAATATATATCTCTTGAATATATCGTAATATATCGATATATAATACACAATATCAGTAATATAACAGATAGATGTTAAAATATGTTAAATGTATGAGATGTTAAAGAATAATATAAACAAATCATTCTATTGCCAGATACGGGTATTGAGGCAGATCAATATAAGAGTGAGCAGCAATACAACCACTGTCGCGATGACTGCATAAATCATACCTGGTATTGTTTAAAGGTTCAGCATCGGTTGCCCTGATCGGAGCTACCGGACATGAAAAGGAACTATTTTAATCTAATAAGAGGTACAAACCGTACCGGTTCAAGACGCTGTTCGGTGATCTTGCCCTTGCGCTTTGTCAGTACTATCAGTTGCTGTACTGTTGCCGGGTCACCCACCGGCATGACGAGCCTCCCTCCCTCGGCGAGCTGATCCTTCAGAGGCTGCGGGATATGATCAGCGGCTGCAGTGACGAGGATGATATCAAAAGGTGCATGTTCGGGCCACCCCTTATAGCCGTCGCCGTACCTTACCACTATGTTTCCATATCCGAGGGTCTTGAGTCGTGCCGCAGACTCCTTCGCAAGCTCGGGTACTATTTCTATTGTATAGACAGTATCGACTATTTCCGCAAGCACCGCAGCCTGGTAACCCGAGCCGGTGCCTATCTCCAGCGCCTTTTTGCCCTTTGCGGGCCTGGCAAGCTCAGTCATGTATGCTACAATCAAGGGCTGTGAGATGGTCTGTTTATATCCGATCGGCAGTGGTCTGTCACTGTACGCTTCACTTTCAATTGACGCTGGAACGAACAGATGCCTCGGCACTTTGCGCATCGCCTGCAGGGTAGCCTGGTGACTTATTCCCCTGGCAGCTATCTGGCTGTCAACCATATGATCCCGGGCTAACTTATACTGGTCCGGCTGCTGATATGCCAGCACACCTGAAAACAATAATATTACTATTATCAGTGATTTCATTATCAGAACATGAAAGTATATGTATACTTAAGTAGCACAGTCCTTCCTGCAGAATATGGCAGTCTGGGATTTTCCCGTGCCAGATTTGAATTAAGCCCTTCATCATAGACTATATAGAAATCGTTGCCTTCACGGGGGTTATACCTGAACCTCACATTTGTCACTATCTTATTTACAGCAGTATTATACTGGACAAATGCCGTAAGAGAAGTTTTTGTTGTCACCGTCAGCAATCCCCTGACACCAAGGATGTGATTCGTGAAACTCATATCCCTCGAGGAGAAATTAACATAGTCAAGGTAATAGGTCAGTCCAAGGTCAAACCCTGCACCAATGCTGAGTCTGGGGCTTGCAGATAAGGAAATCTTCCATCCATCATAGAATCTTCCGGCTTCAGCAGTGAACTCGGAAGAAAGGGCATGAGCGCTGGAAGTCCCGTACATAGCACTGATATATGTAAATGAATACCTCCCGGGGGGAGCTGTAGCCTGGTCATTTCCCAGAGAGAGGGTGTCATAAATATCTTCGATAAACCAGTTGGCGGCAATGTTCCCGTAGAAGCCTTTTTTTGCCTCGAAACTCCATTTCAAAATCCCGTTGTCTGTCTCATGCAATCCGGTTAATGTATTCCAGAAATTATAGGCAGTCAGAGAAACATTGTGGTACCTGATAAAAATATCGCCTTCCGGTAACCATCCGTACTGCAAAATTGCCCTTATTCCCTGGTAATTGTCCTTTAACTCAAATCCGATACCCGGATTAAACTGCGCCCCTGACCAGGTGTAAACAAGATCATAGGCAAATCCCTCTATTTTCCTTCTCTGCCATTCAAACAGGAAGCGGGAGGGAGAAATGTCAAATACCTTATTGACAGAATCATTCTCGAATGTCTGTGCCCATTTAATCGTCATAAATTCGTCGCCAACTACGCGGAACTGACCGTCAAGTCCGTATGCCACATTGTAACTGCCGTCAGTTCCGAGTCTGCTTGTGACCATTCCGCCTACAAATGAATTCTGGTTGAAGAGACTTCTTTTTGTTCTGAAGATCCCGAAGTTTTCTGACGGATTCTCCTCAAAGCGTGCTGTCTGCATATCCAGTATTCCGATGTCCCATTTATTTATTCTTCCGGTCATCCGGACGCCGCCGTAGATCCTGACGGGGTTGCCGTCAAACAATCCTATCATGCGACTGTAGAACAAGTTGTTTCCTCCGAGGAAAGAAAAATCAAAGACATCAGCCTTTTCCTGGAAGAATACTCTCTTTTCAGGAAAATATAGGGAGTAGCGGGTAAGATTAATTTTCTGGTCATCGGCCTCAACCTGGGCAAAATCTGTATTCAGGGTCACATCAAGAGTGATATTGTTTGTGAGACTGTATTTCGCGTCAAGTCCTGCATCATATTTGGGACTTGTTGCCATCTCATATTCGTGGCTTTCATCATTGAATTCATTCACCTGACCAATGCCTCCGGTGACATAAGGAGTAATATAAACTGGTTTTTCAGGCTTGAGGCCACTGAATTCTATTAACGTGGTCATCGAAGGTTTCCACAAAGAGTTTGCAATATCAGGGGGAATTTCCGGAAAACAGATCCATTCCGATTTGGCAGGACTGTAATTAACAACTGTCAGGCCCATGCAGGTTTTATTTTCCTTAACCTGGAACCTCAGGCTTGAAAAAGGAATTCTCATTTCAGTTGACCAACCTTTTTCATTTATTAAAGATTTCACATCCCAGAAGGTATTCCAGCTGAAATTCATATCAGTATTTGAGTCCACCATATCATTCTGAAGCGTTCCTTCAGTACGCAATCCGTTGGGATTTGTCCAGAACATCACGGCATTTTGCCTGTCGTTGAAAGTATCAATTAGTACTCCTATCCAGTCGCATTTAGGGAAAGCGTAATCCCTTTTCTTGCTGAAAGCCCTTAAATCATCAGGATTTTTAAAGTTAAATATACCGGAGACGTATAAATAATCATTATCATAAGCGATCTTAATCACAGATATTTCTGTCGGCTCGTTTCCATATACAGGCATATGCATAACCAGGGGCAACGCCGCAATTATCTGCCATGCTTCTTCATCGGGAACACCGTCGAAGACCAACTCTCCCGACAACCTTGGCACAACCATTGGTTCCTGTGACCAGACATTCACACAAGAAAGCAGCAGCAATCCCTGAAAAACTCTTTTCAAAAAACCCATACTTATGTTTGCAATCTTCTTCATTGTTAGAACCTGGGAATATTGATTATTGCAGTATTATTTTTACCGGGGAAGAGATGAAAAGTAAAATTAGACTATTATGATACTTAAGTCAAATTTTTTTGCCACAGGCCAATCGCTCTGAGCTCAAGGCCCCTGGTTTTTATTATTTTCACATTATGAAAAAACTTGTAATGCTTACAGGCGCCGGTATGAGCGCCGAGAGCGGAATAAGAACGTTCCGCGACAGCGGCGGACTCTGGGAGCAATACCGCGTTGAAGAAGTTGCATCAATTGATGCGTGGCATCGCAATCCCGACCTGGTCCAGAGGTTTTACAATGAGCGCCGGAGGCAGCTGGAGAAGGCTGAGCCCAATACAGGGCATACAGGACTGGCAGCCCTGGAGAAGTTATTTGACGTGCATATTATTACCCAGAATGTCGATAACCTTCATGAGCGGGCCGGCAGCACGAAAGTGCTCCACCTGCATGGCCAGCTGACCCAGGCACGGAGCAGTAACAATCCCAGCGGCATCATTGACATTGGCTTCCGGGATATACTACCGGGTGAAAAGGCACCCGACGGTTCACCGCTTCGTCCGAACATAGTCTGGTTCGGCGAGGCTGTCCCGGCAATGGAGAAGGCAGCGGATATAGCATCCTATGCCGATATATTTGCTGTGATAGGGACCTCACTGAATGTTTATCCGGCGGCTGGATTAATTCACTATGTGGCAATGATCACACCCCTGTTTATTATCGACCCAAAACCGGTGACGGTATATACTGATCATACCATTGATTATATAACCGAAGGAGCCGGCAGGGGAGTGGCGATACTGACAGAAAAACTGCAAGCTTTTCTTTAAAGTCAAAAGACACAAGTCGAAAATCAAAGGTTAAAAATCAAAACTAAAAAGTCAAAAGGCAAGTTGCTGTTAGATCTTCTTAAGAGCACTTATCCGTTCACGGATCAACTTCATCTTGTCAAGACGCTCCATGGAGAGCGTTTTCTGCCTGGTATCAATGAACTCAAACAACATAAGCGACTTTTCTGAGTATGCCAGGCAGTCAGCCCCGTGGCCCTGCGCCATTAAAAGCTCGGCCTCCGCGTTGAAAAGTTCAGCCAGGATCTCAAGGTGACCGTTGGTGTAGTTATGCTTTTCAAGAAGCACATCAGTAAGCTTGTCACGTGGAATTGAACGGAAGAACGCAGCATCCTCCTTCAGCATGTCGTAATAGATACGCTCAAGTTTTTCTGATGCCTGGTTATAATCGCCTTTTTTTACGAGACCGAATATTGCCGCCAGAAGGTCGCCAAGCATCTCGATCATGCGAAGGATGTAGTCTTTCTGGTACATGTTGGCAAGTTACATATAATCAGGGAAAGGGTATCGGGCAATCGTGGGGGATAAGGTAAGGCAGAGAAGATTTTGGAGAAAGAAACCGAAGATTGCTTTGGTATTGCGAACTGTTAATTAATGCTAAACATATGCCCGGGAGAGGCTTGGTTTTATGATTATGTCTAAATTCCCGGTCGAAATCTGAAAAAAAACGATGAAAAAGATCCTCCTCACACTGGTGGCAATACTGATCTTTGCCGGCGCTTCCGACGCACAGCACAACAAGGTCACAGACCGCATCATTGAACTAGGCACTGCCGATAACCAGGTCATGCACCATCTTGACATCATTTCAAACCGGTTCGGTGGAAGGCTCATAGGCTCGGATGCTTATGAAAATGCAGCTGAATGGTGTGCTTCTGAATTCAGGAAGTGGGGTATGGAGGTGATCATGGAAGAGGCCGGAACGGTGCCGGTAGGATTTAACCGGGGACCATGGTTCGGCAGGATGCTGTCGGATAACGGGATGATTCTCCATTTTGCCACACCCTCCTATACCTCAGGCACTAAAGGTGTTCAGCGCGGACATGTTCTGCCGGAGCCAAAGAGCAAGGAAGAGTTTGACCGGATGAAGGGTGCTCTAAAGGGTGCATGGGTTCTCATAGGAGGAAAGAACAACGGATGGCCGATCGACTGGTCGCAGAGCGCAGATTCTGCCAGGGCTCTGATCATGGTATATAATGATTCAGTAGCAAAAATCAACCGCGAGATCATGCGCGAGAACATGATGAACAGGACCAATCCCCCGAAAGAGCTGCACCCTCTGAAGGAAGAACCGGCCCTGTTCTACAGGGAGATGCGTGAAGCCGGGATACTGGGTGTGATACAGTCGTCAGAGGTGCCCATCAGGGTTCTGTATGACAGGAAGAACCTTGACAGGATGACCTTTGAGACCCTCCCGACAGTGTGTGACATAAAGCTTGATGAGGATCAGTATGAGGTGATAGCGGAGATGGCCCGTGAGAGGCAGTATTTCCTTCTGGAGTTCGATATTCGCAACCATTTCAAGCCGGGTCCTGTCAAATATTATAATGTGATTGGCATGATCAAGGGGAGTAAGTACCCCAATGAATACGTGATGCTCGGCGGGCATCTTGATGCATTCGATGTGGCAACGGGAGGCGTAGATGACGGATCAGGACTGAGCCCGACGATGGAGGTGGCGCGGCTGATAATGGCAGCCGGAGGAAAGCCTGAGCGAACCATCCTCGCATGCCTCTGGGCAGGGGAGGAGTTCGGTCTGCTGGGGTCAAAGCACTGGGTCGAGAGCAACAAGGATAAGTTGCCGAAGATTTCCAACTATTTCAATCGTGACGGAGGGCCAACACCGATAATGGGTATTACTGTTCCGGAGGCCATGTATGACGATTTTGAAAAGATATGCAAGCCGCTCAACAGTATCAACCCGGATTTCCCCTTCACCCTTAAGAAGCGCACCGATGCGCCCCGTCCGCGTCCTGCCACTGCCGGCGGATCTGATCATGCCCATTTCGCTATGAACGGTGTTCCTACGCTTCGCTTTGATGAGTCTGACGCAAAGGGCTATAACTTCAATTACGGTGAGATATGGCATACCGAGCGCGACACCTATGACAAGAGCATTGCGGAATATCAGGAGCATACCTCTGTCGTCACTGCTGTTATCGTGTATGGGCTGGCCAATCTAGATCATCTTCTGTCAAGAGAGGGGCTCTATGCCGATAAATAGTGGCGGCACTTTGCTGTAATGCTTAATATTCATACTTTTATAGAGTAGCTGTTACTCTATGAACTGTTTTCTTACCGGCTCCAACGGCTTTATAGGAATGAGGCTGACAGAAAGGCTGTCAGCCGACGGGAATTCTGTAAGATGCCTGGTACGTTCGCAGGAAAAATTCCGGTCGCTTTCGCACCTCCACAATGTCACTCCTGTTATCGGAGACCTTGAAGACATAACGGTTCTGAAGGAGGGGCTAAAGGGTTGTGATACCGTATTTCATCTTGCCGCCTTTGCAAAGCCATGGTCAAAGGATAAGAGTCTGCCTTACAGGATCAATGTCACCGGCACTGAGAATATGCTTAAAACTTCACTCGCGGCGGGAGTAAAGCGTTTCGTCTTTACTTCATCAGCGGCTGTGATTGGTCCTTCGCCCGGTATTGAACCCATTGATGAGGATTTTCCGCGGACTGTTCCCTGGTTCAATGAGTATGAGGAGACCAAGGCTAAGGCTGAAGAGCTGGTCAGGTCATATAACAGGGATGGTCTTTAGACCATAATTGTCAACCCGACGCGTGTTTACGGACCCGGGGCGCTTAGTGAGAGCAACGCAGTTACCCGGATGATAAAACTGTATGCACTTGGTAAGTGGCATATTATTCCCGGTGACGGGAAATGCATCGGAAATTATGTGCTGGTTGACGATGTTGTCAACGGACATATACTGGCTGCCATCAGGGGTCGGCCGGGTGCACCGGTACGCATTGGGAGGCGACAACCTGACCTTTGATCAGTTCTTTGAGACGCTGACAGAGGTGACCGGCAAGCGCTCATGGCTCATCCATCTGCCTGTCCGGCTTATGATTACGGCGGCAAAGATTATGGAGTGGCAGGCATCGGTTACCGGCATTCCGCCGCTCATTACTGCACCGTGGGTGAAGAAATACCTCAATCACTGGAGTCTGAGCAGTCAGAAGGCAGAGAACGATTTCGGTTACACGCATACACCATTCAGGGATGGAGCCCTGCTCACACTCGAATGGCTAAAAGAACAGGGTGGGCTTAAATGAAAGATTCGGCAACCCCTGGTTGCACCCTGTTAAATCCCTACTTTCCGGACGGTGTTATGAATGTTCTGTCGGCCGAATAGGTTGTTCCCAGCGAATTTACTGCCTTGATCCTGAAATGGTATGTGTTCCTGGTTCCAGTCCATCAATGTATGGCTGACGACTATAATCACCGTTGTCAGCTCCAAGAGTACCCGGAGAGGCACGACTGTCTGTCCATAGCTTGCGGTAAGGCCGTATTCGAAGGTTACCGTTGTTTCTGGCCCAGTTGGGGTTGACGGTACCATAGAGCCATGCTGCTGATCCCGCTTTGGAACTGCATCGAGGATCTGTATAGCTGCAGGTTTGTCTCCAAAGGTCGTGAAGGTTCTGTCGGCACTGTAAGTTGTTCCCAGTGAATTTACTGCCTTGACCCTGAAATGGTATGTTTTTCCGGGCTCCAGTCCATCAATATATGGCTGACGCTATAATCACCATTGTCAGCTCCAAGGAGTACCCGGAGAGGCCGCGACAGATTGTCCGTAGCTTGCGGTAAGGCCGTATTCGAAAGTGACCGTTGTTTCGGCCCAGTTGGGGTTGACGGTACCATAGAGCCATGCTGATGATCCCGCTTTGGAATCAGCATCGAGGATCTGTAGGCTGTAGGTTTGTCACCAGAGGTCTTGAAGGTTCTGTCGGCACTGTAAGTTGTTCCCAGCGAATTTACTGCCTTGACCCTGAAATGGTATGTTTTTCCGGGTTCCAGTCCATCAATGTATGGCTGACGACGCTATAATCACCATTGTCAGCTCCAAGGAGTACCCGAGAAGCCGCGACAGTTTGTCCATAGCTTGCGGTCAGGCCGTATTCGAAAGTGACCGTTGTATCTGCCCAGTTGGGATTGACGGTGCCATGAGAGCCATGCTGTTGATCCCGCTCTGGAATCAGCATCGAGGGTCTGTAGGCTGTAGGTTTGTCACCAGAGGTCTTGAATGTTCTGTCGGCACTGTAAGTTGTTCCCAGGGAATTTACTGCCTTGACCCTGAAATGGTATGTTTTTCCGGGCTCCAGTCCATCAATGTATGGCGTGACGCTATAATCACCATTGACAGCACCAAGAGAACCCGGGAAGCTGCGACAGTTTGTCCATAGCTTGCGGTGAGGCCGTATTCGAAAGTGACCGTTGTTTCTGCCCAGTTGGGATTGACGGTTCCATGAGAGCCATGCTGCTGATCCCGCTTTGAATCCGCATCAGGGTCTGAATAGCTGTAGGTTTATCACCGGTTGTCACAATGGTCTCATCATTGCCGTAATTCACCCCGGCGCTGTTTGTTGCATAGGCCCGGACGTGATATGTTAGACCCGATGTCAAGTCCGGTAATGGTACTTGTGAATGTACCGGTACCGGTGCCTTCGGTTGTTTTGTTGTCGTTGACTGTCGGGTTGGCATTTAGTCCCCAGCAGATTCCCCGTGCTGTTACCAGTGCACCCCCGTCGGATGCTATATGTACCGCTGACAATGGCAGTTGTTCCTACAACTGAGACAACAGTGGTTGTTACTGTTGCAAGGGAAACAGCAGTGGTGGAAAAGGTAACTTCGTTGCCGTATCCGGTGCCTGCTTCATTTGTTGCATAGGCTCTGACATAGTAGGGGGTGCCGGGAGTTAGCTGTGTCAGGTTGCTTGAAAATGACCCTGTAGCATTGCCATCAGAGGTTTTACTGCTCGAAACAGTAGGATTTGCCGAGGTATTCCAGCAAACACCTCTGGCAATAATGTCAGCACCTCCGTCGCCCGTAACGTTACCCCCGGAGGTGGCGGTTGTATATGTAATGGCGGAGACATTTGTGGTAGTTACTGAGGGGGGAGTTGGCTTACTGCAGGATACAAGGTAAATTGCTGAAAGAATAAACACAACTAAGATCGGTGGCAATGTCATCGAAGTTTTCATAAGGCAGGCGTTTATCTTAATAATATTGAGTTATACAGGAAAAGAAATATAAATTTAGTCCTTATTGAAGGCGAAGTCAAATTTATTTACAATGGTTTCTTTTTGCGGGTTACCTTCCAGGAGAAATTATACTCCTCACGATGAACTGTTGATCCTTCGGAATTGTCAACGATCTTTTTTCCATCACCGCATTTACACTGTCAAAGGTTTAGTTATTTGTTATTCTTTTTTGCCCGGCCCAGGGTCCAGTTCCACGTTGAGCCGGGATACATGCCTGAAGGGGCAGTAACTGCCTGGTTACCTATTACCGGCCGGGACCAGTGTCCGGTGACAATGTTTCCGTCAGACGAGCCATCCACTTCAAAAGTGGCAGAACAACGCCAGCCATTTTCTGCTTCCATCTCTATTTTCACTCCCCTTGAGGTAGTTATCTCGGTTGTGCCTTTGATTGTAGGGAAATAGACTTCAAATTGAAGCCTGTAGCTTTGCTTCCGCGGAACGATAGTCAGCAAAATATTTGATCCACTCTCAGGCTTCATCATTTCATCACCCTGCCAGGTATCAACGTTTTTTGTCCAGTGCCCATTTGTTATCAGTTACAACAACTGGTCTTTTTCATTGTTACTGAAAAATTTCCGGCGAGGGGTGTTAGCCTCATAAAGTTCGTATACTTCATAGCTGTTGCGAATTGTCCGCAGATATCGTGCGGCAACATGTATGGTGGCATTCTCGACAAGATCATTTGATTGGAATATTTTACCACCGGAAGGGTCCTCAGACTCATCTTTCCAATGCACCTGGCGTTCATACATGATAGTTCCGTTGAAATCTCCATCCGTTTTCTTAACTGTTATCACAGCTTCCCCTGTTACCTCTTCAGGGTATCCGGGAGGTCTGAAGGCGGCACTGACTTTTATCTGTTTATCATTCTCTCCTGCTTCATAGTCTATGAAACCAATCCCGACTTCGTTCAGTGTGATTTTCCCTGATCCGTGGCTGACAGTTCCATCTACCAGCCCGGTAATTTTAACATCGACCTCCTTGCCTGCACATGAGAGGATCTCCGTCCCCTCGGGGTCAATCTCATGCAAGTCTATCTGGATAGAAGTCTTCTCCCCGGTAAAGATGGTTTTTCTCTCAGCTTCCACCTTGAGCTCAAGGCCGAGGACTATTATTTCGCCCTCATGCTCAATTAACGATTTATTACCGATACCACAGGTCTTAAACCGTGGTTTTTCTATTGTGGGCTCAACACCCTTTATAACACTATATTCGCCAATAGCTTCATACTCCGAATTTGTATAAACTGTCGAAAACAATCCCCATTCAGGGCCTGTCGTGCACTTACCCCCATCTTTATACTCGAACCTTTCCATTCTTTTCAGGAAATAGACTGGCTGACCAAAATTCTTGTCATAAACATAATCACCATGGCAGTTTTTGACTTTGATGTAGACCTCCATTTTTCTTGATTCCTCATCAAGAAGCGAGAGGTATTCTTTTTCATATCTGATCTCCATCTTCGGTTTCCTTGCCGGGGCGGGATGTCTGGCTTCCCAATCATTGATATTCTTGTCCAAAGGCCAGTTATAATGATATATGAGGTTTTTAATAAGTTGATAAATATCTCCTTCTACAGCTCTCTCGATAGAAATGAAATAAGTCATAAGAGGCACACACGGAGAACAGACTACCAGTGAACTATACATTAGAAATGCAGTTTCCTGGTTATAGACCGGGGCTCTGTATTCTATCACCTCCCATCCTGTCACAGGATCAACATATTTAACTTCATAGGGGGGGATTATTTCCTCTCCATTTACAGACCAGGGATAAAGAGAAAACCTGAACTCCAGATCCATTTCTGTTCCCGGGCTTGCCGATGGCAGAAAGAATTCAAGATCATCATATCCTGCACTGTTAAGGGTTTCAAGCAAATAAGATTTAATCTCATTTTTCCATTCCGGTGTAGTGTAGTTTTTATTATGATTTTCATTCAGATAATTAGCAGTTGTATCTCCACAGTCAATGTGGTCAAGATATACACCTATCCTGAACCTGGGGCATTTATCTTCCTGCCCTGCCACAGTAGCAAAGGAGAGTATGAGCAGAGTTAGCGCGGTCAGACATCCCTTTGAGATTTGTGCATAAGGCATGTGGCAGTAATTATAAACGTTCGTATTCTATATCTTCTCCATCATCCTCCGTGTCACCGTCCTGGTTGCTGTCACGGACGAGCCACAGGTAATCTTCATCGGCCTCAAAATCGCCATTGACAGTTTCCTGCAGATATTGTATATATGTATTATATGTTGCCGATCCTTTTGCAAACCACTGGACAGTGTTGGTGCAATTCTGTGATGCATCTTTGACGCATTCGCCCACAGCCGACAGCCTAAAGGTCATCTCATTGCCACTGACAGTGAGATCACCCTTTAATCCCAGGAGGGCTGATATGACGCTTGAGTTGTCACGCTGTAATACATAGACCTCTTCATATGTTGTTTTGGTAAGGATGAGTGTCCGGGTAGTATTATATGTTATGTCTCCGACATATAGCTTGTCTTTATATTGCCATGATCCGACGTATAGAGGGTCTTCCCTGAGCCTCTCACAAGTTGTAAGCGTCAGAAATAGCACTGCAATTACAGCAATACTGCCGATTGTGCAAGATTTACTTATTGGTTCCATAACGTTTTGGTTTTTCTGTTGGTAATTTCTATTCTCATCATGGTTCCTGAACCACTGCCTGGAATAAAATCATGTCCTGTCCTACTGAAAAGGGACCACCACCTAGACTTCCTCCCAATTTTCCTTCTACCGTCCAGACACCCTCATCTATTTTCAAATAGGTAACCGCCGTTGCTCCTACCGGTCCGAGACTGCCGTCGATCCCAGCCCCGATCTGGAAACCGAAACCTGTCTCGGGAGTCCATGTGGCCCCAAGTATTATCCCCTGGCCAATATTCAGTTCCATTTCATCGGTTTCCATGTTCCACTCAAAACTGATAAAGAACAGATCAATGCCTATTGAGAAGTCCGTGGGCAGGCTGATATCACCCGCGTCGCCACTCTTCCCGTCAGGGCAATATCCTTTTATGTCAAAACATTTCAGGGGTATGACAAATCCTAAAGTAAAAAAGTCCTGTGCTGTGATTGTTTCGACTTTTGGATATGGTAATCCATATGGTCTGCTCTTGTCTGCGAGCCATCCATAAGCCTGGTTTATCTGAGCTTTGTAACAGTCCCTTAGTGCTTCCTCCAGTTCTTTATGGTAAACTTTTGCTCTCAATTCTGCTGCAGCCTGAGCTGTTATCGGGATGCCCTTAGGCAGATGACTAACGGCATTGTCTGCTTCGGATCTGGCCTGCTTCACTGCGGACTCCATAAAGAAAGAGCTGTAGCCCAGGATCTCAGACCCCATCTGCCTTGCCAGTGATGCCCACCTGTTCCCTGCGTCAATTTCGGCGTTCAGAGTCATGCTCTGGCTTTCTACGTAAACGACAGGCACTCCTTCTTTAAACCTTGCCAGGTCGTCATAAATATTTTTCCACTGGGGCCAGTAGCCCTTGATGAGTTTTTCGATCCTTCTTGCCAGATCATCAGCATAAGCCTGGGCTATGTTCTCCATTTGCCGGCTATATCTTCTCTCGAGGATTTCAGGAATCATCCGTGCCTGGTCACATGGTGATAGCTGATCCCATGGTTCCGGCAGTTCATCTTCAGTACGTCCCTGCTCCTCCATCTCCCTTCTTTGCTTTTCTATTTCTTTCTTAAATTCCTCGGGATCAAAAGGTTTTTTCTTCGGAGGCGCGTCAGGTGGTTTTGTTGTGTATCTGAAAATAGCTTTTTTAATATCTTCCGGGTCTTTTTCAGTAGCCTCCATGAACTCCTCATATGCTTTTCTCTTATTGCCCATGCGCATGAGCAGGATGCCAAGGTTCATGTGATACTGTCCTATCTCAGGGGCGTAGAAGACTGCTTCATCGTAGTATTTAAGGGCTTCCTCGTTCTGGCCATGACGGGCAAAGATCCAGCCAATGGAGGTTGAGGTGGCAGCTGATTCAGGATACAGCTTCCTGGCGTAAGCCAGCAACATAAGTGCATTCTCATGTTCTCCATTCATAGCAACGGCAAAGGCCAGGTTTCCCAGGGCACTGGGTGACCGGTCATAGGTCTGAAATGCCCTGCCGAATGCCCATTGTGCACCGTCAAGATTGTTCTGTACAATTGAAGACATGCCTGCCAGCTGATAAACATATGCTCTTTCAGGAATTGTCAGTGAGTTGGCATTAAGGATAGAATTGAATGCCTGCGCTTCAATATCATGAGGAAGGTTTGGGTAATGATCTGAAGATGCAGTTACTCACAATTTGCTGCACTTTGCTATAATCAGGTTCCTCAGGCAGCCTGACCGGACTTACGGGCTCATAGTCCTCATCCGTAACCTTTTTGTCGCAGCTCCGGTCCATAACAGATAGCTTCAGGAACAGTGCCAGTGCATCATCGAAATCCTTGACTCCGTCCTCGTTGAGGTCATAATCGAAGTCCTGCCACCCCTGGTCCATCAGGAGGTCGATATCGTTCACGTCAAATTTCCCGTCGAGATTGATATCATATCTCCTCCATTCACTGACTGAGGGATAATCGGCATCATCCTTTGACAGGAGATCTGGCATTTCGTTACTGATTGCGGTGGGTGGGCTATCCGGTATATTTGGAAAAAGGGGAGTGGCTGTTATGGGGAAGATCATAACCAGCTTGAGAACTGTTACAGCCAGACTCCCCTTTAAAATTTTTACGTAAGACATGTTGTCAAAGATTAATATCATTCAAATTCGATATTCTCCCCATTATCTGCGGTTTCTCCTTCGCCGCTGCTTCTGTAGTTTGTTCATGCAGATAAAAAGTCATGGACATTAAAACCCCGGCATTTCGGAAAAGGTAATATTATCAGGTATCCGGAAATATTTGTTATCAACCGGAACATTGGTTTTGATGGAGGTCACTTCCTGGCTTGACACCATCATGCCCAGCTTCATTTCCATCTTCATCATGACCCCTTTCCATATCAGCACCTTGCCCATGTCTCCCTTAAAGACTGTGCACTCCTTACCCCGGAACATCTCCGTTCCGCTCCTGGTCATCCCCATCTGTTCGTACATAGTGGCCATATAGGACAAAACATCCTTCCCTGATGATTCCATCAGGTTTTTTACCATAGGGTTCTTTGCTTTCATTCCCTTGCCAGGATTTGAAAGATCCCACATGTATTGGTCTTCTCCAATGGTAACGGACCATCCCTTGCTTGTCTCTCCCTGTGAGGCGATCTCAGCATAAACGGCGCTTTTCATACCGTAGTCCTCGAAGTATTGGGTTGATTTTCCGGTTTTATCACCCGAATAGGTGTACTCGATGATACCGGATCTGACCCCGAGCGGTTTCCCTTTGCTGTCAGCATCGTTCTCAGTGACTTCAGAATTTGCAGTCTCCGGTTCTGCAACTTCAGCAGCTACCTGGGTTTCAGTGGATGAAGGCTTCTTGTTTTGCCCGCATCCGGAGCACACTGCAAATAGAAAAGTTACCGCAAAAACGGTTAATAATCCTGTGATTTTCATAACTATAGACTTTTTTATATTTTCACAAACTTGCTTCACGCATTTGTCTCGGCGCTCGGCAAAGCTCAAACAAGTTTGACTTTGCACTCATTTCTTCACAAACTCCACCCTGCGGTTGTTGGCTTTGCCTTCGGGGGTGGCATTGCTGTCGATAGGCTTACTCTCGCCCCATCCTTTTGAGGTCATACGGCTGCCGTCGATGCCCAGCTTCTTAAGAGTGTTAGCCACGGTTTCGGCACGCTGTTCCGAGAGTGTCTGGTTGAAGCCGTCATCACCGTCGCTGTCAGTATGCCCTTCTACGCTGAAGTTTACTTCCGGGTGGTCTTTCATCAAAGCCGCTATCTCGTTGATTACACCCATTGACTCAGGTTTAAGTGTTGCCTTGTTCACATCGAAACGGATCCCATTGGCAATGATTTTGCCATCCTGCATGAAGCGGTCATAATACTTGACGCCGCCTTTGGCTATCCTGACATTTTTGATATAGCATGGGTTTTCATTGGAAGCATGATAGGCATGAAGTGTAATTCCAGAAGGGTCAAAGTCAAGCCGGGGAATATTAACCAGCCGTGTGTCATCAAGGTATGCTTTAAGCTTTCCTTCGGTATAGGCAATAGCTATATGCATCCACCTGTTCAAATCTTTTTCCTCAGGATATTTGCTTGTTGCACGCCCCATTGACATTTCATTTCCCGATACAGTTATATAAGTATATCCCGTGGGGCTATTTGATTTTTGGTTTTTCCTGTCATAGAGATATATCTGAAATGGATATTCCTTTGGATAGTACAAGTCAAGTTCTATAGTGAACACTTCAGGCAGATGATCTTCTCCCGGACCTTTGAAATAGGGAATTATTGAAGGAGAGCCGTCTCTCATCATAATAATATTTTCGCCATCTACAACGGCTATTTCTGTATTTCCTGCTATCAGATCCCACCGGGAAGGGAACTCACCATTCTCTTCCCCGGTCAGGTTGTCTTCAAAGATCACCTGGTCACCCGGCACAAAATCGTATTTGGCCCAGTTCAATGCTGGACCGGACGTCTGGTTCGCTCTGGAACCGGCATCACCAGGTTGTCCAGGTCCGGCATCACCGTGTTGTCCGGGCCCGGCGTCCTCCTCAGGCGCTCCCTCATCTTTCCCCTGCTTGTCTTTTTTCCTGAAGAGATTACCAATACCCTCTTCAATCTTGTCATAACCTTTATCTATGGTTTTATCAATTCCCCTGTTGGTTCTGTTCTCTCCCTCCCGCTTTGTTTTCTTAAGCGGATTCTTGACCTGAGCCTGCGCTTCGGGTGTGAAACAGAACAGCAGGGCAACAAATACTGTAAGGATTACTGAATACTTCATGGCCTTTAGTTTTTCAGGAAAGTTAAACCCGGGCCATTGATGTATCAATAGCAAATGAGTAAAGGGGGCGTTTGGGTTAGTATCGGAGGAGGTTTTGCGCAGGGCGCAGGGCCCTGAGCTTTGTTCTACTCGTAGAGATGGTCAGTGATGGCTTGCAGGACTTTCTGCTTGAGGTTGGCAGAAACGGGAACGGTGGTGCCGTCCTTCAACTGCAGGTAGCCTCCGTCATGCTTGAAGAATTTGTCAATGTGGCCCAGGTTGACCAGATGTGACTGATGCACGCGAATTATCCCCGAGCCGTTGAGCATAGCCTCGTACTCCTTAATGGTACGTGATACCATAATGCGTTTACCTCCTGCAAGATGGAAGTGAGTATAGTTGCTCTCAGCCTCGGCGCGGATAATGTCGCTTACAGAAATCAACTGCAATGCGTCGGAGGTGCGGAGGATGATCCGTTTCAGCACCCTCTTCCCCGCAAGGTTCTCGCTCAGCGCCTGCAACTTGAGCTGTTCCTCATCATGGTTGATTATCTCCCTGGCTTTGGTTATTGCCAAAGCCAGCTCGTCAAGGTCAATTGGTTTGAGGATGTAGTCGAGCGCACTGACCTTTATCGCATCCAGTGCATATTCCTGATGTCCGGTGATGAAGATGGTCCTGAAACGTACGGGAGAAAGCTTCTTAAGCAGGTCAAAGCCGAGTCCGTCAGGCAGTTCGACATCGAGAAAAAGGAGGTCGGGCTGATGTTCTGTTACAGCGGCATAACCTTCCTGTACACTGCCGGCCTGTGCGCTGACAGTTATATCCTTGAAGCTATCTTTCAACAGCGCTGAAATAGTATTTCTTACCGCTGGTTCGTCATCTACAATAATTGCTTTCATAACTGACCTGTTAACCGGGTAATAATTTAAGCATAAATCCTCTTATATGGAAGCATTATCATCACCTTTGTCCCTGCAGCAGCCTCCCCCTCAAAAAGATCCGTGATCTCATAGCTGATCTCCTTTTCCTTCAAAATCTTCCTGAAGTGTTCGAGACGTTTTTCTGTCAGTTTTGTCGAAATCGACTGTTTCTTTCTTGCCGGTGTAACCTCTGCGGCTTTTCCCCTTCCGATGCCGTTATCTGTAACCTCGAGCCTAATCAGTCCACCCCTGAGGGAGTAGTTTACACTTATCCGGCCTTTCTCCCTGCCCGGCAGAAGTCCGTGCTCAATGGAGTTCTCGACACATGGCTGGGCCAGCATGGGAGGGACTGAAACATTTTCAGGATCAATAGAAGGGTCAACAGTGATACTATATTCAAAACCCGAATCAAACCTCAGTTGCTGGACATCCATGTAATAACTGAGAGTCTCAACTTCCTTTTCAAGAGGTATATATTCCTCGCGGGAGTTTTCAAGTATATTGCGCATGAGCCCGGCAATCTTTGTAAGGAAGGCGTTGGCCTTCTGGGGCTTTTCCGCCAGGATGAGGTTCTGTATGGCGCACAGCGAGTTGAAGATGAAATGAGGGTTCATCTGGGCTCTCAGCAACCTCTGCTCGAGGTCAATCTGTGAGTATTTTGCCATAAGGCGGGTGTGGCGGAGGTAGAGGAGTGAAATGAGGGCAACCAGGATAAGCAATATTCCGAGCCCTTTGAGATAGATGCGCTGCTGTTTTATCTTCTGGTCACGCACCAACTTTTCCTGCATTTGTATGTATTCAGCCTCTTTTTGCTTCTTGTCGAAATCATACTGGATCTCCATCCGGGTGACCTGTTTCAGAAATTCGTCGTTGCTGATGCTGTCTTTCAGTTGCATGTGTTCCCTGAGATACCGGTATGCAAGATCTTCTCTTCCTGTTTTACTGTATATGTCACTGAGCATCCTGGAGGCGTCAGATACAATCAGCGGTAGTTCCTTTTCCTTGCCCAGTTTATAAGCTTTGAGGCTGTTTGAGAAAGCCTGGTTGTAGTGCCCCTGTGACTGCCAGATGTTACCGAGGGTGATATAATAATCAGGAGGAACCGGCAGGTCATTATCCGAGGTTATGTCCATTGCTTTTTTCATGTACCACAGTGCGGAATCGGGTTGCGACAGATGGAGGAGGGTGGAAGCCATATTGTGGCAGCTTGATGCTTCTCCGGAGGGGAAATTCATCATCCTATTCAGGTTAAGGCTTTTACGCAGGGAAACGAGAGCGCTGTCGAACAATCCCTGAGAGTTGTGTATCTGAGCGATGGTGTTGCAAGTCTTGCTGACCTCCCACAGGTCTTTTCTCTTCTCCGACAGCAAGAGATGCTTTCTGCTGAATTCCAGGGCCTTTTCATAGTCTTTCTGGTAGTAATAGGCCAGGCCTATACTTCCGAAGGCTATTGACATTCCGCTGCTGTCTCCTTTCAGTTCCCAGAGACGAAGTGCCTCAAAATATGCATCGATGGCCTGGCTGAAGAGGGCCATCTCCTTGTAGATATTCCCAAGGCTATTGGTGGCGTCAGCAAGCGGCAGGGTATCCCTTACTCCCCGGGCGGTTGATATTGCTTTTTCAACATAACCTCTTGCCTCATCGAGATCCTGTTTCTGACGGGCAAGGTATGCAAGAACATTAAGGCTGTTGATCATTCCCCGGTGATCACCTGCCTTCTCAAAATATTCCAGGGCCATTTGGCTGTATTTTTCGGAGGAGACCAGATCGCCCCTGAAACTGTAAACATATGCAAGTCCGTAACAGGCACGTGCCTTTCCTGAAATATCACCGGCCTCCTCATAAAGACCAAGCGCTTGATTATTATAGTACCAGGCGCTGTCTCCCTGGTTGTATTTTGCCAGGAATGCCATGCCGAGAGCAAGTGAGGCGTCTGCAATGCCTTTTCTGTAATCCAATTTGCGCGAGGCGCTCAGCGACTGGTGGGCAATGAGTATTGATATATCAGGATTTCTCCTGGCTCCGGCATACGCTTCCCCTGAACGTTTATTTATGACTGAAGTGTCGGACAGTTCCTGTGATGATACTGATGCCTCCGCAATTACCAGGAGCAGGAGGACCATAATCAATGATCGGGATACCTTGACAGTCATGAGTACAGTAGCCGGGTTACACCAGAGAACCAATTTCGTAAAAAAATGGATTCAATTCAAATTCTTCAGAGTGTTATTATCTCGTATCTCAGATTTAATGCATCCACCTGCAGGAGTCTACCTGAGAGGATTTCACCTGCCCCTGTGATGATCTTGATCACCTCACAGGCCTGGCATGACCCGATTATTCCTGGAAGAGCGCCTATCACACCAAGGTCTGAAGGGCTGGCATCAGCTTCCGTACGGGTTTCTTCGGGATAGAGGTCCCTGTATGAAGGTCCGCCCATGTAATTGAACACCGATACCTGTCCCATGAACTGGCTGACAGCCCCGTAGATCATAGGAATACCGGCAGCACGGGTGGAGTCATTAAGGAGATAACGGGTGGCATAGTTGTCACTGCAATCGACGGCCACCTCATAATCGCGGAGAAGTTCCATTGCATTCGCCTCGTCAAATCTCACCGGATATTGCCTTACTTCAACCAGGGGATTAAGGCGTGAGAGTCTTTCGGCAGCTGCCTCAACCTTTAGTCTTGTGATATCTCCGGTGACATACAGTACCTGCCTCTGGAGATTGCTCAGGTGAACATCGTCAGGATCAACTACACCCAGAGTGCCCACTCCTGCGGCAGCAAGGTACAAGAGTACGGGCGATCCCAGTCCGCCGGCGCCTACAACCAGAACCCGGGCATTCATAAGCTTTTCCTGCCCTTCCTCTCCAACGGCCGGGATAATCAGCTGCCGATGGTAGCGGAGTATATCATTTTTGCTTAGTACCGTCATTCAGGCTTATTTGTGTTGTCAGTAAGTTGTTGTGAGTGTAAAGGTAACATGTTCATTCCTTAAAATCATACGGATTAAAAATGATTGTGCAGCCAAATCATATTCAAAATCGAGGAGAAGTAAAAATGTTATAAGTATATATCATTAGTAAATACTAACTATATTTGCGACATGAACGAATTGAAGAAGATTATTGAGAAGCTTTCCGGAATGATGGGTCAGATGGAAGAGAATGCCAAAGAGCAATATAATTTTTCAGGACTGACCCTGACCCAAATGCATTACATGGAGGTCATAAATAATCTGGGGAATCCAAATCTGACAGAGCTGGCCTCTGCTCTCAGACTGTCAAAACCTACGGTGACAGTTGCTGTTGAGAAGCTTATTGAAAAGGATTATCTGTTCAAAGTCAAGTCAGATGCTGATCGAAGAAGTCAGCATATACACCTGACCGAAAAGGGTCATTTGATTAACGGGATGCATGATTATGCACACGGGAAAATAGCTGAAGATATGCGCAGGAACCTGAGCGACGATGAGCTGAAGCAGCTTGTACGCCTTCTGGGTAAAGTAGTACAGTGATCTAATTCAGCACATAATGCGTAAGTAATAATTAAAACAGCATGAGTACTTTTTTTAAAACTGACTACAAGGGACTGACCACTGAAGAGGTCAGGCAAAAGCAAGTCGCAGAGGGTTTTAACGAGCTGCCTTCTTCAAAACCCAAAAACGTATTGCAGATAGCTTTGGGAGTTATCAAAGAGCCAATGTTCCTCTTGCTTGTTGCGTGCGGGACTTTGTATCTGTTTCTTGGAGATCTTACGGAGGGGCTGATGCTGCTGGGTTTTGTTTTCGTGATCATGGGTATAGAATTTTACCAGGAGAAGAAGACTGAAAAAGCTCTTGATGCTCTGAAAGACCTTGCAAGTCCGCGTGCTCTTGTAATAAGGGACGGAGATGAGATCAGAATAGCAGGCCGCGATGTGGTTACCGGTGATATTGTCATGCTTCAGGAAGGTGACAGGGTACCCGCTGATGCCATTGTATTGCAGTCTGTTAACCTTGCTGCAGATGAATCCCTTCTCACTGGGGAGTCAGTGCCTGTAAGAAAGCGGGATTGGCAGGAGGGCGATAAGGAGGTAATTCCCGGTGGTGATGACCTGCCCATGGTGTATTCGGGTTCCATGATAGTCCAGGGCAACGGTATTGTTAAGGTTATTGCTGTTGCCCTCAATACGGAAATAGGTAAGATAGGCAAGGCTCTGGAAGAGGTAAAGGAGGAACCGACCAAGCTGAAAAGGGAGATGGGTATTCTTGTAAAGCGTCTTGCCATCATCGGAATTTTGTTATGTGTACTGGTAATAGTTGTTTATACAGTTACTAGAGGTGATCTTCTGAAAGGATTTCTGGCCGGCATCACTCTGGCGATGGCCATGTTACCTGAAGAATTCCCGGTGGTGCTTACAATCTTCATGGCCCTGGGCGCCTGGAGGATATCAAAAAAGGCTGTTTTAACCCGTAAACCGTCAGCCATTGAGACCCTTGGTTCGGCAACAGTTCTATGCACCGATAAAACCGGAACGCTCACAAAGAACAAAATGACTGTCACAAGTCTGCATAACGGAATAGAATTTCTCGATATGGACAGCGGGGGCAATTTCCCTGAGTCATTCCATGAAATAATAGAATACGGTATTCTCTCAAGCCAGATACATCCTTTTGATCCGATGGAAAAGGCTATTACGAGTGTCGGCGAGAAATTCCTGAAAGGGACAGAGCACATTCATGCCGACTGGGAGATGGCGAAAGAGTATCCGCTGTCAATAGAATTGCTGGCAATGTCAAGGGTGTTTACCAATACCGGAACACAAAAGAAGGTAATTGCATCAAAGGGAGCTCCGGAAGCCATCTTTGACCTCTGTCACCTGGATGAAAAAGCAGTCGGAAAATATGAGACTGCAGTTGCAGAAATGGCATCATCAGGACTCAGGGTTCTGGGGGTTGCCAGGGCACATATAAACCGGGAGACACTGCCGGCTGAACAGCACGATTTTGATTTTGAATTTCTGGGGTTGATCGGATTGTCAGACCCTGTCAGGGAAAATGTTCCGCAGGCCATTAAGGAATGTTACAATGCCGGCATAAGAGTGATAATGATTACAGGCGATTACCCTGTTACAGCTATGAATATTGCGAAGGAGATAGGTCTGAAGAACCCTGATCTCTGCATTACCGGGCCGGAACTTAATAAACTCAGCGAAGAGGAGTTGTCTGAAAGGATAAAGGAGGTAAACATTTTTGCCAGGGTCATCCCTGAACAGAAACTCAAGATAGTGAATGCCCTGAAAAGGAATGACGAGATAGTGGGAATGACAGGTGACGGGGTGAATGACGCCCCGGCACTGAAATCGTCTAACATTGGAATTGCTATGGGAGAGAGAGGTACTGATGTAGCCAGGGAGGCCTCTTCGCTGGTACTGATGGATGACAACTTTGCATCAATAGTAGGTGCCATAAGGATGGGTCGCCGAATTTTTGACAACCTTCAGAAAGCGCTGGGCTATATCTTCGCTATACATGTTCCTATTGCCGGTTTGTCACTTATACCGGTAATGTTTGCAGATCTGCCCCTGATCTTGTGGCCGGTGCATATCGTCTTTCTTGAGCTGATCATAGACCCTGCCTGCTCAATAATCTTTGAGGCTGAAAAGGAAGAGTCAGGATTGATGAACAGACCTCCCAAGGCTATTGAAGAACCGTTCTTCGGGGCCAGGAAAATTCTGGTTAGCTGCTCCCAGGGGTTAGGTATCCTTGCCGTGGCACTACTGGTATATTTTATCGGACTGCGGCTCGGGTATTCTGAAAATGAGGTGAGAACCCTGACTTTTGTGAGCCTTATTGCTTCAAATATTGCTGTAATTCTGTCAAACCGTTCATGGACCTCAAATATTTTCAAGATCATTATTACTCCTAACAAATCAGTAAAATGGGTCATTGGCGGAGCAATAGTTTTCCTTGTATTGATACTCACGGTTCCTTTCCTGACAAGCCTTTTCCAGTTTGAAAGAATAAGTTTCACCGAGGTTGTGATCAGCGCACTGGCCGGGTTACTAAGTATTACCGGTTTCGAGTTGTACAAGCTTATAAAAAGAAAGGAATCCACGGTTAAAACTGAAGAGAAACAACTTCTGCCGGGTTAATGCATCAGACGTTCATCAAGACAGATGAGGAGGGCACCGAGGCTGCTGCAGCCACAGTTGTTGAGTTTGAATTTACATCGATGCCGATGACCACAGTTGTTAATATCAACCGTCCTTTCCTCTATTTCATCAGGGAGACGACAACAGGCACCATAGTCTTTATGGGACAGGTGGTTGACCCCAGATAATTTGCAACTGGCGATTTACGTCCCGACACTTCGTGTACGGGATTGATCCTGCGCCTGTGTCGCCGGCTCAAATTTGCGATTTCCGAATGGGATGACTTAATGCCGGTATTGCAACAGGGCAATACTTTATTCTCCTGAAGTGCTGCTCTTGTATTCCATCAACAGCGACTGGAACACCTCCTTAACCGAGAATATGTGGGTTGCCCTGAAGGCGTTTGATCCGGCAAAGGCATAACCTGATTCAAAATTTCCCTTGAGTGCATTCATCAGTGCAATGATGATACAATAGGGGCTCTTCGAGATGTCACAGGTCCTGATGCACTTAAAGGGACACGCTTTTGGTTGCTTTTTGCCAGCCTTAACCTTATTTATAAAGTTACTGAGAATAGCTCTTCCCGGCATTCCAACCGGGCTTTTGATTATTTCAATATCTTTTTCCGAAGCATCAATATAGCTCTTCTTAAAGTCAGGGGAGGCATCACATTCATCAGTGGTCACGAACCTTGTCCCCATCTGTACTCCCGATGCCCCAAGGGCCATGATATCACGGATATCCTTTCCGGTATAGATACCTCCTGCAGCAATCAGCGGGATCTGCTGACCGTATTTTTCTTCGAAGGGCTTCAGTTCATTTACTATTTCAGGAACAAGCTTTTCGAGAGAATAGTTACTGTCTTCGATCTGCTCTTCCTTAAAACCGAGATGACCCCCTGCCTTTGGTCCCTCAACAATAACGGCATCAGGCAGGTAGTCATAATTGGTCTTCCATTTGTCACAGATTATTTTTGCGGCTCTGGCTGATGAGACTATAGGTACCAGCTTTGTGCTGCTATCCTTTTTAAGGAAGGAGGGCATGTCCAGCGGCAGACCGGCCCCGGCGATAAGGATATCGACCTTTTCAGCAATTGCTGTCTTCACCATATCGGCAAAGTTGGTCATTGCCACCATAACGTTGACACCGATAACTCCTGCTGTTTTTTCCCGTGCTTTGCGTATCTCTTCCTTAAGTCCTGCTATGCTTGCTTCAAGGTAATCTACCGATAGGTTTTTGTAAAGCAGGCCAAGTCCTGCGCTTGATATTATGCCTGCACCGCCTTCATTGGCAACTGCTGAGGCAAGCCCTGAAAGTGAAATCCCCACTCCCATTCCACCCTGTATGACCGGAACAGCGATCTCCAGGTTCCCTATTTTCAATGCATTCACGATATTTCTATGATTATTTTCGTGCAAATGTATCCTTTAATTGACAGCAATTACGGTTAGGCAGATAATTAGCATAAATATCAGTGACTTATTAACTTTTATTATGTTTTGTCACCTCGTTCAAAAGTCTTTACTTTACCTGCTTTCCGTGAAAATATTTTATGTTTTCATCATCTGGTCGCCGAGAAAATAAAAATTCAGTCATATGTCAGCAATGAACCTGACATATATTGATTTTCTGGTCAGCGCAGTGCTGGCCACGATCATGTTTGGCGTGGGGCTCTCGATCAACTTTAATGATCTCAGACATATATACCGGTCACCGAAGGCATTCATCCTCGGGCTGATCTCGCAGATGATCCTGCTGCCCTTAATTGTATTTGCCATCATCGGATTTACCGATCTGCCGCCGGTTATCAAGGTTGGCTTCATCATTCTTTCAGCCTGCCCGGGCGGAACCACCTCCGGCTTTGTGACCGTGCTCTTCAGAGGGAATGTGGCTCTGTCGGTTTCACTCATTGCCGTTAACAGTCTGTTGACGCTGGCAACCATTCCGCTTCTGGTCAACCTGGCACTTACGGTTTTCACAGGCAGGCACTCTTCGTTCGAGCTGCCGCTGGTGCAGACTTTCCTTCAGATCTTTTTTATAACTCTTCTGCCTGCTTTCACAGGTGTTCTGCTAAGGTATTACCGTGAGAAAATTGCCGACAGGATACAGCGGCCGGTAAGAACAGTGATGATCATTCTCTTTGCGGGGGTTTATACCCTGATTGCGTTTGCGGATGAGACAAAAGGGGGGTCGGGCATCACTTTTACAGATTTGTGGAGCATCCTGCCATATGCGATTATAATAAATTTTGCAGGTTTTTCAGCAGGGATGGCTATGGGCATCTTTGGAAAAACCGGCATAAGAACATCATGGACGATAGGGGTGGAGGTCGCCCTTCAGAACACCACGCTGGCGTTGCTTGTTGCCGGAACGCTTATCCAGAGCAATGAGATGGTAAAGCCTGCCCTGGTTTATGCCCTCTTCTCTTTCTGGACCGCCCTTCTTTACGGCATTGCCGTCAAGTGGTACAATAAGTCAAAGTTGTTCGGCGAATTTAATTAGCATTCCCTCAACCTGATTTTTTACTACTGCCTATTGCCTATTGACTACTGCCTGATTCTTTTGAATATGCCAGTCCCAGGGCATCAAACCTCTCCATCATCTTCGGCAGGCGTGTGCTGAACCCTTCCCAGGTACGGCTTTCAGGTGAAGACCACACCACCTCGGAGAGAGCAGTAAGCCTGGGCAGGATCATATGCTCGGCTGTTTTGCCGTCTGTCACATACTCAGTCCAGAGACACCCCTGGGCGCCGATTATGAATTTGCCCTCTTCGGCAGTGAGTTCGGCGGGCACAGGTTCAAAGGAGTAGACCTTCTTCAGGGTTATGAGTCCGCTGAAGGAGGCAGGTTCAGTTGCGGGGTCTCCCTGGTAAACATTGAAGTAACAGTGCGAGACCGGTGTCATCACCGCATGATGTCCTGACCTGGCAGCGGTTATCCCTCCTTCAAAGCCCTGCCATGACATCACCGTAGCTTCCGGTGCCAGGCCTCCCTGTAGAATTTCATCCCATCCTATTAGCTTGCGTCCTTTCGATATGAGAAACTGTTCAATTCGTTTTACGAAGTAGCTCTGCAGCTCATCCTCATCCCCGAGTCCCTCTTTGCGTATCCTTGCCTGGCATTCGGGGCACCTGCGCCACTCCGTCTTGTCAGCTTCATCGCCTCCTATGTGGATGTATTGCGACGGGAATAATTCAGTTACTTCGGTCAGCACATCTTCAAGGAATGTGAATGTCTCCTCCTTCCCGGCGCAGTAGATGTCAGTTATCGGCCATACGCCACCCGGAGGCACGGTAAAGGGTCCGCCGGTGCATGAATATTCCGGGTAGGCTGCCAGGGCGGAGCCCACATGTGCCGGCATCTCGATCTCAGGAACGACGGTAATATATCTCTCTGCTGCATAAGCCACTATCTCCTTAATCTCCTCCTGTGTGTAGAAGCCCCCGTAGGTGGCTTTTTCTCCCGGCTGCTGAGGCTCCCTTGCATTCCACGGTCTGTCCTCGCGGTCGACACGCCATGCTCCGACCTCCGTGAGCCGAGGGTATTTCTTAATCTCAATACGCCAGCCCTGGTCATCAACAAGATGCCAGTGGAAGACATTCAGTTTGTGCAAGGCAAGGATGTCAATATACCTTTTGATGAATTCAACATCAAAGAAATGGCGGCTTACATCAAGGTGCATGCCTCTCCATTCAAACCGGGGATAGTCGTTTACCGACACACATGGCATTATCCATTTCACGTCGGAGACCAAAATGCTGCTCTCAATCTGCGGAGGGAGCAGCTGACGGATTGTCTGTACACCCCTGAAGAGACCATCAGGGGTTGCTGCCGTGAGAGTCACATTTCTCTTTTTAACCGTTAGCCTGTACTCCTCAGGCTTCCATACGCCGGATGTGTCAATGAGAAGTCTGATATCTCCACCATTGCCTTCTGAGGCCTTCAGCGCAAACCCGGTGGCAGGGCGCAGCAATCCGGCAAGGTGTTCTGCCACGGCTGCTGCTTCATTGCCTCCCGTGTAGTTTATCCGGGTTGAAGGTTGAAGGATGAAAGCTCCGCCCGCCGTTTCCATTTGTACTGGCAGGGGTATGATCGCAGGCAATACTTTTTGCTTTGTTTCGCAGGAGATTAAAATGGCGCTAACCGCCATGATCGCTAAGAGATACTTAATCTTCATATAACCTAAATCTTTTGTCCGCCGTATCTGCCAGATGTGGTGGAGGAGGCGGGGTTAATCCTTGTTCGTAGTTCGATATCACAGGGTCAGTTCATTCTACAACATCAATGTCAAATATTTCATGTCTGTCGAACTGCAGCCAGTACTTAATCGAGTTTTTTCTTACCAGTTCCCAGTAGATATCGCTGTCGAGGCTGTAGATGAAATTTATTTCCCTGAGTTCAGCAGAGACTTTGTCGGCAAGCTCTTTTTTGAGTGAGATGCGTACTGTTTTTCCTTTGTGGGTGAAGTCAGCCGCAGCAAAAAATGGTTTCTCAGTGCTGACTGTCAGCAGTCCGTGTCCGGGAGTTGCTCCGGTGCTTACCTGGATACCGTCATTCATGCAGCTCAGGGGCGGCATTGAGCCTGCGTGGGTTGTTACAATCATCTCATCAACACCTGTGCAGAAATATTCACGTGCACGGATCCCCATTTTAACACCTATAATTGCTAACACTCCAAGATGTCGATGGAGCTCGTTGCCGATCACCCCCGAGGTCCATTCATCTTCACCGTACCGGTTGCGTATTTCAGATACGAACGGCTGAAGGTCAGGCATATAGAAAGAAGTATCAGGGGGCATTCTCTTGATAACCTGCATCCTCTCCACCGTTTCACCCCTGAGAATCTTCAGGGTTGCCTGGCGCAAGGCACTTAGGTCAGCCGGTGAGTGGTAAATGCCCTTGTTATCTGTTTCCGTGGCGGTGAAGAGTTCTGGGAAATGAAGTAGCAGCGGTACCATTTCATCAAAGGCAGTATAAACAAATGAATGCGAAGGCATAGAGTTGATAAGATCCTTCACCCTGGCGGCATATGGGGTATGAATATTCCCAATCTTCTCAAGCAGATCCTTATCATAAAAGCCATCTCCGCCAGCGCCGGTCACGATAACGGGAACTGATCCTGCCAGTACTTTCTCAGTGGCACCGGGTGATGCCATGTAGTTGAATCCTTCCTTGCCGGGCAGCCCGCTGTTTGTCCAGATAACCTGTTTCACCTTTTCGTTGAACTTAGGTGATTGATCCATTGCATCTGATACTGTCTTCAGTGGTCCCATGGCAATGAAGGTTACCGGAGTCGTTTCTGCCGTCAGGGTCTCTTCTATGAGCCTGACAGCATCTTCACCGACTTCTACGGGCAAACCCTGATGCCACAGTCCGTCGACCATTGTCCTGATCTTTTCATATGCAACAGGTGCTTTGTGATACCCGTCAGATGCTGTTATGGCGAGTATCCTGACATCAGGAGATGCCAGCAACATGCATATTGCCTTCAGGTCGTCTATGCCTCCGTCGCTGTCAATGATCACGTAATGACGGGGCTTCCAGGGGTGCGCACCGGCAGGGATAATCAGCAGCAGAAGCAGAAATGCAAGCAGAGTCCGTCTCATTCTTCCTGTTTTTCCAAATGTAATAATTTAACGCCTAATGGCGGCTGAAATCGTCATTACCTGTCGCGCAACAGCCTCCGGAGGTAGATCGGATTTTGTTTTTTACTATCTTGACATCCCTAATTCAGCTTTTGTGAAGAAGAGAACCTGGATGTGGTTTTTTACCGGTGTTGTAGCCGGTGTACTCATTTTTTTTGGACTGGGGAAGGCGGTGGAAGCCACCTCAACAAATGATTTCTGCGCTTTGTGCCATGTTCATCCGCAGGCTACTGCCAGCTGGAAGCAGGGGGTTCATTACGCAACGAAGTCGGGCTACCGTGTATCATGTGCCGAATGCCACCTTCCTCCGAAGGGAGAGGGCTATCTCATTGAGAAGGCCAAAACGGGGATGCGTGATCTCTGGAGCTACTGGACGAAGGACTCCACGGAATTTGACTGGGAGGCAGCATCAACTCTTGAGAGGGCTTCGAAGCATGTTTACAACTCAACATGCATCAAATGCCACGAGAATCTCTTCCCGGCCACTCTCACAAGTGAGGGTTCAGAGGCGCATCTCTATTACAAGCAGATGACCGACAAGGGTGAAGAGCTGCAGTGCATCAGCTGTCATCTGAACGCAGGGCATTACATGAAGGACTATGTCCACGGGAGCAACACAGGGTTTGGCAAAGCGGTGAAGGCGACGGATACTGTTTATGCTGCAGCTGCCACTGTAACCTCTTTCGGAAATTTCACGGAGCAGATACCCGGCTCGGGTGTCACATTCCGCATGATAGCAGTGCCGGGCGGTTCATACACGATGGGAAGTCCAGATAACGAGCCGTTACGCAGGGCTGACGAGATACTCCGGGAGGTAAGTGTTGATTCGTTCTTCATCGCCGAGGTGGAGGTTACATGGGATGAGTATATGGAGTTCTACAGGCAGACGGCTTCGGAGGGCAGATCGACAGACACTGAGGGGTCACGGCTGAAGAAGGCTGATGTGGATGCCGTCAGTGGTGCCACACCACCATACGGTAAGCCGGATCAGAACTGGGGTATGGGGCAGAGGCCTGCCATCTCAATGAGTCATCATGCAGCTGAGACCTATTGCAGGTGGCTTTCACAGGTGACCGGTAAAAAGTATCGTCTGCCCACAGAGGCAGAGTGGGAATATGCATGCAGGGCCGGAACGGAGACACCCTATTTCTTTGAAGGTGATCCGGCAAGGTATGAGAAGAGGTCTCTTTTCGGCGGCAAACCCGACACCGCAGTAATAAACACATACGTTATCTACCGGGGTAACAGCCCTTCAAAGACCCAGGAGCCCTCGGCTGTGAAGTCGAACCCATGGGGCATTAAAAACATGAGCGGAAACGTCGCAGAGTTCTGTTCCGACATCCATGAAGGTACCGGGGAGCATGTGATAAGGGGAGGATCTTACCGTGACGGTGCCGGAGGCGTCAGGAGCGCGGCGCGTGATCACACGCGGACCGCCGAATGGCTGAAGACAGACCCGCAGATGCCGAAGAGCATCTGGTGGTACTCCGATTGTTTCTTTGTGGGTTTCAGGGTGGTGATGGACTTGGAGTAGGCAATAGGCAGTAGTGAGGAATTGGAAGTTAAGGATTAATAATAAGATAGTTAGACTTCAGGGCCGTAGGACTTTCGACTTTGCGGACTTTGCGGACTTTATGGACTTTACGTACTTTACGGACTTTTAACTTTGAGAAACAACATAAATCGTAACTTTGAAACATACATCCAAACTGTCATGAAAAAATCATCCATCTCAAGAAGAAACTTTCTGGGCACTGCAGCAGCTGCAGGTGCAGCGGGCATTGTTGTGCCGGCACTGATCACCTCATGTTCACCGAAAAAGCGGAAGAGCGTTATTCTTCCCGTCATGCCAGACGCGGCTCCTGACGGGCCACTCCTCAAGGCCGGCCTGATCGGCTGCGGAGGCAGGGGCACCGGCGCCGCCCTGAACTTCCTGCATTCAGGACCAAATCTCACCATCTCTGCCCTGGGCGATGTCTTTGCCGACAGGGTCACATCATGCCGGGAACGCCTGGTAAAGGACGGAGTGGAGATAGCCGACGAGAACTGTTTTGTTGGCTTTGATGCCTACCAGAAGGTTATTGACTCCGGTGTCGATGTGATCCTTCTTGCTACCCCGCCATCTTTCCGGCCTCTGCATTTCGAGGCCGCCGTTACAGCCGGCAAGCATGTCTTCATGGAGAAGCCCGTTGCCGTTGACCCGGCAGGCATCAGGCAGATAATGGCAACCGGTGAGAAGGCAAAGGGCATGGAACTGTGTGTCGTGACAGGCACCCAGCGGCATCACCAGCATGATTATGTTGCCACCTGGGGCAAAGTGCAGGAGGGCATGATAGGTGACATCGTGGCTGCAAACTGCTACTGGAACCAGGGACAGCTGTGGTACCGTGATCCGAATCCTTCATGGACGGAGATGGAATACATGATCCGTGACTGGGTTAACTGGTGCTGGCTCTCTGGTGACCACATCGTTGAGCAGCATGTTCATAATATTGATGTAATAAACTGGTTTACAGGAAAGAAACCGGTCTCGGCAGTGTCATTCGGTGCCCGGCACAGGCGTGTCACAGGTGATCAGTACGATTTCTTCAGCACTGACTTCATATATGAAGGAGGGTTCCATGTTCACAGCATGTGCCGTCAGATAAACGGTTGCGAGGGAAATGTCTCGGAATGGGTACAGGGCACAGAGGGAACATCCAACTGCCAGAACACCGTATGGGACCCTGCCGGAACCGAGTTGTGGAAGTACGAAGGTTACACGCTTGATGATGAGGGAAAGATGACTGACCAGCTCATCAGGAGTCCATATGACCAGGAACATATTGATTTCGTGACTGCCATTCGCACCGGGAAGCCTCTGAATGAGGCGGAGTTTGTTGCCGTATCAACGATGGCCGGCATAATGGGACGAGTTTCAGCATATACCGGCAAAAAGGTGACCTGGGATGAGATGATGAACTCAGAGCTGAAGCTCGGCCCGAAGGTATTTGATATGGGTCCGGTTGATGTTTCAAAGAGTGTACCTGTTCCAGGAGAGTAGATAATTGAGACCGACAATGAACACAAAATCACGACGCAGTTTTCTGAAAGGGGCCGCAGCCACCGGCGCGGCCCTTTTTACCGCACCGGCACTTCTCAGCGGAAGAAGCCGTTCAGCGCTTATGGCTGACGCTGACAAGCCTTTCAGGCTGGCCTACGCCCCCTCAATAGGCATGTTCCGCGAGCTTTGCGGCAGCGATGACCTGGTTGACAATATTCAGTTCATTGCCGACAAAGGCTTCCGGGCAGTCTTTGACAACGGGCTCCCGGGGCGTCCGCCTGTGGACCAGGAGCGTATTGCCTCAGCCATCCAGCGGATGGGTCTGATGATGGGGCCATGGGTGTTGCATGCCGATTTTGGAAAGACATCCTTTGTGCTTCCTCACAAGGAGGTGCGCGACTTCATGACCATGAAGATGGAAGAGGGCATTAACGTGGCCAAAAGAACTGGATTTAAGATGGCACTCGTTGTCCCGGGCAGATATGATGAAAGGCTTCATCCTGACATACAGCGGGCAAATGTTATTGACAATCTAAGGTATTGTGCTGATCTCACAGAACCTGAAGGCATGACACTGGTCCTTGAGCCGCTCAACACGCTGCGGGACCATCCTGGTCTCTGGCTGACTCAGATGCCGCAGGCTTACCAGGTGTGCAAGGCGGTGAACAGTCCTGCCGTGAAGATCGTTGAAGACATATATCATCAGCAGATCACCGAGGGTAACCTGATACCCAACATCGAAGCATGCTGGGATCAGATAGCCGCTTTCCACGTAGGAGACAACCCGGGGCGCAATGAGCCGTCAACGGGAGAGATCAATTATAAAAATATCTTCAAATACATTCTTTCGCGTGACTATACCGGGGTGATATGCATGGAGCACGGCCGCAGCGTCAGGGGCCCCGAAGGAGTAAAAAAGGTCATTGAAGCCTACCGGGAGTGCGATCCGTTCTGAGAGTAATTCTTTTTCCAGCGACCATTAATTGAGCAGAGGCACGACGACCATAAGCGACAAGTGGATCAAGGCATCCATTATAGGTACTATTTGGGCCGCTGCCGAGATTGTTCTCGGCAGTTTCCTTCATAACCTGCGTGTTCCTTTCAGCGGTAACGTTCTGACAGCCATAGCGCTGGTGATACTTATCTCTGTAAGCTACAAGTGGCGGGAGCATGGCCTTTACTGGCGGGCCGGACTGATATGCGCGCTGATGAAGGCGATGTCACCCAGCGCCATCATATTCGGTCCGATGATCGCCATCATCATGGAATCACTGCTGCTTGAAACATCCGTCAGGCTATTTGGCAGGACTTTCGTCGGTTTCATTGTCGGATCGATGCTCGCCATGTCATGGAATCTCTTCCAGAAGATATTCAACATGATTATTTATTACGGCGGCAACCTTGTCGATATCTATTCGAACATTACCGCTTATGCCTCGAAGCAGTTGAATCTTCAGTTTGATGCATTCTGGTCGCCGCTGATTCTTCTTCTGGCCATATATGCTCTTTTTGGAGCAGTCACTGCAGTCGCGGGCATTATCACAGGCCGCAGGATGGCTTCTCTCCCTCCTGAGGAGTCGCTGCCTGAACCAGCGGTCATCAGATCATCACCAAAAAAGGAGGAACAGCCATTTGCCTATTCTCTTGCATGGCTGGCAGCCGACATAATTCTCATCGGCGGACTACTGGTGGTTGTAAGCACTGCAAAGTGGTTCTGGTGGATAATTACGGTCATTCCGGTCATTACCATCCTGGCATTGCGCTATAAGCGTGCTATGAGGCAGCTCTCGAAACCGGGATTCTGGGTCACCTTCGTAATAATTACGATGCTTTCGGCCCTTGCTTTCACAGCATTTCAGCCCGGAAAGAATGATGTGATGGGGGCCATCCTCATCGGGATACAGATGAACTTCCGGGCAATAATAATCATTGTCGGATTCTCTGCTCTTGGCACAGAATTGTATAATCCGAAGGTTCGCACTCTATTTGGCAGGACGCGTCTCAGGCAGCTGCCGTTAGCCCTCGAGCTGTCGGCTGCCAGCCTTCCGACGATGATAGCTGACATGCCCGACCTGAGGACTGCCATAAAAAGCCCGGTGTCGATACTGAACCGGATGATTACTCGTGTGGAGCGGCGGCTGAATGACGAAAGGAGAGAACAGCAGGGTGTGAGGAAGGTATTTGTCGTAACGGGTACAATAGGAGAAGGGAAGACCGCCTGGCTTGCCAAACTTGCCGGCTTGCTAAAGGAGAAAGGGGTAAGAGTGGGAGGTATCCTGGCGCTGCGCATCGTGGAGGAAGACAGAACGACCGGTTACGATGTCTCGGACATCGGTAGCGGAGCCAGGACTCCTTTCCTGAGACATACCGGAAGCGAGGATATGGGGGTGGAGAGATTCACCGTTTATGATGCCGGTTACGATGCCGGGAAGAGCGCACTTCATCCTGAGGCTAATCACGATAAGGATGTCATCATAATCGATGAGGCAGGTCCGCTTGAACTGAGGGGCCTGGGATGGAGCGAGAGGCTAGCCTGGCTCTTGAATGAAAACAGTGCAATACTGATAGTTGCAGTCAGGAAAAGTCTCACTGAAGCGGTAACCGAAAAATTCGGATTAGCAGGCGCCAGGGTTATTGATGTGGCCACCGGCGATGTCGTCAGTTATGCAAATGAGATTGCAGCAATGACTGCAAAAGAGAAAAAAAATGGATGAGATACTTGAAAAGGTCAGAGGGGAGCTCAGGGAGGCTTCGGATGAGAAGACCAGGGAAACAGGACTGAGATACTTCAAAGAAGAAGTCAACCTTTACGGGATCAGGGCAAAAACCGTAAAAGAGATTGCGCGGGCAAATTATGCACTGGTAAGGGGTAGACCTAAACAGGAGATCCTCGGTCTGTGCGATTCACTCTGGCAGTCGGGCATGATGGAGGAGACCTTCGTTGCCTGCCTGTGGTCTGAGAGGCTGGCCGGGAAGTTCGTTCCGGATGATTTTAAATATTTTAAAGGGTGGGTGCATAAGTACGTCAATAACTGGGCTTCATGTGATACTCTATGCAATCATACGGTCGGAGATTTCATTCAGATGTATCCCGGTTTTATTTCAGAGCTGAAGAAGTGGGCGGGGTCGGGAAACAGGTGGGTAAGGAGGGCATCTGCCGTATCATTGATCGTACCTGCCCGCAAGGGCAAGTTCCTTGATGACATCTTTGAAATTGCCGAAATACTACTTCTTGACAGGGATGACATGGTACAGAAGGGATACGGATGGATGCTGAAGGAGGCCAGCAAGCCATATCAGAAGGAGGTGTTCGGTTTTGTCATGAGGCACAAGGACGCCATGCCCCGTACAGCCCTCAGGTATGCCATTGAAAAAATGCCTCCCCTGTTGCGTGAGGAAGCAATGAAAAAATAAGGTATTTAATTCGAAAGTGTCTGATTTCTAGACTAAACTATGATCGTGTTCGGTGCTATCTCATTTTCCATTCATTAACGGAGAGCACCTGGGCGTAGCTTTTTAGAGTTGCCAGGGTTGATGCATGCACATCGGCGGCAGGCACCTCGCGGTCACCGAATTTCAGATTGCGGGTGGCACAGGCATCATGAAGCAGGCAGACATAATACCCGAAATCGTGTGCTGCCCGAACTGCTGCCTCCACGCACATCTGCGTCTGCATCCCGCAGATAACAAGGGTGTCAATCGCGAGGCCGTCAATATATTCCTTCAACCCGGTTCCCAGGAAACTGTTGACCTCGGTCTTGACAAATACCTTTTCTCCCTTTAGGGGTCCCACGAGGTCATTGATTTCCATCCCGGAATCTGATTTATGCTGAACGAAGATGACCGGGTTTCCCGTCTCCCTGGCTGCCTTAATTGCAACGGCCGCCTTCTCAGCCGCCTTTTCAGGCTCTACCAGCTCAGACCGGCCTCCGGGGAAATAGAAGTTCTGTACGTCAATAACCAGCAGTGCATAATTCTTCTGCGCCGCGGCAACAATGATGGCCGAAATCAGGACCAGAGAAAGGAATATTCTCTTCATGATGGTTAATCAGTTTAGCAACCAAAATTAATGGATAATTCGATAGCAGGCAGGAACATCTTCCATTAAAAATTGTTATACTTTTCAGGTGAGAAAATTCAACAAACAGAACAGATGAGGTTATTCAAATATTTGGCGCTTGCCCTGTTTACTGCACTCTCATTTTCATCATGCAGCAATCTTAAGGCCGGTAAGGAGGCTCCCTACGTCGTGATGGTGTCGCTCGATGCCTTCCGCTGGGATTATGACTCTATCCACGGCACTCCTGTGCTTGATGACATAGCCCGGCATGGGGTTATGGCAGAGAGACTTATTCCGTCGTTCCCCACGAAAACATTCCCCAATCACTACACGATAGCCACAGGTCTCTATCCTGACCATCACGGACTGGTTAACAACAGCTTCTATGCTCCCGACCTTGACCTGGTCTACAGGATTGGCGACCGTGCCATGGTTGCCAACGGTGCTTTTTACGGTGGAGAGCCGATGTGGGTGACGGCACGCAAACAGGGGATGAAGAGCGCTTCTTTTTACTGGGTGGGTTCGGAAGCGCCCATACAGGGAATGCAGCCTGACTACTGGAAGCCTTTCGACGATGAGGTTGCCTTTGGCGACCGTGTTGATACAGTGCTTAAATGGCTGTCATTGCCGGCAAACATGAGACCACACCTGGTCACCCTTTACTTTGAGGAGCCTGACGCCATAAGCCACAGCTACGGTCCTGTCTCGACTGAAACCGGCGCTGTTGTCAGATCTCTTGACAGCCTCCTCGGTGTTCTGAGAACGGGCCTGGCACGCCTGCCTCATGCAAAAAATATCAATCTCATTGTCCTCTCCGATCATGGAATGACAGAGGTTGATGAAGCACGATACAACTATATCCTTGACACACTGCCGCGGGAGATGGTAAAACGTATCTACGGCGGCAACCCGGTATGGGCTGTGGAGCCTGTGGAGGACAAGACCGACAGTGTGTTGCATCTGCTGAATATCCAGCAGGGCATGAAGGCATACGGGAGGGAGGAGCTTCCGGCTCACCTCCGTTACGGAACGCACTCACGTATCCCGGCAGTTGTTCTCATTGCCGACCCGGGCTGGACAGCCGGGCTGCGTCCTGAGGCCAGGTACAGCAGGGGTGATCACGGGTACGACTGGCGATGCAGTGACATGCACTCAATCTTCTATGCCGAGGGGCCAGCCTTCAGGAGAGGCTTTGTCGCAGACACACTCTTTAATGTCGATATATACAATATTGTTACGGGGATACTGGGACTAACCCCTGCCCCCAATGACGGTGACAGGCAGAGAATATCACCTCTTTTCAGGTGACCCGTAATTGGCAAAGTCGATATTCCTCCGGATCATTTTATAGCCGGTACGCTTTATTGGCGACGACCTGAAAGTCTTCTTAAAGTCTTCAGGTGTCATATTCTGCCAGTCTCTTCTCGTCAGTGAAGTGACTTGAAATTCCGGCACAAGGTCTTTATCGGTGTATGGCACGGCCTTGTTGTTCCATGGGCAGACCTCCTGGCAACGGTCGCATCCAAAAATCATGTTTTCCGTTTTGCCGCTGGACTCTTCCGGCAGATTACCCTCATGTTCAATTGTAAGGTAGGATATACAGCGGCGTGCATCTATTGTCCGGTCATCGCAGATGGCACCTGTAGGGCATGCATCAATACAAAGGGTGCAGTTGCCACAACGATCGCGGGCAGAAGTGTCATCATAGAGAAACTCTGCCGTGGTAACAATCTCACCGATAAAAAAGTAGGAGCCGATATCCTTGTTAATGACCAGGCTGTGCCGTCCGCGCCATCCCAGCCCGGCACGTATGGCCCATGCCTTCTCGGTAACGGGGCCTGCATCACAGAATACCCTGCATGATGCTTCAGGCACCTCCTTCTTAATGATTTTCTGGACACGGTCAAGTTTCTCTTCCATTACCAGGTGGTAGTCCCTTACCCGGGCATAGCGACTGACAAAGTAATTGTCGGCACCGGCGGAAGGGTCATTGCTGTAGTAGCGCAGACCTGCAACAATCACTGATTTTGCCCCCTCAACCAGCGAAGTGATGTCGCCTCGTTTATCGAGATTTCTTTCCAGGAATTTCATTGATCCACCTTTGCCGGCTTCCATCCATTCGCTGATATGATGGCTGTCTTCGTGATGCGGTGAAGCATGGGCTATACCGAAAATATCAAAGCCTTCCATCCGGAGGCTTTCGCGGATTTTCCAGGTAAGTGCTATTTTACGTGCATCAGTCAAAATATTGTTCTCAGAGCAATCCTAATTCAAGCTTGGCCTCGTCAGTCAGCATGTCGCGGTCCCATGGTGGTGTAAAGGTAAGAGTAAGATCACACTCCCTGACCCCCCTGGTACCGGCAACCTTATACCTTACCTCTTCCACGAGATCCTCAGCCATGGGGCAGTTCGGGGCGGTGAGCGTCATTGTGATGTGCGCCACCTGTTCCTCATCAACCCTGACCTCATAGATAAGACCAAGGTCATAAATGTTAACCGGTATCTCAGGGTCAAAAATGCTTTTAAGCACTCCTACTATTCTTACTTCAGTCTCCTGTATCTCCTGTGTGTTCATGTCTGTTCCTGTCTCGATTTGTAAGCCAGCGCATAAAGCCGCATCTGCTTCATCATGGCAAGCAGTCCGTTGGAGCGGGTGGGAGAGAGGTTTTCCCTCAGCCCTATCCGCTCAATGAAATAGATGTCGGCGCCAAGTATCTCATCGGGGGTGCGGCCTGTGAATACCCTCACCAGGAGAGCTACAATGCCACGAGTTATCAGGGCGTCACTCTCCGCTGTAAAGGTAATTAATCCGTCAGTGAAGGAAGGATAAAGCCACACCTTGCTCTGGCAACCCTCAATGAGGAAGTCGGGGGTCTTGTGCACCTCATCGAAAGGAGGAAGCGATTTCCCCAGGTCGATGAGGTACTCATATCTCTCCATCCAGTCGCTGAACAGCAAAAACTCCTCTATGATCTGATCCTGTATCTCGTTAATGTTCATTTTCAAAGGTTATGCGAACATTTCAGTCACTTTCCTTACTCCCTGCACCAGTGCATCGATCTCCTCCTCTGTATTGTAGAATGCCATCGAGGCCCTTATGGTTCCGCTTATTCCGTATCGTTCCATCACCGGCTGGGCGCAATGTGTTCCTGTCCTTACCGCGATACCCATCTTGTCAAGAATCATGCCTGCGTCATACTGGTGTATGTTTCCGGGAAGGAATGAAATCACTGACACCTTTTGCGGAGCTGTTCCGTAAATGCGCATGCCGGTGATGGATGATAATCCGGTAGTTGCCCTGGCAAGAAGGGCTTGTTCTCTTTCAGCTACCGCCTCGCGTCCCAAAGCTGTAAGGTAGTCGAGGGCTGCAGCCATGCCTATTGCTCCCGTGAAGTTTGTTGTTCCTGCCTCGAACTTGAAAGGCAGCTCGTTGTATGTTGTCTTCTCAAAGGTAACGTTTGCGACCATATCGCCACCTCCCTGGTAGGGCGGGATCTCATTCAGGAGGTTCTCTTTACCGTAAAGCACGCCTATGCCGTTCGGGCCGTAAATCTTGTGGCCGGAGAAGACGTAGAAATCGCACCCGATATCTTTCACGTCCACGATGCCGTGCTGTATGCCCTGAGCCCCGTCAACAAGCACCGGGATACCGTGACAGTGTGCTTCGGCCACTATCTCCTTAACAGGATTGACGGTCCCGAGCACATTGGAGACGTGAGTGACGGCCACGATACGGGTTCGTTCGGTAAGCAGGTTGCGGTAAGCCTCAAGGTCCAGCACGCCCTCGTCTGTAAAGGGTATGACCCTGAGTTTCGCGCCCTTCCTTCCGCATAGCATCTGCCATGGAACGATGTTGGCATGGTGCTCCATACCACTGATGACTATCTCATCGCCCTCCGTGACAAACCTCTCTCCGAATGAGAAGGCCACTGCATTGATTGAAGCCGTGGTGCCGGCGGTGAAGATTATCTCTTCTCTCTTCGGTGCATTTATGAATGCCCTGACGGTCTCGCGGGCAGCCTCATAGCGGTCTGAGACAATATCGGAGAGGCTGTGCACTCCCCTGTGAACATTGGCGTTGGCCGTGCGGTAGAGCTCTTCCATCACCCTGATCACGTGTTCCGGTTTCTGAGTGGTGGCTCCGTTATCAAGATATACAAGCGGCTTTCCGTGAACCCTGACTGAAAGGATCGGGAATTCTGAACGTATCTCCTCTATGGTTTTTGACAGCTCCATCACTCCGTTCAGTTGCACTGTATAGCACATGAAGCGCAGCGCGAAAGCTCACCGCGGAGGCGTTTCAGTACAAGGTTGTCTATCCGCTCACGGAGAGCCTCGATGGGGATATTCTTTATCACGTCATGTGCAAAACCGAACATGAGCATCAGCCTGGCTTCGCGTGCATCAATCCCCCGCGAACGGAGGTAGAACAGGGCGTTCTCGTCAAGCTGGCCGACGGTGGCGCCGTGGCTGCATTTGACATCATCAGCGTAGATCTCAAGCTGAGGTTTGGTATCCATGCGTGCCGTGTCAGAGAGGATGATGTTGTTATTGCTCTGGAAGGCATTGGTCTTTTGCGCCTCCTTGTGCACCATGATGCGACCGTTGAAGGCACCGCTGGAGTTTTCATCAAGAACACCTTTGAAGAGTTGTGTGCTGTTGCAGTTGGGAGCGGCGTGATCAACCATCACGAAGTTGGCTATATGTTGCTGTTTGTCAGCAAGGTACAGGCCGTAGGAATGTGTCTCGGAATTCTCTCCGTTGAGGCGGTGCCAGGTGGCGTTTCGCACAAGGCCGCCGTGCAGCGTGATATTGTTTGATGATGCGTAGCTGTCGCGCTCCTGGTGGATGAAGGTGTGGGTAATCTTGCCCGAGTTGTTGTGCTGGTTCTGAACCCTGATGATCTCAAACCTCGCATTCTGCCCTACGTAGACCTCTGTTACGGTGTTGGTAAGGAAATGCTGCGGTGAGATGGCATGGTCACAAACCAGGAGTGAGAGCTGTGCCCCCTCTTCAACGATAACCAGGTTGCGGTCCTGTGCAAAAATATCCTTGTCGGAGTGAAGCAGGTTAACTATCTGTATCGGTTTTGTATAGGCGGTGTTCCTGGGGGCATATAGGAAGAGTCCGTCAGAGGCCATCGCGGTGTTCAGCGGCACCAGTCCGTCGTTCTCATTCTGCGCGTATTTGTTGTAATGCCTTTCCACCAGTGCCGGGAACTGCCTGGCTGCTGCCTTCATGCTTCCGACCCATACCCCTCCCGGGAGCATCACCAGGCCCTCTTCGCCGCGGGGGAAGAACCCGTTAAGCAGTACCATGTTCCATACATCAAGGTCCTCGACCTCGCAGTGGAACTTCTCTGCCTCCCTGAAGTCGGCAGGCATAGGGGAGTAGTACTCCTGGTACTGAAAGCCGAAGGACTTTTCGAGGTTCGTATATTTGTATGCTTCGTTTTTCCTGTCAGGGATGCCGAGACGGAGGAACTCCTCAAATGCATGGTCACGGTGCCTGTTGAAGATCTCCGGGGAGCTTTTCAGGAAAGTACCGTGGCCGCCCGCATAGAGCTCTGACAGCTTGCTTGTTACTTCCGGTCTGTAGTCCATGTCTCTTCGCTGACGTCTGCTTCCTTCCTTATCCAGTCGTATCCTCTCGCCTCAAGTTCGAGAGCCAGTTCAGGGCCAGCCGATCTGACGATGCGGCCGTCGTACATCACATGAACATAATCGGGCACGATATAGTCAAGCAGCCTCTGGTAATGGGTTATGACGATGACCGATGTGTCGGGCCTGCGTATCTTGTTGACACCGTTGGCCACGATGCGCAGTGCGTCTATGTCAAGACCTGAGTCTGTCTCATCGAGGAGTGCCAGTCTCGGCTCAAGCATCGCCATCTGGAAGATCTCGTTCTTTTTCTTTTCGCCTCCTGAGAAGCCTTCGTTGACACTCCTGTTGGTCAGTGCCGAGTCGATCTCAACCAGATCCTTCTTCTCACGCATCTGCCGCAGGAATTCCGAGGCCGAGAGCGGCTCCAGCCCGTGATGCTTGCGCTGCTCATTGATTGCGGTCTTCATGAAGTTGACCATGCTTACTCCCGGGATCTCTATCGGGTACTGGAATGAGAGGAAGATGCCCTCCCGTGCCCTCTCCTCGGGCGACATTTCCAGGAGGTCTTTGCCCTCAAAGGTGACAGACCCGTGGGTGACGGTAGCAATATCACGGCCTGTCAGAACATTGGCCAGAGTGCTCTTACCGCTTCCGTTGGGTCCCATGATTGCATGTATCTCCCCTGGTCTGACCTCGAGGTCGAGACCCTTGAGGATCTCCTTATTATCTATTGAGGCTTTTAGTTCCTTTATCTGTAATAAAAATTCACTTTTCATATCCTGTTTGTAGTAAAATCATTTTAACCGACACTGCCTTCAAGACTGATCTGCAGGAGCTTCTGTGCCTCCACGGCAAACTCCATCGGAAGCTTATTGATGACTTCCCGGGCGTAGCCGTTGACAATCAGTCCGATGGCATCTTCTGTTGAGATCCCCCTCTGGTTGCAGTAGAAGATCTGGTCTTCGCCGATGCGTGAGGTGGTCGCTTCATGTTCCACAATGGCCGAGGGATTGTCAACCTCGATGTAAGGGAAGGTATGTGCCCCGCACTTATCTCCCAGGAGGAGCGAGTCGCACTGTGAGAAGTTACGGGCTCCCTCGGCTTTGCCAAGCACCTTTACCAGTCCGCGGTAGCTGTTCTGGCCGAAGCCGGCGGAGATACCCTTGGAGATAATAGTACTCTTTGTGTTCTTACCGATGTGGATCATCTTCGTACCTGTGTCAGCCTGCTGGTAGTTATTGGTGACGGCAACGGAGTAGAACTCGCCTGTGCTGTTGTTACCGCGGAGGATGCATGATGGGTACTTCCATGTAATTGCGGAGCCTGTCTCGACCTGCGTCCATGATATTTTTGAATCATCGCCCTTGCATATGCCGCGTTTAGTGACGAAGTTGAATATCCCGCCCTTACCCTCCTTGTCTCCGGGGTACCAGTTCTGCACGGTGCTGTACTTGACTTCGGCGCCGCGTTCTGCCACTATTTCCACCACTGCTGCATGCAGCTGGTGCTCGTCGCGCATAGGTGCCGTACATCCTTCAAGGTAGCTGACATAGGCTTCCTCATCGGCTATCAGGAGTGTGCGTTCAAACTGCCCGGTGTTGGAGGCGTTGATGCGGAAGTAGGTAGACAGTTCCATGGGGCACCTGACACCCTTGGGTATATAGCAGAATGAGCCGTCAGAGAAGACTGCCGAGTTGAGTGTTGCGAAGAAGTTGTCTGTATAGGGAACAACCGAAGCAAGGTACTTCTGAACCAGCGACGGGTGTTCCCTTACCGCCTCGGAGAATGAGCAGAAGATGATGCCCATCTCTGCGAGTGTCTCACGGAAGGTTGTCTTCACCGATATTGAGTCCATCACTGCATCAACGGCAACGCCGGTGAGGCGTTTCTGTTCGCCGAGAGGTATTCCGAGCTTGTCAAAGGTCTTTAGCAGCTCCGGATCAACCTCGCTGAGGCTGCCCGGGGCCGGTTTCTGCTTCGGTGCGGCGTAAAAGATAATTTCCTGATAGTTAATCTCGGCGATTTTCAGGTTGGCCCATGCCGGCATCTTCATCGTCTGCCAGTGACGGAAGGCCTTAAGGCGGAACTCGAGCATCCACTCAGGCTCCTCCTTCTTGGCAGAGATGAGTCTGACAACATCTTCACTCAGTCCTTTGGGGATGACATCGGTCTCGATATCAGTCACGAAACCGTACTTGTACTCACCCGATGTCACTTCACCCAGCAGCTTATCCTGATCGTTTTCCATATCCTTTTCCTTCAATGAGTACACAAACTGAACAAATGGGCCCGATTAAAGTTTGTAGCACCTTATTGAATTGAGCAAAATTAATTAAAAATGACGAGATTGGAGGTGTGAATCGATGGTTTGAAGGACTCCGGACAGTTATCCGGTGGTGGCAGCTCCCGGGGATGTCTCAGCCTCGCTCCGTAAAGTTATAAGTCAGCGACAGGTTCAGGGTTTTTTCATTTCGGGCTTGAGTAAATTATGCGGGTGTGAGTGGCCGCGGGGTTGCTTTTACGGGCTGGCAGGACTATCTTCTATTGTTGATTATCAGTGCACCGATGACTCCCGGCACCCATCCGCATAGGGTAAGGAGGAAGATGATGAGCACGGAGCCGCACCCCTTGTCTATTACAGCCAGAGGCGGACAAATTATGCATACCAGGACACGTAGAATACCCATAGGAATTTGCGATTGTCGATTTAAGATTTTCGATTATAAAAATAAAAAAAAATCACTACTGCCTACTGCCTATTGCCTGCTGCCTGAACAGATGATCGGCGGCCTGGAGGATTTTCAGCTTCAGGTCAGGAGGGTAATCAGGGTGTTGCTCGAGGAATTTCTCTACAGTCTTCAGGGCTTCAGCCGAACGGTGCCCGGCCAGCGTTGTTGTGATCCATCCCCCGGGAAAGAAGATGTCACCGGTTCTCTTTATCTCCTCAAGCAGCTCAAGCGATGGGAGAATATAGTGTTCTGCCCTTTGTGCCACCATAGGGTGGTGAAGGTAACCAAGCGCCTCGAGCACCCAGGGTTCGTGTTCGCGGTTTGCCGGATCGCTCAGGCTCCCAAAGAAGGCATCGCGCACCGCCGGATCAGCCGAAACCGACGGAATCACAAAGTCGAAACGCTGCAGCCGGTCGTTCCCGATGATGCGGGTTCGCTGAAAAGCTAATATCTCCGGGGCGTTTTCGGGATCCTTCAGTGCCAGGGTCAGTGCCAGGGTGCAGAGCTCATCCTCACTCAGTTTGGTGCCGCCGGGCAACTCTGCACTCTTCCATAAATCCCTCAGACGACTCAGTCCTCCGGCAGTGAGAGCTACATTCCGGTAGAGCCCGTACCAGGTCCTTTTTTCAGAGGCACTCTCAGAAACGGACATCTTTTGCCATATCATCTCCTCGGCTCCGGCAGCCATGGAGGCTCGGTCGGTATCAGAGAGCCAGTCCCAGTAGACTGATGCAAACCTGCCTGAAAGGTAATTGCGAAGTTGCGGGTCTGTTTCAGACTCCAGTGCCGAGTAGACCATTTTGTAAAAATCAGCAGGTGCGACGGCGCCGTTCAACAGGTTTTCATTCAGGTTGATCCACAATATCCCTCTCAGAAGCGGGTCAGGGAAGTCATTCGCATGATGTGCCAGGTGTGCGACAGTGACACTGTCATAAAGGAATGTCCCATAGGCCCTTCCTGATATATCAGGGATAATGCACAATGGCTCTCCCGATGCAGTTAAAAACGACTTCCTGCTGGCAGGCGTCACCTCTCCTGTGACTGTATCGGCGGGGGTGATCACCATTGTCTCAAGGGTCTGTGGCCAGTGCCTTATTGTGCCTGCCGGGTCATCTTCACGGAAGGAGACCCTGTATTCATCCCCTGAAGTTATGACTGGAGTGATCATCGGCATTCCGGCTTCCCTGAACCACATCCTGCTCCACTCATCAAGAGGCTCACGGGTGACCTTTTCAATGATGGAAGTCAGGTCATTCCACCGGGCGTTGTCCCATGAGTATTCCTTAAGGTATATCTGAAGCGCCTTCCGCAGATTCTCTTCACCGGCAACTTTTTCAAGCTGCCGCATCACGATCGGTGCCTTGTTGTAAATTATGGCTCCGTAGAGCGAACCTGCATCCTTCATGTTACCAAGTTCCTGTATTACAGGATTAGTACCTCGTGTGCGGTCAACAGAATATGCTGCGGGGTAACGTGAAAGCAGGAACCGAAGGTTATGGTTAATGTCCGGGAAATCCGGTTTCACGATCAGGTCTGACATGTACCCGGCAAAGACCTCCTTAAGCCAGACATCGTCAAACCATTTCATAGTTACGAGGTCTCCGAACCAGATGTGCGATGTCTCATGGGCTATGAGCGAGGCACGCCCCAGCTGCTCGTTGAGTGTCGGTGTGGCTTCGAGAAGGAGGGAGGCGGCACGGTACAGTATCGATCCGGGATGTTCCATGCCGCTGTACTGGAAAGAGGGTATCAGCACGAATCCGAACTTGTCAAAGGGATAGGGTATCTGAGTATACTCTTCGAGCCATTTAAGTGAGTTGCAGTGCAGCCTGAAAATATTCTCGGCGTTGTTCTCAATATAACCCGGGCGGGTCTCGCGGTGAAGCATCTCCATCTTCACACCGTCAATCTCTTTTTCAACCAGTTCAAACCTGCCGGCTGCAAAGGCAAAGAGATAGGTGCTCAGTGGTTTCGTCTCCGCAAAGCGGATTATAACCCTTTCACCTGTGGTATCGGAGGCTGTAACCGGACTGTTGGACATTGCCCTGTATGATTCCGGAATGTCAAGTGTGAGGCTGTAGCGTGCCTTTATATCAGGCTGGTCAAAGCAGGGGAAGGCGGTTGAGGCGCGGTCAGGAACGAACAGTGTATAGAGGTAGTCATCATTGCGGTTAAGCGACATGTCTCCGGCACGGAAGACAATGTCCACAAGGTTGTATCTGCGCGCCAGGTGACTGCCGTCTATCACAATATGTCCGTTTGTCAGAACCGGCTCGACGGGTCTCCCGTTAACGGTAAGGGATTCCAGGTAATCATTTCCTGCCCGGAAATCCAGCACAAGAGGTTCTCTCTTTGATGTGAGCCGGAACGCAACGGATACCTTTCCGGTAATAGTTTCCTCCTTCCCCTCCGGGATGGTGAACTCCAGCCTGTAGCTCACCTCCTTTACGGTGGCGTTGCGGTAAGTGGCAAGCATCTTTGAGACTCCCTCCTCCAGGTAAATATCTCTATTAACCGGAGAGCACGATGATATAGCAAGCAGAGTGAAGAGCAGCAGTTGCAGGGGCAGTTTCCTTTTCATAGTCTGAAAGATAAAAGAAAAAATTCTGATACATGCCTCGCAACCCGAATTCAGGCAAAACCCGTTGATCTTCGGACTTATAAAATCCGAGTCTGAGCTTCAGACTTCAGACCTCCTGACTTCCGGCTTTACGGACTTTCGATTTGCAGACTCGTCTAGCACAGCTCCTGAAACGCCTGCCTGAATTTCAGCGGACGGGCTATGTTGTGGAAGGTCTCAGTGGTGCCCCCGGTACCGATGATGGTTATGGAACCGTAGTTCAGGATGCGGCCCATCACCGTCTGGTCGACATTCACCGTCTCTATCTTTGAGAGGTTCATCTCAAAAGTCCGCCTGGCAATGAAGCCCTCCTTTATGACGATGCGCCTGGTGGTTATGACGAACTCCGACAGCCATCGCTTGAACCAGGCATAGATTGTCAGTGTCAGGATGGATTTCAGGGTGAAAAATATAACCCAGTGGTATTTGGTTTCATAGGCTACTGATTCATCCCTGATGAGGTGCCCGTTGACATAGCTTCCCATAGTCTGTAAGTATTTATCCGGTATATTCAGTCGGTCACTTTAACGGCCTTGTCCTCGCTCTGCCAGAGTCCGTGCTTGGTGCATACGGCCATGGCGCTGAGGTTCATTGAGACGTCAGGTGCGACGATGAAGAAATCGACCTCGAAGTGAGTTGGTTTGTTGCCGTTGACGCCTGCCGAGTAGCGTGCTTCGGCCAGCAGCGTCTCCCTGTTCCAGAGTTGAATGAGGCCTATGAAATGGTCGGGGTCATCAGGGTGCGGGTATTCCTCGCCCAGTCGCACCTTGACCATGAACTTATCGCCGCGGATGGCGGTGTCAGGACAGATGACATGGGGCATGTGGCGGTCGAGATAATCGCGCATGACCTCTTTCTCTTCCTTCTCTATCTCAATTGCTTTGAATACTCTTGGCATGGTGTTTTTGTTTTTATAACAACCGGTCGCTTAAAATGATCGCACCGGTGATGTAAATTTAATCAGATTTATGTTCAGTTGCTATAAGGTAAAAGTATCGAAGGGAATAAAGTCAATATCAGAGGCAACGACATTCTCGCGCACCTGTTCCGGGGTCTTTCCTCCCGGGATGACCGTATGGCAGGCCGGGTGCGAGATGCAGAACCTGAGGCTCAGCTGGGCTGTCGAGTATTGCGGAAACTGGTCGAACACCGGCTGGTATGACTCGAGGTCACTCAGGTAGCCGGCCAGCTTCTCGGGAGAGAGGTTAAACCTTCTGTGATCATTGTCGCCGAACGTAGAGGCGCTGTTGAATTTTCCGGAGAGAAATCCGAAGAGAAGGGGGATGCGGACTATTACTCCCGTGCCGTATTTGAGGGCAATAGGGAAGAGCACCTCTTCGGCCTTCCGTTCAAGCAGGTTATATCTTACCTGTATGACATCAAGGAGTTCATGATGTCTCTCGAGTATGTGTGCCTGTTCGGTCTCCATGAACGATTGAACGCTCCAGCCGGCATGTTTTATCTTTCCTGCTTTCTTAAGCCGTTCCAGTGCGAGCCATGGCTCATCCTTTTCAAGTATATCGAGGTCAGGGCTGTGGAGCTGAAGGATATCAATGGCCTCGATGTTAAGTCGTTGCAGGCTTTGTTCAGCAGCAAACTCAAGATGCTTAACTGAGTAGTCATGGTTGGCCGGGGTTATTTTATGCTGCTTTCCGAGGGAGGGATAGAAATTGTTTCCCGCCTTTGTGGCTATGACGATTTTATTTTTGTCAGGTCGCTGATCGAGCACCTCCCTGATCAGCTCCTCGGAGTGGCCGAATCCGTACACATCGGCGGTATCGATGAAGGTCACGCCTGCATCGAGGGCTGCATGTATGGCTTTGCGCGAGCTATCGTCGTCGGTCTTTCCCCAGTCGCGTCCGCTGATGCCCCAGGCTCCGAATCCGACTGTTGAGACCAGGGGCCCGTTTGCACCAAGTTTTGTGTATTTCATCTTTTCGTGAATTTGTGATAAAGATGCAAATCAGAAAGGGTAATTCAAACATTGCGGATCGATTTCTTGACGGTCATTCAGTAATTCCGTAACTCAATAATTTACTTTGATTTTGCTATTACAGAAAATGGTTGTATATTTGCACTCTATATTGCGGGGTGGAGCAGTGGCAGCTCGTTGGGCTCATAACCCAAAGGTCGGAGGTTCGAATCCTCCCTCCGCTACAAAGAAAAAGCCTTATCGCGAAAGCGGTAGGGCTTTTTTCTTTATGACCCGACGGGAGCTTGCTTCCAGGAGGGGCAGGAAGAAAAAAGACCGTAGTCCCGCGTTTAGCGGGACAAGGCTTTTTCATTGTTAAGCTCCCCCTGAGGATCACGAGCGAAGCGAGTAATCCTTAAAAGACTCCATACGCCGCAGGCGGCTGCAAGGCTTTTTCATTGTTAAGCTCCCCCTGAGGATCACGAGCGAAGCAAGTAATCCTCTGGCTTAGCGGCACAAGGCTTTTTTTTATTGGGGTTAAAAGTAATATAAGAAATATTTTATTGTATATTTACACCTTAAAGTAAAATAAGAAAAGCTATATTGTACTTTCACGAGGAATGAAAGAAATTGAAAAATATCGCTCCGGACATTTTGAGAAAGGTTTCGGCTATAAATTCTTTGTGCCTGAATTGATTAACGATGAATGGTCATGGAGGACGCCTATAATCAATAAGTTGCTGGAAAAAGCTGCTATAAGACTTGGGGAATTAAACTCCTTTGCCAGATTGGTTCCGAATATTGATTTGTTTATTCACTTGCATGTAACGAAAGAGGCAGTTGTTTCAAGCCGGATTGAAGGAACCCGAACAAATATGGATGAAGCTTTGCTTCCTATCGAAGAGATTAAGCCTGAACGGCAAGATGACTGGTTGGAAGTGAAAAATTATATCACTGCATTAAATAAGGCTATTGTTGAATTACAGAATTTGCCTCTTTCCTCCCGTTTGCTAAGGAATACACATAAAACTTTGCTGCAAAGTGTAAGAGGTGAACATAAACTTCCAGGGGAATTTCGAACAAGCCAAAACTGGATTGGTGGTGCATCATTATCTGATGCAGTCTTTATTCCACCTCAGCACCAGATGGTGAACTCATTAATGGGTGACCTGGAAAGTTTTCTGAATAATGATCAGATTGAGGTTCCTGCTTTAATTAAAATTGCAATTGCCCATTACCAGTTTGAAACCATACATCCTTTTCTGGATGGAAATGGAAGAATTGGCAGGCTAATGATTACGCTGTATTTAGTAAATGAAGGTATATTAGAAAAACCCTTGCTCTACCTGTCAGAGTATTTTGAGAACAACAAAGAGCTTTACTATGATAACCTGACCAGGGTCAGAACTCACAATAACATGCTTCAATGGATCAAGTATTTTCTTGTTGGCATCGAAAAGACAGCCGCGAATGCAGTTGATACGCTTTCAAAGGTAATTCAGTTAAAGAATGATCTTGAATCTCAAATCAATTCTGGTTTTGGTCGTAGAAGTAATTCTGCCCTGACATTGCTTAATATTTTATTTCAAAATCCGGTTACAACCATTGATAATGCAGCTAAGAAATGCTCATTAAGTTATAAAGCAGCAAATGATCTGGTAAGGATTATGCAGGAAAAACAGATGGTAGAGGAAATGACCGGACAAAGTCGTAACAGGATTTTTATATTTAAACCATATCTGGATATATTTAATGATTAAAATATGTCAGATATTCAGTAACTTCCTTCAGACCTTTCACCAAATCCAGGTTAGATAATTCAAACCTCTTGTCTACAAAGCAGAAATGCCGAAGCCTGTAGGACAAATACTTACAGGCTTTTTTATTTTAAACGGGAAGCATACGGGAAACATTTGCTCTAATACGAAGCCATGTCTTTGACTCATAATAAGGGGATTGCTGGTTCGATTCCAGCTGGGCCCACAGGCACAAAAAGACTTCTAGGAAACTAGGAGTCTTTTTTATGGGGTTCGTTGAGGAATCTGACATTATTTATATTCTTAAGTGAAATCATCTTTATCTACAAATTGCAACAAAGACTTTAAAGAACCAATCAATTGACAATTCTCTTTATTTTTCATAACTTGTATGTTCGTGATTTTAATTTTTATATATTCTAAATTAAACCTATTTATCATGAAAAAAGTTACACGAATTACAGCATTATTTGTACTCGCTCTTTTTGCTCTAACCAATTGCACCCAGCAGGTTGCCGTGGATGTAAGTGATGAAATTAAAGCAAAGAATGAGCAACTTGTAAATTCATTTATGGATGGAGATCTTGAAGCTCTTACAGAAATGTATACCAACGATGCAGCATTTTTACCTCCAAATAGTGATGCTGTTGTAGGCAAAGAAGCAATCAAAGAGACCTGGAAAGGTATGTTGAATATGGGTCTTAGTAAGGTAATATTGAATACAATCGAAGCAAAGTCATATGGTTTAATTGCCGTGGAAGAAGGCCGCTATGAAATGTATATTGAAGATCAAATGGTGGATTATGGAAAGTATATCGTGATCTGGGAAAAAGTTGGAGAAGATTGGAAATTAGCCAAGGATATTATCAACACAAGTGTTCCGCCTCCTCCTCCACCAGCTCCAGAAGCTGAAATTGAAACTGATTAATTCGTGATATAATTAAATTTTAATTGCCAGATCAGAATTAAAGTTGCTTTTTTTATACTAAATATTTCTCTTATTCTGGACACTCATAATCAGGGGGGCGCTAGTTCGATTCCAGCTGGGCCCACAAATCAAGATAATAAATATCTCTAAATCAATGCATTAGAGGGTATTTTTCTTTGCCAGGAGCGAAAGATTGCCTTCAAGCTTTCTGAGTCCTTGAAAGCACTTTATGCTTATTCGATGATTGTTTTATACAATTCTTCTTTATAGTCCCTTTCTACCATTTGTTTTCCAATCCTTTCACTGTTTTCCTTGAAACTTCTGTTGGTGAGTAATTCCAGTATTTTGGGTTCGAGCTTTTTTACTGTCATTCTGTTAACATTTAGTCCCCTTGGACCAACTCCCAGCTCGGGAATTACAGTATCCCATACAAACTGGTCAATGAAATGAGGAAGGGCCATTGTTGCACAGCCGTATTTAATGGCTAAATGGGTTGTTCCGGAACCTCCATGCTGAATGACAGCGTACATTTTTGGGAAGAACCAATCATAAGGAACCTGCGATACAAAATGGATCAAATCAGAATTGAATTGTTCTGGCTTTACAAGACCTCCTGCTGCAGTATTTATTATCGCTGGAATATTATTTCGCACCAGAATCTCAAGAAATACCTTTGTTCTGTATTCAGGTTCCGTGTTTGGCATGGATCCAAAAGTGATAAACACAATTTTTTTATGCTTATCAATAAACTCAAGTAATTCTTTCTCGGGTTTCCAATTTGTTTCTCGCCTTAATTCATGATATCCCAAGACATGAACATTCCTGTCCCAATAATCTTGTCTAGGAAACATATCCGGAGAAATTGTGTAGATGAATTTCCTGCTGTCAACAATACCCGTAAGCTGTTTCCGGGATATCTTATCACTGATTCCCAGGCTTTTTTTGATATTTTTTGCTGCTATTCCGGTCCCGAAACTATAAAGTTTAAAAGTCAATTTATTTATAAAAGTTCCATAGTTTTTCCTGAAAACCAACAATGGATGTCCTTCTACATAATGCAAATAGGGGAAAGGACTTAAAAATATCGTTGTTCCGGGGTGATTCTTTTCCCAAATAATTGGACAGGTAGTTTTTGAATTATAAAGGATTTTATCAGCTTGTTCTTTTTGAATAAGCTCATACAGAAGTGACTCCTTCTCTTTATTTGCAGCTCCAGATTTCACAGCCAGTTTATAGAATGCAATGCTTTTCTTCAATCCTTTCCCCCCTCCCATAATAATTCTTCCATTGTCGCTGTCGTTCAGATCATATAATTTTCGCCCCAGAGAATAAAACTCCAGATTACAGCTTTCCGTTAGGGACCTAAACTGCTCTGAAGATGCACAAATCACCTTATGCCCCTTTTCTGTAAGGAGTTTTCCAGTGGCCAGAAAGGGTTCTACATCACCCTGGGTTCCTATGGCAGCTAATATAATTTTCATTGTTGTCTATTTACTTATTCAAAAGTATGATTTTATATGGTATGCTTCTTATTCAGATGTTTAACAGCAGGATAGCCCATTTTCGCTTGTTTTAAAATTTGATAAATGTTCCCTCTGAAATAACAATTTATAACTATTGAAGCATAGACTATTCTTCAATCAAATGTATTTTTTTCACTTTTAAAGCAACCCCTTAATGGATCACCGAAGGTAATCCTTAGCAATCGACGAAAGCTCGCTTTCAGGAGGGAGGGTGCAGAAAACAAAGCCATGAGCACCGGAAGGTGCAGACTTTTTTTTGTCAAGCTCCCCCAAGAGGTTCACGCGCTAACTTTATCAAAAATAGTTACAGAAAAGTCGAAGGGAAATATCTTATAATAAAATATCTAAAATGGTACTCCAATGCTTAATCCTGCCCATGGCATGACACTAGGGAACCACTCATTTTTACCTATATATCCCAGGTAAACCGGGATTCTTAAAAACATGTTATCGCCTTTAAACTCATATCCGATAGATATGAATGGCCACAGGCTAGAGATGGAGCTTCCAAAAGAACAGATAAAGCTATCAATTGTTAAACCTAATTCAGAAATTACCCGATGTTTCTTCTTTCCAAGAACGTAAGCGCCATATACGGGAAACCTTATATTAAATTCTGTTGCCTTTTCATCAGCGTTCTTGAACAGAGTACTAATACCCGCCAGTCCTGCTCCTGCACCAAGATGAAATTTTTCAGACAGATATCGCTCATAAGTTATGTCAAAGTAATAAAACGATTTCCCGGCTAAATCCAGAACCACAGCATTTTTGTTATACTGGGAGTAACTATTTAGACTGACCACTGAGCACACGCAAGTCAATAAAATGAGTTTTATGGTTTTCTTCTTATATAGATTACCAGCTCTTCTTATCATACAGTATTGTTTAAATGGGAAGCTACGAAATTTATTAAAATTGAATATAGCAACATTTCATTTAGACACTAGCTGTTGGATTAATTCTCAGTGCAGCAGGATAGATTACTTAATAAATGAAAATATATCATATAATTTAATAATCCTCTCAATTGCTGCTGGCGGATGCAAGGTTTTTTCTTTGGGGTGATAATCAAAACGAGAAAAAAGCAAGTAGAGTAACCTTATTAATTCTCCTTCTACGGGGAAAGATTTTTTTCTATTTCACAGGACCAAGATACTTATCCAGCCAGGCGAGGGTTTCCTTGATCAGTTCAGTTCTGGGTACCAGGTGGCCCGTATCATAAATTATTATCTTCTTGTCTTCCGGTGGTGTGCTGAAGTAATTGAACATAGGTAACTGTGATGTCTCAACGGGGAAATACATATCATGTTTCCCATTCAGCATAAGTACGGGCTGATTAATTCTTGTAATGAAATTTAGCGGATCCACTTCGGGAAACGCTTTGTACATACCCATTCCACCCACATGGAGTACCAGAACTTTCAATCGCTTTTCAACAGCAGGAAAGAGGCCACCCATACGGCCGCCCCAACTATAGCCGAAATATGCGATTTTATCGGATTGCATATCATTTCTTGTCTCGAGGTAATCAATTGTCCGGCCTATGTCTTTACGCCACATTATAACATGCTCTTTATAAAATACCGTCTCCTCCGGATTGGAAGTTTTTAATTCGTCTTTTCTTTCATGAATTCCTTTTAGGATTGGATAGACCAGAACCCGTCCGGATTTGATTAGAAAATCGACTCTTTTTACGTAACTGGCAGGCATTTCTTTAATATTAATCGCGTTGGAACCGGGGAAGAATACGACAGGCTGGTAGGGAGGCTGACCATCCCTTGGTATAAACATATAAATAATCAATTGTTCATTGGAATAACCCGCATCCAAAACTATCTTTTCGGTTTTATAGAAGCCTGTATCTGTTCTATCTGTCACCTGTGCATTTAAAGGAGATTTATCATACTCGTACTGCCTGAGGAATATATTGTATATGTTATCATCAACGGTTTTTTCTTTTTTGTAATCACGGAACTGAGCTAATAAGTTTCCTGACAAATAATTCAATGATGTGTCTTCGGGGAAGGTCTTAATACAACGGAATCCGTTTGCCACCGTTCTGGAAAGCGATGGCTGTGAACCAGCTTCATTAAACGAATAAGTGGGATCATTCCAGCCACCTCCCAAAATATAGGATTCGCCGTTTTCCCCGCTTCCATTAATGCACCATTCCCTTACATTTCCTGCAAGATCATAAATGCCGTACGAACTTATCCCTTCCATACTTCCTGCAGGAACGGTGGATATTCCGCTATAGTTGCTGAGAGGTATTATTTCCATTCCCCGGTTTGTCTCGGTCAATACGTTCCAGTGGTAGACTGTTGGCAGGCTTTTCCCGGCAAATTCAGCATAAGCAGCGGCTTCATACCAGGATACCCCTGTAACAGGGTGATTGTCTTTTCCCTCGGGATAAGTCTCTGCTTCCCAGCTGGCCGGTCCCTGCCTGCCTGTCTTATCAATAAAAAGGCTCAATGCTTTCTCCCGGGTTAATTCTTTTCCTTCACTGTAAAAAGGATATTTCCAATAACTTTCATTTGTGTATCCGCCAGCATCTACGAAACGTTTGTATTGCGCGTTGGTAACTTCAAATCTGTCAGCAAGAAATTCTTCCACATATGCTCCTTCGTACTTCTCAAGGCCAATAATACGCATTGAAGTTATCCTTGCAGGAATACGTACCATATTTTCAGGAATAGTATTGATACTATCGAGAACAAGAGGCTTGTTCAAGTCAATAAAACTGAAACTGGTTAAGAAAAGAGCCTGAAATCCATCCTTTTCAATCTTTAATCTTAACGAACCCAAAGGGAATCTTATATTCTTAAATGGTGTAACTCCATTTTCTTTCCATGGATCATTCGGTTTATTGTAATCTTTCCAATACACCTTGGCTCCTTCAGGTTGCGTTTCTAACGAAATATTTATTGATACCTTCGGCCAGAGAGCGATCAATACTGAATCATCTGGGATCGACTTATGTGCTTCAGTTGCCAGGTCAAAAGCACGTGCAGGAGGTGTGAAATTTTCTTCAGTCAGCTTCAGGATTTCAGGTATGATAGTATTTTTCGCATAGTTTTTTTGTTTCTGGCTGATAATAAGAAATATAGCTACTGCAGTCACAACTAAAGATACTCCGATCGCTAAAAAAAGTCTTAATCTCCGGGGGAATTTAGGCAGTCTTAATTCCCCTCCTCTTTCAACAATGACTTCCGGGACTGTTTCTACTTTGTGACTATGCAGAGGTTCCTCAATAAAAGTTCTTTCTTTCTCTGAATATTTACTTGTCTTGGTTTCTTCTTTCCCCGACAGACCTGAGGAACCTGTAAAGTTCATGCTTTCAATGATTTCTTTGACAGCCAGGGCAACTTTATTTATCTGGTTTCGGTAATTCGTATGTTTTAAATTTTTATCATCGTTATCTTTAGGTAAAAGCGATCTGTTTACACCAGGCTCTTTGTAGATGAATTCAACTCCGCGAAGAACCGTTCCCAAAATTGATTCGCAAAGCTTAACATCACTTATGTCCAGATCATGAATACGCACAGGGAGCACTCTGCCTGCAACATTGCCATCAGGCAGTTTCACTTTTAATCCAAACTGATCTCTGGAAGCCTGTTCTACAAATGCTTTGAACTCATGCTCCCAGGCAAACGATTTCGGATCACAGTAGGTACGGGAAATTATTGGAATGAAAATAAGGCATTTCAGCTTATCCTTAAGTGACTCATCGACATCATGTGTTTCAAGCAGTCCGTCATAAGGATTAATATCAAAATAGACACGTATTTCTTCCTTAAAAGTTGATTCAAGTTCAGTTTTAAGTGCCTCAACAAACTCACTCACCCACCTGTCACCCTTATTATCTTTCTGGCGGTAACTGATGAAGATGTCGTAACTATATCCTTCTATAATGCTTGACATTAGTTATTATATGGTTCATTATCAAAATTAAACCATTATCAAGCTAAATGCAAAATATTCTTCTTATGGTAGATAGTCGCTTTAAAACCTCTGCAACTTTAATAATCCTTCCCTCAGTCTCGCCTCGGCGAGTGCTAGAAAATAAAATCTCAGATCGAAAAATGATGTGTATAGTATCTAAATATTGAATTTTATGATGCTTTTCCAGGAGATATAATTACCTGAAGCTGTACTCAGGTCTGTGTCGCCTCCGTATATTACATTCATGTTTTCAGGCAGACAGCCTGTTAATTTTTGCCAGTATTTCAGGTTGGCAAAGTAACTTTCGTTCATGGTTCTTCCGGATTTTATTTCGTATGGTACCGGGCCATCAGGCTTATCAATAATCAAGTCAATTTCCTGTTTTGTTTTGTTCTGCCAGAAGTAAAATCTGGGATTTTCACCTTTATTCAGACGGCTTTTCATTAATTCCGATAAGACCAGATTTTCAAAGAGAGCTCCTTTTGAATGGAATAATCTTACCTGATCAGCTGTATTAATACCGAGCAATGAACACGCCAAACCTGTGTCGTAGAAATACAACTTTGGAGACTTAATGATTCGCTTATTGAAGTTATTAAAATAGGGTTTTAAAAAGAAGACAATGTAACTGGCTTCAAGAATTGACATCCATGACTTGGCCGTATTGGGTGAAATTCCAGCGTCTGCAGCAAGTGAATTTAGATTGACTATTTGTCCCACCCTTCCAGCGCAAAGATGAATAAAATTGGAAAAGCTATTAAGATTCTCGATATTTTTCACCTGTCTCACATCTCTTTCAATGTAAGTACTTATATAAGACGGGTAGAAGAATTTCGGATCAATATTCCGGTCATATATACCAGGGTACATCCCGGTAAATATTATTTGTTCATAGGAATCAGGTACAAGCCTTTCATTCTGCAACTCTGAAATACTGAAAGGGAGTAGTTTTAAAACAGCAGTACGACCAGCCAGGCTCTGTGAAATGTTTTCAAGCAGCAGGAAGTTTTGGGAACCGGATAAAACAAAATGAATTTTTGGGGTTCTATCGATAATGCCCTGAATATATGAGAATAGTTCAGGTGTTCGCTGAATTTCATCAAGAACAGCACCTCCGGGGAAATTATTCAAAAATCCACGCGGGTCATTCGATGCAGCATTTCTAATGTCAATATCCTCAAGACTAACATATGGAATGTCAGTATAAATAGATCTCAGAAGGGTTGTTTTGCCGCTTTGCCGGGGACCGGTCAGGGTGATCACGGGGAATTGCTTCCTTAGGGTTACAATTACAGATGCTATTTCTCTTGGTATCATGTTACAAATATAACGAATTAATGGACATATATGCAATCAGATTGAGTAATTGTCCAAAAAGCCCACTTCAGGTATTAGTCAGATATGGGAGAATTATCAGGCTAAATGCAAAAAATAATGCTTATGGAGATTAGAAATCATTAAAGGCCTTCTCCAACTTGACTATGCCTGCCATGTCAAGTCTCAACTCAAGGTTAGATATTTCAACCCCCTTGTCTACAAGTTAAAAGCTTTGATGCGAAAGCATCAGGGCTTTTTGCTGACCTTTGTACTTAATTTCGTATCATTAGGTAATGGATTCAGAAATTACGTATTACAGACAGTTACAGGAACATCTTGATAAGCTTCCCATTGGGTATCCTAAAACAAATTCAGGAGTAGAAATAAGGATTCTACAATTACTTTTTACACCCATCGAGGTAAAAGTGGCACTTTGCCTGAGTCTGGGAAATGCTTCCGTGGAAACGGTAAGGAAAAGACTTGAGAAAAAATTCGAAATTTCGTACGAGCCCGATAAGGTAGCAACAGTACTTCATGAAATGTTTATGAAAGGTGCTATCAGCAGGTCCAAAAATCGGAGCCATTCAGATATAGTAATGCAATGCTTGCCATTGGGATGTTTGAATATCAGCTAGGTGACTTAAGCAAGGAAATGATGGAGCTGGTTCATCAGTATTTCGATGAGGGTTTTAATGATGAATTTTTCAGGTCTTCATTGCCGCAGTTACGTACAAGTCCCCATATGAAGGCTATTGTCCCGGAATTTAATATCGCCACATACGATAATATGCGGGAGATTGTGGAGAAGACAGACAAGTCCATACAGGTGGCAAATTGTGTATGCAAGGAAGGGGAGGCAATACTTGGTAAGCCCTGCAAACAAACTAAAGATATCGAAGTTTGTTTGATGTTTGATGCGAAAAGTTATTTAGACCGGGGGAAGGCCAGAACCATCACTAAAGCCGAGTGCATGGAAATCATTAACCGGGCTGAACGGGAAGGATTGGTCCTGCAACCCGGTAATTCACTTCAACCATTTTGTATCTGCCTTTGTTGCGGGTGTTGCTGTGGCGTGCTGACCTCCGCAAAAAAATACGAGAAGCCTGCTGAATTAATTGCACATAATTTTTATGCAAAAGTAGAGGAAGAATTGTGTAATGGCTGCACGACTTTGTGTTAAGAGATGTCAGATGGAGGCTATTCAAATTGATAATAAAAAAGCATTTATTGACCTTGATCGATGCATTGGATGTGGCCTGTGTGTTACTACTTGCAAAAAAGAAGCGCTGAGTCTGCTGGAAAAAACTAAAAAAACGATCCCTCCCAGGAATGCGGCGATGTTGTATCTGGGCATATTGAGCGACAAAGTAAGCAAACGAAAGATGATGGGAAATATGTTAAAACTGCTTACGGGCAGGCAACTTTAGAAAAGAATGGAGCCTGAGAAAGAGTCTTTCGAATACTTTGTGTAATCACCTGTAATCAAATTTTGCATCTGCCTTCAATCTTAATTAAAATTGCTGCAAGATCATACCCCAGTCATGGATGGGCAGGGCCCGTTTTTCCAATTCTTTGCTATAAATTATACATATCTTAAATAATGCTCCAGGAATACATCATATAGCCTTAATTTGCCATTATCTTTTATTATCAATTGCTTATCAAGTAAGGAGTTTATTGCCCGGTGCATACTGCTCGGACTTTTTATTTTTGATAATTCCTGGAAATCAGCTGAAAAAGGATTTAAGATTGTGCTTGATTTTGCAATTGCTTTTAATACAGAGAACTGTTGTTTTGTAAGCAATTCCGGAAGCTCCCTGTAAAAAACACTTTTTTCCAGTATAAAGTCGCGATATAATAACTCAAATTCATTTGCTGACTTTGGTGGCAATTCCAGGCTGTATAGAAAATTAGCCATGGCCTGAACATAATAAGTGTGTTGGTGGGAGATTGAAAGTATATACTCAATGATATCATGATTCACAACTTTCTTAGCCTTCTTGAAGTGCTTCAAGATAAAATCAGAATACACTTTTTTATCAATCTTATCTATAGAAACCATTCTTGTTGATTGGTAAAATGGCATATTATATTTTGTGAATATTTCAGCCAGCAGGTGTCGTTCACTTCCGCTGTAAAGAAAAACAATATTATTGCTTTGTTGAGAGAGCGCGCGCAGCTTGCCTTCCAACGGAGCCTGGTTATCGAATTTTTTGATTTCCTGAAATTCATCGATGGCAAGTACAATCCGGATATTAAGCTTATCTAAGAATTGATATATCTCTTCCAGGTTGCTGAAAACCCGATTTCTCTCCTTATAAATTACATCTATTGAAGGCAAGCCATCCAGTCCAATACTGAACGAAGCTCCAATTGATTTCAAAAAGGAAGCCATTTTCTCTGAAAACTTCTGCTTTGAAAAGACCTTGCTTCTTATGATCCCGTTCGCAAGCTCCCTTGTGAACTCTTCTATATTGCCTGTACCCCAGATATCAGCATAAATACAAACGTATTCTTTATTCAGTTTTCTGAAAACATGTTGTATCAATGCAGATTTGCCCAATCGCCGGTAACCATATAATGTAATGTCCTGGTTGTTTCTAATAGCGGAAACGATGCTTTCGCACTCCTCAATCCGGTCGCAGAAGTATTGCGGGCCTTTATATCCTTTAATTACGAATGGATTCATAGTCTTTGTTTTCTTCAAAGGTAATTAAATATTTCTTGTTTCGCAATATGTGAAATGCAATATGTGAAACGCAATATGTGAAGAGCAAATACTTCAGCTGTTTTTTTAAGGGGAATCAATCACTTTTGCCAAATCCTTTACCAATTACTAATGTATTCTCATCCGTTCATCGGCTGGTATCTATGCAATGTCATTACTTACAATGCGCACAGGTAATAGTCATTCATCCCGTAAGGAGGCGGAAAGCGTAGTCCTCTCAGGTAACATAAGCCTGCCTCATGGAGTTATGGAATGGTATTATAAAGCACAAACAAACGGCTTGCATTTTTTGTTATATTAGTATATTGACTTTTCATTTAATGATCTGTTATATATGAGAACCCATGTATTGACCTTATTGATTTTTCTCACTACTCTCTCCTGCATCAGTGAGGTTAAGAAGCGACCGATTTCCACAAAACCGGATACCAATGAAGAAATGAAACAAGAGCAATACAGATTGAAATACCTTGCGCTGGGAGACTCTTACACTATTGGTCAAAGCGTTGACATCAGCCTGCGCTATCCCGTTCAGATAGCAGATTCACTGGAAGGGCGGGGATACCACATGGAAGCACCCAAGATCATAGCAGTCACTGGTTGGACAACGTCGGATCTGAAAGCCGGAATAACAGCTGCCAATCCGCAGGGCCCCTTTGATCTGGTCAGCCTGCTGATCGGGGTAAATAACCAGTACCGGGGCATGGATATCAATATTTACAGGACAGAATTTGAGGAATTGATAGATCAGTCGATCTATTTTGCAGGGAATGACACCGGCCGGGTCATTGTTCTTTCTATCCCGGACTGGGGAGTAACCCCGTTCGCATCGGGTAGAGACAGGGAGAAAATTGCCAGGGAGATAGACCAGTACAATGCGATAAACAAAGAAATAACGCTGTCTAAGGGTATTATCTGGATAGATGTAACTGGAATATCAAGGCTTGCTGAGAAAGATGCAGCACTCATTGCCGGTGATGGTCTGCATCCATCGGGAAGGATGTACACAGAGTGGGTCAGACTGGCTGTCCCGGAGATTGTAAAAATGCTGAAAGAGGAATAATAATGAATATGGAATCGGCGTATAGGGAGGCTTTAGACCTGGATAAGCAGGATGAGCTTGCCGCGTACAGAGCAAAGTTCTTTTCAGGGGATGAAAAGCTGATCTACCTCGATGGGAATTCACTCGGTAAACTGCCTGCTGAAAGCAAAGCAATACTTGAGCGGTCTGTCAATATCGAGTGGGGAGAGAGACTGATCCGAAGCTGGAACGAGGACTGGTTTACAAAGAACACGGAACTTGGTGATAAGATTGCCCGGATTGCCGGAGCTTCCGAAGGCGAAGTAGTTATTACCGATACCACTTCGGTCAACCTTTACAAACTGGCCCATGCAGCACTTATGTTTCAGAAGGGCAGGACGCGGATAGTGACAGATGAATTAAACTTCCCCTCTGACCTTTATATTCTCCAGGGGCTGGTAAAGGCGTTCGGGGAGGGATATGAACTGACGGTTATTCCTTCCGGTGATGGTATGACGGTCGATACCGGGGATCTTAAGGAAAGTATTGATGACAACACGGCACTGGTATCACTCTCGCATGTGGCATTCAAATCCGCCTTTAGGTACAATATGAAGGAGATCACATCGCTCGTCCAGGAGAAGGGAGCGATGATATTATGGGACCTGAGTCACAGCATTGGCGCCGTTCCCGGTGAGCTGAACGCGTCAGGTGCCGACCTTGCAGTAGGTTGCACTTACAAGTACCTCAACGGAGGTCCGGGCTCACCTGCTTTTCTGTATGTACGAAAGGATCTCCAAGATAAACTGTCTTCACCAATATGGGGTTGGTTTGGGGAGAAGAATCCCTTCGAGTTTGAATTGAAATATCGTCCGGGTGAAGGCATTAAGCGTTTTCTCGCCGGTACACCACCCATATTATCCCTGAAAGCTATTGAACCCACACTCGATATGTTGAATGAGACAGGCATGGACAGGATCCGGAAGAAGAGTGTATCGCAGTCTGAGTTCCTTTTAAGGCTTGCAGGGGAATTTCTCTTTCCGCTGGGCTTCCAGACCGGATCTCCCATAAATGCTGATATGCGAGGATCTCACGTTTCGCTGCGACATCCCGAAGCCTACCGCATCTGTAAAGCCCTGATCGATCCGGATCTCGGAGAAGCTGTCGTCATTCCGGATTTCAGAGATCCCGATAATATCCGCCTCGGGATTACTCCCTTATACACTACCTACACAGAATTATTCATGGCTGTCAGGGAGATCAGGAATATTGTTGAAGATAGACTCTTTTTAAAGTATTCATCTGAAAGGGAGCAGGTAACCTAGCTGGAATCTCTTAGAACACCAGCCATGTGAAACCCCGGGTCAGGACTGAAACTGACACACTTATCTGTCGCCTTTGTAGTCTTTCCGGCGGTAACTGATGAAGATGTCGTAGTTGTATCCGGGGATTATGCTTGACATCTTAACCGTTCATTGTGATAAAGTTATGAAAGTAAAGCATGGATAGCAAATAAAATTACCCAGGGAGGAGGGGAGAATGGCTGATAAGCAAGAGCCTCTATCAAAGTTATCCGATTCCGAAACGGAAGCAGCCGACACGCACGTCTGGCTTTCTGCAAATACTATCTGAAGGCTGGTCCTGGCAATGAGGTATATCAGTGGAGAAAAAATAATAGCCCCGGTCACACCCGGGGTAAACAGGCACCTCAACAAAAAAAAACCTGAATTGAAAAAAGAGGCTAGTCACTACGTTTAATGATCTCAGCGGTCCGGTCACCATAGGGGATCGACCCGCGTTCATCTTCCTTTAGTTTCTTCCATGCCCTGGCAATAATGATCTCATCCACATCATCTTTGTTGCATGACACCTCCACCACATACTCTTCACCGGCATAGGTGGCAATATTAAGTTTTACGATTGCTTTCCCCATAATTAATTCTATCTCAATATAAATATAGAGATATTTATTCAAAATAATCCTACATGGAGGAATATCAGACTTGAAAAGGCAGATGCGCCTCCTCAATAATCTTTATGCATGAGGTGTTACCTGAGCATGCCCCAAGAAGATCATATGCGAAGCGATTGATCTTCCTGATCAGAATAACCGGAACCAATCATCTTTTAAAATGATAATGCAGCTACCCGGAAAGTGAAGCAACAGAGACCTGCTAACTGCCCCGATAAAAGGATCCGTAATAAAAATGTCTTAATCTTTACACCTTTGAAGTCAGAAAAGTGTAAATGAACCTCAGATGCTTACATGATAAACATTTCCTTCTGCCTTCAACTCCGTGTAATTCAGTTCCAGTGAAATGTCACGGTATTTTATGATGAGCTTCTTTTCCTCTGTGATCACCTCGGGAGCTTCCGGTAATCCATAGATACATAGTTTAACCAATCGGAATGATTCATCGAAATAAGTAATGCAGGGATGATTTAATACTCTTATGCTTCCTTTCTGGTTTGCGGCAGAAAATATCAACCGGTGGAAGACAACCCTGTCAGGGAGCAGCTCTATCTCGAGGGGCTCGAATATTCTGATATTCAATGGACTTGAAATTGAGCTGATCTCGATACTGTATCCCGGCAGGTTTTTGTAACTCTCAATCTCTCCGGCTTTCTTAACCTGCCAGTCATCGAAAACTTTATCCGACTCAACTTTTAGCAGATTGATCTCGCTTTCACTGAAAGTCTGCTTACTGAAGGGTGAATCCATCATAGCAGATTCCAGAATCTCCTCCAGGAATAGGGTGTCTTTGCTTTCAAGATTCATTTTCCACTCAGGACTCAGCCTGTCCAGTATCATGGCTATCCATCTTCCTTCCCAGTAACCAAGGTCCCTGACGCCGGCAGGGGCAATACCGTTTGTCATGTTGGAAGCATTCAGGGGATCAACTCCCCGGGCGATTCGTTCAATATAGTCTGACAATCCCTCGGTACGCTGCAGATCCCTTTCATAATTTCTGAATGGTGCAGGAACCATGTCCAGTCTCTCCTTCCTGTAGTCCAATGCCGTTAAAGACCAGCCGGCGATCTCCTCCCTGCTACCGGAGAGAACAGCTCTTTTGAATGCCTCTTTTTCAGTTCTTCTAAGGAATAACGCCTCTTTTGTTTCCTCGGGATGAAATAGAAGCACCCCGTCGTTCTGCCGCCAGTCAGGATGTTTTGTTCTCTGGAATACATGGAATTGTTCATGGACAATAATGCCGGCCATGTCTCTGGGTGTATACCTCTCACTGGTTCGACGCGAGTAGTTGCTCAGAACACTGGTGGCAGTCCAGGTTTCTCCAAAACGGACAACTGAATTGCCTCTTACCAGCGGATGCTGGCCTTCAAAAACCAATACTCCGGAGTCATCATCTGCCTGTCTGAAACCTTCAGGAGCCTGATCAGAGAAGAAAAGCCATGTATTGACACTGTCGTAAACAGCGACGGGAATTTCCTTGATATTAAACCCGGGCCAGAGGTCATTTTCGGCAATCAGGGCATGTTCTTTCATTACCGCCCGGATGTCAGTCACCGGTTTAATGGCAACCTGCTGCACGTCAGCAGCAGAGGTAAAGCTGCAAAGTAATATCAAAGCGATTATTCCTACTCTGGTATGGCGGGAACTTAATGACACAGGGATCATTTTAATACTTCGGGCCATGGTTGGTCTCAATTTTTTTTGTTGCATTAAAACTACGGGAATCGTTTTCAAATGTCCGGAAATCGTGTTTCTACATTTTCACTTTCCCCATGATTTCAAGAAATACAGGATCGGATCTGAGGTTCAGGTAAGATATTGTATCCACATTCAGCAATAACAGAATAAATTCTTCCTTCTCTTCATATCCCTTTCTCAGATAATCCAGTGCTTCCCTATTCCGGCCCACTTCTGCCATCAAAGATCCTATCATACTGCGAGGGACAAATTCGGTCCTGTCCCTTTCCATCAATGTATCAAGCATCCTTCTGGTTTCATTCAAGGCACCTGATTTACTGTATGCAATACCCAGATGTGTTATTGACAATGGAGAGAAGCCCTCCAGGGTTTTCTCCAATTCATCAATCGACTTTTCATACTCTCCTTCAAAAAGATAAATTGCTCCCAGATAATAGTGACAAACAGGAAATTGCCCGACCAATTTTGAGAGATTTTTTATAGCGGCATCCTTATCCCCGGCTTTATAGAGATGTACAGCAAACAAACCGTCTCCTGCAGAATATGCCGGATCAATCTCCATGGCCCGCTGATCCCATTCAACTGCTTCCGAAAAATTCCCCTTCAGGAATGACAATTCAGCAAAGTACTTGTAGACATCAGGATTATTTGGGGCTAATTTTAGGGCATGTCTATAGTTTCGTTCAGCAGCTGCAAAATCGAAATAGTAGAACAGATCTGAGACACCAATAACATTATAGGCATCCGGAAGCAAACTGTCAATTCCCAGGGCTCTGTATGCCAGTTCCACGGCCGGAGGGTAAGCCTCCGCCGGTCTCAGATTGGCATATAATGCGAGAACCCCGTAACAACGGGCAAGTCCGGTATACGCTTTGGCAAACCCCGGATCAGATTTAATGGCTTGCTCAAACAAAGTTTTGGCTTTCCACAGTTTTTCCGGAGTGCGCTGTGTACGCAAATGCTCTCCCAGAAGATAGTAATCGTATGCCTCCAGATTCCCGGAAGGAATTTTCTCAATCAGGTTCTTTTCTTCAGGTTTGATGACAGCCTTCAGTTCCTTTGCAACAGCCTGTGCCACCTCACTCTGTATGGAAAATATGTCAGTAATGTCCTTGTCATATATCTCCGACCATAGATGAGCGTCACTCGCGGCATCAATCAGCTGCACCGTTATTCGCACATTATTATCTATCTTCCTCACACTGCCCTCAAGAATGGCAGACACATTCAGCTCACGGGCTATCTCCCTTAACGACAGGGTTGTGTTTTTGTAACTCATTGATGTGGTGCGGGAGATTACTTTCAGATCGCCTATCTTGAAAAGGCGATCAATTATCTCATCAACCATGCCGTCAGTGAAATATTCCTGCTCCGGGTCATTGCTCAGGTTTGCAAACGGGAGGACAGCAATAGATTTGTCCATTGCCGATGAGCCCGTGGGGGAGCTCTTCATCAGCGGGAGAAGGTAAGAGAAAGCCGCTATTAACGCCATGATGAGTATTGCCGCTGGAACTGCTGTCTTCCTCCATGGTATCTTCTTCTTTTCAGCTTTATGGGGAGTGATTATAGTTTCCCCTGTCTGAGGATTTACATCTCGCTTCTGAATCCCCTCTATAATCTCTTTTACTGCATTGGCGACTTTATTGATCTGATTCCTGTACTTTGTTTTATTCAGGTTTTTATTTTCATCATCATTTGGAGTAAGCGGCCTGTTGACTCCCGGCTCTTTATAAATGAATTCGATGCCCCGCAGCACTCCGCCCAGAACTGATTCACACTCTTTTATATCCGCAATATCCAGATCATAAATGCTGACAGGCAGCACCCTGCTTGCGATATTTCCACTTGGCAGCTTAGTTTTTAATCCTAACTGGTCCTGCGATGCTTGCTCAACGAATGCCTTGAACTCGTGTTCCCAGGCAAAGGATTTGGGGTCGCAATAGGTGCGGGAGATTACGGGGATAAAAATTAAACATTTCAGCTTCTCCTTAAGAGAGGCATCCACATCATGGGTTTCAAGAAGTCCATCATGGGGATTGATGTCAAAATAGACGCTGATCTCTTCCTTGAAAGTGGCCTCCAGCTCCTTTTTAAGGTTATCAACAAATTCAGTAACCCAGCCGTCATATTTGTTGTCCTTCTGTCGGTAGCTGATGAAGATGTCGTAGTTGTAACCTTCAATAATGCCTGACATCAGATTATTAAATGGTTCATTATCAAAAATAAACCTTTATCAGACTAATTGCAAAAATTTCTTCTCATGGCAGAAAATCACTATTAAGCCTCTGCCAGTTCCACAGGTTCCGCCCTGTCTATTACAAAGCCCGGATCAGATATTTCAAACTCCTTGTCTACAAAGGGAAAGCCTTAGCGTGAAAGCGCTAATTCTGTGAGGGTTTCGAGTCTTTATCGCTAAAGAGGAAATGATTGAAATGATATTTCAACGCTTCCGAAACTTAACCTGTAATGGTTCCTGATATGCGGAGAATAACAATAGTTTTTGCCTTTAGGATAATATTCCCTGAACTTTGCGGTGGCAACCGGAGAGTATTTATCTGGATTTATCTTACATTCAATAGTATGTACTTCTCCATTTGTTCCTTTCACTATGAAATCAATTTCATTTCCGTTTTTGTCGGTCCAGTAATAAACATTACCAAAGGCGATGCGCAACATATCAAGTACAAGGTGTTCCCAAAGGACTCCTCGATCAGTCTCCCTTAATTCATTCCATCCTCTGACATGACATACGAAACCCGTATCAAAGGCATATACTTTAGGCCGTTTTACAATCTCTTTCTTCCCTCCGCCAGAAAATGGCTGGATCAGCGAAATGGAATGTGCAACAGTCATAGCTTCGATATGGGCCATAACCGTTGGCCTGCTTAATCCGCTCTCTTTTGCCAAATATGTTATTTCAAGTACTCCTCCGCTTCTTATAAAAAGCAGTTGCAGAAGTTTAAGGAATCCGGTTCTGTTCCTCACTTTGAAAAGTTCCTGGATATCTCTTGCATAATAACTGTCAATCCATTCAGAAAATAATTCTCCATTTTTGGTATCGGAAAGGAGGAATTCAGGCAAACCTCCGAAGAGCAGCCTTTTATCAAAGTCAGGTATATTAAATTCTTCCAGGCATTCATTCCACAAGACAGGAGGCAGATAAACCTGGATTTTTCTTCCTGTCAGCGAATCCCGGAACTTTGAGGTAGCCTCGAGTGTTGAAGACCCTGTAGCAAGTATTTTCAGATGTGAAAACTCGTCCGTACCAATTTTCAAGACCTCGCTTGGATGCTTTAATCTGTGTACCTCGTCGAAGATGACAGTGGAACCAGAGGGAAAATTGCTGAAGAAAAAATCGGGATTCTCAAGCTGTCGTGCCACAGAAGGCAGGTCACAGTTCAAATACACAGCATTGGGTAACATTCTGCAAAGGGTTGTCTTACCGCTGCGACGTACACCTGACAGCCAGATGAGAGATCTTTTTCGCCATCCGTCATTCAATTTTGTCAGCCAGAATGTCCGGGTTATCATATAATTCTATTTTACGTAAAGTAAGTCCAAATGTAAAGTATAATTTACATAAATACAAGGAATTCATAATAATTTTTGCCCTCTGTCTCATGGTGTTCAGGGTTTGATAAATTCTCCTTTAAGATTTACCGGATGCTTATTGAAAGGGTCAAGAGCCCTGTCAATCAGGAGAGCTGCCTCACCCCTGAGCACGGGACGGTCCGTACCACGGGTGCCGCTCCGGAAAATCTGATCCAATGCTTCAGAGAGACCGGTTTCGCTATGCACCAGGCTGTTCTGGCGGGCCGCCAGGCGGATGAGTTCAACCATTTGCTGAACGGTCAGTACCTTGTCACTGAAGTCATACTCCGTCAGAGGGTAGATCTCTTTCAGTCCTTCCAGGTCAGATGCCAGAGTGATCTCATTTGCCCTGAAGAATGTCCGGTTCGACCAGCCCTGGCTGACGCCGGTTCCTTTCATTATCCCTGTTGAGCCGATGCGCTGAAGTATTTTGAAGAGTACATGGTCAGGCTTCAGGTCGAGATAGGGGAGAAGGTACCCTCCGGCATCAAGCAGGGCATTCTGGACATCCCTGACCGGCACTTCCGAGATTTTCGTTCCCTCCCTTGCCGCAAGGGCTGCAAGAGCCCCTGCAGCCTGGCCAATCTGGAGAACGACAGGCTGCAGTCGTGTAGCCCCGTTGACAAGATTAGTTACGGAGATCGATTTTTCTGCAACGATGAGTCCTTCTACTTCTTCAGGGATAAGGGTGCCAAGCGGCAGCCCGAAGGAAGGAACTGGATAGAAGCTGAGGTCAGGCAATGACTCTGATCCGGTATAGGCCGAATGATGGTGATCAACCGGGTAATCGCCAACGGCAATGCAGGTACGGTACAGGTTGTCAGGCTGATCATATGGTTCTGTAATATGGTTCAGGGTAAATCTCACTTTCCCGTGAATCCTTCTTGATTCACGATGATATGGCATAAACGGGAGACTGTCAGCAGTAGGGAACTCATCATCTGCGAGGGCCAGGTTCCGGTAACCCAGTTCATTCCTGATAAACCACAGAAAACCGAGGGTTTTTTGTTTTGCTGCCTTCAGGGCTTCGGCCCGCTCACCCGGTTCCATTTCAATAAGATTGACATAGTAATCATTTCCTGATATGGGCCAGTTTAACATGTACTTATTGTTAGGAAGCTTCCCGTAATCAAGCATCAATTCGCATGACCAGCGTGCCATTGCGGTGTCAGGTCCGGAGCAGAGAGGGTTGATGCATGAGCATGCAAACAAGGAGGGATCATAGCCCTCTGGCTGGATCATAGGCACCTCCCTGCCATAGTCTTTAAGAACGGCAACGTAGGTCAGATCCTGGATGATATTGTTTGCTTTCTCCGGGGCGATATCCTCTCCGGTGTCAAACCGTGAATCCATTCCAATGTCATATTTCACCCCGCACATGGCGGCGACATCTCCCAGTTCGGTGGCATCAATGAGTACAACAGCTGAATATTTCAATGTGCCGTCTGTTGTTGTGACTGATATTATCCAGGTATCTCCTGACCGTTTGACACGGGATACCCCTGCATAGCGCAGTACCGTGAGTTTGGGTTCGGCGGTAACCATGGCAGAAAATATCCTATTGCCAACCGAGGGCTCAAACATGACATTGCTGACCCATCCGGTTTTCAGCAGCGAATCTCCTCCGTAATTGTTCTCCAGGGCATTTTTAAATTCACCCCAGATACCGCCCGGCAGGTTATAGTTACCATCGACCGCGCTCACTCCGGCGCCGGTAAGCATTCCTCCGAGCCACTCATTTTCTGCAGCGATCACGGCAGTGGCTCCCATGCGCGCCGCCTGTATCCCTGCAGCCACCCCGCTGGTGCCTCCTCCGGCAATGAAGACATCTGTCGGAATTGGATCAGAGCATGATGTAAAGAATACAAATCCGATTATTACCAATGACAGTTGCAGCAGACTTTTCAATGTTCTGGTTAATGAGTTTCCAAACAACTGATGCTTCTTGTTCGCATCAGTCCTGATCTCTTCTTTTCGTTTATCTCCGTCTATCATATAATCTCCCGATTCGTAATAGTCAAATAATTCAGTCAGGGTCTCACTTAAGTAGAGGTTACTCCGGGTAACTGTATCCCTGCATTCTTCCCGGTACTCAACAGTGACAGCATTCTGCTTTCCGAAAAAATCACTGACTGCAAGGCAGTTTCTTACCCACTTCGCGAGGTTCACCACACCCTCCCTGCCCCACAGCCAATCCGCAAAGCACTCTGAAACAGCTGACCAGCAGGCGTCAAGTGATTCATTTTTGAAATTATAGTCCTGATTTCCCGGCGTGCCCTTAAGTCTGCACTGTTCATCCAGTTCCTTTGCTACCCGTGTATCAAAGTAGGGCACGAGTTTCAGGAAGTTCATAGGCACACAGCCATCTCTGCAGACCGTCTGAAGGAATCTCAGGTTTTCCCGCAGTGATGTAAAAGTTAATTCAGGCTGGAACATTATCATGCCGTAGTCAAATTCTATTTCCAGTTTTCGGAGAATTCCGACACCACGCAGACTCGATGCTACAGTCATCTTCTTGTTTAGTCTTGTCAGGCCTTCGTCAGTGCCGTCGTCCAGGCCGATAAAAACCAGGAACAACCCATGCTGCTTCATCATAGCAAAAGTATCCGGGTCAATCTCATCGGGTCTGCAGTTTATCTTCCAGATAACCTTGTTGAGAAGACCTCTTCGTACCAGTTCACTGCAAAATGATTTCATCCACATATTGCCGCCTGCAGTTCTAACCGGGCTGTCATCATCCTGGAAAAGAAATACTCTACACCCTTTCTCAGAGTAAAGCTGGTGCATCTCACTAACCACCTTCTCGGGGCTCCTGATGCGTTTAAGAGGTCCGCCGGCCTGACGGTAGAATTCCCTGGTATTGCAGAAGGTACAGTTATAGATGCATCCCCTGCCCGCGATCAAGGTAGCGTATCGCTGACCCAGAGCATACTCTCTCAGCGTTCTCCTTACAGGGAAAGGGAAACTGTCAAGGTCCTCTTCAAGTTTCCGCTGTGGTGTCCTGATCACCCGTCCGTTTTCACCATATGCGAGACTGTTTACTTTCTTCCAGTCTGAATTTTTTCTGAGGCAGTCAACCAGTTCAAGAAATGTGTATTCGCCCTCAAACCGGACAATGGAATCAAGTTCCGGGATCATCCCGAAGAGCTCTTCTGGATGGAGGCTGGCATAGTAGCCTCCGGCTGTAAAGTGACAGTTAACCCCTTTCTTTCTCAGGTATTTGACAAGTTTAACGAATTCATTTATGCAGGCTTCAAATATCACAGAAAATCCGATAACTATCGGGTCATCTCTTCTGATGCTTGCCAGAATTTCTTCATTGTCATACCTGAAATCGATCATCCGGTTAGAGATGCCTGCTCCGTTAAGCACTGACATAAGATAACCAACCCCCAGGTTTTCTTTTTCTCCGAAGGCTACAAGAATAACCGGTTGTAAGGAGAGGTTCAATCCTTACTAGCCATATCCCTGAGAACTTTTAAGGTCCCCTCGAAAAGTTCTGATTCTGCGAGGGCGCATTTTTTAAGATATTCAAAATTCAGAATTGCTATTTCTTTTAGCTGCACGGAAGTCAGGCCACCAGCTATCAGTAATTCCATCTGATCCATCCGGAATGCTATGCGCCCCCCCCCTGGACTAGATAAAACCTTTTCCTCACTGTTTGTCATTGCTTCGTTTTTTAGGTAAATACTAAAGATTATGGTAAGTACTTCTCATTTTTTCTAAAAAAACCTTGAATTCCGGAGCCTCAGACAGTCTTTTCCACGAAGGATCAACCCTGATAAGGTTCAATGAAAACCATGAGGGATTGGTTAGAAGATACTCAACCTGCTTTATTGCCTCCGGGTAATTGCCTGTCATTACGTATATCTGCGCCAGGTTAATGATCATGTCATTTCTGACGAGGTTGTCATCACTGGCAAGCTGAATTGCAGTCTTGCCGGCAATGACAGCATCGGTTTGATTGCCAAGGCCGGCATAAGCCAGTCCACAGCAGCTGTATGAATAACAGTCATTAGAATTTTCCAGAATCAACCTCTTATACAGTACCAGCGCAGAATCAAAGTACAGCCTTGTCATATGCTCATCGTTTATCAGGCTGTATGACAGTCCGTTCATAAGATATCTCATCCCCGGTAACTCGAAATCTTCATCCGTTGATGACTGCAAGTTGTTTAAAGCATCCTTGTATTTCCCATCGTAGATATTAAGGAGGATCTTATAATACTGATCCCTTGCACCTGTCCTTGTCGTGAGAGTGTCAAGAACTTTTCTTGCCCTGACTGTATTCCCGTCTTTCAAGATGTAAGCTTCTATCATGTTGATGTAGGGTCCGGTCCATTCCGGCATCACTCTGGTTGCCTTCTGGAAAAATGCTATTGCAGTGTCATAACTGTGCATATAGGTATAAGAAGTTCCTATATTGATTAGTACCAGGGCATCCTGCGGTTCTTTTTCTATAACTTTCGCTAACAGATCCTGAGACTTTTGCCATTCACCCATTTTGCGGTAGACCATTGCCATATAAAAGGGAGGCTGATAATTTGCCGGATCCATCTCCGCAGCCAGGATGAACTGGGAGAGCGCCTCTTTGTAATCTCCGGTACAGTAATAGTTATAGAATCCGAGTGCAACACGGGTCTCTGCCAGGTTGTTTTCAAGATCGAATGCCATTTCAGCATCAAACCTGCATTTTGCTATGTGTGAAGTATCGAGCTGTCTGGTGTAATATCCCCATGATCTTGCAATTGCACGTTTAGCATAGGCCAATGCAAAATCCGGGTCCTCATCTATTGCCTTGTCATACATCGAAATAGCGGCTGGAAAGCTTATGGAGTCAACGAATTTGTTGCCAGCCAGGAGGTAGTACAGAGCATTGTCAGAAAGGACATTAGCTGTCAGGTAGTCTTTATATGCACCTGCACTTCGGGTAGGGTCTTTTTCTATGCGTGCCTTTTCTTCAGGTGTGAGTACCGCCTCAAGGGATGAGGCAGTCTTGATGGCGATGTCTGTCTGCATGCTGTGCAGCGCATCCCATGTCCCTTCAAAGACATTACTCCAGAGCTGTTCATCCTTTCGGGCATTGATAAGCTTTACCGTTATCCTTATGATCTCATTGAATATCTGGTAACTGCCTTCAATAATATAATTGGTGCCAAGTTCCTCTCCGATATCAGGTATCGATTTGGTCGTTTCCCTGAATCTCATAACGGAGGTCCTCGGCCGGACTTTCAGGTCATTTATCTTGCAGAGCTGTGAGATAACCTCCTCGGCCAGGGCATCTCCCAACCAGAGATTGTCTCCAGCAGCGCCGATATTTTCAAAAGGCAGGACTGCTATCGACTTCTCGTACACTTTACCTGATCCGGACATGATGCCGTTGGATCTGAAAAGGGCATATGTCAGTGCTGCGACGGTGATTAGTATCAGGGAGGAGAGCAGGGCACGGCGCATGATAACGGGCCTACTCGTGCCCGGTTTTTCCTGAGTCCCTGACTTTATCTCCGGTTCTTCCCATGGCTCTTTCCGGCCATGCTTTTCTTTATGAACCGGGGGGTGATCTGACTGCAGGGCTGAGATTACCTCTTTTACGGCATTGGCAGTTTTGTTTATCTGGTTGCGGTAGCGGGTGCCGTACTGGTTCTTATGCTCGTCATCAACCGGGGTCAGGGGCCTGTTGACTCCCGGTTCCCTGTAGATGAAATCAATTGCGCGGAGCACCCCTCCGGTCTCGTTTTCGATCAGTTCCCTGTCTTCAGTGTCGAGTTCATGAATCCTGACAGGCAGTATCCTGCTTGCCACGTTACCGCTGCTGAGTGTGACCTTAAGTCCGAGCATGTCGGCGGATGCCTGCCCAATAAATGCTTTGAACTCATGTTCCCAGGCGAAGCATTTCGGGTCACAGTAGGTACGGGAGATGATTGGGATAAAGATCAGGCATTTGAGTTTGTCTTTCAGGGAAGCATCAACGTCATGTGTATCAAGCAGTCCGTCATGCGGATTAAGGTCGAAGTAAACGCTTATCTCCTCCTTGAAGGTTGCTTCGAGTTCTGCCCTGAGATGATCAACAAACTCAGTTACCCAGCCGTCATGCCTGTTATCATTCTGACGGTAGCTGATGAAGATGTCATACTCATATCCGGGGATCAGGCTGGCCATGTTAATGATTCATTGTGATAAAGGTACGAAACAGGCACAGGCAAGTCAAATAAATTATAATCTGAGGATTACTGCCGGTTTTCGATGGGATGAGGACGGCTGCCGCTCTGTACACACTTTCAGATCCTGATACCCATGATGGTAACATCATCCGTCTGATCTTCCCTCTCTTTCTCCTCACGCCATCGCTCAAGCTCCTCATACAGCATCTCACCCTGCTCGGGCATAGGATAATTACTTATCCGTAAAAGGAAATCACGAAGCCTTTTTCTGCTGTACCGATGGTGGTTACCACCCCCGAACTGGTCGGCAAACCCGTCTGAACAGATGTAAACTGCATCATTCAGTTTTAGCTGAAGCCTCCTTGTAATGAAACTGTACGTTCCGTCGCTGAAGTGATCTTCGGAGATGCTTCCGGACAGGTTCCCGGAGATTTTACCGTCACTGACATGATAAATGATATTTCCTGCGCCTGAGTAAGTCAGGGTCCTGGTGTTCGTATCATAATTACACAGGACGAGTGTCATATCGTCAGGCACACTGGCCCCTGCGGTATCCTTTCGCAGGAATCGGTGGATGCCTGAAAAGAGATTGGCGAGGGCTTCTGCAGGATCTGTTATCTTGAGGATATTCACTGTCTGGTCGAGTATACCGTATCCTATTGTGCTTATAAGAGCTGCCGGGATACCGTGCCCGGTACAGTCAGCAAGTCCGAATATCACACGGCCGTCATGCTTGTTGAACAGGTAGAAATCTCCGCTCACAATATCCTTCGGTTCAAAGAGTACGAAGCTTTCAGGAAAGCATTCCCTGATGTCCAGATCATCGGGAAGAAACGCTTCCTGTATATGTCTTGCATAATTGTAGCTGCCCTCCACCTCGCTTATTGTAAGCCTGATCTTATCGTCAATTGAACTGAGTTTTTTCCTGATCAGCGGGGCGTTTTCCGCAAGAAGGCTGATACCGGCGCTCAGCTCATCCGTGCCTGATAAAAGCTTGTGAATGCTGCTCTGAGGTTTGATGGCATACGACAGCTTGCTTATCCGCTCCGGTGAGACCGGGTATGCCTCATATCTGATATCCCGGAGTATGGCAGGTGTAAGCCGCACCAGCCCTCGGTCCTTTTCCTTTTCGGTTTCACTGAGCTCATCGTAGGGCACCAGGCTGGGATGTCTCTTTCCGCGGGTATCCTTGACCTTTCCATATGTCCATCCGTTAAGCCTTCTATCCCAGCTCCACCTCAGGTGTTCGACTTTTGCCATCGTCTCAACCTCAACCTCATCAAGATGGAGCACCCTGGCTTTGTAACCCTTCCTGACAGGTCTGATCCTGTAACCTACAGAGAGCAGTCTTGTTGGTATATGAATGGCGTTGTCAATATTGGACTGACGTATGTCGGCAGGAAGATCATCAAATTCCGTTATTCCTGATTTATTAGTTACTGAGGCGCCGCCGGCCTGGTTCATTATTTCGTGAAGGTATCTTGCATGAACAGCCCTGGCAATCTTCATTAAAAGTGCTTTTCTCACTTCTGTATTCTCCTCCTGCCTTATGATCTCATATCCTTCTTTTTTCAGGCTGGCAGGGATCAGATAGTTCAGTTCGCGGAAAAAGTGCTTTCTGTCGGCGGTGTAAGACTTGCCCGGGAACCTTCCAAGATCCATCGAGGCAAGAGCATCTATCTCATCCTCGGTGACTATACATGTCCTGCAGAAATCCCTGAAAGGTCTGAGAAATAATCCGAGAGCCATGAATTTTTCGGGTATTCCCTCAGCATAGTCAATCCAGAACCGCTCTTCTGTTTTCCCGGTATCTGCAAATTTCCTGTGCAGCGAAGGGACAGAGGCCGATAATATGCTTATCCTTCTGAAATCGCCAGCAAGGCTCTTCGCAACAGTTTTAGCCTGATATTTTTTAAAATCTGCCGGATCTGCAAATCCCTCATCAGATTTCATCGTTCTCTGATTCAATAAATTCGAAAGGCAGTTGCACGATCTGTGCCATTTCCATGCCAGCTTCGAGCATGTCATCATCACCCTTTACGTAATGCCATCTGGCAGAAGCAACAATATTATCCGAACGTAACCTGGCCAGGATCTTGCAAATATCGAGGATGCATTTTGCTGATCCGGAATTGAAGTAATTGAAGTTAAAACTGGCTATTAAAGGTTTGCTGTTGTGGTCTGACCTCAGCAGTGTCTCGCTGAAATCATTCATCCATTCAAGTATGGGTTCGTAAAACTCGCGTACATCCTGGGGTCTTGACTCTCCCTCGATCTCAATAAAGTGCTCCTCGTGGTCAAGGAAGACCCTTGGTGTAAAGACTGTCGGATTTATGATCAGCTTCTCCATAGGAGGCATTTGACATGTCAGGGTAATACGGCCGTACAGTTATCTGCCGGTATTATTAACCGAAGGTTCATCCTGAAATATTTCTCCGGGAACATTTTATTTCCTAACTTGAAATTCTTAAACAAAGATAACATTCTGTAATAATTTTTTAAGGCATTAGGATAAGAAATAGCATTAGCCCCAATCATTAACTCCCGGGAGAATGAGTGAGTCCATTCTTAAAGCACTGATACAGTTGTTCGCCCTTATAAGTGATATTCATGCTGACAGGGAAATATCGAGCAGAGGACGAGACGTTGTGAGGCTGTTCCTGTCAAAGCAGCTGAACAATGAGCAGGTGCTTAAATATATGGCAATGTTCGATGAGTATCTCGGCATTTACTATCCTGACGTTATTTCGAAAGACAGCATCAGGGACAGGAAACGGACCTCGCTTACGGCAATGAGGATTCTTGCCATATGCGAGAAGATAAATGAGGAGCTTCAGCAGAAGCAGAAGGTATACGTACTGGGCCAGCTAATGGACTTCATCTCCTTCAGTGCCGAGATCACCGGGAAGGAGATGGAATTCCTTGAGACTGTGGCGACAGCATTTAACATTCATCCTACTGAATACCAGGATATACTGGGATTTATACTCGAACCGGATCAGATCAGCATAAGGAAGGAGATGCTGCTGATCATAGACAACCGGGATGTGTCTGAACGTCAGGGGATAAAGCACCTTTATAACGAGAACCTCAGGGGCAGGATAACCTTACTCAATGTTGCCAGCACCAATACCCTCATGATGAAGTTTCATGGCAGGGAGGATCTTTTACTGAACGGGCAGAATATTTTTCCGGGACAAACTTATGTGTTTGACCATGGATCATCCATCAGAGGAGCCTCTGCAAATGCCATTTACTATAACGAAGTTGCAGAGATTTTTACAGGGTCTGCTTTCAAGCTCAGGGTTTCGCTTGACGCTAGAGACATCAGCCTCAGGTTCAGGGACAGTGAAAACGGAATACAAAACCTTACCTTCCATGAAGACTCAGGGAAGCTGGTTGGTATAATGGGAGGGAGCGGCGTCGGGAAATCGACACTGTTGAGTCTGCTGAGCGGAATTATTAAGCCCGAGACTGGCAACGTGCTAATCAACGGTTATGATCTTCATACCTCTGAAGGCAAGGAACAGCTGAAAGGTGTCATCGGCTTTGTGCCACAGGATGATCTGCTGTATGAAGACCTTACCGTCTTTCAGAACCTGTACTACAATGCCCGCATGTGTCTGAACAATCTCGGAGAGGCCAGTATTAACCAGGAGGTCGAAAGTATACTTAATGATCTGGATCTTTATGAGATAAAGGACCTTAAAGTTGGCAGTCCTGTCAACAAAATTATCAGCGGAGGCCAGCGCAAAAGACTGAATATTGCTCTTGAGCTTATAAGGGAACCAACCATTCTTTTTGTCGATGAGCCTACTTCAGGGCTTTCTTCGGTTGATGCCGAGACTGTGATGAACATGCTTAAGGAACAGACCTACAAAGGAAAACTTGTCATTACAACGATACATCAGCCGGGGTCGGATGTCTACAAGATGTTTGACCGGATAATGATCCTTGACAAGGGTGGCCACATGATTTTCTATGGTAATCCCAATGAAACCGTGGTCTGGTTCAAAACGCGCACCAATCTTGCGAATGCATTTGAAGATCAATGTATCACCTGTGGCAATGTGGATACCGACCAGCTGCTGCGTATCATAGAATCAAAGGTAGTCAATGAATATGGCAAACCAACCCGTCTGAGAAGAGTTTCACCCGCAGAATGGGCTGGAAGTTTTAAGGCTGAGAAAGGTAAAAAACATGCAGGCAGATTAATAACCCGTCAACCGTTGCCTGAAAATAAATATTCAATACCCGGTCTGGCAAAACAGTCAGTCATCTTTTTTGTGCGTGATCTTTTATCCAAGATTGCCGACAGGCAATATATGCTTATCAGTCTGGCAGGAGCACCTCTTCTGGCTTTTCTGCTTGCCTTTTTCACAAGGAATATATCGGGGCAGGCATACAGCTTGCGTGATAACGAAAACCTTCCGGCGTACATGTTCATGTGTATTATTACAGCCCTATTCATGGGACTGATCATTAGTGCCGAGGAGATCGTAAAAGACCGTAAAATTCTGAAGAGGGAATCTTTTCTTAACCTAAGCTGGTTCAGTTATATTAATTCCAAGGTAGTGATGATGTTCATCATCTCTGCGATACAGACTATATCTTTTGTCATTGTGGGAAACCTGATACTTGAGATCAGGGCGATGACCCCGGAGTACTGGATCATACTGTTCAGCGCCTCCTGTCTTGCCAACCTGATAGGACTGAACATCTCATCTGCATTCAACTCGGCAGCCACGATCTATATTCTTATCCCCTTTATAATAATACCCCAGCTGCTCTTCAGCGGTGTGCTGGTCAAGTTCGACAATCTCCACAGGAGTGAAGGCACATATCAGTGAATATGTTCCTGTTCTGGGTGATCTGATGCCAGCCCGCTGGGCATACGAAGCTCTTGCCGTAGAGCAGTATAAAAGCAACAGGTTTGAAGAGAACTTCTTCAGGTATGATATGGAGATCAGTCAGAACAACTGGTATGCATCATTCCTGACAGAGGCTCTCCGGAGAGATCTGTGGGAATGCCGTAATTATAAAGACAGTTCTCAGTATAGTGCAATTCTTGCGGATAACTTTGGGAAACTCACAAATTATATTCAAAAACTTTCTGAACTGGCCGGATTTGATTCTCCTCCTGAGGAGCTTTTTGCCTCGCTGAACAGCGAAAGGTTTGACAGTGCCGTTGCAGGCATGACGGAATATCTGCTTGACAGTCTGGCAGGTCGATTTAAAGTTGTCAGGAATAGCAACATAATGAAAAAAGATTCCGTTACTGCCGCTCTCGTTGCAAAAATAGGGAAGAGCGCATTCCTGGACCTCAAGAATAACCATACCAGTAAGAGACTCAGGGAGATAGTCCTTGATGAGTTCAACACCAAAAAGAGTATTGAAACCAGAGGTAAGATCATTCAGAAATATGAGCCTATTTATATGAAACCTGTATCAGGGAACGGCCGTGCACATTTCTATGCTCCGTACAAGAGGATCGGGAATACGTCGATTGACACTTTCCTGTTCAATATCATTGTTCTCTGGCTTATCTCTCTGGTACTTTATTTGGCACTGTATTTTAAAATTCTGAAGAGAGCTGTCAGCTCCGGCTTCAGAATCAGGTGATCCGCATAGCACCAATGAATCTGAGAGCTGGTATCAGGAAAATCAGCCCGGGTTTTCACCGCCCCGGTTCCGTGAAAATGAATTTTTGACGGGCATGACACCTTCACCTGGCATAGCAATCAATTAAAATATTAATAATTTTATAGGAAATTGTTGAGATCAGGATACCGATAACCGGGTTGAATAACCCTTTAAAACTGACATATGAATTGCAACAGGAGGACTTTTGTAAAAACAGGCGCCCTGGTTCTGACGGGCACCGCCGTTTTCGGAAATACATTTTGTGCTGCACCCCGGCGAACCGGCATAACCGGACTCCAGCTTTATTCAATCAGGGATGACATGACGCAGGATCCGGAGGGGTCGCTGACGCGGCTGGCAGAGATGGGATACAAATATGTTGAACACGCAAGTTATTCCGACCGCAAATTCTACGGCTATGCACCAGCGGAGTTCAGGAAGATACTAGACGGCAAAGGACTGAACATGATCAGCGGCCATGTGGAGTTCGTTAGAAGTGACTGGGATACAGCTCTTAACGACTTCTCCGACAGATGGAAGCGCACGGTGGAGGATGCTGCCACCTGCGGACAGAAGTATGTTGTAACCCCATGGCTCGAGGAGAGCATCAGAAGGAATTATGACGATTTCATGACCTTCATGGATGTCTTCAACAGGTGCGGTGAGCTTTGCAATAAGTGGGGGATGAAGTTCGGATACCATAACCACGATTTTGAATTCAGCGAAAAATTCAATGGCGAGAGCCTGTTTGACATCATGATGCGGAGCATCGATCCTGATCTTGTTGTGGTTCAGCTTGATACCGGGAATCTTTATAACGGAGGCGCCGTTGCAAGGGATGTTGCAGACCGGTACCCCGGCAGATTTGAATTCGTTCACCTGAAGGATGTTGTCCGGACAGGCGAGGAGGGTCTTTTTGAGAGCACCATTATCGGTGAAGGGGTAGCTGATGTCAGGGAAGTGCTGTCAATGATTGAGGAGAGTGGCGGAGCAAGAGTCATAGTCATTGAGCAGGAGGCATACCAGGGAAAGACTCCGTTGGAGTGTGCGCGGCTGAACCTTGAGATAATGAAAAAGTGGGGCTACCGGTAACCATTAACCGGCAGGTCCGGACCTGCGGACATTCCGGACTCTTTATTAAATCCTTGCACCTATCGCAGGGATTTTAATAAACTCTTTATAAAACCGGGGACAATTTTGTATCCGCGGAAGCCAGCTCTTCCTGCCCTAATAAATATAAATTTGAATACTGAAAAACGGTTTCTCATGAAAGGTAACGGCCGGGTACTCAGCCTTCCGTTAAAAACAAGATTCTACCAGTATGTGCTGGTGGTCATTATCATCGGTCTGACAACCCTGGTCTGCAGTCCCCTTTCAAATTCCCAGAGCTATCATATTGTCTCATTCATTCTGTTGTTCGTGGTTGCCATGCTGGCAGTCTTTATGGGGATAGGTCCTGTCTTGCTGGCATCGACAATAAGTGCGATAGCCTGGAACTATTTTTTCATTCCACCTTTCCATACCTTTCATATTGAGAAGACTGAAGACAGGATGATGTTTGTCTCTTTCTTCATTATTGCACTTCTGAACGGGATCCTGACCAACAGAATCCGAAGGCAGGAGAGGCTTGTAAGGGACAGGGAGAGCCAGACGAATGCTTTGTTTCAGCTCACTGAAGAGCTTTCCAAGGCAAGGGGAATAGATAAAGTCCTGGAGGTGGCGCGCAATGATTTCAGGAAGCATTTTAATGCTGATTCCTGGTTCTTTCTTCAGGATGGCAACAACAGGCTTGACTTTGTTGCAAAACCTCAGGATAATGATCTGCCGGTAATAGAAAGCAAAATTGTTGAACATGTATTCAGGCATTCCGAAAAAGCAGGCAAATACACAGATTTATTCAGGGATGCCGGTCTGACATACCATCCGTTAACCGGAGCCAGGCTGAATCCGGGAGTGATAGCCTTCAGGATTGATGAAGTGACATACAGGAACAGGGTTACATTCCGCGAGACCTGTTTTACTCAGATTTCAAACGCCCTGGAACGGGAGTTCCTGGGAGAACTGGCGGTGAAAGCCCGCCTCCTGAATGAGTCGGACAAATTGTATAATACCCTGTTCAACCTGATCTCCCATGAATTCAGGATACCAATCGCAACAATCATGGGCGCCTCCGATACATTACTGATTTCACAGACAACAGAAAAGAACAGGGAAGAACTGTACGGTGAAATCTTCAAGGCATCGGCACGGCTTAATCACCTGATTGAAAATCTCCTGAACATGTCCCGCCTTGAGAGTGGCAAAATTTCACTGCGGTCCGACTGGTGTGATGTGAATGATCTCGTCAATAAAGTTTCCCGAAACCTGAGGCAGGAGCTTGAACAGTTTAATCTTGCCACGGTAATTCCGGAGGATATGCCTCTGGTCAGAATTGATTTCGGGCTAATGGAGCACGTGCTTTACAACCTTCTGCTGAACTCGTGCCAGCACTCTTCAGGTTCAAGGGAGATAAGGCTGGAAGCTTCATATGAAGGAGGAAACTTCATACTGGTTGTCTCTGACGACGGTCCTGGATTTTCCACTGAAGCATTGCCAAATGTGTTCGACAAATTTTTCAGGGTGGATGGTACCAAATCGGGAGGTTTAGGGTTGGGATTGTCTATTGTCAAAGGTCTGGTTGAATCTCATAACGGGACCGTCAATGTGGAAAACGGGTCTAACGGCGGGGCTAAATTTACAATTACCATACCTTCGGATATTCCTGATATGGAAGAATTAAAAATGGTGGAATGAAAGAGAACATTAACATTCTGATCATTGATGATGAGGTTCAGATACGCCGGCTTCTGGAGATCTCGCTGTCAACATATGAGTATAATACCTTTTTTGCAGAGAATGGCAAACAGGGACTGGTAGCAGCTGCAACTCATCATCCGGAATTAATTCTCCTTGACCTTGGATTGCCTGATATGGATGGATTGGAATTGCTGGTAAGGCTAAGGGAATGGTTTACCAGACCGATTATCGTATTATCTGTCCGCAATTCGGAAGAAGATATTGTAAGTGCCCTCGATAAGGGAGCAAATGATTACCTGACCAAACCGTTTCGCAGCGGGGAGCTGATTGCAAGGATCCGTGCAGCAATAAGATCAAGTGAAGAGAAAAAGGATACTCCGTCACTGGAATTTGGTGACCTAAGCATTGATATGATCAACCATGTGGTACGTAAAAACGGAGAAATAATAAAACTTACCACAACCGAATTTTCGTTGCTGGTCCTGCTGGCAAAAAACAGCGGCCGTGTGCTTACCCATCAGTTCATTCTGAAAGAGGTATGGGGCTATGGCTACCTGGAACAAACCCAGTATCTGAGGGTCTTTATAGCCCAGCTAAGGAAAAAGATCGAAGACAATCCGGCAAATCCCGTTCTTCTGATAACAGAATCCGGCATAGGATACAGATTTGGCAACTGATCATTCAGAGCCCGGTCTGATAAGCTCTTTCCTGAAGGTTTTTAACCGCCGGGGGGCCGGCCTGATCACCGGGTTCTTTACAAAATCTTTATATCTGCCCGATTAATCTTTACTTTATGCTTATGGTTTTAATCTCAATTTTGTGCCGCACAAGAGTATGGCAAAAATGGGGCTGATTAATCCATTGAATATCTCAAGAATTCTAAGCACGATCATTCTGGTCGAAGCCGGGTCCTTCCTTATCTGCCTGCCGGTGGCTTTCATTTATGGGGAGCCTTTTTATCCGTTTTTATTGTCTTCTGCCGTGAGCGGGTTCATTTCAATTTTTCTCCGTTTCATAAGCAGAAAAGTGGATCCGCGGCAGATCAGCAACAGAGATACTTTTTTAATTGTGGCTATTGCATGGGTGCTTTTTTCTCTTGCCGGCAGCATGCCATATCTGATGAGCGGTACCATACCTTCATTCATTAACGCATTGTTTGAATCGACATCAGGTTTTTCCACAACCGGTTCATCAATACTGGTGGATGTAGAGATACTCCCTTATTCCATTCTTTTCTGGAGAAGCCTGACACACTGGATCGGAGGCATCGGGATAATTGTGCTGGTGATACTGATACTTCCATCACTCAAAGTAACAGGGTACCATCTGTTCAGTCTCGAGTCATCAATGAAAGAGAGGATTCACCCAAAAACAAAAGGAATTGTATACCGGATTCTAATTATTTATCTGGGGCTAACCGTGGTCCAGATCATCTTTCTAGCTCTGGGCGGGATGACCCTGTTCGACAGTATCTGTCATTCATTCGGTACCATAGCCACGGGTGGCTTTTCAACGAAGAACCTGAGTTTTTCGGAATATTCGGCCTATATACAGTTTGTCACGGCCATATTTATGATTTTAGCAGCTACAAGCTATATAGTCTATTATTATTCTCTCGTAGGTAACTTCAGAAAGGTATTCAGAAATGAGGAATTCTGGTTCTATATTTTCTTTATAACCTTGAGCGTGGTTATTGTGACCCTTACCCTTTATTTTAAAACAGACAGGGACTTTGCCTTATCGTTCAGACATGCTTTTTTCCAGGTCGCATCACAGATCTCATGTTCCGGTTTTGCAACAACTGATTATACTGCATTCCCCTCATTTGGAGTGGTTATAATGTTCCTTCTGATGTTTTCCGGGGGCTGCACCGGGTCGACCACCGGAGGGATAAAGATGGCAAGGCATCTTATTTCATTCAAAAACCTGAGAAATACTTTCATAAAAATTCAGCATCCGAATGCAATTATTCCTGTTAAGTTTAACGATAGAATTGTTCCGGAAGGTGTTGTAAACCAAGTGACAGTCTTCATCTCCCTTTACATTCTGGTTTTCCTTGCAGGCAGCCTTCTCATGCAGATATCAGGTATTTCAGCTGTGGAATCTGCAGGAGCCAGTGCCACGTCACTTGCAGGCATTGGACCCGGCCTTGGTGCATCAGGCAACATGAGTAATTTTGCTCATTTTAACGGCTTTGCCAAGGCCGTAATGATGCTGTTGATGATCCTTGGACGCCTGGAGCTCTTCACCTTTATCACAATCTTCACCAGGTCATTCAGGAGAAATTAGGGATCCTAACATCGGCCACTGACAATCGTAATCAATGCTATTTCCGGAGGTGATTCTTATCTCTTCAGAGGATTCTAATCGAAGTGAGAATATATCTGTCTGGGATTTTATGGAACGGCAGATAGTTTTATTTTTGTTGTCAGGAAAACCGTAAAGCAAATTCACAAACTCATATGAAAAAAAACTATATGAATCCCTACCTGGCCGGCGTGCTGCTTGGTGCAGTGCTGCTAATTGCGATGGTTGTTTCAGGGCGGGGCCTGGGCGCCAGCGGCGGCGTCAAGTACTGTGTTGTTTCCATTGTGGGTGCGGTCAGTCCGGATCATGTTGCAAAGTCGGATTATTATTTGAAGTATTTTGAGGGAGGAAAAAAACCCCTGACCAACTGGCTGACGCTGGAGATATTCGGAGTGATTGCCGGCGGATTTCTCTCCGGTGCCGTTTCGGGCAGGCTGAAGCTTAAGGTCGAAAAATCACCTAAGATCTCCGTAACACGAAGAATGATATTTGCATTTCTCGGAGGGGTGCTGTTCGTCTACGGTGGACAGCTGGCCAGGGGGTGCACCAGCGGGGCGGCGCTGTCTGGCATGGCAGTTCTCTCGGTAGCAGGATTTGTCACAATGATTACCATTTTCGGCTCAGCGTATCTTTTTGCATGGGTGTTCAGGAAGAATTGGATTTAACGGTCCCGACACTTCGTGTGCGGGATTTCGACCCTATGGGCCTCAATCTGAAGGTCAAAAAGTCGAAAGATGAGCATCGAAAGTTAAAAATCGAAAGTCGAAAATCGGCAATCGCAAATAAAAGATCAGGGTATCAAAGGATAAATAAGAACTAGAAACTCAAAATATATGGCACCACTTTCATCATTATATGCATTCCCCGAATGGCTCAATATGCTGACGGCATTCCTGATTGGGACAGGCTTCGGATTTGCCCTTGAACAGGCGGGTTTCTCATCAAGCCGCAAGCTGGCAGGGATGTTTTACGGGTATGACGCCACCGTTCTCAAGGTCTTTTTTACAGCCGCCATAGTAGCCCTGATCGGAGCACAGTTTCTGAGTTACCTCGGAGTGCTCAACCTTAACCAGGTTTATGTGAATGAGTTTTATGTCACCGCCTCAATTGTGGGTGGTGTTATCATGGGAGCAGGGTTCATCATGGGCGGGTTTTGCCCCGGGACAGGACTGTGTGCCATGTCAATAGGTAAGATTGATGCAATGGTATTTGTTGCAGGGGGATTTACAGGCGCATTCCTTTTTACGGAAACCTATCCCCTGATTGAGGGTCTTGCCACTGCTCAATACAAGGGGCCGGTAAAGATCAACGAAGTCCTGGGACTCTCACCCGGACTGTTTACGCTTCTGCTCACAGCCGCTGCCGTTGCGATGTTCTGGCTGGCCGAGCTGGCTGAAAAGCGATTTGCACGGCCGGAGATAACAAACGACTTATAACAATCAGACATGAAGATCCGAAAAGAGTTTTCCGTATTGCTGGTGTTGCTAAGTCTGATCCTGGCGTTGCTGCCTCTGACGGCAAACAGGTCGTTCACTGCGAAACCCGCCGGTCTCCTTGCCGGGGTACTTGATGATGACGCCTCATTCAATGCTGACCAGGTAGCCGGGTTCATCGTAAGGGAAGATCCGGCATTTCAGCTGATAGACCTCAGATCAGCTGAAGAATTCAGAAAACAGGCTCTCCCCGGGGCTGTCAATGTGCCTTATCCGGAGTTCATAAAATCAGATCCGGATATATGGCTCAGCAATGAAAAGATCCGGACAATATTTTATTCCACTGGTGACCTGGAAGCTGATTATGCCCTGGTCTATGCCAGGGGACTGGGTTACGAAAACAGTTATGCCCTGGCCGGCGGAATCACTGAATGGATAAGGACAGTCATTGAGACGAAGTTTACGGGAGAAAGGATTACAGCAAGGGAAAATGCCCTGTTTGAAACCAGGAAGCGTGCCGGGGAGATGTTCACTGAGCTCAACAGCCTGCCCGACAGCCTTAAGCTTAAATACCTGGAATCGAAGAAATTTTCTGCTAAGAAGCTTGACGGCGGATGCGAATGATCAGATAACTCAAAAAGAATTCACATGAAATTTCTGAAACAAAACTGGCTCATTCTGACAATTCTTGTCCTGGTGATTGGATTGGTGCTCATCCGGTCGTTCAGACGCGACAACTTCAGGTATGACGCTGTCAGGTGGGCTGTCTCGTCATCGGATGAATCGAACCTGATCAGCGTAGATCAGATGGTTCAGGCCGGAGAACAGGTCCTTCTTATCAGTCTCGGAAATATGGCAGAGGTCCCCGCACAGGTTAAGGAGAGGAGCGTGATGATTCCTCCCGGGTCTATACTTGAGAAGGAAAACATGAGGATGATCCGGAGGAACAAAGGCCCTGTCATCCTTTGGTCAGATAACGTATCCGTTTCAGCCAGGGTATGGATGGTTCTGAGTGAGATGGGGATAAAGAATATCTATATTCTCGGGGATCAGGGTGCAGAGACGCCCTGAAAACAAAATTCCGGCCTGACGAAGGGCCAGGCCGGAATATCAGTTCAGGATAATCCCTGGTTATTTTACCGTTGGAAAATCGTTTGATTCTGCAAGCGTAAAGGGCAGCCACGACAGTGAGCTTTTCTCACTCACCATCTTGTCATACATGAAGCTGTTGTTCCCGTACCGGAGAGTCCTGGCATCATAACCGAACAGCCTCAGGAAGGCAGAGGCAAAAGCCGAGTTATGCCCCGTGCCGCAATAGATGACGACTGTCCGGTCTGAAGGGATGGTTGCCATCATGTCAGGGAAACCCAGGGTCGATTCCGGCTTGTACCTGACGGCGCCGGGGATATGACCGGAGTCATACTTATCCTTGCGCTCAAGGTTGATGACGAAGTACTTTGCAGGGTCGGCAAAGACCTCCTCAGCTGACACCAGGATATTTCCCGTGCCTTCCTCAAAGAGTTTATTGAACCTGGCATCTGCTATCTCGCTCCCGGTTGAAAGACCCGTGCCAAGCTCAGGCATTAGTCCGGGGGCAGGGGTCTCTCGGGTCTCTGTTTCCAGGCGTTCTTCATATCTGCCTGATGAGCCACTGAGCCATCCCTCCTCGGCATAGGTCTTATTCCATCCGCCCATTCCCCAGCGCATGGCATAGACATTGCCGTATCCCATCATCCTGAGGAGCGATGTGGTATAGCTTGACAGCTGTCCGTCGTCGCAGACAAGAATTATTTTATCATATCCGAAGGGTTTGATTCCCGATTCAAAGTATTCCGGGAGCTCAGTGAACTGCTTGTTTACAGATCCTCCGATATGGCCTTTTGCATATAGTTCCTCAGGTCTGAGGTCGATGACCAGGATACCCTTATCCAGCTCATCGTTTACAATCGATGCCTTGATCAGGCTTGGGAATTGCTGGCTGTTGACATAATCGCCGCTCGTTTCCAGCTCCTTCAGAAGGAGGAGAGTCTCCTGTCCTGGCGCTGGTGCTTTGATGGCGGTTTCCTTTACGGCTTCAGGTTTCTTTTCGCCTTTCTTTCCGGTACAGCTCACGGTAAAAATCGCAAGCAATCCGAGCAGAAAAACGTATGAACTTATTCTGCTTTTCATGGTGAATACTGATGTAAGTGTTACTGGGTAACAGGTACCCTGTCTTTATCGAGCCTTACAGTTTCTGTGCGATTACCTTTCTCGTCATACTTGTATTCAGTGATTGCCACTCCGTTAGACGGGTTGTTGATGATATTCCTGTCCTTGTCCATGTTCTTTACTTCAATCACCGCTCCGTGACTGTCATAGGTATATTGCGTCACTGGCACGCTCTTGCCCCCGAGGTATTCATTATCCTGATCAAAGAGAGCTGTCTCAAGAACATAACCGTTTTCGTCAAATTTGCTTACCCTGCGTGACCAGCCCCAGTAGAGATTGGACATCTGTCCGGTCACATTGTAGACTGAGAAGCTAAGCAAGTCACCGAATTCATTTGGCTCAAACTCAAAGTATGATACGCCTATATCACCGCAGTTCTCTGCAGTGCAGTTATATAGTGTATCACCCATATAATTGGCCATGTCCATCACATAGCCCTTGTCGTTGTAGGTGAACCTGAGCTCATAGAAGGGGCAGAAGGGGTTCATTACTGTCTCCTCGTCTGCGAGGTTATATCTTTTTTCCTGGAGTTTATCGTCAGGGAGGATTTTCCAGACATAATAATTGATCTTGTTTCGGTTCTCCACCGGTTGTCCGTCCTGGCCAAAGAACTTCAGTCCGGTTCTGACACCATTTTCATCAAGAGTATATTCGGCGGTAAAGACGCCTCCTGATTCAATCTGCTGGCCATCCTCGTCAAAGAAGCGCTTGATCTGTTTGTTATCGGAATACTCGTAAGTGATCTTTGCGGCTCCGCCCAGCGAACCGTAAGAGAGAGGTTCATCTCCTCTCACAAACTCCACTGACAGGAGTCTGCTGTTTTCGTCATAGTTGAATTTATAGCTGTTAACATCCTTTGCCTCATCGGCTGTCAGTTCGCGTGAACCTTTTTCAATGTCCCACGGTGTCTCGCTGAAGAGGAGGTTCCTGTAATAGACTGTCCCGGTGTTTGCGGATTTTTTTGCCGGGGTCTGGTTGCAGGCTGCAATGCTGGCAATGATCAGGGCTGCAAGGCCAAGAAGCAGTGTTGTTTTTTTCATTTTCATAAAATTATTTATTTGTTGTTTGTCCGTAATTGAAGGGTGATATTTTCATTTCAAACCCAGATTCGCATGATTTGTTCAATAATCATTCTTCCCGCAAATATAAAATATTAAAAATAAAGTCCCCGGTGCGTAAAAGCTTCTTATGTCAATTGCACGGTTTTTGAAGCATTTTATTTGTCAGTAAGACTGATAATATTGATATTTGAGCACCCGTAACTGAATTCAGGGTTTAAAGCTATAGCACTCAGTTGGCGATCAGAAGGATATCACTTTTAAGCATTAATAACGAAAAAAGTAACAGAAATGAAAATCAATTATATCCTATTTGCAGCAGTAGTGGGTTCTGCCATTCTCATGCTCGAAACTCAGGTTATTACAGCCCAGAGCAGCGAGAGTAACAATCTTCCTCATTTTCTCTTCCCTGAATTCAGCGAAGGAGTTGTTATCATGAAGGATGACAAGCCTTTTTCGACCATGTTGAACTACAATCTGCTGGAGCAAAGGTTGGTAACGGAGTTCAACGGCACATACAGGTATTCAAGAGATCCTGCGCTAATAGACTCTGTTTTGATTGGCGACAGGGTTTTTATTCCTGTGGAGGGTAAATTCTATGAAGTAATTTCACGAGGGAGGTTCACATTCCTGGTTCAGCATCGCGCAACGCTTATCGAGGAAGGAGACGATGTGGGATACGGGGTTAAGTCGCAATCAACGGGTCCGACCCAGCATAGAAGATTCGAGATGAACAGTTACTGGGGGAATGTGGCATACCTGGATATTCCTGCCGGCGGTAAGGTAAAAACTGCACCTGTATTCTGGGTAAGGCAGGGGACCAGCCTTGAAAAATTCAGCAATGCAAAGCAGCTAATGAAGATTATGCCAAGTCACAAGGAACAGATCCGGAATTACAACGAAAATGAGAAGATCAACTTCAAATCACCGGAAGATGTAAACAGGCTTGGTAAATATCTTAACACGCTCGCCGGTGGAAATTGATCTAACCTATGTTGAGCAGGCCTGCATAAATTGCTCCCTGGACAATAAACCGGGCGATGCGGGTAACACTAAAGAGCAAATAGGGCCTGATGGGATATTTCAATAAACTTATTGCTATAACAATCATTGAGAAGGGCGAAAAAGGGAAAAGCGCTGAGATTATAATGAAAGCGCCTCCCCATTTTCTTGCAAGGAGAATGTATTTCTCGAGTGCGCGCTCTGAATAAGCCCTGATCTTGGGCCTTAATGACAGCCAGTGCCCTATGAGGTATGAGATGACACCGCCGGTATATGAAAGAAGGCCAAATAACACCATTACGGGCATGGGAGAGTCGAACTTCGTGCCCCAGATCATGAAAATATCCGGAGGGATCATCCCGAGAAAGGATTCGGAAACGAAGAAAATGCCAAAAATCAGCCCGTCACTGAGATTGTCGGTCAGGTACTGGAATACCCTGTCAGTATCGAGAAAGTGCCTTGCGAGAAGAACCAGCGGCACCATGATAATAAAGTAAAGGAGTATTATTTTCAGGGCGGTCAGCCCCATATATCCATAGACACCCCTCTTCCGGTTGTCATGATGCTGTATCTTGAGGTTCTTCCAGATACCATTAAAGGGTTTGCCCGTCATGCAGATAAGTTATGATTGGCCTCTGTCATTGTCTTATCCAGACCTTCTCAATCTCTGCGATATACATTTTGTGCAGGCCGCCTTTGGTCCGGTAGTGACTGTTTAAGGGCTCATCGTCAAGAAAATTCCCCCGCTCAAGCTGCGTTGCGTAAAGCTTGCTGCACTCCAGCACAAGCCGTGCTTCGGCAAAGGCCGGCAAACCCAGGGCAGTGAAGTGAGGGGTGAGCCCTGTCTCCGCCACCTTGTCGCAGTCACGACCGCTCCTTACTCCGCACAGATTAAGTGCATCACGGTATCTCTCATCAAAGAAGGTAAGGGTGAATCCATCGGTGCTCTCCATGAATCCATAAGTGTATCTTTCGGGCCGGACAAAAACAAATACCACCTGTTTGTTCCACAAGTATCCCATGCCACCCCAGTTGGCGGTCATGGTGTTGAACTTTGCCCTGGTGCCGGCGGTCACAAGCATCCAGTCGGAGGCGATCAGCCTGATGAGGTTGTCGTTTATTTCATCAGGGTCAATCTGTGTGTAATTCAAATTCTTCATGTTTGGAAAGTCATCACAGCAAAGTTACAATTAACGCCGGCATATAAAAAATCAGACACCTCCCGGCCTATGACATTGGTGTCAGTACTGAGGTATGCACCTGAAAATCAGGAGGATTGTTGATGGTTTTCTTGACAAGACAAAGCTCAGCCGCATTGATTACTGCCGCCTTGTATTTCTCCGGAAAATCATGAGGCAGCTGAATATCAAGACTAATTCTCCCGGGTACTCTCTTATCCATATCAAAGACAACCGACTGGATGATTTTGATACCTTCCGCCGGTATCCCGCGCTGATCACAGAACGACTTGACGTAGATGCCTGCGCAGGTTCCGATTGATGCAAGAAAAAGCTCGAAAGGCTCCGGCGCTGTGCCCCCGCCGCCATTTTTTACTGACTGGTCTGTTCTGATTGTCTTGCCGTTAATGTGAGCAGTGACCACCTTGCCACCGTCAAGCGTTACTTCCATGTTAGCCATTTATGATCGTTTATATTTTTTAACTTATCGGTTAATTTACTGTGTTTTAAGCGGCAGAACCCGCAAGCCGGGAATGTGCAGGCTCTTTTGCGGACCCTGGTTAAGACCGTACTGCAGTCATAAGGAACACGTCAAACGTTTTCCTGTTGTTCTCTGATATTACCTTGTCAATGACATAGACCTTTCGATGACTTAACCCCGTGAATCCACATTTCTCAAGCAGGGCCGAAAGTGATTTAGGATTGAAGCCCGGGTGACCGTGAAAGCCCTCTCCGTGAAATGATCCGTCTTCACTGTAAAGGTCGGCAATTGCCAGGTAACCACCCGGGTTGAGGAGGTCATGGAACTTTTTGATAATGGTTTCTACGTCTCCAACATGATGAAGCACCATCAGGGTATAGATGAGATCGAAACTGCCCGGTGAAAGGTCTTCATGTTCAAGGTCAGCCTTGACCACTTTCAGGTTTTCATCCTTTTCCGTTATCAGTTTTTCATTCAGCACCTGCACCATTCCTTCAGAGCTGTCGATGAGGGTTATCTCCTTAAGACGGTCTTTCAGAATGAAGCTTAGCAGCCCGGTGCCGGCCCCGAACTCAAGGGCTGTCATCTCCCTGTTCAGGGGTATCTGCATAATAATTTCACGGGCAATAGCCGCGGCCCGCTCCCTGTGCATATCGCTCTTGTCCCACTCAGATGCCTTGATGTCAAATTCGTTCATTGGTCAATATTCATTAAATGTTCAAAAATCACTCCCTCATCAGAATTCATTCACTGTACCATTACAAGTGAACAACGGCAATCTCCCTAGAATGTTTAAGAAATCCGGAACAAATGTAAAACTCCGGGCAGAATAGTACAACATTTGCAATACCCTGATCAGAAACATGGCACATTAATTGCAAACGGTAATAAATACCGACTGCTCATTATGTTCAGCACACCTGCAGCATCAGTCAGGGTCAGATATTAAAAAAAAAAAGTATATTTATCCTTTACTAACCTATGCAAATTAAACAAATAGCGGATTGAAACTGTATATCCAGAATATGGTCTGTATCCGTTGCAAAATGGTTGTGAAATCCGAGCTTGAAAACCTCGGACTGCCCTATAGTTCCATTGAACTTGGTGAAGCAGAAATCAGCCAGGTGATATTACTCCCGAACAGCGTCAACAAGCTTGCCAACAGCCCTGAAGGAAACCGGGCTTGAGTTGATGGAAGACAAAAAGAGCATCCTTGTAGAAAGAATAAAGACATCTATAATAGAGCTGGTCCACTTCACCGACGATCAGATAAAGGTTAACCTCTCCGACCACCTCAGCCAGAAACTCAATCACAACTACACTTACCTCGCCAATCTTTTCTCTGAAGTCAAGGGTACGACAATAGAAAAGTATTACCTGACGCACAAAATAGAGAGAGTCAAGGAACTGCTTGCATATGATGAACTTAATCTCACTGAGATAGCCTGGAAGCTTCACTACAGCAGCGTTGCACATCTGTCGAACCAGTTCAGGAAGATGACCGGACTTACACCGACTCAGTTTAAAAACCTGAAGGGCAGGAGATCACCTTGACCTGCAAACATGTGAATTATATAACATTCACATGGAAATTTGTAAAGGTTCTCTTATTAAAGCATTCCAACTTTGTAAATTAATTTGAAATCATCCTGGCGCATCATTGGCAGAGGGAGGTTGAAAATTAAGCTATTGAAACGGATAGTCCGGGACTTTAGCCAGGGTCAGCATATATTATTGACCGGGGGAAAGCCTGAATTAAATCTTATCAAGGTTATTAAGATTAATTGTACCCTGACAGAAGTATATATAACAGAAAATCAATGAAAAGGACAGAACATTCGCTTTCACAGGCAAGTCTTCAGAAGTCCCGCACCGGAATTCAGGGATTTGATGAAATTACAGCCGGCGGATTACCTGCCGGCAGACCAACCCTTGTCTGTGGCAGTGCAGGATGCGGAAAGACACTTTTCGGGATGGAGTTCCTCGTCCGTGGCGCAACACTGTATAATGAACCGGGGGTGTTCATGTCATTCGAGGAGACCAATGAAGAATTAATAAAGAATGTTGCTTCCCTCGGATTTGACCTGGAGGATCTTATTGAGCATAAAAAAATTGCACTTGACCATGTTCATATCGAGCGCAGTGAAATAGAAGAAACAGGGGAATACGACCTGGAGGGTTTGTTCATACGGCTTGGTTATGCCATTGACTCTATTGGAGCAAAGCGTGTTGTACTGGACACCATTGAGTCGCTGTTTGCCGGACTGCCAAATCAACTGATTCTGAGGGCTGAACTGCGGCGGTTATTCCGCTGGATAAAAGATAAAGGCGTCACCGCAATTATAACGGGTGAGCGCGGAGAGGAGACACTTACAAGGCAGGGGCTGGAAGAATATGTTTCAGACTGTGTCATTATGCTTGACCATCGCGTTACCGAACAGACATCCACGCGCCGTTTAAGAGTTGTAAAATACCGTGGTTCATTGCACGGGACCAATGAGTATCCCTTTCTTATTGACGAAACCGGTTTCTCTGTATTGCCAATAACCTCCCTGGGATTAGAACATATAGTATCAAACGAAAGAATCTCCAGCGGGATAACCGAACTTGATAAAATGCTCGAAGGAAAAGGATATTACCGCGGCAGCACCGTACTTGTTTCAGGTACTGCAGGAGTTGGAAAAACAAGTGTGGCAGCTCACTTTGCAGAAGCAGCATGTAAACGAGGCGAACGGGTTCTTTATTTCTGCTTCGAGGAATCACCCAACCAGCTGATGCGCAATATGCGTTCCATCGGTATAAAATTAGAGCCATGGGTTAATAAAGGGCTTCTTCAATTCCAGGCTACCAGGCCAACATTCTACGGCCTGGAAATGCACCTGGCCGTAACTCACAAGGCTGTCAATGCATTCAAGCCTGATATTGTTATTATGGACCCGATAAATACTTTCATTCTCGGGGATAAGGAGAACGAGGTAAAAACGATGCTGATGCGCATCGTCGATTTCCTTAAGGGGAATCAGATTACAGCATTTGTTTACCAGCCTGACATCAACCGAAAGCGCCATTGAGAGTTCCGATGTCGGAATATCATCACTGATAGATACATGGTTACTGCTTCGCGACATAGAATTGAACGGCGAACGCAACAGGGGAATGTATGTGCTTAAATCACGGGGAATGGCAAACTCCAACCAGATCCGCGAATTCATCCTGACTGATCACGGTGTAAAACTACGGGAGGTTTATGTCGGTGCCAGCGGAGTACTGACCGGCTCAGCCCGTATTGCTCAGGAGGCTCATGAAAATGCCGGACTTTTAAGGACGAAAGCAGGATATTGAACGAAAAAAACGTGAACTGGAACGAAAACGAAAAGTAATGGAAACCCGTGTTGCAGCACTGCATGCCGAGTTTAAGTCGGAAGAATCCGAAGCTCTTAAAAATATAGAAACGGAACAGGACATTATCAAGCTGCGGGAAAAGGATAAAATTGAAATGGCGGTAAGCAGAAAATCTGTCCTTGAAAAGAGAAAAACGAAAAAACACATTAAACCATAGACCCGATGAAGCCAGTTAAAGAAAAATCCGATATAAAGACCATAAAAAGGAAACCTCCTAAGGCGGAAGATAATAAGTGGGTACTTCGATTATATGTTGCAGGTCAGTCGCCCAAGGCTCTTACCGCTTTTGCCAATCTGAAGAAAATATGTGAAGAGCAGCTGGAAGGGAAATACTCCATCGAAGTAATTGATCTTTTGATAAACCCGCAGTTGGGTAATGAAGACCAGATCCTCGCCCTGCCCACATTAGTCAGGAAATTACCGGTACCGGTTCGTAAGATAATAGGAGACCTCTCAAATACGGAACGGGTTCTTGTCGGACTCGATCTGTTCCATGTCGACTGATTTTTTAATCCGATCACTTTATGAGATACAATTATGAAAAAGAAAAAGAAGAAACAAAAGGAACTACGGCAACGTTTGATCAGGCAATAACCGGATTGCATAAAGACAAATATATTTTGCGGTTATTCATTACCGGGACAACTGCCAGGTCGGTTCTTGCCCTTACAAACCTTAAGAAGATTTGCGAAGAGTATCTTGAAGGCCGGTATGACCTGGAGGTGATAGACCTGTATCAGAATCCGGGCCTGGCAAAAGACGAACAGATAATTGCAGCTCCCACACTGATTAAAAAGCTGCCTTTACCGTTCCGTCGGATTATAGGCGATATGTCAGACATTGAAAAGGTTCTTATAGGGTTGGAGGTCAAGAAGATATAAGCCGAGTAAGAGATTAATGAAGTTAAGCGAACCAGATTTATGCATTAAAAAGTCAATGACCAGGACAAAAGAACAACTCATAATTGAGAATGAGGAATTGCAATCGCGCCTCCTGGAAACACAAGAGGCACTTTCAGCAATCCGGGGAGGAGAAGTAGATGCGATTGTCGTCCCGGGCAGGGAAGGAGAGCAGGTCTATTCCATCAGTTCTGCGGAAACGCCGTATCGAACTTTCATTGAAGAAATGGATGAGGGAGCAGTCACTCTTTCAGAGGAAGGATTGATTATATATTGTAACCAGAGATTTGCGGAGCTGGTGAACGAACCTATTGAAAGAGTGATTGGCTCATATTTCAACCGCTTCCTTGTTCCGAATGACAGGACTAAATTACAGAGGTTACTGGCCCGTAAGGGACAGAATATCAATAATGTACTAACAATATCCCTTGTTAACTCATTATTTTTAAAACTCTCCTTTCACCTTTTACCCGCCTATCTGCAGGGTGATAATTGCATTCTTGTCGCAACTGACATATCGGAAATGAAGAGGGAGGAGAAGAAACTCCTTGAGTTATCACGCTTACTGGAACAAAAATTAGGGGTAATACAGCAGTTGCGCATGCGACTTATTGAGAAGAAAATCGATTCCGAAGTTGAGCTGAAAAAACTGAAGAGTTCAAACAAAAAGCTGATTCAGGAAATTGCCAGGCATAAACAGATCCAGGCCGATTTAAAACTTAAATTAAAGCTGGAGCTTAAGAAGAAGACCCTCTGAATTGTCATGAAAGGACTATTGTTCATAATCCTTGCATATTTTCTGCTTAACGGTTGCACAGTAATGAGGGTTCCGGATTTCGCCAGGGTCCCTGAGAAGCCCGGCATATATCCTCAATTTACTTCCGGGGATTCGCTCATTGGGCAGCTCGATGAAGACCGGGCAGGGTATGATGTTTTTTTCTACGACCTGGATCTTAACCTTGATCCCGTCCGCAAGAACCTGAGCGGGACAGTTGACATTTATTTCAAGGCAATTTCAGGGCTCTCCGCATTACGCATCGACCTGTATGAGAACCTCCGGATCACCGGCATGAAGCTTTCAGGGGAAGCGGTCTCATGGACGCGTAATGACCGGGCAGTGAATGTATCACCCGCTCATCCGCTTATACCTGGTCATGATTACATTCTGACGGTGGAATATGAGGGCGAACCAGTCCGTGCGAAAAATCCGCCGTGGAGAGGTGGGGTTGTGTGGGAAAAGGATGATGACGGCAATCCGTGGATAGGAGTAGCATGCGAAACCGAAGGAGGCAGCCTCTGGTTTCCATGCAAGGACCACCTTTCAGACGAACCTGACAGCGTCAGACTCCGCATGACAGTTCCGCCAGGCTTGCAGGTTGTCTCAAACGGTACAATGCAGAGTCATACATCACTCCAGGGGAAGGAAACATATACCTGGCTTACGCGGTATCCTGTCAATATTTACAACATAACCTTCTATGCCGGCAAATTTGAACATTTCAGTGATACATTACTTACGCCGCAAGGCATCCTCAATCTTGATTATTTTGTTATGCCTCAGAACCTTGCCAGGGCGAAAAGTCACTTTCTGCAGGTGAAGGATGTAATCAGCCTCTATGCCGGATTATACGGACCATATCCCTGGATGAGGGAGGTCTTCAGGCTTGTTGAGTCGCCTTATGAAGGAATGGAGCATCAGACAGCCATCGCATACGGCAACGGGTATTCAAATCGTGGCTGGCTGGGCGGTGATTATGTAATTGTGCATGAGGCTGCTCACGAATGGTGGGGTAATGCAGTGTCAGTCAGCGATTTCAGTGATATATGGCTGCATGAGGGATTTGCAACATATTCCGAGATGCTCTTTGCGGAGAGCACACTTGGTTATGACAACTCGCTGTTGTATGCAAGGTACCACATAGCCGCCTCAATAAAGAACAGATTTCCCGTTGTTGGTCCGGCCGGTGTCAGTTTCTGGAACGACCGCGACAACGATGTTTACAACAAAGGAGCCATGATCCTTCATACAATCCGCAACATTGTGAATGACAGCACTCTCTTTTTTGATATCCTGCAGACTTTCTACTCAGAGCATGCGGCTGCATCACCAGTCGCAACGGAGGATTTCATCAGGATTGTCGAGCACAAAACCGGAAAGGAGTGGCATGACTTCTTTGAGGTATACCTGCACAGGCGCGAGATACCTGTCCTGCACTGGTATTATAGTCCTGCGGGTATCGAAGGGGCTTCAGGCTCACTCGCCGGCAACGGTGGTCCGGTCATCGCGGCAAAATGGACAGGTGTTCCGGAGGGGTTCAGCATGCCGGTTGACTTATACTGTAAAGAGCAGAATGTGACCATCACAATTGAGGTTTCAACAAAGCCTGAGCTCTATTACAATGAGGCACTGTCAAAATGTAACAGGCTGATCTGTAACAGGAGACTCTCCTATTTTGAACCGGTTATTGTTAAGAGCGTTCTGCACGAAGCCGGGTCATACGGTCGCGGTACAAAATAACATCCCTTCTATATATGCAATTGGCTCCATGACTGAAAGCTCAGTAAATGTGTGAATTATGCAATATATACTTGAAATCATGTAATGGTTACGCAGGCCTTACGTGGTAAATTTGCGTGTAATCTTTTACTGATTAAGTCAAAATGAAAATTGACGGATACTCTTTTTATCATACTAACTTAAAACAAATAAAATGAAAAAGATCGTTCTCTGCCTGATGGCAACAGTTATGTCATTAGCTTTTATCCCGCTTGAATTAAGCGCCAAGCCGAAAGTTACCACGCCGCCGATCGAAGCCCCAAGTCCGGTTAGTCCTGCAGAAGCAAACAGGGCAAACGAATTGCTGCTCAGACTCGACGAGATCAAAAAATCCGACAAGTCAGATCTGAAAGCATCCGAAAAGAAGGAACTGCGAAATGAAGTACGATCTATTAACAGCGAGCTCAAATCCATAGGAAACGGCGTGTACATTTCAGGTGCAGCATTAGTTGTTATTATCATATTACTGATTGTTCTTCTTTAATCAATAGATAATATTTATCATGAAAGATTTACTATACATAATTGCAGTCATCCTGATAATTGCATGGGCCATTGGTTTTATTGGGTTTAGTGCAGGTGGCCTAATACATGTGCTTCTTGTCATTGCCGTCATTGCAATTCTGGTCAGGATCATCCAGGGGAGAAGAATCCTCTGAGATTGTTCGACAATTAGAATCATTAAGTCGCTCCGGGGTATCCGATAGTCATTGTCTCTGCCTGAAAACCAAACAGATCAGTTATAGGCAGATCGAGGCCGGATAACCGGAGCAGGCTTTAACAAGAGAGGAAATGGATACAGAAACCACTATACTGAGATCACCCGTTACAGGAGAACCGGTGCCTGATGCTTCCGTTTCTCCCAGGCATGATCTTCCGGGTTTAATCCGCAATATGAAATTAAGCAATGCATGGACACAGGGGGGATCTGAATTCTATGATCCTGGTAAAAAATACCGAAAGGAATGTTATGCTGGTGGCATTGCACGAGGGAACGGAGATTGTTTCCTACCAGTCAAATGATTCCATCACCTTTCAGATTATTGAAGGAAAGATGGAGTTTAATACGAGTAAAACCTCAGCAGCTATCGGCATGGGACAGGTGCTGACGTTGAATGACAAAGTGAAGTACCGGCTGACAACCTGCGAAGAGACGGTTCTGCTGATGTCTATTGCAAAGAATACGGTCAGGAGTGTATTTGGCCGATAGTAAAGGAAAGAAACCCGGGGTTATTTCTGGCGGTAGCGTTATCGCAATATTTCCTGAACGCCCGGTTGAACCAGTGGATTACTAACCTGATGAGAGCATCAGATAATAACTATACGAAAATGAAATCACGAAATAATCCTACCAGGCTGAAATTACGCGACTATCGGATAAAGCTCCTGATGGAATCCATGATCATTGCCACAGCAGCAATACTGCTGCTGGTTATATTATTCTTCTGACTGTGACAGTGCAGCGGCCCGGATTAAACAGGCCGGGGAAGTAAGCTAAAATTAATATTACATAATATGAAAAAAGCAGGTATCATCATTCTGATCATTGGATTAGCATTGACAATTTTTACGACGGTCACTTACTTTACGAGAGAGAAAGTTATTGACCTGGGAGAAATCGAGATTACGGCGAACAAGCGCCATAACCTTAACTGGTCGCCATTTGTAGGTCTTGCCGTAATGGCGGTCGGGGGTGTTATGATACTGGTTCCATCCAAAAGGTAGGCTGAGCCCGGTTCTGTGCATCAAGCATAAAGCCTTATATAATTCAATATATGACTTACAAGATTCACACATAGAGAACTACTATGGCTCAGGGTTATACCGCGGTAAATAAAAAGGACCGTCCTCCTATAAGGGCGGTCCTTTGAGGTATAAACTTCTTGCTAAAAACGGTATCCTAATGAAAGGCCGTAACCTGTGTTCTTGTATGCAGTCTGATCATCAGAGATCCAGGAATACTCAGGGTTGATCTTCAGCAACCCAAGCTGGGCATTTAACTGAATGAAGGCTCCCATCGCAAATTCATAACCGAACAGGATATTGGCACCGGCATCAAATGGCCTGTAATATGCGTTCTCAACCAGATCGGTCCATTCTTCGACGGAATTTTTAAATTTCACCGGTCGTTCAATTGATACGGAATTGAGCTGGGTTGTCTCCTTGCCTGAAATCCCGTAGGCCAGATAGGGTCCAAACCCGAGCAATAAATGCCCGTTGCCAAGCTGTGGCCTGAAGAGAAGGTTCAGGGGCATCTCAACATAAGAGAGTCTGGTTGTCGTGGTGTAATCACCCGAGGCCTTTAAATCAGGGTTAAAGAATTCGTTTTTTGCCCCTTTAACGGAAAAAAGAAGGCCGGGCTGAAAATAGAAATCGGGTGCTACCGGAATATTAACGTTCACTCCGGCATGAAAACCTGTCAGGAGCCCATTTTCAAGCTTATCCCCGTTATTGTTCTTACCGTTAATATTCTGAAAGTTAACTCCGCCCAGGAGACCAAAGCCAATCTGAGCCTGCATTGCCACTGATGACAGTATAAGGATCGCCGATAATGTCAGATACTTTATTTTCATTTTCATGTGTTATTAAGATTATCAATTTATTAATTCAGAACAGAGGAAGCTATTGGCTTGCTGTTTTTGCAGCCTCAGCCTTCATCTTCTCATTGGCAGTGATCAGGAACTCCACCCTGCGATTCTCGGTTCTTCCTTCAGTAGTATTGTTTTCGTATTTGGGAATGGTTTCGCCATATCCTTTAATTGTCAGGCGGCTGCCGGCTGTGCCCTGGCCCTCAAGATAGCCTGACACTTCTTTAGCACGCCTTTCAGACAATGCCTGATTGTATGCTTCGCTGCCCTTGCTGTCAGTGTGACCCTGTATTTCAATATCTGTGTCAGGATAGGCGTCAAGCACCTTAACAAGCTTATCAAGACTTGTCCTGGCATCGGCTGACAGTGTCGACTCGTCAAATCCGAACAGGACATTACTGTTGAATTCAACAACTATACCTTCTCCGACGCGTTCAACTTTCGCATCAGGAACGGTCTTCTTTATCTCCTCAGCCTGTTTGTCCATCTGATTGCCAATTATTGCACCCGTTGCACCGCCTACCGTGGCACCGATAATAGCACCCAGGGCAGTATTCCCTGACGCTCTTCCAATAACGGCTCCCATGGTACCTCCTGCAGCAGTCCCTACAACCGCACCCTTTTGGGTCTTGTTCCATGATGCACAGCCTGAAATTATCATTACCATGCTGACAACCATGATCAAACTCACTCTTAACGTTCTCATAATTAATTATTTAGTTGTTTATTAATCCTCAATCAGAATAATTAAAGATATTTTTCGAAAGGTAAGGTCAGACACGATGATCAGCGTTACACAACTTTATCAATGAGTTACATGATTCACACATGAGAAAAGAACTGATGTGTGAATTGTGTAATTTTTTCATGCAGTTATGTAACCCTGGAGACAGTGCAGGGGACTACCTTTGAATTCAATCAATACTACACTGTTATGCCGTTACTTACAATTTTAATCATCCTGATTGTTGCAGGTGTCCTTTTATGGCTCGTCAACAATTACATTCCCATGGACCGTAAGATAAAAACCATCCTGAACGTTGTTGTTGTTATCGTAGTGATAATCTGGCTTCTTAAGTTATTCGGGGTATTCGGGTATCTTGCGAACATCCAGGTATAAACTTTGCCGGGGATGCAAATCCTATGTTGCATAAGATAATGAAAGAAAGAATATTGCATAAATGAAGAAGATAGTCATTTTATTACTTGGCATAGGTTTTCTGACCGGATGCGCGCTAAATCTTTTAACCGGGCGCAAACAACTGAAACTGGTTTCGGATTCTGAAATGCAGCTGATGGCCACGGACCAGTATAAAACCTTTCTGTCGGAGCATAAGGTATTGAACTCCGGCACCAGCCGCGATGCGGCAACCGTTGACCGGGTAGGTGCCCGCATCTCAAAGGCAATAACCAAATATTTTGAAAGCCAGGGAGAGTCATCTCTTCTGGAGGGTTACAAATGGGAATTCAATACTGTTGACAGCAAAGAGATCAATGCATGGTGCATGCCGGGAGGGAAGGTAGTGGTTTATTCCGGACTGTTGCCTGTAACGCAGCAATGAAGCAGCCCTTGCAATTGTAATGGGCCATGAGATAGCTCACTCGGTTGCCAGACATGGTAACGAAAGAATGAGCCAGGCCATGGTCCAGCAACTGGGGGGTATGGCACTTGAAGTGGCACTTGCACAAAAGCCACAGGAGACGCAGAACCTGTTCATGACGGCCTACGGAATAGGAAGCACGGTGGGAGCCGTATTGCCCTGGTCAAGACAGCAGGAGACGGAGGCTGATCAGTATGGACTGATATTTTCAGCCATCGCGGGTTATGATCCGCGTGAGGCAATTCCTTTCTGGCAACGAATGGCTGCAGCGGGCGGAGGAGCTCCCCCGGAATTTCTCAGCACCCATCCTTCTGATGCCACCAGACTGAGGAAGCTGGAACAGTTCATGCCAGAGGCTCTTAAGTATTACAATGCCAGTAAATAGGACACAGTTGACGGTTCCTGCTGACAGAAAATGCATCGTGGTTATTAAAACAGCTGACTGATCATACCTGGAATCATATATAATTCCTTATTTTGTGACGATATATAATTGCAGATGACCCGGTTTCCTAAAGAGAGATGGCATCCGACACCAGTAAATCAAAATTAAAAACTTCACCTTCCGGGAAAATCCCCAGAAAAGGTACTGCAAAGTTTCCGATAGTTGGTGTTGGTGCTTCAGCAGGAGGGCTGGAGGCACTGGAGCAATTTCTGGGAAATGTGCCTGAGAACAGCGGAATGGCCTATGTTGTCATCCAGCATCTGGACCCGACCCAGAAGGGCATGCTGCCGGAACTGCTGCAGAGGATAACTGCCATGAAGGTTTACCAGGCTGCAGACCGTATGCCGGTAAAGGTTAATTCCGTCTATGTCATTCCCCCGAATAAAAGCATGTCAATACTTAACGGGGTTCTGCACCTGTTTGAGCCGGTTGAAACAAGGGGAATGCGTCTCCCGATTGACTTTTTCCTCCGCACCCTGGCAGATGACAGACAGGATCTCAGCATCGGTGTCGTTCTTTCAGGAATGGGTTCAGATGGGAGCGCCGGTCTTCGGGCTATAAAGGAAAAAAACGGAATAGTTGTTGTCCAGGACCCTGCAGATGCAAAGTTCGACAGTATGCCCAGGAGCGCTATTGAGATTGTGCTGGTGGATATCATAGCTGCGGCGCGTGAACTCCCGGGCAGACTCATGGAATTCCTGAAACACATTCCTGCAATCAGATCAGACCTGGACACTGAGATAAAGGACAAAAGTTCGCTTGATAAAATAATTATTCTATTGCGGACCTACACGGGAAACGACTTCTCACTATATAAGAAAAATACCCTTTATCGACGGATTGAGAGACGCATGACCGTACATAAGATTGATAAAATTGTCACTTATGTGCACTTTCTCCAGGGAAATCCGAAGGAGGTGGAAATTCTTTTCAAGGAATTGCTGATAGGGGTGACCAGTTTCTTCCGCGATTCCGCAGTCTGGGTCAGGCTGAAAGAAGCACTTTTACCGGAAATTCTCTCCGAGATGCAGCCAGGCACTATTTTGAGAGCCTGGGTCCCCGGATGCTCTACCGGAGAGGAGGCTTATTCGCTGGCAATTGTATTCAGGGAGGCGCTTGAAAAGTTGAATCAGCATGCCGGCACTGCCTTGCAGATTTTTGCCACTGACATTGATCCGGATGCGATTGATATTGCCCGTCGAGGGATATATCCGGCAAATATTGTTGCTGATATTTCACCCGACCGCCTGAACCGGTATTTTATTTCAACCGAAGAGGGATACCGTATCAAGACCGAGATCAGGGAGATGGTTGTATTTGCACAGCATAATGTCATCCTTCACCCTCCTTTTACCAGGATTGACATATTATCGTGCCGAAACCTGCTGATATATATGGACACTGAGCTGCAGAAGAAACTCATAGGGTTGTTTTACTACAGCACAAATCCTGACGGGATATTGCTGCTGGGCAGCTCCGAGACCCCTGGGAACCAGAATCATCTGTTTACTCCGGTTGACACTAAACTGAGAATATACAAACGAACCCGGTCAAACCATCTGCCTGAATACTTTGATTTTCCTTCCTCATTTTCCAGGTCAAAATCATCAGTGACCAAAAACCTTCTCCCTGACACCAGGGATCTTAATTTCCAGGTTCTTGCCGACCGTCTTCTTCTTGATTACTATTCACCTGCAGGTGTTCTTGTGAATGATTATGGCGATGTGATTTACATTCACGGACATACGGGAAAATATCTTGAACCGGCAGCCGGCAAGGCGAACATGAATATATTTGCCATGTTGCGGGAAGGACTGAGGAACGAATTCCATCATGCCTTCCGCAGGGCTGTTACAAATAAGGAGACTATTGTGCTGCATAACCTACGGGTCACCACCAATGGCATCACCCAGATTGTAAATATTGACATAAAATGGATAGATAAGCCGGAACTACTGTACGGCACTTTAATGATCATCTTTGCCGAGGTGAAGGAGGTCGCTGCCGTACGACCTGCTTCAAAAACAAGAGGGCATGCTAATGACTCAACCAGGGAGAAAGAGCTGGAGGCCGAGTTGCAGCGGATGCGGGAGGTAATGCAGAACTCTCTCGAGGAGGTCCAGACATCACAGGAGGAGTTGCGTTCAACCAACGAGGAACTTCAATCGACAAATGAAGAGCTGCAATCTACCAATGAAGAACTTACAACGTCAAAGGAAGAGATGCAGAGCCTGAACGAGGAACTTCAGACAGTGAATGCTGAATTGCAGGCCAAGGTAGATGATTACTCCAGGGTTAACAATGACATGAAGAACCTGCTTAACAGCACTGAAATTGCCACTCTCTTTCTCGACAAGGAATTAAATATCAGACGCTTTACCTTTCAGGCTACTAAGATTTTCAAACTCATTAAAAGTGACATCGGCCGGCCTTTTACCGATCAGGCATCAGACCTGAGTTACCCGGACCTGGCCGAGGATGCACACGAGGTATTAAGGACTCTCATTTTTATCCAGAAAGAGGTTCCGGCCATGGACGGACGCTGGTTCCTGGTGCGCATCATGCCCTATCGTACTTTCGATGACAGGATCGACGGCCTGGTAATTACTTTTATAAATATATCCGAGCATAAAAAAACCGAACAGAAATTGCTCGAAAACGAAAAGAAAAACAGAATTCTGTTAAACTCCTCTTCGGAAGTCAAAATAGTCCTGGCGAATGACAGTTCAGTAATAGACCTCAGCCCTGAAGCCGAGTCTTTTTTCGGGAAGAACCGTGAAGAGTGTTTAAATAAAGATTTTGTCCGGATATTTGTTCCTGAAAAATATCATAAAAGCGTTGATAGGGATATTAAAGCATTGCTCACCAAGGGTTTGAACGGCAGGATAAAAATCAGGGTTCTGGCCGCAAGAGGGGAGATGCAGGTTGTGGATTTTTTTGTAAACTTATCGCTCAATAAAATGAAAAAGGCAGAAGGATTGATTTTGTCAACAAATATACAACAGACCCATGAATAAGGAGGAGACGAATCTCACAGAAAGCCAGTTACTCCGGATAAAGGCCGAAGCGATGCTAAAGAAAAAGCGGAAGAAAAAACCTTCGGAGATCCAGGAATCTGACGCGAAAAAACTTCTTCATGAACTCCAGGTTCATCAGATAGAGCTTGAGATGCAGAATGAGGAGCTAAAGCAGGTAAACGACATTGCCGAAGAGGCCCTCAGGCGCTATACTCTGTTGTATGATTTTGCACCCATGGGCTACTTTATCCTGGATGACGAAGCAGGTATCGTGGATCTTAATTTCACGGGCGCTGAAATTTTGGGAGATAAACGTTTTAGCCTGATTAACAGTAATTTTAAACTGTTCATTGCCGAATCGTCCAAGCCGGTATTCAATAAGTTCTTCAAAAAAGTCTATGCAAGCAACGCCAAGGAGTCCTGTGAGCTTGCTCTAGGCTACAATGGCCGGACCCTCTGTCATGTATATGTCGAAGGTGTTGTAACGGGTGATGAAAGGAGATGCCTTCTGTCAGTAGTTGATATTTCAGGCTTCAAAAAGTGATCAACTTTATTAACTGACCTCCGGCTTTACAAGTTGAATGTTTCCGATTCCGGCACCCGTACTGGTGAGGGGTCTCTTCCTATTCTGTGGCGGAGTTTCTCCTATTTTCTGACGCACGGGGACTATTCTCTTTTCCTATGTGTGAATTATATAATTCATTACCGGAATTATGTAATGGTCCTGTTGATGAAAAAATGAAACTTTGACAGGTACAAAATCAATTGGCAATATGATGCTGATTGTCTTCAAACAATCACATAAAACCGATAATATGAAAGCAAAAACTATTACAATCACTCTGTTCATCGCGATTGCATTGTGGTTCACCTCCTGCTCACAAAAGACATTTTTTCTGCAATCATCCGTTCTGCCTGCAGCAGAGGGTTATGTAGAAGTATCCAGAGATAAAAGCGATAACTACATCATTAAGATTGAATTAAAGAATTTTGCCGGGGCAGAACGACTTGATCCGGCAAACCTTACCTATGTGGTTTGGATGGTAACAGCCAGGGATGCGGCAGTAAATATAGGACGGATAAGTACATCGAATTCGCTTAAAGTATCTTTTGAGACGTTAAGTTCATTCAGGCCGGTTCAGATATTTATTACAGCCGAAGAACAGGAGAATGCCCGATATCCGGGTTCCATGGTTATACTTACAACTGACAGGTTTTAGTCATGTAGAAGCACTGGTTCATCGCAGGGCCGGCAAGTATGCAGTAATATCAGTTATTAATGATCAGGTACAGGGAAATGAAATCAAAAGAACACAGCAGGTCCGGCTCATTTGACTGGACTGTCGTAAAGGAGGCACTGAAACATGCAATGCCATCCGGGGGAAAACCGACAGGGAGGAATGGCCTGTCAGCAAAAGGTCGTGATATTGATATATCGGTTTTGATCAATGATGTCTTTGGGGGCGAAATCATAAAGACTCACACCAGGCAAGGATGGCATTTTTATAACCGGATTAACGGAGAACGCGTTGATCTTGCCGGGCAGGAAGAACCTGATTCATATGATAACTCGGCCTTCGGCAAAAACTCCGACGCCACGGCGCAGACCTCCGGTTATTTTGAGCAGAATGATTACACAACTTTCTTCCTGAGGTTTGTAACAGCCCTGGAGGAGGTAGTCGGGCTTGGCAAATACCAGAGGGCATGAATTGTTAATGTGTAAATTATATACAATACATCTTCTTATGAAAAAAATATTTATTGTTTTTTTACTGGTATTCGGAATGGGAGCTTTAGCTAAAGCACAGGATTATAATACAGGAATAGGGATCAGGGCAGGGTTTAATCAGGGGTTGACCGTAAAGCATTTCATTAGCCAGAGTTCAGCGCTTGAGTTTCTTGTAGCTACCCGATGGAAAGGATTTGAGATCACCGGCCTCTATGAGGTTCATGCACGGGCATTCAATACCGTCAGACTGAAATGGTTTTTTGGCCTCGGCGGACACATCGGATTCTGGAACGGTGATAACGTAAGATGGGGAGACCCCGAAGTCCAGTATACTGTCTTAGGTATTGACGGAATATTGGGCCTTGAATACAGTTTTATAGATGTGCCTTTCAATGTCAGCATTGACTGGAAACCATCATATAACCTTTGGGGTTATAAGGGTTTCTGGGCTGACGGAGGTGCTTTATCAATAAGGTATATCTTTTAATAATCAGTAGTATTCGGCTGAATTTAAGCTGTGTTAAGTGATTATTGATTTTTCAGACATTCCTATTCAGACCGCCGGCACGCGGCTCATTTTATCTCTGTTATTTAATAAGCCCAGGCACTTCGTTCTTGAGGATGTTCTCAATCCTTGACTCAAAATCCTTAACCTGCCGGGTATAATTGTCAAGCGCCTTTATCTGAAGATCAGTAGGTTTACCCGGATAGCCGGCCACGGCACCGTAGATCTCTCCGATGTTTTCACGAAGCCTCACCTGGCCTGTTATGCCTCCCTCACCTGACTGTGTTGCCGATATCTTTTCATGCATCTCCTCGCAGGCTGCAATGAGGCTTTTAATTTTCTTCAGAGCAGAACCCCTGGCTGTTGATTCCCTGTCTTTAAGTGCGTCCCTGGAATCAAGGATCTTCTGATCGACGGCGGCAAGCTCTTCCAGAAGAACATAGGCCTTCATCAGGGTCTCTCTCTGAAGCTTCCTGTCGGCCTCCGGATATTTCCAGGCCGGACTGTCATTCAGAATCAGGTCAGTGGAATATGTTTCGGTTCCCTTCACCAGCTTTACCGTATATTTCCCGGCAGGGTAATCCGGACCGAATATCGCCTCACCAAGAATATTTGGAGATATTGGTACTTTTGGCGGATCCATCGAAGTGGCAATGCGGACAATATTGATCCCTTTCCGGTTCCCTGCAGGTAGTTTCTTCAGGAAAGTTCCGTCAGAATCATAAATTTCAAAATACATTTCACCGAATACATGTCTCTTTTTAAGGTAGTAAGCAACAGTCGCTGCCGATGAAGCATTTGTCCCTGAAAACTCATCATCGCCGGGAAAATCCTGCATACCCATGCCTGACGGGAAATAATAGGGACGAACCGGCAGGAATGCAAACTCCTGTTCCATAACATCCTGTGTGAGGCCACGGAGAGGCGTAAGATCATCAATGATTATTATCCCTCGTCCGTGAGTTGCAAGAACAAGATCATTCTCCCTGGTCTGGAATGCCAGATCATGAATGCCTGTCTGGGGTATCTTGTTCTTAAGCCTTACCCATGACTTCCCGTGGTCAGTGCTGACATAGAGACCCATTTCGGTTCCCAGGAAGATGAGGTCACGATTGACGGGATCGTGTTTGATAACATGGCAGAAACCCTTAATATCGCCTGTTGCCAGTGCGGTCCATGTCCTGCCCAGGTCTCCGGTGTAATAAACATAAGGTTTCATGTCGCCGTTACGGTGGGCATCAACCGTTATCCAGGCAGCATTCTTATCGAAATTGTCTGCATCGATATGTGAAATAAATGCATAAGCCGGCAGGCCGGGAACGGCCTCGTTCAGTCTGGTCCAGGTTTTTCCTCCGTCAGTCGTGATCTGTATATTGCCGTCGTCAGTTCCAGCCCATACGATATTTTCGTCAAAGGGAGACTCAGAGACGGTAAAAATGGTCGTATTGTTTTCCGCCGTACTGTTATCGATGGTTAGTCCGCCGGATTTCTCCTGCTGCTGGCGCGCAGGGTCATTCGTTGTCAGGTCAGGGGAGATCCTTTCAAATGAATCTCCTTTGTCCTTTGAGCGGAAAAGGTACTGGGCGCCAACGTAAAGCCATCCTGTCTTTTTGCCGAAGACGGCAGGTGTATTCCAGTTAAATCTCAGATCACCAACACCCTCCTCAGGGAAGGGCTTGATGTATTTGCTCTCACCGGTCCTGTAGTTGGTACGACTGATCCTGCCCCCCTGGTACTGTGAGTAAACAACATCAGGTTCTGTCTTATCTGCGTAGGTATAGAAGCCGTCACCGTAGCCGATATTTTTCCAGTCGGAGTTGGTTATCCCGCCGGGTTTCCTTGAGGGGCCCATCCATGAGCCGTTATCCTGCAGGCCTCCGTATACATTGTAAGGAGAGGCATTGTCTACGCTGACATGGTAGAACTGTGACACAGGCAGGCTCTCTACAAACCTCCAGGTGTTACCCTTGTCTTCAGAGATATAGACACCACCGTCAGTGCCCATGTAGATGAAACGGTTATTGGCCGGATTCACCCATAATGCATGGGTGTCACTATGGTAGTTGCCTCCCGTAACGGCAGGGCTCTGAAATACTTTTCCTCCGTTGGTACTTACCCAGAGCATGGTCCCGGGTTTATAAATGCGTTCAGATTCTGTCGGGTCCGGAACGATCAGGCTGTAGTAAAATGGCCTGTCACCCATCATATACTGGTCGCTCATCTTCTCCCATGAAGATCCACGGTCTGATGACCGGTAAAGGGCTGACTTTTCAGACTCTACCAGTGCATAAAGGTAATGCGGTTTGGCAGGAGAAACTGCAACGGCAATCCTCCCGAGGGTTCCTGACGGCAATCCGTTATGGATCTTATTCCATGTTGCTCCGCCGTCAGCTGATCTGTAGAGTCCGCTGCCGGGTCCGCCTGATCTGAATGTGTGTGCCTGTCGCCTGAAATCCCACATCGAGGCATAGATCACTGAAGGATCATCGGGATCCATTGCCATGTCAGCACACCCGGATGAGGGATTCACAAAAAGCATTTTATTCCATGACTTTCCTCCATCGGTGGTTTTGTAGACACCCCGATCATCGCTGTCTCCCCACAATGCACCCAATACCGCTGCGTAGACAATATCAGGGTTAACCGGATCAATCAGGATACGACCGATCCGTTCACTCCCGGACAGACCCATATGCTCCCATTTTGCTCCGCCGTCAGTTGTCTTATATATACCTGTTCCTATGGAAATGCTGTTACGGGTCCATACCTCGCCTGTGCCTACCCAGACAGTGTCGGGATGGTTCTGGTCAATGGCAATGGTACCGACAGACTGGGGATACTCATCGAACACAGATTTGAAAGTGGTACCCCTGTTTATTGATTTCCATACCCCTCCGCCGGCAGCACCGACCCAGACAACATCAGGATTGCCTGTTTCTGCGTCAATGCATGAGATTCGTCCGCTCATCCTTGCAGGTCCGATATGCCTGCCTGATATATCTCCGAAGGTAGCTTCGGTGACCTGGCCCTGAAGACCTGAGATGCAGGCCAGACAGGTGATGCTTATGAAAAGATGCTTGAGGTTCATGACATTAGATTAAAAGTTTTGAGAATTGATTATTCCTGTTTCGTAACAGGTTTCTCAAAGAGGGCATCATCAAGGTCGGTGTTCAGTTCGGCCTTATCTACAACAAGGGTCATCACAAGCTGACCCTTCATTTTGGTTTCGATCTTACCGGGAACGGCAATGCCGTCGACCATCATGTAATTGCTTAAATATGTATCACTCTCGTTTTCATTGCCCATTACCAGCATTTTGGTATTGAGGCGCAACATGATCGAGGTGTCGGAGTCAATATAGAAAGTAAAGGTATCGCCTGTTTCAGTCACAAGTTTAACGACGGTACAGGGAGTCCCTTCCATATCTTCTTCTCCCTCCAGGGTTACGGTATAGCCTTTCTCCTTCCAGTTCCACAGCATACCGTCCATGTCACCGTTGTATTTCATTGACTTGACTTCATCCTCAGACATAGGCTGAGGATCGGTTACCCCGGCAAAAGGATTGATAGTCCAGCCCTCTGACCCGTTGAAGGTCTGGATCAGGGTAAGATTTTGGAGTGTGGCTTCGACGCGGACTTTGCCGGGGCGCTTGATCATCTGAATAAACGGTATTTCAAGACCGCCCTGGATCATTTTGCCGGTCATTTTCTGAGTATTGACTTTCAGCAGGTTGTCCTGCCCGGTGGCTGAAAAGTGGTCATTAAGAACGTCATCCAGCGATTGTGCATTAAGCGAGATTCCTGAAACAAGGAACAGAGCAGTTAAGAAAGCAGTAATTTTTTTCATTTCACTTGAGTTGATTGATTTTGATAATGCAAGTTATTTATTTTTCAGGACTATCAGGGGACGAAGATTGGAATCGTTGTGGGTTATTTTTTTGGTACCGTTTCAATTATTATTACTATTATTTACGAAATTGCGGATGTCTCTTGCAACATGTGGCAGGGGCATCAGAAGTCAAACAGCCAAGAAACACCCGTTTGTCGGAAAACACAAACGCAATGGAATAAAAATCAGAAAGATGGGTGGAGCTCATACTTTTAATAAAACACTTATGTGATGAACAAGATCATTCTCCCTTGTCTGGAATGCCAGATCATAAATGCCTGTCCGGGGTATCTTGTTCTTAAGCCTTACCCATTCGTTCCAGTTGATCCGTTTTTGCCATGAAATAAGTTTTCCCCGAACCAGGCGATATTACGAGCTGCTCCTGACCGGGCCGATCACTCATAACGCAATCCGAACCCGAACCTGAAGAGCGGGTCTCCTAAGTCATAGGGCAGATCTTCTTTCTGATCGCGAACAGCCTTCATTGATGAGGGCATCTCGAACGGCAGTGTGCCTGTCGGGCTGAAGCGTCCGAAGACAATGTCAAGTACTGCGTCATCTGCTGCCCCGAAGTCAGCCATCAGGCCGGCGGCCCTTTCACTTATCTCCGGGATGACGGCAGGCCTGTCGAGATAGATATCCACTACCGTCGGCACCCTGGCCATTATACCGAGTATCTTTTTGAGCTCCTTATCCTTGTAATCGAGGTCTCCCGAGCTGAAGATGCGTCCCAGCGGACCGGCCCCCCTGAGGGGCTGTGAGGGAGCCCTCAGGCGAATGAGAGCAATATCTGCCTGGTCAGGCTTTGCCATAACGGTACCATACTGTGAGGCCACCGCCGGGTCAATATTCATGACATAGATTTTTATTCCCTCTCTCAGTGGGAGTGTCATACCGGAGCCTGAGGGGCTGTTTTTGAGCAGAACGACTGATTTTCTCTGTGCAAGACGTCCCGCCTTCACGAATGCCGGGTTTCCAATAATGCTGACCGAATGCTCCACGTCAACATACGGATCATCAAACAGGCCCAGCATAAACTTGAGCCGAAGCAGTCTCACCACCGAGCTGTCGAGCCTGGCTTCCGTGATCTTCCCATCGTGTACCAGCCTGACCAGCATGTCGGGTATCATTTCGCCTCCCAACTGGTCGCATCCGGCATTGATGATCTTCAGCATGCGCTCTTCCGGGGTGGCATGCTCCATACCTCTTGCCCTGGCAGGAAGAATATTGATGCCCAATATCTTATTGTCAGTTACCAGTCCCCAGTCAGTGCATACAACCCCGTCATACCCGTACCTGTTTCTCAGGAGGCCGGTGATGATCTCCCTGTTGAAGCCCATGCCCACATCTTCACCTGTCTGTCCGACGGGCACACCATAGTAGGGCATTATTGCTGCGGTCCCCTCGCGGAAGGCAGCCTCGAACGGGATGAGGTGATACTCAAAGTTGTTTCCCGGGTATATCTGTCCCAGAGCAACCGGGAAGTGAGGGTCTATACCCTCTCTCTGCGGGCCGCCGCCGCTGAAATGTTTTGTCATGCAGGCCACGCTCGCTCTGCCCAGCGAGTCACCCTGGAACCCTCTTATATATGCAGCCGTAAACATTGCCGATATAAGTGCGTCCTCACCGAAGGTGCCGTTTATCCTTCCCCACCGCGGCTCGGTGGCGAGGTCGGCCATGGGATGCAGTGCCACCCTGATGCCTGTTGCAAGGTACTCCTGGCGGGCAATGTCGGCATGCTGCCAGACCAGAGCCGAGTCACCCGTGGCAGCCAGTCCCGCAGGTTCAGGCCAGAGTGAAAAATCACCTGAGAAAGCACCGGCAAGGATATTCTGACCATACATGTTCCGTGGATCCGAGGCTATGGTCACAGGTATGCCCAGCCTGGTACGTCCGGCCAGCTTCTGTATGCTGTTGTACCACTCAGCCATCTCCCTCTTCCCTGTTCCCATGAAGATATTGAAGTGACTGATATTTTTCCCGAAGATCAACTCGTAGGTCCCGATGCTCATGAGCGATGAGGGGTCAGAGAAGGAGCGCTTCTCAGAGACAGAGCCGTCCCTGTTCATTCCAACCGGAGGGAAGAACATCTGGCCAGCCTTCTCCTCGAGTGTCATCTGTGACAGGAGGTCGCCTACACGTGCCTCAACAGGCTGCCGGTGATCTTCATAGCTGTCAAGGCTGCCATTCTTGTTGAGGTCACGGAAGCTGAGACCGTCAATATTAAGTTCCGGCGCCTCCTGACCGGCAAGGGCTTTGTATTTCTTTGCTGATCGGTTTCCGGAGAGAGACATGGTCATCAATGCCAGGAGTACTATAATAATCATCAGGGCGAGAAGTGACCCGACAATAATGCCGGTTATCTTAAGGAGCTTTTTCATGGTTGAAATGGTTTAATGCGGAATAAACTTACGAAAAAATCGGTTTTGCAATCACTTGCTTTTCGGGGACTTACCCCCTTATTTTGGTATTTTGGGTCATATTTTGTACTTTTATTGCCCAAATAATAAATATTGACAAAAACGAACCTTAATAAAGTCCTGATGCTACTTTTGCAGGTCATTGTGATTAGCGGATGCACCCGCGATCGCGTTGACACTCCTCCCGAGACACTTCTCGCCTGGACAAAGCCGGTAGAAATCGAGGGCATGATGTTCTACAATGAGAGTCTCACGACGACCCCTGACGGCGGATTTTTAGTATCAGGATATACATACCATGAAGATAACCCCCTTACCCACGCCATGGTCATCAGGTTCTCTTCCGGGGGTAACCGGATGTGGTGGCAACAGTATGACATAGACGGATACAGCAAAATATACGGCGACTATGCCGTTCAGAAGAGCGATGGCTCCATTATTTTAACAGGGTCATGCTGGGAAGAGGGAATGGCTGGTTCAACCTTTATGGCTTTTCTTGACGAAGACGGTAATCTGCTGCGCAAGGTGCTGCGCGAGGTCCCTGCCAACCGTGTCATCACTGACAGGAAGATACTGCTGCCTTCCGACGGCACCATACTCCTGGCCTGCCAGTCGGTTAATGATGATGCTGCTACGCTTACCGGCAGGAGTTCGCTGGTCATTGATCATCTCACCGGTGAAGGCGATCTGACCGGGAGCAGGGAGTATGCCAACACCTCTGCCATACTCGACCAGACCTTCATGACCGATGAGGGCGATATTTTCCTTGCAGGAGCAACGCGTCCGGAAAAAGTACCGGAGAGCCTCGACGATCTCGAGATCCTTTTCCTGCTGATTGACAATGCCGGCAATGAGGTTTACCGTGTAACCGGCGGCACCAATTCATGGGACTCCGGCCTATCCGTTGCCCCCTCCTATGACGGTGGATACAGTATGGCAGGCATGCTCACCTATGAACGCCAGCCGGTGCTATTCCCGGTCAGCCGTAACGGCACTCCCGGAGAGCAGGTCCATGTAGCAGATACCATAAATACATATGGGCTGGTTATCAAGCAGACAGGTAACAGCGAATACCTGCTGCTGAACCAGTCATGGACCAGGGTCTATTTCTCGAAACTGAGATCTGACTTTTCGACGGTCTGGACTACCTGGTTTGACAACCCCTTCTCTTCGGAATTCTATCCGCCTTTTATCAGAGATTTGGTCAGTCTCAATGACGGATCATTCGCCTTCCTCTACTTTAGTGACGAGACAGGATACACAATCAACAGGACGGTGTCGTTCAACTGATGACATCTTCCGGCTTACGGCCTACGGTGACAGGGAAGGGTTTTTTGTGCTGACAGAGAACGAACATGGGGGAGAGTACCTGAAGATACAATACGGCCCGTGCGACAGGCTAAACGGCAATGAATTAAATCTTTAGAAATATACAACTACAAATAATGAAAAATCTCCTGCTTTCAATCATAGTATCAAGTTTTATTCTCATGATCAAACGCCCAGTCGTTCAACACATTCCCCGTCACCACCCAGAAGCCGCCGCTCCATGGCCGGCACTGGATGGCCGTCACGGGCAAGCCGCTGGCGGCCACCGCCGGGGCGATGATCTTCGACCGCGGCGGCAATGCCGTCGATGCCGCCTGTGCCATGCTGGCCGCCACCTGCACAATGTGGGACGTGCTCAGCTGGGGAGGTGAGACACAGGCGCTGATCTATAACCCCAACACGAAAAAGGTTATTGCCATCAATGCACTGGGTGTAGCTCCAACGGGTGCCACGGCTGAGTTCTATAAGTCGAAGGGATTTAAATACCCTCCCGAATACGGGCCGCTGGCAGCGGTTACACCCGGGACACCCGGCGGACTGATGTTGATGCTTGCCGAGTATGGCACCATGAGCCTGAAGGAGGTGCTGGCGCCTGCCATGCAGATGGCCGAAGGCTATCCCATTGAGGCACAGACGGCCAACTCCATAGAACGCAATAAACGCCGTATCAGTGAGTGGCCATATTCAGCAAAGGTGTTCCTGCCTCATGCCGGTGAAGAGCGTGAGGCCCCGTCGGCAGGAGAGATATTTGTCCAGAAAGATCTGCTGGCAACACTGACCAAACTGGTTGAATCTGAACAACAGGCCCTTAAGAAGAAGAAATCAAGGAAGGAGGCGATCTACGCCGCCTATGACCGCTTCTACAAAGGCGATATAGGTGCTGAGTTCGCCAGGGGATGCCAGGAGCAGGGAGGACTGATCACTACGGAGGACCTGGCAAAGTGGCAGGTGAAGGTTGAAGAGCCGATGATGACGGAATACAGGGGCATCGAGGTGTACAAGCTGCAGCCGTGGACACAGGGCCCGGTGATGCTCCAGACTCTCAATATCCTTGAGAACTTCAACCTGAAGGAGATGGGATATAACTCCGTAAGGTATATCCATACCCTCTACCAGGCGATGAACCTGGCATTTGCTGACCGCGATTTCTATTACGGTGACCCGGCCTTTCCGCCGGAAGAACCGATGGCAGGCCTGCTCTCAAAGGAGTATGCCCGCGAACGCTCAAAGCTTATCAATCCTGACCGCAATGACCCTGCCGTTCGTCCCGGTGATCCCTATCCCTTTGAAGGCAAAAGCAATCCGTTTGCCACTCTGCTGAATTCATGGCAGGCCTCGGCACGGAATATCTATCCGGCAGACGATCCGGATCAGTATGAGCGTTTTCTCGGCACATTTCAGTCGGGCACGACCTCCATCGAAGCAGCCGACGCCTCGGGATGGGTTGTCTCCGTTACTCCCAGCGGCGGATGGATACCCGCATGCATTGCCGGCAATACCGGTATTGGCATGAGTCAGCGGATGCAGAGCTTCGTCCTTGACGAGAAGGAGAACCCCTTCAATGTGGTTGAGCCGGGCAAGAGGCCACGCGTGACCCTGACACCCTCGCTGGCGATGAAGGATGGCAAGCCCTTCCTCGCTTTTGCCAAGCAGGGGGGCGACGAGCAGGATCAGCTCCTGCTGCAGTTTTTCCTTAACGTCGTCGAGTTCGGGATGACCGTCCAGGAGGCGTGCGAGGCGCCGTCGTTCAAGACGCTGCAGATGTATTCAAGCTTCGGCGATCATGAGAAGGTTGCCGGAGGACTGGTCCTCAACAGCAGCATGCCGGCATGGGTACGAAAAGAGCTGGCAGCGATGGGTTACCATCTCTCATTCCAGGAGCGCACATCCGGCCCGGTGAACGCCATCGGATTCGATCACCTTCACGGCACCTTCTGGGGCGGGTCAAGCAACTACGGCGAAGATTACGGGATAGGATGGTGATTTCAGTCGGCAGTCAAAACCAGTCAGCAGTCGGCAGTCGGCAGTCGGCAGTCAATCAATGACTGAAGACTGAAGACTGAAGACTGAGGACTTCAACATAGTATTTCCCAACATCATTGTTATCTTTGTGCCTTCGTACAGGTTTACAGATGGCTAAGAAAGAACAAATGAGGGGAAAATGGCGCGACAAGTTCCGGTTCGCCATTTTCAATGACACCTCATACGAGGAAGTATGGCGCATACGCCTTTCCCGGTCTAATGCACTCCTGGCAGCAGCCATGCTCTTTCTGATGATCATCGGCATAAACACCTCACTCATCGCTTTCACCAACCTGCGTGAGTTCATCCCCGGCTACCCCGACGTGGCCATGAGAAGAAACATTCTGATGAACGCTATCTTGCTTGACTCCCTGGAGCGTGAGCTTGACATAAGAGACAAGTACTTCCGCGACCTTAATGACGTCATCTCAGGCAGGCAGCCCATAAGCCAGGTGGCCAGACGGGACAGCACCCGTGACTACAGCAACATAGTGTTCAAAAGATCTGCTGAAGACTCTATCCTGAGGTCAAGGGTGGAACAGGAGGAGAAGTATAGTCTCGCCTCAGGCACCACGGCCACCGCCAGGGGCACCAGCCTTGCAAGCATCCATTTCTTTCCGCCGGTAAAAGGCATTGTGTCAAGTAATTTTGACCTGCGCACGCGTCATTACGCAATTGACATCGTGACCCAGCCCAAGGCCGTGGTATCATCAACCCTCGATGGCACCGTGATAATGACAGGATGGACTATGGAAACGGGTTTTGTGATGATGATTCAGCACAGCAACAACATTGTCTCTGTCTATAAGCACAACGCCAGGCTCCTCAAGGAGATGGGTGACAGGGTCTGGGCCGGTGAGGCCATCTCCATCGTGGGTGACTCCGGAGAGCTTTACACCTCGGGCCCGCATCTGCATTTTGAGCTGTGGCATAACGGAGAGCCTCTTGACCCGGCACAATACATTTTCTTCTGACACCAGACCGGCAGATGCATAAGCGACTCGCAATTCTCGGTTCAACAGGATCTATCGGCACCCAGACACTAGGTATCGTAGCCCGCTATCCCGACCTCTTCACTGTAGCAGTCCTTGCTGCAGGCAGTAATGCAGAGCTGCTCATGGAGCAGGCGAGGCTCTACAGGCCTCAGAGGGTTGTCATTGGCAACGAGGCTTTTTACAGCGTTATCAGCGATGGCCTTGCGGGTTTGGGTATTGAGGTTCTTGCCGGAAGAGAGGCATTTGAGGAGGTGGTATCTTCTGACGGCATAGATACCGTTGTTGCTGCCATGGTGGGTTTTGCCGGGCTGAGACCTACGGCAGCAGCGGCGCAGGCGGGGAAAGAGATTGCCCTGGCCAATAAGGAGACCCTGGTGGTGGCCGGCGAGATGATCACCCGTACTGCTGCCATGACCGGCAGCGTGCTTCTTCCGGTAGACTCGGAACACTCGGCCATCTTGCAATGCCTCAACGGCGAGCCAGACGGCTCGGTAGAAAAAATTATCCTCACCGCATCAGGAGGGCCCTTCCGCAATACTCCCGCAGAGAGACTGAAAAAGGTCACGCCGCTGGAGGCACTTCGTCATCCCAACTGGAGCATGGGCAGCAAGATAACCATCGACTCGGCCACACTGATGAACAAGGGCCTTGAGGTGATAGAGGCACACTGGCTGTTCGGCATTCCTGCGGACAAGATCGAGGTGCTTATCCACCCGCAGTCAATAATTCATTCGCTGGTGCAGTTCACTGACGGATCGGTCAAGGCGCAGCTTGGCGTACCGGACATGAGGCTGCCGATTATGTATGCCCTGACATACCCTGAGAGGGTGACTACAGACCTTCCCCGGCCTTCACTCTCTGAGATAGGCTCCCTTACCTTTGAGGAGCCTGATCAGGAGCGCTTTCGCTGCCTTCCGCTGGCACGCGCGGCGCTGACGAAGGGAGGCAACATGCCCTGCGCGCTCAACGCAGCCAACGAGGTTGCCGTGGCGGCATTCCTACAGGAAAAGATAGGATTCAATGACATCGCGGGAACAGTGGAGCATGTGATGGAAAACACAACATTCAATGATGAAGCATCCATGGATGTCTATGAGGAGACCGACCAGAGAAGCAGGAGTCTCGCCATGGAGTACATAAGCAAAACAACAAAAAAATGACCGTTCTTATCAAAATACTGCAGCTGTTGCTGTCATTGTCAATACTGGTTATTGTCCATGAATTAGGACACTTTGTGTTCGCCCGCCTCTTCAAGACGAGGGTGGAGAAGTTCTATCTCTTTTTCGACTGGCCATTTGCAATCTTCAAGCGTAAATGGGGGGACACGGAATTTGGTATTGGCATGATACCCCTGGGAGGGTATTGTAAGATCTCAGGGATGATTGACGAATCGATGGACAAGGAGCAGATGAAACAGCCACCGCAGCCTCATGAGTTCAGGTCAAAGAAGTCATGGCAGCGTCTCACGATCATGCTTGGCGGAGTCTTCTTCAACTTCATCTTTGCCCTGCTCATTTATGTAGGGGCACTGAGTGTCTGGGGCGAGACCTATCTGTCTGCCTCCAACGTAAAGTACGGTATCCTAACCGACTCAACAGGTTATGCCATGGGCCTCCGCAATAATGACAAGATCATCTCTGTTGACGGAGTGCCGGTTGACAACTTCTATTCCATCGTCGCCGATATCCTGCTGAATGAACGCCAGAAGATCACCGTCGACAGGCAGGGCGAAATAATTGATATTCCGATCAGTCGCGAATACATCCCTGTGCTGCTTAAAAACCCGGATATAATAGATGCGCGGATTCCTTTCGGTCCGTTTGTCATCTCCGAGGTTGCCGGCGAATCACCTGCTGCTGCCGCCGGGCTTGCCGTAGGCGATGAGATCATTGCCCTTGACAGCATCCCGTTTGAATGGTATGATGAATTCCAGGGTTACCTTGCTGCTCGCAAGGGAGAGCCTGTGACCATAACCGTCAGGCGCGACAGTGAGCTTGTTGATTTCACATTTGCAACAACGGAGGCCGGGATACTGGGTGTTTTCAGGGATGTCTCCAACCTACTGGAGCTGAGTACTAAACACTACAGCTTCGCTCAGGCAATCCCGGCAGGCATCTCAAAGGGATGGAAGACAACCGGGGACTATCTCAAACAGTTCAGGCTGATATTCTCAAAAGACACCAAGGCATATGAATCACTGGGCGGATTCATCACCATCGGAAGCATTTTCCCGGACAAATGGAACTGGCAGTCGTTCTGGAATCTGACTGCTTTCCTGTCACTTATACTTGCGGTAATGAATATCCTTCCTATTCCCGCGCTTGACGGAGGGCATGTAATGTTCCTCATTTATGAGGTGGTCACAGGCAGGAAGCCGAGTGACAAGTTCATGGAGTATGCCCAGATAACAGGCATGATAATCCTGCTGGCACTTCTGATCTTCGCCAATGGGAATGACATACTCAAACTTATCAGAAAATGATAATTCAGAGGGTATGCAACACCTGTTGTGAAAGAATTTGTACATTTGCATAAATTAATACTTTGAGAAATGGGAAAGATCGGACCTCTTGAAATTATCCTGATACTGGCGGTAGTGGTTTTATTGTTCGGCGGTCGCAAGATACCCGAGCTTATGAAAGGCATAGGACAGGGCCTGAAGGAGTTTAAGAAAGCCAAGGACACTGACGGTGCTGACAGCAAGAAGGGCGTCGGCGAAGACAGCTAGGATCGGCATATAATAATTACGGGCCTGCATGCGAGTGCAGGCTTTTTATTTCAGATACAGTACACCATGAGAACACCGGCATTCTTCTTAATCCTTGCAATGACAGTGATGGCTTCCTGCGGCGACTCATCGCTGACACGGACTCTTCCCAATATCACCGGAACTACCGGTGAGGTGCTGGTTGTTATAGACAAGGCTTTGTGGAACGGTAGTCCGGGTGCAGCCGTGAGGGAACAGGTATCTCCCTTCCTTATCGGGCTTCCGCAGCCTGAGCCGGCCTTCACTATTATGCCTGTCAATCCCGAAGGTTTCCGTGACATCTATCTTGCACACCGGAATGTCCTGCTGGTAAAAGTCAGCATTGATAACAGTGACACGGTAGTTAATTACGCCAGGAACAGATGGGCAGAGACGCAGCTTGTCATCACAGTCACCGGCCCTGATTCGGCAGCTGTGGCAGGCTGCATCAGAAAAAACGGAGAGGCAATACGGCAGAGCATCAATGAAGCCGAGCGTGAGCGACTGACATCATGGCTGACCAGGTCGGCCGGGAAGGAGAGGAGCGTTCTCGTTTCGGGCGACAGGAGATGGGAGCTGATAATGCCGGCGGGATACAAGCCCGATTTCAATCGTGAGGCTATCATGATGGTCTCTGCGGAGACACCCTCAACAACACAATCGGTAATTGTCTCCGTCGCTGAGCGGATGACATCTCGCATAGGGTGCATTGAGCTCGCCAATCTCACGGAGAAGGTCACCTCGGCAGAGGTAAAGGGACCCGACGGAGGATCATTCATGGTAATAGAGAAACAGATCCCCGTCAGCTGCCGCTCATTCAGGCGTCATGGCACTGACTATATCGAGATGAGGGGATTGTGGACCCTCGAAGGGGGATACATGGGAGGGCCGTTCATTTCATATGCCTTCATCGACGAAGAGACCTCACGCGCGGTTGTGGTCACTGGCTTTGTCTATGCCCCCAGGGAAGAGAAGAGAGAGCTGCTGCGCCAGGTAGAGGCGCTCATGTATACGCTCAGAAAAACTTCCTGATCAATTGTCAGCTGCCGGGCATCATTTGACGGGCTCTCAACTGTCAGGTCTTCGGCTGCCCGGCTCACAACTTTCGTGCTATCCTTTGCCGGGCTCACCGACAGGCATATAGCGCTGGTCTCTTCTCACCGGAATGAAACCGGCATCGCTTATGATCTGTTTCATTGTCTCCGGGTCAACCCTGAAGGGGTCGCCTGCGGCGCTGACCACATTCTCTTCAATCATAACCGATCCCAGGTCATTTGCCCCGCCGTGGAGCGAGATCATGGCCGTCTCCTGCCCCACGGTGAGAATTGACGACTGCAGGTTGGGGATATTGTCGAGCACCAGCCTGCTTATGGCTACCAGCCTGAGATATTCCGTGGCGGTGACCCTGCTTCGTATGCCGTCTCTTTCGGCAAGCTTTGTACCGCGGTCCATGAAGGGCCATGGGATAAAGGTTACGAAGCCGTCATGGCCTTCAGGCTTGGCATCCTGCATTTTGCGCAGCAGCACCAGGTGTTCAATCCTCTCCTCCACTGTCTCGGCATGGCCGAACATCATCGTGGCGGAGGTAGGCAGGTTCAGACGGTGAGCCTCCCGCATCACCCCCAGCCACTCGGCTGTGGTTGCCTTGGCGGGGGAGACGATCCTCCTGACCCTGTCTGAGAGTATCTCGGCACCGGCGCCGGGAAGGGAGTCGAGGCCGGCATCACGGAGTGCCGTGAGCACGCCCTGGTAACTCATCTTCTCCGAACGTGCCAGCCATGCCACCTCCGGCGGACCGAGGGCGTGCAGCTTGACGGAGGGCCATCGTTTCTTGAGTCTTTTGAAGAGATCGGTATAAAAATCAAGCCCGAGGGAAGGATTCATGCCTCCCTGCAGCAGCAGCTGGTCTCCTCCGAGGGCTGTCAGCTCGCTGATCTTGCGGTCATACTCCTCATCTGTGGTCACATAGGCGTCATCACTCCCTGAAGTACGGCAGAAATTACAGAAACGGCATTGCGAGAAACAGATGTTGGTAATGTTCACATTGCGGTCAATCATCCAGCCTACCCTGTTGCCCGGGTGCATCCTCCGGCGGACACCGTCGGCAAGGTACATCAGTATGGCAAGAGGGGCCTCCTCCCAAAGGCTCATCGCCTCCATGGCAGTGATCCGCTGACCCCCGTCAACCTTGTCGTACAAATGTTCTGTGACACCCATTTTATGACATCCTGCGCATCACGGCAGGAGTCCTCAAAGGTAATACATTTAAGCTAAATCATTCAATAATTTCATTAACTTTACCACGCTGAACAGCACTCTGCTGTTGGCCAGACCAGTAAAACAATGGAGAGAAAACTTATAACAGCGGGCATAACGCAGGGGGACATCAACGGCATAGGGTATGAGATCATCATCAAGGCCCTTGCCGATTCTTCAGTCACCGACCTGTGCGTGCCTGTGGTTTACGGCTCGCCTAAAGTGGCGGCATACCATCGCAAGGTACTTAACATCACCAGTTTCAGTTTCAACAATATCAAGACTGTTTCCGAAGCGCATCCCAAAAAGGTCAACCTGGTCAACTGTCTCGGTGACGAGGTGCGTGTTGAGCTTGGCAAATCAACCCCGGAAGGTGGCCAGGCTTCCCTGGCGGCTCTCGAGAGTGCTGTCGATGACCTTGCAGCCGGCAGGATTGACGTGCTGGTGACGGCTCCCATTGACAAGCACAACATTCAGTCTGACAAGTTCCGGTTTACCGGGCATACTGACTATCTGAAAGCGAAGGTAAACGCCTCCGAGGTACTGATGCTTATGATCAGCGAGAGCATGAAGATCGGATTTGCGACCGAGCATCTGCCACTGAAGGATGTCGCCGTAACCATCACTGTACAGCATCTCCTTGGCAAGCTGAGGTTGCTGAACCGGTCGCTCCTGCAGGACTTTGCCATACGCGGTCCCCGCATCGCTGTACTTAGTCTCAATCCGCATGCAGGCGACGGAGGTCTGCTCGGCACCGAGGAGACGGATATCATCATCCCTGCCATCAACAAAGCCAATGAGGAGGGCATCCTTGCCTTTGGCCCCTATTCATCTGACGGATTCTTCGGGTCAGGAGCCTTCAGCCGTTTTGATGCGGTGCTGGCGATGTACCATGATCAGGGCATGAGCGCTTTCAAGGCCCTCGCCTTTGACACCGGCGTCAATTTCACTGCCGGGCTTTCGATGATAAGAACCTCACCGGTGCATGGCCCCGCCTTCGACATAACGGGAAAGAACGAAGCCTCCGGTAATTCGATGCGCCAGGCTATCTATGCTGCCTGCGATATCTACCGCAACAGGCAGTTGTATGAGGAGATCTCGCGAAACCCGCTTCAGCCCCAGAAGATCGTGATCCATTCCGACCGCGATCATGTAGACGAGCTGCCACCCGAGCCGGAAAATTACGACCAAGCTTTATGATTGATTATATAACCGGTACCGTTACAGAACTGAACCCGGCCTTCGTGGTGGTTGAGTGCGGCGGCATAGGATATAACCTCAATATCTCGCTCAACACCTACTCGGCACTTGACAAGGCAGTTACATGCAAGATCCTTGTACACGAATCGATCCGTGAGGATGCCCATCTGCTGTTCGGTTTTGCCACCGCCGATGAGCGTGACCTTTTCAGGCAACTGATAACCGTTTCAGGGGTAGGAGCAGGCACTGCCCGGATGATGCTTTCATCGCTCAGGCCGGGTGACCTTCGTGAGGCAATTATCAGTGGTGACGTGGGCATTCTCAAGGCTGTCAAGGGCATAGGATTAAAGACCGCACAAAGGATCATTGTTGACCTGAAAGACAAAATAGGAAAACACGTCGGTTCCGGCGAAATAATTGCGTTTTCCGACAATACTGCACGTGAAGAATCGTTATCTGCTTTAGTGATGCTTGGATTTGCCAGGAACAGCGCCGCGAAGGCAGTTGACAGCCTCCTGAAGGAGGACAGAAAACTACCGGTAGAGGAGATAGTAAGGAGGGCGCTGAAACTGTTATAAAACAGGAGTGCCGGATTGCAGTTTTCTTTACAAAATAGAGGTCTTTGGATCAGGGTGGGGCTTTTTACTGTCCTGACCCTTATTTCTGTGGCACTTGGAGCCCAGACCAGCGCCGGCGACACTCTCCTGAAACTCAATGCTGATCCGGCCTTCCCCTGGGAGGCAAAGAGATCATCTCCCCTCTTCCTCAATAACCCCTCAAACATTTCGACAAAGGTTGTGTATGACGGCCGCAACAACCAGTACATAATCTACCAGAAGATCGGAGAGCTCGACTATCGCAGACCGGTCTACATGAGCCATGATGAGTACCGCAAGTATGAATTTGAACAGGCCATGCGTGAATACTGGGATGCCAGCCTGCGCGGGGACGCCTCGGGATACAGGTCGTCACTCATACCCCAGATAGAGGTGGGTGGCGAAACCTTTGACAGAATCTTCGGCAGCAACGTCATTAACATCGTGCCGCAGGGGTCGGCAGAACTGATCTTCGGGATCAATATCTCACATACCGAGAACCCGACACTGTCGGAGCGACTGCGCACCATCCCCACCTTCGATTTCCAGGAGAAGATTCAGATGAATGTCACCGGCACTATCGGCGACAAGATGCAGCTGGGCATCAACTACAATACGGAGGCTATGTTCGAGTTCGAGAACCGCACCAAGCTCGAATATTCAGGCAAGGAAGATGAAATCATCAAAAAGATTGAAGCGGGAGATGTGACGCTGCCACTGAACGGCACTCTCATCACCGGCAGCTACAGCCTCTTCGGCCTCAAGACAGAGCTGCAGTTCGGCAAGCTGACAATGACCACCGTCTTCTCACAGCAGAAGGGGGAATCATCGGTTGTGGAGGTCAAGGGAGGAGCCCAGATCAGCGACTATGAGATCACCGCCGACAACTATGAAGCCAACCGGCATTTCTTTCTCTCACAGCATTTCAGGGACAATTTTGACGGGGCTCTGGCCAGCCTCCCTATTGTGAGCACTGGGGTGAACATAGAGAAGATCGAAGTGTGGATCACCAACAAGACCAGCCGCTTTGAGGATGTGAGCAACCGAAACATAGTCGCATTCCTTGACCTTGCAGAGAGCCAGAGCAACATCTACAATCCCATTCCGGCCTTCCAGGGCATCCCCGGCGCTCCGGTCAATCCCTCCAACAGCAGCAACGGAATCTACCAGGAGCTGAATTCAACATACAGTGCGGTGAGGAATATAGACCAGGTGGCCGATGCCTTTGCAGCCCTGTATCCCGATTTCAACATCGGCCGCGACTATGAAAAGATAGAGAACGCCCGCAAGCTCACTGAACGCGAGTATACGGTCAACAGGCAGCTGGGATATATCTCGCTCAACGTGGCCCTGAACAATGATGAGGTCCTGGCTGTGGCCTATGAGTACACCTTCAACGGCGAGGTATTCAAGGTAGGGGAATTTTCAACTGACGGAATCACTGCCCCCGACGCACTGATACTCAAGCTTATCAAAGGGACTAACCTGACCCCCCAGATCCCTTCGTGGAAGCTTATGATGAAAAACATCTACAACATCGGATCGGGAAGGATTGAGGCGAAGAACTTTGAGGTAAATATCCTTTTCCAGGATGACAAGTCCGGCAATGCACTCAATTATCTGCCCGGCACCCCGCTTGACGGTAAGGTGCTTCTGCAGGCTCTCGGGCTTGACCAGCTCAACTCACAGCTTGACAGGGAACCCGACGGCCTGTTTGACTTTGTTGACGGGATAACGGTGATGGCAGAAAAAGGCCGGATAATATTCCCGGTGCTGGAGCCTTTCGGCAGGCATCTGCTGAAATACATCACTGACCCTGAGCAGATAAGGAAATACGTCTTCACCGAGCTATATGACTCCACCCAGACGGTCGCCAGGCAGATGGCCGAGAAGAATAAGTATCTTCTCAGCGGCCAGTTCACCTCCGCATCGGGATCGGAGATAAGGCTCAATGTGGCAAATATACCTCAGGGGTCCGTCAAGGTGACTGCCGGGGGTGTGACACTTGCCGAGAACGTCGATTATACCGTTGACTACAACATGGGGTCAGTCAAGATCATCAATTCCGCCCTGCTTGAGTCACAGACACCTGTCCAGGTTTCACTGGAAAGCAACCAGTTCTTCGGGCTGCAGACAAAGAGCCTGATCGGAACGCACCTGAACTACAGGTTCTCAGACAGGTTCAACCTGGGGGGTACGGTCCTCCGGCTTACTGAAAGACCCTATACGCAGAAGGTTACTTATGGAGATGATCCCATCTCAAATACTATCTATGGATTTGATGCATCGTACCGCGCTGACTCCAAGTTCCTGACAAATGCCATAGACTGGCTTCCGCTCATTTCGACCAATGCTCCTTCAACAATCAATTTCTTCGGTGAGTTTGCACATCTGGTTCCGGGCCACAGCAAAGCCATTACCTCGGAAGGGGCAGTCTACATCGATGATTTTGAGGCAAGTGAGATATCCCTTGACCTTCGTGCGTTCAATGCCTGGTCCATGGCGAGCGTGCCCCAGGGACAGGATCATTTTTTCCCTGAAGCCAAACTGAGCAAGGATATCAGGTCAGGCTTCAACAGGTCACGACTGGCATGGTATGTAATTGACCCGCTGTTCCTCCGCAATGGATCAACCACCCCTGCCTATATAAAGGCCAACCCTGACCTGCAGTCGAGCCATTATGTCAGAGAGGTATATGAGACGGAGATATTTCCCTACAAGGAATCAGCCAGCGGCATACCTACAAACATTTCCGTCCTGAACGTTGCATTTTACCCTTATGAGAGAGGCCCATACAACTTCAACGTTCTGCCTGACGGCTACTCTGCAGGTGTTGACGCTGACGGACTCCTTAACTCACCTCGAACACGCTGGGGAGGGATGATGAGGGAGCTGCTCACGAATGACTTTGAGTCGGCCAACATACAGTACATCAAGTTCTGGCTCATGGACCCCTACGCAGAGAGCGTCGGACATGAGGGCGGGGATCTTTACTTCAACCTTGGAAACATCTCCGAGGATATCCTGCGCGATTCGCGCAAGCAGTTTGAGAACGGGCTTCCGACATCACCCCTGGTGGTGAATGTCGATACAACCGTATGGGGCCGTGTGCCAACGGTGCAGGCGGTGGTGCAGGCCTTCGACAACAACATCGAATCACGCCGTTACCAGGATGTGGGGCTTGACGGGCTGGGCAACGAAGACGAACAGTCATTCTTTGACAGTTACCTCCAGACAGTGGGAGCGGTTGTGAGCCCCGAGGTGCTTGATATGATCTTTGCAGATCCCTCGAACGATGACTTCCATTATTTCAGGGGAACCGACTACGACCTCCTTCAGCTTGGCATTCTGGAGAGATACAAGAAGTTCAACGGCACCGATGGCAACTCACCCACCTCTGAGATGTCAGACGAATCATATCCTACCAGCGGAACAACATTGCCTGACATGGAGGATATCAACCGCGACAACACCCTCAGTGAGACCGAGAGCTACTACCAGTACCACGTGAGTCTCCGCCCTGAGGATATGGTTGTGGGCAGGAACTTCATTGTTGATGAGGTTGAGTATACAGCCACATTTGCCAACGGGGAGAAGTCACCGGTCAAGTGGTTCCAGTTCAAGATACCTGTCACTGACTATGAGAGGGTGGTTGGATCGATACGCGATTTCAAGTCAATCAGGTTCCTGCGTATGTATATGCGCAACTTCGACGAGGAGGTGATAATGCGCTTTGCCCGCCTGGAGCTCGTCAGGTCAGAATGGCGCAAGTACAATATCGCATTCTTCGAGGGCGGTGAGCGTATCACGATACCAGAGGAAGCCGACGGGACCTTCGAGATAAGCTCGGTGAGCATAGAGGAGAATGCCGGCAAGGAGCCTGTGAACTATGTGCTGCCTCCGGGCTTCGACCGTGTCATAGACCCGGCCAACCCTCAGCTGAGACAGCTCAATGAGCAATCGATGGTGCTGCGGGTCAGAGACCTGGCCGACGGTGATGCAAGGGCCACGTACAAGAATGTTACCCTTGACATGCGCCAGTATCGCAGGCTGAAGATGGAGGTTCATGCCGAGGCTCTCATAGGGCAGCCTCTCCTTGATGACGAGGTCACCGTTTTCATAAGGCTCGGATCAGATTACAAGGGCAACTTCTACGAGTATGAGATTCCACTGAAGCTGACTCCCTACGGCAGGTATAGCAATGACAGCGAAGAGCAGAGGGCGGTGGTGTGGCCTGAAGCAAACAAGCTGGATATTGACCTGTCACGGCTGCTCGAGGCCAAGCAGGCACGTGATGCGGCCATGAGGGAGAGCGGTTCAACCCTCAGTGAAGCCGATATATATTCAATATATGTAGATAATGCCCGTATCTCCGTCAGCGGTAACCCCAACCTCAGCAATGTCAGGGTTGTCATGGCAGGCGTCAGGAACCCTATCAGAACCCGTAACCCGCAGAGGGATGACGGTGCACCCAAATCTGCCGAGGTATGGATCAACGAGCTTCGTCTGAGCGATTTCAGGGAGGAAGGGGGATGGGCGGCCAACGCACAGATGCAGGCCCGCCTGGCCGACCTGGGTACCGTTAACCTGGTGGGACAGACCAGCACCCCGGGCTGGGGAAGCATTGATAAAAAGGTCAATGAGCGAAGCATGGAGCAGGTGATACAATACGACCTCTCGTCTAACCTGGAGCTTGGAAAATTCTTTCCGGAGAAAGCCGGAATGCGGATACCCGTTTACATGGGATACTCTGAGAACCGCATCAGACCGCAGTACGACCCGCTTGATCCCGACATCAGGCTCGACGAGTCCCTTGATGCTGCAGCAACAAGAGCGGAACGGGATTCAATCCTGAACCTGGCAGAAGAGTATACCCGGCGCCGTACCCTGACGGTCAGTAATGCCGGTACCACAAAGAGGGGAGAGAAGCCTCATGCATGGGACCCGGCGAACGTCTCTGTAAGCTACGCCTTCAACGAACTCTATAATACCGCTACCAAAACGGAGGTTGACCTTGAACGGACATACAGGGGAGGCATATCGTACGATTTTGACGCCAGGCCAAAAAACCTCACCCCATTCCAGAAGTCGGGACTTTTCAAATCTCCTGCCTTAAGGCTGATCAAAGACTTCAACATCTATCTCTTTCCTAAGCATATCACCGTTCGTACTGACATCTACAGGTATTACAATGAGGTTAAGACCCGCAATATCAACAATCCCGATCTTCTCATTGAGCCTGTCTTCACAAAGGACTTCCAGTGGACGCGTTTCTATGACATCAAGTATGACATCACCAAGCAGATGAAGCTAGACTTCACCGCCAGCAGCATTGCGCGCATCGATGAGCCGGCAGGAGGTGTTGACAGAAGGCGTTATCCTGATATTTTCGATAACTGGCGTGATTCCGTGATGTCCAACCTGGCTGGCATGGGTCGCACAACGAACTACTACCACCTGCTGAACCTAAACTACAATATCCCCATCAATAAGCTGCCACTCCTCTCATGGGTGACTTCCAACGCAAGATACAGCGCCAGGTATGACTGGCTTGCCGGAACAATTTTCCCTGACTCGCTGAATATCAGGCCAGGCAATACCATTAAGAACTCTAACAACGGGCAGTTCACCGTTCAGGCCAACATGACCAACCTCTACAGCAAAGTCAAATTCCTGAAGGAGATTGAGGCCTCAACCCAGCCCGGGGCCAAAAGACGCATGAGCCTGGGATACGAGGAGGTAACCCATTCCAGGCGCGGGATACCCCTCAGGGCCGGAAGAGCCAGGATCATCAACCATAACCTGAAGACAAAAGATGTGACTGTCACAGTCACTGCGCCTGATGGCACTGTTGTTAACGGGAAGTACGATGTTGTATCCGACATGAGGATAGACTACATCTCTGACACTGATGTCACCAATGCCAGCATTGACATCAAGGGGAGGGTGGAGAAAAAGCCGGGGGTTGCCAGTGTCGCCGCCAAATATCTGATACGTTCCCTCATGGCTCTGCGAAATGTATCTGCAACATATACTATTGAGCAGGGGCACATCATGCCGGGCTATCTTCCAGGCACCTCTTTCCTGGGTCAGCAGAGCTACCAGGGCATGTCATCGCCGGGGTGGCGTTTCCTTGTGGGTCTCACCGATGAACGATTCTTTGACGAGGCAGTCATTAACGGGTGGATCACCACCGACACACTGCTCAATAATGCCGCAAGCTTCAGTGAACGCGAACAGATTAACCTCAGGGCCAACATCGAACCCTTCCCCGGCCTTCGGATAGACCTGACGGCTGACCGGCGTTACTCCCAGACGATCTCGTCATACCTCAGGGCCAACCGTTACGGCGAATTCCCTGACAGCACCAGGAACACTCGCATCACCGGCAACTTCACGATATCAGTCATCTCATGGGGTACGGCCTTTGAGAAGATACCAAAGTCAGGCGATTATGTGTCGCAGACCTTCGAACAGTTCCGCACCAATACCATTCTCATCTCGCAGCGCAGGGGCAATGAGCGCCGCCAGGCCGACAATTCTTATGACCCCGGCTTCGATCCAGTCACCGGAGAGCAGCTTACCGGACCCTACGCAAGCGGTTACGGCCTCACTTCGGGTGAGGTACTCGTGCCTGCCTTCCTGGCTGCCTACACAAGGAGGGACGCTGAAAAGATATCCCTCTCTCCCTTCCCTTCGGCGCTTCATATGATGCCCAACTGGAGGATCAACTTCGAAGGACTGACCAAGTTCGAGGCGGTAAGGAAGATTTTCAACTCGGTGAGCCTCTCTCACCAGTACAGGTCAACATACACCATAGGTTCATTCAACACCAGCCTCTACTGGAACCCGGATGAGGACGGCATCAGCAGGATACGTGACCTGAAGTCGAACTTCATCCCGAAGCATGAGATCAACACCGTTACCATCAATGAGCAGTTCAGTCCTTTCATAAATATAGACCTCGGGTGGAAGAACTCACTCTCCACCAGGATAGAGTACCGCAAGTCGCGCACCGTCACTCTCAACCTGACCAGCAACCAGGTGGCTGACATAAGGAACGAGGAGATAACCATAGGCGCCGGATACAGGTTTGACGATGTGGCCATCAGCCTTCGCTCCCGCACAGGCCAGCGTGCCCTCAAGAGCGACCTCAACCTGAAGCTTGACTTTTCAATCAGGGATAACAAGACCCTGGCCCGCAAGCTGATAGAGGAGGTGAACCAGCCGGTGGCCGGACAGAGGGTGTTCACAATTGGCACCACGGCCGACTATGTCCTGAGTGACAGGTTCAACCTGCAGATTTATGCCGACCATTCGATGAATGACCCGTTTGTTGCCAATACATTCCTTACCTCCAATACCAACTTCGGTTTCAGCCTCAGGTTTACCCTGGTGCAGTGACGGGTCTGACGGGCACCGGGCTAAAAAAAGCATTGATCAGGGTTTAAATACTAAAAAAGATGTATTTTTGACATCCTGAAACCTGTAGATCAAAGTCAAACAAATAAAACATCAAGCGATGAATGTTCCTGCAAACCTGAAGTACACCAAGGATCATGAGTGGGTTCTTGTCAAAGGCAATGAAGCTGTGGTAGGCATTACCGATTTTGCGCAGCATGAGCTGGGTGATATAGTGTTTCTGGAGATCGAGACCGTGGGCGAGAAGCTTGGTCACGGTGAGGTCTTCGGAACGGTGGAGGCCGTCAAGACCGTGTCGGACCTTTTCATGCCTGTCAGCGGCACCGTTACCGAGAAGAATGAAGATCTTGACACTGCCGCAGAGCTTGTCAACAGCGATCCCTACGGCAAGGGCTGGATGATAAAGGTTACCATTGAGGATGCGTCAGAGCTTGACGCGCTTCTTGATGCCGAAGCATACAAAAAACTTATTGGTGCATAATCACATACCCGGATAAAAAGAAAGCTGCCTGCGGGCAGCTTTTTTTATACTACAACGTTTTCTTGACCTGCACGGTCTGGTATCCTTCGATTACGTCTCCGACGTTAATGTCATTGAAGCCGTCTATGTTCAGTCCGCATTCATAGCCTGAGGTAACCTCCCTGACATCGTCCTTGAAGCGCTTCAGCGAGCCCAGGTCGCCGGTGTGTATGACTATACCGTCGCGTATCACCCTCACTTTGGTGTTGCGGGTTATCTTGCCGTCACGCACGAAGCAGCCGGCAACCGTACCCACCTTGCCGATCCTGAAGACCTCGCGCACCTCCACGGTGGCGACGATCTCTTCCTTGATCTCCGGTGAGAGCATCCCCTCCATGGCGGCCCTGATCTCCTCGATGGCGTCATAGATGATAGAATAGAGACGGATGTCAATACCCTCCTTCTCGGCCAGTTTCCTGGCGCTGACTGAAGGCCTCACCTGGAAGCCGACCACCACTGCATTGGAAGCAGCGGCGAGCAGTATGTCAGATTCGGAAATCTGTCCCACAGCCTTGTGAATGATGTTGACCTGTATCTCTTCGGTTGAGAGCTTGATCAGCGAGTCACTGAGAGCCTCGACGGATCCGTCAACGTCACCCTTGACAATAATATTGAGTTCCTGGAAGTTGCCGATAGCAATCCGGCGCCCGATTTCATCGAGGGTGATATGCTTCTGTGTGCGCAGTCCCTGCTCTCTCTGGAGCTGTGATCTCTTGGTGGCAATTTCCTTGGCCTCCTTGTCGGATTCCATAACGTTGAACTTGTCACCTGCCTGCGGTGCTCCGTTCAGCCCGAGGATTAGCACCGGCATTGAGGGGCCGACCTCGCTCACCTTCTGGTTGCGCTCGTTGTACATGGCCTTTACATGACCGTAGCAGCTTCCCGCAATCACAACATCACCCAGTTTGAGTGTTCCGGCCTTAACCAGCACCGTTGCCACGAAGCCGCGTCCCTTGTCGAGCGACGATTCGATGACCGTACCCAGTGCAAGCTTGTAGGGGTTGGCTTTCAGTTCCAGGAGCTCGGCCTGCAGGAGGATTTTCTCAAGAAGGACATCGATGTTTAGCCCGTTCTTGGCCGATATCTCCTGCGACTGGTATTTTCCTCCCCACTCTTCCACCAGGAAGTTCATGCTGGCCAGCTCTTCGCGAATCCTGTCAGGGTTGGCAGTCTGCTTGTCTATCTTGTTTATTGCAAATATTATAGGTACCCCGGCAGCGTGTGCGTGGTTGATTGCCTCGCGTGTCTGCGGCATGACGCCATCATCAGCGGCTACCACGATAATAACGATGTCTGTGATCTGAGCACCCCTGGCACGCATGGCCGTAAAAGCCTCGTGGCCCGGGGTGTCAAGGAAGGTAATGATTTTTTCATTGTCAAGCATCACCCGGTATGCACCAATATGCTGTGTTATTCCTCCGGCTTCGCCGGCGATGACGTTTGTGTTGCGGATATAGTCGAGCAGCTTGGTCTTGCCATGGTCAACGTGCCCCATGACGGTGACGATGGGCGGACGGAACTCGAGTTTCGATTCCTCATCCACCTCTTCCCTGACTGCCTCCTGCAACTCAGCGCTGACAAACTCGACCCCGAAGCCGAACTCTTCGGCCACCATGGCCATGGTCTCGGCATCAAGCCTCTGGTTGATTGAGACTATCAGGCCCAGGCTCATGCATGTCGAAATGATATCTATTACCGGCACATCCATCATTATTGCCAGTTCGTTGACAGAGACGAACTCGGTTACCTTGAGTGTGCTCTTTTCGAGTTCCTTCTTGTCAGTATCATCCTTCATTCTCTGGCTGACGGCATCTCGCTTGTCACGGCGGTACCTGGCCACCTTCGACTTGCTCTTGCTCATAAGCAGGTTGACGTCCCTGATGTTCTTGTCGACATCGTCCCTGTCAACCTCAGGCCTGAGGGCACGGAATGATTTCTTCCTGTCTCCGCCGCGGTGATCTGTCCTCGGAGGTGCCTTCTTATCCTTCTTCGGATCTGTGGCAGGTGCCGGTGCCGAAGCATCCAGGGCTACCTTCTCGCGTGGCTTGGGTTTGATGCGTTCACGCTTTTTCCTGTCGTCACGCTTCTGACGTGCTTCGTTGACCTGTTCACGGGTTTTCTTGACCTCCGGTACAAGGACAATCTTGTCGACGATCTTCGGGCCGGCAAGCTTCTCATAGCCGGGACGGTATATCTCAGTCTCTTTTGGTTCGGGAGGTGCCTCAGGTGCCTCGGGAGCTGCCGGCTCCGGAGCCACGGGTGCCGGTGTCACGGCCTCCGGTTCGGGCTTTGTCTTTTCAGCCTCCGGTTCTGCTTTTCCGGCTTTCTTCTTCTTTTCAGACTTGCCCGGCTTACCGCTCAGCTTGTCGAGATCGACCTTTCCGATAACCCTTGGCTGGATTGTCTCAGCAGGCTTTTCCGGAGCAGCAGTATCTGCTTTAGGCTCGGGAGCAACAGGCTTTTCAACCGGTTTTTCAGGTTCCTTCTTCACTGTCTTTGCAGAAGGAGTAAGGTCAACCTTGCCTACGGTTTTTACCTCCGGCTTCCTCATCTCAGTGCGTAGATCAAGATGCTTCTTAACACCTGAGTTGTCCGTGATAAGTAACTCCTCATCAGGTTCACCCATATCGCCTTCCCGGCCTGATTCCATATCATCAATGGAAAGAGACTTCTTGGGAGTTATCTTCTCCTTGAGAGCCAGTTTCTCGGCATCTTTCTTGACACTGAGGTCGCTGCTGTATTCCTTGACTATCAGCGCATAAGCCTCAGGCGGAATCTTGCAGTTGGGATCAGTGCTGATGTCAAATCCCTTCTTGTGAAGATAATCGACAATGGTCTGGATCCCAACATTGAATTCGCGGGCTGCCTTGCTTAAACGTATGGCTTTCGTGTCTTCAGTCATATACCTTTATGATACCTCTTAAATAAATATTATCTCGTTTCTCCCTTTCGGGGATGCCGGTTATTATTTGTCAAATTCTGACCTGAGTATATTGACGACCTCCTTGATCGTCTCCTCCTCGAGGTCTGTTCTCTTCACCAGGTCATGTATTGTCAGCCTGAGGACGCTCCTGGCGGTGTCACATCCGATAGCTTTCAGCTCATCGATGATCCATCCTTCGATCTCATCTGAGAACTCATCAATCGATACATCCTCCTCGTCTTCATTGTCAGGTTCGCGATAGACCTCTATGTCATAACCGGTCAGCTGGCCTGCGAGCTTAATATTCAGGCCGCCCTTGCCGATGGCCAGCGAGACCTCGCTGGGCTTGAGATAGATCTCCGCCTTCTTATCTGCTTCAATGAGCTTTATTGAAGAGATTTTGGCAGGATTTAGAGCCCTGGTGATGAACAGCTGTATGTTGGATGTAAAGTTGATGACGTCAATGTTCTCATTGCGAAGCTCACGAACGATGCCGTGGATCCTTGATCCCTTCATACCGACGCATGCGCCTACGGGGTCAATGCGTTCATCATACGATTCGACGGCCACCTTGGCTCTCTCGCCAGGTACCCTCACTATCTTCCGTATGGTGATGAGGCCGTCAAAGATCTCAGGCACCTCAAGTTCGAAGAGCCTCTCGAGGAAGACCGGCGATGTGCGGCTGAGGATGATATTGGGGGTGTTGTTTTTCATCTCCACCCTTATCACTACCGCACGTATGGTGTCACCCTTGCGGAAGTGGTCGGAGGGGATCTGTTCACCCTTGGGCATAATCAGCTCATTGCCGTCATCGTCAAGCACGAGGGTCTCGCGCTTCCATACCTGGTACACCTCACCGGTGACTATATCACCGATACGGTCCTTGTACTTGAGGTAGATATTGTTTTTTTCCAGGTCAAGGATACGCGCCACGAGGTTCTGCCTCAGTGCCAGAATTGCCCTGCGCCCGAAATCGAGGAACTTGACCTCGTCAGAAACCTCTTCACCGACCTCATAATCCTCATCTACCTTGTGAGCTTCCGAGAGGGGTATCTGAGTGTTGGGGTCAGTGAAATTTTCGTCTTCAACCACTTCGCGGTTACGCCATATTTCAAAGTCGCCCTTGTCAATATTGACGATGATGTCAAAATTGTCTGCCGAACCGTACTTCTTGGCAAGCATACCCCTGAATACATCCTCCAGCACACTCATCATGGTTGGCCTGTCAATATTCTTCAGCTCCTTGAACTCTGAAAAAGTATCTATGAGATTAACGTTTTCCATTGTGGTAATCTGTTCTGTTATTTGAATGATATAATTACTTTAACTGTCTTGACATCCTCAAAATTATATGATCTGACCACAGAGACAATCTCCTTGTTCTTCTGTTTCGTGTCAATTCTCAGATCAAATCCTCCTTTGGTGGTGTTCATAAGGAGACCTTTTTCACGGTCGCCCTCATTGGTAACCACCTCCACCATCCTGCCCTCGTTCTTGAGGTACTGTTCAGGAACGAGCAGGGGCATATCAAGGCCGGGAGATGATACATTCAGCTCATAGTCGCCGACCTCTTCCCCGAGCTCACCGGTGATGAACTTGCTTAGTAAAGCGCAATCTTCAATTCTCACGCCTTCGGGCCTGTCAATGAGGACTGTGATCCGTCCGGTGCTGCTCAGCCGTACATCAACGAGGAAGATGCCGGTGCCGCTTATGTGCCCCTCCGCAAGTTTCCTGATATGATCCTTTGTAATCATAGTCTGATTTTTGCTAACAAAACAGGGGACTTTTGTCCCCTGGTCCGTCCATACCCTTCTTTTCGGGTGCAAAGATAATATCATTTTTCAATAATTCAAAGAAAGGATGGAGGGAAAAATAAACAAGTGCGTTGTATCTGAACCTTTTCTGTCCTTATATTGGAAACAATTAAATAAATTTGCTGACATAAAAAGGTAGCCGGTTGACCAACAGAAGAAAGATCATAAATGACCCAGTATACGGGTTTATCAGCTTGCCGTCGGATCTTATCTTCGAGCTGGTAAGCCATCCATGGTTTCAGCGGCTGCGCAACATCAGGCAGCTGGGGCTGTCAAGCTATGTCTACCCGGGGGCCGTCCACAGCCGTTTTCAGCACAGCATCGGGGCGATGTATCTTACAGGGCAGGCCATACATACTCTCAGGACCAAGGGCATTGAGATAACCCCTTCGGAGGAGGAGGCAGTTCTGGCAGCGATACTTCTGCATGACATAGGTCACGGTCCCTTCTCACATGCCCTTGAGCACTCGCTGATAGAGGAGATGCCCCATGAGATGATGTCACTTCTCATCATGGAGGAGCTGAACCGCCGTACCGGTGGTAGCCTGACTGATGCCATCGCCGTCTTCAGGGGGGAGTACCCGAGGCGGTTCTTTCATGACCTGGTGACGGGGCAGATGGATATGGACAGGATGGACTACCTGAGGCGTGACAGCTTCTTCACCGGGGTGATAGAGGGGTCTGTCGGGTCAGACAGGATCATCCGCATGCTGAATGTCGCAGACGACAGGCTGGTGGTTGATGAGAAGGGCATCTACTCCGTTGAGAAGTTCCTGATAGCGAGGCGCATGATGTACTGGCAGGTATATAATCACCGCACGGTTGTCTCTGCAGAAAAGCTGCTGACCAGTCTCCTTTTGAGAGCGCGCGGGGTGACTGCGGACGGCATGACCCTGTTTGCCACCCCGGCACTGGAATATTTCCTCCGGGCGCGCCACAGCACCGGCACCGCGGAGGAGACAGCCGAACTGGTGAGACACTTTACCGCCCTTGACGAGAGCGATATAATGTCAGCCACCAAGGTCTGGATGAGCTGCGGTGACAGGGTACTGGCTGATCTGTGCAGGAGACTGGTAAACAGGGATCTTCTGGGCATCGAACTGCAGAGGAAACCGTTTGAGGGAGCCAGGGTGGCGGAACTGGGCCGAAAGGCTGAACAGCTGCTGGGGATAGATAAAGAAGAGGCGAAGTTTTACGTGAATACAGGCGACGTCTATAACCAGACCTATGCCCCCGGCACACCAGAGGTTCGCATACTTCTCAAGAACGGTGAGACACAGGATATCACAGCCGTCTCAGACCTGTTCGACAAGGATGCCCTGTCAGAAAAGGTCACAAAGTATTACCTCTGTTATCCAAAGGAGATATTATCAAAATAAAATATACGTAAGATGGAATTTACTGCTGCAATGATCGCCGGATTACTTAACGGGACGCTTGAAGGCGATCCGGAAACAAAGCTGAACACTATAGCCAGGATAGAGGAGGGGCATGCGGGCGCTCTCTCGTTCCTCTCCAACCTCAAATATGAACCTTATCTCTACACTACGGGTTCATCGGCCGTGCTGGTGAAAAAGGACTTCATGCCGTCACGGGAGGTACACGCCGCACTGATCAGGGTTGATGATCCCTACCAGGCTCTGGCCAGGCTGCTGACCATCTATGATGAGCAGACCAGACCGGTGAGGAAGGGTATACACCCGACCGCAGTCATAGAGGAAAGCGCCGTCATAGGTAGCGGCGTTTACATAGGGGCTCATGTATATGTGGCAGAAAAGGCTGTGATAGGAGACGGGTGCAGCCTCTACCCAAATGTGTATATCGGTGATGGTGTCACGACAGGCAGGAACTGCACCTTTCACCCGGGAGTGAAGGTCTACAGGAATTGTATCATCGGGAATGACTGTATCTTTCACGGAGGTTCTGTCATCGGCTCTGACGGATTCGGGTTTGCCCCGGTAAATGATGCCAACTATATGAAGATTCCGCAGGTAGGCAACGTCATTATCGAAGACAACGTGGAGATAGGCTCCAACACCTGTATCGACAGGGCCACGATGGGATCAACCGTTATAAGGCGGGGCGTGAAGCTCGATAACCTGATACAGGTGGGACACAACGTGGAGATAGGCGAGAACACGGTAATCGCAGCGCAGACAGGACTGGCGGGTTCGACAAAGATCGGGAAGAACTGCATGTTCGGAGGGCAGGTCGGTTTTGCAGGCCATCTGAGCATTGCAGACGGATGCAAGATAGGAGCCCAGTCGGGAATCATGAGCACCGTCAGTGAGGAGAACGCTGTCTTATTGGGTTATCCTGCCATGGAGAGCAAGCAGTTCCTGAAAAGTATTATATACTTCAGAAAATTGCCCGACCTGAGCAGCAAAATTGACGCGCTTGCAAAATCAGTGGAATCTTTAAAAAACAGGTAGTTCCGTTGTGACGGTCTAAAGGAAATTGTTTGATCATCACAGAGATGTGAAGGGTTCTGTTGTGTCGTTCGGAAAATTTTATTTTTCTTTGCAGGACTTTTAACCCCATCAGAAATGAGCGAAAAGCAAAGGACGCTGGCTAAGGAGGTGAGTCTCAATGGTAAAGGACTTCATTCAGGCATAGAGGTCACGGTAACCTTCAAGCCGGCACCTGCAAACCACGGATATAAATTCTGCCGCACTGACCTTCAGGGCTCACCGGTGATCGATGCCGTTGCAGACAATGTGACGGAGACATCACGGGGAACCACCCTGGTACAGGGAGAGGCCTCTGTGGCAACGATTGAGCACGTTCTTGCAGCCTTTGCAGGGTTGCGGATAGATAATGCCCTCATTGAGATAAACGGTCCTGAGGCCCCTATAATGGGCGGCAGCTCTCGTATGTTTGTTGAGGCAATAAAACGGGCCGGCATTATTGAACTTAATGAAGAGCGCAACTATTATGTGATTAAAGAGAAGATCACCTTCTCTGACGAAGAGCACGGCGTTGACCTGATAGTCTATCCCGATGACCACTTCAGCGCCCATGTGCTGATTGACTACAACTCAAAGATACTTGGCAACCAATATGCCATCCTTGACCAGATTGACGACTTTGAGATGGAGATAGCCGGCAGCCGAACCTTTGTCTTCTTTCATGAGCTTGAACCCCTGTTCCGGGTAGGGCTGATCAAGGGGGGTGATCTTGAGAACGCCGTGGTGATACTTGAACGTGAGGTTGAACAGGAGGAGATAGACCGCATTGCAAAGTTGTTCAACAAGCCCGGGATAACCGAACACCATGCCGGTGTGCTCAACAACACCAAGCTTCGTTATCCGAATGAACCGGCAAGGCATAAGCTGCTTGACCTGATTGGTGACCTGTCGCTGGTAGGGCAGCCAATCAGGGGTAAGGTGGTGGCTACACGACCGGGTCATTACTCGAACACCAGGCTGGCAAGGCTTATACGGCAGCAGATAAAGCGGCAGACGACAAAGAAAGAGATACCTCTGCTTGATACCACCAAACCGGCGGTGATGGACATAGAGAAAATAAAGAAGCTGTTGCCGCACCGTTTCCCGTTCCTCATGGTTGACCGCATTCTTGAACTTACTCCCAGCCACATTCTCGGTATAAAGAACACAACCTACAACGAAGCTTTCTTCCAGGGACACTTCGAGAAGGAGCATGTATTCCCGGGAGTGCTGCTGGTGGAGACAATGGCCCAGGTAGGAGGCATCCTTGTCATGAACAACGTGGATGAACCCGAGAAATACTCGACATACTTTCTAAAGATTGACAGGATGAAGTTCAAGCATAAGGTCGTTCCCGGAGACACCATTGTTGTAAGGTGTGACCTTACCGAGCCGATAAGGAGGAGTATTGTGATAATGTATGCTCAGGCGTTTGTAGGGGAGAAGCTGGTGGCTGAGGGTGAGCTGACCGCGCAGGTGATAAAGAACAAATAAGACGATATGATTTCTTCTCTGGCACACATTGATCCGGGAGCTCAGCTTGGTGAAGGGGTAACCGTTGAGCCGTTTGCCGTTATTCATGGAGACGTTACGGTAGGTGACGGGACATGGATCGGGTCAGGGGCAGTAATATATGACGGCGCCCGTATTGGCAGGAACTGCCGTATCTTCAACGGTGCATCCATCTCTGCCATACCGCAGGACCTGAAGTTCAGCGGTGAGGAGACCATCCTGGAGATTGGAGACAACACCACTGTCAGGGAGTTTGCAACGCTGAACAGGGGCACCCGCGCAAGGGGCAGGACCACCATCGGGAAGAACTGCCTGCTGATGGCCTATGTGCATGTCGCTCATGACTGCCAGCTGGGTAACAATGTGATCATGGTTGCCCTGTCAGGTATAGCGGGCGAGGTAGAGCTGGGCGACTGGGTGACCATGGGTGGCGGATCAATGGTGCACCAGTTTGTGCACATTGGAGCTCATACCATTATTGGCGGAGGGGCGAAGGTACGCATTGACGTGCCGCCGTATATCAAGGCTGACAGGGATCCGCTGTCGTTCATGGGGCTGAACACCGTGGGACTGGAACGGAGAGGCTTCACGAAGGAGAAGATACACGAGTTGCATGAGATCTACCGGGCCTATTACAATATGGGCATGACCGGCCGCAAGGCGCTGGAATATATTTCTGCCAGTTTCGCTTCGACACCGGAGCGCGATTACATCATAGATTTCATAAAAGGCTCAACAAGGGGCGTTATTAGGGGGCGCTAGATAGCCCGGGGCACTGGTCACGGTGCCGCTTCAACGTGTCAGAGGCGGAAACTCTGAGATATTTCCGGGGATTTCTCTATCCTCAAAAAATCCCCGACTATTTCTGACCACATTACTCTCTATTCACGACCTGTATAGAGGCCACATTACCCTCGTTCACGACCTGTATTAAGGCCACATTACTCTCTATTCAGGACTTGTATAAAACACGAATGGGAACCATACTTACGTATATGTTCCCATTCCGGCGAGTGACAGCCATGACCGTCACAGCCGCCATGCTACTGTTATTACAGCCGGTTCATCTCTCTGACTCCTCCCTTTCCGAGGCCTGTCGATGTCTGCCTTGCGGCTGACTGCTGACCTTGTTCCGGTGTCTTTTCTGTTTTCTGTCAAAACCCTACGGCCTGACGGAATTCATACCGTGACACGGAGTCATGAACCCCTGAGGCCTGACACTCCCCGAAGGGATAGCTGCTGTCATGCCCGGATCATCTCCATCCTATCCTCGCCGGTTTGGGTGGCATGATGATCCTCTCTCTGGTTGGGCACATTTGCTGCCTTATTAGCTTTCGGCACTGCATCTGTGTTGCTCTCTTCTCGCAGTTGTTACACTGTCTGTTGATTGCCCCGTCAGACCGCCAGGATGGGGAGGCTTCCAAGCCTGCACCCGTGACGGACGCTTCCGGACCGTAGTCGTTCAGCGTGAGACTCTGAAGTCTGATGTAATTTCAGAGTGATAATTAAACCATTTGAAAGAACCTTCTTACCTCAGAGCGACTCTTTATCGCTCACATGGTTCTACAAATATAACTTCTCGAAGGCTCTATGTCAAATTTTTCAGGGTAATTCTGCCATGAAGAAAGTAACAAGAAACGCACAGATTTATTAACACAGGCAAATAACTATAAGACAGCGATTTAAACGAAGAAAAACGAGGTTATGAACAGCTGTTCATAACCTCGGGTGTCAACTGGTCTTAAGTGTTTGTCACTCAAGTATCACCTTTTCGTTTTTCGGGTATTTTACGCTGTATGTAAGAATAATATTCCTGGTTTCACGAGGCTCAACGGTCAGATCCCATGTTATCTCCCCGGTGACAGGGTTGAGCTTTCCTCCGGAAATCTCAAGGGGCTCAACGGTAATACTGCTGTTTTGTGAAAGGGGAATCTGGTCACGGAGCTTGACTGCGACAGCCCTGCTCTTGTTGTTGCGCACGGAGATAAGGAAAGAGAGTGTCTCAACCCTGTTGGCACCGATGAGCTTCTGTGAGGTGAAATCGGTTCTGCGCTCACGTTTGACGGTGATGTTGTTGTCGGCGCCAAGCGACACCTGGAGGGTGTCAGTGAGTTCCGCCGTGTTGATATAGCTCTTGCCTGTGAAGGTGTTGCTGAAATAGATATTCGACTCGCCGGGCAGAAGATTGTACTTCTCCCAGTCGGTGATATATCCTATCAGGTAGGCTGAGGGGGCCAGCTTCGGCGTAACGGCATAGCTGTAGGCGGCGGGTACGGAGAGCCTCTGCAGCTCTACTGCCACCGGCTTGCCATCAGTCATTATTGTCTGCGATACATTTATATCGAAGCTGAAGCTGATATTCGACTCGCTGACGGTGACCGGCAGCGGGGCGCTCTCCTCCATCATAATCATGTCATCTGCCGCCTTTGATTCACGTGCGGCAGGCTTCGACCTGGTTCCGTAGGCCACAACAACCTCGTCCAGAGTATGGTATGCAAAGGGCTTATAGATGTCGATGAACCATGGATTAAGCGTCGGCAATGAGCCTGCAGTCATGGGTGAAGCGTTTGAAAGACTCACCTTTACATCCTTCCAGTCGATGCCGCTGTTCTGCCATATTTTGGCCCTGTATATTATCAATGCCGGATCAGTGATGTCATCAACCCTGATGTCGTACGACGGATGCCAGCCGGCATTCATGACAACGTATGAAAGCTTAATACTGCCCGTAGCGGGTTTGGTGCCGGTGACGGTCACCACAATCTCGCCCGTGGGCATCTTCGACTTGTCAATGTAGCCCGAAAGCTGCTTCTCAAGCTGCTGTTTCTCCTCCTCGTAATCCTTGATTATCCTTTTCTTTTTCAGGAGGGCAGTCTTCAGCGACTCCATATTGGTTGAATAGATGTCGAGAAGCGCCCTGAGCTGTTCAGGTGTGATAGCTGATTTATTGGTTACGACATCGTAATTCGACTTCAGGAAAAGTTCCTTCTCCTGGAGCACATCCACCGCCGTCTTCTCATCCTCTATTTTCAGTTCAAGAGCTTTGATCCTGTTGCGGAGGTCTTTTATGGAAGCCGCTTCAACCGGGCTCTCAAGGTAGTTGTTGCGGTGAGTGACGCCCATGATCATGAAATCGCCCTCACCCCTGACCTGTATGCTGTTGGGATCAATATACGGGGAGAGGCCCCCTGCAACAAAATCGACCGTTCCCGCCTGAACTGAAATCGGGAGGTCACCGGAGAGCTGGGCGCCCTGTCTGAAGACAGTGACATGACTGACCGGACTGGCCATGTACTTCTCCTGGCCTTCAAGAGCGGTTGCCGAAAGCATTACGGCAAAAAGGGTAACAAAAAGATACTTTTTCATGACTGTGAAATTTTTATAAAGGTATTTAAAAAGAGTGTTCCGGGAAAGGATGACAAAAAGCCTGCCGTTATAAAAAAATGCTGCCGGCATAACCAATGCCGGCAGCACATCCTGTAAACCACTAATCAAACCTAACCATTATAATCTTTAAGAACACTCATGAGTTTCTGACGTGCGAAGAATATACGGCTCTTAACCGTTCCCAGCTTGAGATTGAGCTCCCCGGCTATCTCCTCATACTTGAAACCGTCAACATGCATCTGGAAGGGGAGACGGTAATCATCATGCAATGCGTTAATTGCCTTCTCAATCTCACCACCGGCATAAGCCGATTCGGGAGAGATGCTCCCCTTGTCTGACGGGAGGTTGATGTAATAGAGCTCCTGTGTGCCGTCCATCATTGTGTTTTCCCTCATCTTGCGACGGTAATTGTTGATGAAGGTGTTTTTCATTATCGTGAAGACCCAGGCTTTCAGGTTCGTGGCATCCACGAACTTGTCCTGGTTCTGTATAGCTTTAAGGAAGGTGTCCTGTACGAGATCGAGCGCGTTGTCGCGGTCGAGTGTAAGACTGAGGGCGTACTTCTGAAGATTGCCCTTCAGATCTATTATACTTGTTGTAAATTCCTGTGCAGTCATATCTCTTATTTTTTTTATTGTTGACACAAAGTTAAACACAAAATACAGGATATCCAAATCCGAATATCCTTAATAGTAATATTTAATTGGGGTTTAGTCTGTTTTCTAAGAGTTAATGTGCATATATACAGTATATTAAATATTGTCTGTCTAAATTAGGACAGGAAGGTATTATTTTATTTGCCCGATAATGCCACATCGTGACCACTGCTCCGAAGTTCTCCGGTCATACATGATAACGCATTGCTAATCTGTCATAAACCTGGATTATCTATGCGGGACGCGACCCTTATCAGGGGGTGGCATGGTTGAGGGCGGAGATTACTTTTGATTATCTTTACAAAAAAGATCTCATGGAGTTTAAAGATTTTCCCTCAGGCAAAACCGCCCTCTACACTTTTGATGCCGCTGAGGCTCCCGTGGCTGTCATTCTTCTTGTACACGGGGTTGGCGAGCATTCCGGCAGGTACGCGGACTGGGCTGTCCGGTTCAATGAAAGAGGAGTCACCCTTCGCGCCTTTGACCTTCCGGGTCATGGTCACTCTGACGGCAGGAGGGGAGTGATACCATCTCCCGAGAAGTTATTTGACACCATAGACACTCTCATCAGGGGCATCAAAGCCGAATTCCCGGATGTTCCTATGTTTCTCTACGGCAACAGCCTTGGCGGAGGTATAGTACTGAACTACCTGGTAAGGCGCAAACCATGGATCACCGGCGCCATTGTAACTTCGCCGTGGGTGTTCCTCTCTGAAACTCCTCCGAAAGCCAAGGTGCTGCTGGCAAATGTGGCAAAGCGGCTGATGCCGGGTATGACGCAGGCGTCAGGACTGAAAACCGAATTTCTTTCGCGTGACCCTCAGGTTGCTGCCGCGTACAGTAAGGACCCCCTTGTTCATGGGCAGATTTCAGCCGGACTATACGGCTGGATGACTGAAGCCGCTGCGGAGACGCTGGCGCGGGCCTCAGAGATAGCGGTTCCGTTACTTCTGGCTCATGGCCGTGATGATATGATAACATCGCCGTCCGGATCAATGCAGGTGGCCGAAACCGCTCCCCGGGCAACCCTCAAGCTCTGGGATGAGGGTTATCATGAGCTGCATAATGACCTCCTGAAGGTGGATCATTTCGACTTCATCACCGGGTGGATGGATACCTTATTATAATATGAGTCATGGATCTCACAACTGAGGTTCCTCTTCCCTCATCATCTGCCGTTATCACCTTTGCCACCCCGGTGATGTTCCTCGGGTCGTGTTTTGCGAATGAAATAGGCTATCGCATGGCGTCCGGCAAACTGAAGGTAATGACCAATCCCCACGGCACCCTCTTCAATCCGTTCTCGGTGGCTCGTGCACTTGACCGTTTCTTCTCCTCTCATGTTTACTCGGAGGGTGACATTTACCTGCATCAGAACCGTTACATGAGCCTTGATCATCATACTGCCTTTTCATCATATGAGCGTGATGTGCTCATTGAAAGACTTAATGATGTCAGCCGTTCTGCATCCGCATTCATCAGGGAGGCTTCTTTCCTGTTTGTCACCTTCGGCACCTCTTATATATACACTCTCAGGGAGAGTGGAACCATTGTCGCCAACTGCCATAAGCTACCCTCATCGCTTTTCACTCGCCGGCAGGCTTCGTGGTCTGAGATTGCGGCGAGGTGGAGGGAGACTCTTGACCGCATCTCGCAACTGAACCCCGGCCTGAAGGTCTGGTTTACCGTCAGTCCTGTCAGGCACCTGTCCGACGGCGCCCACGCCAACCAGCTTAGCAAGGCTCACCTGCTGCTGGCAGTTGAGGAGCTCCTCCCGCATCCTGCCGTCGGGGGTTATTTCCCTGCCTACGAGATATTCATGGATGAGTTGCGAGACTACAGGTTCTATGCCTCCGATATGGTCCATCCGTCGGATACGGCTATCGACTTTATCTGGGAGAAGTTTGCCTCTCTATTTATTGAAAGCCCGGTGCTGCGCATCTGGAGCGAGGCTGCACGGATAACACGTGCCATGGCTCACCGCACCTCCGGCGGGAAAAGGGAGACAGCCCCGTTCGCCGAAGCGATGCTTCAAAGGATCAGTGATTTAAAGGAAAAGGCACCCTATATTGACATGACACAGGAGAAGAGTCACTTCATGGAACTGATGTGAAATAATTCGCTGGCGGAAAGTCGCTTCATGAAACTGATGTGAAATAATTCACTGGTGGAAAGTCACTTTATGAAACTTATGTGAAATATTTCGCTGGGAGAAAGTCACTTCATGAAACTGATGTGAAATATTTCGCTGGGAGAGAGTTACTTCAGAGGTCTCATGTGAAAAAAATTCCCTTTCCGTTGAACTATCTGCATTTTGTATTGTTTTTATTGCTAAAATATGAACAAAATGAAACTTGCATGAGCAGCATCTCACATTAGGACTTGGATATTAATTTTCATGCAAGTTCCATTTGACCAATTAAATAGATAAATTACATACAAATGAAAAAATATTCCCTGGTTATACTGTTAACTCTTATGTTCGCCGATCTCTCGGGGCAGTCGGGAGGCGGGGTCATACGGGGCCAGGTGGTTGACGCAACCACCAATGAACCTGTCCCTTTTGCAAGCGTGGTGATATGGAACACTACCACGGGTGCCATGACCGACTTTGACGGCAATTTTCTTTTTACCGGAGTAAAGCCGGGTTTCGTGGAGGTAAGGGTTTCATCTGTTGGCTACAAACCATATATTACAGAAGCAGTGATGGTTACAAACAACAATGAGGTCAACCTTACCATCCCGCTGGAGACTACGGTAGTTGAGGTGGGTGATGTCATTGTCAGGCCCTCTCCCTTCCGCAAATCCCTGGAGAGTCCGGTATCGGCCCGGATCATAGGCATTCAGGAGATAGAACTGAATCCCGGGGGAAACCGGGACATTTCGCGTGTGATACAGTCGTTCCCCGGCGTGGCTTCAACACCTGCATTCCGGAATGACGTCATTGTCAGGGGAGGCGGGCCCAATGAGAACAGGTTTTTCATTGATGATGTTGAGATTCCCTACCTGAATCACTTCTCTACGCAAGGATCTTCCGGAGGGCCCACTGGCATCATCAACGTTGATTTTGTAAGGTCGGTCGATTTCCTTTCCGGTGCATTCCCTGCATCCAGGGGCAATGCCCTGAGTTCGGTGATGGATTTTACCATGATTGATGGCAACAAGGAGAAGAGAGCGCTCAGGGCAACGGTAGGTGCCTCTGACCTGGGTCTGACCTATAACGGACCTGCCGGTGAACGCAGCTCGCTGATCGTCTCGGCCCGCAGGTCTTACCTGCAGTTCCTGTTCGGGGTTATTGGACTTCCCTTCCTTCCCACATACACCGATTTCCAGTTCAAATACAAAGTGAAGTTCGACCAGAAGAATGAACTGACGGTTCTGGGCATAGGGGCAAAGGACGACTTCAGGCTGAACCTTGACGCAAATGAGACGGAGTTTCAGAGGTACATACTCGGTTACATTCCAACCCAGGAGCAGTACAGCTACACAGTTGGAGCCGTTTACAGGCACTTCCGATCTAACGGTTCCGATATGCTTGTTCTGAGCCGCAATTACCTGAACAACACCCAGTTTAAGTATATCAACAATGATGATTCAAATCCTGACAACAAGATATTGGATTACAACAGCGGTGAAGGTGACATCCGTCTGAGGTATGAACGGACGGTAGTGTGGCCCAACAGCTTCAGGGTCAGTTACGGAGCCGGCACGGAGATGTCGCGTTACCGCAATGACACCTTCAGGAAGTTTTTTACTGGTGAAGCTCTTGAGACAGAGCTTTACATCACCAACCTGGTATTCTTCAAGTATGCTGCCTTCGGTCAGGTGAGCCGTGCCTTCCTCGATGAGAAGCTCCGGCTTTCATTCGGTGTGCGCACGGATGCCAACAGCTGGTCTCCTGAGATGGCCAACCCGCTGACGCAGATATCACCCCGTTTCTCTGCTTCATATATTCTGACAGAGGATATTAACCTCAATTTCAGCACAGGGCGTTTCTACCAGCTTCCGCCCTACACCTCGCTGGGACTGAGGGATAACGACGGCAATTTCATAAACAGGGATAACGGCCTGAAATATATTGCCGCCGATCACCTTGTAGCTGGCTTCGAGCTTGTACCTGAGGAGAGGCTGCAGTTCACCCTTGAGGGATTTTACAAGCATTATACCAACTATCCCTTCTCAGTGGCTGACCAGGTTCCTCTTTCGACAAAGAGTGCCGGCTACGGTGTCTTCGGCAATGAAGCGCTTACATCCACTGCCGTGGGCCGGGCATACGGGATTGAGCTTATGGGTCGTGCTCGCGACTTCAACGGCCTGAATGCGGTATTCTCATACACCTTTGTCAGGAGCGAGTTCCAGGGCACGGGTGGAAATTATATTCCCACGGCATGGGATAACAGGCATCTGATAAGCGTCACAGCCACGCAGGGCATAGGCAAATCATGGGATGCAGGCTTCAGGTGGCGGTTTGTCGGCGGGGCTCCCTACACGCCGTTTGATCTTGACAAATCATCATACATAGATGCATGGAACGTGACCGGACAGGGTTACCTTGATTACTCAAACTTCAACAGCGACAGGCTGAAAGGATTCAGCCAGCTTGATATACGTATCGACAAGCAGTTCTACTTCGACAGATGGTCGCTCATGCTTTACCTTGACGTGCAGAATGTATACAACTACAAGGCGGAGCAGCCTCCCATCCTTGTTCTCGATCCGGATCAGACCGGCGCTCTGCCAGGCCGTTACAAGCTTAAGTTCGATTGATGGGGACGCCGGCACAGTGCTTCCGACCATAGGCATTATTGTAGAAATCTGAAAAAATTGAAAGTGATGAAATATTTCATAATTGCATTAACAGTTGTTTTAGCCTCATGCTCGGCAAAACCTTCGGTATCAAAGCAGGCGCAGAGGCAGACATTCACCGATGTGATAACCAACAGTTCCGGCAGCGGTCCGGAGATCGGGGTGAAGTTTTACGGAGGCCCTTATTGTACTCCGCTTATGGCTGTCTGGCTTGAGGATGAGCAGGGTGGTTACATCCAGACTCTTTTTGTACCCAGGGCAATAGCAACCGGAGTATTCAGGTATGGTTCAAACGCATCAGGAAAATGGGAGGAGGCTGCAAAGAGGGCGCCGCAGAC
>CAVOLF010000006.1:0-892339 GCA_963696805.1 uncultured Rikenellaceae bacterium
TTCCTGTAAAGACCTGCCTCATAGTCGTAGTAACCTCCGTTAAGGTAAAAAGTCTTATTTATTGTTTTTGTTGTAACGCCTGCATCACCCACACTTCTCCCTGTATTCCTGAAGGTATTATCATACGCCAGCTTTCCTGAAAAAGTCAATCCCTTGGTCAGGAAATCCAGGTTCTGTGTCAGGGTGTAGTCCATGTTGACAACTGTCCGGGGGATATATGTCAATCCGGAAAGATTATAGTCATACCATGGATTGGCGGCATTGAACCTGCCATTCGGGGACCCGGGTACACCGTCCTCATAAACCCTTACAAGTGTTTCTCCTCCAAGATTGGACAGTGCAGGGAATATACCGTTTACCACGCCGGTGACATTACGGCTTGGTGAGGTTTGTGATCCATACATTCCATAGAAATTGGCTGCAAATTTGGTTGTTTTGGTTATTTCAAAATCAAAATTTGACCGGATATTCAACCTGTCGAATGTATATTCCGGATTATAGCCCTGTCCTACATTATAACTCTTAAAAATATCGCCTACATGATTATAGCTGAGTGAGGTAAAGAACTTTACCTTCTGGCTTCCTCCGCTTGCTGTAATATTCGCCCTGTTAGATAAAGCGAAATCCTTAAGCATAATCTGGTGCCAGTCCTGATTGGGATAAGCAAAAGGATACTCACCGGTTCTGTAATAATCAATCTCCTTGTCTGATGCATAAAGCTCAGACCATAAACCGTTATTGAAACGACGTGTACGTTCTATTGCATAGTTTCTTGCAACAACCCCTTCCCACACATCGGCTATTTCAATTATTTTTGAGGGAGTCTCAAAGGAATTTTCAAATTCCACATTGAATTTTGTTTTCCCTTCAACTCCTCTTTTAGAGGTAATAAGTATGACCCCGTTACCACCTTTAACACCAAACACTGCTGTGGCCGAAGCGTCCTTTAATACGGAAATACTTTCCACCTCACTGATATCAATATCGTTCATCTGACGTTCTACTCCGTCTACCAAAATCAGGGGAGCCGAATTATTCCAGGTGGTTTTTCCCCGGATCAGGATCTCTGAAGGAGTATATACCTTAATTCCTGTTGCATAATCTCCTCCCGGCATGCCCGAAATTGAAAGAACCGATACTCCGGGGATTGCACCTGCTAGTGCGTCTGTCAGGTTATTAACATTCCCCTGTTTCTTAAGATCGTTCGCATTGGCTCTGCCAATTGCACCTACTACGCTCTGTTTCTTCTGGGTTCCGTAGCCGATCACAACTTCTTCCTCTATGGCCGTCTCCTGGTCCAGCAGCGTTACATTTATAACCTGGTTAGCGCCTGTGACTTCGACCACCTGAGTGATCATACCGATAAAATGGATCAATAATTTCTGCCCAACAAGAGCCTGAATTGTAAATCGCCCATCTGTTCCTGTGGCCGTTCCTGAGGTTGTGCCTTCAATTATGACATCCACCCCGGGAAGTGGAATACCATCTTTATCACTCACAGTTCCCCGTACTTGAACCTGACCAAAAACCATAGAGCAGGTGATCAACAGGACTGAGGATAGGGCAAGGAGTTTTTGCCAATTTTTCATAGTTTTTGAATTTTTATAGGATTAGGGATTTTATCAGAAAAACTTCACTCAATTTGGTTAGGGTACCAGTTATTCTTTCTGGATATTTTTCAAAAAGTAGTTTATAAGGTTTAACAAAGCATTAATTAATGATTAATAAAATTAATTAGCCTTGAAAGCCGAATGTAAAATGATGCTTAAATACATATATTCAACTAGTTACAGTGCTAATATTTATTGCTATTTTGAAATTAATTGTTAAACATTATTCGTTTGATCAGACGATATTGTTATAATTTAAGGTTTCACAAATCGGAATGAAAGTTTATTGACAGATAGAATATATATTCCTTCTGGCAGGGATGAAATATCAACCCTCCCCTGGCTGATGATGCCTTCAATAACCTTAACTCCTGTCATGCCATAAATCATATAGTGAGGTTCTGTTCCAACACCCTCCACATTCAAAATGTTACCCGACGGATTGGGATAGGCCAGCAGTTTTCCCTCTGACATCGATTCAGGAATCACAGCCGCATGAGAAGGCTTGAGTGGCAAAATGCTGACCAGCGGGCTTGAACCCTCGATCATCTTCTGGATCTCGCTCCCGATTCGCAAATACCAGTCATCAGGCAGATCATAGCCATCTTCATTCAAAGGAACAAGCAGCGGGTCAACAACCGGGCAATATTCAATGGTCTCTGCCATCTTATACATGGCTGTCCCCTCATCAATTTCGTCATACATAGCCACATATATAAATTTATTCTTCAGTTTGCATACCTCATAGACCTGCTTCCAGAGATAGTTGCCTCCATCCCTGGGGTTTTTGTTTCGGAGTGATGGATCAGAATTCTGGTAAGCTACAGAAGCCCCCGGCGAAACAGTGGGGTTGTAGTCGATTCCCCGGGCATCGCAGAAGGCTTTGTCACCTGCCATACGGTCTAGCCATACCTGATTGTAGGGATCGTAGAAGATTGGTCTCCATGGAGAAATCATATCCAACCGTTCATAGACCGGCATAAAGCCCGCTTTTGTTTTTGTCCGCCAGTCATTAGGTACTCCGCCCATAACATACACCCTGTATTTTGAGTCTGTCGGCATTTGAAAGGAGTCAAGTATCTGGTTTGCCTGCTCCGGGGTCATCTGCCTGTTGGCAAATCCCAGACCCCAGAATCCGATAACCGGCTTGCCATCCTGGTGCATATACATAGGACTCTCTGTGATTTTAAGGTCGTCAACGCAATGTTTCCAGTCGGCAATTATGTTATCAATATATTCCTGACCTCTTCCCGATTCTGATTTATCGTTATTGCATGGCATCATGCAAAACCTGATACCGTATTTCTCGCAGGCGCGTCGCACATGCAATGCCTTGCGGTCCATCTGCTCCAGGGTTTCAGGATTATGAATGTTAAGCTGCTGACGCTGTAAAAAGCATCCCTTAAGGCCATATTCCTTCATCCATCTGATGTGTACATCAACGGTTTCATAATCATTGCAGGAATAGACCAGCACCGGCGACCCGTCGGGATATGAAAGCTGAGTCTGGTACAATATCGGATATTCGCTTAAATCAGGCCAGTTATCTCCGCTCATATGCGTTTCATCTGGTATACCGCCGTCAAACCAGTGACTCCAGTTATCCTCTGGTCCGCGATGCCAGGCCTGGTAACCATAATAGGCTCCATAGTCAAGATCGTTTTTCCAGGGTTCGGTCTCTTTTGTTAAAGCACCAGACACCTGCGAAGGTTCGCTGGCTGCCTTAAAGAAATCCCGCACTATTACACGGTATTTGTATATAGTATTCGGTAAAAGTCCGCCATCACTGTAATATGGTGAGCTTTGCCAGCCGGAGTGGTCCCCGCCCGGATTACCTGTCATTTCTTCAAAATAGTACTCAACCATACCCCCTGCTACTGATCCTGTAGCTGCTGTCATAATGATTGTTGTGCCTCCTATGACTGCGGGAGGAATTGAGAATGAAGCCGTTGTGAGAGTCGAAGGAAAACTATCTGATGAAGGGTAAGTGTGCAGGAATGATTCCGGTTGCCCGGGCAACGAGATTGCATGCAATGCTGCCAGAAAAATAACCATTTTCATTGCCAGAGGCTTTATCTGTCCTTTCCGAGGTATAACAGAGATATTGGTCGTCTTATCTGCGGTGGTTCAGGACAATTTTACCGGACAGGCTGAAATTGTTATTGAGCGCAGTAATGAAATAGCAGCCCCCGGGAATGTTTGTCAGAAAGAGTGAAAACTGACTGTTGGTAAAGGATCCTGTGTTTATCAGTGAACCGGTTGAACTAACAACTTTATATTTTCCGCTCTGGTGACTTTCAGGCAATTGTATCTCAAAATAACCTTCAGAGGGATTGGGATAAATCTGCATTCCGGAATCAGGCAATGGATATTGCTTACTATCATCGGATGATGTAATATCAGCAAACTCACCGTATGGCCTCCCCGGAAATGATTTCAGGTATTGACTCAGTTTCACCTTCAGGAATATTGCTGTATCAGGCTTTGAATCAAAGAGATTAACCAGTTCATCTGGGTCATTTGCAAGATCAAAAAGCTGGTTCCTTTGAAAGTAAAGAGGATTCTTACCTGCCGCCCGGAATCCAAGGTCCTTATTCCTTGTATAATATGGGGCATCAAGCAGTTCCCCCTGGAACCCGGGGAACTTTACTCCTGCCTCGATAGCCCTTTCAGTTTCCTCATCATAGCGCACTGCAACGTACTTCCAGTTCCTGGTCATTACTGCCCGTGCATAGCCTATTTCAAAATAAAGATGATCATGAACAGGCGCTTTGCTTCCTGACAGGACATCTTTTAAACTAATTCCGTCAATCTGGCTGATGGCGCCCGGGTCAACACCGGCAAGATCGATGAAGGTTGCGGGGAAGTCAATGCTCTGAACCAGGTCATCGTAAGTTGAACCGGCTTTTATTCCTGCCGGCCAGAACATCATCAAAGGAACTTTGACTCCACCTTCGTACATGGTTGCTTTCTCATTGTTGTAATTACCGTGATCCGAGGTTATTATAATCAGGGTATTCTCCAGCATACCCTTCTCTCTCAGCTTGTCCACAATAGCGCCAACAGCGTAGTCGAACCAGGTTAGCCAGGCATGCTTGTCATCCAATCCGAGAGCTTCAACCTCGGCCTTTATTTCACCTCTGCCAGGAAGGTATGAATAGTCTGCCTCAACCAGACCCTTAGAAGTAAACTTAGGGTTGGCATCAAGGCCATATGGGTATTTACCATCCCTTTTTATCCAGGGAGCAGGCCCATGCGGAATATTTTCGCTGTAATACAAGAAGAATGGTTCCTCTCCCGACTGTTCAATGAATTCAAGGGCTGCCTTATTTTTCCATTCAACATTATGGACATTCAAAGAATCATTATTGAGTTCTTTCAAATTGCCGCTGTAAACAGCATTTGCATAATCAAATCCGAACTCCTTGATTCTCTTAACCCAGAGTTCATGATTATAGGCCATTTTATCAGAGACTTCCGGCAGATTGGGATCATCTCCCTTGCCATATGTTTTAAATCCGCCTGAACCTGTAGTGCTTGCGTTCAACAGATCCTGATCAATAAGGTGGCTTTTACCCACAAAACCCGTCCTGTATCCTGCCCTCTGAAGCAATCTGGGCAGGTTCTGGCTCTCTTCCTCCAGCTCCACATTGTTCTCGGGCCGCGACATTTCACCTGCCGGATTCTGTGTCATGAAGAAATCTGATTCACAACGGCCTGGATATCTTCCTGTCAATATTGAGTACCTGCTGGCAGAGCTTATCGAGCTTGGCACATAAGCCCTGCTGAATATAATTCCGTTTTTTGCCAGGCTATCGATAACGGGTGTGTGGACATACCGGTCGCCATTGAATCCAAAGGGCCGCGATTCATTGGAACTGGCAGCTTCAATAGGGATTGGACTCTGATCATCGGTCATAATGAAAATAATGTTCGGTCTTACCTGGGAAGAAAGGCTGAGGCCAAAAAGTTGCGGAATTACCAATGGTATCCCGGCAAGATATTTTCTGTTCATATGTAGTCCAGGTTTAAACTAATTTTTCACCTTTTGCATAACGACCTCATCCTTCCCTGTTGAAGGAATTCCCTGAACAAATTCATCATAATACTTTCTCAGGGTTTTTATTTCCTTCCGGTACTGATTCTCATTTATTTTGTTCTCTATTTCCAGGGGATCTTTTTCCCTGACAAAAAACATATCACCAAAATTACGGTAGTCCCAGTTTTTATGAATGGCTGTCGGGTCGAGCATTATTCCCAGTTTGCTGTCCTTTGTAATTACAGCTGCCTGTGACCAGCTTTCGGAAACAAAGTATTTTCTTTTCATTGACTTTCCATCCAGAAGAGTATTCACCATGGACTTCCCCTCGATAGGATATTTAAGCTTGGGGACCTCCAGGCCAAGAAGATCGACCAGAGTTGGAAAAATATCAACAAGGCTCACCAGTTCACCTACATGGCTGCCATTTCTTTTATTGCCGGGGTATCTTATAATCAATGGGATATTTAGTATATCCTCGTAAACATTTTGTCCTGCTGCTGCTTTTTCGACCATCCCGTGATCGCCAACAAAGTCGCCGTGATCTGAGCAATAGATTACGATGGTTTCATTAGTCAGGCCTGCCTCATCCAATGCTGCCAGTATCTCACCGACATGATGATCAATTTCAGTCACCAGTGCATAGTAAGCTCCTATATAATCTCTCCACAGCTGCTCATCAGAGAATGCTTTGTCAACATTCCAGACTTTGTTACCTCCATCGCGGATCGACTGCATCATTGGAGGGATGTTCATTTTCGGTTCATATAGGCTTTCAGGCTTCATTATCGAACCTCCGTTTATCCGGCCATTTCCCCAGGCTGTAACATCGTACATGTCAATATATTTCTTCAGGGGCGTGTAAGGCTGATGCGGACGATAAAAAGTTGCCCAGCAAAAGAAGGGTTTCTCATTACCGGCCTGATCCCTTATCATCTGTTTCGTCAGCATAGCCGTAAAAGCTTCCATAGTCATTTCCTCCGGAAGGGAGGAAATCCTGGTCGCCAGATTTGCCGTGGGGAGTTTTTCGTCTGAGAAAGATGAGCAAGGTGACCCTTTCCCGAATTCCGCTGCCCAGTCACTGGCAAACTCTTTCCGTAACCCATCATCTCCACCCACTCGGTATAGCTGTTGCCCGGTGATTCGTTGCACAGATGACTGCGATGCACATCCCACCCGTCATCAACAGCCTGTGAAGTATGACGTTTACCAAAGGCATAGGTGTTGTAATCATTCTGTTTAAAGACGGTTGCAAGCGATACCACCTCATCCATTACCGTGGTGTTTTCGCCATTCGACAGCAACCCGAGGGTACGTGAATAAAGTCCGGTCATAAGTGACGACCTTGAAGGGGCACTGATACCTGTCGTGCAATAGGCCCTGTCAAACACGACAGATTCACCAGCCAGTTTATCAAGGTTGGGTGTGATCACATCGGGGTGTCCTTCAAAACCCATCACCCTTTTACTGTGCTGATCAGAAAAGAGAATCAGCACGTTTGGCTTCTTTTGCCTTTCTCTTGGTTCCCTGGCCCCTGATATACCTGATCCAAAAATAGCTGAGGGTATCAGTAACAGAAGCAAAGTATTGTTTCCTGGATTAGGTTTAAGCATTTATTTCAGTTTTATTGTATTTCGAATTCCACATAAATGGGTTTGTGATCCGACGGATAAACGCCGTTTATATTGAAATCGACAACCTCGTATTTAAGGACTTTCACTGCTCCCTTGTAAAGGATCCAGTCAATTCTGTTCTGGTCTTCAAATGAATTCCTGAGCAGGTCAGGGTCAGTAGAATTCTTATCGCCAACCAGTACATTATATGGAGGGCTCCCTGGCCGGCAATTAAAATCGCCCGTCAGAAAAACCGGACGTTCGGGTGTCCACGATCCAAAACGGTCCAGGGCTTTGATCCTTTGCAAAATAAGTCTGGAAGCATTCACTCTGGCCAGTGTGTCGTTACGGCCGTTGAAGTAATGAGTATTGAAAAGATAAAATTCCCGGGTGTTCTCCCAATGTCCCCTGTAATCCTGCGGGTATGGACCGGTTTCACCTTTCTCCGGCCTGTTTATCAGGGCCAGGCGGACCCATGTTGCCATACGGGGATTGACTTCAGGGCCGCTACCGATAATTTCCGGAGTTTCGGATAGCTGGAAACTATGCATTTCCCTGAGACGGAATTTATCACGCTTGAAGAATATGGCCATATGTTCATCGTCATCTCCGCCTTTCCTTCCTTCTCCTATCACAACATAATCGGGCAGATGATCTGCCAGGTAGTCAACCTGTTCCTTCAGTCCCTCCTGTGTACCTATGATATCAGGGTCATATTCTTTTATTAATTCGATTTGCATGTCCCGTCTCTCCTCCCATGAAGGCTTAAAATCCGGACTGGCAAACTTTAAATTGTATGTCATGATTTTCAAAGTAACACCAGGATCATTTTTACCTGTGCTGGTTTGACCAACTGCCATTTGGCTTAAAAACAAAGTACCAGATATGAAAAAGCTGATTAAACACAAATTTATTCTCATAACCATATTATTTTAAAAAGCTGTGCATGCATACTAATCCGTTACCGTCACACTATTTTTCTGGATTCTTTTCGTAATCTGCCCGGGGAATAACCCGTATCAGGAACATTTGACGTGTGTTTTTTTTGTCGACTCCGGGGACCAGAATGGCATCGTTGGTTCTATTCCACTGAGGAGCAGGATCAATACGGATATCACCACTATAAGTCCCTTTTGAAATTCCCTCGCTACGGACATAAACCCCATCGCTTCGCCTAAAAACAGTATAAAAATTCTCAGTGCCCATCTTATATCCGTTTACCAGCAATGTACCATCCGGGGAAAGGGAAATATCACCTTCGGGGTCGGGAAAAATTTCAGGATTACCTAAGTGTCCGACTATCTTCTTCCGGTCGACATCATAGAAAATCTGGCTTTTATCCTGCTTGCCAATCAGAAGACTGCCTTCTGCCCATTCCGGGTGCCCTCCGATATTTATGTCGTGCATTGTCAGTCCGGTACCGTCAGCATGAACCGAGAATGGGGTGTTGATGCGTTTGCCACCCTGGCCATTCCACCCGGCTCTCACGAAAAAGTAAACAAGGTCATTATTCCTGTTCCAAAGCGTATGGTTGATGAAGAGGCCGTCATGCACCAATTCAGGATCATGTTCTTTCAACGTATTTTCAAGTTGCTGGTAGGAAACCAGAAGCCTTTTTCTACCCGTTTCCATATCAACTATGAAAATACCATCATTCCCTGGTGCGATTTCATCTTTTGACCAGTCCAGGGCACCTGGATAACCGGTCACCAGCCGCAACCGAGCCAGCCTCCCATAATTAAGACCGAGCCAGGCTGAACCGTCAGGTGCTACGCCGCTGTTTCCAACAGGTGTATCATTGAACCGGTACTCCATAACTCTTTGCTTCTTGCAGATGTCGTAAAGTACGGTGAAAACCTTTCCGCTCACGGTATCCCTGTCGTTAAAGAAAAACTGTGTCTCAGGGGCTAAAGGATTCCAGTAAAACATCGTTCCCTGCTGATGATTCCAGGCATGCGTCTTTTCAATACGCATAATCTCATAATTATCGCGGGTGTCAATCAGGATAATTGTGGCTGACTCCCGGGGAGCAGGCATCCGGTCGATCGAATCGATCTCAAGTCCAAGTATGTAACGTCCTGAAAAGTTCCAGGGAATTGTCTGGCATTGTCCGATATAACCGAAAAAATGGTGCCCGGGCCCGAAAGTCAGTTGTTAAATCTTCAACTCGAATGATGACTGCCCATAGCATCCGGGTGAATATACCAGGATAAGAAAGAAAGAAATCACGACGGCTGGAAATATCACCAGGTTTCTTTTAGATGACAGTACCCTTCCTGATCTGAAATAAAATGGCAGATCTAAAAGGAATATGTTTTTGTCAGCTGATTTTAGCCTGGCAAGAGCCATTATAAGGCTATCCTTTTTCATCTGAATTTTAATTCAACTATTAAATCACTCAAATATCTTGTTGTATAAATTTTCATCCTTATCGAAACATCCTGACATATAAATAATTGCCTGATTATTTTCAATAGTAACAGGTGAGTCTGACTTATAATTTCTCATCCGGCTTCCCCAGATCGAAACGGTTAATTTTTTATCGCCCCGAACCAGCAGAAAATCCCATGACATGTTTTCCGGGACAGTTGTCAGTGCGCCATTTCCACCAGAAAATGCTTCAACATTGCTTAGCGAGGTATGGCCCTGTCCTTCAATGATAATCGGGTGAATATTTTCCACTTTTTCACCGGTATTGGCAATGATTGAACCCTGGGCAATCTGCCAGTTACGGTTTTTGGTGTTATTTCCCCGTTTCAGTATGCCAACAGCAACACAATCAAAATTAAAGTTGGTTAATTGTCCGTAAGATTCACCTCCAAGAAGAATTCCGCCATAAGTCCCAAAGGTAAAGAGTCGATAATCTGTGCATTATCGGTATGGTTTATGGTATAGGCAAATGTTTTTTTTGCAATCACAGCATCAACTACAGCCCGGCTGCACTGTCCGCCAATAAATCGCTGAGCTGCCGGATTGACATGACAATGCAATATCCGGGGGACATCATAACAATAATCCATCCTGATGAATTCACCGCTTAGCGGATAGCCGTAACAATGTTCAAAAGTCATTAATTCGCATGGATTTTCACGGCTGGCATTAAAATCGAAAGCCAGGTATTCGCCATAAAAAGTGAGGCAGGAAAGATATACACCCTGGGCTCTGCTTGTTTGTGAAACCTGGATGGTTGCCTTGTAGGGAATAATTGCTGCAGGATCTTTAATTGTTTGTTCAGGATACCAGAATTGAATACCTTTAATCTGTGTCCCTGATTCAACAGTTATAAAAGCATTTTCCTTGTCAGTAATTGCAAAAACGCTGCCAACCGGCTGTTTTTTTGACGGATGGGTCGTTCCGCGGGGAGTTGGGACCATGTACTCCAATCAGGGAGACATTCTTTTTCAGGATAATTCCGCCATCAATATAATAGGGTTCGTCAGAGGGTTCAACAAAAATGCAGCACCACTGGCCAGAAGCCCAGTCTATGGCTTTCTGAAGATTAATTTTGTTGACGGCCGCACTGTTCTCCGGTGTGACATCAAAATCGCGGATGCTGGTTAATCCGGAAGCTTTTACAAGAAGGCTGCCATGAATAAATATCAGCACTATGATGAGGCTGTTTTTCATCGGTCATTTGTTTAAAATAACTTGTCTGCCTGTTTTGCTGCTTTTTCTTGCAGCTTCAAGGATTTCAACAACTGTAAGGTTAATTTCAGTAGAAGATAAATCCGTTGGCTGGACAATAATTTCACCTTTTATGGCCGATGCAAAAAATGTAAAAGGATCTCTGAATGGAGCCATAGATTGTGGGACTTTTTCAACGCTTTCTTTTGATTTTTCATCAAGGCGGTATCTTATGGTTTCCGCATCATCAACAAATGCATATCCGGTTGTACCGTAAACATGCATGTCTTTTCGGTTAAAAGGCCAGTTCCACGAAGCATGAATGACCCCTTCCATTGCAGGATACGAAAGAATAATTGTGGCATCATCATCCACGTTGGGATAGACATCTGGTTTATATTGCTTTAAATCAGCAAAAACAGCTGTTGGTTTTTCTCCTTTCAAAATCCAGGTAATCAGATCAGCTCCATAACAACCAAAGTCGGTCACAGCTCCTCCGCCATTTAACACCGGGTCGGTAAGCCAGTCGAGAAATTCATCGTTTACCCTTATTTCCTTTGGTCCTTTATGGCCGTCGTAAACGATTATCTTTCTCAGTTCACCAAGCTCACCATTGCCTATCATTCTGAAAACTTCATAATTCGACGGATACCATGATGTTTCATAATTTGTGAGAAGCAAAATCCCGTACTTCTTTGCAAGCCTTGACATGGCGATTGCATGTTTGACAGAAACTGCAAGGGGCTTTTCAACCATAACATGAATACCCCGGGGAGCACATGCTTCAACAACTTCCAGATGCTCATAAATAGAGGTAAATGTTACTACACCATCTGGTTTGGTTTGATCCAGCATTTCATCCAGCGATTGATAAATCAGACTTTGATCGATTCCAAACTGCTCTGCGTATCGGTGTGACAGGGCAGTATCTCTTTCAGCAATTCCGACAACCTGAATGTCTTCCCGATCAAGGCCTCTCAGCAATTGAAGAACGTGTGAATGAGATAAACCTGCAACTCCGATTCTTACTGGCTCCTGAGCAGCCGCTGTGTTAAAAATGAGACTTAAACAGAATATTGAAATAAATGTAATTCTCATAGTCAATATATTTCCCGGAGATTATTAAAATTTCACTAGAATCAGGCAGCTCCTCCAGCCCGAAGTATTCATGCTTAATTCTGTTTGAATATACCTTTATTATTCTCATGCCGGATGGAGCATCCCCCAATGGTTTTCCCAGAGCACTTGTGGTGACCAGCTGGATTTTTCCGTATTTAGCAAGGCTGTTATTGTGATAATGACCGGAAAAAATCGCTTCAACATTATTGATATTGAATAAGTCAAGATACTTTTTACGGTAATCCGGATCAATGTTTGAATATGCTGCCGGTTCATCAACAGTTTTATTGAAAAACGGATAATGGCAGAACAGGATAATATGTTGTGCATCACGGCTTTTTTTAAGCTTTCCTTCCAGCCATTTATATTGTTTTTGCTCAGGTTCATTCAGCCTGGCTTTGATTAAACTGGAGTTGAAGCCGATAAATGACGAACCTTTATGAAAGAATGCGAATTTGTCGCTGCCGTAATTCTTCCGGTATTTTCGAATGCTTTCATCATCAGGTGTCTGTCCCAGATCATGATTTCCCGGTGTATAGTAAACCGGGATTTTGGGATCGATCATTGACGTTATCCGCTTAAACTCCGATATCTGGGCAGGTGAACCGGAATTATGCACAAAATCACCCGTTATTACCACAAAATCAGGTCTCAGAATATTGATTTTTTCAACGGCCTTCTCATATAGAATTGTTTCCTTCTCAAATCCCTCATTGTTTTCAAACATCCCGAACTGCGGGTCTGTTAACTGAATGAAAAACCATGGTTCATCCGGGATTTTGTTTTGTGCAGACAGACCCCCTGAAACAAAAAGCAGGAGTGTCAGGATAATTATTGTTTTTTTTGCACCCATACTTTCAGCAATTATTGAATTAATTTGCCGCTTCAACTTTATACAATCGCTTGATCTGAACCCGTGTCATTTCCCTGAGTTCATCAATACTCTTGTTCATTAACAGCTCTTTCTGAAGCTCATGAAGCCGGACTTTAAGGGCTGAGCTCAGGCTGTCGTACTTATGGATTTCATAGAGATTGTGCAATTCGTCAGGATCGGTCTTAAGGTCATATAGCTCCCAATTATCCATATCATAATAGAAATGGATCAATTTGTACCGGTCGGTTCTGATGCCGTAATGCGGCTGGATATGGTGCCAGTAGGGGTATTCAAAATAATGGTAGTAAACAGCATCACGAAATGGGGATTGGCTCTTGCCCCGGATAAGTTGCCAGAAGCTCTTCCCCTGAATATCATCCGGTATGGAGATACCAGCAGCATCAAGCAATGTGGGAGCGTAATCGATATTGAGCAACAGATCACTGTTGATTAATCCCGGACTAATATGTCCCGGGTAGCTGATAATGCAGGGCATGTGAAATGATTCCTCATACATAAACCGTTTGTCGAACCATCCATGTTCGCCAAGATAAAATCCCTGATCAGAAGTGTAAACAACAATAGTATTTTCCGCCAGGCCACTTTCATCCAGAAAATCCAATACTTCACCTATGGCATCGTCAGCAGCTTTTACGCATCTCAGATAATCCTTGATAAATCGCTGATATTTCCATTCTTTCCGTTCAGCATCAGTCATGGCTGAATCCGGCGTCCAGAACTCGCCATTATTACCGTATGCATTCCATTCTTCCAGCTCCTCACCTGTCAATCCGGCGGGAGGCGGGATTTTCAGATCTTTCCTGTTCAGGTTCCCGTCTATCCTCATCCAGGCTTCTCTTGCCGCGTCTCTTCCTTCGTAATCGTCATTAAAGGTTGCAGCGTAAGGAATTTCTATACCGTCGAGGTAGTTTTCATAACCGGGCCCGGGATCCCAGGGCCGGTGAGGAGCCTTGAACTGGAACATCAGCATAAACGGTTTCCTTACATCCCTGCCCTTTTTCAGCCAGTTCAAGGCATCTTCCTTAATTACGGTTGTTGAGTATTTCCCTTTTTCTTCAATCAGGCCTCCTCCCGATTCTTCAAAAACAGGATCAAAATAGGAACCCTGACCTTCCTTGTTATAAAGTACTTTATAATAGTCGAACCCGGTTGGTGATGTTCCCAGATGCCATTTACCAATCACAGCCGTCTGATAACCGGCCTTCTGGAAAAGCTTTGGAAAGGTTTGCTGTGAACCATCAAAATCGCCGCCGCCTTCATTTTTATAGAAGCCATGGATGTGACTGTATTTTCCGGTAAGAATGGAGGCCCGGGAGGGTCCGCTTATTGAATTGGTGCAAAACATATTTTCAAACAACACTCCCTCCCTGGAAATTCTGTCAATATTGGGAGTTGGAGCAACCTGCGCCAGGTAGCCATTATATGCGCTGATTGCTGACATGGCATGATCATCAGTCATTATGAAGATGATATTCGGTCTTCTGGCTTCTTTTTCTTTATACTGACAACCCTGAGAGAGAAGTGAGGTGATAAGAACAGGTGTAATAAGGCTATTCCTCATTTAAAGCACATTTTGTTATACTACAGACGCGGGATCTCTGCATTGCTTCCCCACTCCTTATTGGGCAGTTCTCCCAGGATAAGTTCGAGGGTCCCTCCTGCCATAATTTGCTGATGGGTAATAAAGGGACTGTCTGTTTCCATTCCGTTAATATATGCTTTCTGAATGTATTTCTTTGTCCGGCTGGCACCTTTGGCAAGAATAGTAAAACTTTTGCCATCTATAAGCCGAATGGTTGTTTCTTCAAAAACCGGACTGGTGATATTATAGAAAGGCAGGCCCGGAGTTACAGGATAGATTCCCATTGAGGCAAATACCACGAATGCAGACATGGCTCCACCATCTTCATCGCCGGGATTCCGAATATATTGTCCTTAAACCAGACGTCAAGCAAAAACCGGGTATACTTTTGTGTCTTCCACGGCGCCCCAAAATAGTTATACAGGAAGGGAATATGGAATGAAGGCTCGTTTCCCATAGAGAATTGTCCAACCATTCCTGTTGAATTTGCCCCGTCAACATAGAACTCATTCTTATTCATTCCCAGTGGCTCCCTGAACATCTGGTCGAGCCGCTCTTCAGCAGCCTTTTTGCCGCCCAGCAACGTGATCAGCCCTTCAATATCATGCTGGACATCCCAGGCATATGTCCATCCATTGTTTTCATCATAATATTCCCGGTAGCCTCTGCCCCCCGCTGATTTGGGATCTATGTCAATCCATGCTCCCTTATCATCCTTTGGCATAAACAACCTATGTTCAGGATCCCATAGCTTTTTGTAGGTATTCCCCGACTGGGAAAATTTCTCAAAATCGGTTGTGTTGCCTATCTCCCGGGCTAACTGACTCAATGCCCAGAAGTCGTAACTTATTCCCAAAGTCACGGGAACGGGCTGCCGTTTTTCAAAATCATCAACCTGGGGTTCAGTTTCTTTTTCACCAGGGTGCAGAGCAGGGAAGTATCCGTTTTCATGAAAGAAATCGTCAATCGGGCGTCTTGCCGTACCCTGGCGCCATGGAATAAAAGTTCCTTCCGTAAGGTTTTTCTTTATTCCTTCGTAAGCTTTCTCAGCATCATAATCCTTCAAACCTTTCCTGATAGCCGTCAATAAAAATGGCAGAAGAGTGATATGAATTCATGCACATATGATTGCCGAATACCTGAGGAAAAGTCGGCATCCAACCACTTTGCTCGTACATCAGGGTGTAGGAATTCAGAATATCGTTCTCCGTTTGCGGATCAAGAATAGTGCGCAAAGGATGCTGAGCACGGTAGGTATCCCATGTCCAGTCGTCGACAAAAAATGGCCTGGTGCTTTCATGCACCTTGTAATCATATCCGCTGAAGTATCTGCCCCCCTCATTTATGTTTACCATCCTTTCATATGTACGGTACAAAGATGTATAGAAAGTTCTTTTCTGGGCTTCCGTTCCTCCTTTTACCACGATCTGACTGATAACTTTGTCCCACGCCTTTTTTCCTGATTGCGCCAGATCGTCGAAAGTGACATCCGCTAATTCGTTGTCAAAATTGATTTTAGCCTGTTCAGGACTGATATATGACACAGCATATCTGACCAGTACCGATTCAGGAACAGGATTTAAAAAGGAAACGGAACACCTGCCATTAAGTATTTCTACGGAAGCATCTCTTATCAGATCATTCTTATTATCACGCAGTTCACCGTAGACATACACTGTAATGAACATTTCTACCGGATCCAATCCTTCGGAAGTTTCACCGGTGATATCTTCAAAAGTGAAGGTGCCCTGACTGTCAAAACGACATTTCAATTCACCGGAGCCCCTTATCAACAGGTTTTTTCTGCCATTATCCGGAAATTCAATTTTATAAATGGCACATTTTTCACCGGGAACAAAACTAACCCGGATATCATCTTCAATTAAATATGTGGAATAGAGCCATGGATGATATATTTCCAGGTCATGATCAATATTCATTTCCTGTTTCCACATTGACGGAGTGAGTTCTCCGCTGCTTACCTTCATTTTAAGGATGCTTCCATTCCGATGACTGAAGGCACCTGGAAAGGAAAAGCTTCTACCTGGTCGGAGAGGTAATCCTGTTTTATTGGATACATCCGGATCATTTGATTTGGCAGATGCATGGTAGGGTACGTCGGGACTAAAAACTGTGCCACGTTCCCAATGGTTGGGTCAATGTATTTTGTGAAATCTTCCTGTGAACACGCTGTGAAAAATGCAAAAGAAGACAGAATCACAAAAACTACGACAACTCTGATATTTCGAATCATTATGAATAAAATTCTGTTGATATACAGTTACCAAAAAAGCGATCGACAATTAATTTTCCATTAATTATTGATAAAGAACATTAATGCGGAAAGGAAAATAGTCGCCGTAAATCTTTATTGATTTAATAATATGCAACTTACGTATAGTAATATTTGAAAAATACCTCAAAAAAACTAACCCGCACTCCAGTTCAGCTTTTTAATGACAATGCCCCTGGTTGCATGTGACTACACGAGGTCAGGCACAGACATAAGCTGTTGGGTATGGGAATAACCTTATTATTGGTTTGATGCATTTGATGAAGCCACCCTCGCCGCCTGATACTGTGCGCAACCAACATTAATGGATGGTGGGGCCGGAGACACGGATATTATAGTTTTAGTCGCATCAACGGTATTGTACGGACCTCTCAGTGTAACCGAATTGACAGTCTGTTCAGCGTCGGCGTTAAACCAGACTTCAAATGTTGAGCCAATTAGAACAATTGCTGTTGTTGAACGCCAGGGATAAATAATTTCTCCGCACCAGCCAATTGTTGAAAAGAAAACCAGACTAAGTAAAACTGCAGTGTGCCGTATTTTCTCAGAATGTAATTTTCCAGGAATCTCAATAATTGATAAGCGTATTTTTTTCATTATAATCTCAATACCAGAGCTTAACTGAACTACCATATTTTATATTTATTCTGTCTATTTTGTCCATTGAAATGCAAAATATTCGCACTCTCCCTCTCCAATGTTTCTAATACCGTGGGAATCGCTGTTCATTAACAGAATCAGCGAACCAGGACCTGCCTGGTGCTGTAAGCCATTAATACTCTCCTCGACTTCACCTTTAATCACCAGGATTATTTCTTCCGATTCATGAACATGTTCAGCATGGCTTGCGGTATTTTCATTCAATGTGGTCGTATGCATTTCCAGTTCGCTGAGAGTTGCGGTCGGACGACGCATAAAATGTCGTGTTCCTCCTTTAGAGGTTTTTCTGAATTCTATTTCATTATATGCGTAAAACTTAGAACCACCCCCATTTTTAGCCAGGTCGTTGCTAATGGGGTTATCAACTTTCCAGCTAAGCAGATAATATGAAGCTGTGGTTTTTCCTGCATTCTTGATTTTTAAATGGTCGCCGGGCAAAACAAGAGTTACGCTTCCCTGTTCAAGTACTTTTTTCTCGCCATTAAGGTTTTGTTCCAAACTGCCATCTTTAACAATTATCAATTTTTCCTCGGTGGAGCCGTTAAAATGGTCAGGAGAAACTCTTCCTGATTTTAAAGTAATTGCACTTATTTCGAGATAGATCAACGTGTTGGTGCGGCCTTCAAGAATTTGCCTCTTTTCGCCTGATCTTGTGTGTTCTGCCGATAATTTATTCCAATCGTAAACAGTTGTATTTAGCTTCTCCTGATGTTGAGACCTGGCTGAAAAAGTAAAAGTCAGCATCAGGAATAAAACGACTAAAATATATTTCATTTTTATCCCTTCATGACCATTCTCTGTATGTAATGAATTAGTTTTTATTCCGAACATGAATAACATCCTGCCTGCAGTTAAAATGAAGTTTTTCGATAATATCATCATTGATTGTTTATATCTATTCCAAATCAGGTTTCATCCAATAGCCGAAATAACGAAATGCTCCATAGCCTGATTTAATAATATATTGCATCTCATTTTTTCTTTTTTTCCCAATGAAACGCATCCCCTTCAACAACAAGGGTCAGCTCATTTTTTGGGGTGACTTTGGGTGCAAATACCTTTGGGGCCGATTTTTGCATCTCCTGAATAATTGGTCTGTATTTTTCTTCCCCTGCAAGATTGTACCATTCATTGGGATCTTCCTTCACATTATACAATTCTTCTCCCCCATCGAAGTAAGAAATATACCTCCAGTTTGCATTTATCACCGCATAACTGCCTCTCTCATTGCTCGGAAGAAAGACGTTTCTGTCTTTTGACCTGGATGGATCTTTCAAGACAGGCACCAGCGAAACACCTTCAATACCTTCAACATCAGGAAGATGACATAGTTCGATGAAAGTCGGATACATATCAATCAGACTAACCGATGTATTCACCCTGGTATTTGCAGGAATCCCTTTCCCTGCCCAGATAAAAGGAACATGAGAAGTTCGCTGCCATAATGTATGCTTGCCCCAGTGCATTTTTTCCCCATGGTGAAAGCCCTGATCGCTCCATAATACAATAATAGTGTTATCCTTATAAGGACTTGCTTCCAGAGCATCCAGAACACGACCGAGCATTGCATCGGCAAAAGAGGTTGCTGCGAGGTAGCCGATAACTGCATCTTCCAGGGCACCTAATTCCTCGAGTTCCTTATGCTGTTTAGACCGGTTCAGCATGTTTTTTTGGATTCTTTCAGGCAAATCATCGAGGTCATCATCCCTATAAGGAGGAAGCCGGATCGAATCTCTGTCATACATGTCAAAGTATTTCTGAGGAGCATAATTCGGATAGTGAGGTGAATACAAACCCAGGGCGAGAAAAAAGGGTTCATTGTGCTTTTGCTTAATGATATTGCAAGCCCAGTTGGTGCGTATGGCATCAACCATTTCATCCTCCCTCTCATTGGGTATTGGTCCCCATTCAAGATGCAATGCCGAATCACCGGATCTTCCGGTTTTTGTGTAATAGGGACTATAAGGGAATGGCGTCGGCCGCGGTGCATCACTCATGTAGTAGCTATTCATCTCCCATCCCAGGTCTCTCATTTCCTGGCTACGGGAGAAATATTCATCCCAGCCTCTAAGGTCAACAAATCCTCCGCGGTGGTGATAGATTTTGCCGGCACCATACGTACTGTATCCTCCCTGTTTGAAGGCCATTTGCAAAGTGACAAGGTCAGGATGATCGAACTGGAAAGGATCCTCTGCGTAGCAACCTGTAGTTGATGCATTTAATCCGGTCATAATAGCAGTGCGTGATGGTGCACTGAATACACCCGGTGCATGGGCATAGGTAAACACTACTCCCTCACTGGCCAGTCGATCCATATTGGGTGTTTTCGCCTGATTATAGCCCAGCGGAGTTACCCAGTCATTAAGGTCATCAAGCGCAAAAAATATCACATTGGGTTGATTCCTGATTCTCTTTGTTTCTTCCCTGGTCTTAACATTCTGCAGGGCCGAACTATCCGCTGATCCCAATACAGAGATCATTCCGGGGATAAAGAGGAGCTGAGGTAATTGTTTCATGTCAATAATGCTTGTTACTTATAATTTCCTGGTCCATTATATATTTACAGCGCTAATGAAACCTTTCATCCTAATCCTTGATCACCAGCCCGGAAGATCCTGCCTGCCGAATTTAAAAAACAGAGTTCCGTGCAATTGCTCTGAACCGGTCCGGTATATGTTTTTCTGCCCCTGCGGACCTTCTTCATCAGCCCTTGAAAACTTAGTGCCAATAGCACTGATGCCATGCAGAAATGAGATATCTCCTGACGGGAAGGGTGGATTTACCTCTCCCTTTACCCCCGTGAGATTGGTAGCTGCCTGAGGGGTAAAAAGGTGCAGGTAAAGATTCTCCGTTGCAGATACAATTGTGAACGGCAACTCTTTTGTCTCGATCGTAACAGCATAGAAATTAGAGTAATATCCTTTGAATTCCGGGAAAACCCATGATTGCCCAGTCACCGTATTGTTATATTTCTTTTCAAACAGGCCAAATTGAGGTCCCTTAAGCCTGTTCTTCCAGACACGGTATGGTCCGTCTGCAAGTAATCTGGCACCGGTAACAAGGTTCCCGGGATATGAAAAGGTGATGCCCGCAAAGTCGCAGGACCCGGTAAAAGCATATTGATAATCGAGTCTTAATATCCCCCCCGGCAGCATTGTCCAGCGTGCTTTGACAAGGCTGTCATATTCCATATCTATCACCCAGTTGCCCTTTTCAGACCAGTAGTTCATCTGTTTGAATCCTGCCCGGAACCCTGCAGGTTGAAATCCATTCCCAAAAGGTATAGCCTGATTGTCGAACAGAACGCCCGATATCAGTCCCGTCTTCATATTGAAAGTGACAGAAGTCTTGCCTGAAGAGAGGGTCAGGAATCCATCCGTTTGCACCGCACTTACTTCATCACCGCCCTGCCCGGTGATCCTGGAGGCAAAGTCAGAGGGCTTTGTTATATTCCACGACCAGGTATTGATACTTCTGCCAGATTGATCCAGTGAGGTTATATATAACACGTCAAAATCATCCCACCCAGCAGGAAGATTAACAGTAAGATTTCCGGCCGATCCCGGTTCAATATCGGGCGAAGAAATCTCTCCTGACTGTTTTTCTGTATCTAAATCGGGAAACGTCTTAACAAACCTTACGAGTTCGTAGGCGAATCTGCATTGCTTCAGGTTTGTATACAGGTACGTATTCTTCACAGTGAATTTACCGTCGAAATCAGCGTCAATGGCAACCTCATCAAACTGAACGGGAGACCAAATCTCCTTAACATTGTAAAAACTCCCCTCCTTCCCGTGGTATGGACCAAGTATACCATCCGGCGCATTACTCCCCCACACATCAATGGAGTCATTCTTATCCCTTCGTTCAACTCCCTCGTCTGCAAATACCCAAAGAAAAGCTCCGGCAGAAAGCGGTTTCGACATCATGAATTTCCATTGGTCGTCAAGACCTGCACCAAGGCCGCCGTCATTCAATCCATGAAGAAACTCTGTCGGAAAGAAGATATCCTTGCCGTTATTAAGTGCATTTTCAACATAATTGAATTTGGGATAATGCTTGGTGTCGGTCCCGTTTACCTTTGACCAGGGTTCAATTACTGTTCTTTTCTGCGGGTCATAGAGTGCGAAGTCACCCCTGGCTTCCTTGTTGAATCCCCCTTCGTTTCCATTAACCCACAAAACAATGGAAGGATGGTTAACATCTCTTTCTACCATTGCCCTGACCAGTCTTTTTGCAGTGGGGGTGTCATAAGAATCCTGCCAGCCGGCAAGCTCATCCAGAACAAACATCCCCATAGAGTCACAAACATCAAGGAAATATGTGTCAGGAGGATAATGACTCATCCTGACGGCATTCATATTCGCTTCCTTCATCAGACTTACATCGTCAACGGCAAGTTTTCTACTGCTTGTCCTTCCGGATGAAGGCCAGAATGTATGCCTGCAGATGCCTTTGAACATAATTCTGGTTCCGTTCACATAAATACCATCAGATGGCCTTACTTCAACAGTACGGAATCCGAATTTCTGATTGATCTGATGGATGGTTTTTATGCCTCTTGCAAGGCTTACAACAACCTTGTACAGGTTCGGAGATTTAGGATTCCAGAGGGCAGCATCCGGGAATAATCCCGTTAATATCGCCTCATTATCAATAACAGAGGCAGTAATCGGGCTACCAAGCAGTTTGCCATCCGTTGTCTGCAGCTGTGCGGTCACAGTTGCAGCCTTCCCCTCTCCGGCCAGAAAAACATCCATATGGAATGAGCCGTCTTCCCGGGCATCTATGGCAACGCGGTCAATGTACTGGACCGGAAAGGCTTCAAGGTAAACAGGTCTGAATATACCCCCGAAAACCCAGTAATCTGATGTTCTTTCAGCCTTGTTTATGCTTTCATTGGATGATTCCTTGCATACCGTTACTTCAAGAAGATTTTTCCCTTCATAATTCAGAAGGGGACCAATGTCATAATTAAACCTGTAAAAAGCACCCTGATGAACCGGTCCGGCTGATTTCCCGTTTATTTTTACCTCCGTATCAGTCATCGATCCTTCAAATACTATGAATACCTTTTTCTTCCGCCACATTTCCGGCACGGTGAATTCATATCTGTACATGCCCTTTTCATTGATATCAGGGTCAGTTCTACCGTAATGGTAGGTGCCAAAGCCCTGCAACTCCCAGTTGGAAGGAACTCCGATTGTGCTCCATTTTCCGCTGTTCATCCCGCCCGTACAATAGAAATCCCATTGAACCGTGTGATCCTTGTCAGTGCCTGAAAGATAGATGGTCTCTGTTCTCTGAGCACCCGCAGGAAGGAATACTGAAATAAAAATCAGGAAAATGATACTGCTTCTCATATATCAATTCTACTCATACTATCTGATTGATTACATATGATATAGATTTACTGTTGGCCTGTAATACAAATTTCTGTTATAACTATTTTCTGTCAAGGGCCTGTTGCTTTAATGTTGCAAGCTTTTCGATCAAAGAGTCGAGCTGAAACGTTCTGGCCAGTGGATCTGCACCGGAATACCAGGTATTGAAGATGCCATGTTGTCCCTCATACAAAATGCTTTTTGCCCTGATTGCATTTGCATGGGCCATTTCGAGGTCCTTGACAAGCAAATCCTTTTCAGCCTGATTCTTGTAGGCAGAGACAAAATGGTAAAGTGTTTTGCTTAAATAGGCCATGTAATAACTGTATATCCTCAGGTTGTCGTTAAAGAATACCTGTTTGTTCCTGTCAAGTCCGGGCATCATTTCGGTGCAGCGCTTCGCCACTGATTTAAACCGGGGTATGGTTTTATTCATACCAGACAGCAATGCGTCGACCTGGTTGGTGCTCTGGTTATATTCCATATCTATCCGGAAGGTACGGCCGGGAACACTCTCATAGCCTATTTCACTCAGGGGATTCATATTCAGTGAATCAGTTGAAGAGTAAAAAACATTATATATCTGATCAAATGCCCGGGCATACCTCAGGTCCTGGAATGTAAACTGGCGATCCATTCCCTCGAAAACGGATGGTTTCGGGTTCCAGTAGGCATCATAGTAGTCTTTGTACAACTGAGTTGCTTCAATTGCATTTTCAGCGCCAAAATACTGTGAACAGTACTCAATCATAAAGCTCTCAGTGTCGTAACTGTCATAATCCCAAAGCATTTTCGCATTTGCCGAAAGTTCCAGTACAAATTCCCTGAAATTGCCAACATTGACCACTGAAAAATAGAGCGGGCCCTTACTATTGATGTACCTGTAGTTGAACTCCATTTTCCATGGACTTTCGGCAGGCGCAACGTGTGCTCCTGTTGACGCAAATCCGAAGTTCATGTAATATCCCAGTTTAACGGGTTTACCCGGATTGAAATTCACCAGGTCATCATAGGGGTAGGGATCACGGCGTGCTGCCACAAATGTCCATATCATGTTTTCACCTTCCGGAGGTTTCAAATAACCTTTGGCCATAAGGGTAGCAAGCTCGTCATAGAAAGTAATACGTGTATAAGGGTTGGGATTGCCGGTTACATCTTTTATAATGTCCAGTTGGATCTGAAGCATTCTGTTTATTACCTCAGCCCGTTCCTGATCACCGGGAGGAGCGTCTGCGAATACGCTCCAGAAAGGTTGGTCAACTCTCCCCCTGAAAGCAACTGTCCAGAGATTGTCAATTCCGCTCCGTCTGACTGTCTCGGCATTGTATCTGAAGAAATCAATGATAGCCTGCTCATTTGCAAGAAGCAGTTTCGGAGGGTCCATATTTCTCACTTTCTCCCAATATGTCTCCCAGGTTCCGAAAGATGTATTAAGTCCGCTTGTATGATGAGATGTAATGACTAATCCATATTTGTCGATCAATCTGGCATAATCGCTTACTTTATAACCTGGCTCAATTGTTGAATAGGTTTCCACCGTGTTCATCTTGAGGCGAAGTGTTGTCTCCAGCCAGACATTGTCGTTCTCCGGAGAATTTCTTTTCCATGGATTGAAGAAATCCTGGTCACCCGGCAAGAGGCTCCGGTACCTAACCTGTGGCGATTTGAAATAAATATTCAGATTGCTTTCAACACTGATTTTCCTCTGTTTTGCCGGCACCCAGGAACACCAGTATTTTAAAGGGGGAACACCCAGTATTTCTTCGGCGAAGGTGTAGATTGCAAAGATTGTTCCCCGCAGGTCATAACCCTCCAGGTATATGCGGTTATGCTCAGTATCGGCGTAAAGGCGATGAGATTCTAAAACCGTCAAGCTCAAGTGCTTTATCCTGCGGAACTGAAAGCAATCCAGACGCACGGTTGACAATAACCAATTCCGTTTCATCATCTCTGTCATTCATCTGGCTATGAATTTCAGGTTCGAACTCCATCACCTCCCTGAAATCCCTGATCAAAGCAGATACCGCAATTTTTATTGCTCCTTCTTCTTTATCAGAGAGCACAATTACCAGACCGTTTTTGCTGAATTCAATAGCCTTACCCTCAGTCGGATTCGCATTGACCGGAACTGTAAAGAAATGAATTGGAATAACCAGAAGCAGTGCTTTTATTCCCGAAGCGATGCTAAATCTCATGGTGGTAACCTTTTTTTATTCCTGTTTCAAAACTCCGTCAACTTCAGGGCACAGTTTTACGTGGTTCATTTACTGTCTTATTCTCCTGCTTCCGGCGGAAACGTTGCGATTATCTCCATCCCGCCTTCCGATTTAAAAGTTACAGTACCGGTTTGGAAAGGAATAAAGAATTTCATGCCCTCCTTAACAGGGTATGTTTGCTGGTCAATCATGATTTTGCCGGATCCTTTTGTAACAATCCCAATATAGAAGGACTCAGCTTCTTTTCTAAAACTGTCATTAATGGTAAGCCGATTCACTCTGAAGCACGGGGTTTTTCTGGCATCAATCAGTGATTGCTCAATACTTTGATTCTGTGCATCAAGCACCCGTGGCTCTATGAAATAGCCTTTCCTGATATCCTCGATTGAGGTTGCCTGGTATGAAAACATGGAGAGGGCAAAATCGATGCCCCGGTTCATGAAACGGGATTCTTCAGGCAACACATAACCCCCTCGCTCAAATTCAATGCGTACGGCAAAGTCTGTTGGCTCCATGATCTCAATCATGAAAACACCTTCACCGATAGCATGTGGCATTCCTCCGGGCACCATGAATACATCACCCGGTTTTATCGGAATCTTTTCGAAGCATGAGAGCAGACGCATTTCCATCCTGCTCTTCAATCATCCGCTTGAAATCCTCTTTGGCTGGCGGATGCTGGAAACCCAAATAAATATAGGGATCATTCACTCCTTCACGGATGCTCAGAATAACATAAGCCTCAGTCTTTCCGGAGTTACTGTTGAGGTGTTTCTGAGCAAACGGAATGGTTGGGTGGCATTGTAAATGCAATCGTATTGATGAATCAAGGAACTTCAGCAGAAACTGTGTATTTGCACCGTATTTTCTGAAATGCTTCACCCCAAGCATAAACTCAGGTTGTTCTTCGCAGAGCTGCTTGAGAGTAATGGTTTTGTCATCCAGCGATACTTTCGATAACCCTTCTTCAGTGAGATGTTCACGGCCCTTGTTCACAGCACGCGTTGTTGAGCCGATCCAGTCTTCAGGAAAGTGGGTGTCCTCAGGATTTTCAGCACCTTCCATCTGGTCGAGCCTCATGCCTCCGAGATAGGTTCTCCACACCCTGTTTGGTGAAAGAAACAGTATTTTCGGTATGTTCATTGTATTTGGATTTAATTCGTTAAAACTAAAGGTGCCATAAGTCCGGCGCTTCCACACCGGCCTGTAAAATTCAGAAGCTGACCGATCGGGTGTCGGATAAAGCAGTCTGACCGGCTGTTGTTTCTTCCACAGGCGGATTTCTCAGTTTGCCAATATTTACACCAACACCCTTTAATCCGGTATAGGAGTTAAACAGGGAGAAAAGCAGAATTGCGACGAGGATGATATTCGCAGCCAGCTTATTCTTATATTCCTTCATAAGATCCTTTCTGTTTGTAAGATAAAGAATACTGGCAGTGGTTAAAGGAAGAAGAACAGAACTTAATGCCTGAGAAGCGATCATCACAAGAATAGGACGCGCATTAAATATCGGGACAACGAGTCCCAACAAGCCAATTAGTACTACCATTACCCTGTATTTCGGTAATTTCATTTCCCGCTCCCGGTTGTTGTAATCGCATAACAACCAGGGAAGCATTAAAAGATTGGGAAGCATACAGCCTACACCTGCGGCGATGATTCCAAGGGCAAATATCGCAACGGCAAGAGATCCGGCAAGAGGTTCCAAAAGTGTAATCATCTGGACAGCATTATCCAATCCCGGGGTATTCGGATCAGCATAAATGGTTCCTGCTGCTGCTGCCATGATAGCAGCACTTATCAGAAACATGAGAGAAGCAGAAATCATTGCATCTTTTCTTTGATGCTTGAAGTCAATAATTGTCCATCCGGCTTCTTTTACCAGGGTTGTTCTGATTATAAACATCCCGGAAAATACGGTTGTCCCAACCATGCCGGCAATAACCAGAAATGGGTTTTTATCTGCATCGGCAGGAATTTCAGGTATACCCGGCAGAAGACCTTTCGCAATATCAATGGGAGGAGGCATCATTATGAAGAAAGTTTATTATGAAACAGATTCCCATAAATGATACTGTTACGGCTAATGCTCTTTGAAAAATTTGTGTTTTTCCTCCCCAAAAGATGATATAGACTAAGGTAATGTAAAACATCGCAAAATAAATTGCATCTATTCCACCATCCACCAGGCGTTTTGACCATTCATAGCTAATATCCGATATTATACCCATCACGCCCATTACACTACCGGATACTGCTGCAGTCAGTGCAACAATGAAGAAAATACCTACACCGGGGTGAATATGTTTACGAAAGGCTTGAAGAGCTGTTTCTCCTGTAACTAAGGTGAACTTTCCATAAATCGAAATCATGAATGCGGTTGCAAGGCATGAAATCAGAATGGTCCATAGCAATGACATGCCATAATTGGCACCAGCTGCTGCCATGGTGGTTACACTGCCGGTACCGATATTGGAACCTACCAGAAAAATGCCAGGGAGGAAGAGTGTCAGTGTCTGTATAAACTTTTTGCGAGCACTTGTCATTATTTTAACCTTTTAATTTATTAATGCTTTTCTTTTTATGTGTGTATTAAATAACCTAGGTTATTTCGTTCCGGACGAATATCTGCAGACGCATGGTGTGTGTTTCTCCCGGGGCCAGTGTTACAGCATCAGGACCGCAATTTGCAGTTTCCACACATAGCATTTTCAGGAATTCACGGTCGCCAAAATCAGGCATACGAATGGACTTTTCTGTCCAGGGATTCCAAACCACGGTTGAAAGACTGTTTTCTTTCTCAATTAGAATGCTTCGTTTGAATGCTTCGTCAACAATGTGGCAGGTATGTGGTGTGTTTATATAAATACGATCCGTTTCAGCTGAAAATGTGACCTGGCCGGTTTGCTTCCGGGGAGATGACCCGCGCGAAAGCGAGTCCAGATAGTACTGGCCTTCCAGTCCGGAAACATTCACTTCATGAATATCGCTGATTGAAAAATAGGAATGCAATGCTTCACTGAATTTAAAATCGGCCTCGCAGGTATTTGCGGTTGTAAGAGAAACCGAAAGCTGATCACTCAACTCTACCCTGAGCTGCAGGGATATCCCCTGCGGACAGCTGGAGGCCGGGAATTTCAGTGTCACAATAGTCGACTCTGCTGTGGCTGAAGAGCTTTCCGGCTCCCACTCCGTGATGCGTGCAAAGCCGTGAGAGGGTTGATCAGGTTCGTTGGGATGTGCACCAAACCATGGCCAGCAAACGGGAATGCCGCCTCGAATCGGCTTGCCCGGCTCAAACCAACTCTCTTCGCTCTGCCAGAGTACCGGTCGCTGTCCGGCGGGCTGATAATGTAAGATATGGGCACCATGCAAATAGAGGTGGGCTTCGGCTCCATGCCAGAGGAGCTCATAATATGGCAATCCTCCATATCCGTTTTTCAGACTGATGCGATCCGGGATATGGATTTCTTTACCGAACTGATTCATAATGCAGGAGTAAATTCATGGCTCGTACCGGGTTCGCCGATGAGGATGGGCGGGGAAACAGGGTGCATCTTCCTTGTCTATTTGTTTACTTCAGATGACTAAATCGTTCAACAAAAGATTTATCCCGGTGTAAGTCTTCAAAAGGTGATTGAAGTGGCAGGGCCTTACCCTCATCGCCGGCACTGATTGCAACTATGCGAACAAACCTGGAATCCGGGAGGGTAATACTTGTGATGCCTTCCGGGATTTCCAGGCGGTATGAAAACAGATAGCTGTATTCATAAATTGCATCACCGGCCGGCCTGTGATGGTGCGATGCAACCCATGCAATGCGTTGGTTGCGAATAAAAGCCGGGTGAATTGTTTTCAGATTATTGCGTAAAGAATAAGACAATTCCGCAACAAATCCTTCGAATTCCCGGTTATCCCATAACCCCATATAACCTGTCCAGCCACCTATCGATAATGGAAATTCTTTCTCCCCGGCTTTAAAGATTACATCCGTATCAACATCTGCAGCTGCTAAAATATGTAATACTTTTGTGCCTTCAGGCAAGGGCAATACTTTGCCCTTTGCATGCCACCGCATTATATTCTCCCTCCTCTTGCGAACCAATATCAAATAACACATTACCAAGCTCGACTTTATCACCGATCATTTCTGCCGGGATAAGTTCCGCCTTTACCGTCCATAGTGCCGCGGTGACCTTCACTTCTCGGCGTCCGGTCAATGTATCCGTCTTCGCGGTTGCTGTTGTAGCTGAATATATCAGTATCGTAATCCAAGTGCAAAGGTTGAGTTAAAGCAGGCATCTGTTCCTTTCCTGATATCTTTAGCAGAATAGTTTTTAATTCATAGGGTGCAAAGTCCAGTACTAAGCACATCTCTTTTTTATTGCATAGTTTTACATCAAGCGGGCGTTCAACTCCGTCTGTTTCTTCGGCCGCTTCAATAGGCAATTGCTGCGGAAAGTTTCACTCCGGCACACTGCTTTACCATATAGTTCCTGTAGACGTACAACAACACCCGAACCATCTTCAGCCATTTTAACCGCTTGTATGTTAACCTGGTCGCTACTGATATTCAACAGACGAAAAAGAACTTGACTTACCTTTGTATTCTGGCACGGCAAAAGCTGCCGGACGCTGCTCAAAACGCATGGCTTCCCAGTGTGATTTGCCATCTCGCCAGTCGCCTTTATGACCTGTAACCGAATATGTAAACTGATGTCGTCCCCAATCCTGCCATCTCATGTTCACTCACGGTGCCATCGTCCAAGTACTTCCTGTTTACTGTCTCTGGTGTCAGGTCCATGAATTAGGGTAAGCCTTATGGTATTGTCGTCTGCTTTGTCACTCCCGTATTTTGCACCAGTAAGCAGTGTAACTCCATATGTACCCGATTTATCAGTCAAGTCTATCCATGCATGATGAGGCACTTCGTATTGCGTTTCGTTCCGGTTTCCCCGTTTGATGGTTCCCAGATCAAGGTTATAGGTTGCCTCAGGTGCTTCTGCCGTTAAGTGGAATGCTGCTTTCAACAGAGTACCGCGACTTTTCCAGTCAATCAGGTTTGCAGTTTCCACGCGGCTTCCATCGGCTCCTGCTGAAAGCCTTATTCGTTGAGTAATTCTTGAACCTTCGTTCTCTCTGATCACTTCAACAGCAACTCTAACAGGCCCTTCTTCAACAACTTTGACTGAGATAGGATTAGATGCTACACTGCGGGCAGGTTGTTTTATGTCTTTCCAGTAGATACGCCATGCCGGCTTTGTATCCGGAAAATCTTCTCCAAATTCCAGCTGTATTGGTTTTTCAAGCAATTCTTTATCAATTCTCTTGTCGAATATACTTGCTATGTCGCCGTTGGCATCAATTGTTACCTTGAAATTACTGTTTTCCAGATAGTCTTTGCGAACAACCAGTTCTGAATTCTTAATCTGTGTCTTTGCCTGGCGAATTGAATAGACTGCTGCTCCTACAGGAGGAAGATCTGCCGGAAACAGAATACGTCTTTCACCATCAAATCCTGTTGTAATTTGCGAAGGAACTTCTTTACCTTTTGCATCAAATACTGCAAGAGATTCTGCATTTTCCAATTCATCGAGGAATAAAGGCTTCGACATTATCTTTGCGTGAAATGGAAAGCGGATTAAAAACGACTACCGGGACTCCGGGAACATCGGTATTGAGTGTCCTTGCCAAAGTACCAATTGCATCTTTATATACTCCGGCAAATCGATTCAGAGCAATAATACCATCGTTCCACCCATATTCGTAGGCTTTAGGAATGCTGGTTCCGGGCAGGTTATCATGAAACTGATTACGAAGCATTAATTTCCAGGCATCATTCAGCGTGCCGTAAGGATACTCAGCCCCGTTTAAGAGATGGGCGGCAACGGCTGCACGTTCACTGGCATCAGCCAGCAGTTCGGCATCACGGTTTAATTTCTTGGTATAGGCCTGTGATGAAAGCACTCCGGTTGAGTGTTTTATAAGCAATAGATCCTTATTCCAGGTTGGAAATTTCTCGGCCTGCTCATCGGTTATGGCTCTGAACATAAGGTCGGCTTTACCCGCAACCACATTAACCGGTCCCTTTGTTTCCTTAGCTCTTTTAAGTGATTCAAGGGATACTTTTTGAACTACACCGCCGCGGTCAGCATTGTTCTGATCACCTCCGCCAATGTAGAAATAGTCAATAGGAAGTCCGCTAACCTCTCCGTTCTTTTCCAGACGCTCCAGTGTCTCTTTATGGGTGGAGTAAACATGCTCATGCCCGGCAGCATAGTTCCCGGCATTTAGTGCTGCAATTACCCATTCTCCGTCAGGTCCGATCCATCGGCCCACATTGAAAGGAATACCGTTAGCTGATTCCCACGTTAACTTCTGGGTTGAGAATCCGCGAATTCCGCAGTGACTTAAGACAGATGGCAATGAGTATGGAAATCCGAAACAGTCGGGAAGCATAAATTCGACGACTCTCTTTACCGAATTCGTTTTTGAAATAGTGATAGCCCAATAGAATTTGACGAACAATTGATTCCGTCGATGGAACATTAACATCATTTTCAACCCATGAACTACCGCTTGGGTACCAACGTCCTGCCGCAATCCATTCTTTAAGTTCTTCATATTTCCCGGGATAATATTCACTCATCATTTGATAGCGACTTGCTCCCGACCAGTTAAATACATAATCCGGATAATCTTTAAAAGCTTTAAAATTATCATCCAGAGTGTTTTTCAGAAAATCACGTATTACCTGCGGATAAGACCAGCGCCACATGTCGTCAAGATGAGTGTACGGCACTGCAAACAACGTCGGCCTGGAGATGTCAACTGACGAGGGATCAATCGGCTCTAAAGCAGCTTTTGCCGGGTCGCCGGATTGTGCAAATGCGTATACTGTCATTAAACAATTAATTAAACAAGCTATAGCAAAGGTCTTTATCGGCCGGTGATTATTTAAGAATTCTATCTTCATATATTTTCACTTTTACACTGCACAAAAATTTCCCATAATTTAAGGAAAAATTTATTTCCTTTCAGGCATCTTATCCGAAAAGGGAATTTCGCCACGAAGCATTTTTCCTGCCATACCTGTCAACCACAAATAATGATCTGTTGGTACATCTTTTTCGATCGGTACAAAAACACTTTTTCCAACCGGAACATCATGTGCACACTTCATAATAGCCGTACCTTCATCAATTTCATCGAACATGGCAACATAGAGCATCTCAGCTCCGCTCGCTATGGCTCCGGCAATCTGCTTCCAGTAAAACTCACCTTTGTTTCTCGGGATCTTATCTGATTCGTCATTTTTCATATTGTGCCATGAAAAGCCAGGGAAAACCGTAGGAGCATATGACTTCCCATTTTCTTTACACCACTTGACATCGTCAACAATATTTTCCTGCCGGAAGTCTTCGTAGTTATCCTCATTGAAACGACCTACCAGCCAGGGATGCACGACATCAGCCTGCATCAGAACTTCATGTAACCTCGGGTCTCCTTTTGTATCATAGCCTAGTGTTCTCCATCGCGATGGAATCCCCAGATGAATGGAGCATCCGCCATATTCCGGGTCATTCCTGAAAAAATCCATGATATCAAATATTTCCGGGATATGGCCAAATTCCCTTGTTCCGGCACTGATACCCCAGAAAGCTACCAGGGGTTTACCGTTGTGAAAGAGATAGGTTGTGTTTTCCCCCTGGTTTGTCAGTTTAAGGTCATTAACCAGGTGCTTCCAGTCATCTAACAGAAGCTTATATTTGCTGTCTTCCATATTGCCTATATCGTACATCAAACATATGGCTATTCCATATTTGTTGGCAGCTTTCAGGGCAGAAGCCAGCACTTTGTCATTATGATTTAGCCTGTTCTGATTTGTAAGAACTGAAAAGAACCGTTGCATAAATACACCATCAATCCCGTACTCTTTCATCCATCGGAAATGTAAATCCACCGTGCTTTCATCAAAAGAGCTAAAGACATAGGCCGGCGACCCATCTGCAAACTTAAATGGTGTTTTGTATTTCACTGTGTATTCATCCATTTCAGGCCAGTAGTCGATGGTACAGCTGCCATCCTCGAACACCCCATTCTTGTCGTAATGAGTCCACCCCCGACCGGCACCATCGCCCTCACAATTAAACCAGCCCTGGTAACCTGCCATAACAAGCCCTTTGTAACTCATGAATTTGCTCCTTTCTGCATGCCTGGTCTGGGCTGTAACATTCATGCATATTAAGATCAATATCAGCACTGTCAATATCCTTCCGGTCTTCATCATTTATTGAATTGAAATCAAACGCCAGGGAAAATGCGGTTAAATTATGTCTGTCAGCCTGTTATCTGATTTTTGTGTCTCAAATTTTATAATTACAATGTTATTCCCGAATCAGGATTCTCTGCTCAACCCCTTTAACAAGCGGGTAGTTTACATCTCTTAAATAACCAACCAGTTTGGAACGCAGGCTTTCTGCTATATCTGTGTATTTGAACCGTTCGGGATTTGTGCCTAAAAGGTTATTCATTTCATCAGGATCATTTCTTAGATCAAACAGGGCTTCCACATCCTTACCCCCGGTCCGGTGTGTGGTCATTAACTTCCAGTCACTCGTCCTTATCATCAGTGACGGAGTATTACTGTTTGTCCATGTCCATTCTGAAACGGCAAAATCGTACCTGGGTTCTCCGCCTTCAATTACGGGTCTGAGTGAATATCCATCAGAAGGTATGTTTTTCAGGCCAGCATAATCGAGAATAGTCGGGAAAATATTCAAAACCGAAACTGGTGTATTAACCTTTGTCCCAGGCTTAATTTTTCCTGGATAGCAAATAATAAACGGCACCCTGACAGATTCCTCATAGAAACAGAATTTTCCTCTCATACCGTGAGCACCGAGCATCTCGCCATGATCCGAAACAAAAACAACCAGTGTGTTTTCTTTCAGATTCAACTGGTCAAGCCTGGTCAATATCTTGCCAACCCATTCATCAATCTCCGTGACAAAGGCATAGTAATTTCTTGTCATGTATTTAACTCCTTCCGGATCTGAGTAGGCTGATTCTAACGGATTTGGCTTATATGGAGAGTTGCTCCTGCTGTCGTGAATGGAAACCGGGGTAATCATTTCACTGAGCTTATAGACAGATACATAAGGTTCGGAAGGTGTTATCGGAACATGGGGGCAATGAAACGAACAGGTGAGAATAAATCTCTGATCCTTGAGTCTGTCAAGGGCATCAATTGCCTGACGTGCCTGAATAGTGGTAATTGTGTATTCCGGAGGCAAATCGAGTACTCCATGCACATCGTCCTGCCCCAGCTTTTTCAGTTTTAGTTCATCTTCCGGGATTTCGCCGGATGGCAGATATTTGTATCTTCTGTCAATAGGATCGACCCTGTAGGGAACAGTTCCGCCATAAAATGTGGTTTCATAAAGTTCCCCGGGGTTTAACTCTCTTTTCCCGATGGTTTCCTTTATGTATTTTACGTAAAGGGATTCCCATTTGGTTATTTGATCAGTACCTGTCAATCCCTCCACGGGTGGATTCTCATGTACCCTTGCCATGTATTCCGGAGAATGAAACTTCCCGTAATACTCACTCCGGTAATCTGCTTTTGTGAGTATTTCATCAAAGGTCTGGTAGCACAAAGCATCTTTGCTCACCACATCCCTGTTATCCCTGATGGAAGTTGTCTCGGTTAATCTGCCGGTCAGAATGGAGGTTCTGGCCGGAACACATACCGGGCAGGGTGTGACAGCCTGACTGAAATAAACGCCGTTGCCTGCAAGACGGTCAAGATTGGGAGTTTTAATGACAGGATTGCCTGAACAGCCCAGTGCACTGTAAGCCTGCTGATCTGTCATTATTATCAGGATATTTGGCCTTTCATCTGCCTGTCCGGCCAGGATAAACGAGAAACAGCAAAAAAGACTGACGGTCACAGCGACCGTTTTATTCCATAAAAGACATTTATAGGTCATCGAAGTTCAGTTGGGAAATTAGCTTTGGTTAAACCTTCTACACGACTAAGGAAGGGTCATGCCATTAATTTTCAATTAATAAAAAATAAATTATATTAATAAATCAGGGTAGTATCAGCATAAACACATGAGATCCTCAGTTTCAACTTTTCCTGGTACAGGATTTTCTGTTGAAAACCAATTCCTTTAAGAGATTATTAATAAAGAATTAATTGTCTAAACCTTCCTTTGTATCATATAAATCTCATAATGCGACGCCTGCTAACTTTTTCTCTGATACACTTAATCATTTTGTCCGCTTTACCTGCAAATGGTCAGGTTGCAAAAATTACCTTTTCAAATCCACTGGAGGAGACAGGAATGCAATTTTTGGTAATTACCAATCCTTCAGCTGAAGCGTATAGTGAACAGGCAGTAAGGGGGCAAATGGATTGTCGCTATATCCCATCAGGTAAATATGGATACTTCAGGGTTGATGACGGGTTGGTTCTGACTACCGATGCCAGGCTGATTTTCCATATTACCTACTTTGACGCAGGATATGGAAATTTCTCGCTTCAGTACAATGCGTTATCAAGCAATTACAAAGGGATTACGATTACAAAAACGAACTCCAACATCTGGATCAGCGCTACAATAGGAGTTGCAGATGCGGCATTCAACAATTTGCAAAATAACCAGTCTGATTTCAGGATTTCGGGTGAAGCTTACATACGTCAGGTAACCATATCAAAAGGCGGGCTTGACCCTTACGCGGAACCGGTACCGGTCACTTCAGGCAGCAGTTATTCGGAATTCAGGGGAAAATCAGTTGCAGGTTACCAGGCCTGGTTTACGGCAACTGAGTCAAACTCGGGATGGGTTCACTGGTCCGCCAATACAAGGCCTGAGGTCGGGAATTCCTCCTTTGATGTTTATCCTGATATCACGTGATTATATGCCAGGAATTCTGAAGCAAACCGGCTTTGACGACTGGGAAATGGGGAACCCTCCATGTTGTTCAGCTCAGCTGATGTGATTGACGAACACTTTAAATGGATGAAGGAGTTCGGTATTGACGGGGTCGCACTTCAGCGTTTCATTGGAGATAATCCATACCCGATTACCGACTCACCCCTGTCGAAACCACTGAAAGTAAAAAAGGCCGCTGAAACTTATGAAAGGATCTTCTATGTATGTTATGATATGTCGTCAGGGAAAGATGAGAATGCCTGGGCTGAAAGTATCAAATACGACTGGGTCTTCAACATTGAACAATCCTATGCTTTAACGTCATCTCCTGCTTATGCCACAGTAAATAACAAGCCTGTGGTGGAAATCTGGGGACCTGGATTTACTTCGCGGGTGGGGAATGCAGCAAAAACAATTGAACTCATAGAATTCCTCAAAAGCCGGGGATGCTATGTAATTGGAGGTGTTCCGACAAACTGGCGCACCGAATCGGGTGACTCAAAACCGGGTTTTATTGAAGCCTACAAGACTTACGATATGGTTTCCCCATGGACTCCCGGACGATATAGAACCATTTCTGGCTGCGACAGCCACAGAACCAATTATATAGTACCTGACAAAGCGTTTTGCGATGCTAATTTCCTCGACTATCTGCCTGTACTTTTCCCTGGTTTTTCCTGGTCAACATGGAATACCGGAGCCCCGAATTCAATCCCCCGGCTGGCCGGAGAATTCCTGTGGCGGCAGGCGTATAATATAAGATCGTCCGGAATTAACCAGATGTACTTTGCAATGTTTGATGAATATGATGAAGGCACAGCTATAATGAAGTCTGCAACTGACTGGAGGATGATTCCAACCGACCAGTATTTCGTTACATTAAGCACAGATGGCATATGGGTATCATCAGATTTTTACCTGAGAGTTGCAGGTGCCGCCATGACAATGGCAAAAAATGCCGATCAGCCATCTCAGCTACTGTCAGTTCCTCATTCCCAGGGACCGGATTATTATTGGAACAGTTTTGAAAAGAGATATACCGAATATGTTGAAAAAGAAGGTGGCGAAGTTAAAAATGGGATATTTAATCTGGATCCTTGCTTTTATAATCCGGTAATTACGGGAAGCACCAATGTCTCACTTCCGGTATGTGAAATTATTAAAGATGAGGTAAATGCGCACACAGGATCATATTTGGTAAGGGCCACAGGAAATCCGACTTCATCGAATACCGCATTTTACAGCTACAGATTTGCTGAGGTTAAAATTCCTGTCGAAGCCGACCTGCAACTATCATTCTGGAAGAACACCTCCAATGAACTTGGCAAATATGTCTCGGTTGATTTGATGTTTAAATCAGGAAAGAAGTTAAGCAAACTTATAAACTATAAAAACAATATGGGAATGAGCATGGATCCTTCTTCAGGTACAGGAACAGTCGGGGGAGGTTGGGAGAATATTACCTGCATGTTAGGTGTGGGCGAATTGATTGGTGATGAAATTACGGGCATTGTTATCACATACGACAAGCCTTCATCCAATGGTTCATTCCAGGCTTATTTCGATGATGTTTTTATCTCGACAAGTAAGGAAAGCCCGAATGCTGTTGATGAAGTTTATAATGAAGAAATAATTCAGTACTTCTATGTAAGGAACCAGACCCTTGTCTTTAAAGATGCTGCTTTAAATTCAATCATTAAAATATACGATATTTCAGGCAAACTGCTCTCTGACTTTTTGCTGGAAAGAACAGAAGTACCCTTAAATATGCGAAATGGGATTTATGTTGTAGTGGTGATAGATAAACAAGGAGTATACAGTCAAAAAATCATTCTTTAAATCAGCGCCGAGTCAAAAATTTTGAGTTAAGCATCGCAAAATTAAAAACTAAGATTTTATTAACTTCGTTAAATGATCTTTTAAATTCCTCACCATACAGCTTCTGATACTCCTTTGATAAATTTTTCATAGGTCATTTTTGCAAGGCTATGATTGCCAAGGAAATACTCCGCTTTGCATTTATAAACCATCGCCTCTTCATTGATTTTATCGAAATTAAAAATACTATCAGCCAGCTGAATAATGAACTCAGCATCTGTTTCTAATTTGCATTTCTCTGCAAAAGCAACCAGTGTATCAACGATCTTGTCAGAAATATCTGATTTAAAATCATCAAGCCACTCATAGTTGGTGTTGATCAGGAAACCTCCCTTCCTGGTGATTTCCAATAATCTGCATATATTCTGTTTGGTCAGATTTGCCTTTGAACTGGTGATTTCCAAGAAATCGATGATAATCACTCTTAACAATATTATTGTCAAAAATAATTTTCCAGTATCCCGTTTTCTTTGTCAATTCGACTGCTCCATATTTCACTCAGTATCGTCTTAAGTTTGGCAATATTTACAGCCCTGTTATTTCTTGCACTTGATGAGGATTTACCAAACCATAGGTATTCCGATATTTGATCGGAAGTAATTCCTTTATTATTTTTATACGTATATAAGAAAATAAGCAGAAACAGTTCTTTTAACAGAGGTGAAAATTTATTCGTTATATCCTCATTATTAAGGTTAAAGACCTGAAAACCGCCAAACAGAACCAATTGATAATTTTGTTTCGTCCCTGGTTCTTCAGAAGCAGGTTGTTTATATTCCTTATCTGCGACCATACATGTCAGGGTCGCTATCATTCTGTGAAGCTCTTACAGACCTTCTTTTTCTGATAAAATACAGTGATAAAACTGCTGCTGATAAAATCACTAATACAATCGGAATTAAGATTAATAACAGGCCCTTTCTGCTTTTGTCCTTATAGGTTATTAGGCTGAATTCTGCAGGCGGATAAGCTATTGAATACAAGTTTACGAGCGTCGTCGAAGAATCAGTTACGAAAGAAGTACAGGTAAATAGTTTGTTTTGCCCGGGGAAATAAAACAGGCTGGCATTCGATCTTATATCATAAAACCTGTAAGGGATCATATCGCCTACAAATTCTACTTTTGGATTGTCAATATTCCCCTTAATCAGGTGCAAGGCACTTTCAAACTTGGTTTTTTCAAATATCAGTGCGTAATAATCACGGTTCCTGCTGTTGATAAACATAGTGCTGCCTACACACATATCATCGTAGACCCGGTCTATTTCAAACTTTTTGAATAATGTCCCGTTCTTAATTGAATAACCAAGCAGATCGAAATAACTATGGGGATTTACCAGCTGACTTCCTGTCAGACTTCCATAACCACCCAATATATAAATTGTATCATTCAGTGAACCAAGACCCGCCAGGTACCGGGGAGAGAATATCGTCATTGTCAAAAGTTAAGTCCTTCCATTCATTCTTATTCAAATCAAGCCTTCGGATTTCATTATGATAGGTATATTGACCATAACCCCCGAAAATGTATATTGAATTCTCCTCCGGATCAAAATGACTGTTATAATGTCTGTAGAAGGTTTCTGAGTCTGAGTAGACATCTATTGCACTCCATTTTCCGGTTAAAACATCAAGGCTATATAATACCTTACTGTCTACGACGAACAATGTAAATTTTATTATCCAGACTGTTGTATATTGAATAGAAATCATTGTTTAATGATAATAGTTTTGTCGATGTATTTAACTGACTGAATTGTGTTTTCCTGAGCGGAATAAATTAATAACTCCTGATCACCCACAAAAAATATTCTTCCGTTTTCGTTGTCGGAAGCCACAAGTACGATGTCCGTTAATTTCACCCTGGTAAGTGTTCTCCCATCTGCTATGCAAGTTCTTGATCCATACAGGATTTTTCACAAAAGCTTCCGCATTGTTTAATCTGCTTTCTGCTATGGTGCCCTGTTCTTCATCAAGAGGCCAGTAATATATCAGAACTCCTTCTTCAAAAATCCGGATGTCCTTTAATATTCATTGAAGGGACATCTGATGTCTTAAAATTTCCATAATTATTTGCTCCAAAGAATATTTTGAATGAATCATTTTTCTTAAACCCGATGTTTTCCGCAACATAAAAAGAATCAGGGGTATAGAAAATCAATTTGTCTTCATTCAATAAGAACTTAACACGCAGATTAACCCAGGCATTAAGTGCACTGTCTATAGTACCCAAATTAATAAGTGGAATCGGTTCTGCCAATAATCAGATGTAAAGATCTCGTTGGCAGGGAAGAAGTTACGAGGTCAACATTTTTGTTATCTAGAGAAATTATCCGAAAAATATATCCAAACAATCCTGAGTATACATTTGGATTTGAGAGATAAACATTATAGTCAAAAGAAATTTCGAATTCTTTATCAAAACTTAAAAGATTTTCAGGGGATAAATCTAATTCTGTCCTGTTATCCAAAACAACATCATGACTTTGAAATTTTAAGTCCGTAAATTTGTGCGGTAGCATTATCCTCAATTATGAATAAGGCAAAAACAAGTGCAAACCGTAAAATGCAAACAGTGATGTAATGTTTTGATATAGATAGTATCTGACAGTCTGCCTGCATTTTTACATATAGCTTGAAACCAGGACATAAATCTACTCTTTAATAATCAAATTTGAAATCTTTGAATTAAAAATATTCGGCTGCGCGGGAACTGCTGATTTATCAATGATTTGGCAAACGGGTTCTGATCCAGCCAGGAATTAATTCACTTTTTGATGGTTACAAATTGATAATATTATTCATTGCTGGTTCATGCCACTACTGAAAATGGCCGAGCAATTCTCTGATTTATTCGGCCATTAATTTTCTCAATTGCGATTGGAAGATTAGACTTAACAGAATAGACTCTGACATCATTTTCGGTAGAACCTGTTTCTGCCAGCGGGGATATTTCACCAAAATCATTTTTGAGGCTATATCAAGGAAGGTGCTGTCAACCCAACCTGCCGTGGCGACATATTACCTGACGCAGCACCTGACACCCCAAAGGGGAAGGATAAAGGTTATAGGTTAAAGTGAAATAGAGAAATAGAGAAAGGGAGGGGGAAATAAAAAAACCGGAGGCTGTTTACGGCCTCCGGTAATGTAAATATTTAATCTCTGAAACGTGAAAAAAGTCTCACTTGGTGGCAGGATCAGACCTGCTTTGTATACTGCACCTCGCAGAAGATGCGTACGTCTTCGCTCACGAGAACGCCACCGCTCTCAAGAGCTGCATTCCAGTTCAATCCCCACTCCTTCCGGTTGATCTTGCCGGTCAGGCTGAAACCTGCCTTCAGATTACCCCAGGGATCCTTGCCTGTTCCACCTGCCTCTACATCAAGCTTTACAGGCTTCGTTATCTCCTTTATCGTCAGTTTTCCGTGAAGAGTGAAATTATCATCATCGTCCTTTTCTATCGATGTGGATTCAAACTTTAAATCGGGGTATTTCTCAACATCAAAGAAATCGCCACTCTTAAGATGAGCATCCCTCTGATCGGAGTTGGTGAAAACTGATGCAGTGGCTGCCTGGAACCTGATTTTTGCCGTTGTAAAGTCATGTCCCTGTGTCTCGACCGCCGAGGAGAACTCCTTGAAGCTGCCGGTGACAGTTGTTATCATCATGTGTTTAACCTTGAACTGAATCTCACTGTGCGAGGGGTCTATTGTCCATTTTGTAGTTTCCATGGTATTATTCTCTGTTTTGTTCAACATTAGTTCATCATGAGAAATAAACAACAAAATTGCAGTCATTGTTCAACAGGAATTGCACAAAACGTCCTGTCGGCAGTCGGCAAGCAGCAGACCACAGTCAGAATAGGGACTGGAGACTGTGGACTGGCGAATGCAGACTGAATTTCAGATTGGGAATTTCACTCCTGTCAGCTCCTCGGATACCTCCCAAAGCCTGGTTGCCAGATCCGGCTTGAAGAGCCTCGATGCGTCATTGGTCATAACCGGGTCTCCCCTGTGGTTGCCACGGCCGTCAGGGCCGATATACTCACTACCGCGGAGACCGGGATGGGTGGCTGCATACAGTGTGGGTAACGCTCCTTTTGCTGCAGGCTGGGCTACAATACTCATCATGGTCTTCATAATCCTCCCGGTTTCCACTCCCGAGCCTCGTGACATCAGGTTGGTGACACTGATGCCCGGATGGCATGCAACGCTGATCGAGTTTGCTCCTGCACGCTCCAGGCTGTGCTGGAGTTCAATGGCGAAGAGTAGGTTGGCCAGCTTACTCTGGCGATAGAAGGTCATCGGGTTATATCCCTGCGACCCGTCAAGGTTCCTGAAGTTAATTCTGCCGTTACGGGCAGCAATGCTGCTGATGGTTACAATACGTGAGAGCGGCGTGGCTAAGAGCAACGGAAGCAGATGGGCAGTGAGGGCGAAGTGACCAAGATGGTTAGTGCCGAACTGAAGCTCAAAGCCATCCTTGGTCTTTGAGTACGGTGGAATCATCACCCCTGCGTTATTAATGAGCACATCAAGCCTGTTAAAACGAGCTGAGAACTCAGCGGCAAACTGCCTGACCGATGGCAGATCGCCAAGGTCAAGATGCATCACCGTCACATCCGCTCCGGCGTGTAATGCCCTTATCTTACCTGCTGCCTTCTCCCCTTTCGCGACACTCCTGACAGCAAGAACCAGTTTGGCTCCCTTCGATGCCAGTACCTCAGCGGCGGAAAATCCAATTCCGCTCGCTCCGCCGGTAACGATTATTGTTTTTCCTTTCAGATCTCCTATCTTTTCAGTGGTCCATTTAGTCATATCAGTTTGCATAAAGTAGTATTTAGCAGATAACAACCTGCGCTGCTAAAAGTTCGTCAAACAAACATTGTGTAAACTGATGGTGTGGATGAGGCGGTCTGATAGAAACTGCCCGGGCTTAAAGTTTGACCGAATAGGTGACCCCGACTATGTTCATGTAGGCAGGTTTGGTAACCCTGCTGTCATTATAAATGTATTCGACTCCGAAAGTGTGTCTCTTTTTGAGAGTGTACTCTACCCCGATCATCGAACGCCATTTGTCTATCGTATATGCATTGGGTTCGCCGAGCAGTCCATGCAACTCCGTATTGAAATATGGCATGAGCGGGACCCCCTTGATGTCATAACTGAGCTCGAACCTCATGCGCTGATACCAGACGGGCTCCCCATCTTCCGGGTCATCGAAATAGGTCCTGAACTGCTCCTGAACCCGGTATCTTAAGGCCATGGTAAAACGGTAAAAGGAGGGGGTAGTCCCCTTGACCTGAGCGAACCAGCGGTGACGTATGTGAAACTGGTTATCCTTTTCCAACTGCTCAATTAAACGGTAATAAACGCCGGCAGCCAGGTAATCGTTGAACTTGTACCGCAGGCCGGGCTCCAGGTAGATGGTCTCAACCCTCGCTGCATTCTGATCGGTCCTGACACTTGCCTCGAGATCGAACCGCAGAGCCTTCCAGATTTTCTTGTCGGCCTTGACCTCGTACCAAATTCCGTAATCGGTCTTCTGCCCTGCCAGCACCGATGATAATAATAACGCCGCAATGACAGTCAGGCTCTTTCTAATCATCATCATTGTCGTCCGGTTTAATGAATCCGTTCTGGTCAGCAAGGTTGACTGAGCGGCTCTTGTCATCATAATATACTATCATCCGGCATGTATCCTTCAGGAAATTGATCTCACCTATCTCAACCTTTCTTATCTCCCTGATTCCGGTACGCTGTTGCAGGTCGGCTATCATCTCGTCATATTTCTCCGGTACAATGAGATTTATCTTTTCATAAACGATGACCTTTGACGAGGTGTGCCTGAGCAGCCATACCTTCTCAAGGCCGAATGTGATGAGCACAACAGCAATATTGGCGAACAGGATCTCAAACAGGCTTGTGCCGACCGTGAGGGCATTGATCACGGAGACACCGATGACCAGGAAGAGATAGGTCATCTCCTTGATTGGCATTGGGTTGGTACGGTATCTTATTATCCCGAATATGGCAAAGAGTCCCAGTGCAAACCCTATCTGCAGGCTTACGCTTTCAAGCAGGTAGCAGAGCAGGAAGACGACGCTGGAGATGAGTATGTAGGTAAAGAGGTAGTCTTTTCGCCTGGTGGCAGTATAATATAACCATCGCACCAGGAGGATTATCACCACCAGGTTTATGCCGAAGCGCAGCAAAAGTTCCGGCAATCCCGTGAAACTGAACATCTCCGACGCCGTTGATACGGTGCTGCCGTCAGGCAGAACCATTCCTGTAGTATTCATCCCTGATCCTGTTTAAGAGTAAAAATTTCGGTTTTAAGATATTCTGTTTCGGTACACCGTTTACCAGGGCCATGCCCATCGCGTACTTGCTGAAGCCGGTGCTCCGTATACCCAGGTGCTTGAGCTGCTGAAAGAAGGGGGAGAGCGAGGTGGACTTCTCACTCTTGATCTCCGCTATTGCCAGGAAAGGCATCTCTACACAGTCGCCCTTCAGATTGTTCCACGAGATGTTGTAATCGATGGTGATCCTCTCCGCATTATGCAGGTTTACCAGCGTAATTCGCGAAAAACCCGTATTGATTACGGCCTTGAGTGAATTGGCATCCCCGGCCACGAGCTCCGTGAGAAATTCGCGCGATTGCTGAATATGGTTCATGTCGCCAGGCTCCTTCTCCAGCCTCGATTTTGAAGTACGGCCTTTGTTCGACTTATGCTTAACTTCGAGGAAGGTAAGCCCGTTCATCTCGTAGGTCCTGATCCTGACCTTGGACCTGTTCAGCTTGCCGGTCACATGCTGGTTGTAAAACAGATGTTCGGGAGTGTCGAAATAGACCGTCTTGTAACGGAACTCGCGCTGCCGGTCTATCTCCAGCGCCTGATAGAGCGGGCTCACATTCTGAAGAAGCAGCGGCAACTTGCTGACTGAGAATACATATTTGGTATCTACACGGTTCATGTACCTGACCTCTGTCATGCCGTCAAGCCCCACCGGTTCGAACCCTTGCAGTAAATTAGCTATTTCCGTTAATTCCATTATTTGAAGCCCGTGCAAAGATAACAGACTTTTCAACGTTTAATAGTCCTCGTAAATCCTGCATTTGCGACAAAAGATAACGGCTTATGACAGGTCATTATTTTACTCCGCCACCGTTAACCGGTCTTTTCGCGGAAGAGTGACCGACTTTGTTCTCACTCGTCGAGTACGGAGAACCTCCATCGCAGGTTTGGTGATGTGATATGTTCTTTTCTTATTATCTCCTTCACCCTGGCGATGATCTCAGGATTTTCAGAGGCTATGTCGTTCGTCTCCCGCAGGTCTGCGTCAAGGTCGTATAGTTCGAACACTTCATTGCCATTATGCATCTGTTTCCTGATGGCCTTCATGTTACCGATCATGACGGCCTGCTGTCCTCCGTATTCGGGGAACTCCCAGTAGAGGTAGTCATGCTGTCGCTGGTTCTTACCCATGAGTTCCGGCAGGAAGCTTATCCCGTCGGTGCCGGGTGGTATTTCGGCACCGGTGATCTCGCACAGCGTGGGCATCACGTCCCAGAAAGCAGAGATATGATCTGAGACTGATCCCTCCTCTATCACTCCCGGCCATGATGCGATCATGGGAACGCGTATGCCGCCCTCGTTCACTGACGCCTTCCCGTATCCCCGTTCACCCCTTAGTGGTTCAGCGCTTCCGAACCACACCGGGTCCGTCCCGGCGTTCCATGCCGGACCGTTGTCGCTGGTAAAGAGAATCAGTGTCTTTTCATACAAGCCGAGCTCCTTGAGGTGCCCTACCAGGTTGCCTACCTGGTCATCGAGGTATGATATCATTGCGGCATAGGTGGCATGCGGATAACGTACGGGGAAATATCCATCTCCGCCTTTGTATGGCTCTTCGTCACCGAATTTCTCGCAGTAACGTTTCACCCACTCACGGGGGGCCTGGAGGGCAAGATGGGGGATTGGTGTTGCCCAGTAGAGGAAGAAGGGGTTGTCTCCGCATGAGTCAATGAAGGTGATCATCTCCCGGAACATGAGATCAGGAGCATAATCCGTCAGGTTAAATTTAGCATAGCTCGCCTGATCGTAAGGATCGGCACCGGGTTCAAAGCCCGTGTGCGGCGGCACAGTATCGTTCCTGAGAGGCACACGTGTCCCGTTACGCCACAGGTGAACCGGGTAGTAGGTATGTGCCATCCGCTGGCAGTTAATGCCATAAAAGAAATCGAATCCCTGCCTTTCAGGTGCGCCGCCGGTGTAAGGTGCCCCCAGTCCCCACTTCCCGACAGCCCCTGTGATGTACCCGTTCTTCTGAAGGATTGAGGCCAAAGTTACGGTGCCTTCACTCAGCGGACGCTGTCCCTCAAGCGCTGGATCAGCTATCATAGCCCTGTAGCTCCAGACATCACCTCTATCAGCCCACTCATCGTTACCTCTTATCTGCGAGTGGCCGGTGTGCAAGCCGGTTAAAAGCACGCATCGTGACGGGGCACATACCGGTGAACCTGCATAGTGACGGGTGAATCGCATGCCGCCCTCAGCAAGACGGTCGATATTCGGGGTTTCGATTTTTCCCTGACCGTAGGGTCCGGTATCTCCGTAACCGAGATCATCGGCAAGGATGATGATAATATTGGGCTTCACCGGATCGCTGACAGTACAACCGGCAGAGAACAGGGCGACGGCCACTGTCAATACGGTGAAACAGTGCTTAAGGGGCATCAGGTCAGAAGCCCTTGAACCACGCCTGGAATTTGTCTCCCAGCAACGGGATGGGCTTCATCTCTCCCTGGATGGACCAGATGAAACTCATCAGCCAGAAAATGAACAGCAGGATGCCTCCAATAACCCACAGAACGGGGCCAAACAACGGAATCACATTCAGAATCCTGAGAGCGATGCCAAGTATAATGATGCCAAGATTCTGCTTGATGTAATAACTGGCATACTCCTCTTTTTTGCTCGTGTTTAAAATGACAGCTATAATCCAGCCTATGACAAAGAGGTGAGAAATGATGGCTTTGGTTTTTGCATCCATGAGATAGATTTTTTTGATTTACTCAAAATTAAAATATTATTGTCGTTTGGGGGCTCTCGTCAGGAAATTTTTAAAGGATGTGATCTAAAAGTGTGCAGGGTTCAGGCGATTGTATATTTTTGTGCCCTGATATTTTAACCGGTCATGGATTACATAAACGCTCACACAGGTGAGTTTGCCGCGCTCGCCGTGGCAATTTTCTGGACCATCACCGCGCTGGCGTTTGAGTCGGCCAGCCGCAAGGTAGGTTCTCTCACGGTAAACATACTGAGACTCACCATGGCCATGGTCTTCCTGAGTATCTATACCTGGATTGCCCGCGGACAAATACTTCCTTTGGACGCTACAGGATTCAACTGGCTGTGGCTGGGCCTATCGGGTATAGTCGGGCTGGTAATGGGCGATTATTTCCTGTTCCGCTCCTATTCGCTTATCGGTTCGAGGTTTGCAATGCTGATAATGACCCTGGCCCCTCCTATGGCAGCGATCTTTGGCTACTTCATTCTTGGTGAGTCGCTGAACATATTACAGATAGCCGGTATGTTAATAGTCATACTGGGAATCTCCCTGGCCATCTTCAATAAACCTGTAAAGGGTGAGCGGCTGTCGATCAAACTGGCGCCGGCAGGGTTACTCTTTGCCTTCGTTGGTGCGTTGGGGCAGGGACTGGGAATAGTACTCAGCAAGTACGGTATGGAGGGGTATGATGTCTTCGCCTCAACCCAGATTAGGATCATTACAGGAATATCGGGATTTGCAATTATTATCACCCTTTTGCGACGGTGGGGCAATGTCGGGACAGCCATCAGGAATCCTCCTGCAATGAAGGTCCTGGTTCTTGGCGCTTTCTTTGGCCCCTTCCTTGGCATCTCCTTCTCGCTGCTGGCGGTAAAATTTACCCAGGCAGGAATCGCCTCGACCATCATGGCAATTGTGCCGATACTTATCCTCGCCCCGTCAGCCTGGATCTACAAGGAGAAGATCACCGCCGTGGAGATAGCCGGGGCGGTGCTGAGCGTGGCGGGTGTGGCGTTCTTCTTTATATGATCAGCAATTCAGACGATGTGACCCCCTGCTTACGGGCACCACGGGTACAGGTAGTTCATGGTCTATTTGCCCTGCAAACCAGTCACTATTGCGTTAAGCAGCATGCCGTCAATGTCTTCAGTGTATTCCCAGAACATCACTCCGCCGAGGCCCTGAGATTTCACATACTCCATCTTCGCTGCCAGCGAGACCTCATCATCGTACGAGATGAAGACCGAATCGGTTACATTCCAGAGCCAGGGCGCCGCCGCCGTGGAATCGTAAATTCTGACAAAGGAGCTGTCAGCCAGAGCAGCCATAACCTCAATATACGCTATGCCTGCCCCGGTAGTAGCCGCCTCGCGGTAGAGACCGTTATTGACGGGCTCTGCACCCTTCCATCTCCTGCCGTAAAAGGGAACACCTATATTTAGTTTTTCCGGCCTGACGCCCGCCTCGAGATGCATCCTGACGCTTTTTACAGTGGCATCACCGTCGCGGCTATCAAAACCGGAGAGACGGAGGTTGCTGTGATGCCCGGTCTGTGAGCTCATACCGTGATGGAAATCGTAAGTCATGATATTGATGAAATCTACATACTGCTCAAGTTCACCCAGATCAGTGTTGGCAACATAGACTGAATCGGCTCCTGTGGCTATGGTCAGGAGGTAAGGCTCCCTCCGCCCCTGCTCAGCGGCAAGGGCATCAATGTGTTTCCGTACAGATGCCAGCATCAGCGTGAAGTTGTGAACATCCTCAGGCCTGTAGGTGTTCCCTGCACCCACCTGGTTGGGATACTCCCAGTCGAGATCAATGCCGTCAAGGGCATTTTCCTTAATGAACATGGCAGCACTGGCTGCAAACCGGGTTCGGGACGAATCGGTAAGGGCAGCATCAGAGAAGTTTCCTGACCATCCCCAGCCGCCGACGGAGATAAGTACCTTCAGGTCCGGATTGAACTCCTTCAGGGCCACGAGTCTTTTTATGTCATCGCTGTTCCTGACCGTGTTGTCAATGCTTTCGCTTCCAAACATCACCTCTCCATCGATTATATTCGCAAAGGCATAATTGATATGAGTGAGCTTTGTTGCGTCGATCTTTGAAATGTCATAGTCCCGGAATCCCGCAACGTATCCGACAACCATGAAATCATGATCTGACCGGCTGCTTCCGCATGATCCGGGGAGAAGCAGAAGGACGGTTAACGCATAAATTACATGTTTTTTCATATGGGCAATATGGTATGGTTTCCGGGGCAATTTATAAAAGTTTGAACAATTGACAAGGTGACAATACAATGATCACCGGGGGTTTGCGTTATCCGTTATATTTGTTCCGATAAAACGTTCGGAATTATGACTGAAAAGGAGTTTGATGCCAGTGTAAAGAGACTGTTTGATGACCATTCTGCGCTCATCAACAGGCCAAACAGGAAAAAGGATGGCGGGAACGGAATATTTGACAGGTATTTCTTTCCGGTACTGACACGTGATCATGCCCCGGTGTTCTGGAGATATGACCTCAGCTACAGGACCAACCCTCACCTGATGACAAGACTGGGTATCAACACCACTTTCAATGCGGGAGCGATAAAGTATGACGGGAAGTACTGCCTGGCAGTACGAACGGAAGGCTTCGACGTTAAGTCGTTCTTTGCAATTGCCGAGAGCCCCAACGGCATTGACCGCTGGCGCTTCCGCGATCATCCCATTGTGATGCCTGTCACCGCTGACCCTGAGATGAACGTCTATGATATCCGGCTCACCAGGCATGAGGATGGATGGATCTACGGCCTGTTCTGCGCAGAGCGGAAGGATCATAGCAAACCCGGTGACTCCTCCGCGGCGCTGGCAAGCTGTGGTATTGCCAGGACCAGGGACATGGATCGCTGGGAGAGGCTTGATGATCTCAAATCATCGGCAGCACAGCAAAGGAATTGCGTCCTGCACCCTGAATTTGTAAAGGGAAAGTATATGATATATACCCGGCCGCAATCGGGCTTCATCGAGACGGGCGACAGCGGGATATCGGCAGGTTCCTGCGACAGCATGGAACATGCCGTCCTGGGCGAGGAGGTACTGGTAGATCAAAGGCAATATCATACAATAAAGGAGGTCAAGAACGGCCAGGGCCCCGCCCCGCTGAAGACAGAAAAGGGCTGGATTCATCTTGCCCACGGTGTAAGGAGAACCGCTGCCGGATTGCGCTACACACTCTACCTCTTTCTGACCTCACTTGATGAGCCATGGAAAGTGATTAAAAGGCCCTCCGGGCATTTCCTTGAACCACTTGATGAAGAGAGAGTTGGGGATGTGTCCAATGTAGTCTTCAGCAACGGCTGGATAGCTGATGAAAATGGCACAGTCTTTGTGTACTATGCAAGCTCAGATACAAGGATGCACGTGGCAACGACAACAATGGAAAAACTGATTGATTATGTACTTAATACCCCTGAGGACGCAGGCCGGACACAACTGTGTGCTGCCCGGCGTAATCAGATGGTTGAAAATAATCTGAAAATAATGGCTGAAAAGTATCCGGATATCAGATTTTGAATTAAGTTTGCGCCTCAAAATAAGGGCATCATTTTTATAACCCGGAACTGACCTGTGAATAACTCATGATGAAGAAGGTTATAAAATTGAGAAACAGATAATAACAGGGGGCTATTAACTGTTAATATCTTTTACCCTGAGGATTTATCGCAGGTTGTGCATTTAATAACTTAGCGACAATTTTATGAAACTTTTTAATAACTAAAACGATTAATTAACAACCAGAAAAAAAAGGTAAATTATTTTACCGAAGTATGAACGCTAACAGAAAAGAGGCAACGGTCACTCATGTTGAGGACCGCCTCATGGGTTGTTCTTCTGACGAAGAACCTGGCGCGGGTACCATGATCTTCCCGCAGATCGGATCCCACGATCGTTTAGTTAGCAACCGGAGTTCGGAATTCATACGCCGCTACTTCCCTCTTGCAAATACTGAATCCTGGAATGACTGGCGCTGGCAGCTGCGCAATTCTTTCACCACTGCTGAGTCGTTGGCTCGTGTAATTTCACTTACCGACGACGAGATAAACACTCTCAACGGGCTGAAGAACAGGTTGCCGCTAAGGATCACTCCCTACTATCTGTCGCTTATCTATGACTCTGAAAACGGTTCTCCCCTGCGCCGGACGATGATTCCCACGAGTGATGAGCTTGTCATAACCGAGGCCGAGAAGGCTGACCCCCTGAACGAGATGGGAAACAGTCCCGTGCCTGGTATTATACACCGTTATCCTGACAGGGCTCTGTTCACCGTGACCCAGTTCTGCTCCTCCTACTGCAGGTACTGCACAAGGTCTCACTCGGTGGGCAAGCTCGGTCATCTGACCAAGAGTGAATGGGACAGGGCGTTCAGATATCTCGCGGAACACACCGAGATACGTGATGTCATCATCAGCGGAGGGGATCCTCTGACTATGAACGACAGCAAGCTTGAATACCTGCTCTCTAACCTGAGAGCAATAAAGCATATTGAGATTCTCAGGATTGGCACCAAGGTTCCGGCTGTTCTCCCGCAAAGAATCACTCCGCAGCTTGTGGCCATGCTGAAGAAATATCATCCGGTCTTCATAAGCTTGCATTTCACTCACCCTGATGAGCTCACACCGGAGACACGCAGGGCATGTGAGATGCTTGCCGATGCAGGCATGCCCCTGGGAAGCCAGACTGTCCTGCTGAAGGGCGTCAATGATGACCCGGCAACGATGAAGAGCCTGATGCAGAAGCTTCTCACCGTGCGCGTGAGACCCTATTACATCTACCAGTGTGACCTGATACCCGGCTCAAGCCACTTCAGGACCGATATTGAGAAGGGGATAGAGATAATAGAGAATCTCCGGGGCCATACCAGCGGTTATGCCGTGCCCCAGTTCGTTATAGATGCCCCCGGCGGCGGCGGCAAGATACCAATCCTGCCCTCATACGTCGTGGAGAGCGGACCTGAAAAATGGGTCCTCCGAAATTATAAGCAGAATCAGTACACTTACCCCAACAAAAAATAACTGAGGGATGAGGATAGGACTGACCTATGACCTCCGTTCGTGGTACCTCGAGCGCGGTTATACCATGGATGAGACGGCTGAGTTTGACAAGGAGGAGACGGTGGCGGCCCTTGAGCATACGCTTGCCCGCCTGGGCTATGAAACAGAGCGCATCGGTAATATTTTCGAACTGGTTGAGAAACTTGCTGCCGGGAAAAGATGGGACATGGTTTTCAATATTGCGGAAGGTCTTTACGGCGACGGACGCGAGTCTGTCGTTCCTGCCCTGCTTGACCAGTACCGTATTCCTTATGTCTTCAGCGGCCCCGTTGTGATGGGGATCTCGCTCAACAAATACCTTGCCCGGCTTGTTGTTGAGGCTGCCGGCGTGCCTGTTCCTCCGGGAATTATCGCAGCCACGGCAGGCGATCTTGAAAAAGCCACCGCGCTGACCTTTCCGCTGTTTGTCAAACCTGTTGCGGAAGGAACGGGAAAGGGCATCACCGAGAGAAGCGTAGTCAGAGACATGGGTGCGCTGAATACCATGGCTGCCGAACTGTTTGCAGTATACAGGCAGCCCGTCCTGATAGAGGAGTACCTGCCCGGGAGGGAGTTCACCGTCGGTGTAACCGGAAGCGGTGCGGATGCGAAGGTGACGGGTGGCATGGAGGTGATCTGCAGGGATAACCTTCCATATTCTGTCGAGGTAAAGGAGCATTACGAGGATTACGCCCAGTACAGGGTGTATGATGAAGTTATCAGGGACGAGTGTGATGCAGTAGCCCTGGGAGCCTGGCGGGCACTTGGCGCAGTCGACGCCGGCCGGGTAGATATGAAGGCGGACATAAACGGCAGGATGTGCTTCATAGAGGCCAACCCGCTTGCAGGATTAAACCCTGTTCATTCCGACCTGCCCATGCTCTCACGAATGAACGGAATGAACTTTGACACACTGATGAAACTGATAATGGAATCAGCACGTTCACGGTACGGAATCTGATGATGGAAAAAAGGTGTCTCATAATCTACAATGAACCCGCTACTGACGCACTGCCTGACGAGCTGGATGTCCTCGACCAGGTTAACTACATCGGTTCAACGCTGGAGACACTCGGATACGTTGCCGACCGGAGGGGCATAACGGACGATTTCATGCACGAAATCGCCGGCATAGCGGATGAAGGCTATGAATTCATTTTCAACCTGGTAGAGTCTGTCGGAAAGAAGGCGGAGATACTCTATTTCATTCCTGGTCTGCTGAATATGCACCATATCCCATATACCGGCTGCCCGGTTGAAGCCACGTTTGTCACCGCCAGCAAGGTGCTTGCCCGCAGTTTCATGAAGGCAAACGGCATTACAGTGGCCGGCGGTTACAGGGTGTCTGAGGCAAAGGACCTGGTTAGGGGAAGGAAATATATCCTCAAGCCCGTTTGGGAAGACGGATCGCTGGGTATCACTGAAGAATCCGTTTTTACATTTGACGGTACTCTTCCTGACATACTGAAAGACAAGAATGACAATCACTGGTTTATCGAGGATTTTATCGAGGGAAGGGAGTTCAATGTAAGCGTGTTGGCCGGTTATGACGGTCCTGAGATGTTACCTCCAGCCGAAATGATCTTCCATGATTACCCCGATGAGATCCCCCGGATAGTAAGCTATAAGGCAAAGTGGATGGAAGATACATTTCAGTTTGACCATACGCGCCGGAATTTTCCGGACGACCTGAGCGACAGGCTGCTGAACAATATCAGGGAGACTGTACTCGCATGCTGGCGCACTTTCGGACTCAGGGGATATGCCCGGGTTGACATTCGCACCGACGCAGACGAGAATGTATATGTACTGGAGGTCAATGCCAATCCCTGTATCTCGCCCGACAGCGGGTTCATCTCAGCAGCCGTTCATGCCGGGTATACCCATGAGAAAATAATCAGCCACATAATTAACGATCTTAACAAATAGCCGGTACAATGCCTGAAGTTTCGTTTGAAATCACTCCGGCCGACAGGCCTGTTTTTGAAAAGATACTTGCCTCATCCGGATTCTTTTATGACTTTGAGATAGAGGTAGCCCTGTCGCTGGCCGACGAGACCCTTGAGCAGGGAGAGGAGAAGAGCGGCTATTACTGGGTCAGACTCCTGGAAGAGGGAGAGGTGATCGGGTTTGCCAATTTCGGACCTAATCCATCATCAGTGCACTCCTGGGACATTTACTGGATGGCAATTCAACAGGAACACCGCAAGAAGCATTACGGCACTGTGATACTGAGTGAGGCTGAAAACCGCATCAGGTCACTCGGAGGCATAATAGCCTGGATTGAAACATCCGGCAGGCCACTTTATGAGCCCACGCGCCATTTCTACCTGAAGAACGGTTATGAGCTCGAGGCTACACTACGTGAGTTCTACGGTCCGGGCGACCCCAAGCTCGTTTACCGAAAAGTTCTGTAAAAAATGAATATATTTAGCCGTGGATAACCCTGTTAGACCGGTATGGATGTAAAGATCGAGGCAAGCTGGAAGGAGAAGCTCAGGGAGGAATTTGGGAAGGATTATTTTATCTCCCTGACCGACTTTGTAAGGAGAGAGTACACAGCCACCCGTATCTTTCCGCCTGGGAACCTGATATTCAATGCCTTTCATCTTTGCCCTTTTAACAAGGTGAAGGTTGTCATAATTGGCCAGGATCCATATCATAACGTAGGGCAGGCACATGGACTTTGTTTCTCTGTAACCGACGGCACCGAGTTCCCTCCCAGCCTTATCAATATCTTCAAGGAGCTCAACAGTGACCTTGGTATTCCCGTACCGCAATCCGGCAACCTCGAGCGCTGGGCCAAACAGGGTGTGCTTCTTCTCAACGCCATCCTGACTGTCAGGGCACATCAGGCCCTCTCTCATGAGAACAGGGGCTGGGAGAGATTCACTGATGCCGCCATCAGCGCCCTGAACCATGACCGTGAAAACCTGGTCTTCATGCTGTGGGGCAACTACGCACAGAACAAAGGGGCGTCAATAGACCCGTCGCGGCACCTCATTCTTAAGACTGTTCATCCCTCTCCCCTCTCTGCCTCGCGGGGCTTCTTCGGCAGCTCGCATTTCAGCAGATGCAACGAATGGCTCACAGCAAGGGGCTTTGAGCCAATAGCGTGGTGATCACGACGTGATCAAGCCTCCAGTCCCCGCCTGATAACAGATCCCAGAAGATCGCGGTTCTCAAACCCCAGTGACAGCCTGATCATTCCTGGTTCAGGGTATTTCGCTCCCCAGACTGCCTCAACAGGCATCAGGATGGTGTGATTGTCACCCAGCGTAGGTATCAGCCTTATCTCCGGGTACACTGAAGCAATGAACCTGTCGCGCCTCTTTCTCTTAGCCTCAGGGGTGCTGCCGCGGAGATCGAAGGTAACCATGGCACCGTATCCCCTCCCACCGGTAAGCTCACGTGCTGCAACATGTGTCCCGTGCGACTCCAGGCCGGGGTACAGAACCCGCTCCACATGATCCGATGCACTTAGCAGCGCCGCCATAACTGCGGCATTGTCACACTGCTGGCTGAACCGAAGCTCAAACGATGCCATCTGCGTCTGCAACCGGTACGCATCGTCAGGCGACAGCATGTGGCCGACAAACTTGCGGTACTCTATTGCGCTCTGCATCAGTTCCGTGTCATTCCCGCAGATGACGCCGGCAGTCAGGTTGCCATGACCTGACAGGTACTTCGTGGCACTGTGGATGACCATGTCGGCACCGTCGTCAAGCGGCTTCCATAGCATGGGTGTGGCAAAGGTATTGTCAACAATGATCCTGGCACCCTGTTTCTTTGCCAGGGCGATTATCCTTCGACCTTCAGCTACCATTAGAAGCGGGTTGGAGATGGTCTCAAAATAGACCAGGTCAGGGTGGACCTCCTCAAGCATCCTTTCAAAGTGGCTGTAGTCATACCTCCCGGATGACGGCCTGAAGAAACTTACCTCCAGGCCTCTTCGCTTCTCAAGCACACTGCTGATGTATGAGAGAGTGCCACCATATATTTCGGAGAAAAAGAGCCAGTTGCTCTGCCTCCCGGCCTCCTGGAAGATTGAGAGGGCGATGTCAATGGCTGCCATGCCCGACTGCGCCAGCAGAGCCCACTTTGAGCCCTCGAGTGCCATGATGGCCTCCTCTGCAGCAACTACTGTTGGATTGCGATAGCGTGAATATATGTACAGGTCAGGCTCCCTCTCATGCGATGTCTCCGCAGCAAAGGCGCCGGAGGTTGTTCCGGCTGTCGGCAGCTCGAACCCGGAATCACGATAGACCGGAGTCCTTGCGCTGTTTATCTCTCTCTTTTTCATATTCGGTGTTGAAATGTTCAGATATAGTCTCTTTGATATTAACGGGATTGAAATCATAGTAGAAAAGCACCCTGTCTGCAACCACTCCTGCAACGAATAGTACCAGTGCCGCTGTATCTGTTAAGGGAGTATCAGGATAGATGAGCAGGAAGACCAGTGGAAGAGTCATGGCCCTGAAATAATAGAGGTTGCGAACGAGCGGAGATCTGCCGGCTGATCCGTATCGCATGACGACGGACAGTGCCGCCAGCATAGAGAAGGCAAGGAATATATAGTCAGGCTTTATGAACCATGATACCGCATATATGCCCGAGAAGAATGCCTGCCCGCTGTGCAGCCACAGGCTCAGCTTCCTGTCGGCTGCGAAGAATACAAGGTCAATTGAAATCAGGGTCAGCAGGGCTGTAATAACAACGACAACCGGCGGGATCAGTCCCGGTGCCACCCAATTCATGATCGCAATCCCAGACAGTATTGCGACCATCGCTATCTCACGGCTCAACGGGGAGGAGACAATATTGAGGAGAGCCCTCCACGCTTTGACGGGCACACCGAGGTGTGCCACCGATACTGCCATGGCTCCGGCCAGCAGAAGGAGAGGCAGAAGGCTTGAGGCTACAGTGCCTTTCAGTGCAGAGATGATCATTAATGCAGAGGCTGAAATCACCATCAGGGAGAAAAGCATGAGGCTCCACTCCTTCTGTATCCTGTCGGGATTCGTGATCTGGCCTTCGCCCTGTTCCTCGTCGTGGCCCAGGTGCGTCTCCTCTTCATCTGTCCCGGTTTCGGAAGGAATGATTTCCGGTCCGGTATTGCGGTCAGCGTTTTTGAGTATCACCGATGGTCCTATGCCTGTTTCAGGAAACCAGGCAGGCAGAGCATCGCCAAAATGCTCTCTTTCGCTCATTTTAAGGGCGCCGGTCGGGCAGGCGGTCACACAGGCCGGTTCTATGCCTTCAGCGGCCCTGTCAGCGCAAAAATGGCATTTTTCGATATATCCAAGGGCCTGGTTGATCTTCGGGGCATCGTAGGGGCACCTCCAGGTGCAGTATCCGCATCCCATGCACCTGTCGGCATGATGTATCACCACGCCATCACCTTCAATGGTGTATGCTTTTGCAGGACAGCCTTCCGCGCAGGATGGCTTTTCACAGTGGTTGCAGGCCAGGGATAGGCTGACGACTGCCATCAGCGGCAGGCCTGAGTCGTTCCAGGTGTATATGTTCCTTGTCCCCGGCTGAAGCCCGTTTTCCAGCATGCAGGCGGCGTTGCAGGCCTTGCAGCTTACACAAAGTGCAGCATCGAATACAAATCCCCTTCTCATGACGACAGCTTTTCGATGTCAACCCTGGCATTATGAAAGGCTGCCCCATGTCCCATGTCTGTCTCAGCCGGTGCTATGAGCCTGTTCACCCCACCGCCCTCGGCCAGCCAGATTCCATTGGGGAAGATGATGCTTCCCTGCCGGACCCGGGCTGTAACCATCACCCTGCCCTTCACCTCACCGCGGAGGTTGAAGACCCTGATGGTGTCACCGCTCTTCAGCCCCAGCCTGCGGGCATCAGCGACAGAGATCTCCCAGGAGGGTTCCTCAATGACACTCTGAACTACCTCCAGATTCCCGAACTGTGAATGAATTCGCGAAGCAATATTAGGTGTCATCAGCCTGAATGGAAGATGTGATTCGCCAAAATCGTCAGGAGGTTCATAGGTAGGCAGTGGATTCACCCCCCACAGCTTCACAGCGGTATCGGACCACAGTTCAATTTTTCCCGAGGGGGTATTGAACTTTCCATCGGCATATGCCGGATTTTCATTCTGTCGGGAAATAACAGGCTTCTCCCTGAGCTCATTGGGAGAGAAGCCCGGGGTATGGCTGATGCGGTCAGCCAGCCAGCTGTCATATTCACCGGGTGACGGGATGCCGTTGTCACCATCCGCTTTCATCCCCATCAACTGTGTCAGTCGCCAGTATATATCACTTTCCGGCAAAGCCTCACCCGGAAGCCCGGTAACGCATGGCTTGTACTGCACATAGGGATTCCAGTAGGAACCTACAACGTCAGCCTGCTCGAAAATCCCCTTTGCAGGCAGGACAATATCTGCGAGGGCCGCGGTATCTGTCATGAACTGCTCCACGACAACCTTGAAGGGGACTGATTTCAATGCACGTATCACCTCAGTGCTGCCCGGAAGCTGTGTGACAGGGTTGCCCCTTTCTATCCATGCCACCTCTATGCCCGGCTCTTTCAGCTCAAAGAAGTCAGGGCCAAAGGTTGCCATCGAAATTGCACGCCTGAAGGGCTTATCGGCCACCGGGTCCGGGTAATAGCTCAGTGGCTCCTTAAGGTCATCAAATATGTAGCTCTGCAGGTTGGCGAAGTTGAAGCCGCAACCGGGCTTTCCGATCATGCCCGTGATAACAGGTATTGAGAGTATGGACCTGATCGTCTGACCTCCGTTGGTATAACGCTGCAACCCGTAGCCGGCCACCACTGTCAGCCGCTCTGCTCCGGCTGCCATAACCGCTAGCCTGACAATTTCTTCAGAAGGTATACCTGTGATATCATGTGCTTTATCAGGTGTTATCTCAAGTGACGCTGAAAACTGTTCAAAACCTGAAACATGCTTATTGATGAACTCCCTGCTGGCCAGGTTCCTGTCTGTTATCACCTTTGCCATTGCCAGAGCCAGGGCTGCATCGGTACCCGGACGGGGCCTCAGAAGAATATCAGCCTTGTCGGCCGTGGGGGTGCGGCGCGGATCGATAACCACCACCTTTGCACCGTTCTGCCTCGCCCTGTCAATATGGATCATCTCCTGTACGTTGGTCTCGGCGGAGTTCTTGCCCCAGAGTATTATGAGACTGGCGTTGGCCAGATCCCACGGCACATTATGCTTCACCTCCCCCAGGGTCAGCCTGACAGCCTCGAGGCCTGCCGGCCAGCAGAGATTGCCGTATGTTGTTGTGGCGCCGCCGAAAAGCTTCCAGAAGTTGCCGGCAATATCATTGCTCAGCCCTGAGTTACCACTCCCCTTGTAGAAAAGAACTGAATGAGGTCCGTGCTTCTCCCGGGCTGCCAGCAGTTTTCCGGAGATGATATCCAATGCCTCTTCCGTTCCAACCCGGGCAAATGATCCGTCTGCCTGCCTCTGCAAAGGATATATTATCCGTGAAGAGGAATACTCGCGCTCAAGATATGACAGGCCTTTTATACACGGCCCCTCCGGTGTGGCCAGGTTACCCTCATATGGAAGAATACGCTTCACGATGCCATCCTCGGTGAATACCCTGAATGTGCATGTGCTGTAACAGTTTCGCGGGCAGACGGTGATAAACTCTTTCATCGCGACAGGTTCAGAACTTCTCAGAGCTCACCCTCCGGCACAACATCAGTATCAAGCTCCCTTCGCGACTCATTGCTGATGAAGATTTTGTATGTTATTTTCATCTGCCCCATGTACTGCATGTATGTGTAATCCTGAGTGGGGGTTGAATACAAACTGCTTCTTGTGGTAAGTGAAATATCTGCCTTTGGGTAGGCCTTGTCATACCTGTGGTACTGGGAATATGTATGAGGATTGACGGTTCCGAAATTAAACTCTCCGCCTGAAGTGTTTACCACCACATTTTCAAAGAGTTGATCGGTGTTGTTATAGACTCTGACATCCGTCGGGCCTTCAGGTTCTATTTTTGTCTTTTTGCAGGCTGATAGTGCTACTATCAGGACAAGGAGTGGGATTAGTTTTTTCATAGCCTGAAACATTGAGGAAACCGGCTGAAAAGATACGAAAATTGTGGCAAACTGATCAGATCTTTTCCGTGCAGTCGCCCCTGATCCATCCCTTATTGCCGTCAGGGAGCTTCACCTCAAGGAACTCACCCAGCTCCTGCTCTACGTTCACCCTGGTACCGGAGTGTATGACGAAGAGCTCGCTGCCGGTTTCGCCCGGGGCGCTGCGTCCGGTGACGATGCTGCATGTGACTATAGCCCTGTTGTTGTGATTGACAAGTGAATTATTCCGCAAGGACAGGGAGACCATAAGCACCGAAAGGATGAATGCCGCAAGCGCGAGCCAGAAGGAGAACAGCCTGCCCTTTGCCCTCGCCATGGTCAGGAATATTACCGCACACAACAGTGCCACAATAAACATCGACAATGCTGCCACCGCCCATACATTGGTTGATGTCATCAGCGCCAGGAAATCAATCCACCGTACGAAAAAGAGCTGGGGAACGGTCTCAAACCTGTCTGTCACCTTGCTTCTGGCTATCTGCAGGTTATAATCGATATCCTCGTCAGCGGGGGCAAGCAGTTTCGCCCGTTCGTAAAAGAGGATAGCGGAGGCATTGTCACCTGTCTTGAAAAAGGCATTACCGGCGTTATAGAGCAGGTCCTCGCTTCTGAAGCCGTCATCATATAGCTGTCTGTAGATTGCTGCAGCACCGGAATAGTCGCCTGAGCTGTACAGCTCCCCGGCCTGAGCATATCTCTCCTCAGAACTCTGCCCGGCAATATTCGCGAGGAAGAATATCAGAATTATATTGACAACTATTGCTTTACGCATCTGTTCCGTTTTAATCAAGCACATTATCAAGCCTGCCTATCAGAGCGGCAGCTCTCCTGTAAAGGCCTGCAGGACTCTCTCCTTCAGATTTGGGGGCATACTGTGAATACTCCGTGGCGGAGAGGATGAGGTCAAGTTCCGTTATCAGCTCTCCACCTGCTTTTCTTGCTCCGAGGGCAGCGTAGCATTTCTCCCTGTTGAGTTCTGACAATGGTATTGAAAGCTTGTCACTCAGGTAACCCCACAGTGCTTTTGCGATCTCACTGTTGACCAGTTCGGTTTTGCCGGATTTGAGCAGTGTATTCGCCCTTGCCAGGCGCTGGCGCGCGTTCCTTGCAGCCTTGCGGTTGCGCACTCCCGCTATATCGGCATTGCGCTTCATCTGTTCCCTCCTGAACAGCAGCACCACTGCGGTGATAAAGAGAGCCAGTGCGAACCACAGCCAATAGTATGTTGTGGCCACAAGCGGAGCTGCAGTTAATGTCAGACCACCGCTGCCGTTCCTTATGAACCGTATGTCCTGCCCCAGGTATCTGACATCCGCTCCCGGGATATACGCCGGCCCTGCCGCTTCTGACTGTCCGGGTGTACCTGTAACCGTGACACTGTAACCTCCCGTTCGCAGTGTGACGTACTTTTCCTGCCGGGGGTCGAACACTGTGTATGATACGGGAGGTATATCAAAGGAGCCTGTATTCCTGGGAATGAGCAGGTATTCAAATGTTTTGCTGCCGGATGCTGAGCCCGTACTCTTTACGGTGGTATTAGGATCATACTTTTCTATTCCGTGCGGGAAGTTTATCAACGGCTCGCCGGCAAGATTGAGATTACCCGATCCTTTGAGAGTCACTGTGAGAGTGATGGCATCATTGACTTCCGCTTGCATTGCCGAGAGCGATGAGGTAAGTTCAAATGATCCGACAGCGCCGTAAAAATCAGCAGGTCTGGGGGTCGGTAACGGCTTTACCCTGATCGTAACAGTTTGCGTCGCCACCTTCTGGGGGACGGTTGAAACACCTGAGAAAAAATTGTCAAAAAAGGGATCGTCGAAAAAAGGATCACGTACGTTCGAGCGCTGTTGCACCATTGCTGTTATCTCCACAGGGTCTATACGTATGTCACCTGATATCTGAGGGTAGAGGATAAACCTCTGGAGTACTCCCGTACCATATTGCACACCGTCAATGACCTCACTCTCAAGGCTCCTCAGCGGCGGAGTCTCAATATCCTCACGGAGAAAGCCCTTTAAGTCGGGGTATCTCAGATCATTGATGCCCGAGAGGTTTGTGCGCGTGAAAAGCTTGAGTGTTGCTGTAACAGGCTGACCAACATATACCTCACGAGTACCAAGAATAAGTCTAAGTGAAATCCCTGACGCCGGGGCTGCTGCCGGTGAAGCCTCTCCTTGCCCGGACGTCAGACTCTGACCTGCGTTCTGTCCCTGACCTGATCCCTCGGCAGTGATAACGACCTGCTTTTCTGCAGAGCTGATGATGACTTTTTTAGTCTCGAACTGTGCCGGGGGAATAGTATAGGTGCCTGGTGTCTGAGCTACAACGTAATATATCAGGGTTGTGGTGGAGACTGAGCTCATCTGGCCATTGATCCACTGCACATTACGACTGGTCGACTGCTGCGGCCCTGAGACGGTGAATGAGGGATCGAATCTTGGCGGACTGAACTGGCCGTCGGTGGTGTTCACTGTGTAGACTATTCTGAACCGCTGGCCGGCGATGGCGCTCTCAGGTGCGTCAACGGTAAGGACAACCTCCTGGGCAGCCAGATTAACCGTTGCCAGGATGAAGACCATTGTCACCAGAAAACTTTTCATCATCGCCAAAATTACCAATTTTTAATGACCCTTACCTTAGCTTGTGCAGCCTTGTCACGCTGCACCTTCTCCTGTGTCTCCTTCTCCCTGGCAGCCATGGCATCAAGCAGGCGCTTCGCATCATCCCTGCTTATTGAGGGCTGCTGATCCTGCTGCTGCTGCGGCTGTTTATCCTGCTGATCATCCTGGTTCTGATTCTCCTGGTCATTCTTATCCTGCTGATCATTCTTGTCCTCCTTGTTCTGATCCTGCTGCTGCTCCTGGTTCTTGTTCTGATCCTGCTGCTGCTCCTGGTTCTTATCCTGATCCTGCTGCTTTTGCTGCTCCTCCTGTTTCTTCAGCTGGTCCTGCGCCCAGGCAAGGTTGTATTTGGCCTGGATATTATCCGGATTGAGCTTCAGGGAGTTGATATAGGCCCCGATGCTCTCTTCAAACTTCTGCTCCTTTAAAAGTGAGTTGCCCAGGTTGTAGTATCCTTCAGCCTGCTTCAGGGAGTCACCTTCGGTTGTTACGGCCGCCTTGCTGAACTCCCCTGCTGCCTCACCGAACCTGCCCTGCCTGTAAAGGGCGTCACCGAGGTTGAATCCTGCGTCACCTCCATTCTTTTCCTGAGCCTGTGCGCGCCGGTACATACCCTCGCTGCCTGCAAACTCACTCTTTTTGTAGAGCTTGTTGCCCTTCCTGATATACTCCCTCTCTTCCTGTCCAAAGAGCGAACCGCTGACAAGCACCATGCAGAATGCCATCAGTATGATCCTGTATGATGTTCCGGCTGAACTCATGACCTCTCCCTTTTTGGTTCCATCCCAATGACTCCCAGTCGTCTGAGCAGATGATTCCTTCGGTCTCCTATCAGAATATCGGCAACCAGAAGTATGAAAAGAATTGCGGCAGGAATAAGGAACTGTTCATTGTATTCGGTATACATCACGGCGTTTATCTCACTTTTTTTCATATGGCCGATGTCATTGTATATTTCAGTCAGCCCGATGCTTGTGTTGTTTGCCCTCACATACCTGCCACCTGTGACTGATGCTATTTCCTGCAGTGTTTTCTCGTCAAGTTTTGAGATGACGGTGTTTCCATCCCTGTCTTTAAGGTAATCAGTAGTGCCTCCTGACCTGAAGGGTATGGGCGAGCCGCCGGGTGACCCGATGCCGATGGTATGAACAACAACACCCTTCTCCGCAGCTTCCCTGGCTTTTGCCAAAGCATCGTCCTCATGATTTTCGCCGTCGGTGATGATTATCAGGGCCCTGCTTTTGTCGCTCTCGGGAGTGAATGACCTCATGCCGAGGTCTATCGCTGATCCTATTGCTGTTCCCTGTTTGGACACCGCATCGGGCCCGGCCGTTGAGAGGAACATCTTTGCCGAGAGGTAGTCATTGGTAATGGGTATCTGGGTATATGCATCGCCTGCAAAAAGTATAAGTCCGATCCTGTCTTCCCTGAGCTGATCAACGAGCTGTGATATAGCCTGTTTAGCCCTCTCCAGCCTTGAGGGCGAAATATCGGTGGCAAGCATGGAGTTGCTTACATCGAGTGCAATTATTACTTCCACGCCTTCGCGTTTGACCTCCTCAAGCCTTGATCCGAACTGGGGCCTCGCTACCGTCAGCACCGCAAAAACAAAGGCAAGGAGCCTGATAAGGAACTTTGCAGCCATCCGGGCCGGCGAATAGTCGGGCGAAAGCCTCCTGACCAGTGCAGCGTCACCGAAGCGCTCCCTGGCCAGCCTCCTTCTCCTGTTGCCTAAAATCCATATGATTATCAGCACCGGCACCAGGAGGAGCAGGTAAAGCATGTCAGGCTGTGCAAATCTGAACGTATCCATGGCTTCGCTACGACAAGTTTTTCATAAAGAGATACCTGAGCAACAGCTCCAGTGCAAGGATCACCGCAGCGGCGAGAGCCCATGGAAGGAAGACCTCCTCACGCCTGCTGTGTTCCCTGGTCTCTATCTTTGATTTCTCGAGCTTGTCAATTTCACTGTAAACCTGCTGAAGGCTTGTGTTATCAACAGCCCTGAAGTACCTTCCCCCGGTGAGATCTGCAATCTGCTTCAGCAGTGCTTCATCTATCTCGACCTGCATCTTCTGATACCGCATACCGAAGGGGGTCTGTACCGGGTAGTCGGCAAAACCCATGCTCCCTACACCTATCGTATATACCCTGACCCCGAATGTCTTTGCTATCTCAGCAGCGGTCACCGGGTCTATTGATCCCATATTGTTAACCCCGTCAGTAAGCAGTATTATCACCTTGCTTATCGCATCCGAATCCTTGATCCTGTTTATTGCTGTGGCCAGGCCAACACCAATGGCGGTGCCGTCCTCGATTATCCCGCTCTTCACCTCCCTCATCAGGTTTATCAGCACCGCATGGTCAGTTGTCAGAGGGCACTGAGTAAAGCTCTCACCGCTGAAGACAGTCAGTCCCATCCGGTCATAGGGCCTGCCGTTGATAAACTCCGTGGCGACGTTCTTGGAGGCTTCCAGCCTGTCAGGACTGAAGTCGCGCGCCAGCATTGAGCCCGAGACATCAAGAGCCAGGATGATATCTATTCCCTCGGTGGTGGAGCTCTGCCACTTGTCGACGCTCTGTGGCCTGGATATTACAATGATCACCAGGGCAATGACAGTGATCCTCAGGACGAAGAGGATATGTCTCAGGTAATGGCGGAATGTCTTGTGACCGTTCATGAGGAATCCTGCCGTGGAGAGCTTAACGGAGGCGTGGGCCTTTGACTGCCGGTAGATATAATAAGCCAGAAGCAGCGGTATGATAAGCAGGAACCAGAGGAACCACCCGTTCTCAAACACAATGTTATGCATCTGCCCCTCCTTTCGCTTTCTCCTCCCCGGTCTGGATCTCAGCAACCCTGGTCTCCTTAACGAAACGGACGGCATCAGCATGATACTTCTCATGCAGTCCGCTCTCCGGAACATATTTGGCGAATTTGACCATGTCAGAAAGTGAAAGCAAATCTTTCACGAGAGACATCTGTCCGCCAGTGGTGACCGCAGCCTTCTGAAGCATGCGTACGGTCTCGTCGGTTGTCAGCTCAGGGGAACTTATACCGTAACGGTTGTCTATGTATCTTCTTGTTATGTCCGACAGCCTTGAGTAGTACTCCTTGACCTCACCCTTCTGCCACAGCTCCTCATCCATGAGAGCCTTCAGCTCACGCAGGGCTATGACATCGGCTGGTTCAGGAGGCGCGGCAGGCCTGATGAACCTCCTGAGCGGATTTCTTGGCAGGAAACGGGCAAGAACAAAGAGTACAATCCCTGCAATGAGGGCAATCACCAGCCATGGCAGCACCTCTGCAAAGGTTACCGGCGCACTCCGTGGCCCGATGATGTCAAATATGACGTCAGTAGTGTCCGGAGGTGTCACATCAGGACGCAGTACCGTAAGAAAGGAATAATCGGAATAGTATCTCAGCAGACTGTCGCCTGAGACCATCTCCGCATAGAATGGAGGAATGGTGTATGCTCCTGAATCAAATGCCGTTACCAGGTACCTGTCAGTTATGGTGAGGTTACCGTCAGACGAGAGCACAGTGTCTCGCGGACTCCGGGACAGTATAATGATCTTCCCTGCAAGGGTGTCGTTGACTGTGTTAAGCTCTGCCGGGGTGCCGGCGGGGATCTTTGCCGTAACGGTGAAACGTGTCTGATCTCCTATGAGTATGATAGCTGTGTCAGGTGATGAGGTGACCTTTATCTCCTGCGGCATGGCAGCGGCAGAGAGGAATAACAGTACGGCAACGGATATGGCAGCCCTTCTCATTGTTCTACCTGTGTTTGAAAAGTGAGATGAGAGGTTTGATGTAATCTTCGCCTGTGCTGATTGATGCCACATCCACGCCGCAGTTTACGAACGTGTTGCTGACGGTCTCATTATGCTTCTTCCAGAGGGCAGCGTACTCCTGCCTGATCCTGGCTGAAGAGGTGTCAATCCAGTTTTCCATTCCCGATTCCGGGTCTGTAACCTTCATGAAGCCAACGTCAGGTATCTCCTTCTCTCGTCTGTCGGTTATGCGAAGGGCCACAACGTCATGCTTGCCCGAGGCGATGCGTAGTGACTCGATAAAAGGCGGTGCCATGAAATCAGACAGAATGAATGCAGTACAACGCTTCCTGATGACATTTGTCAGATACCGCAGAGGCTCCGAGAGAGAGGTGCCTGATTCCTGCGGCTCGTAGCTAAGCATCTCACGGATGATCCGGAGCATATGTCCCCGCCCCTTCTTAGGAGGGATGTACTTCTCAACCCTTCCGGAGAAGAGCATGAGCCCTACCTTGTCATTGTTGGCTATAACGGAATAGGCAAGTACGGCCGCAATCTCGGTCATCAACTCCCTCTTTGTCGAAGCCACGGTGCCAAAGTCGCCCGACCGGCTGACATCTACAAGCAGCATCACCGTCAGTTCGCGCTCCTCCTCGAATATCTTGACATAGGGGTGCCCGAACCGTGCGGTGACGTTCCAGTCTATATTGCGAATGTCATCTCCGAACTGGTATTCACGCACCTCGCTGAAGGCCATTCCCCTGCCACGGAAGGCACTGTGGTACTCACCCGCAAATATCTGCCGGGTAAGGCCCCTTGACCTTATCTCAATCTTCCTTACCTTCTTAAGCAGTTCTGTCGTTTCCACTTCTACCTCTCTGCTTCGTCCTCTCATATGTCACGGTAAAAAACCATGATTCTCTTTTCAGCCTTACGGATATCTCCTCTCCACCGGCCCTGTAACTCCACATGTTTGCCTCTCCCGGTCTGTATAACTCGTTCAACTCCTTTATCTTACTGTCATAACAGTTGTTGTCGCAGGTGATCCTGACACCGTTGCAACTGCCCTTCTCATCAATGAAGACCACCCATGTTTCGTTATCATCTTTTGAACTGTACTTCAGATACCTGTAGGTGTTGTTTCTGACCTTGTTGTCGAGAGAGAGCCCGGGCCTGTCAGCAGACATGATCTCCCTTATTCTTTCTTCAGGAAGGCCTATGAAATCCTGGGCTTCAGCTGCCGGGCCCAACAGGGTCAGGATGATGATGATGAACGGTATGCACTTCATGCCTGCTACGGTACTTCAACCGTGTTAAGTATCTCTGTAATGATATGATCCTGGGTGATATTCTCAGCTTCAGCCTCATATGTAAGCCCTATGCGGTGACGAAGCACGTCGGCACACAGGAATCGCACGTCCTCAGGCACCACGAAGCCTCTGCGCCTGATAAAGGCATAGGCTTTTGCCGCCAGGGCAAGGTTGATACCTGCCCTGGGTGAGGCACCATAGGATATCAGCGGAGTGAATTTTGACAATCCGTATTTGTCGGGCTGCCTGGTTGCAAAAACTATATCGAGGATGTAGTTCTCGATCTTCTCATCAAGGTAAACCTCTCTCACCACCTTTCTTGCCCTGAGGATATCTTCAGGCTTCAGGATGGTTTTTGCTACCGGGAACTCGCTGGCCAGGTTTTCGCGAATGATCATCCGCTCTTCCTCCTTCTCAGGGTAGGTTATCACCACTTTGAGCATGAACCTGTCTACCTGTGCTTCGGGCAGAGGATAGGTGCCCTCCTGTTCAATGGGGTTCTGTGTAGCCAGGACCATGAACGGTTCACCGAGCTGGTATGTGGTCTCCCCTATGGTCACCTGCCGCTCCTGCATAGCTTCGAGCAGAGCGCTCTGCACCTTGGCCGGGGAGCGGTTGATCTCATCGGCCAGAATGAAGTTGGCAAAGATGGGTCCCTTGCGGACAACAAATTCCTCTTTCCTCTGGCTGTAGATCATGGTGCCGATGAGGTCCGCCGGAAGCAGGTCGGGGGTGAACTGTATCCTGCTGAACTTCGTATCGATGATAGAAGCCAGAGTCTTGATTGCAAGCGTCTTGGCAAGACCAGGCACCCCTTCAAGCAGAATGTGCCCGTTGGAGAGCAGGCCTATCAGCAGCGAGTCAGTCAGATGACGCTGACCGATGATCACTTTGTTTATCTCCTGCCTGACAAGGTCAACAAAAGCACTCTCTTTCTCGATCTTCTCGTTGAGGAGCCTGATATCGGTGGAATGTTCCATAACTGTTAGTATTGTTTCTTCTCTGCGGAAAATATCCGCAAAGATCATTTTTGATATTAAAAATCCTTGTTAAAGGTTGTTAAAGAAGTGTTAAAGCTTTTTACCAAACTCGCAGTGTCTGAAGAGCCTGACCATTATAATCAGCACCAGGGGTATCAGGGCGGGGTTGATGCCCTGACCTGCAATGAGCGATACCGGAAGCCATGACAGTGTGACGAAGAAGGCAATCCTGCTCAGGGTTACAGCTTTGTTGCGTGTGAAAAGGAATACGAAAAGAACAGGTATCATGATATTGATTCCCAGGAAAAGCAGGTTGAGGTGAAGGGCGTCATGTTCCGAGAAGATGTTTGTGAAAACCAGCAGAAGGGCTATCACCGAATAGATGAAATAGAGCACAAAATCGACAGACTTTTCAAGTTTAGGCTTTCCGAAGACAAACGTGACAAGGAGGACCAGTAACAGTAGCAGGTAAAACACCGCCTGCGGCACCCATGCTCCCGTCCCCGGTTTGCCGGATGCGGGAAAGTCAACAACAACCTCCGCCGGCCCTGCCAGCGGCAGCTTTACACCATCATGGACAATGAGAGTGTTAAGCATGTTGTTCATGAGATGGACCGGCAGGAACATTTCATCAAAGGGTGTGGCCCTTTTGTCTGCCTGCAGGCCGAGCAGCATGTCAGCCCCAAGGTCAAGCCACGGCAGCACCTTCTGGTTGGGATCAACCAGCTGGCGGAAACTATTCTGTTTCTTCCTCTCCCTCTCTGGAAATATGACTGTATCAGTCGCGGCAGCCGCCAGAATGTCACGCACCCGCGTGGCACAGTTGTCGAAGAAAAAGTCATACCTGTACCTGACATTTTCAGGTTTAAGATTTTCATTTATCAGTTCAAAGAGCTTCTCCTTCTCCGCGGTGGTCAGGTTCAGCTTCTGAGACCATACGGAACGGCCCTCCGCAATGTACTCCCTGAGGAAATCCTCATAGCTGTATGCCCCCAGCATGTAATCGAGCCTTCCCTTGGCAAAGCGATATGCGAAGTTGGGGGTCGAGAAGTCGAAGATACCCCAGTTGTAAACCCTGTCAAAGGTGGTTCCGCGAACGGCAATTCGCAGGGCCGTATGGCCATATATGGAATAGCTTGCTTTGCCCGGAGCGCAGGTGATGATATAAACATCAGCACTGTCAGCCATCTGCGAGTTCATGCTCAGGGGCAGCAGTAATGACAGGAGGGCAGTCAGGATGAAAACTTTTTTCATTTATGACGATTATCTGGCAAACGTAGTAAAAATAACAATAGCAGGTCAGATAACTCCCCGATTCTCAGTTGTCGTCAGCCCATGCATTGGCAACCCTGACAGCTCGATGCCATCCTTTTATCAGCGGGTAGGTCTCTTCAGGTTTTATTCCCGGGGAAAATCTCCTGTCAACCTGCCACTGACTCCTTAAGTCCTCGATACTGTTCCAGTATCCTGTTGAGAGTCCTGCCAGGTAAGCAGCCCCAAGCGCAGTAATCTCAGTTATTTTCGGTCGCACCACATCAGCCTGAAGCATATCAGACTGGAATTGCATCAGAAGGTTATTTACAGTTGCCCCGCCGTCAACCCTTAATTCCTTGAATTTCAGTCCCGAATCATTTTGCATCGCAAGTAACACATCATGTGTCTGAAAGGCAATGCTTTCAAGTGCTGCACGGGCTATATGAGCGGCAGTGGAGCCACGTGTGAGACCTGTAATGGAACCTCTTGCATGCTGGTTCCAGTAAGGAGTCCCAAGCCCCGCAAAGGCCGGCACAAAATATACTCCTTCAGCCGACCGTACCTCCCGTGCCAGGTTTTCGATCTCCGCCGATTCCTTTATGATGCCCAGGCTGTCACGGAGCCACTGCACCACCGCTCCGGCAATGAAAATGCTTCCCTCCAGGGCGTATTCCGTCCTCGCTCCTATGCGCCAGGCTACAGTTGTCAGCAGCCTGTTTCCTGACACCACAGGGGTTGTACCTGTATTCATCATCATGAAGCACCCGGTCCCGTAGGTGTTTTTGACCATTCCCCGGTCAACGCACATCTGCCCGAATAGAGCCGCCTGCTGGTCGCCAGCAATTCCGGCAACAGGTATCTGCGACGGGAAGGTGCCGGCAGTAAGTCCGCAGACCTCACTTGATGAGCGCACCCCGGGAAGCATGTTTGCAGGTATATTGAAGATACGCAGCAGCTCGTCGTCCCATTCCAGTGAGTGGATGTTGAACAGCATTGTCCTTGAGGCATTCGACACGTCTGTAATATGCAGCCTGCCGCCAGTAAGGTTCCAGATGAGCCAGGAGTCAATGGTACCGAAGGCCAGCTCACCTCTCTCTGCCATTGAACGGGCACCGGCGACATTCTCCAGGATCCACCTTACTTTGGTGGCGGAGAAGTAGGCATCAATGATGAGCCCGGTCTTCTTCAGGATGGTATCATCCAGTCCGTCATCCTTAAGCTGATCACAGTATCCCGAGGTTCTCCTGTCCTGCCATACGATGGCATTATAAACAGGTCTGCCCGTCTTCCTGTTCCAGACGACTGTGGTCTCACGCTGATTGGTAATGCCTATAGCTGCAAGGGAGGAACTTTCAATTCGTGCCTTCATCAGCACCTCCAATGCCACACTCTTCTGGGTCAACCAGATCTCGACCGGATCATGCTCTACCCAACCGGGTTCGGGGAAGATCTGGGTGAACTCCTTCCGGGCTGATGCCACGGGCAATCCCATATGATTGAAGACAATGGCCCTCGAACTGGTGGTTCCCTGATCAAGTGCAAGTATGTAATTAATCATGTTTTTCTGATTGAAAATGGTTTGTTCCGGTATATACAAGTCTTAGCCAAGATAATTATTTTTCCCCCGGCATTGAAATGCGTACATCGGTAGTAAAACCGTATTGATGACTATTCAGAAGAAAGCAGTAAATTTGATTGGAGTATAATCTTCCGGCTTATGACAGATAAATTTGTATTAACCATTGGCAGACAACTTGGAAGCGGCGGGCGTGAGATCGGGCAGAAGCTCTCCGCACGTCTGGGAATGGCGTTCTACGACAAGGAACTGATAGGGATTGCTTCGAAGGAGAGCGGTCTGAAAGAGGAGTTCTTCGAGAGAGTTGATGAACAGAAACACTTCAGCCTCTTTCCGGGTCTGTTCGGGATAAGGACCTCTGTGACAGACGATTTTTTCTCTAATTATTACCTTAGTAATGAAACGCTTTTCAAGATACAAAGCGACGTAATAAGGAGACTTGCTGAAGAGGGATCATCCATCTTTGTGGGCAGATGTGCCGATTATGTCCTGAAGGAGCGCCGCGACTGCCTCAATCTGTTCATCAGCGCAAACACTGATGACCGGATCAGGCGTATTGCCGGGAGTCATAAAATCACCGAAGAAAAAGCCAGGGAGATCATCGAGAAAACCGACAAGGGACGGTCAGCCTATTACAACTATTTCAGCGCCAAGACCTGGGGTGCGGCTGAATCATACCATCTCTGCATAAACTCATCGCTCCTGGGCATAGATTCAACGGTGGATCTTATCTGTAGGGTGGCCGAAGAACGATTCGGAATCTCAGCCAGACACAAGTGAACGTATAAAACCTCGTATTTTGTTTTATTTTTACCATCAGGCAAACGTTATGGAAAAAATTTTGGGGTTCATCGCACCGGTCGTGATCATGGCCGTGGTCTTCATTCTGAATGCATACCTTCCTGCAAGGCGGGTAACAGGCTATATCACCAGACCGGGATCATTGGAGAAGATGAATTACCGTATCAACGGCATCTTTGTTTTCATTGTCGTGGTAGCATTGTGGTTCGTCCTGGGGATAACCGGAATTGTTCCCTTTGATTACCTGTACAATTACCGTTGGCACGGACTGGCAGGGGCATGCATCCTGGGGCTGATCTTCACATTTGTCCTGGTGCTGCCCCGCAAGCCTGTAAGGAAGTCGTTCGCAGCGGATCTTTTCCTGGGAAGGGTGGAAAACCTCCAGGTCCTGAATGGCAGGGTCGACATCAAAATGTGGCTCTACCTGGCCGGGGCCACAATGCTTGAGCTCAATGTCCTGAGCTTCACTGCCTGTCACCTGATGGTTCACGGTGATGCCTCGTCACCAGGTATTTTGCTCTCGGCGGCGCTGCTGACCTGGTTTGTTGTTGAATATCTCATATTTGAGGAGGTTCACCTCTATACATACGACCTTTTTGCCGAGAGAATAGGCTTCAAGCTCGGGTGGGGATGCATCGTCTTCTACCCCTACTTTTATCCCATTGCCTTATGGACTACGGTGGCCCTGCCTGATCCGCAAACACCTTCATGGCTTCTGGTGGTTTATGCTGGCATCTTCTTTTCCGGATGGATGCTTGCCAGGGGGGCCAACATGCAGAAGTTCTTCTTCAAGCGCGATCCGCAAAGATCTTTTCTCGGGATCACGCCTGAGAGCATTACCGACGGTAAGAAAAGCCTTCTGGTAAACGGTTTCTGGGGTATAAGCAGGCATGTAAACTACCTGGGGGAGATATTGATGGCTTCCGGAATCATACTCTGCACTGGTTATCCCGGACTCATCTGGCCCTGGCTCTATCCGCTTTATTATGTCCTGCTCCTCTTTACACGCCAGCACGATGACGACAGGCGCTGTTCAATCAAATACGGGGAGCTTTGGGGCGAGTACAGAAAGCGGGTTCCATGGCGGATAATTCCTCATATCTGGTGATGTCTTAAGCATACCGGAAGTATCGAATTATATCCGGTACATTTTACGGGTATTGTCTCCCATGATCTCTATGGCTCTCTTTCGCGCCAGCATTCTCTGCATGAAAAACGAAGCTGCCCGGTTAGCCCTGCCGCTTATAAATGAGGGTTTTCTGCCCAGCCTCCTGAGGCACTCCCTGACAACCTCTTCAGGCTTCATCACCGCGGGAGCGAAAAGGCTGGTTTTTGCCGGTCCGGAGTTGAGGTAGCCGGGAGTGGCTGTTGCCCCGGCGCAGCAGGCCATAATGTCAACCCCATTCTCCTTCCACTCATACCAGAGGCTTTCTGCCAGCACCCTGTTAAAGGCTTTGGTGGCAGCATATGTTGCCAGGTAGCCGCTGCCCTGAAGTCCTGCCATTGATGACATGAGTATTACTGCCCCTTTGCCCCTGTCAAGCATCTTTTCTCCCAGTTGGTAAACCAGCTTCATGGGGGTGATCATATTCACGCGGGCCGCCCTGCAATGATTGTCTAAAGGATGTTCAATGAAGGATCCGATATGAGAAAGGGCTGCATTGTAAACCAGGATGCCTGGCTCTGCTCCGCCAAGAGAAGTCATCACCTGTTCGGCAGCACCTTCATCTGACAGATCGCACGGCAGGCATCTTATCTCAGTGTTATACTTGCCGGCAAGGTCACCGGCCAGCCTTTGCAACGGCTCCATCCTGCGCGCAATAAGTATAAGGTTGAATCCGTGAGAGGCCAGCTCCACCGCAAACGCAGCCCCAATGCCTTCGGATGCACCGGCTATCAGCGCCGTCTCTCCGTATTTTGTTTTCAGCTCCATATTCAAATATATTATTTACCGGCTGCCGTTTGTCACGCGTTAATAAAAAAAAGTCCCGCCGGTTGGGCGGGACCAAGGTCATTAAATGTACATTATATTGTCAACTATGCAAGTCTTACATTAACGGCATTTAATCCTTTTTTACCTTCCTGGAGGTCAAATGTTACTTCGTCATTCTCCTTGATCTTGTCGATCAGTCCGGTTGAATGGACAAAATACTCTTTCGATGAGTCTGCGTCTTTAATGAACCCAAAACCTTTGGATACATTGAAAAATTTAACAATTCCTTTATTCATAAAGATGATTTTTATTTGGGTGCAAAGGTAAAGGAGTTTTTGAAATATTATCGCTTTTTTCGGAGATTTTGGAAAATTATAGGGCAAAAAGCGAAAAAAATATTCAATTCCGCCAGAAAGCTCTGGTGAAAAGCGCTACAATGGTGAATATTTCAAGACGGCCGATGATCATCAGAAGCACCATGGTGACCTTTGCCGTACCGTTGAAATGGGCGAAATTGCCCAGGTTACCCGAGGCTCCCAGGCCGGGCCCAACGCACGAGAGTGATGCTGCAGAAGCCCCTGCCGCTTCATCCGGGGGTATGCCTGTAATCAGGAGTATCATCATTCCGGCAATAAAGATGACGACGTAGAGCTGAATGAACACTGTCATCAGGCTGTTGATGTTGTCGGGGATAAGTCGACCATTCAGCTTGACGGGCATTATAGCGTTGGGATGCTGAAGCCTGACGGTCACATTGCGCAGGTTTTTCAGGGATATCAGGTGTCGTGCCATCTTGATTCCCCCCGTGGTGGACCCGGTTGATCCCCCGACAAAAATCAGAAGGAAGATCAACACATATGCGGCAGCCGGCCAAAGTGTATAGTCAGACGTGGCATAGCCCGTGGTGGTTATGGTAGATATAACCTGAAAGAGTGAATGACGAAATGATTCCTCAAAGGATCTTTCCGATCCTATATAGAGCATCAGCGTAACGGATACCACTGCCGCCGTCGAAAAGAAGATGTAAAACCAGAACTCCTCGTTTGAACGGACCTTTGTATAGACCCTCTTTATCAGGAAGTAAAAGACCACGTAACTTGTTGCGGCCAGGAACATGAATAATGAGATAACATACTGAATGTAATCAGAATAACCCGCTATGCTGTTGTTCTTCGTGGAAAAGCCCCCCGTTGCTATGGTACCGAAAGAGTGGCAGATACTGTCAAACAGGTCCATCCCTCCGACTGTAAGCAGGATTATTTCAGCGACCGTAAGGCCGAGGTATATCATCAGTATTGCCCTTGCGATGGATTTGGTGCGGGGGAGTATCTTCTCCTTAATAGAGGACTCCATGGAGAAAAGGTTATAGCCACCCACCTTCAGGGAGGGCAGGATAATAATGACAAGAAGGATGATACCGATCCCTCCTATCCAGTGGGTCAGGCTGCGCCAGAAAAGCACCGATTTGGACATGATCTCAATATCCGTAAGTGTGGATGCACCGGTGGTAGTATAGCCCGAGACACTCTCAAACAGGATATTTACGAATCCTTTAATCTCCCCGCTGAATATGTAGGGAAGAGTACCTGACAGAACAAGGGCAACCCAGCCAAGGGTGACGCTCAGGTAGCCTTCCCTGTGAGTCACTTTATGATAGAGTGAGCTCTGAGACGTAAAATAAAGGATGGCTCCGGGAACCATGGCTGTAATAAATGCCAGGAGAAACGGTGTGACCGGTTCGGAGTAGGTCAGCGCCACGGGTATGCAGAGAAGAAACGAGGAAGCTGAGATAATCAGGATCAGCCCGATAATCTTATGTACTGATTTAAAATTGATGGTGCTCATTCACCTTTAAGGTATTCTTCGGGAGGCTTATACCTCCAATCATCGTGATTCCGCCGCGACTCGAACGCGGGACCCACAGCTTAGAAGGCTGTTGCTCTATCCAACTGAGCTACGGAACCGTTCCACGGTTAAAAAAACCGCCGCAAATATAATCATATTTTCTTTTGTCAATTATCTGTCACGATGGCCGGCAGCTTCAGGCCGTTTTCATCTAGTTGACCAATCCCTTCTTTTCAATTATCTGTTTAAGCTCCGGAGGCAGGGGCTCAAAGGAGAACTTTGCTGTGCCGACCAGCAGAAATCCCCTCTATCGAAGTCGATCTCAACCGGGTCACCGGGTTTGTAAGCCTCAACAGCCTCACTGTGTACGATGAGCAGCAGATCCCTGGTTGATTGATGATCGGTAGAAGATACTGTTTACTGACTTTACGATGACGGCTTTGATGCCCAGGTGTGCCAGACCGACCGAAGGATGTTCACGCGAGCTTCCGCAGCCGAAGTTATCACCTGCGATGATGATATCACCAGCCTGTGCATTTTTGCTGAATGAGGGGTCAAAGTCGCTGAAGAGCAGAGGCAGAATTGCAGCAGCATCAGAACTCATGACATTGTAGGTGTGCTTGCCGGCAAACATCTGGTCAGTATTCAGGTTATCAACATCCGCATAGTTCCATACGTTGCCCTCTTTCCTGTTTTCGCCCTCACTGATAACGTTTGTCCTGCTCTGCGGCGGATTGAACGGGAAGAGCTCATCTCCCGGGGTTATCCTGGGGTCGGTGATGACGCCGGTTATGGCTGAGACGGCAACAGTAGACGGTGAAGCCAGGTAGATTGAGGCCTCTTTGTTTCCCATCCGGCCCAGGAAATTACGGTTGGCGGTTGATATGACAGTATGCCCGCTGGCCGGGATGCCCTGGCCGGTACCAAGGCAGGGTCCGCACGAGGGGCTCAGTATGTTGGCGCCGGCCTCGATGAGATCGGTGACGAGACCTTCCCTGATTGCCTGAAGATAGATATCCTTTGAGGCTGGAATGATGTGAAGCTGAAACCCCGGCTTTACCTTTGCCCCTCTCAGCACTGCCGCAGCAGTCCTGAGATCCTCAATCCTGCCGTTGGTGCAGGTGCCGATGAGCCCTTCATGAACGACAGTGCCTGCCACAGATGCCACTGATTTGATATTGTCAACATTATGAGGGGCGGCAACAAGAGGGAATACGCTGGCCAGATCGACAGATATACGGCAACGGTATTCAGCGCCTTCATCTGCCCATACACCTGAAGTGGCGGAGCCAATATACTTCTGCAGTACCTCATCAGAGGGGAAGACGGCATTCTTCGCCCCCATCTCGGAGGCCAGGTTGGCGACAGTCATCCTGTCGCTCACATTCAGTGTGCCAACTCCTTCACCGTGGAACTCGATTGACATGTAATTGGCACCGTCAGAACCAAGCATACCTATAATCCACAGGGAGAGATCCTTGGCGCTGACACCCGGCCGCAGTTTTCCGGTCAGGTCAATTCGCATCGATGGCGGCACAAGAAACCATGTCTCGCCACGCTTCCATATGCCGGCAGCTTCTGTCCGGTCAATGCCTGCGGCAAGGGCATTGAAGGCGCCGGCGGTGCATGTGTGACTGTCGGAGCCGACAATTATCATCCCGGGACGGGCATGGTTTGACATCATCTGGTGGCAGATGCCCTGGCCCGAGTCATAGAATTTCCTGATACCCTGATCAGCAACAATATTCCGGATATCCTGGTATTGTGTCGCCAGTTTGGCATCAGCCGGCGGTGCATTGTGATCAAGCACAACAAGCATCTGTCCCGGATCGGAGACTTTATCTCCTCCCATCTTCTTGAATGTCTGATATATACTGGAAGTATTATCATGTGTAAGGATCAGGTCAGGCTTCCTGAATACTACAGCTCCCTCAGGAGCCCCGAGCACCTTCTCAACAAATGTCTTTGGTTTTATCATAATATAATTTTGATTTTAAAGGTATGATGGAACCACACATGCTTGTAAATTATATTTCTTCGTGTTTGTGATTGTGGTCAATCATCTGGGTTTCATGTTTTGTGAAGTGAAAATTTAAATTTTACCGAGCAGTCCGCCTCTTACATAAATCTCATACTGTGCATCATAGAACGGGTTTATTGATGTTTTTAAACCATTCCGCTCATTGACGGCATCTCCGGTGAGGAGATTGATGCTAATGATATCACCATCCTTCAGGTCAATCTTTTCGAATGAACCATATGTCAGGACAGGAAAAGCGGCGTTAATAGCATTGCGTTCATAGATGGCTCCGAAGGAACGGGCTATCACCGCCTGTATCCCCAGGGAGACAAAGCAATCGACTGCCTGCTGGCGTGAGCTTCCGCTTCCGAAATTCTTGCCGGCAACAATGATGTCTCCTGGCTGTGCTCTCTTTGCAAAGTCCTTATACCCATCCAGGTTATCAAAGGCATACTGCCCCATTTCGCCTATATCAGTTATGGCAAGATACCTGTTGTGAAAGATCATGTCAGTATCGATGTTGTCACGGTCAATAAGCCATACCCTGCCCTTGATGACTGTTGGTTTTCCTGTTGCTGTCATCTGCGGTTTTGCTGCCCGTGTTACTGGCTGGCCTTCACTCCTGGTGAATCCCATGGGTACTGACGGTATTGCGTCAGGGGTGGTGATATAACCGGCAAGAGAGGAGGAGGCTACAATAGCCGGAGAAGCCAGGAATACGCTGCCCTGCCCCTGTTTTCCCGGGAAGTTCCTGTTGCCGGTGCTCACTGTCACCTCTCCCTTTCCGTTCTGTCCTACCTGTCCGGCAGCGCAACCGGCGCATCCTGCGTTGGAGACAAGGGCGCCGGCCTGCTTGAAGACATCAATGAGGCCTTCGTTGAGACACTGCTTCCATATGGCATCCGTTGCGGGAACTATCTTGAGCACCACTCCCGGAGCTACTTTTCTCCCGCGCAGTATGTCAGCGGTAGTCCTCATATCCTCCATGCGTCCGTTGGTGCAGCTGCCAATGAAGGCGGAATCTATTCTTGTGACGGGAAGCTCCTTCACTCCTACGGTATCATGGGGCTCGCCCGGGCGTGACACCATTGGCACAAAGGTGCTGACGTCAATGTCAGCCGTGATCTCATAAAATGCGTCCGGATCAGCATAGACCGGTTCAAACGGAGAAAGGGCCCGGGCTCGGCAATAGCTTATTATCTCCTCCGTTGGCGGAAAGAGGATTATTATTGCGCCCATCTCAGTGGCCATGGAAGCAATGGTGATTCGCTCGTCAAGTGTCATACCATCTACGGCCTCACCGCAGAGCTCAATGCTGTAGCCAAGGAGCGTGTTTGCTCCGTAAATGCGCAGCAGATTGAGAATTACATCCTTGGCACTGACATCATCCGGCATGGTACCCTTAAGGTTCAGCTTCACCGAGCCAGGCACCTTGAACCAGACCCTGCCGCTGTTCCATGCAGCTGCAATGTCCATGTCTCCCATGCCCTGTCCAAAGGCGCCGACAGCGCCCAGAATATTGGCGTGGGAGTCTGTGGAAACGGCAGTAGCACCGGGCCATACATAGCCCTCCTCTATAAGCAGATGAGTACCAATACCGGCATTAATGTCATAGACCCTGATGTCATTATTGCGGGCAAACTGCCTGCAGATGTGCTGGTTGACCGCATACTTCTGATCAGAACCTGTTGGATTGCAATCGAAAGTAAAGAGTGTCCTGCCCGGATCTTCAACCGTCAGACCAAAGTCGAAAAGGTTCTTTACCACGTTGGCTCCACCGAAGTCCCTGGCAGCACGGGCATCAATGGTTATGTCTATGATGTCACCCGGTTTAACCGTATCATATTTTGAGTGTGACGCAATTATTTTTTCGGTTATTGTCATTCCCATATCGAAGATGTTTTATTTTTTTGGCACAACGGCAAATTTAGCAAACCGGAGCGATCTCCGGCATGAAAAATGTCATCCGCTGCCTGTAAGTCTCAAAAAATATGCGATGTGATGGTCAGTTTCGGTATTGAGCACGGTAATCACGGGCCGACATGCCAGCATGCTTGCGGAACTGCTTGTTGAAGTTTGAAACTGTGGAGAATCCGCATTCGAAGACAATCTCATTTATCTGATGGTCAGTCTCGCGCAGCAGGTAGCACGCCTTGTTTGTGCGCACCTGATTCACATAGTCGACAAAGCCGCTTCCGGTGCTGCGTGAGAAGAAACGGCTGAATGAGTGTGGACTCATCTTTGCAATGGCTGCAACCTCCTTCACCGGTATTGGCCGGAAGAAATTATCACGGACAAAGGTGCAGACGGCTGTAAGACGGCTGTCGATCATCTCACGGCTTCCGGCCGAACTCACTCCTGAGAGGAGTTTGAATTTTTCCGCAGAGCTCAGTATTTCGAGAAGCCTGAAGAGACTTACCATCTTTTTCATGCCCGTCTCCGTCAACATCCTTCTCATCGGTTCCTCTGCAGCCTTTCCCGTCTCCGCAGTGAAGGAAATACCCCGTGCCGCATCATCAAGGAGCCGCCTCAGCTCGGCAGTCTCAAACTGCGAGAGGAGTGGATCCCCCAGCGATTTACGCCTGAAGTGGCACATCATCGCATGACGGCCTGTATCATTCTCGTCATTCTTGTAGAAGTTCCAGAAATGCCGCAGGTCCGGACCATACACAACCAGGTCATAATGATCGAATATCTCAACCGAATCACCTGCCACCCGCGTACCGTTTCCGGTGACGTTGAGCACTATCTCGTACTCGGGATGCACATGCAGAAAGCTGCTCTCATTATCGATCCACTCGGCCCTGAAGCCCGAGCCGTCATCATGCCTGATGCTTATTATTTCAGGTATCATAGGAAAAAATGTTTGATGCCAGGATTAGAAATGATCCAATATTCCGAATAAAATTAATCAAAGTAAATGATATTAACAACCCTCGTAAAAACCAGGGAGTTCAATTATTTCTGAAAAATTTGCATTATGCAATATGTTTTATTATATTTGTACAAAGCTATTGCTTAAAATATAAAGAGGAGAGTAAGGGTTACCTGTGGGAATCAATAGGATTGTATTGCAGACATTGACTTTCACATGGACCTATAGGCTGACTACCATAGGTTACTTCCTTTTATCAGACAGTAGATTCCGGGATTATCTCATAAGCCCGTTCCTTAAAGTACCACGGTAACCCTCTCCTCTTTTTTCTATTGTCCCCGCCCATGAAAACCTTCCTCCGCAGATTTGAGAATAACAGGGATCTTGTCATTCTCTTTGGCACATGGGGTATGGATGAGAAAGCATTCTCCAATCTCACTGGAGACAGTACCGACTTCATCCTGTTTTATAACTATTCGGCTGACGAACCTCTTATACTGCCGGAGATGAAGACCTACAGGCGTGTGACAGTCATCGGCTGGTCTCTGGGGGTCTGGGCTGCCGAATATTACAGCAGGAAGTTGGGCATAAGGCCCGACCTGACCATTGCCATAAACGGCACTCCGGTGGCCGCGGACGACAAATACGGCATCCCCCTCAAGATATTTGAAGCTACTCTTGACAATATCTCCAACTACAGCATGGGAAAGTTCTACCTCAGGTTATTTGGCACGAGAAGTCGTTTTGAGATGAACAGGGAGAATATACCCACCCGTACCGAGAAATCACTTCACGACGAGCTCAGGTGGCTTTACAACAGGATGATGGAACCGGTTCAGACAGGGTTTGTCTGGGATTATTCGCTTATCGGTTCGGAGGACCGTGTCTTCAGGGCATCAAACCTCACCAGCTACTGGTCTATGCACCCCGAGACGCGGCAGATAATAGTAGAAGCGCCTCACTACCTGTTTGACAACTGGAGCTCACTGGAAGAGCTGATAAGATATGTCAGGCGCTTCCGCCTCTCGCCTTTCCGAAACAAGTAATCAGTTAAATATCGCGCAGCAGAACATTGATCTCTGAGGAGGCAATGAGGGTCTCAAACTTTGTGAGTGCGGTGTCGATCTTCCTGTAATCGGCATTGTTGATCACCACCTTGTGAAGGGAGCCGGAAGCCTCAATCTTTTCAAGCACGAATGAGAGCGTCATCTTGTTGATGTCTGTGGCCGGCTGGTATACATACCTTTCAGTCTCCTCATTCCATACCTCGGTAACCATCGATGCCTCATGAAGCATGTCAAGGCAATCATGAACCGTCCTGACAGGCAGGCTCAGCTCCATTGATATCTCCTCCGGAGCCCTGGGCTTCACCCCTTTGACAAAGTCATCGATAAGTGAATGCATAACCAGCAGTGACAGCCTTTTCTTCTGCCTCGGCGACACCGTCTGAACGTCAAACTCAAACTCATAACGGGTAATGTTCTGCATGTAATATGAGAGCTGCGCTCCCATCAGCAACACTACCCAGCTCATCTGAATCCATACCATCAGGAGGGGAACTGCGGCAAAGCTTCCGTAGAGTGTACCGAGCCTGGTAATTCCCATCTGCGACTCAACATATACAATCTGCAAGACCTGCAGGGCGATTCCTGCTATTAGTCCGGCAAAGAGAGCCGACCGCAGTTTCACCCTGGTGTTCGGCATTGCCAGAAATGCGGCTGTTGAAAGAGTACAGAGCAGGATGAAGGGAATCAGCTTGACCAGTAAGGATACTACCGGTTTAAACACCTCAAGCATGTCAGACTGGCTGAGGATATCGGTCAGTTTGGTGGTGGCGAGCACCGTGACACTGCTGGAGGCAATAAAGAGCGCCGGAACAAGGATGATCACCGCAAGGTAATCAGTCACCTGCCGATACCAAACCCGGGTCTCTTCAACCCTCCAGATCGAGTTGAAGGTACTCTCTACATAACTCAGCAGCTGCCCTACGGAATAAAACAGGAAGGCCACCCCGATCCCTGCCAGCCAGCCTCCGCTTGTCTGCTCAAGTGTGTTGTTGGCAAAATCAAGTATCCAGTTCATCACCTGTTCCTGGTTATGAAACTGCATGATTATCTGGGCCCTCAACTCATCAGACAGCCCAAACCCCTTTGCAATGCCGAAGGCAAGGGCTACCAGCGGTATGACTGAAAGGATTGAAAAGAATGTGAGAGCCGAAGCCTTTATGTAAATATTGTCCCTCTTAATGCCTTTGAAAAGCAGATAGATGATCCTTCTCTGACGAATCCAGAATGGAACGGATTTCCTTAGCCTTTCTATAACAGCCTTGCGGCGTTTGGCTGTTTGCAGCAGGAATTTTTGGCTGATCCTATAAAAGGGTTTCATCAGTTATTGTGTGATTAATGCCGGATGGCAAATTTAAGAAATGATCTTCAAACACTATTATTATCTTCACAAATTGAATAAAGCTAAATGGACATCACTTTAAAAGAGTTTGTCAAAGGGGCGCAGGAGGCTCAGGGCGTGACAGTTATAGTCGATGTCTTCCGGGCCTTCAGCACCGCATGCTATGCCTTCGACAATGGGATAAAGCGACTTATCGACGTTTCCTCCCCTGCCGGGGCATTTGCTCTAAGGGATAAACTTAAGGCTGATGTAATTATTGCGGGTGAACAGAACGAAAGAAAGCCCGAAGGATTTGACTTTGGCAACAGTCCTACCGAGATGATGACCGGTAACATTGCCGGCAAAACGATGATACATTGTACATCCGCAGGAACCAATGGCATCCTCAACGCCACCGGTGCTTCCGAAATACTGGGAGCCGGGCTGGTTAACGCCGGGGCAGTGGCATCATACATCTCAATACTGAAACCTGACAAGGTCACCCTGGTGGCAATGGGATACAGGGCCGTTGAGTCAGCAGAGGAAGACCTTCTCTGCGCTGAATATATCAGAGACCTTCTTTCGGGTGTTGAAAGAGATATATCTACTGAAATAGAAGCTCTCAGAACCGGTTCCGGACGCCGCTTCTTCATGCCGGGGAACATCTCGTTCAGTCCGCCTACCGATTTTTTCCTGTGCACTGATCTGAACCGGTTTAATTTTGCACTCAGGGCTGTTATTACAGCCTCGGGCTATGCTGAGATAATCAGGGTGGATATGAACCACTGATATGGCAGGAAAATTGTATGGAGGTGACATGGCAAATATCCAGCGAATGAAAACCAGATACATAACTGCAATTCTTATTTTTGTTTTTCTGAGTTCCCTCAGCCTGCTCAGAGGTCAGCCGGGACACTCAATATCAGTCACCGTCAAGGGTGACCATGATATTAAGGTCAGACTAGCATATCATGTTGGCAATATGCAGTATGTGAAAGACAGTCTGAGCACTGACAAAACCGGAACCTGTATTTTCACCGGAGCTGACAGGCTCGCGCCGGGCGTATACATGATAGTGTTGCCGGGTAACACCTTCTTTGAGTTCCTGCTGGGAAATGACCAGCACTTTGACATTGTATGCGACATAAGTGACCCTGCTGCAACACTTGCATTCAAAGGATCGGAAGAAAACATCCGTTTCCTGGGGTATCAGAGAAGATGGAAGGAGTTGCAGGACGACGCGATGGCACTGAGCAGCAGGCTCAATACCGGGCCGCCGTCAGGCTCTGAGGCGGTGGCACTGCGGAAGCAACTGGGTGAACACGAAAAAAAGATGAAACAGTATCTCCTGGAGACTGCCGAAACCAATAAAGGCACACTGCTGGGAGCAATTGCGAGGTCAATCATCCCAGTGGAGACCCCTGAACCGGCAGTGCCGGAAGGCACAGTGAACCGTGATTTTGTTGCGCGCCTGATGTCATATCTTCACTATAAGAATCATTTTTTTGATAACATCGAATTCACTGAGCCCGGACTTATCCGAAGCCCCGTACTCGGAGGCAGGCTTGAACAGTTTTTCAGGCAGGTGGTGATACAGATGCCTGACTCGATCATAAAGGAGACTGACAGGGTGCTTGAGAAGAGCGCCACAAACGATGATGTATTCCAGTATGTTGCCGTGTGGCTCATGAACAGGTACGCAACGAGTGAGATCATGGGTCATGATGCCGTGGTTGTGCATCTGGCCGACAGGATCTACCTGTCAGGCAGGGCACCCTGGGCATCGGAGGAGTACCTTGCAGACCTGAAGAAAAGAGTCGACCGTCTCAGGCCCAACCTCATCGGCACGAAGGCTCCGGAACTGCTGATGAACTCATTTGCAGGTCATTATGTCTCTCTTTATGATGTCAGGGCCGAGTTTACCATTCTCTATTTCTGGGAACCGGATTGCGGTCATTGCAAGGAGGCTACACCCATGCTCAAAGAGTATTTTGAAAAGAACAGGGAGAACGGGATCGCGGTTTTTGCGGTGTGTACCCAGCATGACAGGGAAAAATGGGAGAAGTATATTGTTGATAACGGGCTGAACTGGATAAACGGTTGGGATCCGCAACGCCTCAGCCGATTTGATTACCTGTATAATGTGGAATCGACACCGTTGATCTATGTCCTTGACAGAGATAAGAAGATCATTGCCAAAAGGCTTGCAACGGAAGATATACCTTCATTTATTGAGGCTTACAGGAAATACCAGGGTCACTGACCAGTTTCATAGGGAAGGCGACTCAGGAGGTCATACAGTGAGAAGCAATGTTCAATCTTCTCCCCGTCTGACACAATCCATTCAGTGCCGCCTGATGTCTCCTTCACCCTGACCTTCAGCAAGGCTTCGGGGTCGTTCCTGTACCCGCACCTGCCGAGGGCTTTTTCAGTCATTCTTGCCGCCATCCCTTTTCCCTCGAGCGCAACCCCCGTCTGCCGGCCCCTGATAAAGCTGAAGGTACCCTCACTGCTGCTGAATGACAGCAGGGGGCTCTCAAAGGCTTTGGCTACGGCACCGTTGAGTATCAGATCCTCCGGTGCCCCCTCGGCAATCCCCTCTCCTGTCATGAGCCATATCCTGTCAGCTTCATTGATGGCTGTGTCCAGGTCATGAGTCGAGTAGATGACACACTTGTCGCGCTCGCGCGTCAGTTGTCTCAGGAGGCTTACTATGCTGTATCTCGACGGCAGGTCGAGGAAGGCGGTTGGCTCATCCATGACAAGCAGTCCTGTGTCCTGTGCCAGTGACCGTGCAATCAGCGTACGTTGCCTTTCGCCGTCTGAGATATTGTCAATGCTCCGTCCGGAGAGCTGCGTCAGCCCTGTGGCTTCAAGCGCCTTATTGACAGCCTCCTCATCGTCCGGGGTGATTGTTCCTATCCAGTTGGTAAACGGGAACCGTCCCAGGGCAATCACGTCGCGGACCCTTATATTGTGTATGGCCATGGGTTCGGTGGATGTGAAACTCACTATCCGTGGCAGCAGCGATGATCCGATGGTGTTCAGCTCCTTGCCCTGGAGCAGTATTTTCCCGCCGAGGGCAGGCTGAAGCCCCACGAGAGTCCTCAGAAGCGTGCTTTTGCCGGTGCCGTTCCGCCCGATGAGAGCAACGAGTTCCCCCTTATGTGCCCGCAGTGAGAGGTGCTTCATCACTGTGTTTATCCTTCTGCGCGTAAGGTAGCCGATTGCCAGGTCGGTCGTCTCGGCTATGATACTTCTCGTCCTCATCAGAACCTCCTCCCCATCCCTTTTTTACCCAGGATAATCCACAACACCACCGGTATGCCGATGAGTGATGTAACGGTATTTACCGGTATCATCTGCCCGCCGCCCGGAATGGTTGAGATCATATCGCTCAGTAACAGCACTGCTGAACCGCACAGAGCAACACCCGGCATCAGCGTGCGGTGGTCGTTGGTGCCAAACACCAGCCTTCCTATGTGGGGCACTGCCACACCGATGAAGGCCAGCGGTCCGCAGAAAGCCGTAACACTTCCCGCCAGTATGCTGGCAGCTGCAAGCAGGAGTATCCGGGTCCGGTTCATCTTTACCCCTACTGTACGGGAGAAGGTCTCGCCCATAAGCATGGCATTCAGCGGTTTGACCATCATCAATGCGATAATTAATCCTAATGCCGTGGCGATGGCCAGTGCACGTATCTGCTGGTACGAGATGTTCCCCAGGTTGCCCATGGTCCAAATGACGTATGTCCGGAGCATGGTTTCGTTGCTGAAGTACTGCAGCAGGATCACCACCGCCGAAATGGCGCTGGCGAGTAAGAGCCCCACTATAAGCACGGTCATGATGTCACGCATGCGCGCCGAGACAGCCATTATGATCATCATCACCACTCCGGCGCCGGCCCATGCGGCCAGTATGAGTCCCCAACCCTGCAGGGCGCTGTCGGCAGAGAGGGTGAACAGAGGTGACATCGTAAGAATGATAAGGGCTACACCCAGACCGGCGCCGGAGCTGACCCCCAGCACATCAGGACCGGCCAGAGGGTTACGGAACAGGGTCTGCATCAGCAGACCGCTGACAGACATGGCCGCGCCGGCAATGATAGCCGTCAGTGCCTTCGGCAGACGGAACTGCATCACGATGATCTCACTGCCGGGTGTGCCGTGGCCAAAGAGTGACCTGATGACTTCAGAAGCCTCAATCCGGGTGCTTCCTATCAGCAGATCTGAAACAAACAGCAAGATAACCAGGATGATGAGCCCGGTCATTACCAGTGTCTTGCCAAATGCCGATTCCCTCATTGCAGCCTCATGTAATAATATTGCCGGTGTTGAGGCAGAAGTTCCGGATGAATTATGGAAATAAAGTCCCGCAGAAGAAGGTCAGGCCTTATCACAGCACTCTCCCAATAGTCATTTCCACCCCCGGGGGTCATCCTCTTCCTGTTGTTCCACACTGCCCCGCTTGCATATACCGGCAAACGTGTCATGCGGTGGTCAGCGGCAGCAATCGCGGAGAGACTCTCCGCAGTGCCGGGATTGATCCATATATCAGCCTTTGTGGCACGTTCGAAGACAGCCTCTACTGAGAAAGGCACTGAATTAGCCCTTGTCAGGTCACTGAAGAGATAGTGTCCTCCGGCATCTTCTATGAGCCTGCCGGTGTAGGAGTTGGCGGGAGAGACATACCAGACATCTTCCCACGGTGAGCCCAGCATGATTTCGGGCCGGTCATGCACGGAGTTACTGACAAGATCCGAGAGTTCATGGTATGCTTCCGACACCTCCCTGAAGATGCTGTCGGCCATCGCCTCCCGGCCCGTGAGCAGGCCGAAGAGCCTTATCCATTCGCACCTTGCAAGAGGATGATCCTCGAGATAATCGGCGTTGTAGAGAACCTTCACTCCCATCGCCGGGAGCCGTCCTGTCTGACCTGATGCAGGGGCAGCCACCCCGTAGACCATAAGCAGGTCAGGTTTCAGCGAAACGACCAGCTCCTTGTTCAGGCTTCCCTCGTATCCTACATCCTGAACCCGGCCCCGGCCGAAGGCATCAAGGATCAGCGAATCATATATAAGATCGGGTCCGGAGATGCCTACCAGGATATCTGACACATCAAGCGCCCTCAACATGGCAATATGAGTGACAGACATGCAGATCATCCTCCTGACGGGTATACGTATCACCTGCTCCTCATCAAATCCCTCCGGGATGGCCTCGCCATGAGGCAGGAGGCACCATGTCATCTCTGTTCCCCTTGAGTTCTGCCAGGGATCCCTGACGGTAAGTATCGTGTACCCCCGCTTCTCATCAAGGGAAAACCTCGATGCACCTTGCGATCCGGCTATACCGGGGCCCGGGACCCGGTCGCCTCCATGACGGCATGAACAGAGAATAATTGTCACTGCCAAGGCAACGAACCGGATGCTTTTCACCTGGAATCTGTTTTAATAATTGTTCCGAAGTAGGACACCGAATCATTCTTCAATCCGTAGTGATAGATTCCGGGAGCCAGCCAGGGAAACTCCAGGGTCAGCACTCCCGGGAAGATATTTCTGTATTCACCTGCGCTGACCACCCTGCCGGTGTTGTCATAGAGCCTCAGGGTAGTCTCTGTCACGCCGGTGCCTTCGATGCTGAATGACAGGCTGGATGTAAAGGGATTTGGGAAAACCTTCAATGGAGAGACCTCATCTTCCGGATCCACAAAGCCGTTCAGAATAGAATTCTCTACCATTATCACCTTTATTGCCAGTGATGTCGCCATAGGAAAAGAAGGGTGCTGGGTGAAGGGCCTCCAGGCGGTGCCGTTGTGGAACCATGCCGTATTCTGCGATGCGAGCGGCCAGGGAGCAGAGTGCCTGAGAGTAAACTGGGGCTGAGGCAGGTTCAGCCTGCCCTTGTAATAAACAGTATACCCTGCGTAATATGGACCCGTTACCTTAATTGTCCTTCCAAAGTCAACCTCCATTTCAAAATTGTCTTTCACCTCCCTGATGCGGTACATTCTTGAGGCGATGACCGATCCGGGCTGTGCGCCTCCGCTCCAAATGAATACCCTGATTGAATCGGTCTGGGTAAGGAAGGATGCAAAGGCCACACTGAGCCTGACCCATGCAATTTCACCAGTGCCGGCGAAATTGATCAGTTCTGCATATCTTGTAAGGCTGTCGGAGTTATGACCGGTGGAATAGCCCCATCCGGGCACGGAGTAGCTGTCAGTAGTGCCAGGGTCAGTGGCAGGCATATTGTTTAGGGTGTCTGACCTCGAGAGGTTATATCCATAGGGATCACGGCCGCTGACTACCGTTGCTCCCGTTCCCAGCGGGTCAAGCCATGGTTTCAGGTTTGTTGAGGTGATGGTTGTGATATTGAACATCCTGCTGAGTTTGGCATAGAAGTCATTGGAAGGTTCATCACATGTCGCACTGCCACCGGTCAGCGTGCCCCTGAGCCTGCCGTTCTGGTCGAAAAGTGGTCCACCGGATGAGCCGGGCTCAGTGGTACCCAACTCCCACCTGAGCACACGCCAGAAGCTGTTCGAGACATATCCCGGAAGCGGGTATGAGGTTGAAATCGGAGCGTTGTCATCAATTGTTATTTTCATCACATCACCCTCCGGATGATGAAGGGTATATGTATTCGAAGGCACGGAGGGCGTAATGTCCCACCCTGCAAAATAAGGTCTGTAAACCAGGGAAGGAAACTGGGTCAGCTCAACCAGGCCGAAGTCAATGGCGGAATTACCGGCCCGGTAAATGGAACCTGAAATGGAGTGCATGTTTGTGAGATCAGGTCCATCGCACCAGGGGCTCAGGTAATTGAAGACAAAAAGTGTATTGGCGGCCAGGGTGGAAGTATCAATACAGTGATTTGCAGTAAGAACATATGCCTTGTACTCACTGCCCGTGTTGTTTACAAGTACCCCGGTGCAGAGCTCGGCGCCTGCTACCAGGAGGCGAACCACAGATCTGGAGGCTCTCAGATAGTTTTCATTTGTCGAACAGTTTACATCCACCTCGCAGTCGCCCGATCTGCCATAGTAAAGGTCCTTAATTCCATCAAGCCCAAAGAAACCTGCAAAGTCATGGGCCACCTGCTTGATACCTATTGCCCCTCGAGGAATGGTGTTCCCGGGGAAATGACACTCAAGCACCAGCCTGTCACCGGGAATGGGCATCAGGGGCAAGGTCATGGTGTTCATTCCGCTCTCGCGGGTGTAGGCTCCCCTAACTGTATGACGTTGCTGGTCATAGACATATATATATGCACCCTGAGGCAGATTGAAGGGCGAAAGGATCAGGTTGACAGACAGGGCACCCTTGGACGACAGGGGCATGACCCAAACGGTCTCATTTCCCCTGTTCACAATAAAACCCGCATTCTCAGGGGTCAGGGAGACTGGTACCGGAATTGCAAACTGATATGGCTGGTCCTTCACCTGGTCAAGAGTACGCATGATCTCAACCTGCAGAGGGTCGACATTTATCTCATGCCATGAGACTATCTCCGGCATGAGCGCGCTGCCTACCGGGAATTCCGCCTGACTGTACAAAGAAGGGGATGACAGCAGAACCAGTATGGATATAAGTGCTCGTCCCTTCAACCTGTTCATGTTAAGTTGCTAAAAGTAGTCAAAAAGTGATTAATCATGCATGAAGCACATGAAACCGGGTATTATTCCAGCCTGCTTCGTATCAGCTAGCTCACCTTTACCGTTATAAACGAGAAAATCGCCCTTTTGTTGATAGTCTATGGCATCAGTAACGGCGACCTGTCCGCCGGGCCCTGCCGCCAGCTTGTAGAACAGCCTGGCTCCGGCCGGAATATACGCCTCTGAAGGGAGTCCGGAAGCTGTTACCGGCATTCTCCTGACACCTTCATCAAGAAAATAGAGTGTGTCACCTGCTGCATTCGCGATAAGAGATGAAGGGTTGTCCGTATTGGTCCTGAAAAACATTTCAGCCTCTTTTTCAAAGGTGACCGTATTTATCCTGACAAGTCTCGGTTTCTCCTCCCCGTTCCATCCGCCGGTGCAAAGAACCCACAGATTGTTGTTCCCGTCAAGCACCATGCTCTCGGGCTCAAGCCCGACAGTGATGGTTGTTATCACCTCTTCAGTTGCCAGGTCTGTGACAACTATCCTGTTCCCGCCTGACCAGAACGCTGAGAACAGTATATCACCCGATATTGCCATTGCTTCTGAAGTGCAACCGATATTGAAATCACCCGAGATCTCCAACCTGTCAAGATCAATTACCGTCACTTCATTGGAAGAGAGGCTGCTGACGTATCCTCTCCTGCCACGGATCACCATCTGCCGCGGTGAGTCCAACCCTGTAACAGTAGCTATACTCTCCATGGTGAGCATACTTACAACCTCAATCGTCCCGGAATTGTTGACGATTATGAATCCCCTGTCGCCGTCAACGGCAAGAAATGAGGGGATATCGCCCAGTGCCCGCCCGTTCTGAGCGGTGAAGAGGTCATTATGGATCTTATTTGTTTCAGAGCTGTAGAAACTTACCGATCCGTTCCCGGCGAGATAGTTGCCCTCATTAAGAATGAAGTAACCCGATCCTGCGGGGAAGAGAGAGGGATCATTTCCCCGCTCGCAGGAGACGAGGAGGAGGGCAAACAGGGGGAATATTCTAATTATTGTTCTCATATTTTTTTTGTCTTTCTGACCAGGTCAGTGTTATTCTCAGGTTAAATGATCTCAGGGGCATCGGGTAATTGCGGACGCTCTCGGAGGGGGTGTTTAGTATATTGTTTATCCTCAGGTCAGCCCTTATTCCGGTTGTACCTGCCCCGAAACCGGCCCCGATGAACATGTCGGCCATGAAAGATGCCGGAAGCCACTCGCTGTTATCGGAGGTTGTGTATCTCCGGCTTTCCGCCACTGCAGCAATACCAGTCCTCAGAGCTTTCCAACCGGCATCGATGTTCAGGTTCACGTGGTTAAGCGGGGTATATATCAGCTGGTTTCCCACCGACCTGTCATTGGATATATCCGAGTGAGCGATCAGTGAGCGGGTCAATGCATAGTTTAGCTGCCCCTTGATCGCCCATTCCCTGACAGAGACTTCTTTAGCCGCCCTTGCTTCAACCCCCGATATATTGACACTGCGGACATTTTCAGCAGCCCAGATGCCTGTCTCACCAGGAAGCCACTGTATAAGGTTATTCACACCGGACGCGTGAAGGGTGAGGCCTATGGTGTTTTTCATTCCCGGAGAAGTGATCCTGGAAAACGACCAGGAGGCCTCCCCTCCGATGGAACTCTCAGGGATGAGCTCCGGGTTGCCCCCCGGCACCCAGTAAAGGTCATTCATGCAGGGAAGCTTCGTGTTGCGGCTGAAGCTGGCTTTTATGACGTGCTCTCCGTCCGCTGACAGCAGCCATGATGCTCCGGCCGTCAGCTCCGGAGCCACAGCGATGCCTGTCACAGACATCTGCCTTGCCTGCAGCATGAGCCGCAGACGCGGCAGCGGGCTGTATTTTGCAGCAAGCGAGGCGGAGAGGATATTCTGCACTTCGGGGTCATGGTAATTCAGAGTGGATGCCTTCCGGTACTCATCGCCGGCGCTGACCGCCAGCTCTACTCTCTGATTCAGGCGGTATGTGATACGCGTTCTGGCCATGTATGTTTCTGCACGGTTTTCACCGTTATACCCGGGGTTCTCATGGAAATAGAGATTGACATCATATGACCCTCCCGCCATGATTTCAGCAGACAGCCTGCCGGGCTGCAATGAATACCTGATGACGCTCCTCAGCGACTGGTCCCGCTGCCTCTCCCCAAAGTCCTGCTGTACCGTAGTCACAGGCCCCGGCAATTCACGGTCAGCGTCATTATACCAAATGTGTGCGCTTAAAAGAGAGCCCTTTAAGCGAAAGGAGAGATCAGCTGTCACTCCTCCGGTGGCTGCGGCAGCGTTGACCCTGCGTTCACCTGCAGGCCCGCCCGGAGCATTCCTGTTTATATACCGGAAGTCATTAAGGGTTGTTTCTCCCCACAGATTGAGCCTGAGGGAGCTGTTAGCCGTCCCTGACCTTATTCTGGCTGAAGATGAGTAATTGCGGTAGCTTCCGGCACCGAGGGTCAGCGAAGCCTCCGTCAGCCCGTTGAAAACAGGCTCAGATGAGAGCTCCACCTTGCCGCCGATGGCGCCAGTGAGATCGTCAAGATCAGAGCCACCTGAGGTGACCCTGACAGATGTTGCCACAAAAAGAGGAATAATTGCAAAATCAGAATACCCGTTGCCAGAAGCATTGACTGGCAGGCCGTTCCAAGTAACCATGGTGTGGCTTCCTGACATCCCGCGGATGGAAACAGCTGCAAGACCATAGTTGCCGTAACGTTTAACCGACACGAGACTGGAGGAATGAAGCAGTGCAGCCAGATCGCTGCCTTCGTGACGGGCCATCAGTGCAGTATCAACACTTACCACGGTGCCCGGTGAGTGCCGCCCCGATGCAACAGCGGTGACAGTTACTGCCTGGATTTTAACTGTGTCATCCATAAACAGATCCTGTGCAATGGCATCAGGGCAAAGCAGTATCGCAATTATCACCAGGGAAGCAGTAATTATTCTGCGACTCGCACGAGACAGGCTGATATAGTCGGATGACCTTTTAAACATAACTTTTAAACCCGAAAGCTCCTTTATCAGGACACGTTCTGGCAGGTCTTCTCAACTCATCCCTACTCACCGGGCCTTCCCGTCCGCCAGCCGGCGGACAGTGGCGGGAATTCCGGCTGTAATGATCCGCCTTTCAGCGGAACGGGCTTCACAGCAGCGGGTACTGTCCCTGGTTTTCACAGGGTTCCCTTTTCACTGCCGGGGAAAACCGGCAGCACCAGAATGGAACAAATGTAATGATTTGCCTGATTGCAGTCAAGGATAATTATCAACAGGGAGGCGGGAGAATGTTCATTTCATTTTGAACCTGAGTTCTCCTCCGGACATGATCTCGCTATATGTTATGTAATTGCGGTCAAGTTTCTGTCCGTTCAGAAATACTTCGCTGACATTCACATTCAGGGACGAATTGTTTTCGGCAATTACCATGAAAGCCTTGCCGCCGGGCAGGGACAACGATATTTCATCAAGGGCAGGACTACCGAGTATGAACCTGCCATCGGCAGGGTTTACCGGATAGAAACCCATTGCTGAGAAGACATACCATGCTGACATCTGCCCGCAATCCTCATTCCCGCAGATGCCATCCTTTTCATCAGTGTACAACTCTGACATGATTCTTCGCACCGTAGTCTCGGTCTTCGCCGGTTCACCGGCCATTGAGAAGAGGTAAGCAATATGATGCGATGGTTCGTTACCGTGGGCGTACTGGCCTATGAGCCCGCTGATGTCAGGAGAGGCATTCTCCCCCTTTACCTCTTCGGGTACATTAAACAGTGAGTCAAGGCGCTGGAGGAAAAGATCACTGCCGCCAAACAGGGATATCAGTCCCTCCACATCATGCGGCGCCAGCCAGGTATACTGCCACCCGTTGCCCTCTGTGAAGTCAGACCGCGTATGATGTGAATAGAGAGGGTCATAGTCCGGTCTCCAGCTCCCGTCACCCATGCGTCCCCTTACAAAATGGATGGATGTGTCAAACAGGTTGCGGTAATTTTTTGACCTTGAAAGGAACTCTGCCTCAAGTTCAGGCTGGTTCATTTCTGAAGCCATTTGTGAAATGCACCAGTCGTCAATTGCATACTCAAGAGTCTTTGCAACTGATTCATTCTCAAGCTCCGACGGGATGTATCCCTGATTGCGGTAATGATCAAGGCCACGAAAGTCAAGACTGGCAGAGTGAACGGCTGCTTCCAGCGCAGCTTCGTAATCAAATCCTCCAATCTTTTTGTGTACGGCATCAGCAAGTACCGGAACAGCATGATATCCAATCATGCAGTTGGTCTCATTGCCCATCAGTGACCATACCGGAAGCTTGCCCTGCTGCTTCCTTATAGCCAGCATGGTATTGATAAAGTCAGGCACCATCTCAGGCACAGTAATTGTAAATAGCGGATGAGCGGCACGATAGGTGTCCCAAAGTGAAAAGACGGTATAATTTGTGAAATCTGCTGCCGTATGCACCTCCCCGTCGGTGCCGCGGTACCTGTTATCGGCATCCGACCACAGGTTAGGAGCTATCATGGAATGATACAGTGCAGTATAGAACACCCTGAGCAGAGAGGTATCGGATGTAGCTGCCCTGATGACACTCAACCTCTTCTGCCAGGCCTGGCTTGCCGCTACTGCGGCGGCATTGAAGTCCCATCCCGGCATCTCCGCAGCCAGGTTACCTGAGGCACCGGCTTCATCCACTGCCGAGATACCCGTCTTCACCAACAGCTCCTCCCCTTCCTTAATGTCGAAAGTCATGATACAGGCTATATTCTTCCCTTCCACAGAACCTCCATCAGTTTTGCTGCCTGTCTTCAGCATGGTGACAGAGGATGGGTTTTCGGAGAATAACGAATAGAAGTACTGGTACTGTCTCTCAGCCCAACCGGTAGAGATGCGTCTTCCTGAGAGGGCGGTGCCGTCCCATGAAAGGCTGCAGTCTGCCGGCCTGTCCCAGTTAATGGCAAAGCCCAGGTCAACAAGCAGGTGCAGGACGCCGTCTCCGGCAGCGGTGTATCTCTGGATGCCGCTGCGTGGCGTCGCCGTCAGCTCGGCGTTGATGCCGTTGGCGAGGGCAACGGCATAATAACCCGGCCTGGCCTGCTCGGCATCATGTGAGAACCAGCTGCGGTTAAGCTTTGCCAGGGAGGCCGTACTGTCAGGCAGTGTCAGGCTGAATTCATTCATTGAGGGAAGGAAGAGAATATCGCACAGGTCACCTATGCCCGTCCCGCTGAGGTGCGTGTGGCTGAAACCCGCTATGAGACTGTCTGACCAGTTGTAGCCCGAGCACCAGTCCCAGCCTGAGGTTCCGTTATCAGGACTTAGCTGCACCATGCCGAACGGTGTTGTGGCACCGGGGAAGACATGACCGTGTGCGGCAGTACCGATGAATGGGTCAACAAAGGCGGTTACATCGCCTTCCGGAGGGGAGCTGCATGACAAGGCGGCAAACACCGCAACAGAGGCAACCAGGAGTATTCTGTTCATGATAACATCTTATCTGATCTTCTTCAATATCTGTTCTCCGGTGCCAATCCGGTAACCCTCTGATGAGAATAGTATTTTACCTTCGCTGTTACAGCACAGTACGACCGGCATCGGACGCTCTGAAGCACCTTCACCCAGGGCTGCTGTCATAAATTCCAGACCGGCATCTTTAACAAAGACCGAATTGGCCGGGCTGCCTTTAATCGCATCAGGGTTGAAGTCACCGGGTGTACGGGCAGGATCGGTAAGAAAGAAAAAACTGCCTCCCCAGGCGTCATACTCCCCGGTAAGCCTGGGCAGATCATTAAGCAAATGACGCGTAGGTTCCCTGCCCGGCTCGATCCACACAAACACAACTCCTTTTTCAGCTAAGGAACCCGGGTTTATCTTTTCGCCGGTGTAAGAGAGCAGCTCAACATTCAGGTTTATTTTGCCTCCGGGGAGATCACTCTCCGCCATCTCCCTCAGGTTGACAGGGATTGTTTTCTCCTCTCCCGGATTCAATCTGAATAACCTTACGGAAGCAAGCACGTTGCCATTGTCATCCCTGTTACCAGTGGTAAGCATGTACATCCCGGGGTCAAGCCGGAGACCGCGGGGCAAATCGCTTATCTTCACACCGTAGCCGTAGTCAAGGGTATTGTACTTTCCATCCTCTATCCGGGCAAGGGTAAAATGAACATGGTATTCAGGCTCAGGTTTTTTCACATCAGTGGTGAATCTGATGAATCCCGGGTTACCTGAAGGCCTGGTATCTCCAGTGAACCAAACGTCATGCCACTGCCCGGCATCATGATACTGCGGTCTTCCCGTTCCCGGGGCAAGCCGTGAGGGAATCCCGATACTCCTGCAGACTGCAACAAAGAATATGTCACGGGAATGGCTGTCTGCGGTTCGGAGTCTGAGCACCCCGGCCGGAACGACCGGTGTGCCATAGTAATTATCGGTACTGGTTATCATGATAGCCGTATCTATCCACCCTGATATTGATGCCGGTTTTGTCCGGAACATACTTAAAAGATCATCAGGAAGGCCTGAGATTGCTCTTCTGAACGGTGAGAGAATCTCATTGGCAATGCGCGGAGAGAGGACATACATGTCATAAAGCGAACTGTCTGATCGCGGTGCCTGTTCAGGTGCATTGACCAGATGGTCAGAGAGTACCTCCGCCGGCGTATCCCTGATATCCTTCGCGGAAATGTTATCAAGAATGCGCATTGCAAGGCTTGCATTCATTCCTGACTGACTGATGAATGAAGCGATGCTCCGGTAGTTGCCCATCGATGCCTTCAGTATCTTCAGGACCTTCTCCCCGGAGATTCCGGTCTGCCCGGTGAGCCCTGCCACTTCAATATCATTCATCCATGAGCTGATATATGCGTTCCTGATGCTGTCACCTCTCTTTATTGCAAGGTTATTCTCCCTTATAAGGTCCTCACCAATGCCGGGGTAAGGTGTCAGAGCCGGAGGCACTGACAGGTCGAGGTCAACCGCAGTCTCACTTATTTCTGAGGAGATGATCACCACGGCAGATGTATCGGCAGGTGACGTAAGCGTGAAGCCGGAGCGACTGCCGTCGTCTGCCCATACAAGCAGGGAGCCCAGCCCGGTCTGCAGTGAGCATTCGCCGGTACTGTCACACTTAACCTTTGCCAGGGGATAGAACTCTGCATAGTTGTAAAGCATAAAACCTGCTTCCGCCCCAGTCACCGGCACTCCGGAGCTGTCCGTCACCCTTACCTTCAGCTCTTTGGTCACTGCATACCTGTCAAGGGTGTTAATCTCCGAAAAGAGCTGGCCTCTCCTGACCAGTCTTTCGTTCCCGCTATAGAATCCGAAGGCCCTTGTATGTACGAGCATGGCCCGTCGTGCCGGTTCCGTGAACCAGCCTCTGTCAGGCACCGGCTCGGGCTCGCAGGCTCCCAGGTAGTGCCATCGGCCGTCGGCCCAGAATTCAACCCAGGCGTGGTTATCGTCTGTGTGAGCCCATCGGGGGGTGTATACCTGACGTGCAGGTATGCCTGCTGTCCTCAGGGCTGCGACGGTGAAGGTCGACTCCTCCCCGCAGCGTCCGCGGGCTGAAAGAACCGTTGCCAGAGGAGAAGAGGTGCGTGAGTCTGAAGACTGGTATTCAACCTTCTCCTGGCACCAGCGGTTGATCTCAAGAGCGGCCTCAACGGCATCAAGCCCCTTCACACGGTCTTTCAGCTCATCATAATATATGATACGGAAGTCATCAGGATTTTCATTGTTGACCCGAGGTGGCAGAACGAAATTAAGGAACAGGTCTTCCACAACAGAAGGGCCCCAGGACATCTCTGTCCTCGTCCTCAATGCAGCGGCAACATGCCCGGTGAGATAACCCGGCTCATACACGGCAAGGTCGCTCAGGGGCATGTATGCCAGCAGAAAACTGACGCCTTCACGGGTTGCATCATCACTTAACGTTTCAATTATTCCGAAGAGATCGCTGCGCACAGCCCCATACCTCTCAGCCCTGGTCTCGTAATCATCAATGACTTTATTCCTGAATGATTTGTCAACAATAAGATGGCTGTTGCTGCATGAGAGCAACATTGCCATTGCGATAAACGCCGGCAACCTGATGATCCGTGTCATGGTGAATTATTTTAAATAAGAGCCACAGCTGCTCCTGACAATTAGCTCGGGAGACATATTCACCTGGCGCTTATATTTGCTCTTGCCCTGGTTCTTCACCTCAGACCAGATAATATTGGCGACCTTGAGCGACATGGCCGGGAGAGGCCTGCGCAGCCGTGTGACCGGCGTGGTCAGCAGATCGAAACCAATGCCGTCCTCCATTGAAACCAGTGCCACATCCTGAGGGATCCGGATATTTTTTTCCTGCAACGCCATGTACAGCGGGAACACCAGTTGTGAGTTGAGAACAATAATGGCATCGCTCCTGTGAGGAGGCCTGAGGAAATTCTCTATCTGTCCGAAATCGAATTTGTCACCTGCCCTCGGCAGACCTGCGACCGTGAAGTGCACTGAATCGAAGTTTTTAGATTTCTTGGTGGCGCTCTTCAGCTCTTCCAGCATCTCCTTATCATAGGAGGCTGTATCCTCTCCTGATATAACAAGCAGATTCCTGAGACCCAGCGAGGTCAGATGCTGAGTCATTACAGCTGCCCCGGCAATCCTGTCAGTACTAACGGTATTGAGCCGCATTCTCTTTATGCTTTTTTCAAGCAGCACAAGAGGGTATGCATCCCTGTTCAGTGCTCTTACGACAGTGTCATCTGCTGCATTGCCAACCAGAATCATCCCGCTGAAAAATTTCTTAAGTGAGGTGGTGAGCCTGTTGAAACGCATGTCATCAGGGTCTCTCGTGAAGACCGAAAAGCCCAGGCCGATACTTGAAAAAGCCTTCTGAAGGTATGGCGTGATCTCATAGATGAACGGATCATTCATCGATGGTACAACCATGCCGATGATCCCGGGCTTCTCCTCTGCAGGTGCTGTTTCCCCCTTTTCGGCAACAGCATTGAAATAGCCCATCTGCCTCGCAACTGCGAGCACCCTCTCCTGTGTCTCTTTTTTAATCCCGTGCTGATCAGCCTTGCCATTCAGCACCAATGATACCAATGTGCCGGAAAGACCTAGTCTTGCGGCAATGTCTTTGTTCTTTACCTTTTTCCCCATTTCATTTAAAATTAAAGGCACAATTTAGTTGTAATATTTAGAAAATAGATGCTTGTAGAGCATAAAAACAAAAAAAAAGTGCTGTTCAGCACTTTTCGATGTTTATTTTTTAGGAACTCTGTAGCCGCTTTTTTTGGATGCAGCCTCCAGTCTCTGCTGCCATTTCGATTTCTTGACCGGCTTCTTTTTATTATCCTCAATCTTTTTGAGAATCTCAGGTTCATTTACAAAACGGCGTGATACCTGAGTCTGAATAATTGTGATCACGTTGGCCAGGAAGTAGTAATAGGTCAGACCGGCAGAGAAGTTGTTCAGTATCAGCATGAACATCACCGGCATCATGTACATCATCGTTTTCATTCCCGGCATCTGCTCCTGCCCGCCTGCCGGACTGGTGATCTTCGTTGAGATAATGGTCGATACGGTCATCAGGAGCGTAAAGAGACTTATATGATCGCCATACATGGGGATAGTGAAAGGCAGGTCGAAAATACTGTCATATGTCGACAGGTCTTTTGCCCAGAGGAACGACTGCTGCCTCAGTTCTATCGACGTCGGGAAGAACCGGAACATGGCAAAGAGGATAGGCATCTGCAGGAGCATGGGCAGGCACCCTCCCATCGGGCTTACGCCGGCCTTCTTGTAGAGCTCCATCGTGGACTGCTGCTTTTTCATCGCATCTTCCTGCTTCGGGAACTTTTTGCCAAGCTCGTCAACCATGGGCTTCATGACCCTCATCTTGGCCTGGACTGAGGAACGACTTGTGGGTAAGTGGAAACAGCACAACCTTAATAAGCAGGGTAAGAATAAGTATGATGAGACCATAGCTTACGATGAAATTATCGAGCACATTGAATATCGGTATAATCACATACTGGTTGATCCACCTTATAATATTCCTGCCGAGAAAGACCAGCTCCTCGAGTTGCATATCATACTTCTTGAGAAGAGTAAAGCTGTTCGGTCCGTAATACATCTTCATCTTTATTGAAGAGCTCTCACCATGGACATAAGGAACTCCTATCTCAGATTCGAAGTATCTCAGGTATCTTGAGGTGGGATCTGCTGTTGACGAAGCGATCATTGCATTCAGGAAGAAATCATCAGCTATGATAACAGAGGAGAAGAACTGGTCCTTGAACGCAATCCAGTCTGTCCTCATGAGGTTCTCAGTGACTATATCCTTCTTCTGTCTCTGACGCGCGCCTCCGAGATCTACAACATTTTCCTGGTAAACCTTGTATTTCAGGCCCGTGTACATGTCTTCATTCTGCCTCCCCTTCTCCTGCTGCGGGATATACATTTTCCAGTCCAGTGCAAGTGATGAGGTGTTTGCAGGGATGACAGAGCCCATTAAATTGAACCTTGTCTCAAAATCAATCATGTAATCATCAGGCTGCATGGTATAAACATAATCTATAGAGGCGCCGTTGAGGGCCTCAAGCCTCATGGTCAGGCTGACCGGTCCTCCGCTGGCAACAACAGGCCCGTTATAATTCACAGGACTGAAATAAAGACCATCGGTCTTGATAGGCTTATTATCAGCCGTAAAGAACTTATACCCGAACACTGTTGAATCACCGTCGAAGAGCACAAGAGGCCGGCCGTCATGGGTATCATATTTCTTCAGCATGACAGAATAGGGCTTACCTCCCCTGGCTGAGAATAAAATTACCATGAGGTCATTCTCCATGGTAAAGAATTCATTCTCTCCCGATACACTGGAAGCGAAGATCCCCAGGGCAGTGCTGTCGGGCACGATTGCCGCCGCGGCGGCTGGGGATGAGGGTGTGGCAGAAGTGTCCGGAGCAACTGATGCCGGCGCACTCTCCGGGGCCGGCTGACTCAGCCCCAGCCTGTTGTTCAGCTCTACAACCCTGTCAATGGTAGGCTGATCCTTGGGTTTATAACCCAGAGCCCTGATGTAAGCCTCACGGGCATCATCATAATTGCCCGTAGTATATAGAGAATCAGCATATTCGGTCTCCGCCTTAAAGGCTTTACCTGTCCTTTGGTTGTTGTAGAAACTAAACCCCAGAAAGATCAGGAAGATGAGGACGATGCCGGTAATTGTATTCTTATCCATTATTTTTATTATTCCCGGTTAGAATTGAAAGTTATTTATTGATGCAGGCTTTAACGAAGCCTACGAACAGTGGGTGAGGCCTTATTACGGTGCTGCTGTATTCCGGATGAAACTGAACGCCGACGAACCATCTGTGTGATGGTATTTCCACGATCTCGACAAGCCCTGACTGCGGGTTTGTACCGCAGGGAATCATGCCGGCATTCCTGAAATCAGCCAGATAGCTGTTGTTGAACTCATACCTGTGCCGGTGACGTTCTGTCACCTCTTCTTTCCTGTAACACTTCCATGATTCAGAACCGTGAAGTATCTGGCAGTTATAACTTCCCAGCCTCATTGTCCCTCCCTTTTCGGTGACACTCTTCTGTTCCTCCATCAGGTCAATGACAGGGTGTTTTGCCTTGGGATTGATCTCGGTAGAGTGAGCCCCTTCCAACCCCATCACATTGCGTGCGTACTCAATCACTGCGCATTGCATCCCAAGGCATATACCAAAGAAGGGGATGTCATTGGTGCGCGCATAACTGACGGTAAGTATCTTGCCTTCTATCCCCCTGGAACCGAATCCCGGTGCCACTAAAATGCCGTCGTACCCGGAGAGTTTATCCCTGTAATTGGTTTCGTCAATCTCCTCGGAATGAATGAAGGTCAGATCGACTGCGGTCTCGTTGGCCGCTCCCGCGTGAATGAAAGCCTCCGAGATGGATTTGTATGCATCAGCCAGTTCCACATATTTGCCAACAAGAGCTATTTTCACATTGTGAACGGGGTTCTTCAGCTTATGGAGAAATTCCTTCCAATCAGCAAGGTCGGGGTCATGCCCGGGCGAGAGGCCAAGCTTGCGAAGGACGGTCAGGTCGAGCAGCTCCTGCTGCATCCTTACCGGCACCTCGTAAATGGTTGAGACGTCAATCGATTCGACGACGGCACCTGCCTCAACGTTACAGAAGAGCGCAACCTTCCTTCTGACATCATCTGTAAGGCTGCGTTCTGTTCTGAGAACCAGTACATCGGGCTGTATTCCCTCCTCAAGGAGCATCTTCACTGAATGCTGCGTGGGTTTTGTCTTGAGTTCTCCTGAGGCATGCAGGAACGGTACAAGGGTCAGGTGGATCACGATGCAGTTCTGCGGACCGAGTTCCCACCTGAGCTGTCTTACGGCTTCAATGTAGGGCAGCGATTCGATGTCGCCGACAGTACCCCCAATCTCCGTGATCACAATCTCGAACCTGCCTCCCGAACCAACCAGTTTGATCCTGCGCTTGATCTCATCGGTTATATGGGGTATCACCTGGACGGTCTTGCCGAGGTAATCTCCCTTCCGCTCCTTATTTATCACTGACTGGTAAATCCTGCCGGTGGTAACGTTGTTTGCCTGTGACGTGGGAGCGTTAAGAAACCGCTCGTAGTGACCCAGGTCAAGGTCTGTCTCCGCCCCGTCACTTGTGACATAGCATTCACCATGCTCATACGGGTTAAGGGTTCCGGGATCAACGTTAATATATGGATCCAGTTTCTGAATGGTGACAGAATAGCCACGGGCCTGAAGCAGCTTGGCGAGGGATGCCGATATGATACCCTTGCCCAGCGAAGAGGTAACCCCGCCGGTAACGAAAATATATTTTACTTCTGTCACGATTATCCTTATTATTCTTTGTCAGGGAAGAGAAGCCTATTCTTCATACATGGAACTGTCTATCAGCTTTACCTTTTCCTCGAGGGTCTTGATGTTCCTGCGTGCTTCCGCAATCTTTTCCTCAACCTCCCTGATCATGGCGTCAGCATTGGCTGATTTGGCAAAGAAGCCTATGTTGTTCTCCCATAGAACTATATCACTTTCAAGCTGCTTGATCTTGCTGAAGAACTTCTCGCGCTCGTTGCGTACTTTCCTTGCGGCACGTGGATCCGATCTGGCACTGTCAACCTTGCTCCTGTACCTGAGGATGTTCTTGTCTTCGTCATCCAGCTTCAGCCTGTCAAACTGCCTGTTGAGAGCCTCCTTGTAACGCCTGGCTATCTCCTCCTTGCGGTTGAACGGGACGTACCCTATGTCCATCCATCGTTTCTGTATATCCTTCAGCTTCTCAAAGCCAGCCTTTACGTCATCACCCTGGTCAAATGACTCAAGCTCCTGAAGAATGGCAAGCTTGGCATTGAGGTTGTCTTCATAGGATGTGTCCCTGCCCTGGAAAAATTCCGACTTGCGGGTGAAGAAGGCGTCACACGCCATCCGGAAACGCTTCCAGATCTTTTCTGAATACTTTTTGGGTACGGGGCCAATCTCTTTCCACTCTTTCTGCAGCCTGATGAGCATATCCGAAGTATCCTTCCAGTCTGTGCTCTCCTGCAATGCTTCAGCTTTCATGCACAGCTCGGTCTTGAGCTGCAGGTTTCTGACCTGGATCTCCTTGCTCTCTGCAAAGAAAGAGCGTTTCTTTTCGAAGAATTTGTCGCATGCGGTCCTGAAACGCTGATAGATCTTGTTATTGTGCTTTTTAGGAGCGAATCCGATAGTTCTCCAGAGCCTCTGGCACTCCATGATTGTATCTGATTTCTCCCTGAAATCGGCAAAGGTCAGTATCTCGCCGGCGGCAATCTCCTCGACCTTTTCGCAGAGAGCCACCTTGGCTTCAAGATTGCTCTTCTGATCATCCTTCTGCTTCTCAAAAAACTCATGATGCCTCTTGTTTACCTTCGAGGTGGCTTCGCGGAACCTCTCCCATACGTCATTCTTGCTTTCGTGGGGAACGGGGCCTATCTCCCGCCATTCATTGTGATAGTCCTGCAGCAGCTTGAAGGCTGTTACCGCGTTGGGTTCCATGAGAAGCTCCTCTGCCTTCTCGCAGAGCACTATCTTAACCTCGAGGTTCTTCTTAAGGTCAAGGTCCCTCAGTTCACGGTTGATCTTGATGTAATCATAGAAGATCTCCACGCTGTGGTGGTAGTTCTCCCACAGGTCTTTGAGTGCCGACTGTGGCACTATGCCCGTGGAATGCCATTCGTTCTGGAGGTTCCGGAACTCCTGGAATGTTTTGTTGATGGCTTCCTCCCTGTTGACAAGATCTTTTATCTGTTCTATAATGGAGAGTTTCCTGCGGAGGTTCTCCTGCTTCTCACTCTCCTGTACCCTGTTATAATCACTTTTCCTGCTGCGGTATGTCTCCAGGATAACCTTGATCCTGTTTTCAAGTTCATCAGGCTCGGGCCTGTACTCATCAATATTCCCTCCCTCCTTGGCAAATTCCAGTCTCCTTTCATTGAACTCGGCTTTGGTTTTCTTATAGAACAGTTCCTTGATCCTGGCTACATCATCTATAATCTCGGCCGGAGGCCTGTTTTCCACTATCAGGACAAGGGTCTCAACTAGCTCCTTTCTTGAGAATCCGTTGTAATCAACCGGCGGAAGCTCAATTTCATCATAATTGATCTGCTCTTCCCCGGAGGCATTATCCTCATCCTCATCCTTTTCCGGCAGGGATTCTTCCTCAGCAGGTTTCTCACCTGCGGACACCTCAGCGGCCGGCTCCTCCTCAGCAGACTCCTCTGCACTTGGCACCTCTTCCGATGATGCCTCGGCAGCCGGCTCCTCCTCAGCAGACTCCCCGGCACTTGGCACCTCTTCCGATGATACCTCAGCGGCCGGCTCCTCCTCTGCGGACTCCTCCATTACGGGTTCATCCTCAGGAGTTTTCTCACTTACTGGATCCTCACCGCCTGCTTCCCGGACAGGCTCCTCAGCTGCAGGTTCATCTTCATCGGACTCCTCCCCTTCAGTTTTCCCTTCATCGGGTGCATTCACTTTTGCCTTTAAGGCTTCTTCTGGCATGACATCTTCATGATCAGTCCCGGCTTCTTCAGCCGGCTGGTCTGACGCAGCCAATTCATCAACAGTCTCTTCCGTAGATTCGATTGCCTTTTCATCAGCATCGAATGGTTCTTTATGAACAGAGTCTTCCGGATTCTTTGTAGTCATCATAATCCTTTCCTTCAGTAGTCTTGCTATGGTGGCAGCAATGCAGCTCCCCTCCACATTTTTCAAACCACGAAAATAATGGATTATTGGTAAAACTCAAACCAATACATCATTTAAATGACCATCCGGCATTGCCCAAAACCAAAATGCTTAACTTTGACAGTCTGTTTCAGTCAAATAAAATGGAAAAGAAGGATATTATTATTTTTGCAGCTATGCTGTTGCTTGTGGGCCTGAGCCTCTACCGCAGGTATATGAAAAAGAAGTCTGATGCAGGAGGCGTTCCGGCGAATAAGCCCATTCAGAAGAATAGTCTTTCTGAACAGCCCGATGACTACGAACCATATTCAGAAAGAAAACAGCCCAGGTGATCACTGGCCCATCTCGAGCTGGTCTCTGATCAGTTTGTAGTAAATTCCCCTCCTCGCTGTAAGCTCCTCATGGGTCCCGGATTCAGATACCGTGCCTCTGTCGAGCACCACTATCATATCAGCATGCCTTACAGTACTGAGTCGGTGAGCCACTATAACCACGGTTCTTCCGGCATAAAAGCCGGCGAGGTTTTCCACTATCATCCTCTCGTTTGAGGCGTCAAGTGAGCTGGTTGCCTCATCAAGCAACAGCAGGGAAGGCTGTTTGTACACCACCCTGGCGATGAGGATCCGTTGTTTCTGCCCCTGGCTCAGCCCGTGACCTCCTTGTCCTACGCGTGTCTTGAGACCGGCCGGCAGGGTCTGCGTCAGCGGCCCGAGGCTGGCGACCCTGACAGCCAGTGCAACCCTTTCCATATCCGGCTGATCAGTACCAGGGGCTATGTTTCCCAGAATGGTATCCGGGAAGATGTATCCCTCCTGCATCACCACTCCCGTCGAACTCCTGAGTGAGTCAATGCTTATCTCCTCAAGCGTATTGCCGTTGATCATAATTGTTCCATCAGAGGGTTTGTAGAATCCCATCAGCAGCTTAAGGAGGGTAGTCTTGCCTGACCCGCTTTCTCCAACGATGGCAGTAATCTTTCCGGCGGGTATCACAAGGTCAAGGTCTTTTATCACCCAAGGCGACCCGGGTCCCTCATACCTGTATGAGAGGTTCCTGACTGAGATATTCACCTCACCGGGCATCACCGCCGAACCCTCCTCTTGTTGCCTCTCGGTCTCCATGGCATGCACCTCCGCAAGCCGTTCAAGGCTGATCCTGGCATCCTGTGTCGCTCTCATGAAGTTTACGATCTGTGATACCGGGCCGTTGAGCTGGCCGGTGATGTACTGCACCGCAAGCATCATACCCAGTGTCATTGAGCCGTTGATGACCAGCGTTGCAGATATTACCGTGATAATGATGTTTGCAGATTCGTGAATGAGTGTTCCACCCGCAGTCTGGAATTGCAGTATCCTGAGTCCTTTTATCCGGGTTCGGTAGATATCCTTCTGATGAGTCTCCCACTCGCGCCTGTTGGTAGCCTCATTTCCGGCCAGTTTGATCTCCTGCATACCGTTGACGATATTGATCATCTTGTTCCCTGCTTCGGCCATCTGCATGAACCTTATGTTGTCAAGACGTTCACGCGAAGGCATGAAGAGGGTGACGTAAAGTATGTACAAGGCTGTTCCCGCTATGAAGACAAGAAGCACCGGGAGACTGTAAATGGCAAGGACCACGCCGAAAACAACAAAATTGAAGAGCGAAAAGAGAATGGCCAGGCTTGACGATGTGAGGTAGCTCTCTATCCTGATGTTATCATCTATCCTCTGCAGAATATCACCGTTCAGCTTGGTGTCGAAGTAGGCTATCGGCAGATCCATCAGGCGTGCAAGGAACTCGGAGACGATCCGTGATGTTAAGTTTTGTGCCAAGATGCAGCAGAAGCCAGCCACGAGAGAACTCAACTGCCAGGCGCCCCATGATAAGCGCCATCTGACCGGCAAGGATCAGATAGATAAACCTGATGTCGCTGTCAGCTATACCCCTGTCGATTATTGCCTGTGTCAGGAACGGGAACAGGAGCTGTATGATGCTTCCGGCTATAAGGCCCGCAATCAGTATCAATATCTGCTTGTGATAGGGCTTGAGGTAAGGGAGCAGGAATTCGAATCCTCCTTTTGGCGGAGGATCGTTTTCGAGCTTTTCAAAGCCGGGGCCGGGTTCCAGCAGCATCGCCATGCCGGAGGGTTCGCCGCCACTCTCTCCCGAGGCCCACCCTTGCAGGAATTCATCGCGGGTCAACCTTACCCTGCCAATGGCAGGGTCACTCACCCATACCTTCCTGTCTGAAATCCTGTTAACTACAATGAAGTGGTTTTGCTGCCAGTGCACAATGCATGGAAGGGGCGCCTCTGCTGCCAGCCTGCTGAAAGGGAGCCTCACCCCTGCAGCCTTGAAACCCATGGTTTCCGCGGCAGACTTCAATCCCAGGAAGGATACACCCTCACGTGTTATCCAGGCGCGCTTCCTGATCGTTTCAAGGGAGATCCGCTTGCCGTGCCACTGAGCAATCATACTGATACATGCCGGGCCACAGTCCATTGCATCATATTGTCTTACAAACGGATAAGTCATATCACAACGTAAGAAACCGATTAAGGCGGTGTAAATATATCCATATTTTGCCGACTAAAGGTGAGCTGCAGGTAATTGTGCCGGCGGGACATAATTCTGAAAACGGTTGCCAAAATGCTATATTTGCCACTTAAACCGCTTGCTTGGGATTATTCAAGAAGTACTCGGACAGTGACATCATTGATGGTATCAGAAGGCAGGACAATCGTATTCTTACCTACCTCTATGATGCTTATTATGAAGTAATTCGCGATCATCTTAAAAAAAACAGCGGGTCTGAGGATGATGTGTATGATGTCCTCCAGGAGACGGTGGTCATCGTTTACAAGCAGGTTAGCGGTGAGACATTCACCCTTACATCCGACCTGAAGGGCTACTTCTTCGGCGTGGCAAGGAATGTTTGGAATACCCAGCTCCGTTACCGTTCGCGACTTACCTCCCTGGAGACAGATCCGGTCGATTTCAGTGAGGCTGAAGAAGCCTCCGGCGCTGCTCTGGAAAGGATAGTCATGCGTTCATTCGCACTTTTAAGGGAAGACTGCCAGATGATGCTTAACCTGTTCAGTGAAGGATTTACGTATGAGGAGATAGCTCAAAAAATGGGATTGAAGAATGAATCTTACGCCAGAAGGAAGAAATACCTCTGCAAGGAGGCTCTGATGGAAATAATTAAGACAGACCCTGATTATCAGGACCTTGGTCCCCTATAGACCGTTGCCACGAGGGCTGCCACGGCAGCCAGGAACAGCAGCAGTGAGGTGTAGAGCTTAAAACGGTTGAACCATAGAGGAGTATCGTCACCGTAAATAACCAGCGCGGACCAGTAATAGGGGTGCGACCTGCCCTGGTCGGCGGACCTGAGGAATTTGAGACGGGCATTGCGCAGCGCTGAGCTCTTGTTCTGCCCGCTTCTCATGTTCTTATAGAAGGATCGAATTACTGCAGAGGCAGACCTGTCTTCAACAGACCACATTGACATTACCACCGAGCGGCTGCCTGCATACAGGAATCCCCGTGCTAGGCTCAGTATCCCCTCACCGCTGACCAGCTTACCAACACCCGTGTTGCAGGAACTGAGCACAACCATCATTGCATTGACGGGCACGCTGTAAACCTCGTATGTATTAAGCATGCCGTCATCATTACCTCCCGGTACTGCAGAAAAGATCATTTTTGAATATGCCGGATCTTCATCATTGACCAGGGTATGCATTGCCAGGTGAATTATCTTGTAGAGGTGCGCCTCCTTCTTGTAAGCATCCTCGGTTGCCTCGTCACCCAGGAAGGCTTTGCCGCCGCACTGGTCAACAGCGTCTTCCGACTCCAGCACAGCATAGGGCAGGCTGCGTATCCCACCCCTGAGATCAGGCCAGGCTGAGAGCAGGGAATCCTCAATCTCCCTTCCGTCATATTCGGGCGCAAATGCTACAAGATCGTTGCTTAGGCTGCGGCTTCGCTCCTGTGTCTCGGATGAGAGTGTTACGCTGTAAATGTATGAAAACCGGTATTTCTTGAGAGTAAAAGGTGCTTCCCGGTAAAGAAGACCGGGACTCCTGAACTCCTCTGTAATGAGTGTCTCAAAGGGCAGGTATGAGAGGATATTGTCAGGAGAGATTATGATCTTGTCACCCTTCAGGTAAGGCAGGGCTGGTTCCAGCAAAACCCCGTAGAGATAGAATGCCAGGTCCATGAACTCATTGAAGGGCTGACGGGCGCCGGTGGTAATGGGCCTCGTTGACAGAAGGGCTCTGAACCGCATTAGCGAAGCATAGAACAAGGAATCTGTTTCGCGCGTGATAACCTCCGTTTTCCTGCTGTTGGTGACAAAAATGAATAGCTTCTCCTCAGTGAGGACATAACTGAGGAGATTTGACCTTTTGCCAATCACTCCCGGGACGTCTCCGAGAGGAGTCACTTCATTCCTGTACTTAAGATCATAATAAGAGGGATAGCTTTCTTCGAAGATCCGCACCAGGGAGTCACGCGACCTGAGCAGATGGAATGTAACGCTTTCCCAGGTCGCTATACGCAGGGTGTCAGGCATGGCCTTTGCCTGTTCACTGTTGATCAGTTCACGGTACAGGCCGATCTCCCTTCTGATCTCATGATCTTGGTCAATCAGCTCTCCGGGGAGTGAGAATTTTGCGGCGTTAATCTCCCTCATCGAGGCGAGAAAACCTGCAACCTTGCTCCTTTCCGAGAACTCAAAGAGACCTTCAAGCGATTCACGGTCGCGGTTCCGTTCATAGAGCTGAAGATAGTTTTCAATCATGCCGGCATAGATCTCCCTCGAGAAAGCGCTGAGGTTCGTACGGCTCTCATCCTCGCTCATCTCAAGCCTCTGGCGGTCATAAAGGGAAACGAGCCTCCTACCGGTTTCCACTGCATCTCTAAGATAATCAGGGTTTTCATTGTCGCGGGCCAGAGCATTCAAAGCCCTGTAACGGACCTGAAGCAGAAGCATGTCATCTTCGGAGAAGCGCAGGCCGGAACCGGAGGACTGGACACCGTCCTTACCCGTCGCACCCTTAAGAGCCAGCTCATCACTAACTTCCAGCACCTTTTTGTACATACCTGCATCAAACAGTGTCACCGCATACTTCACCAAAAGGTATTTCTTCATTGAAACATCCCAGGGATGGTTGTCAAGATAAGGGAAGCATTCATCGTAAATCTCAAGCGCACGTTTCGGGTCTCCGGTGGTCCGGTTTATAAACTCTCCGGCGGATGCAAGCATCATGCAGTATTCCCGGCTGTTGCCGCCAAACTCTCTTCTTACCTCCGCAATACCGTCATTCAAGGTTCGTTCTCCCTCATCTGTCCTCCCACTTTCCGCCAGAAAATCCGCATAATTAATATAAAGGAGATATTTATCCTGGATGTTTCTCCCTCCTTTGACGGCAAGCCCCTTTCTGAAAGACTCCTCTGCCTGGCGTGGCTGGTTCAGGCGTCGGTAAAGTTGCGATATAGTGTTCATTATCAACAACTTCGAATCAGTGCTTCCCTCACTGTCAAGTTCATAGAGCCGGAGCGCCTCACGACAGTAAACTAGAGACTTGGTATATTCTGAGGTGCGATAGAGGCTGAGCCCTATGACCTGGTAGAGATCGGCCTTTAACCTGGGCATGACAACCGCAGGGTATGCCCTGGCAATATTCAGACCCGCCTCAGCAAGCCCTATTGCTCTTTCCGAGTCATTCATCTCCAGACAAATGCTTGAAAGATTTAGGTAATTTGCGGCCAGTGCCGAGGAATCACTTACCGAGACCGCCCTTCTGGCTTCCAGACCCCTTTTTCCCTGCAGATATGCCCGGGAATAATCGCCTGCCCTGAGCAGGGCAATGGCTTCATTTGTCAGCCCCAGGGCATACCTGCGGTCAGCGAGTCTGATCTTTGCCCTGAAGGAGGACGAGAGTGAGAAGTTCTCCGAAGCCATTTTGTAACTGTTTTTCCTGAGGTAGTAGTGCCCGAGGACATAATGGGAATCAGAGAGTATCAGTGTGTCGGTTATCTTTCCGCTGGCAAGGAGAGACGCTATGGCCCCGGCAATCTCGCCGGATGCAGGCGTTGCGTTTTCACTCTCTATTATCGATAAGAGCTCCTTATTTAGTTCAGTTAGACGTAAAGCAAGTGAATCTACAGTTTCAACAACCCCGGCACTCTCGTAAGACCGTTCCGCATCCGGGGCTGACGTGCCAAATCCATATACAGGAAATAAAAATAAAAGTATGAGTATAGATGACCTCAGACTCATCAGCGTGGTTCTTCTTTCTTTCCGTCGGTAAATGTATAAAACAATCCGTTACTCTGTCCGGAAGTTTTTTGTAATTATACAGTATTGAATATCAATTTGTTGTATTTTTTTTTAAAAATAGTTGGTTTTTTCGTGTCACAAAATGCACTTTTCTGACATGTACGGTATAAGAAAGATCAAAACCCTGAATTAATAAAACTTAACGAGATGAAAACCCTGACAATTGAAAACTTTGCTGAATGTGTTCTTTCAAACGAGGAAATGCTTAACGTTCGCGGTGGAAACGGAACATCAACTGACCCCGGATCAAATCCTACCAGGCCTCCGGTTATCATTGAATTCTAAACTGGAATTGAGAGCCGGAAGTCCGGCCGTACGATATATATACAGCACAGGGGCACCTGCTTAAGGCAGGTAATCCTGAACCTTACAGGCAACATGCTTGCATGTTGACGGCAGTGCTGGGGAAGGCATAGTGCAAACTGTAATTAACTATTTGATTGATAGTTTTTTATAAGTGTGAAATAATACGTTACGATATGAAGACGATTAATGTCAACAACACGATTGAAAATGTCCTTGCCGGTACAGCCGGCAAGGCTGAAGCAGCATGGCTCAACGAGGAGATGAGAGGAAATCCGGCCCTGGCCAGAGAGATGAAGCTCAGGCGAAAAACGGATGAGATCATGGTAAACAGGGATATCATTGACCTGAGAGCTAAACTGGGAGTCATTGAGATGAAGAAACGGTCATCAGGAACAATACGCAAGGCTGTATTGAAGACTGCAAGGTACGCTGCGGCAGTTGCCCTGCTCGCTGTCATGTCATCAGCCCTGTATTTAATCCTCAGGCCACAGGAATCATCTGACGAGCTCTATTCAGCCAACTATACGCGGTATGAAGCCCCAGGGGCAGTCAGGTCAGCTGTCAGCTCAGGCAATACACTGATGGAGAATGCAATAGCATCATATTCTGCAAGGGAATATGAAAAGGCTATCGGTTTCCTGGAGCAGGTCATAGTCAGTGAGAAAGACAACATGGAATCAGTATTCATCCATGGCATGGCCAATATGGAGGTAAGCAATTATCCCGGTGCCAGCGGGTCATTCTCAAAGGTTATAGAGCATAATGACAACCTCTATCTTGAAGATGCAGCCTGGTACCTGGCTCTCTGCTATATGATGACTGACAACACTGATAAAGCCGTGAAACAGTTCGATGCCATAGCTGCGTCAAAGAGCCGGTACAGCAGACAGGCTACCAGGCTTGCACGTAAACTGAAGTAAAGGATAAACCAATCTTCATACTGCTCATATGTTCGAGATACTTCGTAATGCCTACAGGGAGAATGTTCTTACAGAGGCGACAAGGCAAAAAAAAATGAACCAGATGATCACTAAACCTGACATACTAGCAGGTGTATCACATGAGGTGAGGACGCAGATGAACTCGATTGTGGCCTTCTCATACCTGTTGAACAATACACGGTTCAGTGACAATGAAAGGCGTGAATTCTCAGAGCAGATAATCACTTCGTGCGAACAACTGATTGGATTATTTGAAAACTTTTTTGATACGGCTGCTCTTGAATCAGGATCAGCAAAGGAAAATCTCAAAGAGACAGACGCTACAAGATTGTTCGAGTCAATGACCTCAGATTTCAGGGTTTTATTGAGGAAAAGAGGCAAGGACAATGTGGTTCTGATCCAGGAGGATAACCTTCCTGCCAAACTGATGGTAAGGATGGATACGGCAAGGATGACAAGAATTGTCAGCAATTTGTTCAGAAACGCCCTCGACAACACTTATTCAGGGTTTATCAAGGTCGGGTGCACATTCGGTGATGAGACAATAACATTTCATGTAAAAGATTCTGGCCAGGGTTACCAACGAAGCAGTGATCTGCTGCTTTCCGACAATCCTGAGATCCAACATTCCGACAGTCAGGATACCTATTCCGCTATGAATTTAATCCTGGCCAGAAATCTTATTTCGGCATTGGAAGGTAATATCAGGGTTGAAACCAACGATGCCGGAGGAACATCGGTCTTTGTATCATTGCCTGCAAGGGAAAGTCCAGGTTTGAAAATACTCACCGGCACCTCTTCAGAGAACAAGATAGCCATTTGATCTTCTGAAGTGTCTTAACTGTCTGTAAAACGAAGGCTGGGGCCGTCTCATGAGAGACGGCCTCTTTTTTCATCAGGAGTCATCAGTAATCAGTCTCCAGTCTTCAGTGAATCAGCTATTTAATAACTTCCTGCTGTGGGCTGCTGACTGCCGACTGGTTTTGACTGCTGACTGCTGACTGGTTTTGACTATGGGATGCCGATTGGTTTTGACTGCTGACTGCCGACTGAATACTATTGCCTACTGCCTACTGCCTTTATTAATAGTTCCTTCCGAAAGGATGGTAATCTCGGTACGGCGGTTGAGTCTCTTGCCTGCCGGAGTTATGTTGTCAGCAACCGGGGTAGTCTCTCCGTAACCGTGAGCAAAGATACGTTCAGGGGTGATGCCTCTTTTGATAAGGTAATTCCTCACTGAACCTGCCCGTCTTTCCGAAAGCACCTGATTATGTTCGACGCTGCCGTCAGAGTCGGTATGACCTCCAATCTCAACCACCACCGTGTTGTTTATCCTAAGAAACTCAAGCAACTTCTCAAGCTCCGGCATTGACGACTCCAGCAGCTCCCATGAGTCAGTGTCATAGAATACATTGTACATCCTCATGAATTCTCCCTGCCTGACCTTGTTCAGGGCAATGGTCTTTGTGTAAGGTTCAGCGGAGGTGTATCCCTCTTCGAAGTCGAAGTTCTCGGAAAAGATCATGTACCCGTCAGCCGTCACATTCAGTCCATAGCTGTATCCCGGAGGGAGGCAGACAAAGAAGCCGCCCTTGCTGTCAGTCAATGATGAGATGACGGCAGTACGTCTGCTCAGGTCTGTAAGCTCATAGCGGGCAGCTATCGGCAGGCCGCTGGCTTTGTCAATCACTGTTCCCCTGAAGTATGACACCGGTTCCGGTTGAACTGATTCGGGAAGGTCGATGTAAAAGATATCTTTTCCCCTGTTCTTGTCACGTATGGATGAAAAGTAGGCTCTCCTTCCTGATGACTCTATCACGAGGCCCGTTTCATCAGCGGGTGTGTTGACCGACGGGCCGAGGTTCTCAGGGGCCGTCCAGGTTGAATCACGGTTGAGATTTGTCACGTAGATGTCATGCCCGCCAAATGTCTCTCTTCCGTTTGAGGAAAAATAGAGTGTTCTGCTGTTGAAATATATGAAGGGAGAGAACTCGTCCCCGTCGGAATTTATTATTTTTCCCGGGTTGACCGGTCTGCTCCACCTGCCGTCACTTCCTTTGACCGAGTACCATATGTCCATCCCTCCCATTCCGCCAGGCCTGTTGCTTACGAAGAAAAGCATCCTGCCGTTGGGGCTGATGGAGGGCTGTGATTCCCAGTAAACGCTGTTCACCGGTGATCCGACATTTGATCCGGGAGACCACCTTGTACCGTCATGAAACGAATAATAGATATCGCATCTCCCGTAGCCGTCATTGCGGTCACATGCCGCGAAATACATCGAACGCCCGTCAGATGAGATTGACTGCGCCCCCTCGTTGCCGGCCGTATTCAGCGGGGCTCCCGCATTCCGGGCCAGACCCCAGAATCCCCCGTCATTCACCCACCTGCTGACGTAAAAGTCCTCCTGCCTGTCCCTGCTGTAACCTGAGGCTCGCTTCACCTCCCGTGTAAAGATTAGCTGCTGGCCGTCGCCTGTCACCGAGGGCCAGTATTCATCGAGTAGGGTATTCACAGAGTCTCCGACATCAACCGGTTCCGTCGAGAAAAAACTGCCCGGGAAGGAGAGGGCAAACCTGCAGCTCGCCAGCATCTTCTCAGCCTCGGTTCGCAGCCTGGCTGTGGCTTTGGGATTGCTGAGAAAAGCTTCGAGATTGGTTCTTGCCTCCGGATATCTGCCGGTGCGCATCTCCGCCCTGCCCAGGGCATAGAGTGCCGGCACAAAAAACAGAGAATCAATCGACACTGCTTTTCGGTAATGAGTCACTGCCTTCTCCCAGTCGCCCGTGTCTGAGTAGAGCTGACCCAAAAGCAAATGAGCCTCATAAAACCCCTCATCTTCTCTGACGGCCATCTTAAGGCTTGTCTCAGCGCGGTCGTAATACAGAAGGTCGTAATCCCTTTTTCCCTGGTCATAATACTTGAGGGCCCTGTTTGAGCGTGTATGAAAGTTCTGTCCGGTGGCTGCGCACTGGCTCAGTATGATCATCAGAATGACCGATATGAAGATACGGATGCTCATTCAGGGTATGTGCATGAATTTATGTGCCTGCAATGAAACCATCCACTTAGTGTTTTTCTTGACATATTCCGTAATCGCTGATATCATCTCTCCGTAACGGCTCCATTCGGGCTGAAGAAGAAGCCTGCAGTGGGGTCTTACCATCGAGCTGTACTTCTCAGCTGCAGCAAAATCAGTGCCATCATATACCACCACCTTCAGCTCGTCAGCCAGGGCATATATTTCATGAGTTGGCGGCGAGCCCTTCTTGGGTGACAGCGTGATCCAGTCCCACTTGCCTGTCAGGAGATAAGCCCCTGAGGTCTCCAGAAAGGTTTTCAGTCCCCTTTCCTTAAGCAAACCGCACAGCGGATCAAGGTTCCACATCAGGGGCTCACCACCGGTGACAACAACGGAGTCAGCTCCAGATGCGATTACATTTGCCGTGATCGTACCGATATCAGTCATGGGGTGCAGTTCGGCATTCCATGAATACCTGGTGTCACACCAGCTGCAACATATGTCGCATCCTCCCAGCCTTATGAAGTATGCCGCCTTCCCGGTGTTACACCCTTCACCCTGTATGGAATAGAACTCCTCCACAAGAGGAAGCATCCCACCTTCATTGTCTGAGCGACGGTGGTTCATTGATTTATTTTCTTCAGTTGCCACCAAACAGCAATTTCATTTCGCGTTCCTGTGCTGCCGACGACCATTCTGCAGGTATAATGATCCATTCGGAAAGAGGCACAGGGTTGATTGTGCCTTTCTTCCGGATCCATTCGGTCATGTAATGTCTCAGATCACGTTCGGTGGCTGAAATCATTCTGTTCTCAAGCTCAGTCCCGGTTATTCCTGCCGCCGGGAAGTGCCCGCCGCCGCCGTTGGCCCGGTATGAATTCACTGCAACGGTATAGGTTTCACTGTGACTGAACGGTGTACCGTCACTTAGCGAGCTTATGTCCACCCTCGCTCCCTGGGGCTCGGTGACATTAATCGTGTACCGTATGCCCATGGCTGATTCGAAGTTATATGAAGGGTTACGGAGCCTGGCGGTACTGTTCACCATCACCGGCTTCCCGTTGTCATCAAGGCGGTACCTGAGAAGGTAATCGCTGCTGTCATCCATCGTCTCAAACCACAGTCCGGCGGAATGCTCCAGGTGCCTGTCGATCTCGCCTCCGGTCATTTTAACCGTGTAGAGAAAATTCTCAAACCGGTAGAGCCTGTACATATCCCTTATCCTCAGATCTCCCTGGTCAATGCTCTGATCAAATGACAAGGGTGCGGCGAATGATATCTGCGCTCCGCTGATATCGAGCTGCATCCGGTGTATCAGGTCAACGAAGGCTGAAGGTCCGAAAAAGGCATCACGGGTGGTCGCAGTAGCATCGGACCTGCCGATGACCTCAGATGTATATTCAAGGAGGGTGTCAGAGACGCCCTTGTATCTCTCCCTGAAATCAGTTGATTCAGGTATACTGTTCATCGGTATTAGCCTGCCCGATATCTCATTCTTCACCGTTCCGTCAGGTTGCTTCACCGGGGTGACGGTTATATTCATCAGTGTTGAGGCCCGGCTGCCTCCGTCAAGAATGAGAACCTTTTTTCCATCCCTGTTTTCGACTTCCTTCATATCCTCCCTGTGGTCATGCCCGCAGAAGATCACATCAAAGCCAGGTACATTGACTGCTACCGCCATGGAGCTGTTCTCATCATCTCCCCTTTCATCCTCGCTCCCCATTCCGGAATGGAACAGGCCGACGATAAGATCGGGATTTTCATCGATCATTGCCGGCATCCACTTCCTTGCTGTCTGCACCATATTTTCAAACCTGATACCCCGGTAAAGCGACTCCGGCAGCCAGCGGGGAACCGATGGTGTAATAAGCCCAAACACGACAACCTTCATTCCTCCCTTCTTAATCACTGTGTAAGGTTCAAAATAGGGCTCCCCGGTCTGTATATCGACCGCATTTGCTGCCAGAAGAGGAAAGTTGTACTCGCGCCTGACGCGGTCATATACGGAGTGCCCTGTCTCAATGTCATGGTTGCCGGCAGTGGCTGCGTCATACCCGAGATGATTGAGGATATCAGCTATTATGTGAGTGCGTGATGTATCAACAAAATTGTAATAATATGCCAGCGGATCTCCCTGGAGTATGTCTCCGTTGTCAAGCAGAATGATTCTTTTACTGTCAGTGCTGGTGACAATCGATGCCAGATTGGCGAGAGAACGGTCTGTGGCCTGACCCTCGGTGTTGTCAAATGGCAGCAGCATCCCGTGAAGATCAGTAGTGGCAAAGATCTCAATACTGACTTTATGCTCACTGCATGATAACATCAGCAGGGCAAGCAGGATGGTTTTGGTTAAAAGGTGAAAGGATTTCATGAGTAATGGATTGTTTGCCCAGCGCTACCTTGCTTCGGTTATGATCGTGTTTCCGTTGTTTTTCTTTTTGAGGATGAACTGGTCAACCAGGGCGCCTGAAGCGTCATAAGCCCTGTATTCAAGTTCGTTACCGTCAACGGTTATTGCCTGCCACATCTGTGTATTTATAAGACCGATATCCCACCATGGTTCTGCATCCTGCTGGTACTGCTTCGAACCGCTGACGGATACAACATATACCGTCCCTGCTCTTTTGCTTCTCTTCTCTTCCCCGTCAGGCATGACGCTGCCCCTGGCATAGGTGTGATCATGCCCGTTCAGGACCAGGTCGACGCGGTACTTATCAATCAGTGGTTTAAGCAGTTCTCTGACAACTTTGTTGTCTCTTCTTGCCGATGTCGAAAAGAGGGGATGGTGAAAAGTCATTATGGTCCATTTACAGGGATTGTTTTTCAGCAGGTCTTCTACCCAAAGCGCCTGTTTTCCGGCAAATTCTTCACTTCTCAGCATGATATCGGAGTTGAGAACAATGAATCTCGACTCCCTGATAGTCTATCGTATATGATGTCTCCTCGAGGCCTGCCGGTCCATTCTCCGGCAAAGTGAAACCCGGTCTCCAGTATCTGTTCAGTTCCCTCCTGCTCCTGTCGGCCGGATTATAATATTCGTGGTTGCCGGGGGTGGGCATGACAGGTATTTCAGCGTTTATGAACCCATCTGCCGCATGCCACTCTCCCCATTCATCGTCCTGAAGTTTCGATCCTGAACCTCCGTCAACAAGGTCTCCGGGAAAGATCATGAGCCTGGCACCCGGCACCGATCTGTAGGCCTGTCTTATCACTCTTGAGTACAACGAATTGGTGCCCATCTGGGAATCGCCGAAAAATAGAAATGTGTAAGGGTCTGGAGCAGCTGAAGCAGTGGTGAAAGTGAACCATTCACTGGCGTCAGTACCTGAACCCACCCGGTAGGCATAGGTTGTTCCGGGTCTGAGCGACGTAAAATTCACCGAATGAAATCTGCCAATAACACCATCACCCTCAACATCTACAAATGTTCCGGTAACGACAGATGATGAATCCGCCAGGAATATGGTGGGCAGATTATGAGAAAGCTGTGTAACGGATTCATTGACCGTGGTGTCAGTTCTCCAGGTCACTGCCATGGTGGTGGAGGGGTCTCCCGTTATCGTAAGGATAATCCTGTCAGGTTCAGATGAAGGTCTGAAGCCGGAAATTCTCTCCTGGGCTACGCTATTGGCAGCCAGCACCATAAAAACAACAAATATTGATATTAAGCACCTCATTTTCTTATATGTTTCTGTAATATAACAACGGCAAACTGCCTGCGGTTGCAAATATATTGAAATATTTCTATGCGGTACCGATGCCGGTCTGTTTGCACCACCGTCTCTTTTCATTATTTTTGTGATGTATGAAGGTACTTTCCGGATTGGATTTGGTTTCCGTGCGCATGCCATCACAGCTGCGCGGGAAAAGTATTGGCATTCTCTGCCATTCGTCAAGCATAACCTCAGATTTCAGGTTTATCACCGAGGTCTTCAGCAGCCACAGCGGCTGCAGGCTGGCCGCCCTCTTCGGTCCGCAGCACGGCATCTCAGGCCAGACCCAGGATAACATGATTGAGTGGGAAAGCACCACTGATCCACTACTCGGCATTCCGGTCCACAGCCTTTATGGCGAGCACCGAAAACCGACGCCGGAGATGCTGGCCGGACTGGAAGCACTGGTGGTTGACCTGCAGGATGTGGGCGCAAGACTGTATACCTACATCTGGACTGTAAAGCTCTGCATGGAAGCCTGTACCGAGGCAGGAATTCCGGTATTCATCCTTGACAGACCCAATCCCATTGGCAGGGTTCAGGCCGACGGACCCGTTCTCCGGGAAGAATACTTCACATTCGTGGGAGGCGCATCCATACCCCTATGCCACCGCATGACCATCGGAGAGATGGCCCTCTGGATAAAGGGGAAATATTTTCCGGCATGCGACCTTCATATAATAAGAGCCGAGGGATGGAGACGAAACTCTCTCTACCCTGAGACCGGGCTGCCTTGGGTAATTCCCTCTCCAAACATGCCGACACCCCAGACTGCCCTTGTCTATCCGGGTACCGTCCTCGTGGAAGCATTGAAATCTATCAGAGGGCCGCGGAACGGTAATACCATTCGAGCTGACAGGCGCACCGTTCATCAACGGCCATAAGCTCCTTGGCGAAATGAGAAGCAGGGAGTTGCCGGGCTGCAGCTTCCGTATACATGACTTCATACCCACCTTCCATAAATTTGCCGGACAGCTTTGCAGGGGCATACAGATACATGTCACTGACGCCTCCGTGTTCAGACCGGTGGCAACTGGCACTGCATCTGTTTGATGCATTGATCAGAACCTCCCCTGCCGGGTCACTTACATTTAATCCTCCGCCCTATGAGTACGAATACCGGCTTATGCCTTTCGATATTCTGTCGGGTGACAGCAGGATGCGCGAGGTGCTTGAACATGGCCTGGCACTCCGCGATGAGATAGAGCGATGGGATGCTTCAATAGAGGAATTCAATGCCGAGCTCAGGCAAATGGCGCTGTACGACGAATAGTATGATTACTGCCGCTAACATCCTCACTCTGTCACTGATCATCTTTATTGCCTCAGTGGTAAGAGGATTTACCGGTTTCGGCCTCGCACTCGTTGCGGTGCCCCTGATACAGTTCCTTATGCCTGTCACTGACACAGCGGTCTTCATTGCAATTATCAACCTCATCTTTTCCATACTTTACTACCGCCGGTCGAAGGAGATCATCAAAGGGCAGCCCCTCGGCACTATGGCTCTGTGGACCGGCATCGGAGTGGCCGCCGGGGCAGTAATCCTTAAATTTGTAAACCCGGGATATATCCAGCTGGTATGGGGTGTGCTGATAATATTCATTGTTATTGCCCTTGTCCGGGGCCTTAATCTCAATATAAAATCCGACAGGACGGCAGTGACGCTGAGCGGTCTCTTCGGTGGCGTGCTTGCAGGTGCGACTGGAATCACCGGGCCGCCCGTGGCAATAATTCTCTCTTCAATCAGGACACCAAAGGAAAAATTCAATGCCATTATTTCAATATTCATTCTCTTTGCCGTATCATATGCACTGGTTTTTTATTTTATCTCGGGACTGGTCAGGTCTGAAACCCTGATGCTTGCCCTCTGTTGCATTCCGGCGCTGCTGGCAGGACTCTTCACGGGAGACAGGCTGGTATCACGAATAAGCCAGAATGCATTTACTGCTGTGGTTTATGTTGTGCTGGTGATAATGGGATTAATAACGCTTTTTAAAGGTGCGAAGACCCTTATTAATTTTTAAATTGAACGGTCTTCGGTTATGGCATGATGTTCTCAGATACATATAAAACCATTGACAGCGAGGCTCAGGGACTCTTCAGGGACAGGGGCAGCAGGTTCATTGCCATAGCCATCCCCGTCACCTCCCAGGAGGAGGTCAAAATCAGGCTCGGGGAGCTCAGAAAAGAGTATCATGATGCCAGGCACCATTGCTATGCATGGGTGCTGTCGCCCGACAGGCAGATGTGGAGAGTCAATGATGACGGAGAGCCTTCGGGCACTGCCGGTAAACCCATCCTCGGCCAGATTAATTCACGCGAACTGACAAATATCCTTGTTGTGGTCATCAGATATTTCGGAGGAACCCTTCTTGGAGTAAGCGGACTCATTAACGCCTACCGTAGCGCAGCCTCCGATGCAATTGACAATGCAAAGGTGATTGAACGGCAGCTGGTTGAGAGATGGCTCCTCTCCTTCCCGTATTCAGCCATGAATGACGTGATGAAGGTCCTGAAGGATGAGGGATGCGGCCAGTCGGCACACAACTACAACGGTGACCAGGTAGACATTGAGATTTCCTTCAGGTCATCACGGACAGAACATGTCACAGGACGGCTGGGCAAGCTAAACGGACTGACACTGAAATGGCTTGCCACGGCCTGACTAACTTATTTTTTAAATACTTTTGAACATTATAAATAATGCAGCGACAGTTGTAATAACTTTGTTCCGGACCAGGCAGTAAAAAATTAACTTAATGAAGACCAGAAGCTTAGTATCAATTGATGATCTCACCACCGGGGAGATCATGAATATTCTTGAGCTCGCCGCAGAATTTGAAAAGGACCCGATCCGGGATATTCTGCACGGCAAGGTAGTGGCAACTCTCTTTTTTGAACCTTCGACCCGCACCAGGCTCAGCTTTGAAAGCGCAGTCAACAAGCTTGGAGGGAAGGTGATTGGATTTACTGACTCATCTAGTACAAGCGTAACAAAGGGAGAGACGCTGAATGACACCATCAGAACGGTAAACAACTACGCAGACCTGATCGTGATGCGCCATCCGATAGAGGGCAGCGCCAGGTTTGCCAGCGAGATCTCGACAGTCCCGGTGATCAATGCCGGCGACGGAGCCAACCAGCATCCCACACAGACGCTTCTCGACCTTTATTCTATCGTCCAGACCCAGGACACTCTTGACAATCTGAATATATGCATGGTGGGCGACCTGAAGTACGGTCGTACGGTGCATTCGCTCCTGATGGCCATGTCACGATGGAAAACAACATTTAATTTCGTGGCACCCGAGGAGCTGATGATACCCGACGAATATAAAATGTACCTCAATAATCTGGGGCTGAAATACTATGAGACGGCAGACCTGAACGAGGTCATTAACATGGCGGATATCATTTATATGACCCGCGTGCAGCGCGAGCGCTTCTCAGACCCGATGGAGTACGAGAAGGTTAAGAATGCCTATGTACTGCATGACCACATGCTTTCGGAGACCAAACCGGGGATGAAGATCCTCCACCCCCTACCACGGGTCAATGAGATCAACACTGACGTTGATGCCAACACCAAAGCCTACTATTTCGAGCAGGCTCTCAACGGAGTATTTACAAGGCAGGCAATCATCTGCAAATTACTTGGATTAAAATAAAAGGCAATGCAAAACATTAATGATCCGAAGCAGCTGCTTGTCAGTGCCATAGAAACCGGGACGGTAATTGACCATATCCCTGCAAGCACGCTATTCAAGGTAATAAAAATCCTCGGGCTTGACAAAATCAGGAACCAGATTACCTTCGGCACCAACCTCGACAGCAAGACTGACGGCAAAAAAGCCATTATAAAGATCGCCGGCAAGTTTTTCGAGGATGACGACATCAACAGGATTGCCCTGGTGGCGCCCAACGCCAAGCTGAACATCATCAAGGATTACAAGGTCATTGAGAAGCGCGTGGTGGCTGTTCCTGATACCATCACCGCAATTGCCAAGTGTATGAACCCCAAGTGTATCACCAACTATGAAAAGGTGACAACGCGCTTCAGGGTCGTCTCAAAGAAACCGGTAGCCCTGAAATGCCATTATTGTGAAAAGATCACTGACCAGGAACGCCTGGAGATCATCTGAGACGGTCGTATGATTTGACCCTGAGGTCATCCTTCATGATGGCACGGTAAGCTAGCCAGGCCAGGATTGCCGAAATAAGCGGGAAGAGAGCCCTTACCTTCCATATAATCGTTACGTCAATCTTGCGGTCGAACATGATGACGTAAAAGGCACCCAGGATGATTGTCCCTATTGACAGAAGCAGTATGAACATTGCAATCCTCATCTGCAGGGGCCTCTTTTTGTAAAGGAATACCCCCGCCAGGGCCAGTACCGGAACGAGCCCAATGATAAAGCTCAGCGGCCAGAGCCTCTGAAGAAGCCTTCCGCCAACTTCTCCCAGACCCGCGAAACTGATATTGAACAGTGTGCCCGTACCGCTGTCCATGATTACCAGGTCACCCGTAAGCATAAGCCCTGACAGAATAGCCGCTGCCAGCAGGAATAAAGTCTGAATCCTCTGTATCATTTTATATAACAGTTACTTGGACAAAAATAACTTTCTGAAATTCTGATAGTCAAGGTAATATAAAATTTTCAAAGAGATACTGTTGGTCTGTGGCATCGAGAGGAGGTCTGTAAAGTTATCCATTGCGTTCCTGATGATAATGTCTCCTTCGGAGAATATTGAATTCTTCCATACCAGTGACAGTTCGCTTCCCGGCGCAAACCGCCAGGTGTATACCACGTCGACGTTCAGATAGTTGGTGTTGACATTATCATTTTCCGGCATTCCCATAATTGTAATTTGGTTCAGGCTGCCGTCATTCTGCAGTTCATAATAGGTTCCGTCATAGTCAGCCCTTGACCAGTAATGCCTTGCCCTGAGTGTGAGGTATGATGAGGCAGTGAAAATGAAAGCTCCTGACAGGGTGTTTGTGAGGGTAGAAATGTCACGTTTGCCGAAGACTATCCCGTTAACCTGATTGGCCCTTGTAAACCCTATGTCGTTGAACATTTTCTCCACACCAAATGCATAATCGAGGGAGAATCTCCTGCTTGCCTTGAATTCAGGCTGAAACGACCATGCATAACCATGCTGGTCATAATCCGACCATGCCCTGAAATATTCCACCTGTAATTCGCCATAGAGCCTTTTGCTCTTGTCGGTGTCACCCCTGAAACTTGCTTCAATCGCAGGAGGTCTGTGATAATACATTGACATATCAGCTGTACGCGCTTCAAAATAATCATTCTCACCCCATGGTGTGAGCTCCGCATTGAGTGACACTGACCAGTAGTTCATAAGGATGATCATGCTGCCGAGGTCGATACTTGCCGAAGTATAGGCCCGTGGACTGAAAAGCTGATCATAACTCAGGTCTATGGAATTGCGGGTTGACATAATGTTGCCGAGAGGCTCATAGGTGTTATAGGAAAAATCAAGCGAATGCCCTGTCATGTTGTTGTGGCGGAGGTAACCCATATCATTCGGATCATAGGTGTCACTCAGAAGTGAGAAGTTATAATCGGTCCTGAACTTCCCTCCTGTCTTCCCGGCGTTGAAGTTCAGCGAATGGCCGAGTGCTGTTGAGGCTTCTGAGTAATACTTCTGGCTCAGCGAGGCTCCTGCAGAGGCTGACCAGAGCCTGTTGCCCGTCTTCACCAGAGCTTCAAATCCTGTGACATTGGCAGTATAGAAGTTCTCGTCCTTCTCTGCAGCCCTGATGACATTGGTATTCATAAGGCTGACATAGGAGTCGTTCTTCAGGGTCTGGTCAAGGACCAGCATGTTGTAATTTGTCAGAGGCTCTGTCCTGATACGTCTGCTGTCTCCCGTGACGGTGTTTTCCACTGTAGCCCACATGCTGTTTGTCACGGCATTGAACATCCCTATTCCAAGGCCGCCCTTTGTCCTTCCCGATATCTTCGTGGCATTGAGCAGACTCACCTCAGCCGGGTTTTTTGTCACTGTCTCACCCTCATCAGTCATTTCATAAACATCCCTGACAAGGTGAGGAGTCCCTCCTATTCTCCTCGAATAGAAAATGTCTCCTTTGTTGAACAGCTCTGTTCCCTCCATGAAGAAGGGCCGTTTCTCATTGTACTTGACCTCATATGGTGTCAGGTTAAGGACCTGGTCATCAGACTGCACCTGCCCGAAGTCAGGTATAAGTGTCGCATCGAGGGTGAAGCTCTCCGACAGCCCTACCTTCAGATCGAGTCCTCCGTTATAGGATGTGCCCACCCCGGGCTGGTCAGATACATGTTCAAGATATCCTGAGACATAAGGCACAAGTGACAGCCGCAAAGGCGGCTCCACATCGCGGATACCCGTCAGCTCTCCGAGATGGGCTATGGTTGATCCGAACTCCTTGGTGACAAAGTTCCATGATGATGTCTCCCTGGTGCGTCGCACCTCCCGCCAGAAGTTAATACCCCATACCTGTGTGGCTGACTTCGCAAAACGCAGGGCCGAATAGGGTATCCTGATCTCGGCTATCCAACCGTTGTCAGTTATTCCTGTGCGGCTTTCCCAGACCGCATCCCAGGTGTCATCATTGTGACCCCAGCTGTCAGTAGTGCTCAGCTTATTATCAATCTGCACGTTTGATGCAGAGACCTTGAATACCTCCCCGTTCAGTCCGTCATTGAACGGTGATATCTCGACATAAAAGTGATCGGCGTTGATGTCACCCTCGTCCCTCTGCCCAAGCTCGGCGAAGATGCTGTCAGGGTGGTCATCATACATCATGGCGCCAATGTAAAGGGCATCATCGTCATAAAGGACCCTTACCTCTGTAATGTAAGACGAAGGGACACCGTTCTGGGGATTGTAAATGATAAAATCAGTGGCCGGACCTGCATTCTGCCATGTGGGTTCACTAAGCAGACCGTCGATAGCGATCTTTTCGACTGTCCTGACTGCCGTCGCCCTGCGTTTTTCACGGGGAGCACCGTAAGCCCTAGAAATGGCGGCAGCATTCATATCGGAAAAAAGTAAAAGGAACAAAATTGCCAGGGGCCTCCCTGTTTTAATGATGTTGATAGTGCTGCGCATTCCCGTTTTGTTCAGATCAGTTGGCAAAGATATTCCTCTCTTCTTTATTGAATGCCTTTAAAGATCATATTAACATATATTAACTGCCCGTTACTGTTATCATAAGATGCAGTGCGGATGACATTTTTTGTATTTTTGCAGCTTATCCGCAAAGCAATGAAATACCGATGCTTCCAGATACAGAAACACAATTGCCGAAAAATCAAAAAGATGGGTACTCTTCTGCGTCTTTGCAATTAAATCTATAAAGATGAAACAGACCGAACTTATAACCAATGCTGACGGGTCAGTATTCCATCTTCATCTCCTTCCGGCTGATATTGCTGACCAGATAATAATAGTAGGTGATCCGGGAAGGGTAGAGATGATAGGCCAGATGCTTGACACGGTGCGCGTAAGAAAGAGCAACAGGGAGTTCAGCACCGTTACCGGGAGCTATCATGGCATGGATGTAACAATCATTTCGTCAGGCATTGGGACTGACAATATCGACATCGTAATCAATGAGCTCGATGCGCTGGCAAATATTGACCTTTCAACAGGTGTAGCAGCAGAAGAGCCCAGATCGCTCTCCTTCGTCAGGCTGGGGACCGCGGGCGGACTGCAGGGCGATATTTCCGTCGGTTCGTTTATCGCAACGGCAAAGGCTGTTGGCTTTGACGGCGTGCTTCACTTCTACGAAGGATATGAATGGTGTCTCGACCATTTGCTGGCAGATGCCCTGACCAGTCACCTGGAGTGGCCTGACACACTTGCCTACCCTTACGCCGTAGATGCCGATCCAGCCCTTCTTGAAAAGGTGGCCTCCGGAATGAACAGGGGCATAACCATTTCATCACCGGGTTTCTATGGCCCGCAGGGCCGTCGGCTGAGGCTTGAACCCTTTGATGCCGACCTCAATGAGAACCTCGCCTCGTTCCGTTTCAGGGGAGAGCGGATCACCAACTATGAAATGGAAAGCTCTGCCATATATGGCCTTGCGAAACTTTTAAACCATAAAGCACTTACCATCTGTGTCGTAATAGGGAACAGGGTCTCCGGCGAGTTCCTGGCTGACTACAAGCCTGCTGTGAGGTCACTGGCGCAACATGTACTTGATTCCCTCAGCGCCTGATAACCTCAAGTACCTCCTTTAAGATTGCTTCGGCGGCTTTGCCATTGCCATAGAACCCGGGATACTGGAGAGTCTCCCTGTTGGCCATGAAATATTCCCAGGCCTCTGAAATCCTGTGAGGATCGGCATCGGCAAGCCTCACCGTTCCGTTCTTCACCAGCTCTACCCACTCAGTCTCTTTTCTGAGAACTATGCACGGGCGTGAGAAGAAATGGCTCTCCTTCTGAACACCTCCTGAATCTGTGATGATCATGCATGAATTTTTTTCGAGGAGGATCATCTCAAGGAAGGAGACGGGAGGAACAATACTTATCAGGGCATCACCGGAGAGACTGGCATAGAGCTCCGGAGCGCGGTTGCGCAGGGCGATCATGGTCCTTGGATGAAGCGGCATGACCATGGCCATGCCGTTCTTTCCCGACAGTTCCTTCAGTGTGCTGAATATTGCAGTGAGCCGGGCAGGGTCATCAGTGTTTGAGTCGCGATGAATTGTCACCAGCACATAATTGTTTTCCTGCAATCCCAGGCCGGAAAGGAAATCCTTCTTCTTCCTGGCAGCCAGGTCAGCATAGAAGAGGCTGTTGTCATACATGATATCACCGGTGAGAAAAACCCTGGGGTTATTGATATCATACGGCGCAATATTCTCCGGACGGAAGCCTTCAGCCATCAGGTTCTTGAAGGCCGCGTTCGTGGGAGCAACAAGCATTGTAGAGGCATGGTCTGCCATGATCCGGTTGAGCTCCTCCGGCATATCCTTGTTGAATGATCTCATGCCGGCCTCGATATGAACCACCGGGAAGTGCTGTTTGGAGGCAGCCAGTGCTGCGGCGAGGGTGGAGTTTGTATCACCGTAGATGATAACGCAGTCAGGCTTCTCACTCATGATGACATCCTCAATGCGTTCCATTATCATCCCTGTCTGGCGCCCGTGCCTTCCCGATCCCACCTGGAGGTTATGGTCAGGTGTGCGTATCTCCAGCTCATCGAAGAAAACTTCAGAGAGCTCACGGTCATAGTGCTGACCGGTGTGAACTACCACCTCATCAATCTCGTCGGCGAACACTCCGGCTATTGCGCGACTGATAGCAGAGGCTTTAATGATCTGGGGCCTGGCGCCGACGATGTTAAGGACCTTCAGCTTCTTCATTTAGCGTAATTTACAGCTCTTGTCTCCCTGATGACAGTGATCTTTATCTGTCCGGGGTATGTCATTTCGTTCTGTATCTTACGTGCAATTTCAAAAGAGAGGTTTTCGGTATCCTTATCGGTCACCTTGTCTGCTCCTACTATCACCCTCAGCTCTCTTCCGGCCTGGATGGCATATGTCTTTGTCACCCCCGGGTATGAGAGGGCGACAGACTCCAGTTCATTGAGTCTCTTGATATATGATTCGATGATCTCACGTCGTGCTCCGGGGCGTGCGCCTGAGATGGCGTCGCATACCTGCACTATGGGTGCTATAAGAGTCGTCATCTCAGTCTCGTCATGGTGCGAGCCTATGGCATTGATGACCTCTGGTTTCTCCTTGTACTTTTCAGCCAGTTTCATGCCAAGAACTGCATGAGGAAGCTCAGGCTCGTCGTCGGGCACCTTCCCGATGTCATGCAGCAAGCCTGCCCTCTTTGCCAGCTTCGGGTTAAGTCCCAGCTCTGATGCCATGATCGAGCAGAGGTTGGCCACCTCGCGTGAATGCTGCAGGAGGTTCTGTCCGTAAGAGGAGCGGTATTTCATCTTGCCCACCAGCCTGATAAGCTCAGGATGAAGTCCGTGGATACCCAGGTCAATCGTGGTTCGCTTACCTATCTCGACGATCTCTTCTTCCACCTGCTTCCGGGTCTTTTCCACTATCTCCTCAATACGGGCAGGGTGTATGCGTCCGTCGGTGACAAGCTGGTGAAGTGCCAGGCGTGCAATCTCACGGCGGACGGGGTCAAACCCCGAAAGCACGATGGCCTCAGGGGTGTCATCGACGATTATCTCAACGCCGGTGGCTGCCTCCAGAGCCCTGATGTTTCGTCCTTCACGTCCGATTATTCGCCCCTTGATCTCATCAGAATCGATATGGAAGACTGTCACGGCGTTCTCTATGGCTGTTTCTGCCGCCACACGCTGAATGGCCATAACCACAACGCGCTTTGCCTCCTTCGTGGCGGTCATCTTGGCGTCATCCATGATCTCATTGATGTAAGACATGGCGTCAGTGCGGGCCTCCTCCTTGAGTGAATCCATCAGCTGGTTCCTGGCATCATCGGCCGACAGGCCTGAGATGGCTTCCAGCTGTTCAACCTGCTGGCGGTGCGCCTTAGAGAGCTCTTCCGATTTCTTGTCGAGCATCTCCATCTGCAGTGTCAGACTCTCCTTAATGGCGTCAGCCTCATTCTTCCTTCGCTGTGTCTCTTCCAGCCTCTGCGAGAGGGCAAGCTCCTTCTGCTTGATCCTGTTCTCGGCCTGGCTGATGCGGTTGTTACGCTCATTGATGACCTTCTCATGCTCAGCCTTGAGCTGAAGGAAACGCTCCTTGGCCTGCAGTATCTTCTCTTTCTTGATCACCTCTGCCTCGGCATCAGCCTCGGCAATGATCTTCTTTCTTCTGTTGCGCAGCATCAGTTGCCACATGAAAAATGACAACACCGATCCTGCGATAAAGGCTGCCCCGCCTATGGCCAGACACACCCCGGTTGATATAATTCCTGCTATCATAAGGTTTTAAGTATATAATAAAAAAACCCGCAGAGTTCCTCCAACTTTTAAAAAAACCCCATATCTACATGGTTAGAGCGGCCGTCTTGCTTTGAACTTCCACTGTCACGCGTGAGCGTGATCCCGGCGAACCGGGCTGAGGCCTGTCCTAGGCAATCCAAGACCAACTCCAAAGTACAAATTGTTGAGTTTCTAAAACGAATAGAGAAACAATGCGGGCAATATCCTGCTATTTACAAAGAACGCGTATTTACTTTTTTGACAGACAGAGGTTGATCATCCCGGTCAGCTCCTTCAGCCCTTCCTCGAGTGATGAATCTTCCTCATTATCCTCTATCTCGATGAGCCTGATAACGTACTGGAGGGCAGCCATTGCCAGAAAATCCTGTATGTCCTTGTCAACATAGCGCTGCTTGTATTGCAGCACCTTTTCGTTGATAAGACGGGCTGCTTTCCGGATACGTTCTTCATTTTCACTTTCCACCTTCAACGGATAATACCTGTCGGCCACATTAACCCTGATCGAAAGCTTATCATCCATTGTTATATAATTATCTGTCTAAAAGAGCAATACATTTGTCAATCTCCCGCACAAGTTCACTAACTCTCTTCCTTGCAGTAACGGGATCCTCCCCGCCACCCAGGATTGCACCCGAGAACTTAGCTCTTTCGTATCTTGCCTGAAGCTCCTTTACTTCTTCATTTTTTTCCGCCAGCTGTCTTTTAACCTCTGACAGTTCAGTTTTTAAACCAGCCGCCATTTCAACCAGTTTTTCATGCTCTGAAACCAGGGACTCCACTGATCTTCTGAGCAAAAGATATTCTTCATATCCCTTTGCTTTCATGACTGCCAACTATAGGACAAAAATAACATTTCTTTTGCTCTTTTCAAAAAAAGAGCCAGTTAAGTTTGCTCATTCATTGCAGAACTTTAGTTTTGCACATCTGAAGATGCCATGAACCGAAAAATCATAATTTTTGCTGCTGCCGTAACAGTTTCCGCCAATATTAGTTCACAATCGCCGGCAAGTGAACTGTTTGTTTCTCCTATCCGTGACCAGCCTTCACTCTCTGCCAGTTTTGCAGAACTCAGAAGCGACCATTTTCACTCAGGCCTTGATTACAGGACCGGCGGGGTGACAGGCAAAGATGTTCTTTCCGTTGATGAAGGATTCGTATACAGGATTGCCGTCAGCCCCACCGGGTTCGGCAAGGCGCTTTATGTCAGACATCCCTCGGGTTACTCCTCGGTATACGGCCATCTGAAGGGATTTCGCCCTGACGTTGAGGAGTTTGTCAGGAAGAAACAATATGAGCAGAAAAGCTTTAGTGTCTCTCTCTTTCCACAGCGTGATCAGTTCAGGGTTACCCGCGGGGAGGTTATAGCATGGTCAGGTAACACCGGTGCTTCATCCGGCCCTCACCTGCACTTTGAAATACGCGATTCCTCAACCGAAGATCCTGTCAATCCCCTGCTTTTTGGCCTGGATGTCACAGACAGGATCAGGCCTGTGATAGAAAAGTTGATCCTCTACCCTCTCTCCCGGAGCTCGTCAGTGAACGGTGGCAGAAGCAGCATGACGCTCAAAGTCGTGCCTTTAAACGGATCTTACGGGATTGCTCCGGGAGTGATACCTGTCATCAGCGGCGAGACCGGCATAGGAATTAAATGCTGGGACACTTTTGACAACAGTCCAAACAGATGCGGAGTCTATTCTATAGAGATGCAGGTTGACGGCCTGAAAGTGTATGGATTTACGGCCGGCCGTTTTGCATTCAGTGAGTCGAGGTACGTAAACAGTCACATCGACTATGCTGCAAAAGTTAACGGCAATGAATACATACACAGGCTCTTTATTCAGCCGGGGAACAGGCTCTCGATGTATGACGGACACGTCAGGCGCGGCGTTCTCAGGTTCGCAGACGACGGTGAGCATGATATCAGGATCACCGTGACCGACACCAATGGCAACAAGTCATGGGCCACTTTCAGGGTCAGGTCACTGTCTCAGCCTCCCTTGCCGCCCGCAGAGATAAGCTGCAGCAAGATCCTGCCCTATGGGAAGGCCTCCGATTTTACCGCTGACGGCATCAGGATACACTTTCCTTCCGGGACGTTTTATGATACACTTTTCTTCGGTTATAAAACCAGGAACCATACCCGCACCTTCCTTTCACCCGTTCATTCAGTGCATAATGAGACCGTTGCGGCACACGGGAGATTCAGACTTTCGATAAGGCCGGATACGGTAATAGCCGGCAGGGAAAACAAGATGTGTCTCGCACAGGTAAGCAGCAAAGGTGTTGTTTCTTACTCCGGAGGTGAATACAAATATGGATTTGTGAGCAATGATGTCAACAGGCTGGGTGACTATACCGTCACCATTGATACCGTTCCCCCGGTCATCAGGCCCTCTTTCAGCGCGGGCGCAAACCTTACCGGCCGGCAGTCTTTTTCCGTAACCATAACGGATGATTTCTCCGGCATCAAAAGCTATGAAACACTGATTGACGGTGAATGGGCGCTGGCAGAATATGATGCTAAAAACAACCTGCTCATTTACAGACCCGCAACACCCTACATGAAAGAAAACACCCTTCACCGGATGGAACTCACGGTTACGGATGACCGTGGAAACAGTTCCGTGCTGAAGAGTGAATTCAGATGGTAATCAGAGGTCTCAGAAAAGCTTTTCGGGGTAAACTCCCGCTTCAACCATCGTCCTGATGCTTTCAACTACAAAGGGCTTGTCCTCACGGTATGTAACGCCAAACCAGTGGCTGTTGCTCCTGAGTATCTGAATGGTGATCTCCCCCTTCTTGACGAATTTGTCAAGCGATGTGGGAATATCGAGCTCAGCCTTCGGGTCGGTAATCTTTTCGTTCAGAAAGTTACTGAACTCAATGTTCAGGTATTTGTATACAGATGGCTTGAAGCCGAAGAGGTTCATCGAGACAATCTCATCACCTGTATACTGGTTGATTTTCCCTTCAGCATCAGGAGCAAAGACTCCGGCTGGTCGCTTCTCTATGCCACGGGTCTCAACCATATGCTGCAGGAAACCGTCGTCGCTTACCTTGCAGATGCCCCGGTTGACATGACCGTGGTCTGAAAGGGTGTTGCCCAGGCGGTAGCCCACGATACAGAAATTGGCGTCATTATTGTCCCTTGTCAGGAAGTCGTGCAATACCTTGAAAGAGTCAACTCCATAATAGTCATCGGCATTGATAACACCGAACGGTTCGTGTATTTTCTGCTCCGTCACCAGGATGGCATGGCTCGTGCCCCATGGCTTCTGACGACCTTCCGGGACCGTATAGCCTGCAGGAAGATTACCCAGTTCCTGGAACACATAGTCAATCTCAATGACATCCTTCAGTCTTTTAATAAAAGTCTCCTTGAACTGCTCCTCAATATCACGTCTTATCACAAAGACCACCTTGCCAAAACCGGCTCTCTTTGCGTCATAAATTGAATAGTCAATGATGGTTTCGCCCGAGGGTCCGACCTGGTCAAGCTGCTTGTTGCCACCGTATCTGCTGCCCATCCCGGCAGCCAGCACCAATAGTGTAGGTTTCATCATAATAATGTTTTAGATCACACAATAATACCTAAATATTGTGTACTTTCAAAGCCTCATATTAAAGATTTGTCGTTTCTGGTAGAAATATGCGTTGACTCCGTTGAGTCTGCCACAATTGCCGAGGCTGCAGGTGCCGGAAGGATAGAGCTCTGCTCTGCCCTGTCGGAAGGAGGTGTAACACCAAGCGCCGGACTGATACAATCCGTAAGACAAAATACCAGCCTTAGGATACATGTGCTGATCAGGCCGAGAAGCGGTGATTTTATGTACAGCGACAATGATTTCAGTGTGATGCGGCGTGACATTGACGTGGCAGGCGAATATGGCGCTGACGGAATAGTCACGGGGTTGCTGAACATGGATGGCACGGTGGACATCGAGCGCACCGCCCTGCTGACCCAATATGCCTCTCCGATGAGCGTCACCTTTCACAGAGCCTTTGACCTCTGCCGCGATCCTAAAAAAGCTCTTGAGGATATTATCTCAGCCGGAGCGGAACTGATACTCACATCCGGACAGGCACGTACTGCTATCGAGGGGGCCGGACTTATCAGGACCCTGGTGAAAGAGGCTGGCAACAGGATCAGGATTATGCCCGGAGGAGGCATTGATGAATATAACATCGCCCTGCTGGCCGGAACTACGGGCGCAAAGGAATATCACCTCTCAGGCCGCCGGCAGAGAGAGAGCCTGATGACATTCCGGAGAAAGGGAATATATATGGGCGACCCGCGCCTGCAGTCAGAGTATACAATCAAAAGCGCCGATCACGAACGCATCCGGTCAATAATTATGATTCTCAGGGATAGTGTATTTTAATTAAAGATGTTATTTTTGGAACCTGTTCTGTTGAGAAAGAGATAATCCGGAACACAATAATTATTTATTATTCAGAAACTTAAAACAATCAGATAACTATGAAAAGGATCACCGCACTGATGCTGACCCTGCTGCTCTCACTCTTCCTTGTTTCAGAGAAAAGCATGGCCTGCACGAACTTCCTCGTAACCAAGGGAGCCAGCAAGGACGGCTCTACAATGATCACCTATTCGGCCGACTCACACGTCCTTTACGGAGAACTCTACTACTGGCCGGCAATGAAGTACAAACCAGGAACCATGGTGGATGTTTATGAATGGGATTCGGGCAAATTCCTGGGTTCGATAGAACAGGCTCCCGTCACCTATTCCGTGGTGGGAAATATCAACCAGCACCAGGTTGCCATTGGGGAGACCACCTACGGCGGGCGCGGCGAGCTCTACAACCCCGACGGACTAATCGATTACGGCAGCCTGATCTACATCGCCCTGCAGCGGTCGAAGAACGCCCGTGAGGCATTGTACCACATGGTAACGCTTACCGAAAAATACGGTTACTGCAGCTCCGGGGAATCATTCTCAATCTCTGACCCCAATGAAGTATGGATAATGGACCTCATTGGCAAGGGTCCCGGCAAAAAAGGTATGGCATTCGTTGCCCGGAGAATTCCTGACGGTTATATCTCAGGCCATGCCAACCACGCAAGGATAACGACCTTCCCGCTGGCCAACGGCACCACATCAATAACCTCAACAGACATTGACAAGGTTTTCAATCCAGAAGTAGAGACCGTTTATGCCGCCGATGTTGTGGATGTCGCACGCGGCTTCGGATGGTATGACGGTGCTGATGCAGACTTCAGCTTCAGTGACGTCTATGCACCGGTCGATTTCAGTGGCGCACGTTTCTGCGAGGCACGCGTCTGGTCAGGCTTCAACAAGGTCAACAGCACCATGGGAGAGTACCTTAACTATGCAATGGGCTATGACCTGCATAACAGGATGCCGCTCTGGATCAAGCCTGACAAAAAACTCAGTGTGGAGGATGTCATGGGAATGATGAGAGACTATTACCAGAACACTCCCATGGACATGACAAAGGATGTTGGAGCAGGTCCATACCTCAGCACTGTCAGATGGAGGCCCATGAGCTGGACCGTTGACGGCCAGACATACCTGCATGAGCGCGCCATCTCCACGCAGCAGACAGGCTTCTCTTTTGTCACCCAGTCACGCAGCTGGCTTCCCGACCCCGTTGGAGGAATTATCTGGTTCGGCGTTGATGATACCTACTACACAGTCTATACCCCGATGTATTGCGGCATCTCTTCTGTTCCGCAATCATTTGCGGTGGGCAACGGTGACATAATGACCTACAGCGCCGATGCTGCCTTCTGGGTCTTCAATGAAGTTACAAACTTCGTCTACAGTCGCGCAAGTGTAATGACACCAGACCTGCAGGCCAAACAGAAGGAACTGGAGCAGAAATATTTCAGTGAGACGGCGGAGATAGACACCAAAGCGGCCGAACTTTTCAACAGCACCGCAAAAGGCTCAGCCAAAAAGGGAACAGAGTTTATCACCAACTACTCCGTCACTGCCGGCAACAACACCGTAAAAGAGTGGAGAGAACTGTACAAACACCTCTTTACCAGATATATGGATGGTAACATCAAGACAAAGCAAGAGCCGAAGGAAGGATATATATACGTCACTCCCACTGTGAAACAGCCGGGTTATCCTCAGGACTGGCTCATGAGGATTGTCCTCGACGCCGGTGACAAACTTAAGATGCCGGCCGGCCCGGGCCACTGATCAGTGCGAATATTGCAGTAATTATTTTGCAGATAATAAATATTTATTTGTACCTTTGCGACCTGTTTTAAAAGAGTATAGATTATAAATTTATTTGCGCGATGGACTTAATGAAAGTTGTTGAAAAGGAGTACGCCACAACCAATGAATTCCCGAAATTCAGGGCCGGGGACACTGTTACGGTACACTATAAGATCAAGGAAGGTAACAAGGAGAGGATACAGCAGTACCGCGGTGTTGTCATTCAGAGGTCAGGAGGATCGGGAATGACAGCTACCTTTACGGTCCGCAAAATGTCCGGTAACATTGGTGTAGAGAGAATTTTCCCGGTAGTATCCCCCTTCATTGACAAGATCGAGGTCAACAAATACGGTAAGGTGCGCAGAGCACGCATCTTCTACCTCAGGAACCTCACCGGCAAGAAGGCACGTATCAGGGAGAAGATCTTCTAGACAATTCAATATACAAAGAGGAGCCACTGCAGAGTGGCTTTTTTTATAATACCACGGTTAGCCTGCATAACCCATTTACCCTCTCCCTGCCTGGAAAAAGACCGGCTATGCCCGGAGATAAGATCAGGTATAAAAAAAAGAGGAGTGCTCCGGTGCACCCCTCTTTTGAATAGGGTTGTCAAACCATCATATGGACTAATACGCAGTGTTCTGTGGGTTCCAGTTGCACCATCCGGATGTCCAGTTCTCTGATCCGAATGCTCCCCTGAAGGTTGTTGGGGTAAAGAACGGATCGGTAAGCCTTGTATTTGTGAATGAAGCTCCTGACAGCAGCGGCGAGCCGGCCGGAGGCAGAAGAACAGGTGAGGTCAGGCTGATGAGAGTTCCCCCGTTAATATCGGCCACCGTAAGATTATCAACGTTGTTTCTGGCAGCTGCTTCGAAGTATGCCACATGCTGGGCAACGGTATAAGGCACTGCCACTGTCCCGGTCTTTTCCACAAAGTTGACAGTCATACCGGCAAGTATCGTATTCTCAATCTGTAATTCATTTGCATCGGCACGGGTGGGTGCATTGCCTTTCTGGCCGTCAATCGACAATCCCTGCGGGAAACCGACAAATATCGAATTATATACCGAGGTCATGGTGCCCCTTCTGAGGTGCAGAGCCTTCTCATGCTTCGTCTCCGCAGGAAGGGTCGCTGTCACAGTAAGCGGACCCAGAGCGGTGACATTTGAGAAGACAGGTGAAGTTACGGGTGTGAGAAGCGATCCGTCAGCATCATTGTCGCTTTCAAAAGCATTGGATCCGGATTGGTCCGATTTGAGAGGATCCTGCAAAATCAGTCCGAACTGGATCTTTCCGCTGAAACCGTTGTCGGTGTCAAAACCGTCATCAAGGCCGCCCAATGCAACCAGGTACTTTGCATTGACATTCCCACCGAACCACTCAAATGAGTCGTCACCCGAATAAGAAACCTGTATATGGTCAATGACAGTTGCCTTGCCTACTGAGTAAAGCGTAAAGCCGTTAATCTCACTGTTGGCAGTTGATGTAAGAGGAATACCGGGAAACTCTATTCTGACGAACTGAATAACACCTGAATTGTCATTGTCATCGGTTCCGCCGTATTTTGACCCGATCCCGCCTTCGGCGACGCCTACACCTTCGCCGTCGTCATGCTTGTTGGTCTTTGCCTTTCCGCACAGTACAATGCCGCCCCAGTCGCCTGTGGCCCTCTGGCCTGCCGGCTTGTCTGAGGTGAATACTATCGGTTTCTCAAGGGTCCCGGCTGCCATGATTTTGGAGCCTCTCTCGATGATAAGGGCTGCCTTGGTGTTGGAGACACCCTTTATTATCGTTCCGGGCTCTATGGTCAGAGTGGCGTTGTTCTTGACATATACAAATCCTGAAAGCATGTATTTGGCCTGGGCATACCACCTTGTGTCAGATGTGATGTCACCTGACACCATGATCACCTGACCTGTAGACGGTTCCACTGTTATCTCGCATGAAGCGCTAAATAGCGGGTTCTCCGCTGAAGTGGCCGTAATGGTTGCAACGCCAAGAGCCACCCCGGTTACCACACCGTCAGCGACCGTGGCAACGACTGCATTGCTTGTGGTCCATGTAATACTCTTGTTTGTGGCATCTACCGGATCAATGACCGGTAGAATTGTGACTGTAGCACCCACCCCAACGGTTGCCTCCAGTTTGTCGAGGGCCAGAGCCGTTACCGGTATCTCCTTCTCACATGATGCCGTGACGAATAATGCCGCCGTCAGCATCAGCACCCTTACAGTTCCTGAAGAAAAGATTGTTTTCATAATTTACGCTTTGGTTTAACTGATTATTTACTGTTATCAGAATTTAACCGAAAGACCCAGTGAATACTGCCTCCCGGGATAATATGATTTGGTGTCCTGTGTCCTGTCAAATGACTTTGTTCCGTCACCTCCGTAATAAGACATGTCAACAATGCTTTTCACATTCTGCTGGTAAACCACCTTTTCTCCAAACAGATCCTTAATGCCTGCTTTCACCTCCATCCTCCTGCCTATCCTTTTACTGACGGCAAGGTCCGCTTCATTGCGTGACATTTCATAGATATCAGGTATACTCTCCCATTCGTTGGGTGATGGTCTTCCAACAGCAATGATCCTCTTGCCTATCCGGTTGTAGACCAGGCTGGCCATGAAGCCCTTCTCAGGTTTCTGATAGAATAGTCCGAAGTTCACGATATAGGGCGACTGTCCCTGTAGTGGCCTGTCAAAGGCAACAGAGCTTTTAATCAGCGAGAGGTTTACCACTGCGGTGAAGTCTTCAAGCCTGTCGCTTATAAAACCCAGGGTCTTCCGGGCCTCTGTCTCAAGACCGAAGCTGTATGCAGAACTGATGTTGTCGAATGAAAACTGGGTGGGATTGTTCCCCCTTATTGTAACCTCAATCGGGTTTATGAAATTTTTATAGAAGATACCTACGTTGAATGTCTCGTTATTGCCCGGATAGAGTTCGTACCTAACATCAAAATTGTGAATGTAGGCCTGCCGGATGTTTTCGTTTCCGTATATCCCGGCATTCTTATCAAAATCGACGAAGTAGAAAGGAGCCATCTCCCTGAATTCAGGCCTGTTGATACTCATGCCGTAGGTGAAGCGCACAAGGCTCTTTTCAGTCAGGTTCCAGGCAATGTTTGCAGAAGGAAAGAGGCTGACGGTGTCACGTATAACCTTGACCGGTATGGTGGTTCCCTGCCGGTAACTTGACAGCTCCTGCCTCTCTTTCTCCACCCTTAGACCCATGGAGAGGTCAAAGCGCACATTGAATTTGAACCTGAAGTTCAGGTAACCTGCAAGAATATTTGCCGCTGCATCATATGAGTCTGAAAGTGCGGTTATCTCTTTCAGCTTGATCCCGTCAGTGAGGTTGATGTTCTCAGGACTGAATATTTCGCTTACCGGCAGTGTTGTTGAGGCAAATTCAGAGGCATCGTCTGAGATGGTATATCCGAAATTCCGCGCAGTGAAGCTCCTTTCCCTGTTTTCCGCAAACACCCCGGCCTTGACTTCGGTATCAATATTACCCATCCTGAATTTCTGAATGAAGTTCAGTAATCCCGAAAGGTTGTCTTCCTTCAGGTCAAGCCACATCCGGGAGACCGAAGAGAGATCGGGATTGCTTCCGAAGAGTATTATATATGGTGAAATATCGCCGTCATTGCTTATATACCTGTATCTCCTGATGTCAGGCTCGTCCTTTGCTGACAGCGAGTATCCTGCGGTAAAGTCGATAATAGTCTTCCCGTTATTGAACAACTGTTCCCCGCCAAGCTGCCCTGAATAGATCAGCCTGTTGCTGTACATGGTCTCACCTGATCTGACAAACCTTCCGTTGTTGTACCAGTCCTGCCCTTCCCTGAGGGTGATCCTTGAACCTGAGGTGCTGGTGAAGAAGTTCCTGAATTCCAACTTAAGTCCTTCGATAGGATAAATAGTCCAGTTATGCATGAGCCCTATCCTTGCATTGGTCTGGTATTGCCTGTCGGTGAATTCATCAAGAATGCCGGGAGTGTCATACGCATAGTTATATATCGAGTAGCTGTTGTTCTGAACACGCGTGAAGGCGTTGGAATAGCTGTATGTCAGGGAGGTGACATTGCCTGCTATGAAATTTCCCTTCTGAAACCTCGTGTTCAGGCCGATTGAGGCCTTCTGGTCAGGCATGGCAGTTGCAGGAACTTCAACCCAGTCATTATTCAGGCTTCGCCCTGTTTCCGTCACCCTGTTCCTGATTTCCGGGTTGGTTGCGCTCTCGTACATATCGAGATGCAACGGCATGTCGCCCGGGAGGCTTCTGTGTGATGCTCCAAGGGTCAGCCAGTCGAGATTACTGCCCTTCTCCCTTGAAAAATTGCCGAAGGTTGAATATTGCCTGAAGGCTGTCCCGTAAGAGACGAAAAACCTGTTTTCGGAAGGTATGCCCGTCGTGGCAATTTTAATGAATCCTCCGGAGTAGTCGGCCGGAAGTTCGGCGGTGGGGGACTTCAGGATGAAGATATTCTCAATCATTGAGGAGGGGATAAGGTCGAAGGAGAACGAACGTGCATCAGCCTCAAGGCTGGGGGCTGAGGAGTTGTTCAGCCAGACATTGTTGTACCTCGAGGAGAGCCCCCTGACCACTATGAACTTGTCATCAACAATTGATACTCCAGGCAGACGCCTTACCACTTCGGAGGCGTCTTTGTCCTGGGTCCGGCTGATAAGCTGCGCCGAGATCCCTGAAACCACAACCGGGCTGCTCCGGATGTTGGTCATGACTGTAACCTCACTGTCAGTACGCTTTGTTGCAACAACCACGATGTCATCAAGCTCAACTGACTGATCGGCCATCGAGGCAGCGACTTCGGTGACATTCCCTGCCACAACCTCAACCCCCTCTATTGTCAGGGGCTTATAAGAGATAAATGTGAGAGCAAGATTGTATCTCCCCGGTGCTACTGAAGAAATTGTGAAGAGACCTTCGGAATCTGTTGATGCACCCCTGAGCGTGCCCTCAATGACAACATTCACTCCGGGCATCGTTTCGCCTGTTGCTCCATCCCTCACCATACCGGTAATAGTGCCGGTGGATATCTGTGCCAGAGTATTAAGGGAAATGGAGGCCAACAAGATGATAATAGTTTTAATGGTTAAATTTTTCATTTTGATGGTTTGACTTTAATATGGCACAAAAATCCCCCAGACATGTTACAACACGGTAACAAACCGATTACGATTTGATGACATAAATATCACAGGATTGTTACGCCATAGAAGCCTCCATCAGACAGGAAAATGTTGAGGCCTGGCAATTTTGCAGCAAAAAAGAGGCCTTTGTGCCTCTTTATAAAATTTGTTTCTCAGATAAATTTCCAGTTACTGCATCACGTAGCTAACACCTGTGGAAATAATCCCCGGTTTTCTTCTGTGGCTACATAAACGGGCTATTTGACCATGAGGAACATTATTTCAGCAACTCGTCAGCTTTTGCCTTCGCTTCGGCGAGTAAGCTGTCAGCTTTTGCATTTGCCCCGGTCACCAGTTGTGTGGCTCTTTTGTCGGCCTCTTTATTCAGAGCATCAGCTGCCTTTTTTGCAGCCACAACAGCAATGGGACCTCTGGCCTCAGCATCCTTTATCAGTTTCTTGCCCTTCAGGTCAGCCTCTTCACGTATAACCTCAGCAGATGATTCCGCCTCCTTCCGGAGCATATCTGCCTTTTCACCTGCCTCCTTCATGATCCTGTCGGCCTGCTCCCTGGCAGCATCGTTTACCTTCTGAGTAATCTCCTCTGTCACTGCAGTGGTAACGGCGCTGACAGTACTGACTCCCGTTTGCCCGCCGGTGCTGCCTGCAAATACAGGAGTAACTACCGGGTCTGTGAATGTACCTCCTACTCTCAGGTTGACCTTTATAATTTCCGGTGGCGTGGCACTTAGACCGAATGCAGCAAGTTGCGAAGAGAGAGCTCCCATGAGGGCCGCAGCCGAGGCTCCCAGCTCTGCACTGGGTATCTCAGTCTTTATCAGGTAATTGATGGTCCGATCAAGTCCCTGGTCTCCGGAGACATTTAGTTTTATATTGCCGAGCTTAGTGTCGAATGGCTTGACGAATAGCCTTCCATCATTGATGATAAATGTTGCCTTCAGGTCTTTTATCACGTTCGTATAGGCCTTATTCATCTTCAGCACACTCTTCATAATATCAAATGATTTTGATTCCATGATCTGAACCGATTCAGAGGTGAGCTCCCCGCTACCCGACATAGTGTTTATCAGAGGCATCATACTGTTGCTCAGCAGGCTCCTGAAATCCATCTTTACTGTCACGCTGCCCCCCAGTCCTGCCGCTGCCGGAACAAGCTGCCTTACCGTATTAAATGTGTTGAACGTCTCCCTGATATTGACAGCGCTGATAAGCATTTTTGCATCAACCAGGGGCTTAAGGGTATCACGCGTGTCGTAGGAGGCATTCACCAGCATTGATCCCCCGAGTGCATTCATGCCTGTCTCGCTCAGAGTGACAACACCGTCACGGACAACTATTTTGCCCTTCACGTCATCGGCGGAGAGCTTGCCATATGCCATCCTTTCTACAACGGCATCAAAGGTAAAGTCAATGTTCTTCGGGATTTGAAGAACTTCAAGAGCAGCCGTGTCTGTATCCAGGGTGTCTGACGGTATGATATCGAGTATCTCATTCAGGTCGACCATCTTTGATTTCAGCGACAGATTGCCCCTGATAGTGCCGTTGGAGAAGAGGTAAGGGATATAGTTTTCAAGCCTGCCGGAGAGTGTGAAGTCACTCTTCTCTCCCATCGTAGCTGCCATGCCGGTCAGCTCTGCAAAGGCAGGATTGAATACAAATCCGGCATTGCTGATCTTAAGTGCAGGCATATCGACCATTGTCATAGCCATGTCAGAAATTGTCAGGTCTCCTGAGGCTTTGAACTGATCATACATTTTGTTCTCAAGCATTGACATCCGGCCTGCCATCTCAATGGAGACGTCAACAAGTCCGTTAATGGTTATGCTGTCCAGCGGGATGGCCTGCTGCAACTTTGTTAGGTCAATGCGTCCCTTCGCTGCCGCTGCAACTGAAAGGTCACTCAGCGGTGTTGCCAGGTGCAATGTCATATCAAAGGGATTGCCTGCCAGTTCGAAGTGAAAGCGGCTGACATCAACGGTGGTGTTATCCATCTCCTTCCCGTCAGTCTGAACCCTGCCGTCAATATTGATGGCGGTAATCTTCTCCGGAAGGTCAGGATAGCTAATCACGCCGTCCTTTGCCTTCAGTCCTGCAGTTATATCCGGAAACGTGCTGTCGGCAGAACTGTAAATGCCCTTCACCACGCCATCGAGCGAAAAAGTGCCGGATGCCTTTAGCTCTTCATAGCCCTTCATGTACAGGGCCGGAACAAGTGACAGAAGGCTTTTAAAAGAGGTCTCAGGAGTGCTGAAAACAAGGTCAAGATCGATATCATCACCCGGCATGCTTGCCGTACCGGAGAAATTCAGGGCCACATCGTTTATCTTCAGAAGGTTATCCTTGAGAGTGAACTTCATTGAGTCCAGAAGGGCATCAATGTCTGCCTGAAAACCGATGGTGCCGCCGGTCAGATATGGTATCTTATCCATGACAAAATCAACGCCTCCTGCAGCCAAATCCATCACAAGAACACTCCTGGAGGCGCTCATGTTGCCTGAAAGGTTGAAATCCAGGTCCCTGACTTCAGCGGCCATGTCCGACTGCCGGTCGGAATAGTAAATGCGTCCGTCATTGACATTGAATTTGCGCAGGACAACCTGTAGAGATTCTTGCTGCAAAGTATCCGGCGTTTCTCCCGGGACCTCCTCAGGTGTTTCTTTAATAATGTCCCAGTTCGCCTTCCCGTCCTCCAGAACGAGGGCATTGACGAGTGGCCGGTCAACTGTTATTGACTTGATCTCATATCCGTCGTCACCGAAGAGGCTCAGGAGATTGAATACCAATGAAAATGACTTTACATCTGCAAGAGTGTCCCCCTCGAAGTCATCAACCCCGGCAACAGTCAGTTCTCTCAGAGTGAAGGATACATTGGGAAAGGCTCTGAAGAGGCTGATCTTATAACCGTCAAAAGCGACACGTGCATTCACCATTGTGTTAATCTCCGTCTCGATCTTTTCCCTGATCTTATCTTTGAACAGTATCGGCACGAGAATACCTGCTGCAAGTATTATTGCCAGCAGTGATCCGATTATGATGCCGGTTATTTTCAATCCCTTTTTCATGATACTCTGATTTACCTGTAAAAATCACCTGTTAGAATCCTGCAGGCACGGAATAACTGCAGGTCATAAAATTACACAATTAAAAAATTATTTTATCTTTGCACGCGCTAAAGGTCCCGTAGCTTAACTGAATAGAGCATCTGACTACGGATCAGAAGGTTACAGGTTTGAATCCTGTCGGGATCACAAGAAACTATCCTGCGCAAGCAGGATTTTTTATTTTGAGTAAGCTGAAGAAGCTTGCTTCTGAAAGCTTATGAAAAATAAAAAAAGTCCGCCGGAGGCGGATAATTTCTTGTCCGGAGCCCCCTCAATGGATCATGATCCGCCAGATGGCGGAGAGTAATCCTGGCGGAGCCCCCTTCAATCGGATCAGATCCGCCAGCTGGCGGAGAGTAATCCTGGCACGATCGTGAGAGGAGCCCCATTATGCTGATCTCGCCGGCGAATGAGATGCCATACCGCATAGGCTAATATATTTTACAAATTTTCAGTTTGATAAACTCCGGAACTGACAACTACCCGTTTATCTCCAGGTCATGAACATACTTGTTATTGTCAGCCAGAAACAGCTCCAGGGTAATTGAGAATGGCTTTTTTATCACAACGATCTTCTGGTACGGACTTAACTTTTCATCATTCCTGGCGGTGCAGTAATAGTACTTGCACACTCCGTCAAACTTGTCCTCCCTCTCTTCAATGAGGTAGACATTCAATACCAGAGGCTTCGTATTACCGTTCAGGTAATTCGAGATTGTGATTTCCCTGTCGCTGATAATTATTGACCTTACGGTTCTGTCAATTTCAAAACCACCTTTCCGGATGGTCGCAGAGTTGCTCCTGAATGTCTGCGAAAAGGTGTTTATGCCAATCAGCGATATGATAAAAACCAATATGACCTTTTTCATGACTGACACGATACAGATTTCGACGAATGAAATTATAATTGTTAAAAAGGTTACTTGTGATCCTTTATACGCAGAAATGAAATTTTTGTTCGATCCGGAATTGATTTGCGCCTCCTGATCAGGACTACCGGAAGAGAATTATCCATGTTTTGTAATTCAGGGGCTTTTTTTGACTATCTTTGCGCCATGCAGAACGAAATTACTTTTAACGACCGTTTTCCTGAATTAAAAGAGGAGAACATCAGGGCTATGGCCAAACGCAGGGAGGAATATTCACTTCACAGGGATATCCGGGCTAAGGAAGAGAACGAAGCTATTGCACGAAGACTGGAAAAAGAAAAAGCAAAAGAGGTGTGAGTTATTCACATGCCCTATTGCTGCTCCAGACATACATTCAACAAGGTTTTTCCAATTTTAACAACTGAGGTATGATAACAATGGCAATTATCATATCGGCTGTCATCATGTACCTGGTTAAGCAGGTCAAAAAGGTGTAACGGCCTGACCGTTTCAGGTGATCAAATACTTGTATTAAAGTTTAATCTCCTCAAAAGAGGCTTTCTGTCACCACACAGGGGAAGAAGGTCAAAAATGACTTGTATTTAATTTCCGGTTCGGATACATTTAACCTGGATTAAATATTCCGGTCAGATGAAAGCACTCGTCACTGCGGTATCATGTGCCGTTCTATTGTTGTTTTGCCCCTTCGCTTCGAAGGCACAGACTAAAACTCCGCCGAAAAAAATGTTTGAGGCACTTGCATCAAACGATCAGAAAGGCGCGCTGGAGATGGCGAGGACTGTTTCCGACATCAATTACTGCGACAAATACGGAGCTACCCTGCTGATGTGCTCAGCAGAGATCGGGGCGCGGGAGGTGTGCAGGGCCCTGCTTGACAACGGCGCGGATCCTGACAAGCAGTCGGCTAACGGCACTACAGCACTGTATATTGCCTCTCAGAACGGTCACGCCGGCGTGGTAAGACTGTTGCTTGACATCGGAGCAGACACTGATCTTCGGCCTGATAACGGAGCCACTCCCCTCATTATAGCGTCACAGTACGGTTTTGCTGAAATAGTAAGGCTACTGGCAGATATTGGTGCTGATATTGATCTTCAAGACAACAACGGCTCTACTGCCCTGATCATGGCTTCCCAGAATGGATGCACGGATGCAGTGAAGGTACTGCTGGATAAAGGAGCCAATACGAATATGCAGGACAGAAACGGTTCGTCTGCATTGATACTGGCCGCACAGGAAGGCCAGTCCGATATCGTAAGACTCCTGCTAGATAACGGAGCTACGATCGATCTGCAGACCGGCAACGGCAATTCGGCCCTTGTCCTTGCTTCTTTGAAGGGTCATGAAGAGACAGTGCAGATGCTCCTTGATCACGGCGCACAGGTCAACCTTAAGACCAGCACCGGCGCCACGGCCCTCTTTGCCGCAGCGTCACGCGGACATTGCAGGGTGGTCAGCCTGCTGCTCGACAGGGGAGCTAATCCGGTAATAAAGGATAACCAGGACCGGTCAGCTTTTTTCTATGCCAAGGATTACAACGTCAAGGCTCTTCTTACCGCATACAGTAACAAATAGGAAAATGATATCCCGGGGACAACAATTATTGATTTAATTTGTATGTATGAAAGACATACAATACCCCGGAATATGAAAACAACAGCTATACTTTTAATGGCCGTCTCTGTCAGCCTGATCTCATTCAAGTCGGACAAACCGGCCTACCGGCTTTATGATGCTGCAGGCAAGAGCCTCAAATACCAGAAGATGATCGAAACGGTCAGCGCTGCTGATGTGGTCTTCTTTGGCGAGCTGCATGACAATCCCATCTCCCATTGGCTTGAATTCGAGGTAACCGCTGACCTGCATAAAACTGCTGGTGACAGGTTGATCCTCGGTGCGGAGATGTTTGAGACGGATGACCAGCTTGTCCTGAACGAATATCTGTCAAAGAAGTACGAGGCTGATAAGTTCGAGGCTGAGGTCAAGCTATGGAAAAACTACAAGACCGACTACAAGCCGCTGGTCGAGTTTTCCAGAAAAAACGGTCTGCCCTTCATTGCAACCAACATTCCCAGAAGATATGCTTCAATGGTTTCAAGAAGTGGTCTGGAGGTGCTTGACAGCCTGACTGCCGCAGCAAAGACCCTTATTGCGCCTCTCCCCATATCATACGACCCGGAACTCAAATGTTACAAGGATATGATGTCGATGCACGGCATGCCGGCGACGGGAGGCAAACCCAACGAAAACCTGCCTAAAGCCCAGGCAATCAAGGATGCCACCATGGCCCATTTCATTGTCACGAACATGGAGCAGGGTCAGATATTCATTCACTTCAACGGTGCCTATCATTCGGAAAACTACCTCGGGATAATTCATTACCTTAAACTGTTCAGGCCCGGAATCAGAGTAGCTACCATCACTACTGTTCTTCAGGATGAAATTGATTCCCTGGAGGCTGACAACACGGGTGTGGCCGATTTCATCATTGTCACTCCCGGGACAATGACCAGGACATATTAATAAACTGCCCGGGTTAGAAACTCCGGGCAGTTATCAGATATGGTCATGACTTAGCCTCAGCTAAGGCTTTGAAAACCATAGCTTAGTATCCATCTTGTCAGCTCCCTGCCGTGCAATGGCATCATTCAGGTTCTGGCCGTTCTTGCTGTAGGCACCGGTTCCGTACTGCATCCTTTCCGGGTAGAGCCCGTTGATGGAGCCCAGACCGTAGATATCCGCATCAGTCACACCGATGGCCAGTTCTGCCGGGTATCCCATCTTCCTGACTATTGCCCATCCTTCAAATCCTTCGGTATAGGAGTTGATCCATCTCTGAGTGGCAATCTTTTCAAGCTTTTCAGCAGTAGAACCAGCAGCAATGCTGACAACCGGCTGAGCCAGGTATGTGGTAATATCACCTTCAGTACAGCCCCACATCAGCATCGAATGCCTGATACCATCCCTGAAGAGTGCATTGGCACCGCCTGTAGCGCCTGCTATACCCTTCACGATTGCCTCAGCCTGCAGGAAGTATGCCTCCGCGGTAGTAAGTACTATCTCCTTGTAGAGGTTTGTTGTGCCTCCCTTCGCGACTACGAAGTAATCAGTGGGTGTACAGAAAAACTCACGCCTGATCATGGGTTTGATAAAACCGTTAAGTCTGACAGGCTGACCGACATAATTAATATTTGCAGGCATTGTGAATACAACCGAGTTGTCGGTATTTTCATTCCCTGTTTTCGTAAAATCGGCACCTGCATCTGTCAGCACAGCGGTGAGGTATGTGACCCTTTTCGGCCAGAGTGTTGCCTCACTGCCGGATGCCGGCTTGGTAAAGGTAAACGTACCTCCGGCGGCCGGCTTGACAAACTTAGTCAGACGGGGATCATTGTAGTTCCGCAGGTTATCAACCATCACCTTGCTCACGGTCCATCCGCCGCCGCTGCCATAGCCCCCGAAATCAAGCCATGCACCTGCGTAGGAATCACTGTTCCATTTGCTGATCACATTGTCCTTGGTCATCAGCACATTGTCAGCAGCTGTTGAGAGGAGGGGCGCTGAAAAGCACTGACCAACGGCGGCAGCGGCGAAATCATCGCCGGTGGCACCGTAAGCACGAAGAGCAATTCTCAGCTTCAGCGTGTTTGCAAGTTTTTTCCATTTCTGGAGATCACCGGCACAGTAAAGGTCATTGCTGCCCAGATCCTGAACCCCGTCACCAGTTTTGGCATTGGAACCGATAGTCGTCATAGCCCTGTCGAGATCTGCAATAATACCCTTATAGATAGATATCTGCGGATCATATTTCGGAAGCACGATATCCGGATCGCCGGCTTCCGAGTAAGGGATCTCACCAAAAGTTTCGGTGAACATCTGGTAGTAGAGCCCCTTCATAATCAGACCTACTGCATACATGAGGTCGTTCTCAAAATCACCGCCGGGTGCAGTAAGCTTCATGAAGTTGTCAAGCTGCCCGAAGTAGCCTTCATAAAAGTCCCATGCTGCATCAGTGTATGCAAGATGATAGGTATAGGAGAGCTCATCGGACCACCATGAGTAATTGTCTCCGAAGGTAAAGTAACCGGCAAACCTGTCGGCATGTATCAGCTGGGCTCTCCAGTAGGGATAGTTGTCAGGCGAGTAGAGCTTGTACTGAGGGACTGTTATGAAATACCTTGCACTTGCCTGATCCGATGTAATTGCATTGGGGTCTTTGTTGATTTCCTCAAAGTTCTTGGTACATCCAGCCAGTCCAACTGCAATTAGTATTACGAGTAAAAACCTGTATGATTTCATGTTTCTCATAGTTTTAGGTTAGAATTTAATACTAACATTGAAACCCACGCTTCTGGCCGTTGGCATCGTGTAGAAGAGAACACCCTGCGAGTAGTTGCTTACACTGTAGCTTCCTTCGGGGTCGTAGTTTTCAAGAGCCCTGTAGAGGAAGAAGAGATTCCTGCCTGTCACACCGACTGACAACCCCTTGATAAAGGAGTTTGCGATGATCTTCCCGGGCAGTACAAAGTTCAGAGCTGCTTCCCTGAGCCTTATGTTAGTCTGGTCGAAGATGTAATTCTCACCGACACCGGTGTAGGATCCCCAGTACTGCTGCCCGGTAATGTTTACCGCATTGGCTGTGCCGTCAGTCCTGACACCCTGGATAACCACACCTCCTTCGCGGTATTGCAGCGATGCCTTCGACACACCGGAGGCATCAAGACCGGCATCAGTCCCGGAATAGACTTCACCGCCGATCCTGGCATCAATCAGGAATCTCAGTGACAGGTTACCGTAGGAAAGAGTGTTGTTCAGTCCTGCCACCCAGTCAGGCTGGTAATTTCCGACCAGCTTCTTTCCTGAGGCTGTACGGAAGAGGCCGGCATCCGTAACTAAGATCCGTCCGCTCTCGTCTCTTTCATAGGTAGTGGCGTATATGTCGCCGTAACCTCCTCCCACAGTGGCCCAAACCTCTGCCACTCCTGAATTTGTGGTTGTGAAGATGAAGTTGTCAACGCCCTCGATCAGTTTAACCAGGGTGTTCTTGTTTGTCGACATATTCAGAGAAACATCCCAGGTGAACTTTTCAGTCTGAACAGGCATTCCGCCGATAAGCATCTCGAAACCCTTGTTGGTTATTTCACCCACATTGGTCCTCTCAAAGCTGTAGCCAGTTGAAGCCGGTATTGGGACATCCATGATCAGGTTCATTGATCTGATTGAATAATATGAAAGATCAGCATAGAGCCTGTTATTAAAGAACCTGAATTCACCGCCCAGCTCAAGTGAGCTTGTCTGTTCCGGCTTGAGATTGGGATCCTTCCTTGTGGAGGGGCGCGTCAGAATAGTCAGCCCGAGGTAACTGTCGCCTGCTGATGAAAGATTGAAAGCATTCTGGAGCTGATATGGTTCTGTGTCATTACCCACCTTAGCCCAGTTGATCCTGAGCTTGGCAAGGTCCACACCGTTAATGTCCAATATCTCATTAAGCAATACAGAAAGGCTGGCAGAGGGATAGAAATATGACCAGTTGTCCTTCGGCAGCGTAGAAGACCAGTCGTTTCTGGCCGAGCCTTCAAGGTAAATGAAATCATTGTAACTGATCATTGCAGAGCCGTAGACCGAATTTATGATCTTTTCCTGAAGCGGATCATAGCTCGGGAGGTTGGTTGAGGCGCTTTCAAGATTTGGCTTTGTCGGGATCTTGAATTTCTCTGCATAGACGCTCATGCCTTCATAGGTCTGGTACATGTGGTTGGCGCCGAGGTTTGCATTAACCTTGATATTGGATGAGAAATCCTTCCTGAACATAAGCAGGCCGTCAATGTTGGTCTCGCTTGTCTTAGCCATGCTGTTGTTCATCCTGCCACCGGCATAATACCAGTGTCCGTACTGGTTTACCGTCTCTACTTTTTCACTGACCGCATCGGTTCCTATCCTGACAAAGGCTGACAACCAGTCTGTGAAGTCATAATTGGCCTTGACGTAACCCTGGATCCTGGTCCTGTTGTCATCATTCCTGTCAAACAGCTGATACCAGTAAGGGTTACCGAATGTGCCGCTGGTGTGCGATTTGGCGCTGTAAGTGGCCGGATCCTGATATTTCTCCCGTTCAGGCCCATAGTCTTCGATGAACATATTCCTGGGGATCCTGTACAGCCAGGCTATCACGCCTTCCGTTCCCATCACCGGACGGTTATGTGCGCTTTGCACAAAGTATGTAACCTTGGAGTCAAGGTTGAACTTTTCGGTAAGATTGGTTGTGCCCCTGATGTTGAAGTTGTGCCTTGAAAGGTCAGAACCGGGTACCATCGAATTAGCCTTGGTGTTTGAATATGAGAACCTCAGTGTTGACTGTGCATTACCGCCGTCAATGGAAAAAGTATTGACGAGTGTTGCACCGGTCTCAAAGAAATTCTTCACGTTATCAGGCTGAGCCGAGTAGGGTCTTGTCTCACCTGACAGACCTGTCCCGTAAATTTTCGGGGAACCATCAAGAGCCGCACCCCATGAGCCTGAGGTGGCTCGGAGATCACCGATATTTGCAGGCACGTTGCCTCCGGTTCCCTGTCCGTATTCATTCTGGAACTTCGGAAAAAGCAGCGGAGTCTCAAAATTGAAGCTGCCGGAATAGCCTATGCCGAGTCCCCTGTTAAGGGTACCTTTCTTGGTGGTGATGAGAATTACTCCGTTGGCTGCACGTGAACCATACAGTGCGGCAGCGTTGGGGCCCTTGAGGATTGACATTGACTCGATGTCATCGGGGTTCATGTCAGAGATACCCGAACCGTAGTCGTTCTTCGAGTATTCCCCGGTGTTTGCTGAACTGGCAGACCCGTAACCCGTATTGTCGATCGGTATTCCATCGACAACATAAAGAGGCTGGTTGTTGCCTGTCAGGGAGTTGTTACCCCTGATAATGACCCTGGAGCTGCTGCCCGGCCCGAATGTTCCCTGTGTCACAACAACGCCTGAAACACGGCCTGACAGTGCGTTCACCACGTTCAGATCCCTGACCCTGGCTACGTCGTTGCCTGAGACTTCAGTCACAGCGTAGCCCAGTGATCTTTTTTCCCTGGAAATACCAAGGGCGGTGACCACCACCTCCTGCATCATAGTAGTCTGGGGTGCAAGCACCACATCGATCAGACGCTGATCGAGCACCTGAAACTCCTGGCTTTGCATGCCGAGAAACGAGAACACCAGGGTGCCCCCTCTCGGCACAGAAATGGAATACTTTCCATTGTTGTCCGTCACCAGTCCGTGGGTCGTGCCCTTTTCCAGGACAGTGACACCCGCCAGGGGCATCCCGTCATCGGAGCCGGTAACTGTTCCGGTAACTGTCACATTCTGAGCATGCAGCGAGTTAACTGCAATGAATAGTGCAACAATTGCCGTAAGAACCTTACGCAAAAGATTTAATCTTTTCATAGGCAGTTTATTAGGTTAATTTTCTGTGTAGGATTCACCCTGCAGGATGATTCCTTTAAATAATCTATCTAATTTAAGAATTAAATTGACATATGAAAGCAAAATGGGAAATATTTAGATTCAAGCCATGTAGTTTTAACTTTCCTTGACTTGCGGAACTTTGGCTTTTCACTTGATCAGTAAAACTTAAAAGTAATATCATTGGATGCATATCCGGAAAATCATCCATAACAGAGTCAGGCACATCCCGGCCCGGGAGGCACTTTCTACTGTATCAGGTCTGCCACACCCTCAAGTATGTATGAAGGCCTGTAAGGGAATTTGTCTACCGTCTTGAGAGTAGAAATCCCCGTCAATACAAGAAGGGTGTCAATTTCAGATTCTATCCCCGCAATAATATCTGTGTCCATTCTGTCACCGATGATGATGGTCTCTTCATTTGAGCATCCGATCATCTTCAGGGCAATCCTCATCATCAGGGGATTAGGCTTGCCGACAAAATAGGCCTGCCGACCGGTGGCCAGCTCTATGGGCGCTATGAGCGCCTTTGTTGCCGGGATGATACCGTTCTCAACCGGACCTGTCAGGTCGGGGTTTGTACCAATGAGCTTTGCGCCCTTAAGCACCAGGTTGACAGCCTGCTCAAGCTTTTCAAAGCTGTAGCTGCGGGTGTCACCCACTACCACATAGTCGGGATTAAAATTGTTCATTGTATACCCGGCGTTGTACATCGCGTTGATCAGGCCTGCCTCGCCGATGATGTAGGCTGTGCCTCCCGGTTTCTGGGCAGCCAGGAACTGTGCCGTCGCGAGCGCACTGGTGTAAAAAACGTTCTCTTCAAGATCAATGCCCAGGCGCGACATTTTCTCCTGGAGCTCCTTGGCGGTTCTTTCACTTGAATTGGTAAGGAAGAGGAACTTTTTACCCTCCTTCTTAAGCCATTCAACAAACTCCGGGACCCCCGGAAGAAGCTTGTTTCCATGGTAAATCACACCATCCATGTCACTTATGAAGGCTCTTTTGCTCCTTATCCTTTCAATAATTTCCCTGTTTTTCATTATTCTGTTTTATGGCGTAAAATTAACATTAAGTAGTCAAACCGCGAAACCGGTCCCGAAGTGGTTTCCTCTTCTGAAACCCTTTAAACAATGTTTCGGGTTATTGCAGTTTATTTCTAAAAAGAGTAGTTTTGGACCTTAAGCGCCGTAGCATAAGAGGCACGGCTGAATTACCCGGAAACCTAATCTTAACGAAAAAAACTATGACGACAGCTTCAGCAGCGGCACCGATAAGCCGAAGGAATTATATCGTCGGAATGACGGTAATAGCCATTTTCTTTTTCATTTTCGGATTTGTAACATGGCTCAACGGAATACTGATACCGTTCCTCCGAACCGCCTGTGAACTGACCGACTTCCAGGCCTATTTCGTGACGACGGCATTTTATATCTCATATTTTGTGATGTCACTCCCTGCCTCGGCTGTATTGAAAAAGACCGGGTTCAAGAACGGCATGTCAATAGGTCTCTGGGTAATGGCAATCGGGGCTATGATCTTCATCCCTGCAGCCCTCTGGCGCAGTTACCCCGTCTTCCTGTTCGGGTTGTTTGTTCAGGGTACGGGAATGGCTCTCCTGCAGACGGCATCCAATCCGTATGTGACCATCATCGGCCCTCGGGAAAGCGCCGCCAAACGCATAAGCATGATGGGCATCGCCAATAAGTTTGCCGGCGCCATCGCCCCAATCATTCTCGGTGCTCATATCCTCAAGGACTCTCACCTCCTTGATGCTCAGCTTGCTGCTGCCGCTGATGCATTGGCTCGCGGTGCGATACTTGACGAGCTTGCAACACGCGTGATCAACCCTTACATCATCATGGCTGTAATCCTGGTAGGTTTGGGACTGCTCCTGCGCTTTGCCCATCTGCCTGACGTCGACACCGATGCCGAGGAACCTTCAGTGGGTGAGACCAATGTCAACAAGACAAGCATATGGCACTTCCCACACATGATAATTGGCGCAGTGGCCCTCTTCTTCTACGTAGGCGTGGAGGTGATAGCCGGTGATACCATAATAAGGTACGGCCAGTCGCTCAGCATAGACATGTCATCAGCCAAATACTATACCTCTCTGACCATGCTTGGAATGATCCTGGGTTACATCTGCGGCATAATCCTGATCCCCAAAGCCCTCTCACAGGTCAACGCACTACGGATATCAGCCCTCCTGGGTATTGTCTTCACCTTTGGCGCGGTCCTGTCGCCTGCCTCAGCACAGATCACCATTCCATTCAGGGACCTGATAACCTTCGAGTCCGTCACCCTGACCATACCTGTAACCGTTCTTTTCGTAGCTCTGATGGGACTGGCTAACGCGCTTGTCTGGCCCTCCATGTGGCCGCTGGCGCTGAACGGCGTCGGCCGGTTCACGAAAACGGCATCGGCACTCCTGGTAATGGCTGTCGTAGGCGGAGCCCTTATCCCTCTTGTGTACGGAAAGATGGCGGATATTTTCAGCACCCAGGCCGCATATTGGGTCTGCCTCCCCTGCTATCTGATCCTTCTCTACTATTCGCTTCACGGATACAGGCTGAAGGGAAGGTAAAAAACAGTGATGACTGCCGATCTCGAAAAGATCTTTGGCTGCTTCAGGGCGGAAGGCAAATTCCTTTCCGGATATTCTTTCGGGCCCGGTCATATACATGACACCTACCTCATCAACACCGCTGGAAAAGAGTCTGACGATTACATACTCCAGAGGCTTAACACCAATGTATTCAGAGATATACCCAGGCTCCAGGAGAACATGGAGAGGGTCACGGCCCATCTCAGGCAAAAGATCTCTGAATTACCGGGCAGTGATGTAAAACGGGAATGCCTTACCCTGATGCCGGCTGACGATACGGGAAAATCTTATATTATTGACGGGGATGGTAATTTCTGGAGGATGTTCATATTCATCTCCGATCACCTCTCCTATGAAAGGGTTGATTCCTTCAACAGAGCCTTCGAGGGAGGAAGGATTACAGGTCAGTTCCAGTCGATGCTTGCCGATATGCCCGGCAAGCCACTGCATGAGACAATCCCTGACTTCCACAATATTGTCCGCAGGCTGGAAACATTCCACCGGGTGATTGAGAAGGACCCGGCCGGAAGAGTAACCTCGGTTTTTCGGGAGATTGAAGAGATTGTCAGCCGTGAGGAGGAGATGAAGGTGATCATCAGGCTGGGTGAAGAGGGCAGGATACCACTGAGAATAACTCATAACGATACCAAGTTCAACAACATCCTCTTCGACGGGAATGACAGGGCGCTGCTGATAATTGATCTCGACACGGTAATGCCCGGATATATTCACTACGACTTCGGTGACGCCATACGCACAGCCACCAACAGGGCAGACGAGGACAGCGAGGATCTCTCGTCGGTCTCAATGGATATTGAGATTTACAGGGCGTATGCCGAAGGATATCTCCGGGCAGCCCGGGAGACACTCAACGACACCGAGATCGAATACCTCGCCTTCTCCCCTAAGCTGCTTACTTACATAATGGCTACAAGGTTTCTCACAGACTATATCGACGGCGACAATTATTACAAGATACGGTATCCTCAGCATAACCTCCAGAGAAACAGAGTACAGATCGCACTGCTGAAAGATATGGAGGCTCAGTACGAAAAAATGCTTCAGATAATCAAAAACATCGTGAAATGAAAAGGTCATTACTGTTCATCATCGTTTTATTCTTTGCCACTTTCGCCGTTTACCCGCAACAGCCTGCCGCTGTTACTGACAGCTCAAGGTACTCTGCCTACTGGTGGCACAGCAAGGACATGTACGATCACCTGCCCGATACCAGGAACGAGATTGTATTCCTGGGCAACAGCATCACCGACGGAGCCGAATGGTACGAGTTGCTTGGCAATAAAAGAATCCGCAACAGGGGCATCAGCGCGGATGTGACCGAGGGGATCCTGCTGCGGCTTGATGCCATAACAAAACTGAAGCCTGCCAAAATCTTTATAATGATTGGCGTCAACGACCTGTCACGCAACATGACAGTAAGCGAAATCACAACCAACTACCGTACCATCCTGGAGCGAATCCGAACAGAATCCCCGAAAACTAAAGTCTATATCGAAAGCGTTCTGCCGGTCAATCCTGCAACCGGCATGGCCCTCAACCATACCAACAAGACTGATCTGATCATTGAGCTTAATTCAAGGCTGAAGGAACTTGCATCTGAATTCGGTCACACCTACATCGACCTTTTCAGCCTGATGGCTGATGCTGATAACCATTTGCCGAGGAAGTACAGCATCGACGGCTTGCACCTCACATATGCGGCTTACAGCGCCTGGGCCGACGCCATAAAGCCATACGTCAGGTAAGTTTTGTTCCAGGGCTAAATTCCTGTCTGTTAAACATTAAGAACGCTTCGCTTGTTGTCGTTCTAAAATAGGTTTGCATAATAACTGCAAATTAATGACTTTTGTCATGCCGCTTCAGGCGGCATGGGTGTTATTATTAACGAACTGCACCAGTATGGACATAAACGGAAAGTACTTCAGGTCTTTTCTGGAAAGAGAGGAAGCTTTTAAAAAGCAATACAGTGCCGAGCGCATAAAGAAGCAGCATTCCAAGGGCAAGCTGACGGCACGTGAGAGGATTGCACTCCTGTTTGATGCCGGCACCTTTGAGGAGATAGATGCATACGTAACCCCTTCTGACCAGGGCGTGGAGTTCGGCAAGGTCGATCTTGCCTACGGTGACGGCGTGGTCACGGGTCATGGTAAAATCGACGGCAGGCTTGTGTTTGCCTTTGCGCAGGACTTCACCATCATGGGAGGTTCTCTCGGCATAGTGCACGCAAGGAAGATCGCCAAGGTCCAGGAGATGGCTCTCAAAATGGGAGCTCCCTTCATAGGCATCAACGACTCCGGCGGAGCAAGGATACAGGAGGGCATTGCCAGTCTCAACGGCTATGCTGTCATCTTCAACAATATCATTCAGTCTTCCGGCATCATTCCGCAGATTTCGGTGATCATGGGACCTGCCGCCGGCGGTGCGGTATATGCTCCGGCCCTGACAGACTGGGTGTTCATGACCAGTCATACAAGCTATATGTTCGTCACCGGGCCCAATGTGGTGCGGGAGGTTCTGAATGAGGAGATCAGCAGCGAGGACCTGGGCGGCGCCGAGGTGCATGCCCGCAAAAGCGGCGTTGCCAACATGATTTATGATGACGAGGAGAATACTATCATCGCCCTGAAGAAATTTCTCTCCTACCTCCCTTCAAATAACCTTGAAAACCCACCGGTTGCCTTATACGGGAATGATACTCCCGATTTTAACCCGAAGCTGCGCGATATTGTTCCTGATGATCCCAACAAGGCTTATGACGTGCGTGACATTATCAGCCTGATTGTTGACCGCAACAGTTTCTTCGAGACCTCTGAACTTTTCGCTCCGAACATTATTACCGGCTTTGGCCGCCTGGAAGGACATACTATTGGCATTGTAGCCAATCAGCCAAAGGTACTTGCAGGGGTGCTCGACATTGACTCCTCGACCAAGGGAGCCCGTTTCATCCGCTTCTGCGATGCCTTCAACATACCCATACTTACCCTCGAGGATGTGCCCGGATTCCTGCCCGGAAAGGACCAGGAGCATATGGGGATCATCAGGCACGGAGCGAAGCTGCTCTTTGCCTATGCCGAGGCGACGGTGCCCCGTATCACCGTCATCCTGCGAAAAGCATATGGCGGTGCCTACATAGTGATGAACAGCAAGGGTATGGGAGGCGACTTCAACTATGCATGGCCGTCGGCAGAGATAGCCGTCATGGGACCTGACGGCGCCGTGGCGATACTATACCGGAGAGAGCTGGCCGAGGCCAGGGATCCTGTAGCTATGAAGAAGGAACTGGTGAAGAAGTACCGTGAAAAGGTGGCCAACCCGTTCATTGCAGATGAAAAGGGGTATATTGACGAGGTCATTGATCCGGCGATGACACGCGGCAAACTGCTCTCTGCATTCTCGGCTCTCAGCAACAAGAGCGTCAAGGTACCCTCGAGGAAGCACGGGAATATGCCTTTGTAGGCAATAGGGGTTAGGCAGTAGGCAGTAGGCAATAGTGGAAAGTAAGAATTAACTCTGACCGCAAGTTGAGGAGTGAAACGACGAAATCCCGACCACGAAGTGCGTCGGGAACCGCAGGAGTACATGACAAAGGACCAAACAGGAAAACAAAACGCTGAATGAGGAAGATAAAGAGGATACTGATTGCCAACCGCGGAGAGATTGCGGTGAGGATAATGAAAACGGCCCATAGCATGGGCATTAAGTGTGTCGCCATACGAACCTCTGCCGAACCTGATGCAATGTATCTCTCCTCGGCAGACGTTATTCATGATGATGGCGATGAGACAGCAGAGATTCCCGTCTTCCTCGACGTAGAAAAACTCATAGCCGTAGCCCTTGAGACAAAGTGCGACGCGCTTCATCCCGGGTACGGGTTCCTTGCTGAAAATGCATACTTTGCAGACAAGTGCAAGGACAATAAGATCATATTCATAGGACCGTCGCCCGATGCCATTTACAAGATGGGCAATAAACCCGTTGCCCGTCAGATAGCGCTGAAGCACAAAATTCCTATGGCCATGGGCACACCCGGCAGTGTGGCCGATGAGGACGAGGCTGTCAGACAAGCTGCCCGGATCGGATACCCGGTTATTATCAAGGCAGCATCCGGAGGCGGTGGAAGGGGGATGCGTATCGTAAGGCAGGAGTCAGAGATGGAAAAGATGTTCACCCTGGCCAGCCGCGAGGCTGAGAAGGCCTTCAACGACCCCAGCGTCTTCATCGAGAAATACATCGAGAACCCCAAACACATAGAGTTTCAGATTCTGGGTGACACACACGGCAACATCATCCACCTTGGCGAGAGGGAATGTTCAATACAGCGTAAGCACCAGAAGCTTCTGGAGGAGGCCCCTTCTCCCGCCCTTGATGAGGAGCTGAGGAAAACCATGGGTGATACTGCTGTCAGTATAGCCCGCGCAGTCGGATATTATTCGGCCGGAACGGTGGAGTTCCTTCTCGACTCCGACCGCAACTTCTACTTCATGGAGATGAACACCCGCATTCAGGTGGAGCATCCCGTTACGGAGATGATAACAGGGATAGACCTTATAGAGCAGCAGATACGCATTGCCAACGGAGAGGAACTGGCACTCCGGCAGGAAGATGTCAGGCTTAGCGGCTGGGCTATTGAATGCCGTATAAATGCAGAGGACGTTCAGGCGGGATTTGCCCCCTCACCCGGGAGGATAGAGAAGATAAGCTTCCCCGACGGACCCGGAATAAGGGTTGATACCGGGGTCAGGGCAGGGTCGTCAATAGTGGCCTCTTTCGATTCGATGATCGCTAAGCTGATAGTCACCGGCACTGATCGAAAGCATGCCATAACTAATACCAAGCTTGCACTTGACAAGATATGGATAAAGGGTACCAAGACAACCTTGCCCTTCTTCCGGATGCTCATGCGCAACCACCTTTTCCAGGAAGGCACTTTCACGACCGCTTTCATCGAGAAAGACCTTGAGCAGTACCACCACAGCAGCGAGTATGAAGAGACAATAGCCGCATGGCTGGCAACGAAACTCTTTGTTGAGGAAAATCTCACTGAAAGCAAAACGAACATCAGCTTTGACCAGGGCAGGGAGCTTACGCCATGGCTGCTGAGAAAGAGACTGACACAATTTTAATTATTCCCCATGAAGCCCGATAAACCCGCAATAAAGAAGCTGTTTGCCATCTCAACCGAGGGCAAAAAGTTCCCCTTCACACTCCCGCTGAAGAACGTCATCAGGGTCAACGGAAGGGATTACAGCGTTGAGCTGTGTGAAGATGAGAAGTACGGCATTCATGTCCTCTGGAAGAACAGGCGTTACCCAGTTGAGATAGTCCGCACGAAACAGAACAGGTATGAGATACTGTTCAACGACATAGGACACACATTCACCGTAGAGACCCCGATATCAATGCAGCGTAAAAAGGTGCTCGGCACCGGTCGCGGCAAGAGCTCAACGCTTATTGTAAGGGCCCCGATGCCCGGCAGGATCATCGACGTGTTCGTTCGTGAAAATGCAGAAGTGATTAAGGGAGAAGCGCTGGTGATTCTTGAGGCAATGAAGATGCAGAACGAAATACAGGCGATTGCCAGCGGAACTGTCACCAGGGTTGGCGTCAGACCCGGCCAGAATGTGATGAAGGATGACATCCTGGCGGAGATAACCGTTAAATAATTTCACGATGACGTGATACGGCAGGATGCTTTCATGATTTTATAAATACAAATAACTCCTAAAAGCCTTGATACGGCAGGGCACTTTCATGACATTAAAAAAACCTGAATGCAGCAAGGGGCAAGCCATAAGGCCTGCCCCCTCCTTCATATCTGGTTGCGAATGGAATGAAAGGTACCGATCCGCAATTGACTTAATTTACTGTTTCGGTGCGTTCTTAAGGGTTGCCGTCAGGTAATTCCAGAATTTCCCTACCGATTCGATCTCCACCTTCTCATCCGGACTGTGCGGGAAGCGGATCGTCGGACCGAAGCTTATCGCGTCCAGCTTCGGATATGGCCCCATTATTATCCCGCACTCAAGGCCTGCATGAATAGCCTTGATCTCAGGGATCTTTCCGTAGAGTTTCTTGTAGGTCTCCTGCATCGTCTTAAGGATGTCACTCTCCATATTCGGTTTCCATCCCGGATAATCTCCGGTGAGCGATACATCGCAACCGGCAAGCTGGAACCCTGCTGCAATCTTCCATGCCGTAGCCTCCTTGGCAGTCTCGACAGAGCTGCGCGTGAGGTTATGTGCCTGGAATTTACCCTCCTTGATATTGACAACTGACAGGTTATTTGATGTTTCAACCACACCCGGCATGCTTGCACTCATCCTCTGGACACCACAAGGGCATACAAATACCGCTCTTATTATCCGGTACTGATCAGCCTCATTCATCACCTTCTCGGGCGCATCACAGGTTTTAACGGTCATCTTGATGTCAGGGTCAACCTCCTTGAATTCATCCCGGTACATCTTCTCGTAGCCCTTAACGAATTTTTCAAACTGGGCTTTCTTGATTGACGGGACCACTATTGTTGCAAATGCTTCGCGCGGGATGGCATTGCGAAGATCTCCTCCCGTATAGTCGGCGATCCGCATGCCGAAGTCATGCTCGGCCTGTTGGAAGAACCTGAACATCAGCTTGTTGGAGTTTGCCTTTCCAAGATGAATGTCGAGGCCTGAGTGACCACCGCGCAGTCCCTTGACGGTCAGTTTATATGCGGTCATCCCTGCAGGTGTCTTCTCCTGCTTGTAGCTCCGGGTTCCGCTTACATCAACACCCCCTGCGCAACCGACATAGAGTTCACCCTCATCTTCCGAGTCCATGTTAATCAGTATCTCCCCTTTGAGCAGACCCTTCTTCAGGTTCTTGGCCCCTGTCATGCCGGTCTCCTCGTCGATGGTGAAGAGAGCCTCCAGCGGACCGTGAACCACCTTCGGGTCTGTCATGGCGGCCATTGCAGCAGCCACGCCAATGCCGTTGTCAGCACCCAGGGTTGTCCCGTTGGCCTTCACCCAGCCCTGGTCAATGCGGGTTTCAATGGCATCCTTCTCAAAATCGAATTTCTTGTCTGAGTTCTTCTGGGGCACCATGTCAAGATGGCCCTGCAGGATGATGCCTTTGCACTTCTCCAATCCTTTAGTCGCCGGCTTGCGGATAATGACGTTGCCGATTTTGTCAACAATGGTCTCAAGACCATGGTCATGTCCAAATTTCTTCATGTATTCCGTCATCCTTTGCTCCTTCTTGGAGGGACGCGGGATCTGTGTTATTTCATAGAAATACTTCCACAGAAGCTTAGGTTCTAGATTCTTAATGTCACTCATAGTTTATCTGATTTGATTATTCTTTAACAATATTGGGCATTTCAAGACCGTATCCCTTCTTTTTATCCTCTGCCTTAAGGAGGAAGCCAAAGAGCAGTGCTATGACCCCAAGGGCTGTGAATATCATCATCGGATACTTGTAATCGTAACTTGGAACCGGCACCCCGTCAAGCAAATATGAACCGGTGATGCAGTACTTGTCAAGAACCCATCCGATAAGGTACGGGACTCCCATCAGGCCCCAGTTCTGCACCCAAAAAATGAGTGCATAGGCTGTCCCAAGCTGCTTGTCAGGTATGATTTTGGGGACTGATGGCCACATGGCCGAAGGCACGAGAGAAAATCCTATTCCAAGAATGATGGTCAGTAAGAATGCCATCCATGGTTTGTCAAGCGAGGGGATTGAGAACATGACATGTACAAAGATCAGTAGAAGGGCACCGATGATCATTATGGTTGCCCCCTTCCCCTTCCTGTCATAAAGGTTTCCAAAGAGCGGAGTGAGCAGGATGGTTCCGAAAGGCAGTACTGAGGGTATCAGTCCCGCTGTAGCGGGATCGATTCCAAACTTATTGACCATGAGGTCAGATGCATATTTGAGGAAGGGGAACACTGCCGAGTAGAAGAGTACGCAAAGAATGGCAATATACCACCAGCCTTTATTCTTGATAATGAACAGTATATCCTTCAAGCTGAAGCTCTCCTCCACCTCCTGGGGAAGACCCTCCTTTGACTGGGCGATGGAAGCATCAAGCTTCTTGTCCATCCCGCAGTAGATGAAGAAGGCTATTAAACCAACGCAGAGCAGTATCAGTGCTACGAGGATGGGCATTGAGACATGGCCAAGAGCTTTGGCCAGCGGAGCCGAACCGGCAAGGGCAAGAGTGGTTCCAAGTCTGGCAGTAGCCATCTCAAGTCCCATGGCCAGGGCCAGCTCCTTGCCCCTGAACCATTTGACAATAATCTTTGAGACGGTAATCCCGGCCGTTTCAACACCTACTCCAAACACTGCATAACCCAGTCCTGCAATGAAAACCTGGGGATTGGCATCCCAGAACAGGAAATGCCATGACTGCCCTGCAAAAGCATCGGTTGACAGGGCCCAGAACTTGATGGCGGTACCGGCTACCATCAGCATGGTTGCCATTTTTCCGGTGAACCGGACACCCATTTTGTCAAGGATGATCCCGCCTATAATAAGCATGATAAGGAATACGTTGAACCAGCCATATGCGCTGGTGAACAGGCCGTAATCTTCACTGCTCCATGCCAGTTGCTGCTCAAGCATGGGTTTCAAAGGGGCCATGGCATCGGTCAGGAAATAACCGCATAACATGGTAAAAGCTACAACTGCCAGGGCAGTCCATCTTGCAGTCTTGGAGTCGGCAAGCGTCTTTCTTAATTTTTCCATTTTGGGTTTACGAGTTTGTTTAACAAGGTGTGTAAATGTATAAAAAAAACATTCCAATTATTGCGGCAAAAAACATGACAGATGAACTTTGTGGCATAATTTTGGTTATCAAAGTGAATTACTATTTTTGTGCAATTGAAATTAAACCGTTGAATCAATTATAATTATCTATAGATCATGAAGAAGCTTATCATTATACTTTTACTTATCGCACCCGCCCTGCTTCTGACTGCCCAGACTGAAACAGTGAAATGGTATTCGATAGAGGAAGCCGTGACACTTGCAAAATCAAATCCCAGGCCGATTTTCGTAGATGCTTACACCGACTGGTGCGGCTGGTGCAAGAAGCTTGACAAGGAGACATTCTCACATCCGGTCATTGCCGAGATCCTTAATACCAAATATTACGCCGTCAAGTTCGATGCCGAAGGTAAGGAACCCGTTTCTTTCCAGGGAAGGAAATTCGTGAACGACGGCAGCCTGGGTAAGACACATCAGCTGGCATACGCCCTTCTCCAGGGTAATCTCGGCTACCCGACGGTTGTCTTTCTCACTGCCAACAGTGAACTGATTACCCCTGTCTCCGGTTTTAAAACTCCGGTTCAGATTGAACCCATGCTTGTGTACTTTGCCGGCACCGGCTGGCAGAAACAGAGCTACGAGGATTTCATGAAGACTTTCACGGGTAAAGCACAATAAGTCTGAAGATCGGAAGAATTTTCGATTTCAGATTTTCGATTGTCGATTTAATCAAAATTCTCAAATCGCCATTCGCAAATCGCAAATCGCAAAATCCACTACTGCCTAGTGCCTAATGCCTTTTGCCTTTTAAAAAAACCTTACATTTGATGCCAGTAAGGCCATTCATGGCCGTTTATTCTATTGCAGCCCCAGATGGAGACAAGCGAACAAATAGGCAAATGGTATGACGGCTTTGCCGGGAGACAGGTGAAGACCAGCGTCAACCTGAGACACTATAAAATCATGGAGTTCCTGGCCGCAGCCAGACTCTCGCGAAACGACAGGGTCCTTGAGATAGGATGCGGTATCGGAACGCTGACCGGACTGCTTGCCAGTTATCTCGGAAAGGGTGAAATCGTCGCCGTCGATATAAGCCCTGAATCCGTTGAGATAGCCCGTAAAAGGCTCTCCCAAGAATCGAATGTGCGTTTTATGGTGTCTGACATGACCGATTTCAACCACACGGAAGTTTTTGACTTTATCATACTTCCTGATGTACTGGAGCATATTCCCGTCGATCAGCACAGGAGGTTGTTCCGGACACTTGCAGATCACATGCATGACAACTCGGTGATCCTGATCCATATTCCTCACCCGAGGGCGCTTGACTACATAAGGGCTACCGATCCCGGACAGATGCAGATAATTGACCAGTCGGTGGAAGCAGACACCCTCATTGGTGATGCCTATGCCAGCGGACTGACCCTTATAAACTATAACTCATATTCCCTCTTCGACAAGGAGCATGATTATGCAGTCATCAGCCTCAGGAAGAAAAATGCGGTGACCCTCTCTCCTCTTCCGAAGCGGGTCATTATTACGAGGAAACTTTTTTCAAGAACCAGGTTTCTTCTCAGCAGGCTCAGGCCCTTTTAAGATGAAGGAAAAGATCCTCTATATTTACCCCGGGAATTCGACATTCATTCAGAAAGATATTACCTTCCTCTCCCGGAAATTCGAGGTCATTGTTCCTGCCCATACCTGGACGTCCAAACTTGAAACGCCTCTGAATTTCCTGAAGCAGTTCGTTTTTCTCAGCAGGCACCTGCAGGAATCCAGGGCCGTTTTTGTAATGTTCGGTGGATACTGGTCATTTTTACCTGCACTGGCGGGAAAGATTACCGGTAAGCCTGTCTACATAATTCCAGGCGGAACAGACTGTGTATCATTCCCTTCGCTAAAATACGGAAGCCTGAGGAAACCGGTGATGAGAACCTTTATCAGGTGGTCATTCCGGCTCTGCAAGGGGTTGCTCCCGGTTGACGGGTCACTGGTTGAAAGCGATTACCTGTATCACCATGGAAGCGGCCACTCCATGCAGGGATACAGACATTTCTTCCCGGAGATCAACACTCCATTCAGGGTGATCCATAACGGTTTTGACCCTGACTTTTTTGACTCTGACCCGGAGAACAAGGTTAAGGACACATTCATTGCGGTTGCATCTGTGACCAGCATGATGAGGTTACATGTAAAAGGAATCGATCTCCTGCTCTTCCTTGCCGGACAGTTCAGTCACTGTTCATTCAGGGTAATCGGCATATCGGATGCCGTCATTCGTCAGCTCGGACCCATTCCCCCCAATGTAGCACTGCACCCCTTTCTCCCGCAGGAACAGTTCAGGTCTTTCCTTGCCGAAAGCCAGTTTGTACTGCAGCTTTCAGTATCGGAGGGATTTCCCAATGCACTCTGCGAGGCGATGCTCTGCCAATGCATCCCGGTCGGGTCTGCAGTCGGGGCTATCCCTGAGATTATCGGAGAAACCGGGTTTCTAGTAAACAGCCCGGACAAGGATTATCTGGTCAATAAATTCATGGAGATCCTTGCCACAGACAGCCATAAACGCCGCAAACTAGGCCTGAAAGCACGCCAGCGGATAGCTGATAACTTTCACATAGCAAAACGGGAAAAGGCCTATTTTGAGGTTCTGGATAAAGGAATCTGATTTAGGCAATTGGCAGTAGGCAGTAGGCAGTAGTAGTCAGTTGGAACAAGCTGTAAGTTGTTGATTAGCAAAATTCAGAGGACATAATTTTCACTATTGCCTATTGCCTACTGCCTGATTATTTTCCAATAATGAAATTCGACGGCAAGGTCACGGTAGTGCCGAACTGGTATACCAGCTTGCGGGCAGTGCAGAGAGTTTCATCTCCCATGCTTACCCTGAACCCGGCCACATCAGGCACACGGTAATAGAGCCTGTCACGGGTTGCAAGATCCTTCTGAGAGGTGACCGGCTTTACCACCAGCTTCAGCTCCCCGGTCTTGCCTGTAGGCTTCATCTCAACCTGCACCGGTTGGCCTCCGGCTTCGCCGGCAGGCCGCACCCCCTTGCTCTCTGAGAAACTGAATATGGCTGTCTGTTTCCCCGCCATTGAAAGGTCAGGCGTGAGCCAGATGCGGAAGTGTTTGGTCTCCGACCATGTCTTGCCGGCAAAAAGCGCTGTGTATTCGCGTTCCAGCCTGTTTATCTCGTTTATTGCGGCACCGTCCTGCGGGAAGATATTCGTTTCGCCGGTGAGTATCATATGTCTCCCCTCCCGCAGCTCGAGCAGCCTGTCAGCAGCCTCTCTTGCCTCCTCCTCCACCGTCATTCTCTTTTTTTTCTGAACAAGATAGGGCACCCGTATGAATGCGGTATCGGCCTTGATAACCCTGTAGGCTGTGTCGGTCAGGGTAGAGACATAATCATATGCCCCCCTGTCAGGGAACATCAGTCCACGGATGTCAGTGCCCTGCTGCAGATTCGAGTGTCCTGTGCGGGAATAGATATCCGGGTTTATGTCGAGTATCAATCCGTTCTCTTTCAGGGCCAGAAGATTAGTCTGCATCAGGCTAGTGCCCTGGATGACATAATACTGCGCAGGGTCAAGCTCCTCAATGGTTTTAATTCTCACGTCGGTGAGCGTCCAGGTCTCATTCCCGGCGGTGATTATATTGTCGAGCCCTATCATCTCACTGGCATAACCTGCAAACGGACCCGGGATCTCAGTTCTCTTTTCGGCAATGATATCAAATTCCAGCACCGTCTGCGGCAGGGCATAGACAATGCTCCCTTCTGTCACCCTTACTTCCCCTCCCAGTGGAAGAACTAAAATATCACTGTCACTGTTATTGTTCATTACTGAGCATCCGCCGGTGACTGCCAATAAAGCCCCTGATATGACAATTGCAAGTCTTTTCATCTCTGTTGTTTAAAGGTACATGCTGAAACTGTTGAACTGCGTTTCACGAAAAGCCCTGCCTATATTCATCAGAATATCTCCGGCTATAACTGACTCCTCCGAGTGTATTCTCAGGGCCACGTCGCCTGCCACCCCGTGAAGGTATACTCCGGCAACTGCTGCATCGGCAGGGCCATAACCCTGTGCCAGCAATGAGGCGATCATTCCTGTCAGCACGTCGCCGCTGCCACCGGTGGCCATGCCCGGGTTGCCCGTGCTGTTGAAATAGACCTCGCCTCCGGGCAGGGCAATGGAGGTATGGGCTCCCTTTACAACCACGATGCAATTATGCCTGGCAGCGAACTCCCGCTGCTCTTCCATAAGCCTGAAGTCACTGCTGTCTGTCGCGGCCAGACGGCGGAACTCTCCGGGATGAGGTGTCAGCACTGTACCAGGTGGAATCAGATCAAGCAGTTCCCTGTTCCGGGCCATGATGTTAAGTGCATCAGCATCAAGCACAAGTGGTATGGTGGCGGTCTCAAGCAAGGTCCTCAGCACCCCGGCAGTGTCAGGGTCAGTGCCCAGTCCCGGGCCTACTCCTGCCGCATCAAACGGAGTCAGGTCAGGCATCACGGTCACGTTGCCTGTTCCCGGATCCGGTGAGACCATAGCCTCCGGCAGTGATGCCTGCAGAGCCATCACGGCGGAGGTGGGAGTATGCACGGTCACCAGTCCGGCACCGCTGCGCAGAGCGGCCCCGGCAGCCAGTGTGGCGGCCCCGGCCTTGCCGTAACTGCCGGCAATGATCAGGGCATGACCAAAAATGCCCTTGTGATCAAATTTCTTCCTCTTTTGAAGGAGCGGCCTGACATTCTCTCTCATTACATAATGGTATGGCGAGGGCATGGAGGCGATGGTCGCGGCATGCAGGCCGATGTCAATCACCTCCCATCTGCCTGCCTGATCTTCATTCCCGGCAAACATGAAGGCAATTTTGGGAAACTGGAATGTGATGGTCTGTGAAGCCCTGACCATCCTGTCGCGGTCAACACCGTTGTTGTCCTCGCAGAAAAGCCCGGAGGGGACATCGACTGAAACAACATATGCACCCGTCTGATTGATCTTTTTGATGACCTCAGCAGCCACACCCGCCGGAGCCTTGCTGAGCCCCGTTCCGAAAATGGCGTCAATGATCACCTCATCACGGCCGATGACGGGAAAGAGCCCGGGATCGGCCAGGGTGAGCGGCGATACGCCCGCTCTCTCAAGCCGGTCGGCATTCAACCTGAATTCGCTGCTGTGGGCAGAACCTGTCTCTACAATGAATACGCGCACAGGATGGCCTTCATCATACAACAGCCTGGCAATCACCAGCCCGTCACCACCGTTGTTACCGGGGCCGGCAAACACGTTGACCTTCTTTTCAGGCGGCAGGGTGTCCTTCAGCCTCTCAACAAACGTTGTGGCAGCACGCTCCATCAGCCCTGCCGGCGTTACAGGCTCAAGACGGACAGTGGCTGCATCAATCTCCCTTATCTCTGCAGATGTGAAAATCTTCATAGTGTAAATATAGGTCCCAATAATACAAATGTAAAAATATAACAATGCAAAATTATTGCGCTGATGTTATAATGCAATGATTGCAAATTAAAAAGATTAATATATTTGTCACCAACTGAACGAAAATAATCAATTAAATACAGAAAATTATGCTCAAGAATCATCCAAAAGGACTGCTGGTTGCCTTCTTCGCCAATATGGGAGAACGGTTCGGCTTCTACACCATGATGGCGATCCTGGTGCTTTTCCTGCAGGCCAAGTACGGCCTTGCTGCTGAAAAGGCGGGGAACATTTACAGCACGTTTTACTTCAGCATCTACGCGCTTGCCCTGGTCGGCGGGATACTGGCCGATGCAACCAGGAAATACAAGACGGTGATAATGTTCGGCATTATCATCATGTTTGCAGGCTACGTATTGATGGCCGTGCCCGGAATGCCTCTCAACTTCACGGTGATTGCCCTCTTCACCATAGCTTTTGGCAATGGCCTGTTCAAGGGTAACCTTCAGGCCGTCGTCGGGCAGATGTACGACAATCCCCAGTATTCAAAAATGAGAGACACCGCCTTCATGATATTCTATATGGGTATCAACGTCGGCGCATTCTTCGCTCCCTTTGCTGCCAACGGCATCAGGAACTGGTGGCTTAAGACAAACGGTTTTGCCCATGACGGAAGCCTTCCGGCCCTGTGTCACCAGTTCAATGACGGGCTGCTTACAAGCACCACCAAACTTGAAGAGTTTCAGGCTCTCGCCGATAAAGTGAACCTCTCAGGCCCTGTAACCGATATCGGTGCTTTCGCCAACAACTACCTCGAGGTCTTCTCAAGAGGTTACAACTATGCTTTCGGTATCGCTGCCGGAGCCATGGTTATCTCACTCCTGGTGTATATCTTCTTCAACAGGCTGCTTCCCAACAAGGAGAAACCTGCTAAGGCCACTGACGGGTCATCCAATACAATTGAGTTTGAATTCAGGCCCCTGATCTATGCAGCAATAGCAATGGCCATTTTTGCCTTCGGACTCAGTTTTGTCGTCGATGTGTTTACCGGTCTGGCAATCGGACTTTTTGCAGGTTTCACCACCTGGATGCTTACAACTGCCAAAAAAGATGAATATGCACGTGTATCATCCCTGATCCTTGTGTTCGTGGTGGTCGTATTCTTCTGGATGTCATTCCATCAGAACGGGCTGACGCTCACACTCTTTGCCAGGGACTATACGGCCAAGCAGGTTGGACCTTTCACCTATCTGTTCTTCACCCTGCCTTCAATGCTTGCAGTTATTGCGTCTATTGCAGGCCTGGTGATGCTTGTCAGGAAAAACATGCAGATGCCTGCAAGGGTCATCGGAGGTGTCCTTTTCGTAGCGGCATTCGTAGCAGCCTACCTCTTTGTTACCAAAGCCAATCCGCTTAATTCGATTGAGCCCGAGGTGTTCCAGTCATTCAACCCGCTCTTCATCGTGGCACTCACCTTCCCTGTAATGGGCGTCTTTGCCTGGCTGAACAAGAAGAATATTGAACCGTCAACCCCGAAGAAGATAGGAATCGGGATGATCATCGCCGCAATAGGATTTATTGTGGTGCTGCTCTCATCAGTCAAACTCCCCTCACCGATTTCACTCGAAGGATCTCCGGTTACTGAAGCCCTCAGGGTAAGCCCCTACTGGCTTATAAGCAGTTATCTGATACTTACTGTGGCTGAGCTCTTCCTGAGCCCGATGGGACTGTCGTTCGTATCCAAGGTTGCTCCTTCACGGTTCCAGGGTATGATGCAGGCCGGCTGGCTGCTGGCAACCGCCACCGGGAATAAGCTTCTGTTCGTCGGAACAAAGCTCTGGGACAAGGTAGATCTTTGGCAGCTCTGGGCGGTGTTCATCGTCTGCTGCCTGCTCTCTGCCGCTTTCATATTCTCAATTATGAAGAGACTCGAAAACGCAACCAGGTAAGACTGTATCTCTGTATCAGGAGAGCCGCCACAAGCGGCTCTCTTTTTTTATGTCACTACATGTGCCAAATCAGTACCGAAAAAAAAGAATAAATCATATATTTGTCAATTCATATTAAAATGCAATGAGCAGCACCAGCAAAATGTATGACAAGGTATTCGCCATCTTCGGCACGGTGATGGTTCTTTTCTATTTCGGCCTTGCGGTTTTCATCCTCACAACTGACCTTATTCCTATCGACAAAGCCCTCAGGATAGTTCTGTCCGTTCCACTGTTCATTTATGCTCTTTACAGGTTCTTTGTGTCTTACGAGAAGATAAAGGAGAGCTTTTTCAGCAAGGATGAGGATGAGAAATAATCCGTTGATTTTCCCGGGGTCTCCATACCACTTGCCGGTCATAGATTATAATGATGGCATGTGCTTTGTATCTCACCTTTTAAGATACGTTACGAAAATTAACTCCCCTATGGGAGGCGAGATTGAGAGATAATTATTAATATTGTGGCTCATAGTAAGTTGAAAAGCGGGGAGAGTATGAACAGATCGGGATACATATTATCAATCGTGCCTGCGTTGCTCGTTGTGGCAGTCGTTGCAGCCCTGTCATCATGCAAGCCCAAAGGAACCGCAACCCTCAAGGAGACACCAACCTCCGGCAACATCAGGATAGCATCTGATGATTCGTTCCAACCTATTATCAATGCGGAGATCGATACTTTCACGGCACTTTACAAGTACGCTACAATAAAACCTCTTTACAAACCGGAGAATGAGCTTGTGGCATTTTTCCTGAATGATTCAGTAAAGGTGATTATCTCATCATGGGCCCCAACGGAAGAACAGCGCAAGGTTCTCCTCGATTTGCAGACAGTGGTCCGTACCACTGTCGTGGCATTTGACGCGCTGGTTCTTGTTCTCAACAGGAGCAATGCTGATTCACTCCTGACATACAAAAACGTCCGGAAGATATTCACCGGCGAGATCACCGACTGGAATCAGATTAATTCAAAGTCAAAGCTGGGCCCTGTCAGTATAGTATTCGACAATATGCGTTCGGGAAATATAAGGTACTTCAGGGAGAAATTCGAGCTTCCGGAAAGTCTCGGGCCTAACTTTTTTGCAGTCAACAGCAACCCCGAGGTAATAGATTATGTCGCAGGCAGCCCTGGAGCTATCGGCATTGTGAGCGTTAACTGGATCAGTGACGAGGACGATCCCCAAAGCTTCAAGCTCCTTCACAAGATTAAGGTGGCTGCAGTGTCACAGCCTTATCTCGACGAAGAATCAACCTTCTACCTGCCGGTGCAGGGGTCTATATATGACAAGACATATCCCTTTGTAAGAGAAGTAAATATGCATTCGCGTGAATCATTTTCAGGACTTGGCTCGGGATTTGTAAGTTTCGTAGCAGGTGAAAAGGGACAAAGGATAATACTTAAATCGGGTCTTGTACCTGCAACGATGCCGATCAGGATAATACAGGTAAAAAATGAGTAACTAAACATGATAACGATGATTAAGAGAAGTTTCAAACTGGCGTTGCTGCCCGCAGCGGTATTTTGCATGATTTTTGGCACCGGGCTCAAGGCTCAGACGCTTGATGAGGCCAGGACATTCACTAAAAATGAACAGTATGATAAGGCAGAGGCACTGTTCCAGCAACTGATAAATAATGAGCCCGCCAACAGCGTGATTTATTTTCATTATGGTGAGAACACGCTGTTGAACTATTTTGCCGATACAATCTCCAACTCGCTGACAGTGGCAACGAAGGAGGCAGCCGAAATTTTCAATAAGGGCGTTACCGCCAATCCGGCTGAACCGCTAAACTACGTAGGCCTCGCCAAGGTGGCTTTTTACAGCGGTGACATAGCAAAGGCGGAAGAGCTGAGACTGAAGGCCAACGGCCTGTTGCCCCCTTACAAGAAGGTAAAAAAGATAGCGGATCCGAAGGGCTATGCTTATACACTTGCAAAGATTGCAGAATCGTATATCCGTTTTGAGGAGGTAGACACCAGTAAAGCACTTCCTTTCATCAGGCATGCTGTATCAATCGACCCTAGAAACAGCGAGATGTATATCATCGCAGGTGATATTTATATCCTTGTCAATGACGGTTCAAAGGCAATCAAGAATTACAACCTTGCACAGGACTGGGACCTGCAGTCGCCTGCAGCCAATATGAAAATAGGAAGCATCTATGTCAAGGGACGCAACCTCATGGCAGCCATTCCCTATTATGAGCAGGCAATCTCCCTTGATCAGAACTATGCTCCTGCATACAGGGAGCTGGGGCAGCTCTACTCGATGGCCGGCAGGTTCAATGATTCCAAAAAGTATTTCGAAAAATACCTTGACCTGACCCAGGGTAACATACCCGCTAGGATAAGATACGTCAACGCCCTCTTCTATGCAAAGGAGTATGAGGAGGTTATCAAGAATGTGGAGCAGATATTTGCCGTCGACAATTCCAGAACTTACATGAACCGTATTGCAGGCTATTCCGCCTACGAGGAAGGCAGTTTTGACATTGCCGCGCAATACATGGACCGGCTCTTTGCCAATCTCAGCGCCGACCGTCTTATAAAGAAAGACTGGATCTATTATGCAAGGATACTGGCAAGAAAGAACCAGGACTACAGTAAGCTTGTGATCGAGGCGGATAATGAAAGTGATGATCTCAGCAAGCTCCGGGCCAGGTATACTACTCTCAAGAGCCCTGCAAAAGAGAAGGCAAAGGCTGAAATCGATGCGCTTGCAGCTAAGGTTGAAACCCACAAGACAACGATAGCGCAGGCAGAAAAAGAGCTCTCAAAAGCCTTCGAGGCATATGAAAAGGCTATTTATTTCACTGAAGAGGAGGACCTTAACCTCATTTATGAGAAGGGGACCGTTCAGTACAGTGCCCGCAGGTATGCAGACGCCGCCTCGACATGGTCACGCCTACTTGAAAAAGGAAGAGACACCGAAAATGACTTCATCCAGGTTGGAAGGGCCTATTACCAGGACAAACAGTTTGACAAGGCTGATGACATCTTCGAAAAAATGACCGCCAAATACCCTGACAATCTGCAGGGTTACCTCTGGTTGGCCAACACGGCATCAGCCAAGGATCCCGATTCAGAGCTTGGCTTTGCCAGGCCGAAATTCCAGATGCTGCTGCAGAAGGCTTCAGTAGACTCCGTCAAGAATGTTAAGGAGATGTATGACGCCCTAAGGTACCTCGGCTATGAATCACTGCAGGCCGGGAGATATGATGAAGCCAAAGCATATTACACCAGGATGATGAATCTCTCTCCTGACTACAGGATTAAGGCTCACAGCTCACTCAGCACCATGTACATGACTATGGGTGACTATTCTAAAGCCGCTGAGGAGAACAACAGGATACTGGCAATTGAACCCGGAAACGAAGCTGCCAGATCAACCATCCAATATATTACCCAGCTTCAGAAGAGTGCCATCCCGAAGGCTCATCCCAATGAAATTACCGGAATGATAACCGATTCTGCAGGGGAGCCCATCCCGGGTGCATCTGTAAGGGTCAAGGATACAGCAGCCGAGGCATGGACCAATGCAAGGGGAGAATACAAGTTCGTTATGCCTGAGGCCTCAGAGGCTTTGATAATCGGTGCCAAAGGGTATAAATCCATTGAGGTCCCTGTAACAAAAAGAAGAGTCTATAATGCTTCCCTTGAAAAGTAGGAACCAAAGTATTTTTGGCCTGAAAAGTATATCTAATTAATTGAGACTATTGTAAAAGAGTAGAAGAATATTTATTTTTGCCAACTGTTCAATTAAACCAACTTAAAGAATACTAAAATGAGTAAATCAACCAAGTCGTCCAGCGGTGTATGGCAGTCGCTTTTTGCACCTCTTGCAATTATTCTGGCATTTATTGTTGCTTATCTGATTTTCACCAGAGTCCTGGGTAACCCGGTAAACTTTGAAGGTGGCAATCCCAAGGGCCATCCACTGCAGGGTAACCTTCTGGGTCTCATGTACAAGGGTGGAGTCATTGTTCCCGTCCTTATTACTATTGTGATTACGCTTCTTATCTACACAGTCGAGAGGGCTATCACTCTTTCGAGGGTTAAGGGAAAAGCAAGACTCAATGTATTTGTGGCCAATCTTCAGCAGATGCTTGTAGAAGACAGGATCGAAGATGCAATTGCTGCATGCGATAAGCAGAAAGGTTCACTTGCAAACGTTATGAAGGCAGGTCTGTCACGCTACCGTGCCCTTGAGAATGACAAGGAACTTGAGAAAGACCAGAAGATCACCTCAATGAAACAGGCCATTGAAGAGGCAACAGCTCTCGAGCTGCCGACCCTGTCAAGGAATATGGTCATGCTTTCAACTATCGCATCAATCTCGGTGCTCATAGGTCTTATCGGAACGGTTATCGGGATGATCCGCGCATTTGCAGCCCTCGCTCAGTCAGGCGCTCCTGATGCTCTCGCCCTCTCAACCGGTATTTCCGAAGCTCTTGTCAATACCGCATTCGGCATCACTGGTTCAACCCTGGCTATCATATTTTTTAACGTGTTCTCAACCAGGATTGACGATTACGTATTCAAAATTGATGAGGCCGGCTTCAGTCTTACACAGACTTTCGCCGCGTCAATTAGAAAATAGTCTGCCGAATTTATTCTTTTGGTCAAAAAAAGAAAGGATTTAAAAGATGCCAAAGATTAAATTAGGAACCAAATCGCCGCGAATCGACATGACCCCGATGGTGGACCTGTTTGTGCTGTTGCTTACCTTCTTCATTCTGACAGCGACATTCAGACCACAGGAGACGGCTCCTGTCGATACACCTTTTTCTGTCTCGGAAAAACCGATGATGGATGCCAACGTAATGACGGTAACCCTCGCGAAAGACAGCCGGATATTTTTCAATGTTGACAACGGACCGGATACCATACTTAAATTCCGCCCGAAAATCCTTGCCGAAATGGGCAAGCGATACAACATAGAATTTACCGAGGATGAACTCCGCCTTTTCGAGAAAACCGGCACTGCCGTTGGCGTTCCGATACAGGATATGAAACAGTACCTTGCTACTAAAGACACGGATGACAAGATAGCCCTCGAAAAGGGCGTTCCAATCGATTCTACGGACAACCAGCTTGCGTTATGGATTCTCTTTGCACGCCAGGTAAACCCTGCAGTGCTGACCATGATCAAAGGTGATGCAGACGTCCCATTTCCGGTCGTAAGGAAAGTACTTGATATTTTGCAGGATAAGAATGTGAACAGGTTTAGCCTGATCACAAGTCTTAGAGCAGTGCAGGTTGTAGAAGAAATAACTGAGTAAGATGGCAGATATTCAAGTAGAAGACAAAAGCAAGGGCGGGAAAAAGAAACCAAAAAAAGGTGATGCCCGCGTGGATATGACACCGATGGTGGACCTCATGAGTCTGCTCATCACGTTCTTCATGCTCACAGCAGCTTTCAGCAAACCGAAGGTAATGGATATCGTTCTTCCTGAGAAGATCAAGAAGGATGAGTTCGTTGAACCCCCGAAGATCGCTGAGAGCCGTACTCTCAATATTATCCTCGGTCCTGAAGACAGGGTCTACTGGTACCCCGGCAAAGCCGACCCCGATGTGACCATTCTGCAGGAAACCGATTTCAGCGCCACAGGCATCCGCCAGGTGCTGCTTGAAAGGAACAGGGCACTGTTCCGCAAAATTGACGAGTTTGAGAAAGACGTTATCTCAGGCAAAATCGACATCAGGCAGGACTCAATGCGAAGCGCAATAAGCCAGCTGAAAAAGGATGATGATACAGGGCCGATCGTTCTTATTAAAGCCTACAAGACAGCAAAGTATAAGAATTTCGTCGACATAATTGATGAGATGTCAATAGTAGGAATTGCCCGATACACATTTACCGACATAGACTGGATTGAAGAAAAACTGGTTGTTGACGCAATTAACAGGGCGGCAGCTACAGCTACACCTTCAGAATCAGCACAATAGTAGGAATCATGGCAAAAGAAAAGAAACGATACCCAAGCTTCGATGACATAGTATTCGAAGGCCGGAACAAGGAATACGGTGCCTATGACCTCAGAAAGAGATATTCACGGACAATGAGCCTTTCAATACTCATTGGAATAATCGTAGTACTGACGGCAGCCATCGTACCTTACATCAAGGCAAAGAACATTGCCCAGATCAAGGCAAGAGATGCCAATGAAGTCATAGCCCAGATGGCTAATGACATCAACCAGGAGGAGGCAGCTCCCCCACCCCCGCCGCCACCCCCACCGCCAACAGAACAGCAGACCGTTGTCAAATATGTGGCCCCGGTGGTTGTCGATTCTGTCAAACCTGATGAAGAAACAAGGTTCATGACCGCTGACGACGTGGTCGAGACCATTGTTGACGCAGATGTTGTGGAAGTAATCGAAACGGTGAAGGAGGAGATACAGGAAGAAGCCCCGCAGGAGGTGTTTGTAGTTGTGGAAGAGATGCCCTCATTCCCCGGTGGGGATGCCGAACTCTTCAAGTTCATCTATGCAAACATCAAGTATCCCGAGCTCGCGAAGGAAAACAACATCCAGGGCAAGGTAATACTTCGCTTCTGCGTGACCTACAAGGGAAAAGTTGACCAGGTATCCGTAGTCAGGGGTGTTGACCCGTCTCTCGACGAGGAGGCCATCAGGGTCATTAAGATGCTCCCCCTCTGGAAACCCGGCAAACAGGGTGGTAAACCCGTTAACGTCTGGTACAGCGTGCCTATCAGCTTCCAGCTGAAGTAAACTCATTTACCTGATATTAAAAAAGGTGCCTCATTCGAGACACCTTTTTTTGTTTTTATTCGCACCGTCACCGCCCAAGCATCTGTGTGATATAGCTCTCAGCCAGGGTGGTCTTGTCAAATCCCAGTCCGCTGACAACAATAAGCCTGCTACCCTGCCTGGCCATGTGAAGCACCCCGTTGAAACCGTCTTCAAACGCGTATTTGAAGACCTCATCTCCAGGCATGAAGGAATCACCGGCCAGTTTTGAAGCCATTGCGTCTGCCTCATCACCGTCAATGCAGCGGAAAAGGTAAATTTCAAACCTCTCTTCACCGACCTCATACGATGCCCTGAAGGCGTTCCTGAGATACTCATGCCCCAGTACACTTTCAAGCAGGTAAGTCTCCTCGTTCGCAAGCCGACCCTCAGTTGGGAACAGGTTTAGCAGCTCCGGGAATTTGCTGGTGCCTTCAATGCGTCCATCGATAAGCCGCGCCAGCTCCTCCATCCTTCCGCCTGCCTTCCGCGATTTGGAGTGTGTCATTATCTTGATGTAATAACGATCCTTGTAAAAGTGTAAGATTCCCTCCTCGTGATAACCCTGCACACCCACGGGTATGAATCCGTATCCTGGCGAACGCTCCATGGAATATATTCCAAAAGCCTCGGCGTCATCATCAAACCTGTATATCTCGGCTTTGATAACCTCCCTGCCCTTTACGTATTCAGAGATGTTGAGATCAATAAATCCCAGGGCCAGATAGGCATCAGCGGCTCCGTTGATATAGTCCCACAGGTCATCCGGAGTGTAAACCGGATAGTCACTTACAACCTTGTATCCCTTCAGTTCAGGGAAGAGCTGCTGGCCCGTGAGTGCAAAGGAACAGGCAGCGATCATTGCAGTTGACAGAATAAGTTTCCTGACAGTCATGATTATCGTTTTTTATGCAAACAGCTCCATTGGCACATTTGCAAGCCTTGATATGTCGGAAATCTTCTTCCTGAGATCGAAACCCTTAACACAGGTTGCCGCACAGGTATCACACCCGGCGCAAGGATCACCCTTTACGGCGGTCTCCGAGATGAGCTCCGATGCCATCCGGAGATTCCCGTAACCGTAGGCATACATATATGCGCGCATCAGTTCAGGAATCGGCAGGTCGTTCCGGCAACCAGGCTTGCAGATGCTGCATGCGTTGCAGTAGAGTCCCTGGCATGAGATGCCGGCTAGCAACTCATCCTTCTCCGAGACCGTAAGGTTAATATCTTTCATCACCTCCATGTCTGCAGTGAGTTGGTCGAAAGCTGTTATTCCGGGTATCGTGGTATGGACATCAGGGTTTGACAGCACCCACTTCAGAGCAGCCTGCGGGTTCACCGCACGGGTCTTCTCCTTATCAAGCCAACCACCTGCCATCGTCTTCATGGCAACCACGCCAATGCCTGCTTCTCCTGCCGCCTTAAGGGCACTGTTCATCTCACTGAGGTAGGTCTGTTTGAAATTGTACGCTGTAAGCACAACATCCCAGATACCGTCTGCTGCCATCGTATTGATGACCAGGGGCTCGTTTTTATGGGTGGAAATGCCGATGAATCTCACCCTGCCGCTTTTTTTGAGTTCAAGCATGGTATTTACAATCTCCTTGTGCCTTACCATCTCCACGCTGTCAACTGCATGCATGTAAAGGATATCTACATAATCCATTTTGAGCCTCTGCAGGCTCAGGTCAAACTTAGCAAGGAAATCTGCGGCAGTGGTATCCCTTGAAGGGAGCCCGGTACGCGAATCTACCCCTGCCGGCTTTACCTTTGTGGCAAGGATAAATGAATCACGGGGTAATGATGAGAAGAAGTTACCCAGCATCTCCTCATTTCTTCCGTTCATATAGCCATGTGCTGTATCGAACATCGTAATTCCTGCATCATAACCGGCTTTAACCAGGGCACTGTTATCCGATCTCATCACCCCGAAACTGACAACCGGGATCTTAATCCCTGTTTTCCCAAGGGTACGGTAAATTATTGGATCATTGTTGCTGTTGATGCCGCCTGCAAGGGCGGTCCGGTCAAGAACAGCCAGTCCGGCAGCACCGGCAAAGCCGGACATAAGAAAGTTTCTTCGCTTCATCATTAAAAGATTTAAGAATTAAAAGTGTCTGAGCCAATATACAAATATTTTGTCTTATTTTAGTGGAGCTGTCACGCAGCTTAATAAATCAGGATCAGTATGGCGCGCTACATTCATAACCTTATCGCAAAGGGTGAAGGGATGAATCTTGACTTTAAATACTGTATCTCTGACCCTCGTAAGATAGCAAGGACCCTGTCTGCATTTTCCAACAGTGCGGGAGGCAAACTGCTTATCGGTGTCAGGGATAACGGTTCCCTGGCCGGGGTTAGTTCCGACGAGGAATTTTACATGATCGATGCGGCTGCCAGGCTCTACTGTGATCCGGAAGTGGTTGTCGGAACAAGAAACCATACCATAAACGGTAAGAACATTCTGGAGGTTGATGTCCCGAGACGCGGAAAGATACCCGTGAAGGCAAAGGATGAGGACGGAAGATGGAAGGCCTACTTCAGGCATAATGACCAGAACTTCATGGCTGACAGGGTGATCATGCAGGTATGGCGCCGCAGCAGCAACTCAAGAGGCCTCCTGTTAAGGTTTGATCGAAAAGGAGAACCTGCTGCTTAACTATCTGCGCGGAGGAGAGAAAATAACAGTGAACGGATTTCGTGCCCTTGCCGGCATCAATGCAAAAACAGCGGAAAAGATACTGAGTGACTTCATCCTGTGCGGGATAATCATCTACGAGGCGAGCGAGAAAGGTATCTTTTACCGTCTTTCTGCTGATTTCACTCCGGCACCGTAAGACTATTCTATTTTGAATCCTACAACTAGGATGTCATCTGTCTGGGGGGCCGATCCTATCCAGCTGTCGAGGCGTTCCCTGAGCATCTCCTCCTGCTTGCTCATCGGGTAATTCTGAACGTCAAGTATCAGTTTCCTGAAGTTCTTTTTCATGAATTTCTTCCCGGTAACACCGCTGAACTGGTCTGCATAGCCGTCAGTAAAGAGGTAGTATGAGGTATCCTTCTCCAGGTTCCATTCATATTGCAGGTATTCCTGGCTGGCCCTGGGCTGAACCCCGTCAGGCAGCCTGTCACCGTAAATAACCTCAAGAAGGTACTTGCCGTCAGCCAGGATGCCTGTGTCATCATCCATTTCAACCATCTTCCATTTTGCTGTCTCTTCATCACTCATCTCCCTCACCCTGTAACACTGGGAGCCGACGCCGGAGAATTCCACAGAACCACTGTTGCGGTCTATGGCCAGCAGCGCAATGTTGATGGATACCGCCATCGACTCCGGAATGCCATGTTTCTGCTGTGCAGTGATCATTTTCCTCTGGAATTCACTGATGATGACAGAGGTCTTCAATGTTACCTGCCTGTTGCCTATCTCTTCCAGGAACGATAGTCCCATGAGGGTCGCCAGCGCTGAATTCACTCCATGACCGGTGCAATCACCAACCGCAATGAAAAACTTATCCCCTTTTCGTGTCATCCAGTAGAAATCACCACTCACCCGGTCTTTCGGTCTGTTGATTATAAAACTGTTGCGAAGGGCATCAATCAGGATCTTTTCGGAGGGCATGAGCGCCCGCTGCACATACCCGGCATACTGCACGAGGGCGGCAATCTCTTCCCTGGCTTTGCCGGCAGCTTCCGAACGCTGCTTCATCAGACTCTCAAGTCGCTGGTTCCTGACTTTAAGCATTCCGGCAAAATACCTTACTACGTATAATATCAAACCAGCAGCCGCCATGATGTATAGTACCAGTGCAACCATGGATGTGTACCACGGCTTCCGGACCGAAAAGGAATAGGTTGTTTCCTCACTTTCGAGTCCCGTGATGGTCTTTGCCTTCAGCCTGAAGGTATAGTCTCCTGCAGGAAGGTTCGTATAATCCCTGTAAGTGCGCTTCTCCCACCTTGACCAGTCGTCATCGAGCCCATCCAGCCTGTGACGGTATTCGGTCTTGGCCTCGCCCACATAGGAGGTGGTTGTCCACCTTAGGGAAATACTGTTCCTGCTGTGGCGAAGTGATACATCAGGAGTGCCGGGTTGAATGGCTGACGGAATTCTGCTCCCCCCAGAAGAGAGACTGTAAAAGGAGCCATCCATAAGCGCAGTGGCATTGCCGGAGGTAATGCGGGTAAAGAAAGTACTGAAGGTGCCATAGCTGAAACCAAGCTTCGATTTGTCAATGATAAAAATACTCCGCCCCTTGGTTATCCATATATTCCCGTCGATATATGAAATGCCTGTAGTGGCAATGTCGGGAAGAAAATCGAACTGTCTCCTGAATACCACATGGCCCTGACTCGTTGTGGACACCAGGGCGTCAAAATTCCGGGTATCAAACCCTGTCAGGAATATATCGCCATCAGGTGTTTTAAAAAGATTACTTATAAGTATATTGTCAAAGGTGTTTCCAATCAGGTCATGATCCTTTTCGAAAATGTCACTCTCAACGTTATATCGCCAGATGCCCCTTCCGGAGCAGACATAGAGCCTGCCATTGATGGTGAAGATATTGTTCAGGGTGTCACAGTCAATACCCCGTTTTTTATCATACCGGATGAATGCCGTGTCCGTTGCATCACATTGCATGCGCATGAGTGATGATGGCAAAGATGTAAGTATCCACCACTCTTTCCCTCCCGTATGTTCTATCTCATGCACCCTGCCTTTCAGTTCCCCCCTGCCGCATGTGTTGATTACTTTCCACTCCTCACTGGCATACTTAATGGTTCTTAACATCCCGTCATCCGCTCCGGCAAGCAATACAGTAGAATCATTTACGGCTGATCTGATGGCTGTCAGATGTACTCTGCTAAGAACATGAGTGACATAGCCGTCATTGTCAGTCTGCCAGAGTCCGTCGGAGGCAGCTGCCATCAGAACATTTCCTTCCGGCAGGTGTGTGCTGAGGATATCATAGATCATTGCAGCAGGTTCCTCCATCTTTCTGAACCGGACAACCCCGGAATTGTCAACCTTTCTTTTATACAGACCATGTTCAGTGCTTACGAAGACAGAGTCTTCAAGCGCCGTTACGCCGGAAATGATTGATCCTATTCCGGATGCGCTTCCAAACTCGTACGCCGGAAGTGAAATATATGCCCTGTTGATGAAGCCTCTTGTGCAGAACCATAGCTGGGAGCTTGAGGCATAATCACAATACATCGATGTCACCGAGGACTCCCTTATTGAGGTGGTCTCGTCAGAGATATGCTGCAACAGCCTGCCCTCATGGTTGAAGATCAGGACACCTCCCCTTTCTGACAATCCGGCTGCTATATTCCCGCCTGGCAGTAGGGCTACAGCTGTCAGAGGACCTTTTCTCAGCCTGTTGTTGTCAGCCCTGCTCAGAAACTGTGTATTAAGCACTCCGGATCTGTGGTTGAACAACACCAGGCCTCCCTCCTCAGAAGCAACCAGGATGTTATCATTATCGTACCGCAGAAGCCCTGCAAAACTTACCATCCTGATCTTTTCTCCTCCAGGCAGCCTGAATATCTGGCCCTCCCTGTACTCAAAGAGCCCCTCCCTGTCATCTGCCAGAATAGGCCTGGCATTGATGATCAGCATCCTGCCGACATTCTTCAGGCCATATTCCCGTTCCATGTCTGTTACTGAAACGGAATCTGTGGCGATGTCCAGGAGATAAAGCCTCCTGCCGTCGCTGAAGAATACCGTGTTGCTGTCAGAAGCTATTGATAATATTGGCCCGATTTCGCTTCTGTACGTCGAATCAGCTATCCTGCCTGCAAGAGAATTGTATGTCAGCCTTCCGGCCGGGTCAGGCTGGAGGAACCCAAAGTCAGTATCACCCCCCGCGAAAACCACTCCCCTGTGATCTGTTGCCAGGGCCCCAACTCTCTGAGGCGTTAGCATGGGTATCAACCCCCAGAGAGTCCCGTCATAGGTTACAATGCCTGAAGACTCGTTGCCGAAATACATCACCCCACGCTTATCCATCGTGATACACAGGTTGATGAGATCACCGGGGGTCTCGGCGGCGTCAGACCAGCTGATCATGGGCGTACCCAACCTGTTGATCTGCGAACTCGCTGTTAAATAACTGACTAACAGGAATACAATAAGCGGAAGACCCTTCTTCATTCCCTGAACAATTTCCCTGAATTAAAGGTTAAATATACAAATTCAAATTGAATTAGGCCGGCAGCCTTCTTTGGCATCCGATTTGAGACATATTTTAATTATCTTGGCTACGGTTTTTAGGTTATGAGGGTAACTTACAGAGTGATCGTCCTGTCGACAGCATTGTTAATGCTGTTTAGCAGGCCCGATGCAAAGGCTCAGGCTTTTAACGGGAGTGCTGTCGGCGAAAGCGCCGCGGAAAGATCGTCACGTCCGGCTGCAACCCGCTCCTACCACGCTGAAGAACCCCAATTCAGGAAAATCACAGACCCCTCCGGCAAATATGTACGGATGCTTATCCCCGGTCATCATCACACCTCTGAGACAGGTATGCCGGAGCTGCCGGTTTACAGTCAGCTGGTGGAGGTGCCTGAAGGCATGGAGGTTAAAGTGTCACTTTCCGGCATCTCATCACGGAGGATCAGGTTAACCGTACAGGGAGCAGGTGACGCCGAACTTTTTCCCGCCCAGCCGGCCAGAACAAAGAACGAAATCCAGGATGAGAAGGTTACTTTCAAAGATAGAAAGGCCTATGGGACACGAGGAGTCATCACTCATGATACGGTCGTGATCAGGTACGAGGGTATCCACAGAGGACGAAGGCTGGCCAGCATCGCGGTCTACCCCGCATTCTACGATCCGAAGGGCGGATATGTAGACCTTATCACATCCATGGAGATGGATATTCGTTTTGAACCTTCTCCGGTGAAGGGAGACGAGGAGGAATCGGTAAAGAGCGAGAAGGGAGGGTATGCTTCCGACGCATATGTACCCGGCTATTCCGACAAGCCGGTACAGATGATTATTGTTACAGATTCTGCCTTCACAAGGCACCTTGCCCCCCTTGTCAGATGGAAATTGCTCAAGGGAATACTCACCACTGTGATCTCCAAGAAAACCGGTCCTCCAGACTCAGTATACCATGACCTGAAAAGGAGGATCTCCGAAGTCTGGTTCAACTCGCTTGATTCGGACAATCCGGTTCAATATCTTCTCATAGTTGGTGATCCGGCAATTATTCCGACAGCCAAGGTGACAACGAATGTTTCAGACCTCTATTATGGTGAGTTTGATGGCGAGGGTGATTATATACCGGAGCTTTTCATCGGACGGCTTCCCGTATCCGATACAACCCAGCTGAAGGGAATGGTAAAGAAGATCATTGACTACGAGACCTGGAATTATGGTCCGTCAAATGATTTCTGGGCAGGTGCCGTGACCACGGCGGGCAATGCACCCGGATTTGAGCTTTACATGAATGGACAGGTTAAATACATTTACGATAATTACCTTGGCAAGGACACCTCTCTGAAAGCGGTAAGATGGCTTTACCCGGAAGCACAGCTGAAGGATGACTCGCTGAAGACACTTTTCAACAAGGGGCTTGCCATCCTTAACTACACCGGGCACGGTGAGGCAGCCGGGTTCAGTGACCCTCAGTTCAGGGCATCAATGGTCAGCGACCTGACCAACGTGAATGAATATCCTTTGATAATAGCCAATGCATGCCGTACTGCTCAGATAAGTGTCACGCCATGTTTCGCTACGTCGATGATGAACGCAACAGGCAAGGGTGCAATCGGTTATATTGGATGCACAAATGACTCATACTGGGTTGATGACTTCTTCTGGGCTGTTGGTCCAGGCACCCCGGGATTGGACGTGACATATGAGACATCCGGGAAAGGTGCCTTCGACAGACTCTTCCACACTCACGAAGAGCCACCCGGTGAATGGTACCACACGATGGGTCAGATAAACTTCTCCGGGAATTTGTCGGTCTCTGCCAGCACGAGTCCCCGCAAGAGATACTACTGGGAAACATATATTCTGCTAGGTGACCCGTCACTGTCTCCGGTTATTGGAAGGCCAGAGCCATTTGACGTGGATATTCCCCGTACCATACCCCAGGAGCTCACTTCACTCAGCTTCTTTGCAGATCCCTTTTCATACGCCGCGCTCTCTGACTTTGACAATCTCTGGGATGCCAAATTCATCAGCCCTTCAGGAAATATTTCTCTTGCCATACCTCCCGGGGTGAAAGACTCATGCCTGCTTGTGATAACAGGCCAGAACAAGCTGCCATTTATCAAGACGGTCTACTTCGGTACGGTCCCAGGTGCATTTCTCACGGTTGAGAATACTGTTCTTGATGATTTTGCAGGAAACCGCAACGGTATCCCTGAGTATGGGGAGGTTATCAGGCTCATTGTGACCTTAAAAAACTTAGGCCAGAGTGCATCACAACAGATTCAGGCAGCGATCTCGGCAACCTCTGGCATGATAACCGTCGAATCGGGAACAGCATCAGTAGGAACACTTCTCCCGGGAGCATCTTTCACAATCACGGGAAATTTCATATTCAGTGTTTCCGATCAGGTGGAGGACGGGGAACTTGCTTCCCTCCTGCTGACCCTGACGGACAACAGCAAGCAGTATAAATTCGGCATCGACATGACCCTTCATGCTCCGCAGCTGGAGATACTCTCCTCCGTGCATGATGATTTAAATTCAGGCAACGCGAACTTCCTGCCTGATCCGGGAGAAAAGATAAATCTCATCGTGAAGGTCAAAAACGTGGGGTCATCGGCTGCCAGTGGCCAGGTAACAGTCACTCCTTCAGGTCCATGGCTGACATTACAGGAACCTGAGCTGCCGACCGGTGTCATTGAGCCGGGAAAAGAAAAGTCGGTAAACTTCGAGGCGCTTATCTCTGATCTTGCTTTGTCAGGAACAGTTATCCCGTACAATGTCAGGTTCGTCTGCGGACATTATGAAGCAGAGGGCGCATGGTCGATAAGCACGGGGAAGACCCGTGAAACGTGGGAGTTCAACAGGTTTGACATCTTCCCGTGGATACAGAGGCCTGAATACCCGTGGACCATAACATCATCTTCATCTTATGAGAACGTTCTCTCAGCAAGGTCAGGGATCATTCCTGACAAGAGTGAGACAGTATTGTCAATCTATGTAAACAATCCTGTTGCCGACACAATCTCCTTCTATTCACGCACCTCCTCGGAACCGATCTATGATGAGTTAATCTTCAAAATTGACAGTGTGGTTGACATGAGTATCTCAGGAGACACCCCCTGGGCTCTCAGGAAGAAGTTACTCAAGCCTGGCGTGCATCTGCTTGAATGGATCTACAAAAAGGATGTATCCCTGTCAGGAGGGCTTGACGCCGCATGGATTGACATGATCACCTTCCCTGATATATCATTCCTTGAGGCTGACCTGCACATAGATACAGTCTACCCGCCTCCCCCTTCGGCAGTGCTGAATGATGTGATCATAACCGGACGCGTGATCAATTTCGGCAGGAACGCCCTTACTAGCTTCCCGCTGGCATACCGCATCAATGAAGGGGAACTGGTCAATGAGACCTTCTTCAGAAAAATCGATCCGGGCGACACGTTAGAGGTTGCATTCACTCAGAAATGCAACCTGCTGCCGGATGTAGGCTATAAGATATACATATTCAACCGCCTGCCTGAAGATGGTTATGCAGGAAATGATACTGCCTTTGTCTCATTCATAAAATCCGGAACCGGACCTGAGATCAGCGAGGAATCGGTAAGGGTCCTCCCCAACCCGTTCAGTGAAAGCTTTGTACTTGAACTCGATTTTGACGGTGAAGAGAATACAACCGTTGAAATTATCGACTCCGGAGGAAGGGTTGTGCTGAGAAGAGCACCTGGGCTGGTACCCGGCAGAAACCGTATCCCGTTCGATTGCCGTCACCTTGCCTCAGGCGTCTACACGCTAAGGATCAAGCAGGGAGGGAGGAGTATCGCGCTGAAGGTGGTTAAAACCCAGGCAGTATATTAATTATGAATTAGGAATTTAGAATTAAGAATTGATAATCAGTCTCTTAGACTGCTGACTGAAGACTGAATATGGACCTTCAGACCTAAGATAGTCATTATGGTAAGCATCAAACCAACCCGTAAAGAAGCCCTGGAGCTTTTCAGAAAATATAACAAGTCGGACAGCCTGTACAAGCATGCGTTGTCCGTGGAAGCCGTAATGAGATACATGGCCCGCAAGCACAGTGAAGATGAGGAGATGTGGGGCGTGATAGGCCTTATTCACGATCTCGATTACGAGATGTACCCTGACCAGCACTGCACCATGACCGAAAAAATAATGAGGGAAGAGGGCTGGCCTGAAGAGTACATCAGGGCCGTAATAAGCCACGGCTACGGCATCTGCTCCGACACTGAACCTCAGACACTGCTTGAAAAAACACTCTTCGCCATCGACGAGCTGACCGGACTGGTCACTACAAGTGCCCTGGTCAGACCGTCACGCAGCGTGCTTGACATGGAGGCCCGTTCAGTGCGCAAGAAATGGACCGATAAAAGATTTGCCGCAGGTGTCGACCGTAGTGTAATTGAACAGGGCGCCGCCCGCCTGGGCGTTGACCTGAATGACCTGATAGCAGACACCATAGCGGGCATGCGTGAAGCAGCAGACGAAATAGGCCTGAGAGGAACACCCCAGCTGTAGAATTTTCGATTGCCGATGTGCGATTGCCGATTATCGGATCACCCATTCGCAAATCGCAAATCGCAAATAAAAAGGGCGTCCTGATGATTACCAGGCGCCCTTTTTAGTATCAAATGCCGTTCGTATTACAGTTCGCGTATCTGTATATTTCTGAACCATACATCATCACCATGGTCCTGCAGGACTATGTATCCTTCTGAAGCGATATTTGCCCAGTCAGGATTTTCCGCTGGCCATTTGCTATCCTGGATAAGTGCGTTAAACTCCGGTGTCCACAGATGATACTCAAGGACGGTCTCTCCGTTCTGGATATGCCATACAGAACCTTTATATACCTTTATCTCAGCAGTGTTCCATTCACCGGCCGGCTTGGCATTCTGAGGAACTGCAGGTATCAGGTCATAAAGTGACCCTGCCTTGCGGTTGCCGTCCTTGCCGGCTTCAGCATCAGGGTGACGCTCATTATCCAGGATCTGCATTTCAGGTCCGGTTTTCCATGGTTCCGACCACTCAGGGGCTTCCTGGACAAGGTACATGATACCGCTGTTGCCACCTTCAGAAATCTTCCATTCAAGCTTCAGGTGAAAATTTGAATATTTCTTGTCGTAGATGATATCGTCGCCACTGCCACCTGCCTCGCCCCTGCCTGAGCCTATGCAATGAAGTGTGCCGTCAACAATCTCCCATCCCTGCTCGGGGAAGGTTGGCATGTTGTAGTTACGCCAGCCCTGTGTGGTGGAGCCGTCAAAGAGGAAGGTCCAGACTTCAGCCTGCGTCGATTTCTTTTCAGCATTCTTTTTCTCCTTGCCTGTACCGCATGAGACAAAGGAAGCTGCAAGAACAAGTACTAACATCAATTTAAGTATTTTCATAAGTAACAGGTTTTAAATATTTGATTTACATTTATTTAAGTTAAACGGATATCTCCGGATGCGACTGTCAGCCACGGCAGTTATGCCGGCATCTCAGGTAGCGACCAGCCGTTACGGTAGTTATGCTTGATCATCTCTTCTGCAAACTGCTTCACATTGATCGGGTCGGTATATTTCCGGTTGAATGTCGGGTGACCGTCAGTAATGCTGAAATGATCCTCAAGGCATATCTTGATCGTTTCGGTGTCATTGATATTGGTGAACTGCATCTTTTCACCGTTCCATTCCAGGGTTTTGTTGAGACCCTGCAGCCTTACTGCAAGCACGCCCATCACCACCATTTCATTGAAGGGGCCTGCTTCAGAGAAGTCTGACTTGGTCATCACCCTTGTGTCTGCAGGTTCCTTGCAAGCGCGTACCCAGTCCATCTCATGGCTGACGGTCACACGGCGCTCAGTCTTCGGTGATACAGGTACGCGGCCTGATAGCAGCCATGGGTCGCGACCATAACATCCGCATATGAGAGTGTCCTTGCTTCCGTGGAAGATGCAACCGCCATCGGGATCATATGCTTTTCCTGCAGGCCAACCCTCGGGTTTCATTGGCAGTATGCCGCCGTCAGTCCATGTAACCTCAACCTCCGGATATTTTACTTTTGAACCTTTAGGCGTTGGTCTCTCTGGGAACACAAGCTTGACTGACTGGGCGTTGGGCGCGCAATCGGTAAGAAGCAATGTTGAGTTTCCCTCGGCTTTGGTCGGGTAATTAAGCTTCAGACCCTTGAATACGGGGTGTAGGATATGGCACGCCATATCTCCAAGGGCTCCGGTACCGAAGTCCCACCACCCTCTCCAGTTCCAGGGTGTGTAGATGCTGTGGAACGGACGCATCGGTGCCGGGCCGATAAAGAGATCCCAGTTGAGGGTATCGGGAACCCACTCCCCCTTTGCAGGCCTGTTGAGTCCCTGTGGCCATATAGGCCTGTCAGTGAAAGTCTCTACCTTCCTGACCTCACCTATCTCTCCGCTCTGAATCCACTCGATAATCTGGTTTACCCCCTCACCTGAAGAGCCCTGGTTGCCCATAGAGGTAGCAACCTTATGCTTTGCGGCAAGCTTTGTAAGCAGACGCGATTCATATACGCTGTGCGTAAGTGGCTTCTGAAGGTAGACATGCTTGCCCATAGTCATAGCATGAGCGGCCGTAAGGGCATGTGTGTGGTCTGCCGTGGCTATGACGACGGCATCGATAGACTTGCCCATCTCATCGTACATCTTCCTGTAATCCCAGTACTTGGCTGCAGCAGGATAGGCATCAAAAACCCTCTTGGAGTAACCCCAGTCAACATCGCAGAGAGCAACGATATTTTCCGATGAAGCGACATTGCGGATATTGGTTGCACCAACCCCGCCTATGCCTATGCCGGCAATATTCAGCTTATCGCTGGGTGCACGATAGCCAAGACCGCTGACGACACTGCTCGGAAGGATTGTAAGACCGGCAATTGCAGCACCGGTAGTGCCGACAAATGACCGTCGTGTGATTTGTTTTGTTTCGTCTTTCATTGTACAGGTGGTTTAAGTTCAATACAAACCCTAAAAGTAAATAATTCAGCCGTAAAATAAAACCGGGAAATGATTTTTAAATCCCGTCAGCTTTCCTCAGAAAACAGTAAATTGCATTAAAGGAACAGGTATGACTGATAAGCATTTTAGCATTGAACTGCATGAAAATACAAGGGTGGGGAAGAGTCTCAGGATACTTCTTGGGGTGGTCTGTCTCATCGTGACCGTATGGTTTATTTTCAGTGTCAAAGGGACAGCAGCTTCGGTGGGAACCGCCTGGATTGCAATGGGTTTCCTCCTCCTCTTCGGCATGTGGCTGATAGGCTCGGGGCTTGGATTAACGGAGAGATACATCACGATAGGACATGACAGAATAGTGCTAAGGCAGGATTTCTACAGGCCACCATCGGTCTTCACCTCCTCTTCACTTACGGCTGTTGGGTTCAAACCTGTTGTCATTGATTTTTACGCTGATAATAAAAATGTAAGACTCAGGCTCGGGACTTACTATCCTGACCGGACTGCTGCAATAATGGAAGCTGTTGAGGAGTTTTGTGTACTTCACGGTATTGAGATAAAGAGAGATAACCAGGAGGGCAGGGAGGAAAAATCATGAGACTGAGGATGGGAATGATCGGTGGTGGTACGGGCTCTATGATAGGGCCGGTCCACAGGATGGCTGCACGCCTTGACGGCCTTTCGGAACTGGTGTGCGGTGCCTTCAGCAGCGATCCGGCAGTGTCATCAGCCACGGGAGAGAGAGAGTGCCTTGACAGATCACGCGTTTATGAGACATGGCAGGAGATGATCACCATTGAAAAAACGCTGCCAGCGGACATCCGGCCTCACTTTATCTCCATTGTCACTCCCAACTACCTGCATTACGGTCAGTCTAAAATGGCCCTCGAAGCAGGATTCCATGTTATATGCGATAAGCCTCTGTGCATGAGCGTGGTGGAAGCCATTGACCTTCATAAGACGGTGGAGCGCACCGGAAAGCTGTTCTGCCTGACACACAACTACACTGGTTATCCCATGGTCAAGCGAGCCAGGGAGATGGTCCTAGGGGGAGAAATAGGTACTGTCAGGAAGGTGGCAGTGGAATATTTCCAGGGATGGCTTTCATCACCGGTTGAGACTACAGGCAACAGGCAGGCCGAATGGAGGTCAGACCCCGCCAGGGCAGGTATAGCAGGAGCAATGGCAGATATCGGCACCCACGCATTCAACCTTGCAGAATATGTATCAGGACTCGAGGTGAAAGCAGTGTCAGCCGATCTGCATTCAGTGGTTCCCGGACGGCGCCTCGATGATGACGGGAACATCATTCTTCATTTTGGCAACGGAGTATCCGGCACACTCCTCGCCAGCCAGATAGCCACAGGAGAGGAGAACAACCTGTCAATAAGGGTCTACGGTGACCTGGGAGGCATCTCCTGGCGACAGATGGAGCCGAATACCCTGATGGTCCTATGGCCCGACAAGCCGCCACAGATGCTTCGTGCCGGTACCTCCTTCACGGGTTCTGGCGTAGCTGCTCCGATGCATACAAGAATCCCGGCAGGCCATCCGGAAGGATTCATAGAAGCTTTTGCCAACCTGTACAGGAACTTTGCGCACAGTATCATTGCACGCATGGAAGACAGAAGCAATGATGTCATGGCAGACTACCCCGGCATTTATGAGGGCGTCAGGGGAATGAAATTCCTGGAAGCCGTAGTTGCCTCAGGACGGAGCAACTCGGTCAGAATCTCTGTCTGAGGTTATTTAAGGAGCTTATTCAGGTAATACCTGCGCGGCTTAGATTATTTAAGGAGCTTATCCAGATAATAGCTGCGGCTGATCGCAATGCTTTCCATCGGAGTGTGTGTACGGCAGTAATCCTGCTCCAGGAACCAGTAATTCATGCCCGCCGTTTTGGCTTCAGCCAGGATGGGTTTGAAATCGATGATCCCTTCTCCCAGGGTTGCATCCAGCTTTTCAGGAGTAAGGTCCTTCATATGCCATACCCCGAAACGGCCCGGGTATTTCCTGAAGTATGTGACAGGATCCTTGCCGGCAGCAGTGATCCAGGCAATGTCAAGCTCAAAGGTGACCAGTTTTGGGTCTGTATTCTCAAGCAGCAGATCATAGGGAACCCTTCCATTTATCTCCTTAAATTCAATCTGGTGGTTGTGAAAGCCGAAGGTAATGCCGGCCTTTTTGCACTTCTCCCCTGCCTTGTTGAAGAAATCAGCGGCCCTCTGATATCCGTCCAGGCTGCTGCTCCAGTCTTCCGGAAGGGAGGGAAGCATTATGTACTTCATTCCAGCCTCCGCGGCATCTTCTATCATTTGTTCATGGTTTTCAGGCCTGATGTGGCTGTGTGAGCTCACCGCTTCCATTCCTGCCTTCTTCACCAGCTTGCCGAACTCCTTTGGTGAAAGGCCGTAAAACTTCCTGTCACTGTGGTCCGCCGCCTCAACCCAGTTATACCCTATAGCCGCAGCTTCAGCAAGGGCCGATGAAGGGTCCTCGCCCATCAGATCACGGATTGTGTACAGAGCCAGACCTGTCTTTTTTGCCGGCCAGGCCGATCCAAACATATCAGTCTTAAGTAGTGGCATGGCGGCAGCTACCAGGGCTGATCTCCTGAGGAAGTCTCTTCTGTTTGTCATTTTGTCAGATATTGGTTGAAAGTTGATGAAGCAATCCGGGTACTCCCGAAAAGAGCCCCCTGATAAGCAAAATTAACATTAAATTTATAAGTTCAATGATCATCAACAATGAAGCTTTGGGAAAAACATGAAAATGATGACAAGCTGAAATGTCTTCTCTGCCCCCATTCGTGCCTGATATCCCCGGGCGGAAGAGGAGTGTGCGGCGTGAGAGAGAATCGTGGCGGTGAAGTGTTGCCGGTCACATATGGTGTCATTTCAGGCTTTGCCCTCGACCCGATAGAGAAGAAACCGCTGTATCATTTCTTCCCGGGCAGTTCCATATTGTCAGTGGGATCATATGGATGCAACCTTAAATGCGACTTTTGCCAGAATTTCCACATTTCACAAGATGTTCACCCCGGCAGTTCACGGCATATGTCACCGGAGGAGCTTGTCAGACAGGCCCTAACGGCTCCGGGTAACAGCGGCCTGGCCTACACCTACAATGAACCGGTGATCTGGTTTGAATATGTCAATGACTGTGCAAGCCTGGCAGCTGCTGAGGGTCTTCATAACGTGATGGTCACCAACGGGTACGTTAACGGTGATCCGCTTGCTGAACTGATCAAGGTCATTGATGCATTCAACATCGACCTGAAAGCCTTCAGCAATGAATTTTACAGACGGTACGCTGGAGCCACGCTCGGACCCGTGCTGGAGGCTATAAAAATGGTTGCATCCTCAGGAAGGCATCTCGAGATAACAACCCTCATCATCCCGGGCCTGAACGACTCGGAAGATGAGATAAGGCGGGAAGCTGAATGGATTGCGTTGAACGCCGGCAGACGCGTGCCCCTGCACCTGAGCCGTTATTTCCCCATGTACAGGAGGAGCAGCCCTCCCACCCCTGCGGAAACAATACTGAGACTGAAAGAGATCGCGAATGAATATCTTGATTTTGTTTATACAGGTAACCTGGCGGGAACAGAATCGGGCAGCGACACCCTGTGCCCGTCATGTCACTCTGTGATTGTAAGCAGAGCGGGTTATAATACTACGGTGACGGGCCTCTCGGACGACGGCCGGTGTATGAATTGCAATGCGGAAATAATGAGATGGGTGTAAGAGTCGAAAGTATGTAAAGTCAAAATTCTGAAGGCCTTAGGTCTGAAGGTCAGAGGTCTGAGTTCTGAGCTCGAAGGTCAGAGGTCTGAGGGATTTGCGAATTGCGATTTGCGAATTTTGCATAATCGACAATCGAAAATCTGAAATCGAAAATTCCTCTATTGCCTCCCCTGCAATCTGGCTGCTTAGCTAAAATGGCCCGCCAGCTGGCGGATCACTTCTTAACGCTCGCCCCTCTACTGCCTAAAATGACTGCCGACTGAGGACTGGTTTTGACTGCCGACTGAAGACTGAGGACTGTCGACTAACCTTTAGAGATCTTACTGAGCCGTTCGAAATAGCCGTCTACCTTTTCAAGGAGGTCTTTCTGCAAGGTAGTGTAGTAGGCCTTGACCAGTGCCGGATTGTCTTTTCCATCAGGGTTGTTGACCCTGTCAATGAAATCATTGCGCATACTCACTGCCTCTTCTATCAGATCCTGTACTTCTTTTTTCTTTGGGCCTTCATGGAGGCTTGTGAACATGAAGCAGTCGGAGATAAGTTCAAAAAAGAGATAGTCTATATCCTTCTTAAGGTTTTTTATACTGGCCATTGATATTGCTTTTGTGCAAAGATAAATATTAATCTTTGCTTTTACTCAACTTATAATTCCGGATGCTCTCCCCGGCCAGACCGGCATATAACCGGCGAAGCCTTTCTGTAACAGGGTTGTAAGCCTCATACTGTTGTTTTTCAATGCAATTCACCGGCAGCACCATCGGTGAAGTGCCGGTGATGAACACCGAAGTGAAATGAGCAATCTCAGATTCATCCACAGCCGCATACACCAGTTCAAGCCCCTCCTGCCTGATGATATCAGTGACATACCGGCGTGTTATTCCTGAAAGAACCATTTTATCAGGGGCCGTGTGAATTGCGCCATTGCCCGTGACAAAGAACACATTCGACCTGCTTCCCTCAGTGATTAAGCCATCATGGTTGACGAGCAGCGCCTCATAGGCCTTCTTCCTGGCCAGCGCTTCATTCACCGACAGACGAAGCCGGTTATTCAGAAGCTTAACCCCCGGATCAAACCGTTCTGCATGGTATAATATCAGCCTGACGCCCGTGGTGACCATCGCAGTATCAGGGTAAGAAGAGGGAATATAGCATATATGCAACGAATAGTCCTGCCCGGTGAAAGTAACCCTCACCCGCACATTTATCTCCGGGAACGACTGCAAGGCTACGAGAGCATCAAGACCCTCCCTGACCCGTGAAGAAATATCTCCGCCGCTTTCATATCTTGTTGATATGCCGTCACTCAGACGCTTCATGTGATCATCAAAGAAAAGAGGGATGCCCTCCCGGGTCCTGATCACCTCGTAAAAGGAGACCTCGCCGGAAACGATCTCATCATCATGATCAGCAGGTATGATGATGCCATCGAGATAATAATAATCACCGAAGCATTCCATGACCTCTCAAATTACACCAAATTTATGAATAATTCGATGCAGCATTAAAAGTAATTATCTTAGTGCTTTCATGCAAAAGTGTACGCAGTTATTGACATAGAGACCACCGGGGGAAGTGCCAGGCATGAAAGGATTACCGAGATAGCCGTCTATATTCATGATGGCAGCCAGATTGTTGAGGAGTACTCCACCCTGGTCAACCCGGAGCGTAACATCCCGTATTTCATAACTTCATTGACCGGTATCACCAATGAGATGGTCGAGGATGCCCCGAAATTCTTCGAAGTGGCGAAAAGAATTGTGGAGCTCACTGAAGGGAAAGTATTTGTTGCACATAATGCCAGGTTTGACTATTCTTTTATCAGGCAGGAATTCGGAATGCTGGGATACAATTTCAGGAGGCCGCTGATCGACACTGTATCGCTCAGCAGAAAACTGCTGCCCGGTCACAGGTCATACAGCCTGGGAAACCTGTGCAAGGATCTTGGAATTGAGATAAATGGCAGACACAGGGCTTCCGGCGACGCTATGGCCACTGTAAGGCTCCTTGAGCTCCTCCTGGAAAAGGACAGGGCACTGAAATCGGGCAGTCTGATCAGGAACAGGAAAGCAGCAAAACTTCACCCGTCGCTTGACACGGCACGACTGGCAGATATTCCTGAGGAGGCGGGCATCTACTATTTTTACGATGAGAAGGGTGAAGTCATTTATGTCGGCAAGAGCCGCAATCTCAGCCAGAGGGTTAACACCCACCTGTCAAACAACACATCGGGAAGGGCCATGGAAATGAGATCGCAGATAGCCGACATATCATGGGAGCGTACCGGCAGCGAGCTGATAGCCCTTCTCCTTGAGTCGGCAGAGATCAAGAGCAGGAAGCCCCTCTACAACAGGGCTCAGCGGCGCACGGGTTTCCGCTGGGGCATCTACAGTCATACTGATGAACAGGGCTACATCAGGTTTGAATACCGCAACGTCGATGATGAGGAGGTCCCGCTGTCTCTCTTTTCATCACGTGACAAAGCCAGGGGTAAGCTGGAACAGATAATCAGTGAATTCACCCTTTGCCAGAAGCTGTCAGGGATGTATGAGACTGATGGGCCCTGCTTTCACAGGCAGGTAAGCCTCTGCAGGGGAGCATGCTGCGGCGGGGAAGAGCCCGGATCATACAATGAAAGGGCACTCATGGCTCTTGATGAATTCATATTCAGGGAGAGAAACTTCTTCATAATTGACCGCGGCCGCGACAGTGAGGAGAGGTCTGTTGTTAAGATCGTCAACGGCAAATATGAGGGCTTCGGATTCTTCAATATAAATGACGTAGGATTCGGACTGACGGCAGTGCACGACTGCATCCGGAGGGCTGCCGACAACCGCGACATACATGTTATTATCAAGAGCTACCTTAAAAATCATCGTGTTGAGAGAATTATTGATTTCTGAATGACCGTAATGCGATGCTTTTCTTAATATATTTGTCTTAAACCACAACTTTCATCAGATGTCTCTTTTCACCCGTACAACAAGGGAGCTGGCAGTAAGAATCGATGAATTCTTTGACACCATTGAGATAGGCATACTTATCTTCAAGGAGGGTGTCAAGGCCTATGTCAAAGGTGATCACAATGCCTTTCAGAACCATCTCTCCAGGATAGACGAACTTGAAGGCAGAGCCGACAAGCTACAGAGAAGCATAGAGAATGACATGATAGTTCACTCTATCCTTCCTCACCAGAGGAGCGAAATAGTCAAGCTGCTCTGGCAGCTCGATGAGATTATTGACACTGCCAAGAAATCGCTGAACGAATTCTATGTCGAGATGCCGCATATACCGGCATCACTGGTAAATGAGTTCATATCACTGGCCGAAGTGTCAGGCAATGCCGCTGAAGAACTTCTGCCTGCCGCGAGGGCTTTTTTCCGTGAACCCCATCTCGTCAGGGAGAAACTCATCAAGGTCTATTTCTTCGAGAGGGAGACCGATAAGGCTGCGTTCCAGATGAAGAAGAGGGTCTTTCATGAGATGAATGATCTCTCCCTGGCTGAGAAGGCTCACATAAGGTATATTACCCACCACATTGAAAATATTTCCGACTCCGCCCAGGCGGCGGCTGACCTCCTTGCCTCCATGGCCATAAGGCAAATGCTCTGATCATGATCTTTCTCTTCCTCACCAGCGGCCTTTTTCTCGGGTGGACCCTCGGGGCCAATGATGCAGCCAATGTGTTCGGTTCCGCCGTCGGGTCAAGGATGGTATCCTTTGCCAGGGCTGCTGTCATCGCCTCAGTCTTTGTTATCCTTGGCGCCGTGCTTCAGGGTGCAGGGGCATCCGACACTCTGGGCCGGCTCGGATCAGTCAATGCCATGGGAGGCGCATTTACAGTAGCCCTGGCCGCAGGTCTGACAGTCTTTTTCATGACCAGGGCCGGATTGCCTGTCTCAACCACCCAGGCTATTGTAGGCGCAATCATCGGATGGAATTATTTCACCGACAATGCTGTCGACACCAGGGCACTGACGCAGATCATAATTACATGGATAACGGGACCTGTTCTGGGCGCCCTCTTCGCCTACGGGCTCTATCACCTTGTCAAGATCACCCGGAGGAGGATAAAAGTGCACCTCCTCAAATATGAATCATACCTCAGAACCGGACTGATGATCGCAGGCGCCTTCGGAGCCTACAGCCTCGGCGCAAACAACATCGCAAACGTAATGGGGGTGTTCGTGCCGAGTATCCCCCTCGATGATGCCAACTTCGGAATCTTCACCCTTACAGGGGCCCAGCAGCTCTTCTTCCTTGGCGCTGTTGCCATCGCAGCCGGCATACTGACATTCTCCAAAAAGGTGATGCAGACCATCGGCAACAACCTCCTGGAACTATCATCCGAAGCGGCCTTCGTGGTTGTGCTGTCACAGGCTCTGGTGCTGTTCATCTTCTCATCATCCGCACTATCAGGCCTTATGGTAAGGATAGGCCTCCCTCCCATCCCGATGGTGCCTGTATCAAGCACACAGGTGGTGGTCGGGTCAGTACTGGGCATAGGGCTTTACAAGGGTATCAGGAACATCAACCTGAAATTACTGGGAAGTATCGCATCAGGCTGGATAACCACGCCTGTTGCAGCCGGTCTTCTATCCTTCTTCCTCCTGTTTTTCGTCAGGAACCTGTTCGGGGTAGAGGTTGGTTATTCTGTCAACCCTTCATCGCCGGCGACCGAAGGACTGGGGACCGCTGTAATCGTAAGGTACAGCATCATCATACTGCTGGTGATCGTCTCCGTATACCTGGTCTACATGGTGCTGGCAGAGAAGAGGAAGACGGAACGGATGAACAAAAAATATTACGATTAATCCTGCAATCAGGGCGCCACGATGGGGTTGGCCGCATAGTGGCGCAATAATTAAAGCAGAGGTGTTAGATTCTGCGCCTCTGCCTGCATAATGTCTTCTTTTTCAATTAACCGGGAGAAATGAATATCTCTTCCCGTATTCCATCATCTGCCCCAGGTAGTCAGAGCAATATTCAATCTTCACATCGATGATTTTTCCCGCTGCATCTGTTACCGTTGTCATCGAGGGATTTACGAATCCGCTGTAGGGGGCAATATCCAGCTTCGCGTACCGGGCCAGTATCTCACGGTGCAGATCCTGATCGATCTTCACCCCGTAATTTTCAATCAGATCTTTTCCAGCCACGAAATCACCTTCCGACTTGATGCGCTGAACCTCTTTCAGCATCACGCCAAACAGCATCCGTAGCTTTTCGTAGTCAGTGATCGTCACATAGGTCTGGTCATCACTTTCCACCAGTCATGACATTGTCAGGTGCGCCCTTTTGATATACCCAGTGAGATATTGCCGAACGGCAGCGCATGTGGGCCTGTTCAATGTCCTTTCCGGGTGTTATCCGGACGATCTGCGTAAGTAGTCCGTTGCGGATGTAATTGTCATACTGTGCTTTTGCCGGTTTCAGAAGGGATCAGTCCAATTTCGGTCAGTTTGGGGTCCATCAGGAAATAAAGTGCGAAGAGATCTGCTCTCATCTCCTCAAGGGGAGAGGAGTAGTTCTTGAGGGCATTCGGATCAGTTCCCGGAGCCAGTTTGCCGCTGGCATGGCCAATGCATTCGTGAAGGTCGGTATGAAGAGCATCAGCGAGTGATCCGTGTTGTAGCCCGTTTTATCTCAGCCTCGTCAAAGGCAAATTCCTCCAGGAAGCCGCTGCCACGTGCCATATGTCCTTTGCATCGGTTATGTTTGCAAGGGTGACTGACTTCGACCCGGTTTCCGTCCTTATCCAGTTGGAATTCGGAAGGTTTATCCCCAGCGGAGAGGCCGGATAACAGTCACCGCCGAGCATCGCCACGTTAATGACGCTGGCAGCAACGCCGGTGACCTTCTCCTTGCGGTATTGCGGGGCAACAGGTGAGTTGTCCTCGAACCACTGCGCATTAGCGGTGATCAGTGCAGTGCGCTTTGATGCCTCAATGTCCTTGTAATCGACCACTGACTCCCAGGTGGCCTTCATGCCCAGCGGGTCACCGTAAGTCTCGATAAATCCATTGATATAGTCAACGGAGAGGTCAGTATTGCCTGCCCACACTACGTTGTACTCATCCCAGGTCTTCAGGTCACCTGTCTTGTAGTAGTCAATGAGCAGCCCAAGCTCGCTTCTTCTGGGTCTCGCTCAGCGCCACTTCACGAGCCTTCTCAAGGTATGTGATGATGCGGTCGATGGCCTCTCCATAGAGCCCTCCGCTCCGGTAAGGTATCTCGGTCACCTTCCCGTCGACCTTAACCACCTTGGTGTTCAGTCCCCATGATACAGGGGTCGTGTCAGCTGGATCGGCCAGGGACCCGTAATAGTTTTCGACTTCCGCCTGGGTAACCCCCTCGTAGAAGTTGTTGGCCGAGGAGACGATCATGTCAGCTCCCTCTGTCTGATCAACGCCTTCTGGAGTATAGCTCCGGGTCAAAGAGCACCGGAGTTAGCATCGCAGTGAGATCATCGGCCGTCTCTTCCTCCCTGAGAGGAAGGAGCCCCGGGTCGGTATCGCTGACCAGGGCCGCAAAATAATCCCGTGAAAATCCCGGAACGAACTTGTCACCGGAATAATGATGGTGTATGCCGTTGGCAAAGAAGACCCTTTTGGCATAGGTGATGAATGATTGATACTCTTCCGCCTCCCTGTCGCCGCCGTATGAGGCGATTATGGCCTCGATGGTCTTCCGTATGACAAGGTTATACCTGAAATTCTGGTCCCACAGTATGTCACGCCCGCAGAGGGCGGCCTCGGAGAGATAGTATATGAACTCCTTCTCACCTGCCGACAGCTGTTCAAACCCCGGCAGGCGATACCTGAGCACGCTGATATCTTCAAATCTGTCAACCTCATATGTAAATTCTTCATTCACGGCAGCCTTCCTGCCTGATTCCCCGCATGATGTAAAGAGTGCTATTCCCATAGACGCAAATGTGACTATTAATAAGATTTTCCTCATGACCATGATTGTTATTTTGGACGAACTAAGGTAGCAAAATACCCGTTGATCTGTCGTCAGTTTTCATAATTATTAAGATCTGCCTCACCTTTAAGGATATATTCTTAATTTTGAACATCACAAGACGCGAATCATGAATAAATTCTTCTTTTCTGCTCTTCTGCGCTGCTTCTGTGCATCTCAGTGCTCCTCTGCAGGCCAGGATCTCAACCTTCTTATCAGAAAGGAGGCCACCACCTCTGTTCCTGCCGCTGAGCAAATGTACCGGGAGTTGCATCAGAATCCCGAGCTCTCACTTCAGGAATTTAAAACGGCTGAAAAAATGGCCCTGGCTCTTGAAAAAATGGGATTCGATGTAACAAAAGGGGTAGGCGGAAACGGCGTTGTGGGCGTTTTCCGGAATGGTACAGGGCCTGTGGTGATGCTCAGGACTGACATGGATGCCCTGCCGGTGAGGGAGACCACCGGTGTCTCATGGGCAAGCACGGTCACCGTAACGACGACCGCGGAATGGAGACACCTGTGATGCACGCATGCGGGCATGATTTTCACATGACCGTCTGGCACGGGACTCTGTCTGCCCTTGTGGCACTCAGGAGCAGGTGGAAGGGAACGATAATGGCAGTAGCTCAGCCTGCCGAGGAAGTCAGCGGAGGATCGGACCAGATGATCAGAGACGGACTCTACAGCAGATTCCCGCTGCCAGACTATGCGTTGTGCTATCATGTCAGCCCTGACCTTCCTGCAGGGACAACAGGGTATTTCCCGGGACCAATTTTTGCCGGGGTCAACTCGGTAGACATGAAGGTCTACGGAATTGGCGGCCACGGTGCCATGCCACATAAAACAATAGATCCTATTGTCCTTTCAGCCAAGATAATCCTCGACTACCAGACAATCGTCAGCCGGGAGATCAATCCGGTCTCCCCGGCAGTGATAACGGTAGGTTCAATCCATGGAGGAACAAAGCATAACATCATCCCGGAGGAGGTGGAGATGAAACTCACACTGAGGTTCTTCTCCGACGATGTCTACCGGCAGATCAGGCAGGCGGTTGTCCGGATAGCCAACGGCCATGCTTTGGCCGCAGGCCTGCCGCAGGATAAGTGGCCGGTAATAAGCTTCGGAAAAGATTCCACACCTCCTGTTGAAAATGACGCCGGCCTGGTCAACATGGCTGTAGCATCTATGGAAAAGGCGCTCGGAAAGGACAATGTTCTGCGGGTGGATCCATGCACCGTGGCGGAGGACTTCGGCAAGTACGGCCGCACGGATGAGAAGGTAAAAATCGCCCTCTTCTGGCTGGGTGTAGCCAACAGGGAGAAATATGAGAAGAGCATTGCAGAAGGAACCATGCTCCCTGCACTTCACAGCAGCAACTTCCTGCCTGATTTCGTGCCCGCATATACCACCGGAGTGACCGCTATGAGCCTGACGATGATAGACCTGTTCAACTCGAAATGAAATCCACAGTCTTCAGTCGGCAGTCGGCAGTCGGCGAAGTCCACTGTCTGAAGGTCTGAAGTCAAAAGGTCTTGCCGGCCTGCAGTCTAAAATTCTAATTATCAGTTCGCAAATCTTAATTCTTAATTTCACTACTGCCTATAGTCTCTTGCCTATTGCCTGACTTGACTGAGGACTGAGGACTGAGGACTGAGGACTGTAGACTGACCTTCACAGGCCAAGCATGTCCATGACCCCGTTGATGAAGGTCAGCGGATGTGCAGGGTGCCCGGAGATGGTATGAACAGGCTGTTCCGCTATACTTCCAGCTGGTTGGAACTGCCCTGAATGCCAAGCACTTTTGTGGTCCCTCCCTCGGGAAGGTTCGGATCAAATGGCTTGTTAACCTCCCATGAACCGCAGGTGAAATCGGGGATGTCTATTGATGATGACCTGTTGGCGACTGACCATTCGCTCAGGGGCGTGATCACACTCCACAGAGCCGCGTCATATACATCCTGATCAAGAGGCAAACCGTTTCGCAGGCAGTCGATGAGCCTCCAGTCCATTATGAAATCCATTCCGCCGTGGCCACCTATCTCTTTTGCCATCTCTCCCACCCTTTTGACTATTTCTGGCGTATACTGTGCCTCAAGCGATGCCAGTTCCTCCGCTTTGAGCCATGAATGACCGAGTGCTATCCTGGCCGGGGAAGGCCACTTCCTTGCAGCCCCCTTTGTGCCGCTGATCAGGTGTATCCTCGAGTAAGGCCTGGGGCTTGACACATCATGCTGGATCATAATTGTCCTGCCTGCAACGGTCCTGACGAGGGTGGTGTTCATGTTGCCACGGTATTTTTGACCGGCATAAGGAATATAGAACGGATCTTCCCTAGCCAGCTGACCCAGTTCGGCAGCCATCGCGAAGTCATTTGAAGAAATGGAGGTCAGATAATCCATTTTGTCTCCGCGGTTGATATTCATTATCTGGCATACCGGGCCCAGTCCGTGGGTCGGATAGAGATTACCGTTGCGGGTGTTCTCCTTCAGCCGCCACATGTCGGCGTAACCGTTTTTGTCATAGGTGAAGTCCCACCGCAGATCGTGGATGTAAGCTCCTTCGCCGTGGACGATCTCGCCAAAGAGCCCCTGGCGCGCCATATTGAGTGTAAGCAATTCAAAGAAATCGTAGCAGCAGTTTTCAAGCTGCATGCAATGTCTCCTGGTCCGTTCGGAAGTCTCCACCAGCTGCCAGCACTCCTCAACGGTCTTTGCCGCAGGAACCTCAACGGCTACATGTTTCCCTGCCTCCATTGCATAAACAGCCATCGGTGTATGCCAGGCCCATGGTGTGCATATATAAACCAGATCTATACCGGGGTCATCACAAAGACCCTTCCAGGCTTCCTCGGTGCCGCTGAAGGATTTTGCCTGCGGTATACCGAACTTTGAGAGCATGTCCTGCATCTTGTCCACGCGATCGGAATACTTGTCGCACAGGGCCACTATCTCCACCCCTTCAATGTGAGCCATGCGCTCAACCGCACCGGGTCCCCGCATGCCAAGTCCGATAAAGCCAATACGTACCTTCTCAAGCGGAGGAGATCCGTAGCCTGACATGTTAAACTTCTGTGAATGTGAAGCAAGGAGCGCCAGCCTGACTTCCGGCATCATCTCGGTTGACTTCTCCAGGCGTGAGCATGATGCCGCACTGCCAGCTGTGAGTGCTCCTGCTCCGGCAACGGCCGCTGTACGCAGGAAATTCCGGCGATTGGTTTTCATTGTTACAGGGTTAGGTTTGAATTGAATTATGTATGCAATATACAAACTTCCCGCTGATCACCCAGGGCGTGAAGATCAACTCTCCTTCTCTTCCTGCGTCTTTTTCTTTTTGCGAATGAGATCACCTGCAACGGAGCCTGCCAGGTAACCCAGCACTGCTCCCCAGGGTACCATGAGGTACCAGTTGGACTTTATTGCACAGGTGCCTGACACGCACCCCACATACTTCCAGTAAATAAATCCGCCGACAGCCCCGTGCAACTGTACCGGCAATTTCCGGCAGGTATCTTTTTAACAGACCTTTATTCATCTTTATGATTTTAAATCAATAACACTCCTGAAGAACTCTTGTTCTTTTATCTTCTCCTTTTCCCAGTTTAGCTCCCTGCGTGCCTCAGCAGTCTTTTCCCTCAGAGAGAGCAGGAAGCCACGGTCATCACGGAGCCTTTCAAGTGCAATGGCAACAGCCCCGGGTGTCACCTCTCCGATCACAACACCGCATCCGTACCTGCCTATCAATGATGCAACTTCCGGCAGGGGTGACACGATTACCGGGATCCCGGCTGCAATGTAGTCAAACAGCTTGTTAGGGAGGCTGTACCTTTGATTTTCGCATGTGTCGGTATCAAGAGACAGTCCGGCATCACAGCACATTGTATACCGCATCATCTCCTCCCAGGGCATCCGGGGCAGGAACAGGATCCTCCCTGCTGCTCCGCTTTCACGTGCCGAGCTCCTCAGGGAGTCAATGATATCGCCTGAACCGATGATGACGAGCCTGATCCGCTCAAGCATGGTCATGGCTTTGATCAGTTCACGGGCTCCTCTCCCCTCATTTATGCCAGAGCCCTGAAAGACCACCAGCAGGTCCTCCTCAGAAGCTCCCAGCGCACTCCGGTCATGTGGCTTCAGATGCGTCACTGACGGTGCCACGTTCCTTATTATAACAGGGGAGACACCGTATTCACGGTGGTACAGGTCCGCGATTGAGCCGCTGACTGTGATCATATGGCGTACTTTGGGAAGAATCAGTCTTTCTGCCCATTTCCATATGGCATGTATTACTCTTCGCTCTGCGAGACCATGCTGGCCTGTGAAATATTCATGTGCGTCATAAACCAGCCTCCTGCCTGACAAACGTGTCACCATGTAACATGGGACCAGGGTGTCAAGGTCGCATGCCAGGCAGAGGTCAAACCGCCTGAACAGCAGTCGCAAGAAAAGGAAGAAGTTGAACAGGATATACATGCCCGGTCCTTTTCTGAAAAGCACCCTGATCCGGAGGGTTTCCACCCCCGGAAGAGGCAGGGGCACCAGGCTGCCGGTCTTCCTGCCGATAAGTGTCACCTCAAAGCCTTCCCCGGCAAGCAACATCGCATGCTTCTGCACTCTCATGTCAGTTGACAGATCGCTTATGACTGCTATTAGGGCTTTCAATTACAGTTTGTTGAATGACAGGCAACAAATCTTGCGGCAATAAAAGGGGATGAAAGATACAAAAGAATTATTTTACTATGTTTGTAAATAGTAATCCCGTTCATGGACAAAACTCCTGAAAGCACAATAGTACACCTGATCAGCTTCAACGTACCTTATCCGCCTGATTACGGAGGGGTTATGGATGTTTTCTACAAGATCTCAGCCTTGAAACAGCTGGGTGTGGGTGTGATTCTGCACTGTTTCAGCTACGGTCGCAGCCGTTCACGTACTCTTGAACGCGAATGCCTTCAGGTGCATTATTACAAGCGCGACCTGAACCTGTTCCACTTTTTCCGCCGTGAGCCGTTTATAGTTCTGTCACGCAGAAACGGATCGCTGCTTAATAATCTGCTTTCCGATAGGAACCCGGTGATTTTTGAGGGTCTTCACACAACGTATTTACTTGATCATCCGGCTCTTGCGAATAGAATAAAAATGGTTCGCACGCACAATATAGAGCATATCTATTATCGCAACCTGGCTGCCAACGAAAAAAATCTGTTCAGAAAGCTCTTTTACTATGCTGAAGCAAGGAAACTTGAGCGCTATGAACCGAAGTTGGGGAAGGCAACCCTGCTGCTTACCATATCACCTGGTGACACTGATTACTTCAGGACGAGATACGGCAATGCCCTTTTTGTGGGTCCCTTTCACCCGGCAGAAGGATGCCGCTCTTCAAACGGTAAAGGTGATTATGTACTTGTTCACGGAGATTTCTCAACAGCCGAGAACAATGTGGCAGCCCGCTTCATATTGGATGAGGTGGCCGTGAACTGGAGACATAAGACGGTATTTGCCGGCAAACGACCTTCCGACGAGTTAGTTCATGCTGCCTCGGCACTGAAGCACGTGAAGATTATTCCCAACCCGTCATTGAACCAGATGAGTGAACTTATCACGAATGCGCAGATCTGTCTGCTGAATGCCTCACAGCCTTCAGGCATGAAGCTGAAACTGATTATTTCACTTTGTACCGGAAGGCATGTCATCACATCCGCTCCCGTTGTTGCAGGTACCCGTCTGGAGAGCCTGTGCAATATCGCCTCTGATCCGGGTGAATGGGTCAGCATGACAGAAAGACTGATGCAGGCAGATTTCACCCCTGAGATGAGGGAAAAGCGTAACCACGTTCTGCGTGAAGTGGCTGACAACACTTTGAATGCCAGGAAAATTATTGAGTTCCTGAACAGTTACAGCCCGATAAGATAATCCTGAGCCTCTACCTGTATATTTTTCTCCTGTTCAGCTCACGCCGGTAGGCTGCCGCATACCTGTTATGCTCGGCGAGGGTTCTTGAGAAATGATGGTAACCTGACGAATCGTACCTGGCCACGAAATAGAGGTAGTCATGCTTTTCAGCGTTGAGCACCGCCTCAAGTCCCGAACGTGAAGGACAGCGTATGGGCCCGGGTGGTAATCCCTTGAATTTGTAGGTGTTATAAGGGGAATCAACCTCAAGGTGCCTGTTTAATATGCGTCTGAGCGTGAAGTCATTGACAGCATACTTGACGGTAGGGTCAGCCTGCAGCGGCATCCCCTGACGCAGCCTGTTGATGTATACTCCGGCAATGCGCGACTTTTCATCATCCCTGGAGGCCTCCTCATCAACGATGGAGGCCAGTACTGACACCTCTGCGGGGGTCAGTTCAAGGGCACCGGCTGACGCTGTACGTTCTTTATTCCAGTATGACCTGTATTCGCGTAGCATGCGGCGGTAAAAGTCTCTGGCATCGGTTGTCCAGTAAAGCTGATATGTATCCGGTATAAAGACTGAAATGACTGTCAGACGGTTAAATCCATCGTTCAGGTAGTTATTTTCATCATCAAAAAAAGCCGTAAGAGAGGCTGAGTCAGTTTCAACCTGACCGCCTATCCTGCCGGCAAGCTCGTCGAGTGTGCGGATATTGTTGAAGGTCACATTGACGGGAGCCTGCCTTCCGGACCTTAGCATATTTACTATGTTGTTGTTGCTCATTCCGGGCTCAATGATATACGAACCGGGTTTGACGTTAAGGCCATGGGATTTAAGACGGTAGGTGATGGTGAAGTTTCGCTCGCTCCTGAGAATACCCGAGTTCCTGAGCGTGTCGGCCAGATCATCGAACGATGACCCTGTTGGAATGAAAATCCTTACTTCTCCCTCAACGGCGACATTATCCCTGAGCACGGTCACCCACATAAACACTGTCAGTGTGATCCCTGCCGCAAGAATAGTGTAAAAGAGTGTCAGTGTTATCTTTTTCATCAGTTAAGATCTTAATATAGTGGCCCGAATATGCGTGCCATAGACTCCTTGTATCTTTCTCTCCTGCTCCTTATAACCCACTCTGGCATGACCACCTCTTTGCAGTTTTCAAGGTCCTCTTCAAACAGCACTCCAAGCCTGGCAGCAAATTCCTGGTCATAGATCAGAGCCGTAACTTCAAAATCGAGGTCAAAGCTGCGTACATCGACGTTGGGTGAGCCTACTGATGAGAAGACGCTGTCTACCAGCAGATATTTGGAATGGATAAACCCATTCTCATAAAGAAATATCCTGACACCGGCTTCGAGCAGTTCGGTTATATATGAGCGGGTGTTCCAGTTGGATATGATTGAATCGGAATGTTTCGGGAAGATCATTCTTACATCCACACCGCTCAGGGCAGATGTCTTAAGGGCTGTCAGGATGCTTTCATCGGGACTGAAATAGGGAGAGGTCAGGTAAATTGAAGACTTTGCTGTTGCAATGGCCGAAAAATAAACTTGCATTATCGTTGCCCAGTCGGTGTCTGGCCCGCTTGAAGCCACCTGCACCAGGCACCGGTTCCCGGTTCTTATGACATGTTTCAGGAAACTCTCAGGCTTCAACTCCTCCCCGCTCACGAAATCCCAGTCGGAGATAAAAACCCGGTCAAGAGCCGCCACCGCCTCCCCTTCAAGCTTCAGGTGAGTATCAACCCATGGCCCGAGGTCATGGAGGCCATGCAGGTACTTGTCTGCTATGTTGAGTCCGCCAACAAACCCTAACCGGCCGTCAACCACCAGTATCTTCCTGTGATTCCGGTAGTTGATCTTGCTCGAGAAACTCGGAAACCGTACCGGCATGAACGGGAAGATCTGCACCCCGGAGGCTCTCATCTCCCTGAGGTAAGGTTTATGGATGTTCCAGCTTCCCACGTCATCAAAAATGACCCTGACTCTCACACCCTCACGCGCCTTGTGCTCCAACAGCGCACTGAACTCGGTTCCCAGGGTGTCTGGTTCTATCCGGTAAAACTCCAGGTGAATGTAGTTAGTTGCCGAGGCAATGGCGTCAAGCATGGCAGGAAAGGTCTGTTTACCGTTCACCAGAAGATCAATTTTGTTGTCAAGGGTAAGGAGTGACCTGTTGTTATTGAGCATGAGGCGGATCAGATGTCCCTTTGACTTTACTGCTTCACTTTCATCAGCGAGGACCCTGGGCAGCGTCACAACCTGCCGGTTCGCATGGGCGGCAAGCCGTCTGCTGTCAGTCATACCCTTGCGGCTGTAGATCTTCTGCTTCCGGTAGTACCTGCCGAAGAGCACATATATTACCACACCTGCAACGGGAACAAGCAATATCACCAATATCCAGGCAAGCGTCTTCACAGGGTTCCTGTTCTCAAACACGATCATAAGACAAATTGAAAAGACCGTGATCAGGTAAAGAACCGCGAGCACATTCCAGAGAACAGATATTGGATTTCCTGTCAGAAGCATGGACCTTAGCCTAATATACTCCTGTAAAAATAAAAAAAAACTCCTCCGCTGAAGAACGGAAGAGTTCTTTTATGTTGTCTCAGGCTCAGAATATCACGCCTACCTGAAGCAGCAGCGCCCCGGTCCTGTCATCAAGGGTGAAGGTCTCTCCACCAATTGTAATATCGTTGCCGAACTGGTTGAGGTTTCCTTCATATCGAACATCCAGGGTCAGCTTCTTGAAGAGATCAAGACCGACACCTGCCTGATAACCGAATGTAGCGGTTTTATAGGTTGCAATATCAATCATATCTGACGGCTCAGAAAGCAGAATGGAAGCAGCCGGTCCTGCATTAATCCGAACCGGTCCCAGTTTAAATCCAAGAAGAACAGGAATATTAAGCTTTGTGAACTTCTGTTCAAGCAGCTCGTCAACAGGTTGCCCGTCAACCACACCTTCGTAAGAGAGCGAATTCGTTGCAGTGGCAAGGAGAAACTCAGGCTGCAAGTAAAACCCTGAAAACGATACTCTCATAAAAGCTCCACCCTGAAAGCCCCACTCAACGCTCTTGGCATTCTGAAGAATTACATCAACGTCTGCCTGAGACAGATCGAGGTTGGTAAACGTGAAGTCTGTGCTTACTCCTGCCTTCAGGCCAAAATTAACCTGTGAAAAAAGAGGAGCGGCAAGAACAAGTGCAAGAACTGTGACAATGATCTTTTTCATTTTATTCAAGTTTTAAGTTAATAGAAACAGTAGTTGCTCTAATTAACGCAAGAATAAGGCCAAAGGTTGCACCAAAATGAATAAATGGGATGCTTTTTCTACTTTTTTGCCAGTTCGGCGAAGATCACATCCTTCATTTTATCAAACTCTTCACGGTCGAACAGGCGTGTCAGGAAGATGATCCTGCCTTTCCTGTCGATGATGACATTGCGGGTGACGCCGGCTTCCTTCTGTGCAAAGAGCCCGAAGATATCAGCTCCCGGGTCGAGGGCCAGCGGATAGGTAATCTTCATGTTATCCTTAAAGCTGAGCACCGTAGCCTCAGGTTCATCACGGTCAATGCCTATTACCACAAGCCCCTTTTCCTTGCCCGGGATCCATATTTCATCCTCAATGAATGGCATCTCCTTGCGGCACACCCCGCACCAGCTCGCTGTGAACTGCAACATGACAACCTCTCCGCGGAGATCTGCCAGGTTATAGGTCTCTCCGCCGGCTTCCCTGATGGTAAAATCCGGAGCAGTGTCGCCGACCTTCACCAGGTAACCGTGCTCATATACCTTCTGCTCCTGTGCGTATGCCATGCAGGTGATCATGGCAGCTGCCGCAAGTATTACAAGTTTTTTCATTTCCCTTTTAGTTCATGGTCCAAAAATACAATTTTTGTTGTGTGGGGCGCAATTCAAAGTCATAAAGTCCGGAAAGTAGAAAGTCCGGAAAGTCATATAAGTCGAAAGTCTCGAAAGTCCGGAAAGTCAGTAAAGTCGAAAGTCTCGAAAGTCCGGAAAGTCAGTAAAATCGGATAATTGCAAATCGAAAATTTGAGCCTGCGACCAAGGAGCAGGATCAATCCCGCACACGCAGTGTCGGGACGAAAATCGCAAATTCTAATTATCCTCCTCCTTCAGAATCGAGAGGTAGCCGCTGCTCCGGCGGAGCTCAAGATACCCTCTCCCTGCCTCCCTGAAGCCATACTCAAAACAGTAGGCCCACCTTATTCCCTCCTGCGTTTCAACAAGGTGTGTAAAAAAGGTGAAGTTGTAACCCTGAGCAATGAGCGCATCACGGTGAATACGCCCGTGTCCGTCGTCAAGAAGATCAGCCAGTATCTTGCGGTTACGCCTCAGCTGGGCATGAACGTTTCGTACATAGTTATTCTGATCGCGGTTAATGCGGTTGTTGTAGTTATTCCGGCACTGATCGGAACAGAATTTCTTATCAGACCGGCCCAGGAGCCTGGCCCCGCAGTCAAGACATACTCTTTCCACAGCGTAATGTTTGATCAAATTTACAAAATATTTTATTAAGCATAATCGCTTATCATATTGATTATGATAATTAAAAGCGTTTACAAACGGATATAAACGACTGCTAACCGGATAGAAATGATTATCAACCGGATCATATGGTTAAGAGGGTGCACTTTTGTATCGTTAACAGCATTAATAACCTTAAATCAAAAAAATCATGAATGCTTTAAGAAACAAGGTGCAACTGATTGGCCGTCTTGGTCAGGATCCGGAAATCAGAACGCTTGAGAGCGGAAAAAAGGTTGCTCATTTTAACCTGGCAACCAATGAGAGTTACAAGAATGCTGACGGTGCAAAGGTAGATGATACTACCTGGCACAGCATCGTTGCATGGAACGGGCTTGCAGAGCTCACTTCGAAGTTTCTCGCCAAGGGCAGGGAGGTCTGCATAGAGGGGCGGATAAACTACCGCAGCTACACAGACAAGAATGGCAATCTGAAGAATGTCACCGAGATAGTGGCAACTGATCTCGTGATGCTCAGTTCCGGAAGCAGGTCCAGGGATATGATCGCTGATGATTCTGAACCGGAGCCTTCCGCTGAGCCATTTGCAGGCAGTGAGCCTGCCGGGCGCGCGGGAAAGGGCCGTGGAAAGTAGCCTTGGCAAAAGCCGCCAATGACATTCCGTGTTGAGTGAGGGGTTGAATTGTGAGGAACGGATGTCTCGCTGGCAGGTCCCGGCATTGAGCCGGGGCCTGTTTACCGTTCAGGGGAACATGAAAGGCCTTTTGCTCTTCTTCACATTTAAGTCTGGGAAACTTTGTGGGTGTTTTGCTTCGGTCTATGTTATCTGCCTGCGGTAGTTGGTGAATTTTTTGCACCGGATTGTGTTCTCCTCCGGCGGCAGTTCATGCATTACCTGTGCCGCTTAGATTACCTGCCTGCGGCATCCCTGCCGGCATGCAGCGCCTTCAGGTTGAGATCGACAACATCCTCGCCCTTACGCTTGAAAAGCTGTCTGACAGCATTCTCAAGGCTTTCGAATGGCAGGGTGATGAATGATGATGCAGCTCCGAGAATAACCATGTTGCCTGACCTGGATGATCCCAGATCCTTTGCGATGGCGTCGGCATCGAGCACTATGGTGTTTCCGGTTTTTTTTAGCTCAGCCATTATATCGGCAGGATCAGGATAATCGGGGATATTCACGTAGGGTACGGAACTGGTCACTACCCAGCCTTCAGGGGAGAGCCAGGGAAGGTACCGCAGTGCCTCCATGGGCTCGACACTGATTATCAGGTCAGCCTTTCCATGCGGGATAAGGTCAGAATGGATCTCCCTGTCGGAGAGCCTCAGGTGGGACTGCACGTCGCCTCCGCGCTGGCTCATGCCATGTACCTCAGCCTGCTTCAGGAAAAGGTTTTCTTCTACGGCGGCAATGCCTATTGTGGCAGCAATGGTAAGGATACCCTGCCCCCCCACACCTGCAAGTATGATATCGCATTTCATCTTATTCGCCCTTTTTAATTTTATCTGCCGCTTCGCTCTTTTTGTTTTTTGAAGCAGTCTGAATGCACTCCCTCCGAGCCAGTATGACAGAGAGCCCATGGTGCTTCAGCTCCTCCCTCAATACTGCCTTGTTCTCCTCGTGATTCTTCCGCAGGGGCACTATGATCCTCAGGCGATCGCGTTTCACCCCGAGTCCGAGACAGATGCTTTCAAGCCTGTCTGTTGCCTGGGACTTCTGTCCGCCTGTCATTCCGGTAGTGGAGTTGTCAGAGATGATCAGGGTGACAGGTGAGTCCTTGATCACCGCATCGAGCAACCCTGTCATCCCGGAGTGGGTGAAGGTGGAGTCACCTATGACGGCCACAGCCGGCCACAGGCCTGCATCAGCAGCACCGACGGCCATTGTCACCGAGGCTCCCATATCGACACATGAGTTGACCATATTATAAGGCGGAAGCGCCCCAAGAGTGTAGCATCCTATGTCAGAGAAGACCCGTCCGGGCCCGAACTCATTCATCACCTCAGCCAATGCCGAGTATACGTCTGCATGTCCGCATCCTTTGCAGAATGAGGGTGGTCTATGTCGAACGACCCCAGGCACATCCTTGCCATGTGTAGCCTCAAGGCCAAGAGCGGCAGCAACGATAGACGGGTTTAGCTCGCCGTCGCGGGGTACAGTGCCGTCCATCCGGCCCAGCACCTTCACATCCCTGTCAAGGAGTCCGCGAAGCTGCTCCTCGATGAAGGGATAACCCTCCTCCAGCACCAGGACCTGGTCACAGTTTTCAACCAGTTCAGCGACCAGTGTTCTGTTCAGCGGATAGGCAGCCACAGAGAGTATATGATATTCATCTTCATGGCCAGCTATGTTCTCCATCAGGTAGTTAATGGCTATCCCGCAAGTGATGATGCCCGTTCCCCTGCCCCTGCCCATTGAGAGCCTGTTATAGCCTGCCAGGATGGGTTCATCATTAAGCTTCCCGAAAAGTGAAGTGAGAGCCCTGTACTGTTTCCTTGCAATGGCAGGAAGGAGCACGAACTGACGGGGATCTGAAGGCAGATGAGTGCTGTTTTGCGCCCTGGCAGCCCTTCTCGTCACAGGAGCGCGCGAATGAGCCAGACGTGTGGTGATGCGGAAAAGAACCGGAAGACGGTATTTCTCAGACAGATCAAATGCGTTAAAAATCATATCATAGGCCTCCTGCTGGTTCCTGGGTTCAAAAACCGGAACCAGGGCAAACCTGCCATAAAAACGTGAGTCCTGCTCATTCTGCGAAGAGTGCATTGAAGGATCATCGGCGGCAACAACCACAAGCCCTCCGTTGACACCCGTGACTGCGGAGTTGATGAAGGCGTCTGCAGCAACATTCAATCCTACATGCTTCATGGCCACCATTGCCCTCTTCCCCGCGTATGACATTCCCAGGGCTGCTTCCGTGGCTGTCTTCTCATTTGAAGACCACTCACGGTGCACATTATCGCCTGCAGCCTGCTGTGAAGCCTGAACATACTCCATGATCTCGGTAGATGGGGTGCCCGGATAGGCATACATGCCACTCATGCCGGCATCCAGAGCCGCCTGGGCAATAGCTTCATCACCAAGCATTAACTGTTTATGCATATATTTTTAGCTTTTCGGATTTACTTGTCTGATGACAGTAAAGATGATTAAAGTTAAGTTAAAATCTAGAATCAAATGTCATTATTGTTTACTTTACAGCGCAAAATTATCTGTCATTGAAGAAGTTTTTGGTGATTTGTGTCATGCTTGCGGTTTCATTTGCTCATGCCGGCGCCCAGGATGACGACAGGAGGTTTATTCAGATCGATGGGCTGACAGCTGACGATCAGGGATTCATTGTACCTGATGTAAGCATATATTCGAAACATCTCCGACGCGGCGCCGCAAGCGATCACAGGGGTATCTTCTCAATCATAAGCGCCCCGGGCGATACAATATTTTTCAGCGCCATAGGCTACAAGTCCACCCTGCTTACCATACCGCCATCAATTACCGGGAATCACTTTATAACAGATGTCATTATGGTTACTGACACCATACAGATCGGAGAAGTGCTTGTGCTGCCCTGGAAGACCTACTCAGAGTTCAAGAGGGCTGTGGTGGAAAACAAACCTGTTGATCCGCTGATGGAGAATATGGAATACAACCTGGCGCTCGTGGAGCAGCAGATATGGAGTGACATGCGCGCCACTCCGGGCGAAGCTTACAGGTACACCATGCAGCAGATGGCTGATAATCTCTACACACGCGGACAGATGCCATCCAACAACCTTCTTAACCCGTTCGCATGGCAGAAATTTGCTCGCGAGGTCAAGAACGGACTGCTGAAGAATGAGCCCACCAAAAGCTCCAAGGTAAAAAAGAGCAAGGTCCGGAAGAAAAAAAAGAATGACTGATGGCACGGTCATCATTGATAAAATCTCTTCTCACATTACTTTTTCTGATAATAACAACAATGATCCTTTCAGGACAGGAGAGGATGCTCAGGGGCATTATATCCGATTCTGCCGGGTACGCCATTCCGGGTGCAACTGTACACATTCCGGGCACGCAGAAAGGAACAGTCAGCGGAAGTGACGGCAGATTCGCCCTTGCCCTGGATACGGAGACAAGGAGAGTGATCTTTTCCTGTGTCGGTTACACGACTGACACACTCTTCATCAGACCCGGAGACCTGACGGATAACCTGAGGGTCATCCTTAAGGGTATGACCATGGCTATCGATGGAGTGCAGGTCAGGGCCACCAGGCCTGATAACATAACCGTTATAAACATTCCTGCTGTCGCGGGCGCTGTCATCCCTTCCGTGACCGGTGGTGTTGAGTCGGCGATAACCACCCTTCCCGGAGTAGCATCCTACAGTGAACTCAGTTCCGGTTACTCAGTCAGGGGAGGCAGCTATGATGAAAACCTTGTATACATAAATGGTGTTGAGGTATACCGGCCATATCTGATAAGGGCCGGACAGCAGGAGGGTCTGAGCAGGATCAACCCCGATCTCACCGCCTCAGTGAACTTCTCCCCCGGCGGCTTCAGTGCCTCATACGGCGACCGTATGTCATCAGTGCTGGATATCACCTACCGCGAACCGTCAGAGAGCGAGGGGACAGTCTCTCTCAGTATGATCACATCTTCGGTATACGCCGGAACGCGAAGCACCAACAACAAGTTCTGGTTCATCGGAGGTGCCAGGTATCGCTCAAATGCCATCCTTCTTGGGAGCCTCGATACCAGGGGCGAATACAGTCCCCGTTTTGCCGACATCCAGGCCATCGCAGGATATCGGCCTGATGAGAGAACCACCATGACACTGTCGTTATGGGGCTCATCAAACAGGTACACCTTTATTCCGAGAAGCCAGACAACGACATTCGGAACCATAGATAACGCCTACAGGCTCTACGCCTTCTTCGAAGGAGGCGAGCGTGACAGGTATGAGATCGGTGGCGGAGCCCTGGCACTGGATCTCAGGCATAATGACAGGCTGTCTTCGAAGCTTATCCTTTCTGCCATGCTTGCTGACGAAAGTGAGAGTTATGATATACGCGGCGCCTATAGCCTCTCCTCACTTGACAGGACAGAAGGCACGGAAAACAATCCGGATTCCCTTCTCAATGCCGGCGCAGGAAGCTGGCTCACGCATGCGCGAAATAAGCTGAGAACAGGAATGGCCACTCTCTCATACAGTGGGACGGCTGTGGCAGGCAGGAACGGTCTCGAGTGGGGAGTCACTGCCAGACACCGCACCCATGACATTGCCATGAATGAATGGCTGCGTGTCGATTCCGCCGGATACACTGTTAACGGAGCAGGTGAGGATCTGAGCCTGACTTCATATTCTGACCGAAGCCTGACAGCAGGCAGCTTCACCGCAGGGGCCTGGCTCATAAGCCGGAGCAGCTTTACCCTCGCCGGCAGGATGTGGGATTTAAATGCGGGCATAAGATCATCCTATGACACCTACAGTTCGGAGTTTCTCATCTCCCCGAGGCTTTCCCTTACGGTGATGCTGACCCCCCGCACCTCAGCTTACATTGCGGCCGGAGCATATCATCAACCTCCCGGAGGCCGCGAGTTGATGACCGGAACGCAGGACGGAAACCCGCTGCTGAAGGCACAGCGCTCTTATCACATCACTGCAGGAGCACGTTATGATTTCACAGCCTGGGAGAGACCGTTCAGGTTCACCGCTGAGGCATATGGCAAGCGCTTTAACAAGCTCGTACCGTATACGGTAGACAATGTCAGGCTTAGCTACTATGGAGGAAACATCGCAGAGGGTTACACCGCGGGCCTGGATATGAGGGTTAACGGTGAATTCGTTCCAGGGGTGGAATCATGGTTCAGTCTCTCACTGATGAAGTCGGAGCTGAAGATCCCCTCTATCAACTCGGGATGGTACCCCGCTCCGTTCGACCAGAGAGTGAATTTCAGCATCTTCTTTCAGGATTACCTGCCCGGACACCCTGATTTCAGGGCTCATATCAATATTAACTTCGGCACTGGCATCCCGACATCACCCCCCGGAAGAGACCAATGGGATATATGGTTCAGGATGCCACCCTACAGGCGTGTCGACATAGGCTTCTCTAAAGTCCTTACCAGAGTCGGCAGAGAGAAGGATGATAGCTTTTTGAAAGAACTCATTGCCGGAATTGAAATATTTAACCTTGCAGACATCAGGAACACAATATCCTATACCTGGATACGTACTGTAAAAAACAGTGAGGGGCAAACGCGTGAGTACGCCGTGCCGGTGTACCTCACCGGGAGAAGCCTTAACCTGAAAGTGACAGCACGATTCTGACATAATCGGATGTCATGCCGGTAATTATTTTTAATTTCGTACCCTGATGAACAGGTTTGAGATAACATTTACGGCGGTAATGGCTACAATCCTCATACATCTGACTGTAGCCGTGATATTTATGTCCGTTAAGGTCTCAGCCATGAAGCGCGAGATAGCCGCCGAGATTATCCTGGCCGTGGAGGAGGAGACTGCCTGACCAGCGACCTGGAAAAGGCCATGGAGCTGGCAAAGAGCGATCACTTTAAGGACTTCACCCCGGAGGAGATGGTCAATATTATCAAGAATCTCGCCGACAAGCCGATGGACATAGATCCGAAAGAGTATCAGGATATGGTCAAGGAGGAGATGATCAAAAGCGGCATGCTCGATGAGAGTAACTTCATCGATGATCAGAAGAGGGCTGAGAAGGCAGGAATGGAGGAGATAGCCTCCCTGCCGATACAGGACAAGCCCCAGGTGATTGAAAAAAAGGAAAGCGCGGCTGAAAAAGGCACCTTCAGGGGGCCCACACGTATCTTCTACGATCTTGCCGGGCGACATCATGTCTTTCTGCCGGTACCGATTTATAAGTGTGAGGGTGCGGGACAGATTACACTCACAATTGAGGTTGACAGAAACGGGAAATGTAATTAAAGCGCTCACCGGCACTCGGGACTTTCGACCACATCCGATGCCTGTCTGACTGAAACGGCTGTGAATCATGCGTTGAGGACAAGATTTAATTCAGACCTCAGTGCTCCCTTAAAACAGGCAGGATTTCTGACATTCGTCTTTGTTTCCCAGCGTTGATTTTTCAGAATAGCGTACCCTGGACAGGGTAATTGTATGGTTTTACCAGCTCTGGCCGGTTGCGGTCTCCTTTAGAATTGGTAATCAGCGGACTGATAGTATGGGCTGTAAGCATTTCTGTTGCGATCGGCTCCATCAGAGGAATGGCTGATGATTTTGCAAGCTCTTTCTTTAACCACAGTTTCTCAACTGATGCCGGGAGAATGACAGGCATCCTTTTCTTAGTGTTGTGAATCTCGGCCATCAATTCATTTGCACGGGTGGTTACTATTGAAAATGTATTGACGGTGGCCCCTCCCTTAATCTTCCATGAATCCCATATGCCCGCAAGAGAGAATATCTCCTCCCCCTGAAGTCCGATGTACCATGGTATTTTCCTGCCACCAATGTGCTGCCATTCAAAGAAGCCGCACAAAGGTACCAGGCAGCGCCTTGAAACAAAAGATTCCCTGAAGGCCGGCTTCAGGTCTATCGTCTCAGAGCGGGCATTGAAGGTCTTTATCCTCATTTCCTCAGCCTCGGCCTCATCGGCAGCCCAGGAAGGTATCAGCCCCCATTGCATAAGACGGATCTCCGCCGGGTTGTCTGAACAGATCACTGGCAGATGAGGAAAGCTGTGGGCATGGTAATAATAGCTCGGACGATATTTATCGGGATCCAGAAGTTCGGCCCCGTAACGCTTCTCCAGCTCCTCCTTTACAATATTTAAATTAACAGTAAAGCACACTTAGCCTAAACCTTAATCATTCATTAAATAAACTTTTGTGTTACCTCAGCCTCAACCTCAACCTCAGCCTCAGCCTCAGCCTTACTCCCCAACCGGGACCGGCAATGAATAACTGAACAGGTCCTTTTCGGGCCAGCTTCCGACCCTCTGAATGAATTTCGACATCATGTTGTCAATGTCGGAGGATAATGCAGGTCCGTTCCATGCACTCGTGTTAAGTAGTACCACCCATGCAGTGCCGTCAGGCATTCTTTTCATCATGGCGGATGAACCCGGGAATGAGCCAGTACGCCACCATACCCCGTTGGGCAGTGCCGCCCTCCATCCTACCGGTGCATAACCGTTCCGGATACTCGGTCATGAATTCTGATGCTGCTAGTAGAAATAATGTCTTTACAATTATCAAAGCCATCAACAGCCAGCAGAAGGCGCATAAGGTCAGGGGCTGTGGCAATCCATGCACCGGCGGCTCCCAGGGTTTCAATATCATTTCCGCCGTAACTTGACATCATCATCTCACCGGTGCCGTATACGGAAGGTTTGGGTCTGGCATCGGAAACCTCGTAGTATGAGACTTCATAGGGCAGCTTTGCATCCGGCAGGTTATTACCGAGGGACATGTCAAATATACCAAGAGGATGCAGTATGTTTTCAATGCAATATATCTTCATAACTCATGCCGGTCGCTGTTTCAATGACAAGGCCCAGAATGGCATAACCCAGATTGGAATATGACTGTCCGGCACCGGGAGTGAAATGCAAATTCTTGCTCAGTGCGAACCTCACTATTGTCTTTAGTATCAACCGGAAGCTGTACACCCATTGACTGTGCTATCACCTGTGGCATGAACATCTGATCACCGTATCGTTGTGTCCAGCCACCCTTATGTGCAAGAAGATGGCCTACAGTAATATCGAAAGCCCGTTTATCCTTTGGGATTTGAAAAAGCTGTGTCAGTGAGGATGCCTCCGGGGCCAAAAACCTGGTCATTGACTGAGAGTTTACCTTCTTCATGGAGTTTCATGATTGCAATTGCAGTCACCAATTTGGAGATGCTTGCAATCCTGAAACGGTGAAATGGTTCGACTGGAACTGAATCTGAAAGGGAAGCGTATCCAAAGCCGCGTGCATATACCAGTTTTCCGTTACGTGCAACTGCAATAGATGCCCCTTTAATGCTCCAGTTTTTCAGGAACCACTCAATGCCTTTTTCGGCACCCTCAAACATCTCGCTGTCAGTCAGTGTGTTATCAATTCGAAGATTAGAAGGAGTATAGCTGCCGTTAATCATAACGACCCTCTCGGTGCCGACATGAGGGACAAAGAGGAAAAACAAAAACGTTCCGGTAATCAGAATTCGTAAGGATCTGTTGCGCAAATTCATTGGCTTCTATCTTCTCTATGAACGTTCGCAAAAATAGGATATTATACTTCTATGTTCCAAAGCATAACCATATTTTCTTAACCAATATAAAAAAATATCAACAAAATTGTTCTGAACTGAAACAGAGACTATTTTTGTATATATGGTCTCCCGACTAAAAAGACTATCCTTTTCGCTGCTGTTAATCCTTTGGGGATCGTCAGCCTATGCTCAGCCTGATTCACTGGCAATGGATTCTATACTCCAAAGGATCAGGACTATCCTTGAGGTTTACAATAAACAGGTTCTGTTCATTGACACATCAGACTATCTGACCGATGAATTTTATGCTGATGATATCAACTTACAGATAGCAGCCTCAAAAGGGGCCTGCAATGAAATATTAAGACTGTATGTGAAAGGGGCAGATGTAAATAATTTTGTCGGTAAAACAGCTACTCCTCTGCACTATGCAGTCTCCTCCGGCAGAAAGGAGGCTGTGCGAGATTCTCCTCTCTCCTTGGAGCACAGACAGATACGCATGACATGTACGGTAACACACCACTGGTATCGGCTGTAAGGGCGAATGACCTCGAAATGGCAGAGTTGTTGATCAGGTTCGGGGCCTTGCCTGCCGGAACAGACAGGAACGGATCAACTCCGCTTCATCATGCCTCGGCACTCGGGTATTTTTATATTACCGACATGCTTCTATATTACGATGCTCAGACAGAATTAACTGATCTGGAGGGCAACACGCCACTGATGACCGGAGTGGGTTTCGGTTATTATGATATTGCCGATATTCTGCTGCAATCCGGGGCAGACCCCAACGCCCCGGACAAAAGGGGGTTCACTCCGCTGATGACAGCCGCCCTTAATGGCGATACAGTGATGATGAGACTTCTCCTCAATGCCGGAGCCAACCTGTATGCGATAAACAATGAGGGCATTGACGCTCTTGGATTCGCCGTTTTATACGGACATAAAGAGGCGGCTGAATTCCTTCTTGATTCCGGCAACAGGTGGAGTTACAACGGCAGGGAGAACAGTGACCCGGTCAACCTTGCACGCAATTATGGCCGCGACGAATTATTGCGGATGATGATCGAAAGGGGAATGGAGGGCAAAAAGGAATTTGCCCTTGAGGAATTTTCCGTTTCAGCCGGGGGGATGTTCACCAATCATTACCCGATGGCCTTCGCATCAATTTCCCTGACCGAACCGGGATTGAAAGCAGGGATTACCGTCGGCGCTGCTTTTAACCCCTCAAGCCAGAGAATGCTGACAGAGGGTGGTGATGACATAATTTACCAGTACAAAGTCAAATCATCCGTTATCTATGCCGGAGTATTCAGGAAGTTCCTCCTAAACAACCCGGGAAGGGGATATACATGGAACCTCGTCCCCTCATTAATGGCAGGCTACCGCTTCTACTCACTCTATGAGGGTACGAAAACCAAGCCTGATGATAAATTCTGCATAATGCCTGCTGCGGAGATCATGTGGAGCATGCGGCGCTTCACTCTCGGATCGGGTGTGGCATACCTGGGTTCTCCCTTCTATAAGGTGTCGCCTCTGTGGATCACCCTGAAGGCTTCATACACCCTTACACGCGATACAAAGAGCATCACAGGGAAAAGGATCAGATTATACAACTATGAGTAAAACCGGAATTGCAGTGGTGGTTTTATTGACACTCCTCTTCTCATGTGAGGAGAGTCTTGTTAGTGATTGCAGTGAGTGTTATCCCGGGGGTATCCCCCAGGCGCAACTGAAGATCCTCTTCAGGAACCCCGATTTTATCCCAATCAACCCTGTGGTGACGCTTTATGAAGGGCCTGTTGAGGACAGTGTAATCATACGTAAGTATATTATTGAAATGGCTGTCTCATATATTACGGTTGATGCAATTCTCTACAAGGATTATTCGGCAACTCTCGAATTTTCCATTGACGGCCGCAAGTATATCACTACTGCCGGGGTATGTCCAAAGGCAGGATTTGATAAAAATTCTTGTGAAGAACCCTGTTATTTTATTTACGATAATGTCCTCGATCTGAGGCTCAGGTATCATTGACTGCAGAAGGCTTTGTCAAATCCTGAGAGTCGGCGGAAGCTGGATTGATATCCCGGAGGCCAGCGGGCAGAGAAATTCATTTATCGGGTGTCAGCGGATGCCGGCTTCAGATCTTGAGAGTCAGCAGGAGCTGGCGCAGCTCATTGGGAGTCGTATCCTCATGGATCTTACCCGCATCGGCTACGGAGATTCTTCCTCTCTCCTCAGAGACAATTATCACAACAGCATCAGTATGCTCGGTAAGCCCTATGCCCGCCCTGTGTCTCATGCCGAAGCGGGCAGGCAATCCTGCCTGGTCAGTTGAAGGCAGTGGGCAGCGCGCTGCAAATATTTTTCCGTTCTGAATAAGCACCGCACCGTCATGAAGGGGTGATCCCTTATAGAATATTGTCTTCAGCAGCTCGTCGGTGACGAGAGCGTTAATCAGCTCCCCGCCGTCAGAATAGATGTCAAGCATACTCGTTCTTCCCACTGCAATAAGAGCACCGGTGCGCGACTGTGCCATAGACTCCACGGCATGAACGATCTCTTCAACGATCTGGTTTGTTGTCTGATCAACTGCTCCTGAAGGGAAATACCTGTCGAATGAGAACCTGTTGCGGCTTATATACCTGTTGCCTATGGCCAGAAGAAAACGGCGAATCTCCTGCTGGAAGACAATGATCAGCGCAATGACACCTACTCCTATCACCTGCCCTATAATGGCGCTTATAAGCTCCATGTTCAGTGCCTTGACTATCAGCCAGAAGAGGTAGACGAAAAATATGCCGAGAAAAATGCTGAAGGCTGCCGTTCCCCTGATAAGACGATATAACTGGTAGAGGATGAAGGCTACCATGAATATATCAATGATATCGAGAATGTTGAAATCGAGCATTATTCGAAGTGCGGTGAGCGACAAATTTAAGAATTATGATCGAAAAGGATGCCTGCGGGGTAAATCTTTTCAAACAGGGTTATCACCTCACGTGCCTCCCTTACGTCATGTACCCTTAAGACCGAAGCTCCGTTCATAAGCGCTGCCATGTTCAGGGCAGCCGTACCCGTAAGGGCTTCGTCAGGGGTTACATTCAGGGTTCTCCAGATCATCGACTTGCGTGACAATCCTGCCATCAGTGGCAATCCTGTAATCCTGAACTCGTAAAACCTCCTGAGCATCTCAAAGTTATGTCCGGCACTCTTGCCGAACCCGAAACCCGGATCAAGGATTATATCTTTTACCCCCCCCTCCCGCAGCCTGGCAATCCTCTGCCCGAACCAGAACAAAATATCTTCAACCACATCATTATACTGCGGGTTATTTTGCATCGTACGGGGTGTTCCCTGCATGTGCATCATTATGTATGGCACATTCAGCTTGATGACCAGCGGAAACATCCCCGGGTCCATCTCCCCGCCTGAGATGTCGTTTATCATGGCTGCACCCGAGTCTGATACAGCAGCCTCAGCTACTGAAGACCGGTAGGTATCAACCGAGATGCAGGCATCCGGGTAACGTCCAAGAATAAGTCTCACGGCCCTGCAGACACGTTCCCTCTCCAACTCCTCAGAAACCTCCGGTGCACCCGGACGGGTAGAGCATCCTCCTATGTCTATAATGTCAGCACCCTCTTCAATCATCCTGCCGGCTGCCTCAATTATCTCCCCCTCTCCGGTGTAACGGCTCCCGCTGTAGAAGGAATCTTCAGTCACATTGATTATTCCCATGACCCTGGGGCTTGCAAGATCAAGTAATTTTCCGCCTGTATTTATTAACATGAACGTTCTTATAAACTGAGATAAAGATAGTAATTGCCTGGCTTCAAGATTTGCGCACGGGCGCAAGCCTGATATCAAAATGCTATATTTGCGGGCATGACCCAATAAAAATATGTAAAAGGCATGAGCGAAATCAACTGGGCACGGGAAATCTGTGTTGCCATTACCGTTTCAGACATTACAGGGAAAATTGTGTACCTGAACGATAAATCAGCTGCCACATTCTCAAAATACGGGGGAAGTGATCTTGAGGGAAAGAATCTGAAGGATTGCCACCAGGCCGCATCATGGGATAAGATCACTGAGATAATAAGAAGCGGGAAGAGCAACTGCTACACCATCGAAAAGAAGGGTATCAGGAAACTGATATTCCAGGCGCCATGGTATAATCAGGGTCAGCCTGGGGGACTGGTTGAACTCTCCATGGAAATCCCCCTCGGCATGCAACATTTCGTGCGTGATTAGGCGGCAATACTCACCCGGACCGGTGAGTGTGTTGATAAAATCAGGGCGGGGGCTTACAACCTGCATATCTTAAATATTTATCTTTAAGACCGGACCATTATTATGGTCAGCTGAACAGAAATTAAAAGCCGGAAAGGGATGAAACTTATTGTGATCGAAGGTCTCGATGGGGCAGGCAAGTCAACGCAGATATCACTGCTCAAAGAGTGGTTTGCAGTAAGAAACCTGCAGTGCAGATACATTCACTTCCCGCGTACTGAGAGCCCCTGGTTCGGTGAACTGATTGCCCGCTTTCTCCGCGGGGATTTCGGTGACTTAGGCAGTGTCGATCCTTACCTTGTCGCCATGCTCTATGCCGGAGACAGGAAAGATGCCTCGACCATGATCGAAACATGGCTGGAAGAGAAATACTTTGTCATCCTTGACCGTTATACCTATTCCAACATTGCCTATCAGTGCGCAAAAATGCACTCGAGGGATGAAGATATGAGACTGAGGGAATGGATACTGAGGCTGGAGTTCGAACATTTTGGTATTCCCAGACCCGATATAAATATTTTTCTGGATGTGCCTTTCAGATTCACGGAGGAGAAGCTGAAAAACAATCGCCACGGCGAAGACAGAAACTATCTTATGGGCAGCAGTGACATACACGAGAGCAGCCTCGACTTCCAACAGAGGGTGAGGGAAGTTTATATCGACGTTGCCGCAGGCGATGAGAGCCTGCAGGTGATAAACTGCTCTGACTCTGAAGATGAGATGTTAAAGCCAGACGATATCTTCCAACTGGTAATGGAAAGACTAAAAGAAAAAAACATTCTTTGATGAAGTACTTGACTCAGATAGCGAGGATACTGGCAGGGCTGCTCTTTGTCTTCTCGGGGTTTGTAAAGGGTATTGACCCAATGGGAACTGCCTTCAAGCTCGAGGATTATTTCACTGCCTTCAACATGGAATTCCTTGATCTGCTGGCGGTGCCACTGTCGATAACCCTGTGCCTTGTCGAATTTATTGCCGGCATGATGCTTTTGTCAGGGTCAATGGTAAGGCTTGGATCATGGATGGCCGCCCTCTTCATGGCACTTTTCACTCCTCTTACCCTCATACTGGCAATTTTCAATCCGGTATCTGATTGTGGCTGTTTTGGCGATGCCATCTATCTGACTAACTGGCAGACCTTCTTCAAGAACGTGGCAATCACCCTGCTGGTGGTATTTGTTTTCATCAGGAGGGATGACCGTACGGGCACCCTCTCCATGAAAGCCGGACTTAACTTCACACTCTTCTTTATCTTCATATTCCTGCTTTTCATGAGATACAACCTGGCATGCCTGCCGATGATCGACTTCAGACCATACAAGGTCGGGACGAACCTGCCGGAGGCTATGGACATACCTCATGATGCCGAGCCTGACAAGTATGACATACGGTTCATATATGAAAAGGATGGACTTCAGAAAGAGTTCACGCTGAGTGACTACCCCACCGATGACACCACATGGAAGTTCATCGATCAGAAATCAATGCTGATCTCCAGGGGTTATGAACCTCCCATACATGACTTCACCCTCATTACCAGGGAGGGAACAGACATGACAGAGGAGGTGACGCGCAAACAGGGTGACATTTTGCTGATGGTAGCCCGCAGGCTTGAGAAATCCGACAGGGACGGGCTGGTGAAGGGTTACGATCTTGGCATTGCCCTCAGGGAGAGTGAAACAGAATTCTATATTGTGACTGCCACCACTCCTGAGAAGGCAGACGGACTTGTCACTGGATTTAATGCGCTTTACGCTGATGAGACTACACTCAAGACCGTGATCAGGTCAGACCCCGGATTCGTGCTGCTGCACAACGGCACCGTGGCGGCAAAATGGTCATACCATAACCTTCCTGCAAGGGATCAATTCGCTGGCAACCTGAATGCACTTGCCCTCAGAACCCAGGCAGCCACAAGGAATCGATCGGTTGTGGTGAGCTCATTGCTGGCGCTGTTGCTGGCCGTTGCACTCACACTGCCGCTGAGACTTTCAGCAGGTAAGGCAAATCAGAAAGAACAACTTTAAAAATCAAAGATAAAATGAGAAAAAAAATAGTTGCAGGTAACTGGAAGATGAACATGGAACTTGGTGAGGGAGTAGCTCTTGCCACAGCATTAAATAAGTACTTTCTGGCTGAGCCTCTGAAGGACAAAGAGGTTATCATATGCACACCCTTCATCCATCTGGGAATCGTCAGTTCGTTGCTGAATGCACCCGGACTTACTGCGGGGGCTCAGAACTGCAATGACCACGCGTCGGGCGCCTACACCGGCGAGGTTTCCGCAGCGATGATCAGGAGCACCGGGGCCTCAAGCGTCATCATAGGCCACTCCGAACGCCGCACATACTATAGTGAGGATGATACACTCCTCGCCGCCAAGACGGCGGAGGCTCTGCGCAACGGGCTGATGGCTATTTTCTGCTGCGGCGAAGTGCTTTCAGAAAGAGAAGGCGGGATCCATTTTGACGTGGTGAAAAGACAACTTGAAAAGGGGCTGTTCATCCTTCCCGAGGAAGATTTCAGGAAGTGCATCATAGCCTACGAACCTGTATGGGCCATCGGCACCGGCGTCACTGCCTCCCCGGCACAGGCACAGGAGATGCATCACTTCATCCGTGACCTTGTAAATACACGGTATGGCATTGATGTGGCTGAAGACACCACTATTCTCTACGGCGGCAGTTGCAAAGCCTCAAATGCTGCCGAGCTATTTGCCAATCCGGATGTTGACGGCGGCCTCATCGGCGGAGCCTCACTTGTGCAGGAAGAGTTCTGTAACATCGTTAAAGCCCTCTGATCAGCTGATGAAGAAGATCCTCATCATTCTTCTGGTAACTGCCGCCCTGTCAATTACACTTAAAGGACAGGTCCCTGCACAGTTTTCGGGTGATACCGCAAAATTCACCTCGGAGCTGACAGCCTTCATGGGAACACTCGTCAGCAAGCCGGAAAAGACTGAGATCGATCTCTTCAACTCACTTTATGACAGTACCTGTTTTAACCCGGGGGTAAAAGACAGGATAATAAATGTGGCCAGCCAGCTGAGAGGCCGAAGACTCAGCCAGGTTCCGGGGTTCATATATTTTGCCAGGACCCTTGCCAACTTCATCACCACGGAACAGAACCAGGAGGAGATCAGTGCATGGCTCGAAGGTCTCAGCGAGATGGCCTTTGATCCGCGCTTCACCAACACCTCCGTTGAAAAATTCATCGAGGTAACAGGACTCCTGCTGGTTGACAATACGATCTATTCAGCAGGATCGGTAAGATGGAAGACGAAGGACGGCACAGTCGAATTTGTCCGTGACACGGTATTGAAGATAGAAATCAAGGCGGTAACACTGCAAGCTTTCCTTGGAAGGGACAGCACAGAGATCTACAATTTCACGGGCATATACTACCCTGACATTTTCAAGCTGCATTGCCAGCAGGGAACGGTTACTTGGGAGAAAGCCGGGTACGACCCGTCAGAAGTCTATGCTACGGTATCCGGTTTTGACATCGACGTCACCAAGAGTGAGTTTATCTGTGATTCATCCCTCCTTATCCATCCGACCTACTTCCCGGACCCGGTAGCCGGCAGGCTCTCTGACAGGGCCGTGGCGATATCGTCTCCCGATAAGGCCACCATGCCGAAATTCGAGACCTATGAGACTCGGTTCTTCATCAAAGACATTTACAGGGGGGTTGATTATGAGGGAGGACTGGCACTGGAGGGAGCCATTGTCAGAGGTACTGGCACCAACTGGTTCCCGGCGAGTGTGAAACTCTACAGGAATGACACCCTGGCAATCAACCTGATATCAAGGAACTTCATCCTTTCACAGAAGACCATAAGCAGTTACGAGACCTCCTCCACCCTTTTCCTTGGGACAGACTCGGTTTACCATTCGAACCTTGGTTTTTCCTATAACACTGAAACCAGGGAGGTAAGCATGTTCCGGACAACAAGCCCGTTGTCGCGAAGTCCCTATTATGATTCCTACCATAACCTCGACCTGTATTTTGAACATCTTTCATGGGACATGGACAACCCGTTCATAACCATGTCACGCACAAGGGGATCATCAATCGGTGCCGCCAAGTTTGAGTCGATCTCATTTTACAATGAAGCGAACTTCTTCAGGCTTATGAGGATGGACGACGTACACCCGCTCTACCGTGTAAGGGACTATGCAAAAGCCTATGGCTCGGATGTCTTCCCGGTGGAGGGCTTTGCCAAATGGATGAGGATGCCACTGGAGCAGGCCACCGCACTCTGCATCGAACTATCCAACAACGGGTTCCTTTTCTATGACAGGAACTACAATGAGGTGTCCATCAAGAAGAAGGTTGATGACTATATTGCCTCCTTCGGCAAGAAGAAAGACTATGACGCCATCACCATCAACAGCGAAACAAGGGACCAGGAGGAGAATGCAATCCTGGATCTGAAGAGTTACGATCTCCGTCTGGCAGGAGTAAGAATGGTGTCACTGAGTGACTCGCAGAAAGTTGCCATCAGACCCTACGGCGGACGACTGACGGTAGGCCGGAACCGTGCCATCTCATTCGACGGTGTGGTGCAGGCAGGTCTCTTTACAATCTATGGAAAAAAGTTCTCGTTCAACTATGACACTTTTAAGATCAGGCTTGAAAAAATCGATTCAATCAAGATTGCTGTCGAGACCGAAGAGAGGGATGCCTATGGGAGACCTGTGATTAAGAGAATAGACAACATGATAGAGCTGGCTACTGCCCAGCTTTTCGTTGATGACCCCAACAATAAATCGGGATTGAAAAGCCTTAAGCAGTACCCTATCATCAGCGCATCGACCAACTCATATATCTTCTATGATGACATTCCCGGCCTGGAGGGTCTGTATGAGAGAGATAAGTTCTTTTTCCGGCTTGATCCGTTCACCTACACCAACATCGACCATTACACCAATGAGGAGATGTCCCTTGATGGCGAATTCATCGCCGGAGGGGTCACGGAGCCGATGAGGCAGACCCTGACCGTGCAGCCTGACACCTCACTCGGATTCACCATGAATATCCCCCCCTCCGGGATACCCATTTACAATGGCAGGGGCCGACTGTACAATCATCTCAGCATGAGCAACTCCGGACTCATAGCCAGCGGAACTATCGAACACCTTACGGCCACCGTCAGGGCAGACACCTTCCGCCTCTTCCCGGATTATATGATCTCCAGGGTTAAGAGTTTTGAGATGCACCGCGACTCGCTTCAGCGGTTCCCGGAACTGAAATCAACCGATGTTGACATACAGTGGCTCACCGGTCCCGATGAGTGGTATGCCGTTAACAACGAAGGCAAGGATTTCAATATGTTTGGGAACGGGACCACTCTTGACGGGACTTTGGTTCTTACTCCCGCAAAACTCAGGGGCAAAGGGGTGCTTAACATGGCGGACGCCAGGATCACTTCAGAGACATTTGCCTTCGGTCAATCTACCATCAGGGCAGATACCTCCGATTACTACCTCAAGGCCCTCAGGGGAGACGGGTACGGATTTGTTGCCAGCAATGCCAGCACCAATGTCGACTTTGTGACCCAGCGCGCCTCATTCAGTCTGAATACCGACTCGTCACTGGTCGTCTTCCCGGAGATAGAATACATCTCAAAGATGACCAACTTTGAGTATGATATAAGAAACAAGGTGCTTGACATGTCACAGCGGGGAAGGGAAAGTGCAAAACTGATGACGCCTGATGAGCTGCTGAAGGTCCCCCCGGGAAGGGTTGAAAAGCCCACTTTCTTTTCAACCAACAACATGAAAGACACTGTCAAGTTTCAGTCGGGCTCCGCATCATACTTCCTTCAGGATGAATATGTCCAGATCAGGGACGTCAACTACATCCCTGTGGCAGACGCTCTCATACAGCCCGGTGAAGGCACCCTTTACATCGGAAAAGGTGCCAGGATCAGGCAGACTGACAGCGCCCTCGTGGCTGTCAACAACAGGCATCTTATCCATTCTGCGAAGATTAATATCGAAAGCAGTGCCAACTATTACGGATCAGGAAAGTACAATTACAATGATGAGGCAGGACAAAGCCAGGTAATAGACTTCAGCGAGATAAAGGTTGATACTCTTGCCACCAGGGCTCAGGGTTATGTTCCCGTCACGCAAAAATTCACGCTCAGTCCTGCGTTCACCTTTACGGGTGACGTAAGCCTGCGCTCCGGTGAGCCGCATCTGAGGTTCACGGGGGCCGCCGGAATCATCACCCCATGCCCGAATATAAAAAGCAATCCGGTCAAGTTCAGCGCGGCAATTGACCCGATGAATGTGCTGATTCCTGTTGATGACAAGCCGAGAGACATAAATGACAACCTTCTCTTCGCGGGCACCTTTGTCACCCTCGACTCCGCCGGCGTATACGGCACCTTCCTGTCTGAACGTCATTCATGGAGTGACAGTCCTCTGATAAATGCTGAAGGCTATTTGTTTTATGACAAGGGTTCAGGCAGGTACCGCATTGCCTCACTCGAGAAACTTTCGGATCTGAGCCGGCATGGGAACATGGTTGTCTTTGACAGGAACCAGTGCCTGCTGGTCAGCGAGGGCCGAATCAACTTCGGGGTGAACTACGACCTGCTTAAAATGAGCAGCGCCGGAAGTGTGACAAACAATACCGACTCATCCCTTGTGGAGGTGAGATCGATGCTCAGCTTCTCATTCCATTTCAGTTCCGACGCCCTGAAGATCATGTCTGATGATATACGCTCAATACCAACCCTCAGGGCAGTCAACCTCTCCTCAGAGTTCAATTCCAAGGCAATGCGCGACCTGATAGGCGAGCAGGCGGCAAGAACCCTGAACGAAGAGCTCCAGCTCTTCGGGGTTGCACGATCACTGCCAAAAGAATATTCTTCGCAGATTATGCTAAATGATGTAACCCTTAAGTGGAATCCCTATACAATGTCATTCATCTCAACAGGCAGGCTGGGGATAGGATTCATCGGCGAACAGCCAATGAACATCTATGTTGACGGATGGGTGGAGCTCCAGAGAAAAAGATCGGGTGACCTGGTTGACATATACATTAAGGCAAATGACAATGTATGGTACTGGTTCTCATACTTCAGGGGCATGCTGATGAGCTATTCATCTAACCAGACATACAACGACCTGCTCAGCAACACCAAGGAAAAGGCAAGGAGAGATCCCAAAGCCACATCAAGGGTTGATTATGTCTATATGCTCGGGCTGCGCGACAGGCTTCTTAACTTCCTCCGTAGAATGGAGAGCGGTGGCAGGGACACCGAAGGTTACTATTAACAGTGTCATTATCCGCCGGTTCTGCCCCGGTTGCCGAACTCGATGATTTCCATTTCGCTTAGCCTGTCATCCTCAATTGTGAAACGGAGCATGGTCATGACCTTGTGTATGCCTGTGCGGCCCGCCGAACCGGGGTTTACGCAGAGCATGCTCCGGGGCTTGTCATACATGATCTTGACTATATGTGAATGGCCGCAGACAAATATGTCAGGCGTCAGCTCCTTAATCAGCTCCAGTGCACGGGGTGAATAACGGCCGGGATAGCCTCCGATATGAATAATAAGGACATTTTTAGTCCCGGCCCTGAAGAAGAGAAATTCCTTCGTTGCCCTCCTGACCTCAAAATCGTCACAGTTACCCCAGACAGCCCTTAGTGGTTTGAACGCCTCAAGCTCAGTTATGACGTCAATATTCCCTGCATCACCGGCATGCCATATCTCATCAACACCTGCGAAATGCTCATAAACAGCCGGGGCAACCCACCCATGGGTGTCTGATAACACTCCTATCTTCATTATCGGGAAGAATAATTTTACGAATGCTAAAATCAATAAATTTGTGCAAATAATCGCAAAATGCAGATTTTTTATACTGTAAATGTTTCGGAAGGGAAGGCTCTCTTCAGCAGGGAGGAGTCAATGCACTGCCTGAGGGTGCTGCGCATGAGACGGGGTGAGAGCATCAGGTTTACCGACGGATTGGGGAACCTCTATGAGGGAGTGATAGAAGATGATGACCCCACCGCGATGACAACCACGGTCATGTCGGTGGAACAAGATCAGAGAAGGCGGGGCTACAGGCTTCACATGGCTATATCTCCCCTGAAAAACGAGGACAGGCTCGAATGGTTTATTGAAAAGGCAGTCGAGACCGGCATTGATGAGATCACTCCCCTGGTATGCAGCCGGACTGAGAAGAGGAGGATCAGGAGGGAGAGGCTGCAGGGATTGATCCTCTCTGCAATGAAACAGTCGGTCAAGTGCTACCTTCCCCGATTGAATGACCCGGCCACGTTCAACGATTTCGTTGATGTGATCCGCGAAGGAAAAAAGATCATAGCATGCTGTGACCCTGCTGTTGAGCGCATCCCCATCACCTCCTCATTCAGCCGCGGCGAAGATGTGACTATTCTAATAGGACCGGAAGGTGATTTCACGGCTGAAGAGGTGGCCCGGGCAGTTAAGGGCGGGTTTGCTCCGGTCCATATCGGTCCCAGCCGGCTGAGAACAGAAACAGCAGGCGTTGCCGCCTGCTGCTCCGTTTACCTGGCTAATATCTGATTTCAGCCACCAATAAAAAAATCAAACACGCTGTTGACTTTTTTCAAAGGCACATTGTAGAACTCGGTATATTTGCATTTTTCACATATCAGGGCAGTGTATTTTGATGCCTGAATGTCAAATAGCTGAGTGAAAAGGCTGTGTGCAACCCTTATTTCACTGAATTTGTACCTTCTGCTGCCACACTTCGGGCAGGTATACTTTATCACAGGCATTTCACTTTTCATTGCTGTTATTGTTTATGTTATCCCTTTTTTCCTTAAGACGCCCGGACTTGCGCAGTGCCTGGTCAAGGATCCATTCTATCTGACCGTTGGTGCTGCGGAACTCGTCAGAGGCCCATTTCTCAATGGCACCCAGCTTGTCCGGGTCAATCCGTATGACGAACGACTTCTTCTGCATGACTAATGCTGCAGCGTGCCGGTGTTAATGATCGGGTTAGGATCTTTGTCACCGCACAGCACCACCATAAGATTACTGACCATTGCAGCCTTCTTCTCCTCGTCAAGATCGATGATGCCCTTCACAGAAAGCTGCTCCAGTGCCATCTCAACCATTGAAACGGCACCTTCAACTATCTTGAACCGTGCTGCGACAACAGCTGTGGCCTGCTGGCGGCGAAGCATCGCACCGGCAATCTCTTCGGAATAGGCAATGTAATTGATCCTTGCCTCAATAACATTGATACCGGCAATCATCAACCTCTCCTTTATCTCCCGCTCCAGTTCGTCATTGACCTCTTCACCGCCGCTGCGAAGCGTCATCTCCTGTTCATGGCTCTCCCAGTTGTCATAGGGATAAAGACCTGCCAGCTTTCGAAGAGCAGCATCACTCTGCACAAGAACGAAATGTTCGTAATTGTCAACCTCAAAAGCAGCCTTGTAGGTGTTCTCAACCTTCCAGACAAGCACAAACCCGATCTTGATAGGGTTCCCGTTCTTGTCATTGACCTTGATGGGATCACTGTCAAAGTTACGGGCCCGCAGGGAGATCTTTTTGCGTACATAGAACGGCACCGCCCACCAGAACCCGTTAGTCTTGACGGTGCCCCTGTAGGCACCGAAGAGCACCATCACCATTGATTCATTCGGATTGACAACCATCAGTCCGGGAAGAATCAACAGGCTCAGAAGCATCAGCACAACTCCCAGCCAGATAATCTCATTGATGAATGCAAGAACAACTGCTGCCAGTACCAGCAGTCCGATCAACAGGAACAGATATCCTGATGAGGCCTTGAAAATTCTTTCTTCTTTCATGTTTTATGATATTAATTTGATATCACAAAGATATTACTTTAAATAACATAAGTCAAGAAAAACAGAAAAAAAATTTAAATTTGGATCATGCATGATCGTCATACCGACAGGGAATTGTATTTCAGGGAGCAGTCACACACTACTTCGAAGCATGTCATTCCATTCATTGAGAGCGTTTTGCATATAAGCTCTTCGGCCTCCGTACTTGAGATCGGGTGCGGCGAAGGGGGTAACCTCCTCCCCTTTCTCGAAGCCGGATGCACAAGGATAACAGGAATAGACCTTTCAGAAAGCAAGATTGAGAATGCACGCAGCTTCTACGCCGCCATCCCGGGTGGTGACAGGGTTGACTTCACCGCAGCAGATATCTACGACTCGGGCTCAGCCGGTACCTTCGATATAATTATGATGCGTGATGTCCTGGAACATATTCATGACCAGGAGCGGTTCATCGGTTTCGCCAGGAGGTTTCTGAATCCCGCCGGCGTGTTATTCATTGCCTTCCCCCCCTGGAACAATCCCTTCGGCGGGCATCAGCAGATGTGTGACAGCAGGCTTCTCTCGAAAATGCCGTGGATACATCTTCTTCCGCGGGCCGTGTACCGCAGGCTGCTTCTTTCTGCAGGAGAAAGTCCGGCCCGGACAGAGGGGCTTCTCGAGATAAAGGATACCGGTATAAATATCGGAAGGTTTGAGAGAGCAGTAAAAAAAGAGGGATTTTTCATTGCGAAAAAATCCCTCTGGCTCATCAACCCGAACTTTGAGATCAAGTTCGGACTCAAACCCCGGCGGCTGCCTCAGTTCCTGGGCAAAATACCCTTCCTGCGGAATTTCATCGCCACCACAGGTTACTATATTATTTCAGTGCCTCATCAAGAGCCCTGAGAATCGGTTGGGCAGAGATCTTCACCCCTGCGGCCTGGTTCATCCAGTGCTGCGGTGTCAGGCGTCCAAGACTGTACATGCGGTCAATCTCATCAGAAAAATCCTTGCCTTTGAGGTGATCTTCTATCTGAAACTGTATAATCTGTCCGTACGCATAGTTCTGCAGGTAAAGAGGCCCGTTGATCATATGCGAATAGATTGCAAGCAGAGGTGAATCACTCACTCCCATCACGGGAGAAAAATATTTGTTCCAAACCTCAACTGCTATGTTGATTGCTTGCTCCTTAAGCTGCGCCGGTGTGGACTGGGGGTTCTCATAGAGCCATTTCCACATCTTCATCTCCACCATGCTGACTCCCATTATCTCCATCAGCGACCATGCAGCGTCAAGGGTCTGAAGCTTCTCCTTTTCCGGATTGTCCTCCTTAATGCCGAGGAGCATCAGGTCGCGATCCTGGAAGAGAAACGCCGTTGCCTCCGTGAAGGCGGTGTTTGGAACACCCGAGAGCATGTACCAGTCAACATCGTACAGCGATATTGTCTGCTCCACATTATGACCGAACTCATGGACAGCAATATTATAGCCTTTATAATCCATTCCCTTACCCGCTATGCGGGTTCTGAGATGTGATACTGCCCCCTTCATGCCGGCGCCCCATGCATGGCCGGATCCTCTGGCAGGGTCAACAACGATCTTCTCTGCGAGATACCTGGCTCTTTCAGGCGACCATCCCAGCTTTGCGAGCATGCCTGGCATGGCTGCCCTGAAGGCTTCAGGGTCAGGGTAGAGAACTGAGGTCTTTGATGTGAGAAGGCTCTCTGGTATCGAACTCCTCGATTTGAATCCGTCATACCAGATATCATATGGCCTCAGGTCCCGTCCAAGCCTCTTGCTGATCATCTCCCCAAGAACCTTGAGCTGGGGTGAACTCAGGTATTCATTAAAGAGCACCTCGGCGTCTTCCTGTGAAATCTCCATACCGCCTGAGAAACTGCGGAGTATGGCAGTGTTCATGCCCGGAACGTAGGGGTCGATCGCCTTCTCCGAGTTGAAAATGTTCAATACATGCGCATAGCGTGTATCCGGCTCGGCTTCAGGTTCGACGGGTGTACCATCCTTTGTTAACTTATTTGAATAGGGCGACCACTCATAGTCCGGGTTGTTGATAACTTTTCCCGGGATCTCCTGACGGATGATGCGCTCCATGACCTTGTAGACCATCTCCTGCTTCAGTGGACCGTTATCGCTGTCGGCATAATTTGACTTAATCTCGTCGCGCAGGTTCCAGTGAGAGAGTAGTATCATGTCATCCGGGAAGAGCTGCTGACCGTCATCGGTACGTAGTTTTCCCATACATATGTTGTATTCGGCAATATACATCTCCGAGTTACCCATTGCCACCCCCGCCGCCTGGTTGAGCTCGGCCGGTACGCGCGATACAAACTGGTCGCCAAGACGAGCCATGGCCCACTCTTCGCGGCTCCATGCCGAACCCAGATCCTCCTTCTCTGCAAGGGTATAGTAGGGGAAGTTGAGGGCTATCACAAAGGCAATCTTGTTGTTGTAGAAGTCGGTCTGCAAATGCGCCCCCACTGAGTAGTTGCCGAACATGCGGTCAATCTCATCTATCTCGCCAACTGCCTCATCAAGCACCTTCCGCAGATCGAGGGTTATTTCATTCATGTTTCCGCCCAGCGATTCAAAATAGCTGCTCACCTTCAGGAACACGGTCCTTCGCTTTGCGGGATCCGAGATGTAGTTTGCTGCAACAAACTCTGAAAACTCCTCCGGGGTGCCGTCATCACCTCTCCACAGAGAGGCGGCGTGTCTCACTCCCTTCTCAAGGAGCAGCGGATCAGCCGAAGGCTGAACTGCAAGTACTTTCTCAACCGAACTTTTGATGACGGTTTCATCCAGGAAACCTGCAACAGACTCACTCCCCTTTTTATCGGGCGTTGAACAGGCTGTCAGAACTGCGATCATAATGAAAAGATACTTTTTCATGAGTAACATTTTTATAAGGCATATAATTATTGTACAAACTGCATGGCATAATACCTGGCAGTCAGCTTTTCCCCGGTGGCCTTTTCGATCATCTCATTCCACTGGTATCTTGCTCCGGGCATGAATACGTTGCTTTTAAAATATTCACCCGTTGCCTTCATGTCTGCCTCAACATCTCCGGAGATCGCCACGGCAGTCTGCAGGTGATTTTCAAACTGTGAAGCCAGCAACTCTCCCAGCAAATAATTGTGGTAATAGCATGGATAGAGAGCAACGTGGATCTTTGTTGCCCAGTCAGGCATATTGCGCCCATCAGGCTTCTCCATCATCTGGTATTTCTCAACAATGTCCCACCACAGCTGGTTAAGGTCCTGGTCAGGATTTTCATACATTGCCTTCTCAAAACGGTACATCACCTGTGCCCAGCGGCTGAAGATAAGTTGCTGAAGCCTTAAGGCCCTGAAGCTGTCTTCCGATATTTTGTTCATTTCCTCCTCGTCAATGATACCCATGTAATTCATCCACGCAGGGTCTGTTGCCAGCCTGCCGAAATAGTTGGCGATGGCCTCAGTGGTGAATGTATGGGCTGCATCGCGGAGGGTGAACGGCAGCGACATATCATTATAGTATGAGTATACGCCGTGACCCAGTTCATGGAGAATTGTGTTCATCCAGTTTGCGTCAGGCTTGATGTTGTCAAGCGTGCGAACGTCACCGGACCGGTCAATGTCAATTGAGAACGCATGCTGGTTCTTGCCTGGTTTCTCATAAAGGTCACTCTTTGCAAGTATGGCATCAACCGGCAGGCCAAGCCCCGCATAGAACTCAGATGCCAGCCTTACCGGATCCTGATCTGCATAATAGCTGTCAAAGTCCACCGGGTAGATCTCCGGAGCCTCCTGAAAGTACCTGTTCTGGTAATGCCATGGCTGAAGCTGTCCGGGATCCAGCTTGTCAGTATTTCGCAAAATAGGCGTCAATATCGCCCTTCAGCTGTGCATAGTTATCGCGCGTCAGGCTGTCGAGCTCATCAAAAAGCCTTGTGATCTCCTCAGGATCCTGTCCTGACAGCTTCAGACTCATCTGATGATAGTTGTCAAACCCGAGCTGACGGGCTATCTTGTTGCGGTGCCTGACAAGCATGAGGATATCATCAGCCACGACAGGCCCTATCATCTTGTGGCCCTCCCAGGCTGCCTGCAGCTCCGGGCTGCTGGTTGAATTCCGCAGGATATTCTCTATATCATTGTCGCTGAGCTGCTTTCCGTTGACTGTTGCCCTGAAGGTGGTGTATTTCTTAGTTATCTCTGTCTCCATCTTCACCTCTTCAGAGATCAGGCTGGTGTCAATCTGTCCCTGCAGGTACTCGTTAAAAAGGATATCGAGCTGGCGGGCAAGCAACGGATCTTTCACCATCCCGGACTCTTTCAGCTCCTTCAGCTCAGCAAAAGCATCCTTGTCTGTATAGAGGCTGTATATTGCAATTGAGGCCTTCTCGCGGTGCACCCAGGCTTCATCAGTGCCAGTAACATTGGCTTCCCATTCTGCCAGGGCGGACTCCTTATAAAGGGGTATTAATTTAGTTTCATAAGCGCTTACAAACCCGCTCATTCTGTTTTCCAATTTCTCCTGTTTTGATGTGCATGACCAAAGGATGGTCATGATTACCGAAAAAAAGACAACCGTTCTTTTCATTTGAATCTGTTTAAGTTTTGCGAAGGTAAAATATTCAGAAGAGAAAAAAGATGACCTGTGACAGTTTAATAACAAATAAGGCTTCCCGAAGAAAGCCTCATTTTATGCAAGCCGAAAATCCGGCTCAGTGTACAGTCTTGTCTTTTCTGATCTTTTCGAACAGCCTGTTTATAACCTCATCAGAAGGCTGATCTTCCATATCGGGAAGCAGGATGCCCAGTGCAACGTCTATGCCAAAAGCATCTGCAATCAGGTCTGAAGGGGTATTTGTTATTTCCAAATAAGAGAGTAAGAGGGTAGAATTCTTATCCATAGGCGTTCTTGTTCTCATACTAGAGAAACGCCACTCTTACTCAGAAAATTGTATCAGCTGATTGAAAGGGTAATATTTTTTTCAGTCATGATTTTGCGCATGTTGATAAGTGCATATCTCATCCTTCCCAGCGCAGTATTGATGCTTACCCCTGTCATGTCAGCAATTTCCTTGAAGCTCATTCCGGCATAGTGGCGCATAATAACCACTTCGCGCTGATCTTCAGGCAGCCCGCCAATGAGTCGCCTCACGTCACGCATCACCTGGCGGCGGACAAGGACATCTTCAACATTATCATCGGCAAGACTGCGCGAATTGAACAGGTCTGTCTCATAATCATCATTGAGCACTATTCCCATCTGCTTCTCATGCCTGAAGTGGTCTATAATCAGATTGTGTGCTATCCTCATTACCCATGATATGAACTTCCCGTCATCCTGGTAACGTCCGGCTCGGATTGACTGAACAACTTTCAGGAAAGTATCCTGGAAAACGTCATCTGCCAGGTCCCTGTTTCGAATGTAAAGGCTGATATACGAATAGACCTTACTTTTGTGTCGGAGGATGAGCAGCTCGATGCTTCTCTCGTTACCGTTCATGTAGCTTGTAATAAGCTCATAATCGGTCATTTTGCTCTTCATAATTAACTCTATTAATGGTTGCGGGTAGAGTTATACGATAGGCTTCCTCCTTTGTTTCATTTGTTTGTTTCTGTGGTCTTATACGGGGTGGTCCCCCTCTTTGTTTCATTTCTTACCATGACAAAGAAAACAAAAAATCGTAAATGCAAAATCATTAATTTTGCCAACTTACCAACGGAGTGTGAATGAAGGGCAATATTGAGATAAAGGGAGCGCGTGTTCATAACCTTAAGGATATTACCCTTTCCATTCCGAGAAACAACCTGGTAGTCATTACCGGGGTGTCCGGTTCAGGCAAGTCGTCACTCGCCTTTGATACCATATATGCCGAGGGTCAGCGGCGCTATGTAGAGAGCCTCTCATCATATGCCAGGCAGTTCCTGGGGCGCATGAACAAGCCTGACGTTGATTTCATAAACGGTATACCACCGGCCATTGCAATTGAACAGAAGGTCAATACACGGAACCCCAGGTCGACGGTAGGCACATCAACGGAGATACATGACTACCTGAGACTGTTGTGGTCACGCGTGGGACGTACCATATCTCCCGTCTCGGGGCGCGAGGTGCGCAAACATACCGTTGATGATGTCGTGAACTACCTGGCAAAGCTTACGGCAGGGACCAGGGTGGTATTAACGGCACCGCTGCCGGTACCCGGGAATGTTGAACCGGCTGAGTTCATGCAGTTCCTTCTTCAGCAGGGTTATAACCGCATCAGTACTGAGAAGGGCATTGTTCGGCTTGATGAAGATAACACTGCCGGACTGATAGGTGCCCTGACCACCGTTGATCTTATCATCGACAGGTTCGCCGCGGGGCATGCACCTGAGGACATGAGCCGCACTGCAGACTCCGTCCAGACTGCATTCATGACCGGGCGCGGCCATATAACCCTCACTGTCACTGACGAGGAGACAACCCAAACCATCAAATTCTCGGATAAGTTCGAGGAAGACGGGATAACCTTTGAGGAGCCGACGGAACATCTCTTCAGTTTCAACTCACCCCTTGGAGCATGTCCGGTATGCGAGGGTTACGGAAAAATCATCGGCATTGATGAGAACCTGGTCATTCCTGATGAAAATCTCTCGGTATATGATGATGCCATCGCCTGCTGGAGAGGCGAGACTATGAAGCAATGGAAGGAGAGACTGATCTACAGCGCTGACAAGTTTGATTTTCCGATACATAAACCCTGGTACAAGCTGTCTCCCGAACAGAAGGCGCTGGTATGGAACGGCAACAGGTATTTCTTCGGACTGAATAAGTTCTTCGAGCATCTCGAGGAGAAGAAATACAAGATACAGTACAGGGTCATGCTCAGCCGCTACAGGGGCAAACGCTACTGCCCCTCCTGCGAAGGCCGCAGACTGCGCAAGGAGGCCGCGTGGGTGAAGATAGGCGGCAGATCAATAACTGAGATAACATCTATGCCCGTCAGCGAAGCCTATGAGTTCTTTGAACACCTGACCCTTAACGGCCAGGAGAGGGAGACCGCAGGACGCCTTCTGAAGGAGATACAGCAGCGACTGGGATTTCTTGTTAGTGTGGGTCTCTCCTACCTGACCCTCGACAGGCTCTCAAATACTCTCTCGGGTGGAGAGTCGCAGCGTATCAACCTGGCCACCTCGCTGGGCAGCAGCCTGGTGGGATCACTTTATATCCTCGATGAACCGAGCATAGGCCTTCACCCCCGCGACACCAACCTGCTTGTCAATGTTCTCAGGGAGCTGCGCGACCTGGGTAATACCGTGATCGTCGTTGAACATGAGGAGGAGATCATCAGGGCGGCTGATCAGATCATAGACCTGGGACCGGCTGCAGGCACTCACGGAGGGGAAATTATCTACCAGGGAGGCGTTGACTTCTCGAAGAAAAACAAATCACTGACCGCAGCCTACATGACCGGAGCCATGCGCATCGAGCAGCCGGCCATGCGCCGCAAATGGCACAGTTACATTGCCGTGAGAGGTGCCCGTGAAAACAACCTTAAAGATATAGATGTAAAGTTCCCTCTGCATACTATTACGGCGGTTACAGGTGTCAGCGGTTCCGGAAAGAGCACACTTGTGCACGACATACTCTTCAATTCCCTCTCCTCAAGGCTGGACAGTACCGGCACAAGGGCAGGGCGCTGTGCAGCGCTGGAGGGTGACATTGCCAGTATCACAGCGGTGGAGCTGATAGACCAGAACCCGATAGGCAAGGTCGAGCCGCTCAAACCCTGTAACCTACCTGAAAGCCTTCGATGAGATACGCAAGCTCTTCGCCGACCAGCAGGCTGCCGTGCAGTCGGGCTTCAAACCGGCCCACTTTTCATTCAATGTTGAAGGAGGACGGTGCGAGGAGTGCCAGGGCGAGGGGGTAATCAGGGTAGAGATGCAGTTTATGGCCGACGTTGAACTGACATGCGAGGCTTGCAAGGGGATGCGCTACAAACGCGATATCCTCGATGTGAAATTCCGGGGCAAAAATATTTATGATGTCCTGGAAATGACCATCGATGAGGCGATAGAGTTCTTCGGCACCTGCAAAGACAAGGCTGCATGAAGATAGCTGACAAGCTGAGACCGCTGGCAGATGTGGGGCTGGGTTATGTCCGGCTGGGCCAGTCGTCATCAACCCTCTCCGGCGGAGAGAGCCAGCGCGTCAAGCTGGCGTTTTACCTGAGCCAGGAGAAGAGCAATGAAAAAATGCTGTTCGTCTTCGACGAACCAACCACCGGACTCCATTTTCACGATATCAGCAAGCTGATGAAATCACTCAATGCCCTGGTCGATCACGGCCACTCGGTGATACTTATAGAACATAACGTGGAGGTGATCAAGTGTGCCGACTGGGTCATTGACCTCGGCCCGGAGGGTGGTGAAAAGGGAGGATATGTTGTCTTTGAAGGCACGCCGGAGGAGCTGGTAAAGTGCGAATCGTCATATACGGCCAGGTTTTTAAGGTTAAAGGTTAAAGGTTAAAGGAGGAAGGTTAAGGAAATAAGTCCTGAGATCAGGTGATTTTTTCCGGGCACCCGGTAAGGTTCAATCAGCAATCCTTCCCGGCTCCCTGCGGTTATTGCCCGCGACGCCTGTCAGGTCATCGCCAAGATCTTCCCTGGCGGCCGCTGCCAGCCCCTCAAGTCTCTGTACGATCTCAGGGAAATACTCCTTAAGATCATATCTCTCACCCGGGTCCGCCTCAGAGGTCATATAGCCCGCCCTCAAACCAGTGATTTTCGTATGACCCACCCGACTTACCGTCTTTCCCCGGCATGAAGCCTTCATAAGTCCGTCCGTTATGGGGAAAGACCAGCTTCCATCTTCCGTCTGTCACTGCCTCAAGGTTATTTTTCCGGTAATAATAGAAAAATGATTTGCGTGGACTGGCTGTCTCATCTCCTTTCATCAGAGGCAGAAGGCTCACTCCGTCAATAATATTTGCCGGCAGCAGTGCACCGGTTATCTCAGCTATGGTAGGAAGTATGTCTATGCCTGCAGTCAGTTTGCTGCGTCACAGTGCCCGGCAGGGATGGTTCCCTCCCACCACATGATGCAAGGCACACGCTGGCCGCCTTCAAAGGTCGTGCCTTTTCCTTCACGCAGACCGGCAGTGCTGCCGGCGTGATTGCCATAGTTTATCCACGGGCCGTTGTCAGAGGTGAATATTACCAAAGTGTTTCTCTCAAGCCTCAGGCTTTTGTAGTGTCTTTATTATCTCACCTACGCTCCAGTCTATCTCCATCATCACATCACCGTAAAGGCCCTGCCGCGACTTTCCGCTAAATTTTTCTGATGCACCCAGAGGTACATGAGGAAGAGGGTGGGCCAGATAAATAAAGAAGGGCTCCGTCCTATGCCTCCTGATAAACTCAATGGTTTTCTCCGTAAACTGAAGTGGTAAATTGAGAATGATCCGGATTCATTTCAACAACATTTTCGTTGTCAATCAGCGGCAAAGGAGGGAAATAATCCTTCAGGTCAGGGTGCGATGGCCACATATCATGGGAATAAGGTATCCCGTAAAACTCGTCAAAGCCGTGCTTCAGCGGCAGGAACTGCTTCTGACAGCCCAGGTGCCACTTGCCGAATACGGCAGTAGAGTACCCTCTCTTTTTCAGCATCTCGGCAATGGTCTCCTCGTCGTCACTGATACCGGTCTTTGATCTGTGATCAAGAGCGCCACTGAAACCTATACGGTTCGGGTAGCAACCCGTCATCAGTCCGGCCCTCGATGCACTGCAAACCGCCTGCGGCGAATAGTAATGGGTAAAAAAGATCCCTTCATCAGAGAGCCGGTCAAGATTTGGGGTGCTATAATCCATTGCACCTGTGCTGCTGAGATCGCCATAACCCATGTCATCAAGATAGATCAGGATGATATTTACCGGCCTGTCCTCTCCCGTCGCAGCGAGGGTGACACCCAGGCGAGCGAGGCCAAGCACTGCGAACAACATGATGGATAGTCTCTTCATCTCCTTTTGCTTATCTTTTAAAACCTCAATGCAGACCGCTTCCCAAAAGAAATCCCAATGGTATGTTAAGTCTATCCGACCATGATCTCTCCGAGTGATCGTAGCTTTCAGGAAGCCAGACATCAACATTTCGCGGGGCAACATTCACTGACGGGAAGTTAGCCAGTCTTTCTATCTTACCTGATGATACTGCGGGTTCCTGGCTGCCGTGTGCGACCAGGGAAAAAGCTGCCAGAAAAGGAAATATAATCTTCATGTTTTCAGGTATTAATCAACGGATTCCCGTACTACTCATTATCTTTTCAATTTCATCTGTTCCTTTCGGGATATCTTTTGAGAGGACAACATTTCCCTTTTCTGTGATCAGGACATCATCCTCAATCCTGACTCCGATGTTTTCGTATTTTTTATATGCAGGAGAAACACGTTCGATAAATTCTGCAATCTCTTCATCGCTTACCTTTCCGCCAAAGGTTTCATAGAGCAAGGCCAGGCCATTTTCCCTCAGGTATATCCCGGGTTCCACAGTAAGAACCATGCCCTCTTCAAGTGGTCTGCCGATGGCAGTGTCGACGGCTATGAGGTCACGGATAAAAGCGCCGGGAAGTCCGTAGTCACCTGCATCATGGACATTGAGGCCCAGGTAGTGATTGATCTGGTATATGGTATAGAACTCCTTCTGCCAGGTTGATGTCGTGTCTGTCAGCAATCCCAGTTCAAAAAGACCCCGGGCTATCACGGAGGTGGCTTCAGGGTGCCCTGCATAGAGTGGCTTTCCTGGTTGCATCTCATTTATAGCAGCCTTCTGGGCTTTCAGAACAAGGTCATATATTTCCTTCTGTTCCTTGTTAAATTTTCCGTTAACCGGTATCGTCCTGGATATGTCAGCAGCATAGTAACCGTATTCCGCCCCGACATCCATTAGAAGCAGGTCGCCATCCTCCATTTTCCTGTCATTGTCTGAATAGTGGAGAGTGACTGTATTCGGGCCGGAGCCTGTGATGGATGAAAATGCCGGTCCGGCCGAACCGTTACGGCGGAATATATATTCAATCATTGCTTCGATCTCAAACTCGTACATCCCGGGCCGGCAGATACCACATGCATTGACAAAAGCCTGACCCGTAATGTCAATGGCCTTCTGCATCCTTGAAATCTCAACCTCATCCTTGATCACCCTCATCTCTTCAATAACGGGTGCGATGTCTCTGACAAGTGTTTCCGGCTTGCGCTGCTTGACTGTTTCAGATAGCAGACTGCCCCTTAAAACTCTGTCTTTGAAATCGATGTAAATCGGAGTGCCGCTGCTGATGATGCTCTGAATCAGGCCGGTCAATTCCCGGTAAGGAATGATTGTGTCAGCACCGTATGCTGAAATGATCTCCTCATTCCCCTGCTCACCCCCGTTATAAATGATGTCTCGCCTGTTTCTCTCCCGGAGGAAGAGAGTATATGAATCCGGCACGTTTTTTCTGATGACAGCAGCACTCATTGGCTGGTCGAAGCCGGTAAGCCAATAGAAGTTGTCATTCACCCTGTACTCGCAATGGCCTCCTGAGGGGTAACTACCCGAACTGATTATGACAATTCCCTCTTCTATCTGACCCATCAGCCTGATCCTTCTTTCTGAAAAAATCACTCTCAGGTCATCGGACATAGCAAGATCACTGATGTCCGGACCAGCACTTTTTTCTGCCAAGCCTCCTGACCTGTCGTTGCATCCGTACAAAAAACCATATAGCCAGTATAATGATAACCAGCCACTTTGCTGCATCAGACACTTTGAAAATTCCTTTCATTTTATCGAGACTCTTTGATTAAATATTTTTTTCAATCTTTGAGACTAAATTAAGTAATTATGATGAGCCATCTGTCACTCTCTTCGATATCCTATAATTTCCTGGCCGGATTTGATCCTCAGTTTCAAAGCCTGGTTTCAGCATGGGTCAGCCTGATGATTGTTGTTGTGCTGGTTTGTTTCTTTGTGAGTGAGATAACCCGTAACTACAGCCAGGTTGACAAGCTCTGGAGTCTGGTTCCGCTGGCCTACGCATGGCTGACCTTTGCAGCCTATCCATCGGCCAGAATATTTCTCATGGCGATCCTGGTGACAATATGGGGTTTAAGGCTGAGTTTCAACTTCTACCGCAAGGGCGGTTACAGTATTATACCCTGGCATGGAGAGGAAGATTACAGGTGGAAGATCCTGAGGGACAGCACCGCACTGAAGGGCAGACTAAGGTTCGGACTGTTCAACCTGTTATTCATCTCATTCTACCAGAACCTGCTTATCCTGCTCTTCTCCACTCCCCTGCTGATGGCGGCAATGTACAATGATGCCCCTCTGGGTGTGACTGACCTCATCGCTGCAGCACTGATGCTGCTGTTCATCATAGCCGAAACCATAGCAGACAACCAGCAGTACAGGTTCCAGAATGCAAAGCGAAGCATGAACGAAAATTACCCGGCGCTTGGCGAATCACTCCGGAAGGGATTCCTGACGGAAGGCATGTGGAAATATGTGCGTCATCCCAACTTTGCCTCCGAACAGGCTATATGGATCAGTTTCTATCTCTTCAGTGTTGCTGCTTCCGGCCAATGGATCAATTTCACACTTATAGGGCCGGTTCTCCTGGTGACACTGTTCATCGGCAGCTCGGTGATGACGGAGAAGATAAGCAGCGGCAAATATCCTGATTACTCAACCTATCAGAAGGAAGTCCCTAAATTCATTCCCCGGCTGTTCAGAAGGAAATAATCAATACTGTCCCGATCCCATAGATCTGTTTTGCACCCGTGAACCTCCGGGTTGGATAAGCCTGCCCGGTCAAAATATTGACATCCGGATATGAATCTTCTTTCAGCGGGCCTGCAGTGCTTAAATTTTAATTGGCAACCGGACCGGACTTGAAGTATTTCACCTTCATCCAGAGGGCCACATTGACCAGGGCAATCATCACCGGCACCTCAATAAGCGGACCAATAACAGCCGCAAAAGCCTCACCCGAATTGATGCCGAAGACCGCGATTGCCACAGCAATTGCAAGTTCGAAGTTATTGCTTGCCGCCGTGAATGATAAGGTTGCCGTCTGCTCATAATTTGCTCCTGCTTTCCTGCTCATGAAGAAGGAGACAAAGAACATTACAACAAAATATATTATAAGCGGGATTGCTATGCGAACCACGTCAAGCGGAATTTTCACAATATATTCACCCTTCAGGGAGAACATCACGAAAATGGTGAACAGCAATGCTATAAGTGTAAGCGGACTGATCTTCGGAATGAACTTTGTATGGTACCACTCCTTGCTCTTCACCCTGATCAGTACAAACCTGGTCAGGAAACCGGCGATGAAAGGAATTCCAAGGTAAATAAAGACACTTTCTGCAATCTGGCCTATTGTTATCTGCTCAACTGCAACATTGACCGGCAAACCGAACCACCCGGGCAGTACAGCGATGAAGACATATGCATAAACTGAGAAAAAGAGAACCTGGAATATCGAGTTGAAAGCAACCAGTCCTGCTGCATACTGCGTATCACCCTTTGCCAGGTCATTCCACACGATCACCATGGCAATACACCGGGCAAGACCGATCAGGATCAGTCCGTACATGTAATCAATGTTAAACCTCAAAAAAAGTATTGCCAGAAAGAACATCAGAATGGGGCCTATCACCCAGTTCTGAACCAGGGAGAGGCCCAGTATCCTTGTGTTCCTGAATACATCAGGCAGCTCTTCGTATTTCACCTTGGCGAGAGGCGGGTACATCATCACTATCAACCCGATGGCGATGGGGATGTTGGTTGTTCCGCTCGAGAGGCTGTTCCAGAATCCGGAAATCTCCGGACTCAGCCATCCGATCAGTACGCCGGCCGCCATTGCCAGCATGATCCACAGGGTAAGATACCTGTCCAGCAACCTGAGACGTTTTTTCGAGGGCATTGGAATGGGGTTTGGGAATTAAGAATTACAAATTAAGATTTAAGAATTATGAGATTTGCAATTTGTGGCTTTAGGACTTCCGGCTTTTTTATTTATGTGCCGAGACGGTTATGCTGTAAACCCCTGACACGCTCTCACCTCCTGTTCCGGAGAGTATATCATCCGGGAGCTCAATCCTCTTTTCACTGTGTATTGTAAGGCCGGTAAAACCGTTACTATGAATGAATCCTAAATACTCATCCAGGGTCGATGCTCCGGAGACACAGCCGGCATAGAGCTCAGCATCATTGCGCGCCTTGTCTGACAGGGTGCCCCTGATAACCACATCTGAGACGCAGAAATGTCCACCGGGCTTCAGCACCCTCATGATCTCCCCGAATGCCTTTCGCTTGTCAGGCACGAGGTTCAGCACGCAGTTGGATACAACTATATCAAAAGTGTTGTCAGGCAGCGGCATCTCTTCTATGTCTCCTCTTACAAATCCGACATTTGCGTATCCCAGTCTCTTCCTGTTCTCCTCGGCCTTTGCAATCATGGCTTCGGTGAAGTCAATGCCCGTAACATACCCCTCTTCCCCGGTCAGCGCCCTTGCAACAAAACAGTCGTTACCCGCTCCACTTCCAAGGTCGAGAATACGGTCACCGGGCTTTATCCGGGCAAACTCGACCGGTATCCCGCAGCCCAGGCTAAGATCAGCATCGGGATTGTAACCCTCGAGATGGCTGTAGTCTTCACTGAATACCGTATAGTTGCCGGGAGAACAGCATCCTCCGGTGCAGCACGACTGGCTCTTGTCATTTTCCGGGGCTGTGGCAATTTCCGAGTACTTCTTTTGTACAATAAGCTTAAGTTCTGATGGGTTCATTTTTTATTTTCAAGATTGGTTTTATAAAACTTCAAGATTGCTTCACGGATCTCATCACGCACCCTGATATACTCGCTGTGAATAAATTCGGGTGTTCCTGTGGCATGCGAAGGATCTTCAAATCCGAGGTGAAGGCGGTGCTTTACCTTGCCGAAGAATGCAGGGCATGTTTCGTTTGCATGATCGCAGACGGTGATCACATAATCCCACTCCTCATGGAGGTATTCATCAACCAGGTGAGGAGTATTGTGGCTGATGTCAATCCCGAGGTCAGCCATTACCTCAACCGCCTTCGGGTTAATTTGTGCGGCTGGTTCGGTGCCGCCTGACCTGACGTACAGCCTTTCATCAAAAGACTGCAGGAACCCGTGAGCCATCTGGCTCCGGCAACTGTTCCCCGTGCAAAGGATCAATATCTTCATTTGTTTTCAATCTTCATTTTATGTCTGAGGTTTAGATATTCAGTCCTCAGTCGGCGGTCTAATAGATTGATTATCAATTCTTAATTATTAATTCTTAATTCTTAATTATTCAATACTGCCTAATGCCTTGGCCTCAACTGGCACACGCACGACCCGCTTAGTTGTTCAGTAATATCAATCTTGAGTGGCATGCCGTCCTGCTCCCACTCCACAATCCCTCCTGCAAGATTCGCAATGTTGTCAAATCCCCTGCTTATAAGGAACTCTATCACCTCATGGCTTCTCAGGCCTACAGAGTCAGCAATGATCAGGGGCAGTTCATGCGAAAGTTTTTCATATTCCTGTTCTATTCTGCTTTTAGGCATATGAATTAAGCTGGGAACATCAAAATTCTTGTAGCCGATAAGCCTCTCCTCTCTCACATCCACTATTATAGCCTCACCTGAAGTTGCTTCTGCATAAGCCTCCCTCGGCGAGAGATTCCTGAAGCCTGCGCTCATAAAGCCTTTATGATGAAATATATCACCCATGTTCAATCCCTCTTGGGCAGACAAACAAAGTCAAATTTTCGTGGCAAGTTTCATGCATCAAAGATAATCATTTCGTATATTTACGAAATACTCTTATAAAAAAAATCCCGGTCTTGTTTTCCGGGATTTATATGTCTCCAACAGCACTAAACAATTTCAAAGTCCTGTTTACCTGCAAACTCTGAGAGTTTACAAGGTTGTTGTATAATGAGCGTCAGCTGGTTGATATATTCAATTCTCTCGCTGCGGTATCTGCTCCCTGTCTTCAGGTGACCATCGTTTATGACAACAGTCAGGTCAGCAATGAAACCGTCTGCCTGTTATATCTCCTCGAGAAGATAGCCTACGGTTGGAATTGTCACAATCTTGAGGGAAGAATCATTTCTGAGGTAACTGCGAAGCTTTGATATGAAAACATCAAGACTTCTGCCGGTGTAATAATCCGATTCGCCCCAGACATTTACCATTATCTCATCACGAGTTACGATCTTATTTTTTCTCTCTGCCAGTATCTGGAGTATCCGGCTCTCTTTCACTGTTATGCGTTGATCAATTCCATCAAACGTTAATACCATATTCATCGGGTCGAATTTGTACTTGCCGATCGTAACAGGCTTATAATCAGCTATCGTACTGTTCTTGCTGTTCTGAAGCCTGTTTAGCACAGCCCTGATCCTGAATAATAACTCCTCCTCGTCAAATGGTTTGGTTATGTAATCGTCAATCCCCAGACGAAAGCCGGTAAGCTTGTCTTCTTTCATGGAACGGGCTGAAAGAATAATAACAGGGATATCACTTTTGATCTTCTTCAGCTTCTCTGTAAGGGTAAAACCATCAATACCCGGAAGCATAACATCAATTATACAAAAGTCAAAATGCGAAAGTGTGAACCCCTGTAAAGCAGATGAACCGTCACGGTACAGTTTGACTTCAAATCCGTTGGATTCAAGGAATTCCACCAGGAGAAATCCCAGATTTACATCATCCTCAACGAGGATTATCTTTATGTTATGGTGATTATCCGCCATATTACACGACAATTGGAAGTTCAATAACTACTTTTAGTCCGCCTTCCTTCCTGTTTAAGACCCTTATATTGCCCCTCATTTTTGCTATTATGCCCTTAACCTGGTAAAGGCCCAGTCCGAAGCCGTCAATGTTATGAATATTCCCGGAAGGGACCCGGAAATATTTGACAAAGACTTTATCCCTGTACTCCCTGGGAATACCCGGTCCGTTGTCATTAATCTCAATTGATAGCCGGGAATCTGATGAGCTCAGGTTTACTAGTATTACTGGCTGCTTATCTGAATACTTAATGGCATTGTCAATAAGGTTGCCGAGAGCTATGAGGAACAGGTCCATGTTACCAATTACCTTAAAGTGGTCGCCTGATTTTTTCACTTCGATGGTCCCGCCCTTTTGTTCCACCTGTACCCTGAAGGTCTCAGCGACATCTTTAGCAACCGAAGCCGCATCAATTTCTTCCGGAGGTTGAGCCTTACCGATATCAGCAAAGCTTGTCTTAAGAAGTTTCTCTACTTTCTCGTTAAGTTTTACCTGTTCAGTCCTTATGATTTTTGAATAAAACGATAGTTTTTCGTCATTTTCCACCTTTTGGCTTTTTGCCATCATACTGTTAGCCAGGGAAATATTGGTAAGCGGAGTTTTAAATTCGTGGGTGACATTATTAACAAAATCAATTGTGCCCTGCGAAACAAGCTTTTCTTTCCTGTAGAGATTATAGATCATGAAAAATGAAAGGGTAACCAAAAGCAAAAGAAGCAGTGAAAATATAAATATGTCTCCAATCTGAGCGATGATGAAATCGCGCTTTTCAGGAAATCTCAGACTGAGTTTATATCCTGACTTTTCAAGCATCTCCTCCAGGCCTGTGCTCAGGTAGGTATTCCTTGCCTGAGTCGTGACATTCTCGCTGTTTGCGTCAATAATATCAAATTCGAAATCAAGTTCAATTCCGTAGTAATTAAGGTCATTCTTTATTACCGATTTGATATCAGCCCATTCTTCCCTTGTTTTCATTACTATAAGGCACGACTCATGTCGTCCGTGCCTCAGGCAGTTGTTTACCTCAGTGCAGATAGCCTCGTTCTGTGACAGGTTCTCAACAATTCTGTTCATTGCCATTTCGACGCTGTGGTTGAACTGCGCCTCCTGCATCCTGGCCGACTTCACTATCCATGAAAACTGTATCGCTGTAAGAGCAATCAGGGCACAAAGAGCCAGTATCAGGACAGTCAACTGAATTCTTGAATTCTTCATCTCTCCAAAAATAAACAGAAATCCTTTCCCGAGTTCATATTTAACATCGGCATAACACGAATTAACTCTGGCATAACATGATTGAGAAATTGTTCGGGTAATTTTGAATCGAACAAAAAATTTGAAGTCATGAAGAAAGTCATTTTAGGTATTTCTGCACTGGTATTACTTGCATTCGTTGTGATCACAACAGTTAATGCGCAGAGCGATGAAAAGAAGGAAAAGAAAGCCAAAACCGAAGCTGTAAAGGACTGCTCAAAGTGTCCTTCCGCAGCTACCTGCGAAACAGCAGCCGGTGAGGCTCCCGTTCCGGGTTCTCACGCCAAACATGCAGCCATGAACTGTGACCCTGCCAAATGCAAGGAGGGCAAATGTGACCCCGCATGCAAGGCTGTTTGTGACAAAGCCGGCCCCGATGCAACATGTGATCCGGCAAAATGCAGTATTCATACAAAGAAGAAATAATTTCCGCATTCCTTCCCTGCTGAACTGCACGCGGATTGAGATACGGCTCAGTCCTTAACAGGACGCGGTATCTCAATCCGTTTTTTATTCCTGCATCAGCTTTTAGAATATTGATCCATATATCAGCCCTGAAATTGTTGCCATTACAACAACAAGGCTGACGTATACCGCGGTTTTTTGATTTCCAATAATGCCTCTTATTACCAGCATATTGGGCAGCGAGAGTGAAGGGCCGGCAAGCAGGAGTGCCAGGGCTGGACCCTTACCCATACCGGAGGCAATCAATCCCTGAAGAATAGGAACCTCTGTCAGGGTGGCGAAATACATGAATGCGCCAACTATTGATGCAAAGAAGTTTGAGAACACTGAATTCCCACCCACCAGTTTTGCGATCCATTCATTTGGTATAACCCCGGGGATACTCTGTCCGTCGTGGGTTGACCCCAGGAGAAAACCGGCGATCACCACTCCGATTGCAAGAAGGGGCATTATCTGCTTGGCGAATCCCCAGGTGGAGAGTGTCCACTCACGGTTCTCATCATCCTGCCTGTCAAGAAGTGTAATTACGCTTAACGCTACTATACCCACTATCATGGGCACCAGTGGTCTCAGCTTCGCACTTTCAATGAAAGCGTTTGACAACAGTACTGACACTGCTGTGACAACTACCGCAGCCAGAACCCATTGCCATTTGATTTTAAGCACCTTAATCAGTGACCATGCGAGCACGAGGCTAAAGAACCCGGTTATGTACCATTTGTAGGTAAAGATATAGTACCATGCACTTGAAGTATCATCGGCGGCCGGACTACCCCAGTTGGCAAAGACCAGGATGATGACCAGGGTAAAGAAGTGCGTCATTGTCTGCCACATCGGTCGCCTTTCGGGCTCAGCAATCAGGTTCATCTGATCTTCTCTCTTCTGCTTCTCTTCCTTACGGTAGATAAGTGACATTATCAGTCCTATCAAAACGCTGAAAAGCACAGCACCTATTACGCGGGCGACTCCCATCTCAAATCCCAGGATCCGAGCTGTCAGAATGATTGCCAGAATATTGATTGCCGGACCGGAATAGAGGAATGCAATTGCCGGACCAAGGCCTGCCCCGCGCTTGTGAATGCTTGAAAAAAGCGGAAGGATTGTGCATGAGCAGACCGCCAGGATCGTTCCGGAAACAGCAGCTACCGAATACGCAAGCCATTTCTTCGCATTTGCTCCGAAATATTTGATGACCGATCCCTGACTGACAAATACCGAGATGACGCCTGCAATAAAGAATGCCGGCAGAAGGCATAAGATCACATGTTCCCGGGCATACCACTTAACCAAATCGAAAGTCGCTGCAATGGCTGTGTTGAAACGTGCACTTTCAATTGGCATGAAAAAAGCAAAAACAAATACTATAATGATCCACAAAAGGATCTTCAGTTCTTTCCTTAGTTCCATTTTAAGTTAAAGATTTTCATTTCGTAAAACCCCGAAACATCGGTTTAAAAAATTTTAAATAAATAATATAATTATATACCAGATTCCGACTCCGATAAAGAGGACGGCGACCACTCTTCTGAACCAGAGCTCGAAGGTTTTAATGCGGTTGTACATCTTACCCACGTTACTGACGGCATAGGCCAGCACCCATGCGAAGATGATCACCGGTATTCCGGTGGCGATGGCAAATATCAGCGGCAGATATAACCCATCAGCGCTGGCTACAGTCATGGGTATCAGCATAACGAAGTACAGGACTCCGCTGTACGGACAGAAGGCCATGGCAAACAAAATGCCAAGCAGCAGTGTGTTCAGATAACTCTTTCTGCCCCTCTCCCCTATCTTCTCTGTGAACGATCCCATGCCGCCCGGAATCTTAAGTCTTATGAAGTCGAGCATAAAGAGTCCGATTAAGATTAGAATCGGTCCGAGAAACTTCTCTCCCCATCTCTGGAACCAGCCGGAGATATCCATCTGGCTGGCGCCAAAGAATATTATCAGGGCAATTCCGATATAGGTAATGGCTCTGCCAAGAGTATAAACCAATCCGTTCATGAACACCCTCCGTCGGTCAGTCAGGTCACGGCTGATAAATCCAATTGCCGAAATGTTGGTGGCCAGCGGGCAGGGGCTGATGGCTGTCATCAGCCCCAGTATAGCCGCCGTTATAAAAGAGTACTGAGAATTCTCAAGAATCCTCTGAAGCAGTTCCATCAGTTCTGTTTCGTTGCCTTTAACAGCGGATCAATGGCTTTCTTTATCTCCTCCCTCAGTTTCTCCGGCTTGTTCCTGGCATACATGAAGCCTTCACTTGTAAGGTCTATGCGGGTGTCACCGCTGATGACAAGCAGACATTGCCCTGTGGCCTTAGCCCGCCCGGCGTCTCCTTCGGTGGCTTTGTCTTCGATATTCAGTGACCTGAAGACAACCTTTCCCTCTTTTATCTCTTCAGCATACAGCTCATGAACGGCATCGGATGAAACTGTCTCAACTGCCTGGCATGTGACACAGCGCCGGGTAAGGTGAAAGTACAATACCTCTACCTTTTCACCTGAGGCAAATACAACCTTCTCCTCAGCATCCGGACTTCCGCTCCGGAATGCAAAAAGTGCTGTAGCTGTCGCTGCGATAACAACAGCAATGACGATTAATGGCAGAAACTTCTTCATAGTCTGGTTTTATGTGGTTAATAGCTTCTTCAGTTCATCCGCTGACGGAATACGACCTTTGAGAATAACTCTTTCGTTGATTACAAGTGCCGGTGTTGTCATAACGCCGTAATTCATAATGGCAACAATATCTTCAACTTTGGTTACGGTGGCTTCGATACCGTTCTGCTCCACAACTTCAAGGGTCATTTTTTCAAGGGCTTTGCATTTGGGGCACCCTGGACCCAGGATTTTAATTTCCATCTTTTTGTTCTCCTATATTTCGTAAAACGTCGAAATACTTCATTAAATTTTTTATCGCTTGAAAAATTTATTCAGTAAAATCTTTGCCTCATCCCAGTTTTCCCTGTGTATACAGTATTTTATATATGGAGGATTTATCTCTCCCTGAATAAGCCCTGCCTTCTTCAATTCCTTCAAATGCTCGGACAACGTTGAACGTGCAATAGGTAACTCTTCGGCCATGTCACCGCTGTAACAGCATCTGTCAAGGTTATTGGCCAGAAAATCCATCACAAATACCCTTACCGGATGCGACAAAGCCTTGGCATACCTGGCCAGCTTTTCCTGATCCTCCGTGTAGTATTTCCTTTTTACCTTGCGTGTTTCCATTTCATTTCGGGAAATGACGAAACAAAAATAATGGTTTTTTGATATATCCTGCGCAGATTGGATTTTAATTTTTGACCGGTAATTGTTCCTCAGCATAAATGATTGATAATATCGGGGTAAGATGCTAAATTCAAACTCTCAAACTTTTTTTAATCCGTTGGTTATGAAACGCGCCTCCGCCCGGAAATTAACAGTCATCACAGCTCTCCTAACCCTCATTGCCATATCCTGCAGCAAGCATGCCGGCATCCAGGATGTGATCCGGAATGACCGGAAGAGTTTTTATTATGTCGACTTTGAGGAATACCCGGCAGGAAACAGTTCGCTGCCCATCGGTCTGTTCGATTCCGGAACCGGTGGTCTTTCCGTTCTGGCAGATATCATTGAGCATGATGGACTGGCGAGGGAATCTTACATTTTCCTCGGAGACCTGGCCAATATGCCTTACGGGAGCTACGCCCTGGAAAATAATACGGCTCTCCTCATCGAACATGTGCTCAAGGATGTGCAGTTCCTGCTCGGGAACAGGTACTACCGGAGTGCCGGTTCAGGGAGTTACGAGACTGACAAGAGCCCGGTCAAGGCGATAGTGGTTGCATGCAACACGGCAACAGCGTATGCTCTTGACACAATTAAACACTTCTTTGAAGAGGCAGGATGCGATATCGGAGTTATCGGCGTCATCGATGCCGGGGCAAAGGGAGCCTTTGGCAATTTCTCCCCGGGTGAGAACGCCAGCATAGCTGTAATGGCTACTGACGGCACCGTGAAATCAGGTGCCTACCCGGAGACAATACATGAAGTCAACATGGAAGACGGCCGAGAAGAGACAATCACTGTCTTCCAGCAGGCAGGAATAGGTATCGCGGAAGCGATCGACGAAAGCGCGGAGGCAATCGACAGAAAAGCCACTGCTCCCCGCCCCGGATACAAGGGGCCTTCAGATACCGGTACCGGTGAAATGAAGATCGACCCGGCACTGTGGAACCGTTATGATTTTGACCTTGAGAACGGCGCACTGCTTTTTGACGGAGATGCCTCCTCACCTGGAAATATTCAGATCAACTCAGTTGAAAACTACATAGCATTTCATGTGGTCAGCCTCATGGAGAAAATCAGGAACACCCCCGGCGCCCTGCCGCTGAACTCAGTTGTACTGGCGTGTACCCATTATCCATTTTTCGAAGAGACATTCCGGAATGAATTCAACCGCCTGAGAGATTACTCGGAGAACGGAGAATACATCTACCGGTCACTTATAGCTGAGGATATGATCATCGTCAACCCGGCTTCGGTTGTTGCCGATCAGCTCTACAGCCACCTCTCCACCAAAGGACTGCTGAACAGCACAGGAGCCGGGGGAAACGAATTCTACATCAGCGTGCCGAACGTTCTCAATAAGGATGTTGAACTGCGGAACGATGGCTCGTTTACCTACGATTACAAGTACGGGCGTACTCCGGGTGATATCCAGGAATATGTCAAAATTGTTCCGTTCAGCCGCACAACAATCCCGGGTGATATTCTCAACCGGTTGTCGCAACAGATACCCACCCTCTATGAAATGATGGTCTCGTTCAATTGCGATAACGCCAAAACAGAATATCTCACCGACCGTGAGCGGATAGTATTGGATTAAAATTTACATTTACCTTATAAATAATCGTCACCATGAAAAAACTGCTTTTAACCCTGGCATTCCTCTCTCTGGTAGTCTCACTCTATCCCCAGGACTTTTTCAGGGAGGAGTTCAGCCATGACAAGGAATATCTCATCCTGGTCAACCCTACGGTAGGCAATATCGGGGTTGTAGAGTTCCTGCTAAAGAACAGACTCCTGAACATCGATTTGGGTAAAATCGCCCTGGTGGGAGTTTACCATTCAAGCCAGGAGTATGATTTCACAAAATCGGCTGAACATATAGCAGCGAACGGGCTGACCTCCTGGCATCTGCATGAAGTGAAGGGTATCCTTAAGGAGGAAATGGTTTATAAAACTAATCCCTGCAGCGACGATTTCCGGAAGATTTTTGAAAACTCGGTCGGAGCAATATTCTTCGGCGGGCAGGATATTCCTCCTTCCGTTTACGGTGAGGAGAACTGGTATTCCGAGACAACCGATCCGGGTCGCCACTATTTTGAAGTCAGCTTCCTTTTCCATCTCCTTGGGGGTACCCGAAATATAACTTTCACACCTCTCCTGAAAGAAAATCCTGATTATGTGGTAACGGGCTTCTGCCTCGGAATGCAATCAATGAACGTGGCGGCAGGCGGTACCCTGTACCAGGACATCCCGGCTCAGATCTATCAGAGCTACAGTGCGGAGAGTACTGTCAAGATTGACCGCCCGAACCTTCACCGCAATTACTGGCAGATTATCAGGGACGATCCGGACTTCATGGGCACAAATATCCATCCGGTGAGGTTCACTGACAACAGTTTCTTCGGAGGCACCTTGAAAGTCTCAAAGAAACTCCGGCCACTGGTTTACAGCAGCCACCACCAGTCAGTCAAGGATGTCGCAATCTGTTTCGAGGTGACGGCGCTGTCAGATGACGGCAAGGTAACTGAAGGTATTCGCCATGTGAAGTATCCGAATGTCTTCTCTGTACAGTTTCACCCCGAGGTGTCAGCTCTCTATGAAGACCGCGCAAAGGTCAAATTTGCCCCGGAGGATATTCCTCAGACACTCCATTCAATGCTTGACAAAAACAGCCTGAAGTTCCATAAAAAGTACTGGGGACACATTTCAGCAGTGATTATGGGACAAGCGAAATAGGCAGTAGGCAATCAAACCAGTCAGCAGTCCACAGTCTGCAGTCGGCAGTCGTTTAAGTGACTGAAGGCTGAGGACTGTAGACTGAGGACTGCCCTACAGGGCCTTCACCTCATTGACAAGTGCCTGCAGAGTAGACTTGGCATCGCCGAAGAGCATCCGGGTCTTGTCATTGAAGAAGAGCATGTTTTCAATGGCAGCATAGCCCTTGCCCATACCCCGTTTCATGACAATGATGTTCCTCGCATCGCGGGCTTTGACAATCGGCATTCCGTATATCGGGCTTGAGGGATCATCCTCAGCAGCAGGGTTGACAACGTCATTGGCCCCGATGACAACAAGAACATCAGTATTTGGAAGATCAGGATTGATCTCATCACTTTCGATAAGCTGTTCATAAGGAACATCGGCTTCAGCAAGCAACACATTCATGTGTCCCGGCATGCGTCCTGCAACCGGGTGGATTGCATACTTCACCTCCACCCCTTTCTCATCGAGAAGCTTATCGAGCTCATGGCATATATGCTGTGCCTGAGCTACGGCAAGTCCGTATCCGGGAACAATAACCACCTTCTTTGAATAGCTCAGCAGCACTGCGGCATCCGATACCGAGACCTCCTTGATGGCCCCGCCGGCACTTGCCACTGCCTCTCCGCCGCCGCCAAACACTCCGACAATGACGTTGAGGAGCGACCTGTTCATGGCTTTGCACATCAATACTGTCAGGATCGTTCCTGCTGATCCGACCAGGATACCACCTGTCAGCATTGCCTGGTTGCTGTACAGGAAGCCGCCCATCGCCGCTGCCACACCTGTGAACGAGTTAAGCAGGGAGATCACCACCGGCATGTCTGCACCGCCGATAGGCATCACAAAGAGGACTCCGTATGCCACAGAAACCACGAACAGTATTATGATCATCGGCACCAGTTCGGCTGAGGCCTGTACATCACGTGTCATGATATATGCCACAAAACCTATGATGAATGCAAGTATTGTCAGGTTGACATATTTCATTGCCTTAACCCTCAGGTCGCCGATCCAGCCATCGAGTTTTCCGAATGCAATCATGCTTCCCGCCCAGGAAACCGTTCCGATCACCAGGCCCAGCAATATAGCCAGCACGTGTCCGTTGGCCATGCCGCTTTTAGCGATCAGCTCCGCACTCACATGAGGAAACTCCATCATCGAAATGAGAGCGGCAGCTGCTCCTCCCATACCGTTGAAGAATGAGACCAGCTGGGGCATGGCTGTCATCTTTACTCTTTTTGCTATGACCCACCCGATGGCGGTTCCAATCGCAATGGCACCGATGATCCACCCTATGTTGCCGATCTGCGTCCCTTCCTTTTTGTGAAAAAGAATGGTTGCCAAAATGGCCATTATCATACCAACGGCTGCAAGTATGTTTCCCCTCCTTGCGGTCAGAGGGTGACTTAACATCTTCAATCCAAGAATGAAAAGTACTGAAGCGAGGATATAGGTTATCTCAAGAACCGAGATTCCTGCTGAAAACTGAGAGACATCATTCATTTTGCAAATATTTGAATCTAACTGGTAACTGTTCTACAATAAATAAAATCAAGTTATTAATGTTACTTTTTCTTTTTAAACATCTCCAGCATCCTGTCGGTGACGACGAAACCGCCGACAACATTCAGTGTGCCCAGTACAACTGCCAGAAATCCAAGTATCATTGCACCGGTAGTTTCGGCATGCCCCATAACGATTATCGCTCCGATGATCACCACCCCGTGGATGGCATTGGCTCCTGACATCAGGGGGGTGTGAAGAATGGCCGGCACATGGCTTATCACCTCAATGCCCAGAAATACTGAGAGTATCACCATGTAGATGATGCCCCTGTTTGCCATAAAAAATTCAAGAAATCCTTCCATTATACAGTCTGTTTTATTTCAAGTATTTGTATTATTCTGGGGCTGATGTATTCCCCGGCGTGAACCGCGGTTGTCCCCTTGATTATTTCATCGTTCATATCGGGTACGACCCGCCCTTCCTTATCGACCATTATCTTCAGCAGGTTGATGATATTGCTTCCGAACATCTTACTTGCGTCTGCCGGCATGTCAGAAGGGTAGTCTGACTTTCCGATGATCCTTACGCCATTGTTCACCACCGTGGTTCCGTTAACGGTGAGCTCGCAATTGCCACCGGAGGAGGCTGCCAGGTCTATTATTACCGATCCGGGTTTCATTTTGCCCACCGTCTCTTTGACAATCAGCAGAGGGGCTCTTCTTCCAGGTATCTGGGCTGTGGCAATAACCACGTCAGCTGCTGCCGCCCGCTGTTGTATCAGTTCCTGCTGCCTCATCTTGAAATCCTCTGTCTGCTCAACGGCATAACCACCGGCAGCAGCGTCCTCCACTGCACCCTCTACCTCAATAAACTTTCCACCGAGACTTTTGACCTCCTCCTTCACGGCTGACCTCACATCAAACACCTCCACCACTGCGCCCAGCTTCCGTGCAACGGCAATAGCCTGCAATCCTGCCACGCCTGCACCCAGGATAAGCACCCGTGCCGGTTTGATTGTACCTGCGGCCGACATGAACATGGGGAAGAACCGGGGCAGCATCGAGGCTGCAGCAAGGACTGCCTTGTATCCTGATACCGTGGCCATTGACGAGAGGATATCCATCGACTGTGCCCTGGTGATCCTCGGCACCAGGTCAAGGGCAAGAACCGTCACTCCCCTGAGTCTGATCCTTTCAAGCCACTCCCTGTTCTCAACGGGATCAAGCACAGTGAAGAGAATCTGGCCCTCCCTGAAGGAACTTACATCATCATTCAGCGGTGGATTGACGGTGAAGAGCAGATCAGCCTTCGCGATGATCTCTTTTCTTCCTGCTGTCGTTGCACCCGCTGAGCGGTACTCATCGTCAGAGGCAAAGGCTTTGGCGCCCGCGCCCTCTTCCACAATCAGTTCAAGCTTAAGTTTTAACAGGGCTGCCGTTTCGGAGGGAAGAATCGCTACCCTGTCTTCATTCCCTGCTTCTTTTAGAATTCCAATAATCATACCTTGAGTATTTCTGTTATGTTTGATTTCATGACTTTATCATTGCTGCTGCCTCACTGTCAAGCAACCAGACCAGCTGTCCCGAGCCCGGGTTAACCCTGGAAGCGGGATACCTGTCCGATCCAACCTTCGCTTCAATGATCTCCGAAACGACAGAGGCCTTCTGCCTGCCTGTAACTATAAAATATATCCTGGAGGAGTTGTTGATGAGCCTGCCTGTTGCGGTAATCCTTTTCTGGCGTGTGCCAGGCCTGACCGCCACGTCATAGAGCTGCGCGGTGGTCAACAGATCAGGCCTGTCAGGAAATATGGATGCGGTATGTCCGTCATCACCCAGGCCGAGGAGCATAAGGTCAAACTGCGGGATACCATTATAGAATGGCACCATGCTGTTGATAAGCTCTGAGTATTGTTTCGCTTCCGCTACAGGATCATTCTCGCCCCTTATCCTGAAGACGTTTGCATCAGGAATGGGGACATTCTGCAGAAGGCTCTCGTAGGCCATACGGTAATTGCTCTCACTCTCCTCCGGGGGCACACATCTCTCATCACCCCAGAAGACAAGCAGCTTTTCCCAGTTTATCCTTCCGGCATAATGATCTGACAGGTAGCGATATATATATTCCGGCGTCGTTCCTCCGGATAAGGCAACGGTGTAAAATTGATCAGCCTCGATTCGATCCAGATCTCTGATCAGTATCGTTGCAATGCTTTGAGCCAGGGCCTCTGGATCGGGGAAAACTCTGACTGAATGTGACATGGTTTGCGCAATCAGGATATAAAACTAATTATAATTCGCAATAAACACCATCATCGGCAAGATTTTTACAGGGATATCTCCAGGTAAGCTCAGGCTCCTCTATCAGGTCATCAGCGTGTTCGGGTCCCCATGTACCGGCCGGATAGCCGTAAAGAGGGACCGAGGTATCGTTCTGCCACGCTTTAATCACCGGATCAAGGAAACTCCAGGCGGCAAGTACGGCGTCAGACCTCGTGTACAGGGTGGAATCACCTTTCATACAGTCGTATATCAGCCGCTCGTAAGCATCAGGGATCCTTTCTACTGCAAAGTCGGAGTAATGGAAGTCCATATTGACGTTCTTGACTTTGAAACCGGCGCCGGGAATCTTCATTCCGAATTTGAGAAGTATGCCTTCATCCGGTTGTATCCTTATTATTAACTGATTGCAGCCATCACATATACTCTCTCCCGAGAAAAGGTAGTGTGGTGTAGGCTTGAAGTGGATGACTGCCTCCGTAACCCGGGTCGGCAGTCGCTTGCCTGTCCTGATGTAGAAAGGCACCCCGCCCCATCTCCAGTTGTCAATATAGAATTTCAGCGCAGCGAAAGTCTCGGTCATGGAGGAGGGGTTCACATTATCCTCATCGCGGTATCCCTTCAGCCACTCTCCCCTGACATGGGCACCGGTATACTGTCCCCGGATGGACATACTGCTTACCTCCTCGCTCTTTAACGGCCTGAGCGACTCGAAAACCTTCACAAGTTCATTTCTGATTGATGTGGAGTCTATTGAAGAGGGCGGTTCCATGGCAATGAACCCCACCAGGTGAAGAAGGTGATTCTGAACCATGTCACGCAATGCCCCGGCACCCTCATAATAGGCTCCGCGCATCTCCACACCCAGGCTCTCTGACGAGGTGATCTCAACATGGTGAACATAGTTGCGGTTCCATAAAGGCTCAAAAATCCCATTTGAAAATCTTGTTACAAGTATATTCTGAACGGTCTCCTTACCCAGGTAATGATCAATGCGGTATACCTGGCTCTCGTCCCAGCTCTCCAGAAGTATCCTGTTCAGGGTCACGGCACTGGTATAATCATAACCGAAGGGTTTTTCGATTATCATTCTCTTCCATCCGTCACCCTCATTGTTAAGTCCCTGCAAAGCAAGATTACGGGGTATCACCCTGTAAAGCTCCGGGGGAACGGATAGATAAAAAAGGGTGTTCCCGCGTGACCCGCTTTTCTGCCTTAAAATCTCCAGCTTGTCAGGAAGAGTGTTATAGTCCACGGCAACGGAGGGATCAAGGCTGGTATAATAAAACAAAGAGACAAAATCAGACGGATCTTCCGTCTCTTTCCCGCTCGTAGCCTCTTTCAATGCATTCTGTATCTCTTCCCTGTAACTGGCATCAGTGATTTTGCTCCTGCCGGTAGCCAAAACCGCATAACCCTCAGGCATAAGGCCTTGCTTGTGAAGTGCGTAGAGAGCCGGAACGATCTTCCGCATAGCAAGGTCTCCCCGGCCACCGAAAATGACAATAATTTGATTGTCTGGTCCTTTCATCAATGGTTGTTTATTTGCGAAACATTTCAATTTATCCGGGCAGCCCTATCCTGAATGGATGCAGGGCTGTTTTGCCATATGCCAACAGCCGTCAGCAGCTTCAACAAATATAATTAAAGCAAAAATCCGGACCACCTTGTTTAAGCAAATAGATACAAAATGACAGTAGCAACAATCTTTTATAACCATAATAAACTGATTATATTTTGATTATCAACCTCTGATAAATTGTACTGTTACTTTTTTCAACATATGTATATTTATTCAACATCATGCCATATATCTGATATTATGTTAGTTATAAGTTAGCATCCGATTAAGTGTATATATATTCAACATTTCAATGTTTGCATCTTACAATGATAATTGATATATATATCTCATTATAATATAGTTATAGTGATTGGCACGTTAATTGGACAGTGGGATTCAATCAGTTGCTTGAAAAAATGACAAACATCTTTAATATGAAACGAGTAATAATATTAATGTTCTGCCTCATGGTCCTGCAGGCAGTTCTTCTGACAGCCCAGAACAAAAGTAAACCTCCGGTGAGCGGCGTAAACAAGGTCAGTGTTGCAGCTGCCCCGGAAACTGAAGCCCTGGCTGAGACCTGGATTGAAGGATTCAGGATGGCAAATCCCGGAACGGAAGTGAATCTGATCTCACCGGATAAGGCTTACACCGCTGACATACAGATCATTACAGGTAATTCGGCTGGATTCACCCATGAATCAGCAGCATGGAAGATTGTGGTGGGCCGTGATGTTATTGTACCTGTTATGAGCCTGTCAGACCCATTACAGCCCATTGTCTCCCTGCGCGGGATCTCTCCTGAGGAATTTGCAGGGATCTTATCCTCCGGCGGCAGATTCACCTGGGGAAGACTGCTTGGCAATGATAACAACTCTCCGGTCACCGTTCTTATTCATGATGATAACACCCTGCTGCTTGCTCTCTCTGAGTTTGCCAAAATTAGCCCTGAGCTTATCACAGCCTCAGGATCATCCCGTAATGAAGGGCTTCCCGGTCTCCTGCAGGGAAAACCGGGATGCATTGCCTTCTGCCGGCTTGCGGATATAACCGGCCAGAGCGGGCAGGAATTTATCGCGGGCATCAGTGTAATTCCAATTGATGTCAACAATAATGCAAAATCTGATTATTTCGAGCAATTCTATGCCGACTATGGCAGTTTCAGCAGAGGAGTATATATCGGCAAATATCCGAAAGCACTATGCAATAATATTTATGCCTCTGCAGCGGCGGTTCCCTCCGAGGGTGCTCCTGCAGACCTCATCAGCTACATTCTGGCTGACGGTCAGCGCGTCCTGGCAGGAACAGGATTCACTGCCCTTGCGCGCGGAGAGGCAAACATCAAAAGAGAGGCACTGGCAACAGCCCGGGCAGTAACCACAACAGGAGTCAAGACAGCACCCATATCAGCTGCATGGCTCTGGCTGCTGGCGGTGATAACTGCGGTATCACTCGTGGCATATGCGATCTATCTTTTCACCCGCTCGGGTATCAAAGAAAATGCCTCACCCGTGAAAGCACAAATGTCAGCCTTCAGCCTGAAGTCACTGGTTGCGCCTGCGGGACTATTGTATGACAAGAGTCATTCATGGAGCTTCCTGGAAAAGGATGGAACTGTCAGAGTGGGTATTGATGACTTCCTGCAACATGTAACGGGTTCAATTACAAGGATCGTTATGAAATCTCCGGGCGATAAAATACGTAAAGGTGAGCAGGTGCTCTCAGTAATTCAGAATGGAAAAAAGTTAAATATTCAGTCACCTGTAAGCGGAACCATTGTTGCCCGAAATGAGAAGCTGCATTCTGATACAGGCATAATCAACAGTTCTCCGTATGATGATGGCTGGGTTTACGCCATCGAACCCGACAACTGGGAGAAGGAATCACGCTTTTTGATCATTGCCAGCAGATATCTTGAATACCTTAAGGAGGAGTTTGCAAGGATAAGGGATTTCCTTGCCATGATGCCGGGTGTTAATGACGTCAGATATGCCCATGTGGTCCTGCAGGACGGCGGTGAGTTCAAAGAAGGGCTTCTTGAGGAGTTCGGACCTGAGATATGGGAAGAGTTCCAGAACTGGTTCCTTGACACGCCCAGGTGATTTATTCCGTCGTTCAGCCTGATCCTGATCGGGATCAAAGAGATTTTCTTTGTACCTTGTAGAAAATTTACACACTCTTCGCAATCATCCGCCAGCCAGTTCTGGCGGATGATCATGAAGAGTCGTTTTACAGGTAAAACTTCCGCAATGACAACAACCGGCAATACAAAGAGTTCCGGCAGCAGGTGGCACAAGAGACTCCCGGGTTATTTCAGGCTCAGATCAACTATTTACGGAAGGGTTGTAGGCATAATCACTGTTGCCGGGCTCGTGCTGTTCATTTCATTCAGCATTATTTTCAGAACCTTGTATGTCAACTATTTCAACACTGTCCTCAAACAGAACGGAAACAATGTCGGCTCCATAGTAGAGGGCTCCCTATATAAGTCGATGCTTGAGAATGACAAGAGCACTCTCCACAGCACTCTGGATATCATCAATACCATGCCCGGCATTGACGATGTGAACCTTTATGACCAGAACGACAATCTTGCTTATTCTTCCTTCACCGCTGAATTAGAGTTCCATAGCAACCCTGATTGCATCGCGTGCCATTCTGATCTCAATGAAATGTTCTCCAGTAGAGAGAGGAGTTACATGATCATTGACGAAAAGAGCGATTGCAGCATGAATCCCGGAAAACCCGGACAGAGGCATATGCTCATCCGGAGGCCTATCCTGAACGAGTTGTCATGCTACACGGCATCATGCCATGCTCACAGCGAAAATGACGAGGTGCTTGGCTCCCTTATTATCAGGATGCCCCTGAAGGACCTCGACAATGCACTGCAGAAATCATCCGTTGACTTCCTTCTTATGGCTCTCATTATCACGGCTATAGTTGTGACAATGCTTATTTATTTCACCAGGAAAAGGATAAAAGATCCGTTGAACAGCATCATCACGGCCAGTGAAGCCGTGTCAGCAGGTCAGATCAAGACGAGGCTTGACATCAGTCCTGGTCTTCTTGACGACATGAAGATGGTCTCAAATGCATTCAATAACATGCTTGACCATATTGACAGGGCTACCAACGAACTGGAAAACTGGTCGAAACAGCTTGAGTACAAAGTTCAGAAAAAGTCAGAAGAGCTGTCGGAAGCACAGAGCGAACTGATCACTGTTGAAAGGATCGCCTCGCTCGGCAAACTGTCAGCATCTGTTGCTCACGAGATAAATAATCCCCTGTCCGGAATACTCATATACACGAAACTGGTCTACAAGCAGCTTGAAAATCAGGAAATTACCAGGGAAAAAAGAGAGAACATGCTAAGGCAGCTCAAACTCATTGAAACAGAGACAAAGCGTTGCGGTGACATTGTGAAGGGACTTCTTGATTTCTCACGAAAGGACCAGGATGATTTCGAGGAGAGGCACCTCAATGAGATATTGCAGGGCACCTATGAACTGATGATGCATCACATCAGGATTTCCAACATCACCTTCCTGACGGACCTATCCGCCAGACATGATATTATCTATTGCAGTCCCAACCAGATAAAACAGGCTTGCATTGCAATCCTGGTCAATGCATCAGAGGCTGTGAACGAAAACGGCGAAATAATTATACGGACTAAAAACAGTGACCCGGATACCATCAGGCTCGAAATATCCGATAATGGTTCAGGCATCGCTCCGGAGGATATCCCTCATATTTTTGAGCCCTTCTTCTCGACCAAGCGTGAAGCAAGAGGTATCGGGCTTGGACTGGCGATAGTCCACGGGATAGTACAGAACCATAATGGAAAGGCAGAGGTAGATTTTATCGTTGGCAGTGGAACCACCATATCACTTGTTTTCCCAATAAGAAAAGCATAAGCAAGAAACCATGGCAGAAAAGATTTCCATTCTGATAGTTGATGACGAGGAGTCTGTAAGGGACTCGTTATACAACTGGTTCATCGAAGACGGGTACAATGTAGAGTGTGCCGAGAATGCTAAAAAAGCACTTCATCTGCTTGAGGACAAGGAGTTTGATATTATTCTGGCAGATATCAAGATGCCGGGGATGGACGGGATGGAGATGCACAGGCGCATTAGAACCCTGAACAGTGACTCCATTGTGATCATCATGACAGCATTCGCATCCGTTGAAACTGCCGTACAGGCACTGAAAGACGGCGCATTCGATTATATCACCAAGCCTTTTGACCCTGATGATCTGTCACACCTGATACGCAATGCAGCAGCCCAGATCTCACTCAGGACTGAAAACGAAGCCCTCAGGAGCAGGGTCACCACCCTCGAGGACATTGATGATATGATCGGGCAGAGTGAGGCTATTGGCAAAGTGTTGAAACAGGTCGAGAATGTAGCCCAGTCAAACTCTTCGGTAATTATCACAGGCGAAAGCGGCACCGGGAAGGAACTCGTGGCCAGGGCTATCCACTCAAACTCGTCAAGAAGGTACTTTCCCATGATAAGCGTCCACTGCGGAGCACTGACCGAAAGCCTGCTCGAGAGCGAGTTGTTCGGACATGAGAAAGGTGCTTTTACTGGTGCTACCTTTAACCGTAAAGGCAGATTTGAAATGGCAGACGGCGGAACAATCTTCCTTGATGAGATTGCTACTATCTCACCCAAGATGCAGGTTGAGCTTCTGAGGGTTCTGGAGACCAAAAGCTTTGTGCGCGTGGGAGGTAACAGGGAGATAACATCTGATTTCAGGGTTATATGCGCTACAAACAGGGACCTGAAGGGAATGGTAAAAAGCGGCACTTTTCGTGAAGATCTCTACTACAGGCTTAATGTGGTCAATATCATCATGCCTCCTTTACGTGAAAGGACTGAAGATATACCGCTGCTTGTCAGTCACTTCATAAAAAAGTACTGCACCTCAATGAGCCGTGATATGATAACCATAGAACCGGCCGCGCTTATACAGCTTGAACAATTTGAATTTCCCGGAAATGTCCGTGAGCTCGAAAACATGATTGAGCGTGCTATAGTCATAGGTAACGGAAAGGAGATAAAACTCAAAGATCTTCCGATGGGAAAAGAGGCTGTAGTGAGTTCGGTTGAGAGCCTTGACGAACTGGAAAAGAGACATATAGAACAGATCCTTATTAAGTATGGATGGAATGTCTCACGCTCTGCCAGAGCACTTAGCGTTGACAGGGTAACACTGTACAACAAAATCAGGAAGTATGGTCTGAAGCAGAAGGAGTAACTGCCCAAGATGACGGCTCATTGAAAGAGAACAAAATCATATTGCTTTCCTGCGGACCTTTTGATAAGGAATTTCTTGGTAAGATCGCCCAGGCAACAGGGACAGAGTTCAATCGTCAGGTTATAGCGGATGAGTGCTATCTCGATCTTGAACCTTTCTACAATCCTGGCAGGAGGCAGTATGACGCCAACAGGCTCCTGCATTCTCTCGCGGAGTGCACCGGCAGGGAATACGACAAACTGATAGGACTTTTTAAAGTGGATCTGTTCATCCCGATCCTTACATTTATTTTCGGGCAGGCAATGTTGAATCATCAGGCCGCCATAACGTCGGTGTACCGACTGAGGAATGAGCTCTACGGCCTGAAACAGGATGAGGAGCTGTTACTGGCAAGGACAATCAAGGAGGTGATACATGAACTGGGGCACACATTCGGGCTGATCCACTGCAACACTTCAACTTGTGTCATGAGGTCAAGTACATACGTGGAGGACATAGACCAGAAGAGCTCCAGCCTGTGTTTAAAATGCAGGGCAATTATTGAAGAGGTGCTCAAATGAAAAAGGGCGCTCATCATAACAACGAAACACCCTCCTTATATTATATAATAGGCTTTTACTTCGCCTTAAATCCGAACATTATAGCCACGCAGCCGCTGGCTGGCAGCTCATCACGAGTACCGAACGTTGACACCTTCACAACTATCTTCAATTGCTGGCTTGACTCCAGCTTGAAGTCCCAGATGTTGGTCAGCCCCCCTTCCTTGTTGGAGTAGAGTACCTTGCCGGTGGCGTCCATCACCGTAAACTCAATCGGGGGCATGCCGTCGGCACCGCAGATGACAAGACGGTACTCCAGGTCAGAATAGAATGTCTTGTAGAGTTCAGCCTCTTCGCCCTCAACAAGCACGGCGGCATGATAATTACCGTCATGAAGATAGGCTCCAAGCTCTTTCTTGCAGAGCGACTTGGCAAATCCCTTGCACTGTGCGGCAGCCTCCCCCGGTACCAGGAGGGAAAGAACCACGGTTATCAGTAAAGTCTGTATAAGCTGTCTCATCGGTATCTATTTTACATAAAAGTTTCTGATCTCTGCAACCTTGTCCTTTATTATCAGGAAAGTCTCCGGCTTCAACTCGGTTCTTGCTGAGCCGGTTATCTCAGTTACGCCTGTCGTATTGTCATACTGGGCAGATGACGGTGTTGTAGAGCGCTCAATTTTATCAAACAGGGTCTTCAACTCATGTATGGGACCGATAAGCTCTCGTATGGCAGTATTCTCATTGTATGTCTCAAGGAGCCGGATGAGGTCATCAACGGACATCTTCTGGTCAGCGATGGTTCCCACAAGCTTGTTCCCCTTGAAGTTTTTCATGTCAACCATGTTGGTAGAGATATAGAGCCCTTCAATGAAGCCGCCTGTAATGATTGTTGCGGCAACGGCATGCTGCTCATCATCTTCCAGGTAAGCCTGTGAATTCAGGAAGGTCTCCGACACAATCTCCATGATCACGTCACGGTTATTGATATTCTGCTCCAGTCTCTCAATGGTGGTCTCATCAATTGCATCGAGGATCCCGAGCCCGGTGGCCATGTCTTCTGCAGCCTCCATATAGTTGACCAGCAGTGATGTCTCATCATACATGCTGGCAAAACTGAGGTCACAGACGAAGATGCCGAGGTTAAGCGCCATGCTCTTGCTTGTGGTGTAGTTGCTTTTGTTCTCAACCGGGTTAAGCAGTGTCGCATCGAACCTGGCTCCTGCTTCCTTGATCAGCTGAGCAACCTCAAGCGGGGTGGGCAGAGCATTGAACACCTTCTCGGCAGTTTTTATCTGCTCCAGCGTCTGCTCATCGGCACTGACCGTCTCACCTTTATCCTTTGTTCCCTCGCCCTTTGTTCTGCCCTTACATGATGTGGCAACGAGACAGACTGAGAGAGCTGTCACACCCAGGATTAGTGACAGGAATTTAAGCTTACTGTTCATATTGATTTTTTTTAGAGTTCACAGGCATACATCCGACCAAATTACCACTTTTTTTTTATTAATCAAATGGGCCTTTAAGTTATTATTAGACATAATTTTGTTCAAAACTAACAAGCATGTTAAAGTCTGACAAGAAACTGGCAGAGCTTAATAAAATGCTCGCCAACGGAAAGTATAACGAGATAAATGACCGTATTAGTATGCTCCGTACAGAAGAACCTTTTGAAGGAGCAATCAGATCACTTGCTCTTTTCTACGATAATACCAGTGATGATGGGCTTAAATCAATCATAACGGCATTCTTCAATGACATGAAGGAGAGATCATCCAGGGCAGAGGTGATTGAGTCACTGAAGTCGGTCAGCAACCAGGCTTCCAGAACAATGCTGGCCTCATCATGCTGGCAGTCGGGGCTCGATTATTCGGATTACGCCGTAACACTTGCCGATACATTCCTGACCGGTGATTACATGACATCTCTCGAGTGCTTCACGGTGCTTGAAAATTGCGCGGGAACGATAAGTGATAAAGACCGCGCGGGCATCATCATTAAACTGGAGAGGGAGATCCCGGGATATGACGCTTCCATGCAGAAACTTGCCAAGGAACTCATCACCCTGCTCAAGGGTTAATCACGCTGCAGCCCAAATGGTTTGCTGCCGAATATATGACCTGAGTCTGATTGGATGAGTTGCGTCTTTATATATAAGTGCGTTTTTAACTGAGCTGCGTCTATATATATGAGCTGTAGTGCTTCATGAACTGTGACCTCTCAAACAGCGACGGGTTCTCAATATTTTTGTAATTTAGCCTTCCCCTGAAATCGCCGATGTTCTTGAATTCCTTGCCATCCATCCACTTGCGTATAGCCTCGTTAATTTCTGTAATAACTGTGAAGCCGCGCTTGTAAAGTGCTGAGCAGACCTGTACTGTGGTTGCTCCGGCCAGGATGTATTTAATGGCGTCCTCCCCGGTATAAACACCAGTCGAGGCGGAGATATCCATATTCGTGTCCTGGGCGCTGACCATGCCCACCCAGCGCAGCACGTAGCGCTGCTCAACCGGGTTGGACAGTACCGAGGCAGGAACCACATTCAGGTTGTTAATGTCAAAATCGGGCTCATAGAACCGGTTGAACAGGACAAGGCCGGAAGCCCCGTGGTTGTGCATCTGCCATGCAAAATTGAGCAGGTTCGAGAAGCGAAGGCCAATCTTGACACTGATCGGTATCTGCAGTTTCTTTCTCAGGTTATCGATAATCTTGAAGTAAACCGCCTCAGCATCATTGCAGCTCTGGTGCTTGTCTACAGGAATGAAGAAGATGTTCACCTCCAGTGCGCTGGCTCCCGCCTTCTCAATCTCAACAGCAAAATCGGTCCACCCTTTCGGTGAAAAGCAGTTGATGCTGGCTATCACAGGTATTTTCACACTTTTGCGGGCGCGTGCCACCAGGTCAAGGTAGGTCTCCACGCTGTTGGTCCGGGTATAATACTGAAGATAATCGTCTGCCTCAGGGTACGATTCCCTGGCAGACATTGAATGGGCCATTGACACGATCTGTTCCTCGAAGAGAGACTTAAGTACAACAGCACCAGCCCCGGCAGCCTCTGCCTCAATTATTGATTCAACCTTTGACGTGAAATTTGAACTCCCGGCAATAACAGGACTGCTCAGTTCGAGTCCCAGGTACCTTGTGTTGATTGTGCTCATTTTATTTTTTTATTCGTTCTCCAAAGATAAGTGTTCCAACCCGTATCATTGTACTGCCTTCCTCCACGGCCACCCGCCAGTCGCCCGACATGCCCATCGAAATCTCCCGGAAATGGGTGTCGTCGGTGAAATATGCCTCCCGCATCTGTCTGAACAGTCCGGCAAGAATCCTGAATTCCGCCCTGACCTTAACCATGTCTTCCGTAAAGGAGGCCATGCCCATTACGCCGCATATCCTTGCAGAGCTGAGCGAGGAGGCAACCATGGCCCAGTCTGTCTCCATGGCTTCACCCGGGCTGAATCCTGATTTTGTCTCCTCGGCCGCAATATGGAACTGCAGCAGGCAGTCGATGGTCTTCCCCCGGGCTGATGCCTCGGCATCAATCAATCTCAGCAGCCTGACCGTATCTACCGATTCTATCACTGATGCTGCAGCCACCGCTTGTTTGACCTTGTTTGACTGCAGGTGTCCGATAAGATGCCATGAAATATCAGGGGGGAGCAGGTTCATTTTTGTTGATATCTCCGTCACCCGGTTCTCTCCGAATGTCCTTAGACCGGTATTATAAGCCTCCATTGCCTCCCCGGGTGTCCGGGTCTTTGTCACAGCAACGAGTTTGACCCCCGGCGGAAGCTCCTGAACCAGCTTGCGTATATTCTCAGAGATGCTGTTCATCGCCCTGCTACCTGCCTGTCAGTCGAGTTTGTGTATCACAAGCCCGCTCCTGAGTTTAGGTTCGAACCACGTGGTCTTGGGAGGCATGATATTGCCGGTGTCGGCTATCGTGATGAGCTGCTTCATCGAGACCGGGTAGAGTGCAAAGGCCACCTTCATCTCCCCGTTGTCGACTCTCCTCTTCAGCTCGCCAAGGCCTCTTATGCCTCCGACGAAGTCGATCCTCTTTGAACGTCTCAGGTCCTGAATATCAAGCAGAGGCGCCAGAACCTTCTCAGTCAGGATGGTAACGTCAAGAACACCAATAGGATCAGTGTCATTGTATGTGCCCTTCTTTGCTGTCAGGCGGTACCATTTCCCGTCGAGATACATGCCGAAAGTGTGCAGCCTGTGCGGGCTGCAGGTAGCTGTACCCTTTTCCTTTACATCAAATGAATCTCTGATTTTTTCAACGAACTGCTCCGCCGTCATCCCGTTAAGGTCTCTGACCACCCGGTTATAGTCTAGTATCTTAAGCTGGTTGTCAGGGAAATGCACTGCAAGGAAGAAGTTGTACTCCTCATCTCCCCGGTGCAGCGGGTTCTTCTCCCTTTTTTCCTTTCCCACAAGAGCTGCTGCAGCTGTGCGGTGATGACCGTCAGCCACGTACATTGAAGGAACCTTTTCCAGAAAGATCTTCTCGATGGCAGCATTGGTCTTTTTATCGCGTACCACCCAGAAATGGTGTCCTATGCCATCTTCAGAAACAAAATCATACTCCGGCTTCGCTTTTCTTACTATCCGGTCAACAATGGTGTCAAGTTCTTTTACGGCAGGGTATGCGAAAAATACCGGTTCAATATTGGCATTGTTTGTTCTCACGTGCACCATCCTGTCCTCTTCCTTATCAGGACGGGTGAGCTCGTGCTTCTTAATCACTCCCGACAGGTAATCGCTCACCGCTGCAGCCCCCACAATGCCATACTGTGTGCGCCCCTTCATCGTCTGGGCGTAAATGTAGAAATGAGCCTGTTCGTCCTGAACCAGCCAACCCCTCTTCTGCCAATCGGTGAAGTTCTCCACCGCCCTTTGGTACACCTCTTCGGAATGCACGTCAGTGCCCTCCGGCAGGTCTATCTCTGATTTGGTGATATGAAGCAGCGATTTTTCTTTTCCTTGTGCCATCACGGCTGCCTCACTCGAATTCATCACATCATAGGGAAGGCAGGCGATCTCTGACGCCAGACCGGCCGGAGGTCTGAGCCCCCGGAATGGTTTAACAACAGCCATTTTGAAAGATTCGGATTTCTATTTGGGTTTGTTCACTCTGTAGGTTTCATCACCTGATGCAAAGAAAGCAACAATCTGTTTTGCAGCCGCCACACCGGCATTTATATTTGCCTCTTCGGTCTGTGCTCCCATTTTCTTCGGGGTAAAGAAAAACCTTCCCGGAAATTTCTCTGCAAAAGCGGCTGCATTGTCCGGAGCGATGTCAGAGAGATATTTCAGGTCACTCCTTCTCTCCATCATCAATGCAAGCTCAGCCTCATTGATGACCTCCTTGCGTGCAGTATTGACCAGCACGGCTCCCTGGGGCATGAGTGAGAGCAGCCTCTCCCCTATTGAGTTTTTCGTTTTGTCATTTGCAGGTATATGCAGTGACACGTACTGGCAGGTTGAATAGAGCTCCTCCATTGTATCAACCGTAATTACACCTGCTTCGGTTATTGTTTTATTATCCACGAAGGGATCATAGGCATAACACTTCATGCCGAAGCCTGATGCTATTCGTGCCATGCATTTACCAACATTGCCGAAGGCATGAAGACCAAGGCTCTTGCCCAGCAGTTCCGAACCGGTCTTGCCGTCAAAGCCGCCGCGGGCAGAATAAACCATCATACCAAAAGCCAGCTCGGCTACCGCGTTGGAGTTCTGGCCGGGTGTATTCATTGCTACAATATTGCGGGCAGTACATGCATTCAGGTCAAGATTGTCATAACCGGCTCCGGCTCTCACTACTATCCTTAGCTTCGGGGCAGCAGCAATTACTGCTGCATCCACAATATCAGAACGTACGATCATGGCATCGGCATCTGCGGCTGCCTCATACAGCTCCTGGGGTGTCTTATACTTTTCCAGAAGGACCAGGGTGTGACCACCCTTAACTGCCTCCTCCCGTATCCGGGTGATGGCGACAGGCGCAAACGGCTTGTCTGTTGCTACCAGTATTTTCATAATACTCTCATTTAATATCTGTTACTAAATTCCTTCATGCACTCCACCAGAGCCCCTACACTCTCAATGGGCAAAGCATTGTAGAGAGAAGCACGGAAGCCGCCAACGGAACGGTGCCCTTCTATTCCAACCATGCCCTTCTCCTTTGCAAATGCAGCAAAATCCTTCTCAAGCTCTTTGTAATTGTCTGACATGACAAAGCAAACGTTCATGATCGACCTGTCTTCATGATCGGGAACCGTAGCCATGAACAGCTTGTTGCTCTCAATCTCATCATAGAGCAGGCCAGCCTTTTCAAGGTTGATCTTGTGCATGGCACTGACTCCTCCCTTCTTCTTCAGCCACTCAAGAGTCTTAACTGCTGCGAAGACAGGCAATACAGGCGGTGTATTGAACATAGATTCCTTCTCGATGTGTGTCTTGTAGTTCAGCATCGTGGGTATGGGACGGGTGACCTTGCCAAGAACCGAATCCCTGATAATTACAAATGTTACGCCTGCCGGAGCGAGGTTCTTCTGTGCACCGCCGTAAATGATCGAATATTTTGAGACATCCAGCGGACGGCTGAAAATATCTGATGACATGTCTGCCACAACCGGAACGGCGACATCGGGATCCTTTTTCCATTCCGTGCCGAAGATGGTGTTGTTGGTGGTGATGTGAAAATAGTCGGCATCAGCCGGAACAACATAATTTTTAGGAATATAGTTAAAGTTGCGGTCCTTTGATGAGGCCACCTCTACCACCTCACCGAACAGTTTTGCTTCTTTCACGGCCTTACCTGCCCATTCACCGGTGTTGAGGTATGCAGCCTTCTTTTCGAGCAAGTTCATCGGCACCATGGCGAACTGGAGACTGGCGCCTCCTCCGATGAAGATGACAGAATAGCCTGACGGTACGTCAAGCAGCTCTTTCACGTGTGCGACAGCACTGTCCATCACTGCAACAAACTCCTTGCTGCGATGAGAAACCTCCATGATTGACAGGCCTGTTCCTTCAAAATCCTTTATTGCTTCAATCACCTTCTCGTTCGTGTACTGAGGCATGATTGAAGGCCCTGCGTAAAAATTGTGCTTTTTCATTTCCGATAAGTTTATTTTGTTTAGTCTGTTTTTTTCATCTCCATCTCCTCAGCAGAACATCTGATCATTGAGTTCAGCTTAGCTGTCAGAGAGTTACGAGCCGCCCGTTGCGCAGTACCGGAATCACATCTGTCACATCAAATGTATGACAATATTCCAGACAGTCATCAAGGCCTTTGTCTCTCAACCTCGATCTCTGTGCGGCCTTCTCTATATATCCCATCAGGTTGTCTTTTGCTGCTTTCCACAGGTCTGTCGCGGCGTGCGCTGAATCACAGCTGGTTGTAAACCTTCCGCCCAGCAACAGCCTCTCTGCCATTGCTCCGGCACATACTGCATCCTCAAGGCTGAACCTTGATTTCCATCCTGCGCAGACGATGATCACTTTCCGTTCCTGCCCCTCCAGCCAGGTGCACAACGCCGAAAAATTAAGATATGAGCCTATGACCACATCATGGCACTCCGAGGCCAGTTTCATGATTCCCGTTCCATTGGTTGTGCTGTATGCCACGGTCCTTCCCTTCACTTTCTCGGCGGTAAAATTGTACGGCGAGTTTCCAAAGTCGGCGAAATCAAGCACAAAACCGTCGCGCTCGGCAGCAAGGAGGTAGCCTTTGCCCTTCATCTCCCTTGCCTCTTCGACGGTGGCAACAGGGATTATCTCACTCACACCGTTTGCAAAGGCCGTGCATATAGAACTCGTGGCCCTAAGGACGTCAACCACGACCACCACGGCCTCACTGTCGGCGTGCGCATCAAAAATCGCAGGAGTAAAGCATATTTCAAGGCCCCTTGTTATCATTTCCTGAACGGATGTAAGCTATTTTTCACTGCTTGTAAAACGGAAATGCAACGACCTTTGCCTTCAGATCCCTGCCCCTCACACGGATGAATATCTCGCTGTCGGTTTTCCAGAAGCCCTTGTTCAGGTAGGCCATTCCGATGCCCTGCTTAAGCATTGGTGACATAGTTCCCGAGGTGACCTCTCCTATAATCTTGCCGGAGGCATCCACAACCTCATAATGCTGCCTGGGGATACCCTTGTCAATCATAACGAAGCCTTTCAGTCTCCTTTCCGTCCCCTCCTCCTTCTGCTTAAGGAGCAGTTCCCTGTCAATGAAATCCTTGCCGGGCACAAATTTTGTGATCCAGCCCAGACCTGCTTCAATAGCCGATGTGGTGTCATTAATGTCATTGCCATAGAGGCAGAAGCCCATCTCAAGGCGCAGTGTATCCCTTGCGCCTAATCCTACCGGCCTGATACCAAACTCCTCGCCCGCCCTGAAGACCTCTTCCCAGAGCCGAGGAGCATCTTCGTTCCTGACATATATCTCGCAACCGCCTGATCCTGTGTAACCTGTTGTTGAGAATATAACATTTTCGATACCGGCAAATTTCATGACCTTGAAAGTATAATACTCCATGTCCGTTACCGGTTCATCCGTAAGCTTCTGCATGGCTTTCAGTGCCAGCGGGCCCTGTACTGCCAGCTGCGCCGTCCATTCCGAAGCATTATGCATTGCCTTACCCGGCCCGGTTTCAATACCAAACCGGCCGGCATGCTTAACACACCATTCCCAGTCCTTTTCAATGTTCGCGGCATTGACCACGAGAAGGTACTTTTCGGCAGCCAGACGGTACACCAGGAGGTCATCAACAATGCCCCCCCTGCCGTTCGGAAAGCAGGTGTACTGAACCTTGCCGTCGATCAGTGCCGAAACATCGTTTGTGGTAATATACTGAAGAAATTCAAGGGCATGCGGACCGTTGACCCAGAATTCACCCATATGTGAAACATCAAAAACCCCTGCCTTCTCACGGACCGCAATATGCTCTTCCGTAATACCAGTATACTCCACAGGCATATTGTAGCCGGCAAAAGGGATTATTCTTGCACCCATGGCCTCATGGAACTTAAGAAAAGGAGTATTTTTCATTTTGAAAGGTTTTAATTTATAGCAAAAGTAGGATTTTTCGGCTGATAAAAACCTGCAATAAATCATTTTCGGCCGACCTCTTTCAGACATTAATCATAGTCTGAAGGTTTCAATATTTCTATATTTGTACCCGTTACTAAACCTGTGCAGATGGAATATACCACATTCAATCCGGATTACCTGGTGAATATCACCGGAGGTGACATGTCCACAATGGAAGAGATAGCGGGGATCTTTGTCAATCAGATCCCGGAATTCCTGAGGGAGATGAAACAACTTCTGGGAAAGGAAAAGTATCACGAGCTTGGACTGTTGGCACACAAGGCCAAAGGATCGGTGACCGTGATGGGTATGGAGGAGACCTCGAAGATGCTCAAGGATTTCGAGCTGCTGGCAAAAGCAGGTGAGCATAAGGAGAGATATGAGGGCTTCATTGCCAGATTCGAGGAGGATACCACAGCGGTTATTGCCGAGATGAACGATTATATAAGCAAAAACAGGTAAGCTGGTATGGTACATTCCGAAAAAATTGACGGGGTTGATGTTCTCAGCTTCACCACAGACAGAATAAACGCGCTTAATGTAGATGACATCAGGCCAGCCATCCTGAGGATGTTTGATCTGCCCTACACAAAGGTTGTGATAGACCTTGGCGGGGTAGACCTCCTTGATAGTACAGCTTTTGCCATGATACTGCACTCCATGCGTGTGGCCCGGTCAAATTATTGTACCATAAGGCTTTGCGGACTGACCCCGCGCGCCAGGGAACTCTTCGAGCTGCTCCAGCTTCATACCGCTCTCGATATCTACCCTGACCGCTCCAGCTGCGTCGAGAGCTTCAAACGCAGCAGCCCGTACTAGCCCTTTTGCATAAACCCTTACCGCCCTGACTGTTGATCCTCACAGCCGCCGGCAATTGTCAATGCCTTCTGCACCGATTCCTGTGCCTTTAGGGTAAGGTTTTCGAAATTCATTTGTTCGCTTTTCCATGAAATCATCCATTTTGTTGCCATAGCCTTCACTGCCGGCAAACCATGCCATAATGTCAGATGAAGGATAATATAGGGCACCCCGCTTCGTTATAATAAATTCAGACACTGTAATACAAGGTAGTAAAACCTCTCCGGGATGAATGAGAAGATACTTAATACCCTGATGCATCTCTTTGCCATCATTGCACCTGCACAGGGCAATGAGTCAGATAGGCGCAGGGTTGTTGAGGCCTTCCTGAGACCCCAGCTCAACCAGGAGGGTGTTGATGCCTATCTGAGGATCTTCGATGCCTACTATGCCGAGGCCCAGCAGAGGTTGAAGAAGGGTAATGAAGCCCGAAGAAATGCAGCCATTTCCGTAAGGATAATAAAGATCTGTTTTGACATCGGGGCTCAACTGACCCTGAACCAGAAAATCATTGTTCTGGTACAGTTACTTGAGTACTGCCGCTCTGACGGAACCGAGGTGAGCAGTACTGAATTGGAGTTTATCATCACGGCTGCCGAAGGATTCAATATTAATCCTGACGATTACCAGCTCATACAGCAATTTGTGATGTCAAGTCGGTCAGAGGTGCCGGAGTCGTCGCAGGTCCTTATAATTGACAGTGACCGTAAAAGCAGTTACGAGAAGACACATCATATTGCCAATGACACATTGAAGGGGCAGGTGCGGGTACTGAACCTGCCGCAGGCTGACATGCTCTTCGTCAGATCATTCGGTACGGGAGAGCTGCTTCTCAGTGGCCAGCTCAGGCATGAAGACAAGGTCTATCTCTTCGAACGGGGTGCCTCCCTGAAGTTCATGAGCAGCAAGCCCATCTACTTCTCTGAGGTGATCAGACAATTCCTTGATGACAGCGTACTGGCCTCAAGGGTAGTGTTTAAGGTCAGCGACCTTGAATACAAGTTCAAGGGAGGACAGGTGGGACTGCACCGGATGAGCTTTGCTGAGGAATCGGGAAGGCTGGTGGGTATCATGGGTGCCTCGGGAGCAGGGAAATCAACCCTGCTGAGTGTTCTTAACGGCACAAACAGGCCTGATGCCGGAGAGGTGCTGATAAACGGTATCAATATCCACCATGAGGCAGACAAGGTCAAGGGGCTGATCGGTTATGTGTCTCAGGATGACCTCCTGATAGAGGAGCTGACCGTTTTCGAGAATCTGTTCTACAATGCCAGGCTATGCTTCGGCAACCTCAGTGATGATGAGATAACCCTCAGGGTTGATAATATGCTGCACAGCCTCGGCCTTTATGATATCAAGGATATGAGGGTGGGCACCCCGCTGAATAAGAAGATATCCGGAGGACAACGGAAAAGGCTGAACATCTCCCTGGAACTGATAAGGGAACCGTCGATACTCTTCCTTGATGAGCCTACATCGGGGTTATCGTCACTCGATTCGGAGAACATACTCGACCTCCTGAATGACCTCAAGCTGAAGGGCAAGCTGATATTCGTCGTAATACATCAGCCCTCCTCCGACATCTTCAAGATGTTTGACAGGCTTATCTTCCTTGATACGGGGGGCTACATGATCTACTACGGGATCCCTGTCGGCTCAATAGGCTACTTCAAGGACAGGATGCAGCTCCCCAAGTACAATGACAGTGAGTGCCATGCCTGCGGCAATGTTAATCCCGAACAGATCTTCAGCATAGTCGAATCGAAAGTGCTGGATGAATTCGGGCGGCCGACTTCCACACGCAAGGTATCGCCCCCGGAATGGAGCGCCTTTTACAACTCACATAAGGAAGAGACGCCGCAACCACCGGGTCCGGGCAACGGGATCCCCGAGATAACGCTCCGGACCCCGGGCAAGCTGAAGCAGTTCCTTGTGTTTGTCACCCGTGACATCCTGGCCAAGCTCTCTGACACACAATATCTTGTGATAACCCTGCTTGAGGCGCCGGTACTGGCCCTCTTCCTGGCATTTATCATACGTTACTTTGATGAGAGTGTCAGCCACCCGTCATATACCCTGCTCCAGAACAGCAACCTGCCCGTGTATATCTTCATGTCAGTCATAGTTGCCATTTTCATGGGACTGACAGTCAGTGCAGAGGAGATCATCAAAGACAGAAAAATTCTCCGGCGCGAGGCCTTTCTCAACCTCAGCTGGAACAGTTACCTGCTCTCGAAGATAGGCGTACAGTTCCTGATCTCCGCCATCCAGGCCGCCACATTCGTAGCCGTTGGAAACTCCATCTTCTGCATCAGGGGTATGTGGTTCGAATACTGGCTGGTGCTCTTCAGCTGCTGGGCTACTTCGAACATGATGGGCCTGCTGATCTCAGACAGCTTCAAGACTGTTGTGACTATCTATATCCTCATTCCCTTCCTGGTCATCCCCCAGATAATCCTCAGCGGCATCATTGTCAAGTATGACAAGCTCAATCCAAATATATCATCACCGGTGTCAATCCCGGTTTATGGGGAGATAATAGCAGCCCGCTGGGGCTATGAGGCACTGGCAGTTGACCAGTTCATAAATAACCGATTTGAAAAGAAGTTTTACCAGTATGACAAGGTCATAAGCATTGCCAAATTCAAGAAAGATATCTGGTACAATGAGATGAAGAGCATTCTCTCGAGGCTTGAGAGCAATATAGACTGGGAGAGGCTAGATGATTCCGACAGGCATGACATGACCCTTATTTATAACGAAATTGAAGAGGAGCTTGGATTCACCCCGGCTATTACTTTTGATCTGAGTCTGATCAACCCCGGTGCAATAACGCGTGAGAGCATAGAGGCGGCCCGCGACTACATAGATAGAGTCAGGAGATATTACATAGAGGTGTCAAAGAATGCCGTGGAAGCGCGCGACCAGAGCATCATGGCATACGAGCGTGCCGACAGGGAGGGTTTCATCACGATGAAGAAGCAGTATACGAACGAATCGCTGGAGGAGTTTGTCAGGAATGACAATGAGAAGAATAAGATCAAACGCTACAGGAACCGGCTGTACCAGAACTATGACCAGATCTTTTTCGACCCTGTCAACCCTCTCGTCAAGGCACATTTCTATGCCCCCCGCAAACAGCTCTTCGGCATATATGCAAGAACACTTGCAGTGAATACCGGGGTCATCTGGTTCATGACACTAATTCTGTATGTATTGCTCTATTTCAGAGTATTGCACAGGATACTTGAATCATCTGACAAGATCAGGAAAGTCATCCGTGACCGGCGGCAGAGGGAAAGGTAAGTCCCGGAGCGATACAAATAACAGAGGGTGCCGGCCGTGTGGCGGGCACCCTCTGCTGTATCAATCAACCGATCTTTCTGCTTACGTGCTATGGATCATTCTACAATCTCAATCATTTTGAACGGTACTTTGATAATGGAGTCATAGTCTTCGCCTGCCTCAAGCATGTCCTCGTCATCCTCTTCATAAAACCAGTTTATCTCCACGTCATGTTTTGACCTGTGTATCGACTCCAGGCGCTTGAAGACGTCAAGGATGCATTTTGAGGAGCTGGTGTTGAAATACTCCAGTCTGATATTCACAACCGTCTTGTCAAGCGGGATCTGCATATAATTATCAAGCCATTCATTCAGCGGCTTATAGAACTCAACGGAATTCTCCGGGATAGATCTGCCTTTAATTTCAAATACTCCATCTTTTGCGTCAAATTTTATTGACGGGGTCTTGGGTGTTCCTTCAATGATGATCGGTTCCATGGTTATCTGTTTTTTGTTAATTGTCCTAAGCCGGAGCTACTACTGCACTGAGCCGGAAGGCTGTATTCAGGTCGTCATATCTTTTAAACCTGAAATCGATTCTGTGACCGGTCTTTCTTGCAATGTCAAGCAATCCCAGTCCGCCGAGCCCCTTCTCCGTTATCTCCTGATGATTAAGGATATCCTTGTAGAGCTCCTTTATCTCCTCGGGTGTCGAACGGTTGATCCTTGTCAGTTTCTCTTCCAGCTCTTTAACACTCACAGCAGCTACAAAGTTGCACGTCGTGATCCTGTATCCCTTACCGAGCTTTTCCATCACCACCAGCCCGAACCTGTCAGGCCTTGATGCATGGTAGCCCCTCGGAATATTATCCGCATGATGGTAAAGGTTCTGCAAACTCTCCACGAGTACGTTGTAAACCTTTTTCCTTAGCCTGGGGGTTTCGCGTGTCGTGAGAAGTTTACCCTCCACCAGGTCAAGAGCTTTATTGATAACCTCTGAGTCAACATTTCCTTTAAAATAAAGGACCGCACCCCGGATGTCAAGGTCACTCACAAGATTTTCAAGATCAAAGCTCATCGGGCCTCTGTGCAAGTATCAAAAGCTAAAACAAGTAACAAAAATAGGGGTTTGTTGTTAATAGGCAACATACTGATCTTAATATTTAAGCTAAGACTGGCTTTTTTTGACCAAGGTTGCATGTGGAACGGCAAATTTAGTATTAACGTATGTCTGCACCGTTTTTTTTCCTGCTACCACCGTAGAGTTCATAGCCCACAAAGCGGCATTCAATGTCTCCGTTAAGCAGGTCAAATTTACGGTAAGGCTTAAGTGCCACAGACTTGAGGCTGGCCTGGTCACCTGACAAAATCCAGGCGTTATAACCCGTGTATTGATGTTTAAGCACTGTACCTATCGCACCGTAAAACTCGCTCATGTCATTGGTGCCAATGCGGTGCCCGTATGGAGGATTGATGATTAGTGTCCCCGCATCTGCAGGGGGTGGGTTGTTGAAAAAATCAGCCTCGGCAACAGTGACGGTGTCAGCGAGGCCTGCCTCCCTGATATTGACTGTGGCTGTGGCGCAGGCCTCCGGAGATATGTCTCCTCCAAAGATCTTCACCGGAGTAGACCTCTCCTTCTTCTCGGCCTCGAATTTCACCGACCTGAAGAGCGCAGGATCATAATCCTTCCATTTCATGAAGCCAAAGCTCTTCCTGAACTTACCGGGAGCAATATTCCGGGCTATCAGTCCTGCTTCAGCCACAATGGTACCGGAGCCGCACATGCCATCAAACAGCGGGGTCCCGGCCCTCCATCCGGAAAGGGCGATCATGCCTGCCGCCAGTACTTCACTGAGAGGTGCCTCTGACTGGCCGCGGCGATATCCTCTTTTATACAGGGGGACTACGGTGGAGTCAAGGGAGATGGTGACCTTGTCATTGCTTATATGTACGTTGACGAGGAGATCAGGCATCTTCGGGTCTACTGACGGTCTCGCAAGGGTAAGCCTGCGAAAGAAGTCGGCAATGGCATCCTTTACCACCAGGGCAGGATAACCGGTGTGCGTGAAAAGGCCGGAGCTGACAACGGCCGTCACCGCATACGTTTTGCCCGGATCGAGATAATGGTCCCAATCCACTGAAACGGCTCCGTTATAAAGGTCTTTCTGACTTTTTATGCTGAAAACGGCTACAGGCACGAGCACTGAAAGTGCCAGCCTGCTTCTGTAGTTTACCGCATAAAGAAGCGATTTGGGCCCTTCGAAGGCCACAGCTCTGTTGAGGATCGTGACACCGCCTGCACCCATCTCCCTGAGCTCGGCGGCAAGCATATCCTCAAGGCCGAAGAGTGTTTTGGCAAGAAGCTTCATCGCTGCTTCTTCGGATAACCCAGCAGCCTGTCATAAAGCACCGGGTCAGTAAGTATTGACAGAGCCCTGCTGATGGCGTGGTCATCCTCATTGACTACCCTGTAGTATTCATTCATATCCCACAGGTCGCGGGCCACCAGACCCTTCATCACCCTCTTCAGCTCGGGGGCAGAGATGTCAAACTGCGTCTGATCAAACTTCACCTTGTTCTTCTCACCTGCCGCCTTCAGTGCTTCAATGGTCGCATCGTCGAAGGTGAACTCCGTGGTGAAACGCTCAAAAGACTTGTACCTTCGGGTAATATCCTTCCTGTTCTTATCAGTGTAGGAGACCATGAAATTTATCAGAGTGGAGGTCCTGATGAGATCACGGTAATAGTCTGAATAATAGGTCGTATCAATAGGAATAAATATATCAGGAATTATGCCCCCGCCGCCATAGACAACTCTCCTGTTGGGGATTGTGTATGCCCTGAGCGAGTCAGGCAGGTTCAGACTGTCAGGATGGATCAGCTCACCGTTGAAATAGCGGCTGTAGTATTTCTGGAAATACTTGTCGAACCCTTCGTTGTAAGGTGTCTGTATCGATCGCCCCGACGGGGTGAAGTAACGTGCTATCGTAAGCCTTATCTCTGACCCGTCAGGAAGCTGGAAGGGATTCTGCACGAGCCCCTTGCCGAAGCTCCTGCGGCCGATGACAACACCTCTGTCCCAATCCTGGACAGCTCCCGCGAGTATCTCGCTCGCCGAGGCTGACCCCTCATCAATAAGCACAGCTATCCTTGCCCTGGTGAGCGAACCTGAAGGCGTTGACCTGTACTCCTGCCTCGATGTATGCAGGCCCTCAATATATACTATCAGTTCTTCCATGGGGAGAAGCTCGTCGGCTATCTGCACGGCTGGAACCATATAACCGCCTGAGTTGCCGCGTAGATCAATCACAAGGTTCTCCATTCTGTCAAGCCGCATTCGTTCTACAGCCTCCTCGAACTCCATGGCGGTCTGCTCGGAGAACCTGCTGAGCTTGATGTAGCCGACGCCGTCAGAGATCATGTACGCGGCATCGAGGCTGTTGACCGGGATTTTATCCCGTGTGATAGTGAACTCCAGCAGCTGATCTGCTCCTCTCCTGAAAATGGTCACCACCACCGTGGTTCCTTTGGGCCCCCTTAGCCTCTTCTGTACTCCGGTGGCGGAGATACCTATCCCTGACACCTTGTCTCCGTCAATGGTTATGATCCTGTCACCGGCCTGGATGCCTACCTTCTCCGATGGTCCTGCCGGGGTGGGCGAAATAATTATAATTGTATCATTAAGTACATTGAACTGAATTCCCACTCCCTCGAAGTTGCCCTGCAGGGGCTCACGCTCCTCCTGCACATCCTCTGCGGGTATATATACTGAATGCGGGTCGAGATTACGCAGTGTGGTGATGATCATCTGCTCGGTTATAGCTGATATGTCAACACTGTCAACATATATGGCCTCGAGCAATGCAAGAGTCTTTCCAATCTTGAATGTCTCCTGTGTAAGCCCCTGTCCCCTTAAGCCGGCTCCCTGTACAAAAACAAGGACCGTAAGAATAATTATAAATCTCTTTGTCATTTGTGCTTCCTTTCTTCAGATGTTAACGTATTTCATTCCCACTCAATAGTCGACGGAGGTTTTGAGCTGATGTCATAGACAACCCTGTTGATCCCCCTCACCCTGTTGATGATCTGGTTTGATATCCCGGCCAGAAACTCGTGAGGGAGGTGACTCCAGTCTGCAGTCATACCGTCGGTAGAGGTCACTGCGCGGAGCACGACGGCATTCTCATAGGTTCTCTCATCACCCATGACACCCACTGACTGGACAGGCAGAAGAATGACTGCAGCCTGCCATACCTTATCATAGTGACCGTTCCGTTTCAGTCCCGAAATAAAAATGTCATCCGCCTCACGCAGGGTCTCCAGTTTCTCAGGGGTGACCGCTCCCACTATTCTGATGGCGAGGCCCGGACCCGGGAAAGGATGCCTGTTCAGTATCTCATCAGGCATACCCAAAGCAAGCCCCACCCTGCGGACCTCATCCTTGAAGAGAAGGCGAAGAGGCTCAACCACCTTCAGATGCATCTTCTCAGGCAGTCCGCCCACGTTATGATGCGATTTTATAGTTGCCGAGGGGCCGTTGACTGAGACTGATTCGATGACGTCAGGGTATATGGTGCCCTGCGCCAGCCATTTCACGTTCTGCACCCTGTGTGCCTCACGGTCAAAGACCTCAATGAAGATACGGCCGATGATCTTTCGCTTCTTTTCCGGGTCATCAACTCCCCTGAGCCCATCAACAAAGGCTGCAGAAGCATCAACGCCAAGGACATTGAGACCCATCCTTTTGTATGCTTCCAGAACAGACTCATACTCATTCTTCCTTAGCAGGCCGTTATCGACGAAGATAGAGGTCAGCTGGGGGCCTATGGCCCTGTCAAGCAGGATTGCGGCAACAGATGAATCGACGCCGCCCGAGAGACCCAGCACCACCCTGTCATCACCAATCTGCTCCCTGAGTGACCTCACCGTCAGGTCTACAAATGAGTCCGGGGTCCAGTCGGCCCTGCAGCCACAGATACCCCTGACAAAATTACCCAGCATCTTAAGCCCTTCCGTGGTATGATAGACCTCCGGGTGAAACTGTATTCCCCAGCTCTTCTCTGCTTCGATCCTGAAAGCTGCAACCCTGACGTCGTCTGTTGACCCTGTTATGGTGTAGCCTTCAGGAATACGGGCTATGGTGTCACCGTGAGACATCCATACCTGTGTCCCGGGTGTGACACCTGCAAAGAGAGGGTCACCCTGATCAACAGCCGTCAGTTTTGCCCGGCCGTACTCGCGGCTGTTTGAAGGCAGCACCTCACCTCCGAAGTTATGGGTCAGGTGTTGTGCGCCATAACACACCCCCAGAAGGGGCAACAGTCCCTTAATAACCGTAAGGTCAGGGAAGGGAGCATTCGTATCACGGACGGAGTAGGGACTGCCGGAGAGAATGACGCCCTTCACAGTCTCATCAGGCGACGGGAAATGGTTGAAGGGATAGATTTCACAATAGACATTAAGTTCTCTGTATACGTCTGGCGATAAGCTGCGTATACTGAGATCCGAAATCCAGGATCAGTATCTTTTCTTGCACGCGGGGATCAATTAGAATTACTTAGTATGGCTCAAAGATAATCAATCTGCGGCTTCATCCTCATCAACCGATATCATAAGTATTGCCTTCGCGGGCGGCCTCCGAAGCCGGGAAAACCTGGCGGGCCTCCTCCTCGAGTGTCGAGGGCGACTTATACCTGGCCGAGAAATGGCCCAGGATAAGACGCCTGACGCCGGCGTCGCGCGCAACCGTTGCAGCATGCCGGGCGGTGGAGTGCCCTGTCTTTTTTGCCAAAGCCTCGTTCTCATCGCCAAAGGTGGCCTCATGGTACAGCAGGTCAACTCCGCTGACGAAAGATGAAAGCCGCGGAAACCATCCGGTATCGCTGCAGAAGGCATATGATGAAGGCCGGCGTGGTTCGATGGTGACCTCAACGCAGGAGATTAACTCACCTCCCTCCCTGACAATATCCTCTCCCTTCTTGAGCCTGCCTATCTCTGCGATACTCAGACCGTGCTCCGCTATCTTCTCACGGATGATATTCCGGTCAGGCATCTTCTCCCGGAAGAGAAAACCGAAGGATGTGACGCGGTGCTTCAGGGGAAAGGAAAAGACCTCCACCCTCTTGTCGTCAAGGATAGACCTGAGAGTACGCCCTGCCAGAGTATGCACCACCAGCTCAAATGCAAGGTTTATGTCAAAGTCGGCCAGATGCCTGACAATCAACTCCTCTGCTGGTGCCGGAGCATATAGATGCAGAGGTGTCTTTCTCCCCATGAGATTGAAAGTCGAAAGCAACGGGTAAAGGCCGAAAAAGTGGTCGCCGTGAAGATGACTGATGAAGATATGGTTTATCCTGCCGAACCTTATCTTGTAACGGCGCATCTGCATCTGTGTGCCCTCACCGCAGTCTATTAAAAATAACCGCTCATGTACATTGAGTACATGAGCGGTTGGATATCGGTCTGAGGTGGGCAGAGCAGAACTGGTTCCAAGTATGGTCAGTCTGAAGGACATGCTGCCACGGCTACTCAGGAGATTAGCTTCTCTGCCTCCTCGGTATCAGCGGTTATTGACAAGTACAGTATCAAGCTGAGATATGGTTATCAGTCGCTCAACGGCTTCGTTCAGTCCACACAAAACGAAGGTACCTCCTGCGTTCTTACAGAGCCTGTTGGCCACCAGAATGGCACTCAGGCCTGAGGAATCGCAATACTGGCATCGCTTCAGATCAAGAATGATATTCCTCTCTCCCTTGCCGGAGATGAGCACCAGCTCTGATTTAAGAGACGGGGCGATATGAGTATCAAGCTTCTCTGTCTCGATGCTGATTACCGTACACTGTTTTTTGTTTTCAATATTGAAGTCCATGGCTGATTGTTTTGGCAAATAAAAATAAGGTTATTTTTTCTTTTTACCTACACTTCTTGCCTCTTTTTCTTCCATCTCATCCTTAAGAGCCTGAAGTCCGGTGATGTCTCCCAGGGTTGTTTTCTCGAGGCTGGACTTTAGCTTGCGGGCTGCCTTCTTGGTGTTTTCCGACTCAGAGCGCTTCGATGAAGTCTCTGAACCTTTTCTCTCATCCTCAAAGACGCGGCTGTGAGACACGATGATCTTCTTGGCGCCCTTGTTGAACTCGATGACCTTGAAGTTCAGCTTCTCCTCAACAACTGCTGAGGTGCCATCCTCCTTTACAAGATGCTTTGGTGTGGCAAATCCCTCAACACCATAAGGCAGGGCTATGATTGCACCCTTGTCAAAGACCTCGATGACCGTGCCCTCATGGATCGAATCAACGGTGAAGAGATCTTCAAACACATCCCATGGATTCTCCTCCAGCTGCTTGTGGCCAAGGCTCAGTCTCCTGTTATCCTTGTCTATCTCCAGTACCACGACATCGATCTCGGCATCTATTGAGGTGAACTCAGCAGGATGCTTGATCTTCTTGGTCCATGACAGGTCAGATATGTGGATCAGACCGTCAACACCCTCTTCAATCTCTACAAATACTCCGAAGTTTGTGAAATTGCGGACACGTGCCTTGTGGCGTGAGTTAAGGCTGTACTTCTGATCAATATTCTGCCAGGGATCAGGCTTGAGCTGCTTGATGCCGAGCGACATCTTGCGGTCCTCACGGTCAAGGGTGAGTATCACTGCCTCAACTTCGTCGCCCACCTTCATGAACTCCTGCGCGCTGCGAAGGTGCTGTGACCATGACATCTCTGATACATGGATAAGGCCTTCAACGCCGGCATTGATCTCTACAAAAGCACCGTAGTCGGCCATGACCACCACCTTACCTTTGACCTGGTCACCCACCTTGAGGGTCTCACTGAGCGAATCCCACGGATGGGGTGTCAGCTGCTTCAGACCAAGGGCAATGCGCTTCTTGTCATCGTCAAAGTCAAGAATAACAACATTAAGTTTCTGGTCAAGCTGTACAATCTCTTCGGGATGGTTGACCCTGCCCCATGACAGGTCGGTGATATGAATAAGCCCGTCAACGCCGCCAAGGTCAATGAATACACCGTATGAAGTGATATTCTTGACTGTGCCTTCAAGCACCTGTCCCTTTTCGAGCTTGGAGATGATCTCCTTCTTCTGCTGTTCCAGTTCGGCTTCTATCAGGGCCTTGTGCGATACAACCACGTTCTTGAACTCCTGGTTTATCTTGACCACCCTGAATTCCATCGTTTTACCAACATAAACATCATAGTCACGGATGGGTTTGACATCTATCTGCGAGCCTGGCAGGAACGATTCAATGCCGAAGACGTCAACGATCATACCGCCTTTAGTGCGGCACTTGATGTAACCGGTGATGATCTCGTTGTTTTCAAGGGCTGAATTTACCCTGTCCCATGAATTGTAAGCCCTGGCCTTCTTGTGCGAAAGTACCAGCTGACCCTTCTTGTCCTCCTGGCTCTCAACATAGACTTCAACCGTGTCACCTACCTTCATATCAGGATTGTAGCGGAATTCGTTCAGGCTCACAACACCCTCGGACTTCTGCCCGATGTTGATAACCACTTCGCGGTTATTCATGGAAATTACCTTCCCTTCAACCACCTCGTCGACGGCAACGGTTGAAAGTGTCTCTTCATAAAGCTTCTCCTGCTCTGCGAAACTTGACTTGGTCAGAAAGCCGTCCTTTTCGTACGAATCCCAGTCAAATTCCTCCGGTGATGCTGCTGCAGCCGCCGCAGCAGCTGCCCTGGACTCAGACTTCACCTTTTTTTCTTTTTTCTCTTTGAGAATCGGTTGTTCTTCAGCAACCATCTCACCTGCTGATTCTGTTACAACCTCAGCTGGTTTTACATCCTCTGCGCTTGTACCGGTCACATCGAGTTCGTCATTCGCAATGTTGCCGGCCTGTTCATTATTTTCACTCATCTTAATAAATTAATTGAAAATTAATAAGTTAGACATTATGTTGTTTAAAAATTGCTTGCAAAGATAGTTATTTTTTTATTTCAGACATGAACAAGCAGCAGATTTTCAGCCTGTAAGAATTTAAAGAGACTGTTCCGCTCAGGTCACTGTTCAGATCGATGCTTTTTTCTATTTTTGTCTTCTGTACAACTAAATTTTTTATTTGGACCACCCAATGTTTACGCAAGGCTCTGTCAGTGGTAAAAAACAAAAACATGGGTGCTCCATCATACCTTGAATAATTAACTCCCGATATGATGAAAGGAATAATCCTGGCCGGCGGGTCCGGCACCAGGCTTCACCCGATAACGGAGGCGATCTCCAAACAGCTGTTGCCCGTTTACGATAAGCCGATGATCTATTATCCGCTCTCCGCGCTGATGCTTGCGGGTATTCGCGAAGTGCTTGTAATTTCCACTCCGCGTGATCTGCCCAGCTTCAGGGCCCTCCTTGGAGACGGCACGAGGCTTGGCATGAATTTCTCATACAGGGAACAACCTTCGCCAGACGGACTGGCACAGGCATTCATCATTGGAGAGGATTTCATAGGTGATGACAATGTCTGCATGATACTCGGCGACAATATCTTTTACGGCCACGGCTTCGGAACCATTCTCAGAGAGGCAGCCGCCCTGGAGAAGGGGGCGGTGGTCTTCGGTTATGCAGTCAATGATCCCGAGCGCTACGGCGTGGTTGAGTTTGATAAGCATATGAAGGCTGTCAGCCTTGAAGAAAAGCCTCTGAAGCCAAAATCAAACTACGCAGTTACCGGTCTCTATTTCTATGACAACACAGTGGCTTCACGGGCGCTCAACCTCAAGCCATCTCCCCGTGGTGAACTGGAGATCACCGACCTCAACAGGCTCTATCTTGAAGAAGGGACCCTGGAGGTGAAACTGCTCGGAAGAGGCATGGCCTGGCTTGACACCGGCACTTTCGACAGCCTCCTGCAGGCATCCAACTTCATCGCCACCCTGGAACAGAGACAGGGACTGAGCGCTTCATGCATAGAGGAAATTGCCTATAAAAGCGGATTCATTACCAGGGAACAGCTGGTTGATCTTGCCAGACCCCTCGCCAAAAGCCAGTACGGGCAGTATCTCCTGAAAGTGGCAAACGAACAGTCCTGACCATGAAAGTGCACCAGACAGAGTTCCCCGGACTGCTTATCATTGAACCTGATGTATTCAATGATGCTCGCGGGTACTTCTTTGAAAGTTATAACAAGCTTAAATACAGTAACAGCGACATTGTTTATGAACCGGTGCAAGACAATGAGTCAAGCTCCTCAAAGGGTGTGATACGCGGCCTGCATTACCAGGAGGAGCCGTTTGCCCAGGCCAAACTGATACGGGTTATTGAGGGGCGCATCTACGATGTGGCCCTCGATCTGCGCAAGGGCTCCCCTACCTTCGGCAGATGGTTCGGACTGATCATAGACTCTGAAAAGAAACTGCAGTTCCTGATACCGAAGGGATTTGCCCACGGCTTGTCGGTTCTAAGCGAGAGGACCATCGTCCTTTATAAGTGCGACAACAATTATTCGACAGCCCATGAGAGAGGCATCAACGCTATGGACCCCGCCCTCGGCATCGACTGGATGATTGAAAAGGGAAGTGAGATAATGAGTCCAAAGGATCTTGTTCAACCTCTTTTCAGGGATAGCAGTTCTAATTTCACATTTGCCTTATGACGGCCATACTGGTTACCGGTGCATCAGGGCAGCTCGGGAGTGAGTTGAGGGAACGGTCAGCACGTTACAGCGGCTATAATTTTGTCTTTACAGACGCCGGCGAGTTGGATATAACAGACGCGGGTGCCACGGCAGCCTTCTTCACTGACCTGTCACCCTCATGGGTTATCAACTGCGCCGCTTATACGGCCGTAGACAAGGCTGAGGAGGAGGAGGAGCTTGCAACCCTCATAAATGGGAAAGGTGTTGAAAACATCGTGAATGCAATGGCAGGATCTGATTCCAGGCTTATACATATTTCCACTGACTATGTCTTCGACGGCAGCAGACCTGTTCCCTACCTTGAGGATGACATCCCCTCCCCTGCCTCTGCCTACGGCCGGAGCAAGCTTGCCGGGGAGAAGGCTGCCATGCGGTGGCCGCAGACCATGACAATACGTACTTCATGGCTTTATTCCTCCTACGGGAACAATTTTGTCAAAACCATCCTGAGAAAGGCAGGTTCCGCAGAAAGCATAGGAGTGGTCTTTGACCAGGTGGGGTCTCCCACTTACGCCGCCGACCTCGCAGCTGCAATAATGGAGGTCATCAGCGGTGTCATTCAGAACAGGCACCTGTTTGTGACGGGCATATTCAATTACTCCGGCGAGGGCGTCTGCAGCTGGTTTGACCTTGCCACTGAAATAGCAGCCGCAGCAGGCTCCTCATGCTCCGTGGTTCCCGTAAGGAGCTCGGCTTATCCCTCCCGGGTGCAGAGACCTGCCTACAGTGTGCTCGACAAGAGCAAGATAAGGGAACACTACAACCTCGACATACCTCACTGGCGAACAAGCCTGAACAACTGTATATCTAAAATCAACCGGATATGATCAATATTGACAACATCAGAAAAAAAGCCGGAGAATGGCTGGGGGAAGAGTTCGACGAGCAAACACGCAAAGAGGTTCAGAACCTGCTTGACAATGATGAGAAAGGTCTTATCGATGCCTTCTACCAGGACCTCGAGTTCGGCACCGGAGGACTGCGCGGAATCATGGGCGCCGGTACAAACAGGATGAACCGGTACACACTGGGTATGGCTACCCAGGGGCTCGCCAACTATCTGAAGAAGCATGCGTCCAACCCCTCCTCGATAAAAGTTGCCATAGCGCACGACTGCCGAAACAACAGCAGCTACTTCGCAAGGGTGGCAGCCGACATCTTCACCGCCAACGGATTCACCGCATACCTGTTCGAGGCCCTGAGGCCTACTCCTGAACTGTCATACGCCATCAGGCTGTACGGATGCGATGCCGGCGTGAATATCACTGCCTCGCACAACCCAAAGGAATACAACGGATATAAGGTGTCATGGAACGACGGCGGACAGGTGGTCTCGCCCCATGACAAGGGCATCATCGATGAGGTGCGCAGCATCAGATCAGTCAGTGAGATAAAGACAGATGGTGATGAATCAAAAATCATCATGCTGGGTGCTGAGACAGACAAGAAATATCTTGCTGAGGTGAGAGCCCTGAGCATCAATCCTGATATAATTAAGAGGAACCATGATATCGGCATAGTCTATACCCCGCTGCACGGAACGGGATATAAAATTGTTCCCGAGGCCCTGGCACAATATGGTTTTACAAACGTGCACACCGTGAGGGAACAGTCTGTACCCGACGGCAACTTCCCCACTGTTCATTCTCCCAACCCTGAGGATCCGGATGCACTCTCCATGGCTGTCTCCCTGGCGAAGGAAAAGGGAGCCGACCTGGTCATGGCCACTGATCCCGACGGCGACAGGCTGGGTGTTGCGGTCAGGAAACCATCAGGTGAGTTCATGCTGCTCAACGGCAACCAGACTGGTGCCCTGCTGACATGGTACATCATCTCGCAGAAGAAACAAAACGGGCAGCTCAGGGGAAACGAATACATCATCTATACCATCGTTACCTCCGACCTGCTCGAACGGATTGCATCCATGAACGGGGTAAAAAGCTACAATGTTCTGACAGGCTTCAAGTTCTTTGCGGAGCTGATGCGCGACCTCGAGGGAAAGGAGAAGTACATCGGAGGAGGCGAGGAGAGCTTCGGCTACCTTGCGGGCGACTATGTCCGTGACAAGGACGGAGTATCAGCCATTACGCTGGTAGCTGAGGCAGCTGCCTGGGCACGCGACAGGGGTAAGACCCTCTGGGAGCTGCTGCTCGACATCTATGCGGAATACGGCCTCTACCTTGAGAAGCTGATCAACGTCGTCAGAAAGGGCGCCGAAGGAGCCGCCGAGATAAAAAGTATGATGGAGGGATACCGAACCAGCCCGCCGGCTGACATAGCAGGCACCAGGGTGACCAGAATAGACGATTACCTGACGTTGGTCTCAACTGACCTGGTCACAGGAAAGAAGAATCCCCTTACGCTGGAGAAATCAAACGTACTGCAGTTCTTCCTCGAAGATGGTACCAAGATCTCCGTCCGTCCATCCGGTACCGAGCCGAAGATCAAGTTCTATTTCAGTGCCAAAACAGAAATGAACGATGTCACACAGTTTGAAGAGCTGTGGCAGGAACTTGAACACAAAATAGACAACATTACAGGTGATATGAAGCTATGAAACGCCCATGTTTCCAGTTAAACACTTTGTCAATAAAGTATGAATCATGGGTGTTCCATCATACCTTTGATAATCAATTTTTATTATGATGAAATCATACAGAAAGGAGCTATGGGTTGAGACCCCGCACAGAAGAGACTATCTCAACATAACACGCCAGGTGGAGCAATGTCTGGCCGATAGTGGTATCAGGGAGGGGATGGTGCTGGTAAATTCAATGCACATCACAAGCTCGGTCTTCATCAATGATGACGAGGGCGGGCTACACAATGATTTCGAGGTGTGGCTTGAGAAACTGGCGCCCGAGAAACCCCATTCGCAGTACCGGCATAATGGCTTTGAAGACAATGCCGACGCCCATATGAAACGCCAGCTCATGGGTCGTGAGGTTGTTGTGGCCATAACCGACGGCAGGCTTGACTTCGGTCCCTGGGAGCAGATCTTCTACGGCGAATATGACGGCAAGAGACGCAAGCGCATACTGGTAAAGATCATCGGAGAATAGAACTTACGGAAGATCCGCCCCTATTGCCTACTGCCTATTGCCTACTGCCTGACTCCTGAACCAACTATCCGGAAAGTTCACCAGGTAAACCTTCTCCGTGGCCCTGGTCAGGGCTGTATAGAACCACCGGAGATAGTCTATCGTCGGTTCCTGGTGGCTGAACATGCCCTGGTCAATGAAGACTCTCTCCCACTGTCCTCCCTGCGACTTGTGGCAGGTGACAGCGTAGGCGAACTTGATCTGGAGGGCGTTGTAATAGGGGTCATCCCGGACCGTTTCGAACTGTTTTCGCTTCGACTTTATACCGGGATGGTCAGAAGAGCACGGCAAAATAGAGCTCACTTGATTTTTCCATTGACAGCGACGGTGTGCTCATCTCAGGGTGTCAAGCATCACCTTCGCCTCTATCTCCAGCTCCGTGTCACGGAACCAGAGGGTCATGTCCGCAAATCGCATCCCGTGCATCCCGTCAAACCTCCTGATCCGTCGAACCTCGGCAATGTCACCGTTGGCAATGAAGGAGCCGTTCTCCTCGTCCTTGAGCCAGTAGTAGTTGTTCTTAACAACCATCACCATGTCTCCGGTGCTGATCTCCTCCTCACGGTAAAAGATCCTGTTACGTATCCCCTGGTTATACCTGTTGGCAAGGTTGTTCGAGTTCACAACCACGATGGCTCCGTCGGTGCCGCACCTGTCATATGCTTCGTCAGGCAATCAATCAGGTCATTGCCGCTGAGCCGTTCAATGTCGTTATATCCGTCAAGCACCATGCCAGGTACCGAGAGGTCTCCGTCATTCACCTGCTGCCTGACTGAAGTGGCATTCATCAGGATGCCTGAACCTTCGCTCTGCCTGATGACCTGATGAAGTTCAAAATTCACCAGCCCGAAGCCGTTCCCCGCAGCACATCCTCATCGAGGGCAGGACTGACGATTGACCCTACCGGAGGCAGCTGTGCCACATCACCGACAAGGATAAGCTTGCAGTCGGTGCCGGTATAGACATACTCCAGCAGGTCTTCAAGCAGCTTGCCGCTGCCGAACATAGATCCATCCGATGATTCGTCAGGGATCATCGACGACTCATCCACTATGAAGAATGTCTCCTTGTGAAGGTTTCTGTCAAGGACAAATTTGCCGACACCGTCTGTGGCTGATTTCTGCCTGTATATCTTGCGGTGAATTGTATAAGCCTCCTTCCCGGTATAGGACCTCAGCACCTTTGCTGCCCTGCCGGTAGGTGCAAGCAGTACCGACCTCTGGCGTAGGGTGTCGAGAGTGCTTACCAGTGAGGCAATCAGGCTTGTCTTACCAGTGCCTGCATACCCGGTAAGAAGAAAGATAACATCGTTTGTATTGTCTGTCACATACTGTGCAAGCAGACGCATGCAGTCAGACTGGTCCTGTGTTGGAATGTACCCAAGGTTTTTCTCCAGAAGGGTGTAAATATTCTCCTTTCTCATTTTCTTTTAACAATCCGGAAATCAGTCTGCTTTTTTTTTAAATTTGCACAAAGTTACTCAACAATCGATCACAAAAGACATGAAAACGGCTCTTAACATTGTATTTACGATTATCATCATCGTTCTCATTTATTTTCTCTTCGAAAGCATAATGCAGCCGATCCGGTTCAACAGGGAGAAGGACGCCAGGGAGACAGCCATCAAGGAAAGGCTTATTGACATCAGGACCGCCCAGGAGGCCTTCAAGTCTGTAAAAGGCTATTATACAGGGAGTTTTGACACTCTGACCACGTTCCTCAAGACAGACTCCCTCCCACTGGTCTTCCGGCGCGGGTCACTTACCGACGAGATGATTGCTGAGGGCATCACAAGTGAAAGAGAGGCCGTCAAAAAAGGGCTTATCAGCAGGGATACAAGCTATGTTGCCGTGCGTGACTCAATATTTGACAAATCCTATCCGATAGACCAGCTCAGGTATGTCCCGGGCACAGAAAACATAGAATTCAAAATGGCTGCCGCGAGGGTGATGACCACCTCGATGGTTCTGGTCAACGTGTTCGAGGCTTATGTCCTTAATGATGTCTTCCTGAGTGATCTCGACAGGCAGCTTGTGGTCAATTACAACGAACTGAGGACCAAGATCACCGGCTTCCCGGGAATGAAGGTGGGAGATATCCGGGTACCCAATAACAATGCCGGGAACTGGGAGGATTGATGGCCACGTCGCAGATATATCCCCTGGAGCTCATAGATGAGACCTTAGACATAAACGCGACCGACAACTACGATCTGACACTTGAGCTTGCCGAGGAGGGTGTTTCACTTGCCGTACTTGACCTTCTGCGCGGAAAGTATGTGATGCTCAGGCATTATCCCCGTGAAGTGCCGGCTGATGGCTCAATCAGGCCTTTGGGAGAGATCATTGAAAACGACGACTTCCTGATGAGGCATTACAGGAAAGTGTTCATAATAGTCCCTTCCCCTCTCTTTACCCTGGTTCCTTCACCTGTCTTTGAGCCTCGTCTCAAAGATGATTATTTTCATTTCAATAGCCGGGTGACTGAAGAGGCGAAGATATTCACCAACAATATCCCATTCCCTGATGCGGTTGTGATCTTCTCCCCGGAGGATATAGCGATTGAAGGGATATCATCACGATGGCGTGAGGTGACGCCGTGGCACCACACTAAACCCTTGCTGCAGCATGTCTATGCTGCCTGCCGCACATCGGAAGAGTATTACATACATGTCCATTTCGAGAAGAGTTTCATCACCGTCATCATCGCCGAGAAAAGGAGCCTGACCTTCTGCAACAGTTTTGCATGCAGCGCCAACTCTGATGCAGCATACTTTCTCTTTAACGTGCTTGACAGGAAGGGTATAAAGAGCGATGAAACAATATATGTCAGCGGCACTATTGAACCCTACAGCGAGGCGCACATCGCACTTCTCAACTTTGCTGTAAACGTGAAGTTTGCCGCCCCCATCATCAGACAGAGTCTCAGCTATGTCATGAACGAGCTGCACCTGCATCGCTGGCTCAACCTGTTCACTGCAGCAGCGTGCGAATAACCGGAGGAAAATTCAGGAGCAGACTCGTTGAACCCCCGTCCGGATTCAGGGCGAGACCAACAACGGACTATGCCCGGGAGAGCCTGATGAATATACTGACCAACAGGTATGACTTTTCCGCCGTCTCCTTTCTTGACCTGTTTGGCGGCACGGGAGCCATCAGCTACGAATTCGCATCACGGGGAACGGAAGACATCGATATCATAGAGACTGACAGGCGCAACTGCGATTTCATCAGAAACACCCTCAGGCAGTTTGAAATGAAGTCAGCAAGGGTGCACCGCATGGATGTACGTGACTGGCTAAAAATCTGCCACAAGCAGTATGACATTATATTTGCCGATCCTCCCTATGCCCTGAAGTGGCTGACGGAGATCCCCGGTATGGTTCTCCGCTCAGGTGCAGTGAAACCATCTGCCCTACTCATCCTCGAGCATCCGCGGACAATTGATTTTTCAAATCATGAGGCCCTTTCGGAACACCGTAATTACGGTAACGTAAATTTCAGTTTTTTCTTCCGGCAAGCGACGTAAATTGAGCCTGCTGAAGGCCCGGAGCATCACACTTTTTATCCCGTTAACATAAAAATAACACATTCTGCTGGGTCATATTGACTTTTCGCCGGTCTTTATAGAGATTGGTTTATTACTTAACTCTGTTATTTAAGGCATGATCAGATTAATCCGTACAGAAGTGATTTGCTGTTTGGGAGTTACTGTTGCCTCCGGGCAATCGTCGTCCGGACAATTACTGCTGTGTACGATACAGAGTGATGAAAAAAGTCATTGCTTGTTACAGTTTTTATTTTTCTATTTGTCATTGAATCGCGCTGTTTATTTACTTTAACCATTTTTATATGATCGTTTCTAACTAACCTTTAACACTACAGACAATGAGAAAACTACTTATGACGACCCTGATCTACTGTTGTCTGGTGTTCTCGCTGCTCGGGCAGCAGAAGACCATTACAGGCGTGATCACGGACAAGACTGACGCATTGCCAGTCATCGGAGCGACAGTCCTGATTCAGGGAACCTCCACCGGGACAGCCACTGACATGAATGGAAGGTACTCCATCTCTGCAGCACCTGGCAATACCATCGTTTTCAGGTACATCGGCATGAAAACACAACAGATTGTTGTGGGCTCCGATGATGTCATCAATGTCATGTTTGAACTTGATGATGTGGGCCTTGATGAAGTAATTGTCGTTGGTTACGGCTCGGCAATCAAGCGGGAACTCACCGGGGCAATCACCAAGGTGGAGACCAAGGGCATTGCCGAGATGCCGACAGCAAGCTTCGAGTCAGCCATCCAGGGAAAGACATCCGGTGTCTTCATTGAACAGGCCAGCGGCAAGCTCGGCGAGACAGTCAAGATGAGGATCAGGGGATCGTCATCCGTCTCTGCCAACAACCAGCCGCTGTATGTGGTTGACGGCGTTCCCATCACTGCTGAGAACCTGTCTAACTCAGGAAACCAGCCGACAAGTCCCCTGGCAGACCTTGCCATGACTGACGTTGAATCGATCCAGATCCTCAAGGATGCTTCGGCTGCAGCTATTTACGGGTCAAGAGCTTCGAACGGCGTTGTGATCATCCAGACAAAAAGAGGCAAGGCCGGCACTACAAAATTCGACATTCAGTATACTACAGGTATCAGCGAGCCGAGCCGCCTTGTTGAATGGCTCAATGCGGAACAGTACCTCGAGCTCTTTAATGAATCAATGGATAATGTGTCAGTTGACGGCTATGTATGGGACTGGCTGCCCAAGGAAGATATCTGGGAAATATTTGTAGGCGAGACATGGGATGACGGTTATGACACCGACTGGCAGAAGGAGGCTTTCCAGAAAGGATCCCTGAACAGGGTAAACGTATCGGCATCAGGCGGTACTGAGAATACAAGGTATTATACAGGTATCTCATATGATGACACAAAAGGTATCCTGCGCGGTAACAACATGAATAAGATGAGTGCCAGGCTTAACCTTGACCAGAAGACGACTGAGAAACTAAGCTTCGGCGTTCAGATGAACGTCATCCGCACTGAGATGGACAGGGTCGAAAACGATAATGCATTCGCCACCCCGCTCCAGCTGGTTGCCCAGTCTCCGCTCACCCCGGTCTATGATCCTGAAACGGGTGAACTGAATACTAACACGATTTATTATAACGGTCTTATTTCTCTAAGGGACGCGACCAATAATCAGACCTCCTTCAGGTCACTGGCCAACCTGAATGCCTCCTACAATATATTCAAAGACCTGACATTCAAGAGCGAATTCGGAACTGATATTTATGACCTCAGGGAAAAGAACTACTGGGGCAGGGAGACCATCTCGGGCGGACCGGCCGGGGAGGCCCAGAGCCGCTCAGTAAGGGTGATTAACTACAACTGGGAAAACTACCTCACCTACATTAAATCATTTGGCGTTCACCACCTTAACGTGGTCGGAGGCATGTCATACCAGGAGTCAAATACGACCGCCTCGGATATTCAGGCAAAGGGATTTCCTACCGACGACTTTACCAACATAGCAAACGCAGCAGAAGCAACATCTTTCTCCAGCTGGGAGGAGGCTACCACTTACCTCTCTTACTTTGCGCGGGCAAACTACAAGATCAAAGAGAAGTATTTCTTTGCAGTAAGCGGCCGTGTTGACGGATCGTCAAGGTTCGGGGTCGACAACCGGTTCGGGTTCTTCCCTGCAGGATCTGCCGGATGGATCATTAGCGAGGAACAATTCATGGCAGGAATAAAGAGTGTTCTCAGTTATCTCAAGGTGAGAGCCAGCTACGGTATAACAGGTAACTCCGGCATCCCTGACTATGCACATCTTGCTCTCTATACAGGTGTCAACTATGCCGGCAGGACTGGCCTCGAGGCTACTCAGCTTCAGAGCCGGGAACTGGGATGGGAGAACACCTCGCAGTTTGACGTGGGTCTCGACTTCGGTTTCTTTAACAACAGGCTGACCGGGGAATTCGACTACTATCAGAAGAATACCACAGACCTGCTTCTCTATCGTACTCTTCCTTCCACCTCAGGCTTTACAGGAGTATGGAGCAACGTAGGTGAACTCGAGAACAAGGGGATAGAATTCTCACTCCATTCGAACAACCTTTCAGGCAGGTTTATCTGGACCACCGACTTCAACATGGCATTCAACCGAAATAAGATCATTGATATCAACGGTCCGGAAATTACTCCCAATGCAATCAACTATGTGATCGAAGGACAGCCCATAGGAGTGTTCAATATCGTCAAATATGCCGGGGTCGATCCGGATAACGGCGATGCTCTCTATTACATTGACGATGAAAGCAATGAGACAACCAACAACTATAACCTGGCTTCAAAACAGATCGTCGGATCACCTAACCCTGATTTCACCGGAGGTTTTAATAACTATTTCGAATTTGCCGGTTTTGATTTGAATGTCCTTATCAGCTTCGTCTACGGCAACATGATATACAATGGCGGCGGTGTTTACCAGTCTGCCAACGCAGACTGGTTTGACAACCAGTCCATCGATCAGATGAACCGTTGGCAGAATCCGGGTGATATAACCGACGTACCCCAGGCACGCCTTGGCGACGGTAACGGAACAAAGGTATCAAGCAGGTATCTTACCGACGGTTCCTACATCAGGTTCAGGAATATAAACCTGGGTTACACCCTGCCAAAGACTATTACATCACGTGTTAATATGTCGGCGGTAAGAGTCTATTTAGGTGTTCAGAACCTCTACACCCTGACTAACTATAAAGGGTGGGACCCGGAAGTGAACTACACCGGTACCGGTCGTTCAACTCAGAACAACAATATCATCCAGGGATATGACTTCTATACTGCACCGCAGGCAAGGACCTATACTCTTGGTATAAATCTCTCATTCTAACGCTAAATACCAATAGTCATGAAAAATATGATAAACAAATATAAAATCTGGTTATTGATTGTACCGGTACTCTCAATATTGTTCTCGTGTACCGAGAAACTGGAAATTAAGCCCAAACAGTCAATTGACGCCGAGGTGGCTCTCACCACCCCTGATAATATCATGGCAGCATTGGTTGGGGCTTACCTTCAGGCCGGCAGCTCCGACATCTTCGGTTCTACTTTTAATGAGTACAGTGAGCTGTATGCCTCCACAGGAGACCTGAAGTTTATGGGTACTTACCAGCAGCCGCGTGAATTCATCACCAAGGAAGCCACTACCACAAACAGCTATGTTGAAAGTACATGGACTGATGCCTATAAGCTGATCAACACTTGTAACACCCTGCTGCAGGATGACGTCCTGGCTATCCTTGAAACAGGCGCCGCAGAGACTGTGAAGGGTGAAGTCCTCTTCCTGAGAGGATGGGTGATATTCGAGATGACAAGACTGTTCGGACTGCCCTATGAGCCAGGCCAGGCCAATGCTCAACCGGGTATTCCTCTTGTCCTTACACCTACGAAGGATGTCGCTGATGCCATCCCGGTGGCAAGAAACACCGTTGCCGAATGCTACACCAGGGCGATTGAAGACCTGACGACAGCACGCGACCTCCTGCCCGGTGAGAATGATGTATATGCAACGTCATTTGCTGCCAGCGCAGTTCTGGCAAGACTCTACCTGCAGATGGGCAACTACAGTGCGGCCGCCACTGAGGCAAACAAGGTCATTCAGAACGGCACATTCGATCTTACCACAACACCTCTGATGGCTTTCAACAACAATGAAAACTCGACCGAGGATATTTTTGCCATCCAGAAAAACGCAACGTCCGAAACTTCATGGCTCGCTGTCATGTATGCCTCCCTGAGCGGTGCCGGAAGGGGCGACTACGAAGTACAGCAGGTGTTCCTGGACAGGTTCAGCCCGTCAGACCTTCGTGGGAGGTATCAGTCAAATACACAGCCCGGTTACACCATTGACAATATAACGATGATGTACTACAAGGGCGTTGGAACCATCCTGAACAGCGATGGCATAAACACAGCCAAATGGGGCAACTATTACAGGAATATCTCACTCATAAGGCTTGCTGAGATGTATCTGATCAGGGCGGAAGCCAACTTCGAGGATCCGGGTGCCGACATCGGACCAAACAGCCCAACCGATGATATCAATGTGATACGTGACAGGGCCAATGCCACTGGATATCCCGGAACGGTAACAAGGGATCAGATCAGGGAGGAGAGGTATCTCGAGCTCTGCTGGGAAGGACACCGTCTGCATGACCTTAAGAGGTGGAAGATGAATATCGGCCCTGATGCATACAACGCCGGCAACCTCATCCTTCCGATACCCTTCAGGGAGATGGAGGTCAATGATCTTCTCATCCAGAATGAGTGGTACACATCCGGCAAATAATCTTTCAGTCAGCATTAAAATAAGGGAGGGTGGCTTTTGCTTCCCTCCTTTTTTATTTTGATATTCTGTCACTTAAACCTGAAGACTGCATGACAGAACGCCACAAGGCTGGGTAAACTCCGTGACAGATTGACGAGCATAGCGAGGAAATCCCGACCACTTAGTGCGTCGGGACCTTCAGACTTCAGACTTTATACCTTCAGACTTTTTATAGCCTCAAGGACCCTCTCCGGTGTGAACGGCACCCTGAAGAGCCTTGCTCCGGTGGCATCAAAGATGGCATTGCCCACTGCCGCTCCCACTGCAATGATGGCTGGCTCTCCCCCACCCTGTGGTGCCTGGTCCTTTTCTGTCCAAAATGACACACTCCAGCTTCGGGAGCCATGAGAATCTCGGGGATCTCGTAGCTGTCAAAATTCCTGTCGCGGATATTTCCACCGTCGAACCTCAACTCCTCGGTGAATGTATAACCAAGTGCCATTGTCAGGCAGCCCTCCATCTGTATCAGCGCTCCCTGCGGATTGACGCAGAGTCCCATATCCTGTGCGCATGCAAGCCTCAACACCTTTACCTTCCCGGTCTTCAGGTCAACCTTCACCTCCGCTATGTGCGCAACCCACGTGCCGGCATCGGTGCCGCACGCAATGCCTATCCCCCGTCCTGAGGGAGTCTTGCCGGGCACATATCCGAATTTATCTGCCACCGCTTTCAGTACACCGATCATTTTTTCATCACTGAGATTGCTCAGCCGGAACTCGAGTGGATCGATCCCCGATGCATTAGCCATGATATCTATCTGGGTCTCGCGGGCAAATGTGTTAGTGTTGTTGTTCGGAGCGCGCCACGCACCCGTACCGAAAGGATGCACCGGGTATTTCGACCTGTCCTGGCTGTAACTTGTGGTCCGGGCATTGGGCACGTCATATATGGTGTCAGCCCCCCTGGTGCCGGCGAGATAAACATGGTAATCCCATAACACTATCTTACCTGTTTTGTCGATTCCCGATTTCACCTTTACCACTGCAGCGGGATGGAAGGTATCGTAGAAAAACTCCTCATCACGTGTCCATGCAACCATCACGGGCTTCCCGGTCAGGCGTGCCAGTTTAGCAGCTTCAACACCCTGCCTGTTGGCGCTCTTGCCACCAAAGCCTCCGCCCACGAAGGGGGTGATCACCCTGACATTCTCACGGGTGAGCCCCAGATCCCTCACAAGGTTATCCTGGAGCCCGAAAGGTGACTGCGTGGAGGCCCAGACTGTCAGTTTCTCTCCCTCAAAACGGGCAAGAGCAGTGTGAGGCTCAATAGGTGCATGTGCCAGGTAGGGATCATGGTACTCATTCTCAAAGACCTTGTCAAACTGCGCAGGGGAAGCATCCGGGTCGCCTGCCGTTCGAACGACGCTAACCCGGTATTCACCCTTATTTATATAGTCAAACAGTGTTTCGTTGCTGATATTCATTTCATCATATGAATACTCAGCGTTTATCCGCACAACTGCCAGGTCGGCCAGGTCGCGGTTCTCGCTGACCACCGCAATTAGATCGCCGTCGCGTACGACCTTTACCCCCTCCATCTTCTCAGCATTTGAGGTGTCAGCCGAAGCCAGGCTTGCTCCGTGTGATGGCGGCCTCAGTATCCGCGCATGAAGCATACCCGGTAGCTTCAGGTCGCCGGTGTATTTGGCCTTACCGGTAACCTTTTCATATGCATCACTGTGGATGAATGGCGTACCAACGTATGTAAACTGCTTATAATCCTCAACCGGAGGTTTGACATCAAGGTATTTCTCAAGCTTTTTACCCTTTGCCAGCTCTGCATAGGTCACCATCTTGCCGTGATCACTCATATCCATGATCACGCCATCCTTCACCTCAAGGCGTGATGCCGGTACATCAAGTTTTTCCGATGCCATCATGACGAGTACGCCCCTGGCCTCGGCAGCGGCAGCCCTCATTGCCGGACCGAAAACACGGGTGGTGAGGGAGCCCCAGGTGCCCTGGTCGAACGGACAAAGATCGGTATCACCCATGATCATCTTAATGGTTTTCAGAGGCACATTGAGCTCGTCTGCCATCATCTGCGGCAGTGATGTTATAATTCCCTGGCCCATTTCGATCTTACCTGTAAAACAGGTTATAGTACCGTCTTCTGCTATATGAAGAAAAGCGTTATAGTCTTTTGTAAGAGTTCTTGGCTGGGGAAGAGGTGAAGAGAGCAGGTCAATTGCACCCCAGGGGTTAAAGAAAATTATTATCCCGCCTCCGAGGATTTTGAAGAAGCTCCTTCTCTTCATTCCCGTTGAACCAGCGGCGGCTGTCACCTTTACATTTTCCTTTTTCATTTCCCGTTCCCTCCTTTCATTGCTTTTGCTGCATCCGTGACAGCATCTATTATGCGTGTATGGGCTCCGCACCTGCATAGATTGTCTTCCATGCCGCCGACAATATCATCACGTGTGGGCGAGGGATTTTTATCCAGCATACCCACAGCCGTAAGTATCATACCCGGGGTGCAGAAGCCGCACTGCAGCGCATCATGGTCAATGAATGCCTGCTGCACGGGATGAAGCTTTTCACCTGTTGCAAGGCCTTCGATTGTGACCACTCTCTTACCTGTCACGTCGCTGACAGGTATCATGCATGACCTCACAGGCTCATTGTCGATCAATACCGTGCAGGCTCCGCAGAAGCCTATGCCGCAACCATACTTTGTGCCCGTAAGACCGAAATGATTCCGCAGAACCCAGAGCAGTATCTGGTTCGGATCAGTTACCAGCTCCGTCTCCTTGTTGTTCAGTTTGAACCGGATTGTCTCTTCCATATCTGTTGATTAAATTAAGTTCACTCAGGTAATCCTGATGCGTATCAATGTCTCTTAAAACCGCCGGATCATCCGTCTCCACCTCCATGACGTCATCAGGATGTTGCTCCGCCAGCGCCCGCAGGCCCTTGCTCTCTGGCAGAGACATAACCTCTGGCTTGTATTTCATGTCAACTATCAGCGGATGCCCCCGTTTCCCATTGTGTACCGGCATCACTATTCCCTTACCGGAATCATGCCATGCCTTCATTACCCTTTTCATCTGAGCCGCATCTATCATCGGCTGATCACCAGGAATGATGAGCGCCGCACTTCTCCGGTCAGCCAGAGAGGCTAATCCGCACTGCACCGACGAAAGCATGCCGTTCCTGTAGTTTTCATTGTAACAATGAGAGACCGTGTGGCCTCTGATTATCTTGAGGATTGCTTCATGATCCGATCCGAGAACTATCAACGGATTGCTGATTCCGGCTGAGAGCACATTCTCAATCACCTGTTCAATGACAGTCATCCCGTTATAGGGAAGCAGCATTTTGGGCGAGCCCATTCGTTTCGACTCACCTGCCGCTAAAACTATTGCCTGTATTCCCTTCATCTCTTATCGTCCGCCCTGGCGGTCCTTCTGTCCTGTGGTCTTGCTGTCCTGCGCTCCTTCTGTCTTGCTTTCAGGTTTAATGCTTAACCTGACAGCGGGAACCTGGTGCGTCAGTTCTTTTGTCTTTTGTTTCTTTGTGCCACCAGTTGTGCCGCAATGCTCACAGCTATCTCCTCCACCGTCTCTGATCCTATCTCCAGGCCAATTGGAGTATGGATTTGCTTCCACTGTTCTTCCGTGGCCCATCCTTTTGTTATGAACTCCTCATGAACCTTGGCCACCTTAACCTTGCTGCCCATCATTCCCACATATGCTGCTGATGATCCTATGCATGGTCTTAAGGCATCGGCATCATGACCGTGTCCTCGTGTCACTATTACGATGAAAGTATTGTTATCCTTTGGTATCTCCCTCATCGCCTCGCCGATATCTTTAACAATGATGTTGTCTGCATCCGTGAGATTACCGCGATGGGCAAACTCTTCCCGGTCATCAATAACCGTGACCTCAAAGCTGAGCAACCGACCCTGGTGAGATACGGACTTTCCAATATGACCTGCGCCGGCTATCACCAATCTTGGAAGAGGAAATACAGACTCAAGAAAGATCTTTGCCTGATGCTTCTCTCCCGGCACGGGCACCTCGATCTCTCTGTATCCGGCTCTGCTGTCTGCCTCGAGCATGCCTCGGACTTCTCCTGGCAGATCTTTGCCTGAGTTGCAGGATATCGGTATCTCGCCCACTCCGGTGGCCCAGCACCGTTTTATCATCACGCTGGTTTCATTCCACGGGATGACCTTGGTGACGAGGATGCCCGGCTGTCCTGATAAGATGCTCTGTTCCATCTCCCTGAAGGCGGCGATATGAGCTACCGGGTTACTGTCAACGAGTATGGTTATTGTGCCACCGCATACAGGCTCTTCTGGTTCAGAGGTCTCCTTGTCGAGGGAAAAGTGAAGCAGTGCCGATTCGCATCCATCGGAGCAGTTGCGTGCGTACTCCTGCACTCTGCCCTCGATTATCCCCCCGCCAACTGAGCCGGCTACCAGTCTGCCATCCTGAAAAAGAGCGGAGCTCCCCGGTTTCCGGGGCGTCGATCCGCTGGTGCCGGTCACTGTAGCCAGGACCAGTCCCGGTCTGGGGTTATCAGTTTCTGCAATCTGAAAGTAGATGTTTTTCATAAGGCGGTTCCAAAACAAATATAAGAAACCTGGCGGATTCAGATAAGGATCAGTGGTATATATCACATGCCTGAATGGTCCCTGTAACCATTATTCAGGCGTTTACGGGCATCTAAGATATAATTGAACAAAATATTTTGAGGAATGGAAAAATGCATTAATTTTGCATCGCTTTTGGTGCGGTAGTTCAGTTTGGTTAGAATATCGGCCTGTCACGCCGAGGGTCGCGGGTTCGAGTCCCGTCCGCACCGCAAGAAAAACAAAAAGCCGTCCGCTTCAGCGGGCGGCTTTAGTATTTTAATATGAAGGCGATGACAGCTTGCTGGCATGAGCCTGTATATTAAAATGCGTAAAATGATGCGGCCACATCATTTTTCTTCAGTTGACAGGCTCTCTATCCACTTTGCCATGATTTCTTTTCCTCCGGCCACAGTTGATTTTCCGTGTGAGCCTCCTTTAATTATTTCATAATTCTTATCCTTCCCCTTCCATGCGGTAAAGATTTCATCACAACCTGACTGGTCAACAATATTGTCATTTTCACCATACAACAGGAGCAATGGAAGCTCTGCATTCCGGGCATTTTTCACCATCGCATCCATTATCTTTTTTGAATCTAACATACAACGCATGCTGAAGTATTTAACAAGGAGAGAATCGTTATTCCTCTGTTCCGCTTCAATCCTGTCCGATTCATCAACGATCAGAGAAGGATCTCCGGCCATATTTACAACAGGTGCATGAGGTGCAAATACAAAATATCCGACATATTTAAGAATGTCCGTAAATCCAGGACTCATTCCCTTTGCAGGTTTCAGTTTGAAAGGCGGGTTTACAAGTATCAGCCCGTCTACGCCGGGCAATTGCGTTGCAACTTCAAGGGCTAGGGCGCATGACATGCTGTGACCAAACAATAAGATCCTCTCATTATCAGCTGAGTAAGATCTGTCTCCTTTGATGATCTCACAGTAATCTGCAATAATTGCATGCGGGTCAGTGTCACCCCTTGCACCCTCTGAATACCCTGTTCCACGCGGATGGATAACCACAACGCGGGTTTCATCGCTGCTTAACAAGTCAATGACCTCCTTATCACTATTATGATTAATACCGGTTATGCCGGAAATCATAAAAACTGTACTCCTGTTTTCACTTGTCGGAGCAAGCTCCCAGACATAGATTTCCGTACCGTCTTTTACTGTCAAATAATATCCCTCTTTTTCGTTGTCCGGTTCGTGCCGGACAGGATTTGGCATTTCGTTGCAGGAGGTCATCACAAAAAAGAAAAGGAGTAGCCTGATTCCATGTGAAACCTTCCCTATTAATCTGATTATCTGCCTACTGTTCATTTTCTTATTTCTCCTGGTTCTTCCAATAAAACTTCCACCTCATTTTTTCATATTCCACATCAATATTTGAAATCAATTCAGGATAGTACTCCCTCAGCGTTTTTTTGCCTGCTTCATAAACTGGAAGGTTTTCCAGCAGATAGAATGAAAGAATATGGCCAAGTCTGTATTCATCCTCAACTACCTGACGAAGTTCTTCCTCCGTAAGGTTATAAGACCGGGCATACAATATTCTGTCAATTGTTCTTACAAATGATTCGCAAATCAGTGGAGTGATATGGTTGTAATCGCCCTCTAATTGCTCCTGTGACAGAACGACCAGGTCATTTATCTTCAGATTAAGTTCAGGATAACTCTCAACGATCGGATTGACAATCTTATGGAGAGGCTCATGATAAAAGGCACCCGTACCAGCCTCACCGGCCGAAGGGCCGCTGATAACCCAGTAATCACTTCCGGTTTCATGGAAAAAGGCTGTAAAATAGGACATCAGAGGGATCTGCTGGTAGTGGAATCTTCCATTTGCTTTATCCCGGAAGAAATTGGAGTCGACCCGGCAATATTCTGTTATCTGTTTTATGGCAATCTCAGCAAATGGTTTGTATTGAAGGTTGATCTCCAGGAGTCTCGGATAGTACTTCTTCCATAGTTCGGCTATTTTAGCTATTTCATAGAAATCGTGCAGCAACGAATCGTACGCTTCAAACTTGACAAAATCCTCTTTAAGGCAAGAATCACAAATCAGGCCAAAATCCGGTGGCATATTTGAGTTGATCGCATATACGCCGTATCCGTAGAAATCCCCCCCTCCAAGTTTTTCATAATATGAGTGAATCTCCTGTTTATAATCATCAGGCAGCACAGAATCGAGGTATTCCCGCACTTCAACTCTTATCGGATGCATTGTGGAATTCCAGTCATGACTGTATCCTGCAGCATTCATAAAAGCATAACTCGTAAAAAGTCTGATATCGGGCTCAAATACAAAAAACTCATCCCCACCCTTCTCTTGATTTATCTTACAGGAAAACAGGAGTAACGCCAATAAGGCAGCAACAGCTATTTTTTTCATAATAGTATTATTTAGATTCGTTTAGTCTTGTTGATATTGTTATTCTTCTATGGTAAGTTTAAAAACACCCAACCCTATTGCATTCTCCTTGTCTGCAGCGGAAACTATAACTGTATATTCTGCAGGTTCTGATGGTAAACCTTGAAATCTACCGGTCAGATTGTCAAATGTCAGCCAACCCGGAAGAGGCTGACCAGTGTTTAAGTTTGCTGAGAAGGAAAAATTGGTTTCGCCGTCATCATCAAGGAAAGCCTCTTCAGGAATTGTGAAATCAACCTCCTGGTTCACAAAGGCAGCCCTGTTTTCCAGTCTTTCTTTCAGGAATGGAACATTATTAGTATAATTCAGGCTGTCAATCAGATTATCAATCCGGACCCAGAATATCCCCGTATCAGAATAATCTGGTTTGGTGCCGGTTGTATAAAACAGGTACTTATTATCTTCTGTTACAAAAGGGCCCCAGCTTGCAAGCCCGAAATTTATTTTTTCTCCAAGGTTTCTTGGGCTCGTCCAGCCTCCATCTGTTTTGGGGTAACTAATTGCCAGACCGTCAATTCTGGCGGTAATAAGAAATGACTCATCTTTTGCAATATAAAAATCCAGGTTATCCCATTCTGTATTTAAAGGTCTGCCCAGTCCAAAGGCTGTTGAGTCGGTATTGCTTTCAGCCAGTTTACACCAGTCGTTACCTCCGCAGGTGTTATCGGATTTTGATGATATAAAACAATTCCCCTTGCCGGTAACCTGCAGGTAGTGGGCCGAATTTAGATTCCTCAGGATTCTTTTGGGGCTGCTCCACGCCTTCCCCTTTCTGACAGACATGAAGGTTTCGTATGCCGATCCGGCTGTCTGAAAATAGATGGTATCACCGGTTAGAGAAAGTGCCGGTGAAAGATAGCCGGGAAATAGATTGTATGGTCCCTTCCATTTGCCGCCTGAGAACCTGTAGCATTTAATGGTATCGCCGGTTGCAGGATAATACCTTTTAACCTCCGTATAATATATTTCTCTCCCATCGTTTGAAATTGCTATCCTCTCTGCAGCAAAAGAACCTGGATTTACAGACAATTCGAATCTCTTTGGAATACTTCCCGGAGGTGTTTGTCCCAGATACAAACGGCCTCCTGGTTTTTCCTGAGAGAAAACCCAATGACCCAGAAACAGTAAAATAAAAACAGTTAACGCTGATTTCTCCATGGATTGATTATTTGTTTAGAACATTATTTTTAAAATCCAATATCAACTCCTCCACGGACCGGTTATATGTCTTTCTGAAGGCAGTTGTCTTATCTTCTATGATATACATCTCCTTAAATAGTTCAATACTCCATTTGTCAATCAGGTATTTTGTAAACAATCCGGACAGCGGATATGCGACAGGCCAATTGTTTTCAGCGGGCCCGCCCCAAAAACTCTGGATTTCGCCTTTTACGACCAGATCTGTAATATCATAATCAATATACTTTTTCAACATTCTTACATTGCTGTTTACAATTGATGTATCATTTCCCCATTGGTAATACTCCTGTATACCTTCACTGAAAAAAGCATTAATTGAAAGGCCAACGGATTTCTCCCACAAAGCATGAAAGCCTTCATGTTTGACTATATCCAGGTTCAGCCCCACACAATGCAACTGTTTCATGAAAACTGTGCCAAAAGTCCTGTCTTTGGGTAACACACCATATCCTTGCATAAAATAGAAGTTTGCAAAAAAAGTAGCTTCATTAGGCTCCGAATGTAAGTAGCAGATTATTTGTTCTTCGGGAGGAGAAATAGTTAACTTTTTACATATTTCTGCGAATACTGAATCTGTCATTGAAACAAAATTCGCCACCAAATCAGCATCGATTTTTTTGGAGAAATAAATTTTTAAGAACTTCGTATTTACTTCTCGGTAATTGTTATTCCTGATCGCAATTAAATCAATCGTAAATTCCTTTTCAGGTTCATATTCACCCAGTATAATCCTTTCATTATTACTTACAATTGTATATTTATACTGTTGAAACTGCGATTGAAGCTCCCAAACTGACTGAAGCGAATTCCCTGTATAAACCATTCTGGTAGGGGAACTATAAAAAACACCATCATTCTTAGCTTCGTATTGCTTACATAAAAACTTAAAACCGCTTTTCGTTTTAATAACCGACACATTAAATTTTTTCCAGTTTGTGAAACCATTAACTGGACCAAAAATTATCAATGGTTTTTTATAGTCTGCAGCAGTTAACTCTGATTCTCTTTTTGCCCTTAAGGCAGTATCAAGTAGAAAATATCCGTACATTCTTTGATATTCTTTATCATTCCTATACTTATCGGATAAAACCATTATTTTATCCTTCTGATCATAAAATGAATTCCAGATACTACCGGTGCTATCAGGTCGCGGCAATGTTAAAATGTCAATATATTCCTGACAATAGATTAAATTGAAGAATGAAAATAGCAGTGCTGACAGAATAATTGTTTTCATTTTTGGGTATTTAATGGATCGTGTGCTTATTTGATTTGTGTCTTTTCTTGGTTCTGATGGATACAATATGTTGTTATTTTGTAGGAGCTTGCAGACTGCTAGAAATTTTACGTGTTGTTTCATCATTGCATAATTCAAGACTGATCATCCATAGTTTATCCAGTGCTTCCTGACTGAAGTCCATTTCTCCTTTTTTCATTTCAATGAATTCATTTCTTTTATGTGTGACAAACTTTCCTGATTTCTTCAGACTATCTTCCTTACATTCAGTGAATAAAGGAGCCATTATTAGCCCGCATTCCTCTATTGATATGAATGTCCCGAAAAACTTCATTAAGGTTGCCATTGCTTTCATTGAAGCCGGGATGATATTAACCTGATTGCTCCATACAGTTTTGGATATTTCAAACCCAATAAATGATATTTTTGACCCCCCAAATCCTTTGTACAGATCGTGCAGTTTAGCAAGGAACATTCTTTTGGCAACCATTGATTGGCTAATCCCCTTTTCGTAGCTCCAATTATTTCGCATCTGAAGGTCTTCCCAGAATATTCTGCCACCGCGGGTTACATTGAAAATAATCCTTCCACCATTCTCCGAGTTTTCCAGCAGGTTCAACAGATTTAAAGTGAGCATAAACTGGGACAAATAGTTGACCTGGAAATGTGGATCCATTTCATCTTCGGTTTCGACCCTTGATTGAGCATAACCCAGCCCTGCATTTATGAAGATACTATCGAGGTATTTGTGTTTACTCTTAATCTCGCATATTGCATTCCGAACATTATTAAGTTTGGCGAGGTCACATAAAATATATGATACCCTTTTATTCCCTGTAGTTTCCTCAATTTCCCTGATCGTATCTTCTCCCAGTTCTTTTGATCGGCACAACAATATTATTTCATGTGCGTGATTGTCAATACCGGCCAGTACCTTAGCCACTCCTTTTCCCATTCCGTTGGTGGCACCTGTTATTAATATTTTCATTTCTCGGTCTCCTTAAATATGTTTAATCAATTCTTAGAATTGGATTTGATTTTGATCAGATACTTCATCCAAGGTTGCTGATCCAATCTACCGGAAACAGGCGAAGTTACATTCCACCTCTTTCCAGATAGTCGATAGTCCATAGATTTTCTGAGCATCTGAGAAAGTATTCGGGATCTGTCCCGCGATGGATAGTTGGATCAATAAGAAATATATCAGAGCCACCTTTTTCATTTAAGTCCGGTGTTAAGGCTAGAACTTTACGCCTATATATAAATTGGGTTCAAAGAGGAAGAAATTATTCCATTTGCTTTCTCTTTCCTGAAAACTTTGGGGCGCTTCTGTATCAATCGGCCAGTAATTGCATTGAATTTGAGGCTCAATGAACATTCTGTTCTTGAACAACCTGAAATGGTACCCGGCATGGAATGTTGTATATAACTTGAATCCATCGCCTATTTCTTTATTAGTTTCGTCCAGATATGTTTTATAAAGGGGTAAGACCTCTATGGTGGCAAACAAACCTTTCCACAGTTTACGCTGATAAGTCACACCTATACCACATTCACTGAGTCTGCCTGGAAAGAATTCACTCTCATCCCTGAATAACGGATCCCAGATTTGTATACCCATTGGGGCAAAAAGCTTCCATGTTGCGGCTTTAATTCCAATTTTGTCTTTTGGAGTAACCTGATATCCAAAATGAAATTCATAATGGTGTGTATTTGTTTTCTCATCTCCAAAATTTAGGAAAGTGAGCCACGTAGTGCTTACTGAGAATTTGCGGTAAGGTACACCCTCTTTGCCGGCTTCTCCCTTTGTTTCTTTTAACTCCTGACTGAATGCCATTGTTGCGAACACGGCAATCATAAGTGTTGTTGAAATTAATTTTTTCATCTTTTCTGTTATTGGTTTAGTATTTAATTCTTAGGTTCCCCGTGATCATCCGGATTAATGGAGATCAACTTAAGGTTTAAATCCCTGATGATATTTAATATCCCGTGCAAGTGAGCCTCATCCTTAATCTGTCCGGTCAGGATGGTATTATCACCTTCATAACTGATATTCATACCCTCAAAGCTGTTTTTCCAGTTCTTATCAAGCTGCCCCTGTATTAATATTTTGATTTTACCTTTCATATAGTAACTTGTCTTACTCTCAGCAAAGGTCAGGTACACCCGGACAAAAAAAATCACCCGTACGGGTGATTTTGAGGGTGATTTATAACCCGAGAATGCTGTAGGCATACGATGATCCCTGGAATAAAAAGGAGATTCATCACCAACTTAATGATGTGTGATTTCAGAAAAATTGATCTGCTTATTACAGTTTCAGAAGTAATGGAATCACATCGTCGAGGAATCCCTGAAACTTTTCATTATCTAAGTCATTTGCTGTATGGACATAGATAATTTTCGAATCAACCATTAATAACCAGGACAGGTTTGCACCAGAATTACCCGGATAAATAACTTTATTCCCTTCACCTTCAATTCCAAGACCATGACCCCATCCATTTACAACCTTTACCCAATCTGTCATTATTTTAAATTCGGGTTGTTTACTTATATACGCCATCATTCTTAAATAATCTTCAATTGTCCCAATCAAACCACCGGAATAAGAGGATAAGCTATAATGATAGGGCCAGGGCATGTATCCTTTTGGATAATTACCATTTCCATCATCCATTCTTATTGAAGGTGAAATTCCTTTAAACTGTTCTGATAATAATTCATCGACAGTTTTCCCGGTTTCCTTTTCTAAAATAATCCCGGCCATATTAAAACCCGTGTTTGAATACAGAACAGATTCTCCCGGATTAAATGCTAATTCTTTGTTTTTATACGCAGTATCAACAGTTAACTTGAGCATTGCCGGCTTGTTTACAATTGAACAGCAATCCAACATAATCATTGATCCCACTGGTATTTGACAGTAGCATTTTAATTGTGATTTTGTCAGACTTTTGATAACCTTGATTCTAGTGGAAACCACTTATCAATCGTAGATTGAATATTTAACCCGTTTTTCAGAATTAAATAACTGATTGCAGGTTTCGAACCCGGACACACCAGCCGTAAATCATTTCCCTTGTCAATTGCTCCTTTTGAAAATGTTTTTACAATATCAGTATTACAATCAATAACACCAACAAGTATTCCGGCATCCTTATTTGCCGATGACAAGACATACTGATTTAATAAACTATCTATTACAGAATCAGTTTGAGCCTTTGAACTATTGAGGTCATATTTCCAGATACAATTGGTCCAGGATCTGTCCGGTTCGGTGAATTTAAATGATGCAGGGAAATCGGGAGTAACACACATAGATGTTATAATCAACTTTCCCCCTTCAACATAGTTGATGATTGGATCCATAATCCTCTGCTTTGAGCCTCCACCAAAAGTTGAATATTCAATTGTCTTCAGACTATTGTCAAGTATCAGTACCACCAAATCCAATCCGGCGTCAATTGACTGGTCCATCGCATCTATAGTCACTGGAAAATCCTTTGATGCCGATGTTCCGACCAATACAATTTTTCCCGTTTCGGTTTTTGCGACATATCTTAACTGATCGGTTCTTGAACCACCAATGAAAGTAGAATAATCCGGCTTATTTGATTTCAGATTAAATCTTGTAATAAAACCATCAGCATTACCTCCGCTATACTTTTTACTTATTGCGTCGGAAGTGACAGGAAAATCGGGTGATTTTGTATCACCGGCGAGAATAATATTATCTGCATCTTCAAAAAAGACATAATTTACAACATCAGTTGAATCCCCTCCGATAAATGTGGAATATTTAATCTCGGAGAGTCTTTGATTCAGGATTGTAAGAAAACCATCCTGGTTTCCGGATTTCAATTTTTGATACGCATCCTTTGTTACAGGGAAATTATCAGAATAAGTCTGACCGGCGAGAATAAGCTCTCCATTTAAACCGAAAGCACATGACCTAATAAAGTCCATAGAGCTTCCTCCCAGATAAGTAGAATATAGAACCTTGGCAAGGTCAGATGATAATGCTGTAATTGTTATATCTCCAACTATGTATCGGTTGGTACTATCAGGTGGTGTGGAATTATCATATTCCTTTTGAAAGGCGCCTTTCGTTGTGGGATAGTCCTGAGACTTGGTTTTTCCCATTAAATAGAGTCTGTTTTTATTTACAGATAATCTTGTCCAATGATCACCTCCGGTGCCTCCCAGGTATGTAGATGCAATATATTTGCAATCGTTGGAGAACTTAATAATGTAATGATCATTCTCCCCCTTAATTGATTTTTGACAGGCATTATCTGAAACCGGCAGATCCTTTGAGTCTGTTGTAAAACCAACATACACATTGCCAAAATCATCAATGGCTATCTGTAAACAGTAGTACTCCGATCCTGAACCGCCAATATATGTTGAGTATAATAATTCTCCTGCAGGCGATAACTTCATCAAAAATGCATCACCTCCCGCCCAATCATCCAAAGTGTGCCCGTTATAACTTTTTTGAATGGCATCAGTTGTTACCTTTAGCCCTTCTCTGGTACCTCCTGCAACAAATATATTTCCATACTTATCGATAGCAGAGGGAGTGGAGGTGTGTACAGCTCCGCTGGAAGCTAAATAGGCTGAGAAATCTACTCTCTGGGCGAAATTATTGGAAACGACACCAATTGAAACTAAAGCCGTAAGGAATAATGTCTTCATATTCTGATTATTTTAAAGTTTTATCGGGTTAATACTCAACAAAGGTCAGGTACTTATGAATAAAAAAAATCACCCGCGCGGGTGATTTTAAGGGTGATTTTTTAAAGGAGATATGAAGTACTTTAATAATCACATCTTTTTTGCTTTGGCTACGGCACCTGAACGGCTATCGACTTCAATCTTCAGAAAGCTATTTTTCGCGTTTTAGTATCTGTTTTTATTTTATTATCCACTGAATTATTTCATTTATAACCATCTCACTCTCACTTACCCCATTATGGTCTAATCCTTCATATTTTTTTATTGTAATATTATTCGTTTTCTTAATAGCTTCCAAGTCTATTATAGATTGGTCAACTGCAATATTAATATCATTTTGCCCAAAAATCCATAAGGAATTAGCTCTAATTCTTTTTACATAATCATAAGGAATAAATTCATAATCATGTGAATCCAATACGCTTTCTCTTAATGAATTAAGATACAATAGTTGAGTTGAATCCACCTTGTTTTTGGTAAAACTCTCAACCATCCATTTGTATGAATCTTTGAATGACATTGTTGGTGTAGACATCATTACATAGTAATCAACATTTTCCTTTACAATCGCGCGTTCAATAATCCACCCTCCCATAGATATTCCTAAAACTCCAACTTTACTAAAATTCTGTTGAGAAGACAGTGTTTTAATGATTATTTGCAAATCCTGAGAATATATATCCACTATACTATCTTTAAAACAATCAAATCCCATAGATTTTCCAACATCTCTTGAGTCATAGGTAAAACAAGCAATCCCATTGGTTGCAAAATATTCAGCAATACTCACGAAACGGGGACTCCAACTGTTCGGAACGATTATTATCAACGGAGCTTTTTTGTCCGTTTTTGGAGAAATTAGTACACCTGATAACTGAATTCCATTGCTTTCAAATTGCAAATCTTTTTTGTCAGTTTCATAATGGTTTTGGGCAAATATTCCAATGTTTGAAATGGAAATAATGCAAAATAGAAAAAGTGTTTTCATCTTAACTTTATTTAATTATGTGCTATGTCAGTAACTCCCAACAAAGGTCAGGTACTTATGAATAAAAAAATCACCCGTGCGGGTGATTTTGAGGGTGATTTATTTGTAACGGGAATTTGAGGGGCTATAATAACCCCATCTTTTTTGCTTTGGCCACGGCACCTGAACGGCTATCGGTCTCAAGCTTCAGAAAGATATTTTTGAGGTGTGTTTTAACGGTATTAATGGAAATAAATAGTCTGTCAGCAATTTCCTGGTTCGATAAATCCTGAGCTATGAGTTTCAGAGTGTCCAGTTCGCGTATGCTTAATTCCAGTTCCAAATGGATTTTCGAACGTTTTTTCTTTGTTTCAACGGCCTGCCTGAACTTTTGCATAAAGCTATCAGGTATACTTGTCCTTCCGGCAGCATGCCTCCTGTATACATCATTCAGCAGGACACCCATTTGGTCGAGGTCGAAAAGGAAATGTATTATCAAATTATCATCGGCCGCCATTTCAAGTGCATTAATATATTCTGATACCGCTTTTTCGTGCTCATTCCTTCTTAAATACATCAATATATAAACAAGTTTAAGGTCAATCTGTCTTTCAATTCCATTTGACTTTTTTGCGACCGAATAAATCTCCGACATAAGCTCATCCGCCATGGTGTTTTCGTTCTGCTGCAGCAGCAACCGGGCAAAATGAATGTATGAATAGAGGGTTTCAAAATTTAATTTCAGCTGTTGTCCTAATCCGACATCTTTGGCAAAATCTGTCGCTTTATCAATCTCTTGTCTCTCGATTAGGAGGTATATTTTCCATCCGATATATGTGGATGCCAGAAACGGAGCTATTTTATACCTCTCAAGGACATTTTCAAGTTCGCATATCTTATCAAAGGCACCTTCTTTGTCTTCAACAGCATGAAGTGCATATGAATAAGCCAGTAACGCCATTATCCTATACCGAATATCCCTGGCATTTTCACATAGCTTATATGCAGTTTTAGCGTTTTCAAGAGCTTCATCAAAATTTGCCCAGATACATTGAATTACTGCCATCATTGAAAAAAGACCGGAGAAAGTCCACTCAACCTTCGCAACACCTGAAAAACCACGCCTGTTCATGAGCGAAAGGGTGTCGGAGCATTGAGCAAATGCATTCCTGTACTGGCCTAAAGCACAACGGTGCGACACAATTGATGACGTTACCGTAGCGATCAGATATATATTGTCAGTTTTCTTGCTGTGCTCAAGCGCATAATTAAAAGCGTCCAGACCTTTATGCACATCGCCCCTTGCAAGTTCAGCATTCCCGATGAAATACCATGCCCATCCTGTCCACAGAGGGTTGGTCCCGGAAAGATTGTCAATGGCAACATTACTAATCTTTATTATTGTTTCCGGGGGTGCTGTAAATAATCTCATATAGGCCATTGTGGTTGCAAGTTTCCCGAAAAGAGACTTGTCGTCCATGATGGCTTCCTTTGCCGATTCTTCTCCCTTAATTACGGTATCTATAGCTATTTGTGCGCGATCAAGATATTTTTCAGCCTCTGCTGCCTGTCCTGAGGCAATTAAAATCCATGAATAGTACAATGCGAATTCCTGGTTATTTATGATAACCTCATCAGGCAGCAAGTTACCATACCTGAGGATGGCTGAATGATGTCCGACTTCCCACATTCTCTCAACAATATGGCCGAGAATCCTGATGGATTGTTCAAAGTTCCTTATTTCAAGGACGTGATCTAATGCCAATTCGTGAAGGAGATTTTCTTCAAACCAGACAGATGCTCTTTTGTGAATATCCTCAATCTTTTTCTGATCAAATTGGAGGAAACGCTGCTTCAACAAGCCTGCAAACAGATGATGATACCTGTACCATGTTCTGTTTTCATCGAGGGGAACAACAAACATGTTATCTCTTTCCAGTGTTTCAAGAATTAACTGACTGTCATTCCTGTTCAAAACAGCATTGCACAGAGGAGCCGACATCTGCTCCAGCACTGAGGTTTGAAGTAAAAACTCCCTGGTGTCTTCTGTTTGTGTCTTTAGAACCTCCTCAATCAGGTAATCCATTATATACCGGTTGTCGCCCTTCAGATCATGAATAAAGCCTGGGATATCTTCACTCCCCTGCATTGATATGGCTGCCAGTTGCAGTCCGGCAATCCACCCTTCAGTTTTTATTTTAAGAGAATGGACTTCTTCAACAGTTAACCCCAGTTTAAGCTTCTTGTTGAACAAAACAAAAATATCATTTGCCGAAAAACTAAGGTCTGACAAACGTAACTCAACCAGCTGATGCTGACTCCTTATCCTTGAAAGAGATAGCGCCGGATCTGAACGGGTCAGTATCACAATGTGGATATTACCGGGAATATGCTCTAATAGGTAGCCAACCAGCTTTAATACCCCGTTGCTATTAATCAGGTGAAAATCGTCGAGAACCAACAATAAGTGCTGATCAATACCGATTAATTCGTTTATCAGCAGGCTGGCAACAGATTCAACAGAGGGTGGATTGGGAGAATTTATAAGTCGCAGGGCACTTTCTCCGAAATCGTGATGAATACTCTGGATGCCCGAAATCACATAGCTTAAAAAAATCGTCGGGTCATTATCACCATTGTCAAGTGAAAGCCAGGCTGCAGGAATTTTGTTTTGGTTTATCCAGTCGCTTACCAGGGTGGTTTTGCCATACCCGGCAGGAGCAGATACAAGCATCAGCTTCCTGCTCAGACCGTTGTCCAGTTTTTCAGACAGTTCCGATCGGTGCACTACATTATTTCCCACAGGGGGAATATGTAATTTCGTTAAAAGCATGAGTGAAGTTAAGAAATGTTTTGATTGTGATTATATTTCCCCGACGTGAAAATCAGTTGATTGCAAAAAAAGTATTTTAGTTAAGGATCGAAAATTCGTACCAAAATACCCGGACTTTAGTATTTGTTTGGTACAGTGCTTTTTTATTTTTTCATAACAATGTACGCAGTTAATAAATTGTCCTCAATCCTCAATTCTTTACCTATAATTAATCCATTGTCAGTCAACATTCGTTTAAGGTCTCGATAACGGCTCGGCAATATGGGGAGGTTGTGTTACCCGACGCAAGCACCGGCCACGTCCTGTGAACTTTAGTCAGAAAACTGTCCCGGTGCAAGGAGGGTATGGCGCACTTTTTGCCGTCCGGGTACAAAGTTTTATGAGCATTACGCGTGTCGCGATACAAGTTTGATCGTAGCCGCGAATTTATCCCCGGTTACTAAGTTGGTGGCGGGCACTGGCCCCGAGTTCTCGGGGCGGTACAAGCTGTCTCGGAGCCAGAAAACTGTCAAGGTGCACGATTTTAATTGGAGGCAGGTGAGCGTGTCCGGGTGCAACGGCCAATACAAATTTGTCTTGAGTGCAGGAGCAAAAGCAAAAAGTGTGACAAACAACTTACCCATTTTCCGTGTTATATGTAGGGTTAGTTTTTATACTGTCATGATGTACGAAAACTCTGCCGTCCAATCTTAAAACTCGCTGTTGTGTGATATGCTTGATTGATTCATATTCCATTTTTTTCTTGTACTGGCCATCTCCAAGCGTACCAAATAATTAGTGAATGAAAAATCGCTTCTATTGATTGATAATAGATATAATAGTACCATATTTTGGCGGGCACAAAACGTGTAACTATTATAAGTAAAATATGTAGAAAACTAACAATAATGTTTACCCATCGGTTTATGCTAGGTTTTAAGATCAATGAGAGAATAATCATAATTGGTGGAATAGACATTAGTATTGCAGCTGCAAACAAAAAACTTTGATTAATTGTCATGCCACCTATTATACCTGAAATAATCTGTTCGGGAATTTCAGGTTGAAACAGTGTTTTAATGTCAGCGTAAACATAGATAAACATTACAGCAATCCATAAAGCTGCTAGTATAATTTTAATATTAACCTTTTCATTTTGAAGTGTTTTCATATGCATAATTTTATTAATGGCTTAACCTATTAATAGATGGAACTGATAAACTATTGCTTGTGCATTGGGAATATTGTTGTAAGATTTAAATTATTTCTTTTATTTTAACTAAACCCTTGGCCCAGGATTACGGGAGTATTATATTTTGTCAGGCCGCCTTTTGTAAATCTCAACACATTTTCTTAAAAAGTCTTTTGCTTTTTGATCCTTGGATTCTAAAAGAAGCACTCCGTATGAATAATTCAGTATGAATGATTCCGGGTATTCACTAATTCCAATCTTATAAATTCCCTTAGACTCCTCAACTAAACCATAGTTTTTATAAAGTTCCTGCCCCAGTTGATTAAACTCGTCTTCATCAATATAATAACGATTATCCCCCCTAAGCTGATAATACCTCTTTATAGCAGCATCAATGCCTCCATGGCCAATCTCATATCCTAAATCCTTTGCAATTGACTTTTTGGGTAAAGAATAATCTTTACCATACAGTATGTTAATTATCTCATTTGTAATAGCGTAATCAAACTTTACGCCAAGTTCAGTTCGATAATAATTGTTTTGAAAAAGAATAATATCAATTGAGTCTTTTAGTATTCTTGTATTGTATGCCTTATACCCATCAGTGCTTCCTCCATGACTTATTAACGTCAGGGTATCGCTGCCAACAATCCTGTCAGATAATCCACCATCCATAGCCATAGTATTGCCAGTCTTTTACATAGCGTGTAAAAATTTTTTTGTACAAGTCATTAGATAATAGTTTCTGTGATATTAAAACATTCATCATTGAATTTAGCCAGATCTTCAACTGTTGTTAAAATACCTCCTGAACCTTTTATTAGCGACATATCAATATAGGATGGATTCATATATCCTTCCAGTAAATGGTATTCATATCCGTATGCTCTTTTTAAATCAATATCAAGGTTTTTATCATGTTTTGAGTTATTCATTCCAAGAGGGATAAATAGTCTCTCTTTCAGTAAATCTGCAAAATCCTTTTTTGAAACTTTTTCACAAATGACAGCAAGCAGATTATATGCAATTCCACTATATGCAAAACCTGTTCCTGGTTCAAATTTCAGATCAAGGTCTTTAATTAATGCTAAATATTGGTCGGAATTATAAGTCCAACGAACAAGTTTTTTTGAAAGATTTGGTATCGCTCCATGATCAGGAATACCAGATGTATGTGTTAACATCTGATGTATTGTTGCCTTGTTTTTTCCGGGACCGGTATAGTCAGGGATATAATCATTTATAGTAGCATTTAAATCTATTAATCCATCGTTTACCAGGATTAATGTCATAAAAGCTGTTATCGATTTTCCTATTGAACCTGCCAGAAATTTAGAATCAATAGTATTCGGTATATTCCATTCCCGGTTTGCTAATCCAAACGCATTCTTATAAATAACATTTTCGCCTTTCCTGACCAGAATTGTACCATTGAATTGACCGTTATCAGCATAAGCACTCATCAATTCATTAATCTTATATCCGGTACTTTGAGCGGACATATTCAGACTTATTAAGAAACCTAGTTTAATAATTGCTGCTATTCTTTTCATTTTAAATTATTTATAGTATACATGCCAAAAGACAGACAATTATTCTTATCGTTGAATTTGAATTGACGAAACCCAAAGTTATGTTGTGGCAAGTTATCTGGATGACTCATAGATGAACGACTTTTTGTCCATACTACTTTCAAATACTGTGATATCTATAAAATCACGGATCAGCTTAACAGAGTCCATTACACTTATAATCTCATTTGGCGGGATATGCATTAATGAGATTCTTTTGGGAAGAATATATTTCTCCGTAAAAAACCGCTCTTCATTTGTGCCCCAAAACCCATAAAAATTCAATAACGCTAAATCTATCTGTTCTTTTTGTAATCGTAAATTTCCATACTCAGCAATATCTGAACCATTACTGTCCCCGGAATGAAATACTTTAGAACCACCAAAATCGATTACATACCCAACATGTTCAATTTGAGGGCGCGAGTCGTGCAGTATGAAAAATGACCTTATTCTGATTCCGTTTATAGTTGTGTCATTTTTCTCCTGATTAATTTTATCCAAACCCACTAACTGATTCTCATATTTTTTTGAAGCCGCTTTTTTTAAAATTGCATTTGTTACCGATGGTGGCGCTATCAGAACATTTTCAGAACTTTTATTCAGATAAGCAACAACTATTGAATCATTGAAATGATCTTCATGATTGTGTGTTATCAACATCAGGTCAATTTTATTAAATGGAGCTTGTTGTTTTATTATTTTTGATATGATAGTGTCTGAGGGAGTCAAATAAGTATTCCAGCCATTATTAAACAGAGCGTCGATTAATATTTTTTTTCCATTGCTTTCGACCAGAAAACCTGCATTTGCAATATATGTAACATCAATCTTAGAATCTGCACTTTGTGAGAATAGATTCAGGTTAATTAATAATCCTGCTAGAAAAACAGTTGCCGTTTTCATCTTAAACCATTAAATCTTCAGGATTAATGACAAATACTTGTGTTGAACATTGCATCTGAAACACTTGGATCAAAAAGAATTCGTTATTCTATAAATCTATTGTAATCACGACATTCCCCTTTTTATGACCATTTTCAACATACTGGAAAGCCTCAGCAGTCTTTTCCAATGGATAGACTTTGTCTATTACCGGTTTTAACTTTCCTGATTCAATAAGCTCTGATAAGAATTTCAGATTTTCAGCACGTTCTGTTGATACTCCTCCCTTAATTTTCTTACCACCGATTATTGAGGTCCACAGCACTTTCAGAAAATCCTTAACTTCCATCATGTTTTCAAGATAGATTCCATTTGGTTTTAATATCCCCTTACATTGCGAAAAAGTAGTCTTGCCTACTACACCGAAAACAAAATCATATCTCTCATCACTTTTTGTAAAATCCTCTTTAGTATAATCTATTACCTTATCTGCTCCTAAAGATTTCACCAAATCTGCATTCGCGGCACTACAGACACCTGTAACTACTGCTCCGTAGTACTTTGGCAAGCTGAACTGCATAAGTACCTATCGCTCCGGAAGCACCATGGATAAGTATTGTCTGTCCGGCTTGAATCTTTGCCAGATCTCTTATAAAAAACAATGCAGTATTTCCCGCCAATGAAATGGCGGCGGCTTTCTCCCAGCTCAAATCAGCTGGTTTTATAGCCAGTGCTCCGTTTTCAGGAACACAGACATACTCTGCATGACCACCAAATTTGGTTCCTGGTGATCCAAAGACATGGTCTCCAGCCTTAAATAGTTTTACATCTTTTCCGATGGCTTCAATTTCTCCTGCCAAATCAATCCCCAGTATTTTTATTCTGGGCTTTTTGAAACCAAACATTAATCTTGCAAAAAACATAAACGATTGTGGAACAAATGTGAAGTTACGTGCGTTGCAGTCTGTAGTTGTTACTGTTGTTGCATGGATTTTTATCAATACTTCATTGTTCCCGGGAACTGGTTTTTCTACCTCCAGAAGCTGAAGTTCGTCCGGTGGTCCGTATTTTGTGTGTACAATTGCTTTCATTATTTCAAATTATAGGGATTTATACTATTTATTGTCAGCATATCACTTATCGGATGTTGGTATTTCGTCGTTATTTTGGATCATCTTTTGTCTTCCAATCTTTATAAATCATTTCAAAACCTGCACATATGCTTTTAAATCCTAATGAGTTATGGGTTTCGTTTTTATAATGTATATAATCCCATTTTAATCCTTCCGGTGCATATTTTTCAAGCACTTCAATGAAAGGGAAAACGCCCATTTCCTTTTCATTTGACAATGAAATGAAGATTGATTTTTTAATATCCTTATTATTTTTAAGAAAGTCGGGCATTTTCCTGACACAGGATTTATCATCGTACCATAAACTTGGGTCAATGCATATAAATGAGTTGAATAATTCAGGTTGATTTTCCAAAGCATAAATAGCAAATAATCCTCCTGCAGAATGTCCAATAATACAACGTTCTGAATTTGCCGGATAAGTTGAGTCAATTAATGTTACCAATTCTGAATTTAATAAAACGAAGGAATTTATCAGCCCCTCCACCAGTTGGTTGTTCTTTCGAAGGTGTGGGCAGATAATCTTTTTCTCTATCGTTGGAGACAATACCCACAATTATCATACTGGGCATAATTTTCAACATATCTGAATAATAATTCACAATTCCGAATGTTGCAAAAAGATTATTCCCCGGATCTAAAACGTAAACTACAGGAAATTTTTCATCCGGTCTGTCTTTGTAATTATAAGGAGGAATTACAACTATTGTTTTTCGTTCATTAAGAACTTTTGATTCAAAACTTATTTTATCCCCAATGACAAAATCACTCTTTTTTTGTTGGGCAAAACAGATGCTGAATTGTGTCAGGATTAATAATGTTGAAATCTTCATCTTCGAACTTAACTTAACTTCTCTCCAGAATTCTTGTTGACTTTTTGTACATTTTCATTGTTATTTATCTGCTAAAATTGCTTTTCCTTGTAATATATCTCCTTCAATAATTTCCAGGACTCGCTGTGGTTCTTCGAAATGCGGACTATGAGCAGAATGCTCAAACGTATAGTACCCTTTTATTGGTGCCTTTAGTTTCTCATAATATAATTTTGCCTCCGTGCAGGAGCATGTATAATCGTATATGCCTTCAAAGAAATAGACAGGAAGTTTAAGTTCCGGTACCTCGATGGAAAGGTCTGTGGTAGTAATATCAGCCATAGTGTGCTAATACCATGATCGGGATTTGCCGTGCCACATATTGATCTTTTCAAGTAAGGTGTATTCGGGGCATAACAAGAGAAGGTAAAAAGATACCACTGATTACTGATTTCATCTCGTGTGTTGTGCCAATACCCAGGCTATGCATCAACGGGTCACGCAATACACGATATGCATCTGGTATGCCGTCAGTCATTGTTACTGGTGCCGCTTCAAGTTTACTTACCATTTTTGTATTCCCGAGCTCACGGAACTTATTAAGCATATAATCATAGGCCAGTACTTCAGACTTGAGCTGATTCGACATCTGAGCCACTCCAATGTAGGCATGGTATAACTCTGGTGCACTACGCTGCAACCTGAATGCCAATAAAGGTTCCCCCTGAATGTCCCATGAGGTAAATCTTCTCCTGTCCAAAACGTTGACGAAGGTAATTTGTTACCTCTTTTGTGTCAGATATCATTTGTTCAAGGGTTATTGTCTCAGGTGGAATATCGGCATAATAAGAGAGCCCTGAACCACGCTGTTCCCACCAGACTACAGTGAAATAGTTTTCAAGACCTGTTGGGTATTTCTGTGTAAGGAAGTATTCCGGCATACCCCCATGCAGGTAAAGCAGAACCGGATTAGTTGAATCTTTACTCTTTATAAACATACCCTGCTCAACCCCATTAATATTTACATAAATTTTTTCCGAAATGCTTTTCTCAAGCGGATTACCATTTTCATCCAGGAATGGTTTAGCTTTTCCCGGACTGAGCACCATAAGAAATACCATGCAAGAATGAGTACAAGCAAACTAATAAGAATGAAAGTATAATCAACATAATCCGTCCCCCTTTTTTGGAGATTGATATATTTGAAAATGGTTTCATTTTAATTTCTGGTTTTAAAGATCTCTATAATGCTGATCACTTCTACTTACCAAAGAGCAGACCCACATAACAGGAAAAGCCCCTGATGCTCTGATCAGTCATGTAATCCAGATGAGCATGGTGAACATACCTGTAGCTGATGCCTGCGTGAAGCCACATGAAGCGGTTAAGAGCGACTTCGCAGTACAGTGAGGGCTCAAGTACAGGAAAGATATTGAAGTCATCATCGAATAACTTCTCTTCGTTGCTTTTTGGCTTATTTTGCCAAAATGCAGCCCCTGCGGCAATCAGTAGCGAACCACCAATATTCATCTTTTTCCCAGGGAGAAGGATGTAGCCCATTTCAATGCCGCCATATCCCATCTTAAATAACCGGGTGGTGTCCTCACCTGAACCAGGTATATTTATTGAGTTAGCTATTCCATATCCGCCACCGCCGATGGTGTATCGGTTGTTAATAGTAATTGCACCCCGGCCTCCGGTCATGAATGCAAACTGATCGTTAAAGCTTGAAAATTTAAGAATGACACCTCCGTAACCACTGTTTGTGATTTTACCACCAAACAATTCTCTCGTTTTAACTGTAGTTGCTGGCACTGATGTTGTGAAATCAGCAAAAGTGCTATCCTGTGCAATTGCCTGGCTCACATTAAACATTAGAATAATCAGGACCGTCAAGACCCAAAAGTAAACTTGTGAGTTATGACGAACTGATTTGCGTATATACGATCTTTGGTTCATAATCCCTAAGTTAAGAAGCCTTTTCTTCAGGTCTCTTTCACATTTATCCATTCAGAATCTGAATCCAAAATTCAATGCAGGTTCAAATATGTAACTGGGAGCACCATTTTCAATTTCAGCAAATGAAGGAGGGAAATTAGTGTTGATTGGCCAGTATTTTAGAGCTATAGCAGGTTCAATAAACAGACGTTTTTTAAAGAATTCAAAGCGGTAGCCTGCTATAAATTGAAGGTACAACTGGAATCCGTTCTGAATTTTTGTGCCATTAAGATCATAGAATTGCTGAAGAAAGAATGTTGGCTCAACTGTAACAAATGCTTTCCTCCACAGAAATCGCTGATATCCCAGTCCAATTCCGGTAGCCTTAACTTTGCCAGGATATAATTCTTCAGAGGATCCAAATGTTCCCAATGGTTCATAGTACGTCCAGGTGATAGCTTCTACAATAAAGTTATCCCTGGGAGTGAACTGATATCCGTAGTTCAACTGCATGAATCTGACTGAATCTCCGATATTACCAAGCAGGAAAAGTGAACTTCCGACTGAATGTCGGTTGAAATCAGCTTCTTTATATGCAGTTTGACATAATGCTATTGTTGAAAATAGCACAATCATTAATGTTGTTGAAATTGATTTCTTCATTTTTAAATGTTTTGTTAGTTAATAATCAAAATTTTATCATACTAATATTAAGCCGGGTTAACTGATATTAGTGTTAAGTTTAAATCACGAATGATATTTAAGATCCCATGTAAATGCGCATCGTCCTTCAGATTTCCTGACAGAATTGTGCAGCCTGCTTCATAGCTGAATTTCATACCTTCGAAGTGATTCTTCCATTCATTATCAAGATATCCCTTAATTACAATTCTGGTTATGCCTTTCATATTCTGTTTGATTAAACTCAAAGCAAAGGTCAGGAACACCTATCAAAAAAAAATCACCCGCGCGGGTGATTTTGAGGGTGATTTATTTGTTACAGGAATTTGAGGGACTATAATAATCCCATCTTTTTTGCTTTGGCTACTGCACCTGAACGGTTATTGGTTTCGAGCTTAAAGAAAATGTTTTTCAGGTGTGTTTTAACAGTGTTTAATGAAATAAATAATTTATCAGCTATTTCCTGGTTCGACAGATCTTCAGCAATCAGTTTTAATGCATCAATTTCACGTTTGTTAAGCGGAGATTCAAATCTAGTCTTATCATATTTTTCTCTTTTTTCAATTGCAGACCTAAGCTTATCGATTACTTTCTTTGGAATTTTTGTTCTTGTAGTTGTCTGTTTCTTGTAAACCTCTTTCAGCAAATCGTCTATTCGGGAATAGAAAAGAATAAAAGACATCAATATATTTTCACTGGCAGCTTCCTCCAAAGCATCAATCAGGTTTATTAAAGCTTTTTCTTTATTTCCGGTAGCCTTATTCAATATGGCATATATGATCTTAATTTCAATTATTCTCTCAATTCTATTTGCGGCTTGTGCCATCTTCAACAATTTAGCAAGAAGAATCTCTGCTTCCTCAAATTTCAATTCGATTACCAGTAATAATGCAAATCCAACATATCCATGCTCATCTGAATAAGATATCTTTTTATCAAGACCTAATCCAATTTCCTTAAAAAAATGACGGGCCCTTTCAAGTTCATTCTGTTGAATTAGTATAATTCCCTTAATGGCAACATAAATCGCAATAATACTGAGGACTATTTTATTTTGTTTTACAATATCCTCCGCTTCATTTATCATTTTCACCGCACCTGCAGTATCCCCACGTCCATATAAAATAAGAGAATAAACGCTTCGTACAATGACTTTATTCGAATTGTTAGAATCATTTCTGCTTAAGTTATAGGCAGTTTTTATATTTTTAAGTGCATCATCCAGGTCAGTCCGCATACACTCAATACCTGCAAAACAAGTATAAAGGCCAGCAAAAGTGCATTCAGACTTTGCAATTTGAGAATAACCACTTTCTTTCATGAAGGGTTAAAAGTTCGGAACATTTCTCATATGATGATGTATAATATCCCATTCGCGATTCAAGGGCAGATAACCTACATGCAACGGTTGAAATAAGTTGGATGTTTCCTGATTTTTTACCATATTCCAGTGCTTTTTCATAAGCCTCGATACTTTCATGGAAACGACCACTAATCGTTTCTGCAGTTCCGACAGAGTACCATCCCCAGCTATACCATAACGGATCATCCTCTGTAAGATTCTCCATTGCTATTTTGCTATAATCATAAACTTTTCCGGAATCTGCTATTAATGAATTCAGATATGAAAATGCAACACATATTTTTCCTAGCTGCTTCTTACTATACTGAATAACTTCTTTTGATGAATTCTTATCATTAATTATCTTCAAAGTAATATTTTCGGCACTCACCAAAAAAGGTTCAGCTTTATGAATCTGCCCCGCTATAATCAATATCCATGCATAGTATAAACAAAAATCAGGATTTTTTTTAATTAATTCATCAGGGAGTAAATCACCATATTTCATAATAGCAGCATGCTGTCCGTTTTTCCACATTGTCTCTACTATTTCTCCAAGAAAAAGTATGCTTTTCTCGAAATTCTCTGTCTTTATCACATGTTCAATGGCTAATAATGGCATCGAATTATTCCGAAACCACTCACTTGCTGTATTATGTATTTCAATAATATTTGCTTTTCCTCTTAACTGAAGTCTCTGTTTTAATAATTCAGCGAAAAGGTGATGATATCTGTACCAATTCCTTTCCTCATCAAGAGGTATGACAAACATGTTGTTTTTTTCCAGCATCTCAAGTATTTGCTGGCTGTCATTTCTGTTCAAAACAGCATTGCACAGAGGAGCCGACATCTGCTCCAGTACTGAGGTTTGAAGTAAAAACTCCCTGATGTCGTCCGGTTGTGTCTTTAACACCTCCTCAATCAGGTAATCCATTATATAGCGGTTGTCGCCCTTCAGATCATGAATAAACCCTGGTATATCTTCACTGCCCTGCATTGATATGGCTGCCAGTTGCAGTCCGGCAATCCACCCTTCTGTTTTTATTTTAAGAGAATGGACTTCGTCAACAGTTAACCCCAGTTTAAGCTTCTTGTTGAACAAAACAAAAATATCATTTGCCGAAAAACTAAGGTCTGACAAACGTAACTCAACCAGCTGATGCTGACTCCTTATCCTTGAAAGAGATAGCGCCGGATCTGAACGGGTCAGTATCACAATGTGGATATTTCCGGGAATATGCTCTAATAGGTAGCCAACCAGCTTTAATACCCCGTTGCTATTAATCAGGTGAAAATCGTCGAGAACCAACAAAAAGTGCTGATCAATACCGATTAATTCGTTTATCAGCAGGCTGGCAACAGATTCAACAGAGGGTGAATTGGGAGAATTTATAAGTCGCAGGGCACTTTCTCCGAAATCGTGATGAATACTCTGAATACCCGAAATCACATAGCTTAAAAAAATCGTCGGGTCATTATCCCCATTGTCAAGTGAAACCCATGCAGCCCGGATTTTGTTCTGGCTTATCCAGTCGCTTACCAGGGTGGTTTTGCCATACCCGGCAGGAGCAGATACAAGCATCAGCTTCCTGCTCAGACCGGTGTTCAATTTTTCAACCAGATCTGATCGGTGCACTACATTATTGCCCACAGGGGGAATATGTAATTTCGTTAAAAGCATGAGTGAAGTTAAGAAATGTTTTGATTATGGTTATATTTCCCCGACGTGAAAATCAGTTGATTGCACTAGTTTATGTTATTTTCTTCTTGCTTTTAAGTCCATTGGTAAGATAGTGTAGTAAACAAATCTGTTGACCGGGGTGTCGACTCCATATTTTTCTCCGAGCCTGACTACAGTTCCGTTTTGGTGTTCAATTTCCGATGGTCTCCCTTCCCAGACATCTCTTGTCAGAGATGATGTTGATCCGTAGGGATAGCTATCGATTACTGAAATAGTTTTTTCTACAAACCCGGGTTCAATATTTATTCCAATTTTTTGTGAAAGCAGATATATTTCTTTCATTATTTCAATCATTAACTGCCTGGTCTCGTTTAATTCTCTTAATTCGCCATAAGTTGTTTTTGAAACAGCCAGTAGACCGCTGACACATATCCCGATGAATTTTTTCCACAAATCGGCAGTAATATCCTCAGAGATTTTTGAGCAGATGTCAGCTTTATCAAATTTGGCTTTAATGAGATTTATCCTTTCTGCTCCTTTATTATCCAACTCACCTAAAAGGATTGATGGGTCCAGCCCAAAATGGTTAATAACTCCCGGAGCATCTATTTTGCTTATTATCCGGCACAATCCACCGACAATGTTTTCCTGATTTATGTTCTCTCTCAGATCCTCTGCGGCCATTACACCATTCTGTAATGGTAATACTGTTGTATCTTTTTTAATAATATTTAACAGCTCTTTTGAAATGTCTTTTACCTGCCATGCTTTTACACCAAGAATTACAAGGTCTGTTAAGCCAATGGTGTCTATTCTGTCGGTAACTTTCACAGGGTCAATTGTAAAATCGCCAAGAACACTTTTAACAGTAAGCCCCTTTTGTTGAATTGCCAACAGATGTTCTCCTCTTGCAAGAAATGTAACATCATATCCGGCTTTAGCCAGTTTCCCACCAAAATATCCTCCGACTCCCCCGGTTCCTATTACTGCTATTTTCATTTTTTTATAATTAATTCGTTCTTAAAACCCTGCTATTATTCCTTAATACCCAATTGATCCAATATAAATGCAAGCTGAAATGCTCTTTGCCGAACAGGCTCATAACGATCAGAAGAATTCAGATGCCCGCTTGACAGGTCGCATTGAAGAAGGACTACATTATTATCGGTTTTTAATGCTCTCAGTTTGGCAACCCATTTAGCCGGTTCCCAGAAAAAAACTCTGGAATCATTCAAACCACATGTTGTGAGTATTGCGGGGTAATTCTGGCTGATCACGTTGTCATAAGGCGAATATGATTTCATATAGTAATAAACCTGTTTATCCTCAGGGTTACCAATATGGGTATGCTCTGACATTGTTCCGGGCAATGATTTATCAAACATGTCATTCAAAACATCTACCCATGCAACTCTTGCGAGTACGGCTTTAAACAGATCGGGACGCATATTTATTACTGCTCCCATTAATAAACCACGAGCGCTCCCGCCTTCAATTGCAAACTTTTCAGTGCTTGTATATTTTTCCTTTATCAAATGTTCGGCACATGCTATAAAATCGTAGAAGCTGTTTTTCTTATTCAGCATCTTCCCCTGATTGTACCACTCCTGACCAAGGTCGCCGCCTCCGCGTACGTGTGCTATAGCCCAGATGAAACCCCGGTCAAGAAGACTAATCATTTCGGACGAAAAATAGGGATCCATGATACCACCGTATGCGCCGTAACCATACATCAGCGCAGGGGTATTTCCATCGCGCACCAATCCTTTCTTATAAACCAGTGAAAGGGGATTTGGGTGCCGTCATAGCTTTTGGCAAAAATTCTTTCTGTCTTGTAATCCTCTTTATTATAACCGCCGGAGATCTCCTGCATTTTCACAATTTTGCTTGTTCGGTTTTTGAGATCATAATCAAAAATAGTTTCAGGAGTTGTTAATGAAAGATATGAGTAACGGTATGTTTCACTATTGTATTCTTTATTCAAATTGCCGAATGCAGTATAACTTGGTTCATCAAAATTGATATAGTAAGTTTCGCCATTGCTCATATCAAGGATTTGAATTCTTGCCAAACCATCCTCACGAAGTTTGATAACAGCGTATCCTTTTAAATACTCCACATTTTGAATCAACACGTTATCTCTGTGCGGTATTAATACTTTTTTGTTTGCTATTACAGGATCGGATACCGGAAGCGTGAAAACTTCGTAGTTATTTCCGACCTCATTGCTTCTTATTGAAAATTTATCTTCAAAATGCTCGGCATAATATTTAACTCCTTCCTTACGAGGAATCAGAACCTTGAATTCAGCGCCGGGTGTTTCGGAATTAACATATCTTATTTCCCTGGTATCGTTAGCGTCCGATAGAGCAAAAAATATATTTTTGGTCTTTGCTTTTATATAAGAATAAATCGTACGCTTCACTCTTTTCGTGATATAATAATTTATCATCCGATAAATCACGGCCAAGTACATGACGATAAACTTTGTATATCCTGTTCGCGTCATCCCTTGTTGTATAAGTAATTGTTTTGTTATCATTGAACCATGCAAGGTCGTATGTATTTGTAATTTCATCATCAAGAATTTTACCGTTACGCAAATCCTTAAACCTGATTATATATTTTTCATCCCCTGTTGTATCAAATGAAAAGGCAAGCAAGTTGTGATCATAGCTAACCTCACATTCCCCCAGACCGAAATATTTTTTACCGTAAGCAAATTCATTCTCATCTAAAACAACCTCTTCGGCTGATTCGAGGCTTCCCCTTTTCCTGCACCGTATACTGTATGATTTCCCTTCTTCATTCCGTGAATAATAATAGTAACCGCCAAGTTTGTATGGAAGAGATTCATCGTCCGCTGGCATTCTTCCCTTCATTTCTTCAAACAATTTATCATGTAGCTGTTGGGTTCGGGACATAATACTTTCAGTATGTTTATTTTCCGCCTGCAAATATTTCATCACTTCGGGATTATCTTTGTTTCTAAGCCATGCATATGGATCCAACCGAACATCACCGTGAGCCGTATCCGCTTTTAAAACTATTTTCGCTATAGGTGGGCTGATTGTTTCCTGCCCTGAAATAATTCCAGTATTTATAGCCAATGTCATAACTAAAATGAGATACATCTTTGTTGAATTCATAATCGATCCTGATTATATATTGATACGTTTTAATTTATTGCAGTTGAATTGCATAATTTTAGTTAGAGGGTTAATGTCCCGTCCTGCAATTGGTTAACACTTTTTTCACTACGCAATACAGTAATTAAAATGCCGATTATTAATGTCAATATTGCCCAAATCCAGAAATGAGGCTGAGGCACGTTTTTTTGCATGATAAGTGATGGCATAAAGGGAATGAATGCATTTGCAAGACCATGGGAGTAAAGACCTGAGAATGGCTTGTTTCCTGATATTTTGCGAATCCATGAAAGAATGAATGAATATCCAACCATAAGAAGAATAAAACCTCCAAAATTCATATAGGTTTGACTTGTACCTGATATAAACCACAAAGGGAGATGCCAAAAAGCATGTATGATCCCTAAAATTATGTTCGCTAACCATATTCCGAATTTACTTTCAAGAATAGGTAGAGCATAACCCCGCCAGCCGAATTCTTCCTGTCCTCCGCCCAGAATGATCATAAATGGTAAATAGGGAATAATTAACCATATCGAAGGTAATAACATTGGCAATCGATCTTCCCCTAATAATTCAGGTAGAAACCAGGCAATAAATGAACTGCCTCCGAAAATAAATATTGGAAGAATGTAAGCTTTCCATCCTAAACCAAAATCCAGAAAACTCCGCAGATATTTTTTTGAAGAGCCTTTGCCATGCTCCTTATTCAGAGCAAAAAGCGCACCCACCAGCGGGCCAAAAACGCCTATAATAATTCCGGGTATTGTCAGGATTGATAATAATTTATCTGAAACAGGAATGATCCTGAAGCTGGCGAGGATAATCGGAGTCCAGATTATCCACGACCAAATAAACGTTATTAAAAAGAATCGGAAAGGGAAACGAACATTATTATTCATAATCAGAGTATTTTGTTGTTGTGATATCTTGCTTATTTATTATAAATTTCTATTGCTATTTATCTACTAAAATTGCTTTTCCTTGTAATATATCTCCTTCAATAATTTCCCGGACTCGCTGTGGTTCTTCAAAAAGTGGACTATGGGCAGACTGCTCAAACGTATAGAACCCTTTTATTGGTGCCTTAAGTTTTTCATAATAGGATTTTGCCTCCGTATAGGAGCAGGTGTAATCATATATGCCTTCGAAGAAGTATACAGGAAGCTTTAGTTCAGGTACTTGTCTGGAAAGGTCTGTAGTCGACATATTAGCCCACAATATGCTGATACCGGAGCGGGATTTGCCGCGCCACATATTGACCTTTTCAAGTAAGGTATATTCCGGGCATAACAATGAAGGTAAAAAGATACCACTGATTACTGACCTCATATTGTGTGTTGTGCCAATACCCAGGCTATGCATCGCAGGGTCGCGCAATACACGATATGCATCCGTTATGCCTTCTGTCATAGTGACTGGTGCAGCTTCAAGTTTTCTCACCATTTTTGTGTCCCCGTTCTCCTGGAACTGCTTAAGCATATACTCGTACGCCAGTCTTTCAGATTTGAGCTGGTTCGACATCTGGGCCACACCAATGTAGGCATTGTACAACTCTGGTGCTTCTGCTGCCACTTGTATGCCAATAAAGGTTCCTCCAGAATGTCCCATGAGGTAAATCTTATCCTGTCCAAAGCGCTTGCGGAGCCAATTTGTTACCTCTTTTGTGTCGGATATCATTTGCTCCAGTGTCATAGTCTCAGGCGGAATGTCGGCACTGTAGGAAATCCCTGAACCACGTTGTTCCCACCAGACTACTGTGAAATAGTCTTCAAGACCAGTAGGGTATTTACGTGTAAGGAAGTAATCAGGCATACCCCCATGCAGGTAAAGCAGTACCGGATTAGTTGAATCTTTGCTCTTAATAAACATACCCTGTTCAACCCCGTTAATATTTACAAATATTTTCTCTGAAATGCTTCCTTCAAGAGGTTTCCCCCTTTCATCCAAAAATGGTTTAGGCTTTTCCCGAGCTGCATGCCAGAAGAACCCCTACAAGGATAAGTACACAAACTAAAAAGATTGAAAGTATGATCAACATAATTCGTCCCCCTTTTTGTATGATCGATTTATTTGAAAATTGTTTCATTTATTTTCTGGTTTTAAAGATCTCGCATTGCTGATCGCTATCACTTGCCTAAGAGCAGACCCACGTAACAGGAAAAACCCCTCATGTTCTGATCCGTCATGTAATCCAAATGAGCATGGTGAACATACCTATAGCTTATGCCTGCGTGAAGCCACATGAAGCGGTTAAGCGCGACTTCGCAATATAGTGAAGGCTCCAGTACAGGAAAGATATTGAAGTCATCATCGAATAATTTCTCTCCGTTGCTTTTCGGCTTATTTTGCCAAAATGCCGCCCCTGCGGCAATCAGTAGGGAACCACCAATATTCATCTTTTTCCCAGGGAGAAAGATGTAACCTAATTCTATGCCGCCGTATCCCATCTTAAATAATCGGTTTGTGTCCGCACCTGAATCCGGAATATCAATTGAGTTTGCTGTTCCATATCCGCCACCGCCTATGGTGTATCGGTTGTTAATAGTAATTGCACCCCGGCCACCGGTCATGAATGTAAACTGATCATTGAAGCGAGAGAATTTGATGACGGGACCCCCATAACCATTGTTAGTGATTTCGCCACCAAATAATGTTCGGGTTGTATCTGAAGTTTCTGGCACCGAAATTGCAAAATCAGCCAATATCGTATCCTGAGCAAAAGCTTGGGTCACATTTACTATTATAAAAGTTAGAATTGTCACAGCCCATAATAAACCGCTTGGTTGATGGAGATCTGATTTACACTTTCTCGTTCTTCTTATCATAATCCCATAGTTTAAGATAATTATGTCCAACGTTTGATGGTGTGGTGTCGTGCGGGATTACGAGGCGATTTTCAATAAGTTTACATCGACTTTTTTACGAGCCACGAACCTTCGAAAACCGCTTATAAATGCTCTTTTCTTATTTGAAATTGTAATCATATTTGCATTTTTTGAATCACATGAATTTTAACGAACAGGTGTCAAGTAAAAAACAAGACTCCCGTTTATACTTACATTAAAGAATTTGTAATCAGTATCTATTGTTTTAAGCCAATAGAATTGAGGTCCTAACCGAATACCCCATCTCTTAGCTACGAACCATTCCTTATCAATACTCATATTTAGTCCAAATCCATTTCCTCCATCATCTCCAAAAGATTGCGACCACTCTTTTGCTAATGAAACCATACTATAAGCTGCCAGAACAGATATTTTAATATCAACTGGTGTACGATAACTAAAACCAAGTCCGAATGCATCAAGATTTATATAATTATAATCTCCGAATTTTTGCTTATTTAAGCCTCCAAATTCCCCAATCTGTATAGCAAACTTATCAGTAATACCCCAACCAATTGCATGATTTTTAGTTACTACAGAAAAACCATTACTGTTAATATTTGAATACTCTGTTGTAAATCCAGGGCCAATACTAAATTTTGCAAACAATCCTTTTTGTGCATTGACATTAGATACTGAAATAAATAAAAAGCAATACAGCATAAATATTTTGCCACAAATACCAAAACACATCTTCGATTTTTCCTTCATTATAAACTGCATAAACATATGGTATTAAGTTAAATTTTTCTTGTTATTTCAATTAAATCATGTGACAACTATTCAGGTCAAATGGTTACAGTGGTGTCTTTTGTTATCTGCCTTCATTTTTTAAAAGAGTGGTTAAATAATTGTTTTAGCGGGCTTATAAAGTAGATCCATTTTAGTATATCCTTCCCAGGTTTTGTTATGCCTGACGTCAGCCGTCCCGGGTTCCACATGGACAGCGGTAATTTAAACCCCCGGATGCTACAATCACTTGCCGTAACTGATGTAGCAAATATATTTATGAGTACTTCATTATCCAGCGGCGGTGTTTTCTCAACTTCTTTTAATTGAAGAACTTCCACTGATCCATAATTAGTGAAAATTATTGCTTTCATTTTTCCCATATCATGTGAAATTTAAGTATGCCTGTCTTTCCTGATTTTCGTGCAAATATGTTTAGAATTAAAAATGCACCATGTTTATTTATCTGAATTCCAAGAGAAGGATTTAAAAGTTCAAACCCCAACTTAAGCCTTTAAATGCAGGATTGATGTAGTTACTAAATTTACTGCCAAACTGGTAACTGATACCCACTCCGAAGAAATAGCTGTGCTGACTATTTAGTTGCCTTTGCTGCAACAACACCTCGTCTCGTGTAGCACCCTGCTTCGAAAGCTGTATTAAGTTGTGTGTAATACTATAACTGCCACCAACAGCAAATTTAAACCCCTGAAAAATGTTCCAGTTGACAGAGCCGGAGAATGAAAGGGAATATTTAGAGAGGTCATACAGGTAGCTGTTATAATAAGTTCCCACATTTATGTTTCCCCACGGTTTGTTGATGGAACTGATTACAGCCGCATTCTGAACGAGCAGTGTTTCTTCCGTTTTGTAAAAAATGGTGGTGTCCTTGTAATTATTATATTGTACTCCCAAACCATAGTTAATTACTACACGTTGGTTATTAAAGTCCTTGTACTTAAAAACATCATATTCAACTTTAGGGATTACAGATAAGTTGATGTCATAGTTGGAAAACTCACTTTTTACATAAGTACCAAATATCCCATAGCCCCAGTGCTCGTTTAATTTATTAATAAAATTTACATAACAGTTGAATTTGGGGTTTTCCGTTGTCACTGTTTCTTCGTCAGAAATAACAAACTTATTTTTCCGATAATTGTAGGATATGCCGATGTTAGTTTTTGTTTTTTCGGTTTCCCTGGCGGCATTAACATAGCTGTAAATACTTTGCGATTTATAATTAGCATCACCGTCGAAAAAACCGTTTGCGCCCAAACTCATAATCCAATAATTCCAGGGATCTTTTTGTTGGCCTTTTTTTACAGTATCTTCTTTGGCAGGTTGGGTGTAGGTAATTACAATGTTATTGGCTGCTTCGGTATGTGAAATGTACTTGATCAATCCCAGAGTTACGCTTTGCACCATTTTTTTTCTTTTGTCATCATCACTCAACGTGGATGCATTAAAATAGGTAAGCGTATCGTCCTGATTCAAAAAGGTATTTTGCCCTTTGAATACAATGGTGTTTTGCTCGCTACCCGAACTGTTAAATTGTGTATTTACCTGCACATGTACATCAGCAATAAAACGGTCGCGAACAAAGTCAACCATGCCTAACTCGGTACGCAGGTAATCAAAATCGCAAAACCACGAATTTGTACATTCAATAAATATTTTTGTTTTTGCATTGGATTGAGCTAAAGTAAGTTGTGCTATTATAAGCAGGGACAGAATTTGTAATATTTTTTTCATTTTCGCTTTTATATGAATCTTTTTTTTGGTAGTTTCTTTCTTTTAGTTAAGCCAGTAGTATTCAATTGACGTATTACAAAGGTTAGCGACTTGGGTAGTGCGGGATTGCGTGACTGCCTCTGTATCCAACAGCACAGAACTTGCCTGCAGGAAATTCCCTTTTAATATCTCTAGAACCCGCATCAGATATAATGTTTGTTATGCGCTGGGCTTTTACAAAGTTTTATTGGATTATAAGTAAAATTCTATATTAATTCATGCCACCAGGGCACATAAAAAAGTGGCATATAATCATGCCAACCAAAGAAAAAAGAAAAGAAAATGTGGATGACAGGAGACATAACTATTGCCAAAGGCACATAGAGCAGTAATTCACGTATCGACATGCGCAATACCAGTGGTGGAAGCACAAATGTTGTCACTGCAGGAAGTCCATAAAATATCCACCAGGGAACTCCCATTCCATACGTTATTCTTGCAAATGACATTCCGCAAACAACAACAATTAATGCTAATATCAGTATTCTGAAAACCGGCCTCTGTGAACGGCCTCGTAAAGTGAAAATAAGTAACCCGACAAACACGACCAATGCAACAAACATATTTATCAGGAAAATATCCATATCATTTGTATTCATAACCATATTATTAAGATTTAAGTAATTAGAGGTAATTTATAGATGTATTAAATTTTTATATCAAATTAAATGACCACTATTAAAATTAGAAGAGAGAGCAGTCCAAGTGTCCCCCATGAAATAAAATTTTTAGCGGTTAATGGACGTCTTTTTTTGATAATTATCTTTTTGAAAAACAGTAATTCCAAAAATGGCATTATTATCAAAAATCCATATCCATAAAATGTGGCAGGTTGATACAGATCGACCATTGCTCCACGAATCAATCCAAAAAACAGATAGTCAGAAACAACTGCACTAACCAGCATAATTATCGAATTAATAATCACTCCGGTTAGAACTTTTTCACCTTTATACCTGATTAAACAATGGTATATTCCAATTCCCCAAAACAATGGCATAATTGTAAACATTAATCCGATCCCAAGGTTTGCATTAATACTCCAGGGAAACCACAAGAATAAATTTCCTGCCCAGTATAAGGTGAATGCAACTGTCAGACTAAATAAGAACCATTTTGTACTTTCTTTCATATTGATAATTATGATAAATCTATAAAGTGCACTTTTTTTTTGCTCTGTGCGTAACTTACCAACAGGCTAGAATTTATTAAATATTCTTTAGAACATAATTTTTCCATTCTGTTGCTATTACAAAAAGTTCCACATCATATACAGCTTTAAGACCTTCTTCTATATCAGTAAATTGATAAAACAGTTTTAACTTATCTATACCATATTTATCAATTAAGAATTTTACAAAAAGGCCTGATATTGGATATGATAAACATTGTCCATTTTTATAAGGCCCATTCCAGAATGCTGTTTTTCCAGATACTAAATCTTCTATCTCTAAATTGTCCAGAATTAGTTTACAATCATTCTTAATCCGTCCGGGATTTTGAAACAATGTAAAAGACATTGGAATACCTTCATTAAAGAAAGCATTTGGACTCTTTAAGCTGGAATTAAAAATATAATGAACCCCTTCATGTGTCAACAGCTCATTATCCAACCCTACTGAATGGATCAGACTGTCGATTACCAATCCGCCAGTCGATCCGGGCTTAGGGTCGCCGCTGACTATATTTATCTCTAATTGATCTCTGTGTATAAAGAATTTGAGTTTTTGGGCCGGTTTCTTTACTTTATACAAGCCTGCAAAAATCATCAAATGAATCGATTAAAGTATCTATTGAGCTTTGAAACTGACTAATTTTACTGTATTTGCACGAAAAACGAGCTTCTATATATTTATTGTCAATTTTTTGAGTGTAGTTTTCCTTTCTTACAAGTGCTAAATCCACCAGACTATCGGATAAAAATTCATTTTCATTTAGATTACCCAGATAGCTCATTTTACTATTTATGAGAATATAATAATCATATAATCCCAGGAAACGTCCAAACGATATGTTTCTTAATGCTGTATATGAATTACCAATTACGGCTGTACATTGTGCATTCTCGTTGATTATTGCTATTGCGTCATCATAATCTGTTAACACAATTGGTCCGAGAGAACATTTGTTATTGTCAACCTTTAGGGGCAGATCAAAAATTGAAAGATCTTTTAATTTACCGGCTAACCCGATGATCAGGTAATGACAACTATCTTCCAACTTTTTTACATCCTTAACATTTACTATATCGATCCTGGAGTTCTGATTTAAAAACCACTGGGACATCTGATCAATAATGTCTCCGTTGGATATAGTATCAAAACCTTCGGGTAAGACTATTTTAAATGATCCACTCTGCCCAAACTTATTTAACTGAAGCATATTGACATCCGGTTGCGCCAATGAATGCAAATCAATTTTACATTCCTGAGCAGCAATCATTCCGGAAAAAAGAATCATTATAAAAATAATCATATGCTTCATGACTTCGGCTTGTTTTACGGAGTTTTCCCATCTCTTCTCATTGGGTAGGTCTTTTATTCTATTATTTGGTATTATGACTTATAGTTATTACTACTCCTCCCTTTTTGTGTCCTTTGCCCACATAGGAATGTGCTTCGACAATGTTTTCTAATGGATATATTCTGTCGATGACTGGCTTAATATGTCCGGTTTCAACCAACTCTTTGATAAAAGCAAGCCGGTTAGAATCTAACATCAGGCTTCCATCATCAATGGATACATATATCCCTCCCGCAGTGAGTGCATTTTTGCATACCTCTTTTAATTTTGAAGATTTTCTTTTACCAACCGCGTCAAGAATAAAATCGTATTTTATTCCCGGGCTTAGCGTATCCTCTTTGGTGTAATCAATTACTTTATCAGCCCCCAGCGATTTCACCAATTCTAAATTTGCAGTACTGCAAACAGCAGTTACTTTCGCCCCCAGGTACCTGGCAAATTGGATTGCAGTTGTTCCTGTTGTTCCGGAAGCTCCATAAATAAGCACTTCCTGTCCGGGCCGGATATTTCCCTTTTCCATATATTGAAATGCCAGAAGACCGCCATAGGCTGCCACAGTCGCTTCTTCATAGGATATGTTATCTGGTTTAATAGCCAAACACCCATACGTAGAATCTGTCTCTTTCATGCATTTGTATTCAGCATAAGCACCAAGTCCGAACCCGGTAAGCCCATACACCTTATCCCCTGTTTTAAATCTCTTTATATTTTTGCCTGTTGATTCAATTTCTCCGGCCAGCACTAATCCGATTATTGACTTTCTTGGTTTTGTCAATCCTATCGCCAGTCGCATCAGGATCCAAAATTTAATGGGTATTTGAGAACCCCGGATGAAGATGTCGCTTGCTGTTACAGCTGTTGCATATATTTTAATAAGTACCTCGTCATCTTTGGGAGCAGGTTTCTCTACTTCTTTGAGCGTAAGAACCTCAGGTGGACCATATTTTGGGCATACAATGCTTTCATTCTGTTTGAGTTCATTTTTTGAGTTTCTCATTTGAAAAAAATCACGATTCAATATGAAATCTTTCCTCCGGATTTATCGAAATGAGTGTCAGGTTATAATCCCTTATGATATTTAAAACTTTATGCATATGTGCTTCATCCTTAAGCATTCCTGTAAAAATTGTATTGTTTCCTTCATAGCTGATCTCCATTCCCTCAAAGCATTCTTTCCATTTTCCATTCAAGATGTCCCTGAATTTTTATTATTGTCTTTCTTTCATATTCTTATTGATTGAATGCCTATACAAAAGTCGGGGACCTCCGTCAAAATAAAATCACCCTCTAGGGTGATTCGGGAGGGTGATTTTATGGAATAATTTGATTAGCTAATAGTAATCTGGAAATGAATTATATTATGCCAAGCTCTTTTGCTTTAGTTACAGCTTGTATCCGGGAATCAACACCTAATTTCAAGAAAATATTTTTAAGATGCGTCTTAGCTGTATTTAGTGAAATAAACAATCTGTCAGCTATTTCCTGGTTTGTTAAGTCTTCGGATATAAGTCTTAGTAGGTCCAGTTCCCGGTCGCTTAAAACGGATTCTGAATTAGTCTTTATAAATATCTCTCTCCTTTCTATTGCGAGTTTAAGCTTATCGATTAACTCCTTGGGAATTCTGGTTTTTGAAGTAGCCTGTATTTTGTAAACCTTTTTTAGTATATCGCTTATCCCGGAATGATAAAGAACAAAAGACATCAATATATTTTCACAGGCAGCAGCCTCCAATGCTTCAATCAGGTTTATTATGGCTGTTTCTTGGTTTCCTGTGGCTACATTCAAATTGGCATATATGACTTTGGTTTCAATTATTCTCTCAATTCTATTTGTGGCTTGTGCCAACTTCAATAATTTTGAAAGAAGAATCTCTGCCTCCTCAAATTTCTTTTCGATAATTAATAAAAGAGCATAGGGATAATAACCAAGGTCATCTGAAAAAGTTATTTTTTATCAAGTTTTAATCCATTTACTTTAAAAAAATGATTGGCTTTTTCAAGTTCATTCTGTTTAATTAAACTAAATCCCTTCATAGCAACATAAAGCCCCATTATGTTAGGAAATACAATATTCAATTTTAGAATATCATCAGCCTCATTTAGCATCTTTTTCATCCCTTCAACATCTCCACGACCATATAAAATAAATGAGTACATCACTATGACAGTCACTTTAACAGTATTGTTTGATTCGTTTTTACATAAGCTATAGGCAATTTTAATGTTTTCGAGTGCATCATCGAAATCTGTCCGCATAGATTCTATACCTGCCATCATTGAATAAACCCCGGCATATGTACTCTCTGATTTTGTTATTTGGGAATAACCACTTTCTTTCATAAAGGTTATAAGGTCGGAGCACCTTTTATAAGATGATGAATAAAGCCCCATCCTTGCCTCAATGGGAGATAACCTGCTTGCTATGGTAGATATGAGATAAACGTTTCCGGATTTCTTGCCGTATTCCAATGCATTTTCGAAAGCATTGATGCATTCCTTGAAATTTTCACGATACATCTCTGCAATACCGATCGAATACCATCCCCAGCTATACCACATCGGATCACCCTCCGAGAGGTTTTCCATAGCAGCTTTGCTATAGCTGAAAGTTTTTTCCGTATCTTTTATTATTGAATAGAGGTATGCAAATGCAACAGATATTTTTCCTGACAGTTTCTTACTGTTCAGAATATCTGCTTTTGAAGAATTCTTATCATTAATGATCTGCATTGTAATGTCCCCGGCACTTTCCAAAAAAGGCTCAGCTTTCTTAACCTGGCCGGCTATTATCAAAATCCATGCATAGTATAAACAAAAATCTGTATTCGTTTTAATTAATTCATCTGGCAGTAAATCACCATATTGCATAATAGCAGAATGCTGTCCGTTTTTCCACATTGTCTCGACGATTTCTCCAAGAAGCAGTATGCCTTTTTCGAAATTCTCCGTCTCAATTGCATGTTTAATGGCCAATAATGGCCTGACAATCGTACCTCAGCCAGCTGATGCTGGCTCCTTATCCTTGAAAGAGATAGCGCCGGATCGGAACGGGTCAGTATCACAATGTGGATATTACCGGGAATATGCTCTAATAAGTAGGCAACCAACTTTAGTACCTCGTTGCTATTTATCAGATGAAAATCGTCGAGAACCAACAAAAAATGCTGGTCAATACCGAGTAATTCGTTTATCAGCAGGCTGGCAATTAATTCAATAGAAGGTGAATTGGGTGAATTTAAAAGACGCTGTGCACTTTGCCCAAATTCGGGGTGAATGGTCTGAACTCCCGCTATTACATAGCTCAATAAAACTGTCGGATCATTATCACCATTGTCCAGAGATAGCCATGTCGCCGGAATTTTGTTCTGGCTTATCCAGTCGCTTACCAGTGTTGTTTTGCCATACCCTGCAGGGGCGGAAACAAGAATTAGTTTCCGACTCAGGCCAGTGTTTAATTTTTCAAACAGCTCCGATCGGCGCACTACATTATTTCCTGCAGGAGGAATATGTAATTTTGTTAAAAGCATGAGTGAAGTTAAGCAATATTTTGAATGTGGTTATTTTTTCCCGACGTGAAAATCAGTTGATTGCAAATATGTATAATAGGTTAGTATTGAAAATTCTTACCATTATCCATGGACTTTGACAACCGGATTGCTAAATCTCAGGATAACCGACATAAAAATCCTGATGAATTAGTTTCTGATATAATTAAATCCTTAAATGAAGAAAAAATCAATTCAAGGATATCTGAAATTTCACTGCAAGCAGACATTAAATTTTTTGTTAAAACAATGGATGATAATCAACGAGGATGCTGCTTTATCTGCCACAAAATCCGCCACAGAATCCGCCACAAGGAAATGCTAAGATGCTCATTAAATGGCGATTAATATTTCTGCTCGAGTCCCGTCCGCACCGCCCTTCCAACAACGTAAAGCCTCTGTTTATCAGGGGCTTTGCTCATTTACAGGGGTGTAGCTGTGTCCACCGTTGTGTCCACCGATATAATTAAAAAAGCAGCCCCCAGGTGAAAGCTGGGGCAATAATTAAGAATAACTGTCTGCTATATCTGAGAGCTGCCAGTAATTCAAAGATATAAAGAGCCCCCGGAGTGATTCCGGGGGCTTGTAAATCTTCCCGAGCAGTGTGCCAATTTAATCTATAATCTTAACCGCAGCTCTTATTGTATTACCCAATCGCTCCATTCACGGGTATATGTGCCCATTTTCCTCCATTCATCAAATAGGGGCATCAACTTTTGCAACCTCGCATCATATAAATCTGATGTTTTTCCTTCTGTAGGAATATATTTATCTCTCACTTCGACCGACTTAAAGACCATCATCATAGCAACACAATTCTTATACTTCCCTCTCTCTCCAGATAACCAATATGCGGTAATCTCCCCCTCAAACTCCTTGTTAAATGCAGGCAGATATTTATCCAGTGCGAAGTTTTCCCATTGGTTAAATGTCACATCCGGATTTAAATCAGGCGTTAGGATATGAAAACCGACAAGTTGTCCTTTTTCTAATGTTTGCCCGGACAACATTAGTGCAAAAAGGCTAAATGCAATTGAAAAAAAGATCTTTTTCATAGTTGTAAGGTTTTAGTTTGTAATTTAAAATATGTACGATATAAATTCTCCTTATGATTTCCAACCAGATACGAAAACGAAGGTACACAAACAAAGAGGGGAAACCAAGTTTAATTTCCTGGAGAAATTGAGCTTAATGAAAAGGCAGCCCTGTTGTGAAAGTCAATAGTCAATGTATGCATTAGAAAAGCCGGTGACCAAGATCACCTTCCGCCGGAATATTTTTACCATCTCTGGCCGAAGCTAAATCCTTGATGTATAATTTTATATAATTATGTTAATCTGACCGGCTGAATGTGGTCAATTAGACCGTTTTTTACAATTATTTGTCAGTTTCATTGAAATACAGCCTCTATATGGAAAATATTTGCTCTTCGAATAATTTTATTGGAAATTTATATCCTGATTACATGTCTTACTGGAAATTAATATCTATTTTTACAACAAAATGATCATATAATGGAAAATATTTTACCTATACACCTGCAGGAGATAATCTTTGGTTCCTCAGATCCGAAAATCTCAAAACAGATTTCCAAACTTGAAAAAGGTGGCAAAATAAGAAAGATTGCTCCACGCATATATTCTTCTAACCTTACAGAACCAATTGAAGAAATAATAAGGCGAAACCTTTTCCTGATACTTGGAAATCTTTATCCGGGAGCATTACTGAGCCATCGTTCGGCATTTGAATTCCAACCTACAGAGGAAGGTCATATATTTTTAACATATTCCTATACCAAGAAGGTTAATCTGCCTGGAATAATTATTCGGTTTCTTTCTGGACCAAAACCTATAAAAGGAGATAATACAATTTCAGGTGAGTTGTATGTTTCACAAAAGGAAAGGGCATTTTTAGAGAATCTGCAACCATCTAAAAATATAAGTGGAAGTGCAAAATGTCTGACCCTGGTTCAAATAGAGAGTAAATTAGAACAAATCATCAGAGTGAATGGAGAAGATGAAATAAACAAAGTCAGAGATCAAGCAAGGGAAATTGCAACAGAACTCGGAATGGAGAAGGAGTTCGAAAGATTAAATAAAATAATAAGTGCTTTGCTTTCGACTCATTCATCAAAAATACTTTCCTCTCCGATTGCTCTTGCAAGAGCTTTCGGGTTTCCTTATGACCCTGGCAGGATGAAATTGTTCGAAGATCTGTTCCGTAAATTGAAATCACTCGAATTTAAGAACAGACCTGACAAAAATATATATCCAAAGTCCTTTCGTAATTTTGCTTTTTTTGAGAGTTATTTTTCTAATTATATTGAAGGAACTGTTTTTGAAGTAGATGAAGCAAAAAAAATTATTGAAACTAATAAACCATTATCCGCCAGGAATGAGGACAGCCATGATGTCCTGAGTACCTTTCATATTGTCTCCAATATCAAGGAAATGTCAGTAACACCCCAGTCTCCTGATGAGTTTCTGAATATTCTTGTATACCGGCATAAAATTCTGCTAAGCGCAAGGCCAGAAAAAAATCCTGGTCTTTTTAAAGACAAAAACAATTTTGCCGGAAATACTTCCTTTGTAGACTTCAATCTGGTAAAGGGGACTTTAATACAATGCTATGATTTTTATAAGGCAATGGAACATCCGTTCTCAAAAGCCATTTTCATGATGTTTATTTTAAGTGAAGTACATCCATTTCTTGATGGGAACGGGAGAATTGCCAGAATAATGATGAATGCAGAGCTGACTTCTGCGAGTCAGTCAAAGATTATTATACCAACCGTTTTCAGGGATGATTACCTTGGCACTTTAAGAAAATTAACAAGACAAGGAGATTGTGACCCATACATCAAAATGTTGCAGAGGGCGCATGAATTCAGTGAAAATATTTTCGGAGATAACCTGAATGAAATGCAGGAGTATCTTAAACAATGTAATGCATTCTCAGAGCATACTGAAGCCAGATTAAAGATTATTCCCAGGAAGTTTTAGTCCCGTCCGCACCGACCGAGCGCAGCAAGCGTCGGGACAATCCCGTCCGCACCGAATTCCGGAAATAACAACAAGTCCCAAAATTAGCTTATACAATATTGCAGATCGTTTCAGTTTTCAATCATCTATTGCCTGTCCAACAAGTTGACAAAATTTCCATCCTGTTTCATCACCCCTGATATCCTGGGTTTGCTTCATCAGAATTCCGATAATGTTTTCTTTAGGATCAGCAAAATACTGCGTATTAAAATAGCCTCCCCAATTAAAAGTACCAATACTACCTCTTCCACCCTTGTTCTGTCCTTCCTGGTTAAGTACACCAAAAGCCAAACCATAATCTGCTCCGGAATCTCCCAGCAGATCTCCAATTTGATTAGCCATAATGACTTGTACTGTTGTTCTGCTTAAAAGGCGCACTCCATTTAACTCGCCATTATTCAAATACATCTGCAAAAAAGTAGCATAATCTTTTGCTGTGCTTGAAAGACCGGCACCACCTGAAAAGAATGTTTTGGATCCTTTTATCGGATAATCTGTATCATAATAAGCATAATATCTGATCCATTTACCATCCTTGAAAGTCTGAACCGGTACCAGTCGGATTTTTTTTGAGTCGGGTAAGTAAAAATAAGTGTCATTCATGCCCAGTGGTTCAAAAATCCTTTCCTGAAAAAATTCATCCAATGGTTTGCCGGACAAAATTTCTATTAAATAACCTAAAACATCAAGACCCTCACTGTATGTGAATCGTTCTCCCGGATTATGATGTAATGGAAGTTTTGCCAACTTTTTAATATTCTCTTCAATTGTTACTGGTGTTAATGTAAATGCATCTATTATACCTGCTTTCTGGTAGATTTTTCTAAATTCATTATTATCAATAAAACCATATCCTATTCCCGATGTGTGAGTTAACAAATGCCGAATTGTAATTTCCCCCTTTGCAGGTCTTGTGATGTAAGTTGTATCAATTACATTCAATGAGTCAAGAATCTGTGCATTCTTAAACTCTGGAATATATTTTGATATCGGGTCATCAAGCCTGAATTTACCTTCTTCCCATAGTATCATCACAGCAGTAGCTGTAATTGCTTTGGTTTGTGATGCTATTCTAAAAATATCATCACGTTTCAGATCTCTCCTGGCTTCATTCTCAGCCATACCGAAAGCTTTATAGTATACTATTTTTCCATTTCTGGCAACCAATGCAACCGCTCCAGGTATTTGATTTTTTTCGATGGATTGTGTTAACATATTGTCTATTGCCGCTAACCTTTCTTCAGACATTCCCACACTTTGAGGAGAAGATTCGGATAAAGAGGGTGTCGATTTTATCGATTTCGTTTGAGCATTTGCCGAAATCATCAGGGTGATTGAGAAGAGGAATGCCAGTGTGCGTTTCATAATAATTGATGTTTTAGTTTGAATGACCTGCAATTGTTTGATTTCTACTAAAGGTAACCATATTTGACCAATTAAGGAGTAATTACACAACAATAAAAAATCGTTTATTGTAGTATAAATATAACTTTATCATATAAGATAATTCCATCAAATATCCGACTTATCTGCCTCTGAGCTAAGATGTTTCAATGAGATCCGCATGTAAGGTTTCATGCTCTTGTAATCACTGTGCCTTCTCATCCTCATAACATCCTGAATAGGTATTCCTATTGCAAACGGAGCGTAATTGCATCCGCCAGATAATCTGATCCGGTGAATCAGCCGAATTATGCAAACAGGCTAGCTTTGCCCGTCAGGGATACGTCATAAGTCAGAGTAATGCCAGTATTTCTGGCATCCGCGAGCTTTCAGGATCTCAACTGCATCCTCAACGCAGTCAGTCACAGCTTTTCCTGCCGGCCTCCGGCAGAAGGGACAGGCGTGGATATTGCCCTTCGGGTCAATATAAATATACCTGTGTCCCCCGCCTGCACATCCTGTCCTTCTTGAATGATAGGCAGGATACGTAATAACAGGATAATCATGAGGGTTGCCCGGAGAGGCAGCATCCCTGTAACACTGCTCCAGCAGATCAGTCTGCCCCGGCAGAAGTATAAGATCTTCTCCCTTGTACCTGCCTGTCTTACGTGGCTCGAGTATTCTTACTATGGGAATACCCCAGCTCATCGCCAGCTGCATGTATTTGTCAAGATTGTACCTGTTAACGAACTTGCTTGTTGCACATAATGAAAGAGTTGTCAGGATACCTTCCTGATTGCAGGTTTTTACGGCGTCCCCAATTTGATATCCGTGAGATGCCAGGCCTTATCCCCAAGATGCAGGATGATGTACTTCTGTTCCTCCTGCATTCGCTGAATAACTGCAGGATAGGGCTTATCGGAGCTGTGAACCCTGAAATAGTTGCACCCACCGGTCATGATCAAAAAGGGCCCCAGCATGCTCCAGGTGATCAGTTTGAAGATGGAAGGTCTGCGAAGTAGCTTGAACATAATGCACGATTAAGTTCTTCAGGAAACTAAAAAAGCCGGGCAATCTGACCGCAAAGCCAAACCTATCTTTTGTGTTCTTCATTGACAACGCGGGATAATAAACTATCTCAAGTCTTAGAAATCAACGACAACTCCCGACTCGATTAATGTGTTAATTTGTTCAACATCAACCCTATTTTCTCTCAGATCAGCATATTCGAGCATTGGCAGTTCGAAAAGAGGTGAAAGGTCTTCAATATAATTGCCTGATATAAGTATACTCTTCAGATTTACCAGATTGCCTATTCCATCGAGATATCCTATCTGGTTTTCAGAAAGATTTAGTTCCTCCAGCTTTGTAAGCCCGAAAAGAGGTGTAATATCTGAAATCCTGTTGTCTGATACATCAATGGTCCTGGCATTGATGCAAAATTGTACCCCGTAAAGATCGTTGATATCAGATGATGATAATTCAATTTCTTCTGTTTCTTCGAGATAAATTGAAGGATATTCGATGTCCGTATGCCCATACTCTCTGATTTTGACAGCATCATAAAAGGAATATCCGACTCGTTTTGTATTTGTTTTTGTTTTTAAAATGTCGGCGGGCTCACTATCATTAATAATTGTAAAACCATCAGCCTCCAAATCCCATTCATAGACAGGAGAATAGTCTATGTCTTCATAACTCTTAAGTGCGACTGCAATCTCTTCAATCCGCTCAAGCTTCAGTATATGGGAATACTCCAGTAATCTGACGAAATTATTTTCACCTGCGAGCCTGTTAATTTCCTTTAAATGCCAGCTTGCCCTGTCAGGATGATAGAGCATAATCAGTTTTGAAAAACCTTTTCCGTCATTCGTAATCGGAACAGACACATAGTCACTTATTAATTCTGAAATTCTTTGCAGTGAGGCATAATCACCTGCCCTGTAAAGATTTATCAGGGTCAGAGAAATGTTATTCAGATTTTTGACAGAATATGCTTCCTGAAGCTTGTGCTGTAGTTCCTGCGTATCCATTTATTCCTGGATTGAGTTTCAGTTCTAATGCTTGTCGTTTGAAGAAGTAGCCAGCAAATTAATAAACAAAGTGCCCTTACAGCCGGTAGAAAGTACCAGGATGATGCCGGGTCATTGTTCCACTCCCGGCTCCGGACAATAGCTGATCCAGACTATCTCTCTGTCAGTGAGCGAGCTGTAAAAACTCTGATTACCTATTGAGGCTGTTTCACCCGTGCAGGTGAATGTATGGTAAGTGCCACCGGCCGACCCGAGGGGCATGTCAGTGATAATATAATCCTGTCCGTTGTATTCCTTGCACCAGATCCTGCCGACGTAGTCCAGGGACTGATCCGTTTGAGAGGTGACAATAATCTCAAAAAGCCACGGAAGATTGTGTCCGATATCCTTGATACCGCATGCATCGACTTCTATGATTACCTTGCAGGGTGCCTTGTAGACCTCATCCTGATATTCACCCAGGTTTACGCATGATGAGGTTACCAGCATAAGTGCCAGCGTAAAGTATTTTATTATTCTCATTTTCATAATCTGATACAGTCTTGGCTTCTAATATGAACTCTCCACACTGATGGCAGGCCTTCCGTCTTCAAGACACAATCCCGGCCTTAGTGAGCAGAGGACAAAATTATTAAAAAACTGAGACCTGCCTACTGTAACTGCATTTCATGCAATTCAGAAGGCAAACCCGACAACAACGAACATCTGTTCCCTGTCGGGATTAAAAATGAGCTGCCCGGTTATGGGGATGGAAAATTTCTCAGTGATCTCCAGATCGCGGCATATTTCCAGCCCCAGGTTGCATACATTGAAGCCTCCGCTCTCCGTGTGCCAGCCGTTGCCTGCCCCCAGGAAGAGACTGAAGTATTCAAATGAGAGGCCGGCCTCAAAATAGAGATCGTTGCCGTAAGAACCCACACCACCTGCCTCATTTATAATATAGTTCGCACTCAGCCACACATTCTCCGACTCCCAGTCGAGGTTTACCTCAAAGGCATGAGCTCCGTCAGCAGCAGAGTAATCGAAATACGGCAGCTCAGGGAGGTAATAGTCCTGCATTCCTATGGCAAATCCGCCGGGCAGGTCAAAGGCAAACCAGAGATCAACCTCCTCATAGCCATGCAGGTCAAATGTGCCCCAGGCACCCGCAGCAAAAGAGCCCCTTGAATACTCTATCGCAGGCTGAATATGAGGACCGCTGCCCTGCCTGGTACCTCTCCATATGTAGCTGCTTAAAAGATCAGCCCCGGCAGACCAGGGGGAAGGGTTGCTTTCCTGGGCAGATAACTGAGCTCCGGCAATAAAAAAGGCAAATAGTGTAATTATGACGGAATGCTTGCTGAAGATGATCATCCCATAAAATTATGATAAATCCTTAAAACCTGCCGCTCAGGCGGAGGCTGAAGTTGCGGTGTGGCTGAATGTCTCCCGGCCGGCCCATGTATTCGGTGTTGGTGATATTCTTAATAGCTGCGGATAACTTCAGGGTGTTGCTCAGCCTGTAGCCGATATTCCCGTCCATCAGAAAATAGCCCGTGTTGTTCTCCAGCCAGTACTCATAGAAGCCGGGAAGTATCTCCTCCCGGGTTGTGGGATTAAGAAAAACGTCATCAATATTCAGCGTCTTCGATCTCAGATAAAGATCAGACCCTATCTCAATCCTGCCCGCAGTGACCGTCAGGCCCAGCTTGGCCGAATGCTTTCTTCTGTATTTCAGGAAAACCCCTGTATTTTGATTGGTATATGAGTTGTATTCAACGGGATAAATATAGGTGTAACCGCCCGCCAGGGTTGTATTTACCTTCCCGAATGACCTGCTCATCATTACCTCCATCTCGCCCCCGTAAATCCTTGACTGCTCCACATTAGTGGCCTTGAAGCCAAGGTCCGACAGCCCTGTGGAGGGATCCTGATGCACTCCGAATATGTATTCGATCATGTCACTGTTTTGCGAGAAGAACAACGACAGGTCACCCTCTCCCCTGAACTCACCTATCATGAAACCCTGCATCACCCCGATCTCTGTACTCCATCCCGACTCGGGCTGTACGGCAGGATTGGGGAAGACCCGTACCGACCCTAGTGTTGTGGTTGCATACTTCTCGGCGATGGAGGGATACCGGTAACCCTGGCCGAATGATGCTCTCAGAAATGTAAATTCAGCCGCCTGCCAGTTCACACCGGTCCTGAAAACGGGCACAAGCCGGTCTCTCTCCCCATCGAGAATATTCTGTTCCACACGTACTCCGCCAATGATCTTCAGCCTGCTGACCGGCCGGGCCTCAAGCTGGGCAAAACCTGCGATGTTGAGTCCGCGGTGATCACCAAAAAAATTGGAAGTGATGTTGCTCCAGACCTCCGAGAAGCCTGCGGTGAGATTGAAGTGATCGGAAAGCCTGTACCAGAACTGATACTCTCCGTAGGCTGAAAAGGAGCCTGCATTGTTTGCCGTTCTGACCGGAAACCTGTTTTCAGACGATTGCAGTCGCATGCGGATATCATGTTTCACCCGTCCGTTCCTACTCAGGGAGACATACGGGTCGGCTGAAAAAAAATAGCTGTGCAACCGCGACACCGTTGATGTATCCTGCTTCAACGCCCCAAACGCCGCATCCTCCCAGAGAATGAAGTCGGTCTTATATGTCTTGCCCCCGCTGATGTTAAGACCGTATTTCAGTCCTTCCACCCTGCTGCTGTGATGTTTCAGCCTGATACTAGCCCTGCCCAGGTTCTCATCGTTGTACTTCCTGTATCCCCTGTCGGCAGTTACGTTAACGCCGATACCCAGATCCGTACTCCCGAATTTCTGCAGGTGCGAGAATGAGAAATTTCCAAATAGCCTCGGAGTGTCCCACCATTTCCAGTCCTTGTTACGCGGGGCACCAAAGACCCCTCCTTCAGCAAAGAAGGTGGTCAATGGCACATTCGAAGCATCGGCAGTCCTGAAATTGATTACGCCGTTCAGGGCTGATGAGCCATAGAGTACGGAGGAGGCTCCCTTTATTATTTCAACCTGTGACAGGTTCTCAAGCGGCAGGAAGTTCCATTTGATACCGCCGGCATCAGCTGACATCATCGGCAGCCCGTCTATGAGAGCCAGCACACGACTGCCCACACCGTAGCTGAATCCGCTGCCTCCCCTGATAGAGGCCTGGCCATCAAGTACCTCGATACCTGAGATTTTGGTGATAAGTTCCTGAGCATCCGTGATGTGAGTGCGGAAAAGGTACTCTGACTTTATTACATCCATTGAGACTGTCAGCTCTGATCTCTTCTGCTCCATCCTGTCAGCGCTGACCACTATCTGGTCAATTAACTGCGACTCAGGATCTATCATCACATTGAGTTCCAGTGTCTCTCCTTCATTGATGCTCAGAGTCTCTGTGTGAGACCTGTAACCAACGTATTTGAATTCCACTGAGAGGGTGCCGGGACTGGCTGTAAACGAGTAGAATCCCTTTTCATCAGTGCTGGTGCCTGACCCTCTGCCAAATATGACATGAGCCCCCGCCAGAGGTTCGTTGGTCTGGCGGTCATAGACCGTACCCCTGACCAGGGTCTGGGCACGGGCAACACCCGGCAGCAGGAAAATTGTTGCAGCCAGGAAAAGAAGGAAACGATGCATCATTTTGGCTTAAAGGTCATTCTGATGTTCGTAGGTGTCACCCCGGGAAAGGTGAAGGTGACCTTAAGTGAAACAGAAGTAAGCTCAACAATATGTGTTGTAAGCGCAAATGGCAGATCGGGAGAGGTTATGGCCACGTTGGTCTCATTGTCAGTAAACATCCACGTGCCTGTATACTGACCAAAGGTTCCTGTGCCGTCTTCGTTGAAACTGGCATCGCCCTTGAACAGGGCAAGCATCTCCCCCGGATCGCTTGCGTCAACACCGTTGGCAAGAAGACTGTCACTGACCCAGGTGTGGGACGTAAGAAGTGTGAACCGGTCGGAGTCCTTCTCCTTACCGCATGATGACGCAACGATGAGTGCTGTGATTATCAGCAGTAATACTACATTCTTCATACAAATCATCATTTATCCGGCAATGCATGTAACTGCCCTGAGACAAGCCCTGGCAAACAGGCATACCGGTTTGTTCGGGACCAAATGTACGAAACATCCTTTAAAAAGATACCACACCTGTTCATGCAAGCAGCATTCTCAAGAGTGAGCATGTCTTTTATACTGTGTAAGATCAGTGCCTTTGCACCCCAAAAAAAGGAGATTGGGCCCTCATGAAGACACACATAGGAAAGCAACTTAAAATACCTTTAACCACATTCCAATGAATTTTTGCAATTTTAAGATTGGAAGCATAACTCTCTTGCCATATGAAGAATGTCCTGATAATCATGTTGGTTATTACCGTCTCATCAGTAACCAGTATCAGCCTGTCAGCCCAAGGGGAAGCAATTATACCAGTCAGATGTGATTCCCCGGTAGTAATTGATGGCCTTTTGGATGAAGCCGTCTGGCAGAACTCGGAAAAATTTGATGCTTTTATTACATATGATCCTGATTTCGGGAAGGAGATGCCGTTTGGAACTGTTGCAATGATGTCATATGATGAATCAAACCTCTATTTCGCTTTCAGGTGCTTCGACTCCGAGCCGGATAAAATTAAAGCCTCCATCGACAGCAGGGACAATATTTTGAATGATGACTGGGTATGCATAAACCTGGACTCATTCAACGACCAGCAGGGATTGTATACCTTCTATATCAATCCGTATGGTATACAGATGGATTGCAGATTTGTTGCAGGCAAAGAGGATGTCAGTCTCGATTATGTCTGGTACAGCGCCGGCAAAACAGACAAGGAAGGTTATATCGTTGAAATACAGATCCCCCTGAAAAGCATCAGGTATTCAAAGGGTGACCCGGTAACAATGGGAATTATTCTTGAAAGGAAGATAAGCAGGATGATGGTCCACGGGACTTTCCCTGCCCTTGATCCCGAACAGGGATGGTCTTTCCAGACACAGATGATGCCAGTCGGACTCAGTGGAGTGAAACATTTTTCTCTCTTCGAGTTGCTTCCTGCTGTCACATACTCAAACAGGAAAGAGCAGTCGGAAGGCGAGCTGATAAGTACTGAGAACAAGGCACATCTCAGTATGACTACAAAGTTCAGCATTACTCCTCAGCTTGTCATGGATGCCACCATTAATCCTGATTTCAGCCAGGTTGAATCGGATGCCGGACAGATAGATATAAACCTGCGGTACCAGATCTACTATCCGGAGAAGCGGCCATTCTTCCAGGAAGGAAGTGAAAACTTCAAGGCGGGCGCAACCTCTTCATCAGAGCTGGATCCGGTAAGATCACTGGTGCATACCAGGACAATCATCAATCCTGTGGCAGGTGCGAAGATATCCGGGAAAGCCGGTATAAAGAATTCTCTTTCTCTGATTTATGCTGCTGACAGAACTGACCCTACAGCGGGCTTCTCACCGGAAGGTCTTATACATTTCCCTGTTGTACGGTATAAAAGGTCACTGAGAGATGACAGCTTCGTAGGGACATTGTACACCGGAAGGTTCAGCCCTGAGGGCTTTAACCACGTAGCAGGGGTCGACGGGGTCAACAGGTTGAACAAATCAACCCAGATCGAATATCAGATGTTATACTCTTCGTCAGCTGGAGAGGAATCGGAAAAAAGGGGATCTGCCGCCGGTATTTACCTGCACAGTGAAAAAAGAGATATTGATTATGCCTTTACTGCAAAAAACATTACCGAGGGATTCTCTTCTGAAGCCGGATATATTACACGGACCGGGATCAGCTATGCAACTGGACTCTTAAAACCGAAAATATATCCGGGAAGCCATCTCGTAAGGCGGATTGATTTAGAGTTTTTCACCGGCCAGATAAAGGATAATATCTATGATATGTGGGAAACATTCAACCACATCTCCGGGCTTGCAAGGATAGGCAATTCATCACAGTTCAAAGTCAAATATTCTTACTCAACTGAAATATTCAGGGGCGAAAAATTTCACACCGGCGGTTTTCATATACTGCTTTCGTCACAGATAAGTAAAAGCCTGACCAGCAGCATACTCTACAGAAACAGGGGATCAATCTATTACTCTGAAACACCTTACCAGGGAAGAAGCAACAACATTACCGCCGGAATAACCTTTCTCCCGTCAGATAAACTGCATACCGATTTATATGCTGTTTTTCAGGACTTCAGACGATCAAACAACGAAGAGCTTGTTTATCAATATCTTATTACCAGGGGTACGGTTACATACCAGGCCAATAAATACCTTTTCGCCAGGGCAATTGCAGAATATAATAATTTCAGGAAAGAACTTCTGACCGATTTTCTGATATCGTTCACCTATATCCCCGGAACCGTTCTGCATATTGGCTACGGCTCAATTTACAACAGGATGAACTGGGATGGATCAGCGTATCAGGAGGCAGACTCATTTATTGAGATGAATCGCGGCCTGTTTGTGAAAGCCTCATACCTGCACAGATTCTAACAATACCCGTGAATTCCGTCTGTTGTTTCAATCCTGTTTTCGGAGTATTTTTTCTATAAATTTTTCAAATATTTATTATTGAGAGAACTGAAAACTCAAGGAAGCCTGACCAGGTACCAGATGAATCCTTTTTTATAGAGTTGCCAAAACTTTTTGTAGATTTATTACTTCAATTTTAAAACGAAAGTCAATATGAGTGAAAAGTATTCAGTGAGCCCAAACGGTGAAAAGTTTCCCCTGCCGAAGCCAGAGGATTACAAATCTGAGTTTGAGAACATTAAGAAGCGTGTCAAACAGGAACGTGCCAAAGGCCGTGAAATAGTAGTTGTCATGGGTGTCGGGTTCGTGGGGGCGGTCATGGCTGCCATCGTTGCCGATACGGTTGACAAAAAGGGAAAGCCTTCAAAGTTCGTCATCGGTATGCAGCGCCCCAGCGCACGGAGCTTCTGGAAGATACCGCTGCTTAACCGTGGCGTCTCTCCCGTCAAGGCTGAAGACCCTGAAGTGGACCCGATGATTGCCCGCTGCGTGCTGGAGAAGAAGACACTGATGGCCACATACACCTATGACGTGCTTAAGCTGGCTGATGTGGTGGTGGTTGACGTGCAATGTGACTATATAAAGGAAGAACTTGGGAACGTACGTGCCGGTCAGACTGACATGGCTGCGCTGGAGGCATCGCTAGGAGTCATTGCGGAGCACATCCCGCCTGAAGCACTGGTACTCATTGAAACTACAGTAGCCCCGGGAACCACCGAACAGGTGGCCTATCCCATCATGAAGAAGGCATTCGGCAAGCGGGGCATCAAAACAGACCCGCTACTGGCACACAGCTATGAGAGAGTAATGCCCGGCCGTAACTACGTGGCCAGCATACGCGACTTCTGGAGGGTGTGCAGCGGTATCAATGAAGAGGCCAAAAAGCGCGTGGTAAAGTTCCTGACCGAGGTGCTGAACACCGAGAAATTCCCGCTCACAGTAATGGACAGGCCCATCGAATCAGAGACAGCCAAGATCGTCGAGAACAGCTACCGTGCAACCATACTTGCATTCCTTGACGAATGGAGTCTCTTCGCAGAGCGAAACGGCGTTGACCTTGTAAAGGTGATCAAGGCCATTAAGGTGAGGCCCACACACAGCAACATGATCTTCCCGGGACCGGGCATAGGCGGATACTGTCTCCCTAAGGACGGAGGGCTGGGAGTATGGGCATACAAGCATATTCTCGGGTTTGAAGATGATATTTTCAGGATCACTCCCATGGCCATTGATATAAATGACACGCGTGGACTGCATGTGGGACAACTTACGCGCGATGCTCTGCGCAACATGGGCAAGCCAATTGCAGCATCAGATGTGCTGGTTCTTGGAGCCGCCTATCGCGAGGATGTGGGAGACACACGCTACAGCGGATCGGAGATCGTGATACGCAAGCTGGCGGAGATGGGAGCCGAGATCAGGGTGCATGACCCGTATGTTGAACACTGGTGGGAGTTTGAACAGCAGGATACCTACCCGGTAGAGGGACAGAGCAAGGCACAGTTCTTCCGCAACCAGGAGAAACTGAAGGAGATAAGGATCGAACAGAACCTTAACAAGGCTCTCAAGGGCGCTGAAGCAGTGATCCTTGCAGTGCCTCATTCTGCCTATCTCGACCTGGACCCTGATAAGGTGGTAAAGACGATTGGACAGCCTGCTGCCATTATAGACTGCTTTGGGATACTTACAGACGACAAGATACGCCGCTACTTCCAGCTCGGATGCGAGGTCAAGGGTCTGGGGCGCGGACATATCCAGAGAATAAAGGAGGAGACCCGCAAGTCTTGATCCTGATTTTATCAGCAACCATAAACCATAACCAGCAATCATGACAAAGAAAGTGAACGAACTGTACGATGAGTTCCGCTCCGGCAGGGTGAACCGGCGCGAATTCATGAAGAAACTGGCCTTAGCCACGGGAGGCACAGCTGCTGCTGTCATCATCCTTCCGGGCTGCAACGGCGCGGCAGCGTCAGCTCAGAAATCCGGATCTGTCAGCCTTATCAATGAGTTCATCACCTACCCCGGCGCCACCGGCGAGATGAGGGCTTATCTCTCTATGCCGGATGGAAAGAAGAAACTGCCCGGGGTGATTGTCATTCACGAAAACAGGGGTCTTGTACCTCACATTCAGGATGTAAACAGACGGATGGCAATGGAAGGATTTATCGCACTGGCGCCTGACGCTCTTTCACCTGTCGGAGGGACGCCGGAAGATCAGGATAAGGGACGTGAAATGTTTGGCCAGCTCAACCGCGAGGAGACTGTAAAAAACTTCGTGGCCGCGGTGAAATACCTGAAGACCCACCCTCGTTCCACCGGCAAAGTGGGATGCACAGGCTTCTGCTGGGGTGGCGCCATGACCAACCAGGTGGCGGTTAACGCGCCGGATCTCGATGCTGCGGCACCCTATTACGGTACCACACCGGCGCCAGAGGATGTGCCAAAGATCAAGGCCCCGGTAATGGCTCATTATGCCGGCAACGATGAACGCATAAATAGCGGTATTCCGGCATTCGAGGAGGCACTGAAACTGGCAGGGATTGAATACCAGATATTCATTTACGAAGGGACGGAGCACGGATTCAACAATGACACCGGCACAAGGCACAACAAGGAGGCCGCTGACCTGGCCTGGAGCAGAACAGTTGAATTCTTCAGGGAAAAACTCGGAGGTTAACCACCGCTCCTCCACATACGGGCTACCTCATTCACAAAAGGTCTGCAGTGATTGAAAAAATGCCTGTACCCTTCACAGAGGTAATTTAACCCGGGCTCACCGGTCGGTGCCGTGATGAACCTGTTCTTCGGGCATTCTCCGTTGCACATGTCAAGCACCTCGCATCCAAGACAGTAGCGCGGCAGAGTATCTCTCTTTGCCTGACCGAAGGCCTTCTGGCGCGGGTGATCAAGCAGTGCGGCAAGGGGGGAATCATTTATATTGCCAATCATGTTTCCAGGCGTCACATAGTGATCACATGAGTAAAAGTCGCCGTTCATCTCAACCACGGGAACGCCTCCGCATACAGGCTTGAAGATGCAGAGAGTGTGATCCTGGCTGAAAGCCGTGCGCAGTGCCTCTTCAAAAAGCTGCACCTTCAGGCTGCCGATATCATTTGCAATCCACTCGTCAAATATCGCCGAAAGGAATATACCAAAATCCAAAGGGCTCACGCTTTGTGCGCCTGCCTTACCGTTGCTGCCGCCTGCCTTCCCTACCATGGGAAGAAAGGTAATATAAGCCGCCCCCAGCCCCCTGAAAAACCTGTACAGCTCGAGCGGAGCATGAACGTTATCATTGCTTACCACGCACAGAAACTCATGGGGCACGTTGTGCTTCCGGATGAGATCCAGACCTCTCATCACATCTGTGAATGTGCCTTTCCCATCGCGACGGGTTCTGTTAAGACTGTGATACTTCTCCGGTCCGTCGAGACTGATGCCGACATAGAAGCCCTCACGGCTGAGGAACCTGCCCCACTCTTCTGTGATCAGCGTCGCGTTGGTCTGTATGCCGTTTACTACTGTGCTGCCTTCGGGTTTGAAATCTTTTCTGGTACTCCACAGCCTTCATGTAAAAGTCCAGTCCGGCCATGGTGGGCTCTCCCCCATGCCATGAAAAGAATATCTCCGGCTCCGTAGATGCCTCAATATGCTGACGGATATAACGCTCAAGGATCTCATCGCTCATAACTCCTCCCAGCGACGAAGAAACAATATCCTGCTTTTCAAGATAATAGCAGTATGAACAGGCCAGGTTGCACCTGGCACCGACCGGCTTGACAAATACCTGGAACTCACGAAATACTGAACTCATGAGGCGCTCATATCGATGATCAAAACTAAAATTCCATTACCCCAGCGAATACCTGTCCGCAAGGTATTCCGAAAGATAACCATATCCTGATTGCATGACAACGGCATTCTTCTTTCCGGTCATAAATCCCTTGAGACTGTCAGGCATTTCCGGTGACTTGCCGATCAGTGGCTCCACAATATCAATGAATTTGGCCGGATGCGCCGTCTCAACAAAGATCCCCTCTGACCCGGGATGGTCCTCAAGGTAACGATCAAGTCCGAGACTGCCCACAGCGCCATGCGGATCAAGGATATAGCCGGTTCGTGAATATTCCTCCGATATGTGGTTTCTGATCATATCGTCGTCAAACCAGTAACCCGAAATTGCAGCGGCGAGCGCCATGAAATCACCTCTAAATATTTGTCTCAGCCTGTCCAGGTTGTTTGGGTTCCCGACATCCATGGCATTGGCAATGGTCTGTACGCTGGTTGCCGGAGTATAATCTCCTGTTGTCAGGTAATCCGGCACTACCCTGTTTATATTTGTTGCTGCCACAAGATGCCCGATATCCAGTCCTGATCTCCATGCCATTGCTGCGGCCGTTAAATTGCCAAAGTTGCCGCTCGGCACTGAGATCACGATGTTCCTGCCGGCGCGCGCTGCTGCATAGTAGTAATAAAAGCTCTGCGGGATCAGACGGGCGATGTTTATAGAGTTAGCCGAGGTGAGCCTGATCCTGCCACGGGTCTTCAGCCCCGTGAGCGCCTCCTTGACCATATCCTGGCAGTCGTCAAATGTTCCGTCAACCTCAAGGGCAGTGATATTTTGTCCCAGGGTTGTCAGCTGGTTCTCCTGCAGCATACTGACTTTTCCGGAAGGGTACAGTATGATTACATCAACTCCTCCGACACCCAGGAAGCTGGAGGCTATCGCCCCTCCGGTGTCGCCCGATGTTGCCACCAGCACCACCGTCCTCCTGTCGTCATGTGAGGCAAAGTACCTGAAGCATCCTGACATGAACCTCGCACCGAAATCCTTGAAAGCCGCAGTGGGTCCGTGAAAAAGTTCCAGGACCTGTTTCCGGTCATCGACCTTCCGCAGGACAACAGGAAAATCGAAAGCCTCTTCGCTGATGCGCCGAAGCTCTGGCAGCGGTATATCATCACCTGTGTAATGGGCTCCGACTTCGACCGCTATTTCAGGAAGTGACAAGCCAGGCAGTCTCCTTAAAAAATCAGTCTCCATTACCGGGATCCGTTCAGGCATGAAGAGTCCCGCATCCGGAGAGATCGCGCACATGACCGCATCTCTGAATCCGGCAGTAATTCCGGGATCTTTTATATTATAATAGCGCATTGTCTGTACGGCATATGTTTGTTTTAGCAAATTTGGGCTCCTTTTTCACTGACAGGTGAGAGATAAGACTTGAACGCAACACCTGAATCCCTCATTACTTCCTGCATGCCCCCCAGTACCCTGATCGCCACGGCCTCTCCACGGCACAGTGCAAAAACAGAAGGGCCTGACCCGGAGATGCCTGCACCCAGCGCTCCGCTGGCGATGGCACTCTCTTTCATCTCACGGAACCCGGGAATCAATCCGGCCCTTTTTGGTTCCGCCACAAAATCTTCCAGCGACCGGCCAATCAGATCATAATCCTCACGGTAGAGCCCCGCCACCAGTCCGCCGACATTACCCCACTGTCTCACGGCAGTCTCAAGGGGAAGATGACGGTCAAGAAGGCCTCTGGCAACAGATGTCTTTACCTCGATCTCAGGATGGATGATGACACAAAAAAGCTCCCGGGGAATATTAAGCTGCACTATATCAAGAGGTTCATAGCTGCGGATGAGAGTGATACCACCATAAAGTGACGGAGCCACATTGTCGGCATGCGGAGCGCCCGAAGCCAGCCTCTCCCCTTCCATGGCGAATTTTACAAGCTCTCTCGCCGGAAAGAGATTACCAGCCAGAAGATTGGCTGCGAAGGCAGATGCGGCTGAGCTGGCCGCGCTAGATCCTATGCCACTCCCTGGCATGATCCCTTTTTCAATGTTCACCCGGAATCCGGTTCCCCTCCCCATAACTGCAGCCATGGCATAAAGAACGGCGCCGACAACATTTTTGCCGGGATCAGTACTCAGAGTGTCACATCCCTTAATCTCTTCTATCTCTACCCGGCCTGTGTCTGTTAGTTCCAGCCCGATGATGTCATATGGCTCATTGACAGCAAAACCAAGTACATCAAATCCGCAGTTCAGGTTTGACACTGTAGCAGGAGCCTTAACGCTTACCCTCTTTCCCATCAGTTTTATTGTTGATCACAGATAGTATATCTGCAAAAATACCCGATGCTGCGACACCGTGAACAGTTCAGCAGACATTTTTATTATCCGTAAAGATCTCAGGACGTATAAAAATGATTTACCAGGAAACATTCATCCGGCATATCCGTAAGAAGAATGACGCCCTCAATTATGGTTTTATTGCTATTTTTAGGGCGGCACCGTCAGGTCTTTATGAAAAAACTCTGTACAAATATCATCCTTTTGCTTGTTCTGCTTGTTCCCTCAAAGGGGCAGACACTGACCGACAGTAACCTTCCGATTGTGATAATCACCACCGACGGGGGCGCAACCATACCCGACGAACCCAAGGTCAAGGCTACCATGAAACTCATAGACAGGGGACCCGGACAGAGAAATTACGTTTCCGACCAGTATAACGCTGCATATCTCAATTATAACGGTCGGATAGGAATTGAACTGAGGGGCTCTTCTTCACAGGAATCGCCCAAGAAGAATTACGGCTTCACCACTCGTATGGCCGACGATGTGACTAACAACAATGTCAGCCTGCTGGGGATGCCGGAGGAGAACGACTGGATACTGGGGGGGATGGTCTTCGACACAGCACTTGTACGTGACTACCTGTGCCACAAACTCTACGGACGGCTGGGCAACTATGCGTCACGTGCTGTCTACTGCGAGGTGATAATCAACAATGATTACATGGGGCTTTATATGCTGCAGGAGAAACTTAAAGCCGACGAGAACAGAATAGATGTCATTAAGATCAAGACGACAGACAATACACTTCCTGGTCTTTCGGGTGGTTATATCACCAAGGCAGACAAACTGACCGGTGGGGACACGCGGGCATGGATAATGTACTCATTTCAGAATTCCATGGTTGATTATATACACGAATTGCCCAAGCCTGAGGATGCAACCTCGGCCCAGACCGGATATATTAAAGATGAGTTCTTCAGGCTTGAGACAGCGGCAAAGAACAACGACGTCTCTGTTATCACCGGATATCCCGCGATAATAGATATCCCCTCTTTCATTGATTACATGATCATTAATGAATTCGCGTCCAACCCTGATGCCTACCAGTACAGCACCTATTTCCACAAAGACAGGAACGGCAAGCTCAGGGCAGGGCCCGTATGGGATATCGACCTCTCTTTCGGAAATGACCTCTTTCAATGGTATTTCGACAGAAGCAAGACATACCTCTGGTACTTCGAGGATTACTATTACAACAACGGTTCAAGATTCTGGCGCGACCTGTTTTATAACACGCAGTACAAATGCTATCTCTCAAGACGCTGGAACGAGCTCATCCAGCCTGGTCAGACTCTGAGCCAGGCTGCTCTGAGTGCACTCATTGACAGTACAGTATCAGATATTTCCGAGGCTGTCACAAGGGATTACCAGCGGTGGGGAAAGACCGGGAGTCACTCCCAGCGTATTGCAGATATTAAATCGTTCATGTCAGTACGGACGGATTGGATCACTACAAACATAGGCCCCTACAGTGCCTGCAGCAACGTGACCGTGCCACAGCTGACGATCACGAAGATCATGTATCACCCCCTGGGCACAACGCAGTTTCCCGATGAAGATGAGCTGGAATTCCTTGAGATCCGAAACACAGGAAGCACCCCGGTCAACCTCAGTGGCATCTATTTCAGGGGTACCGGCTTTGTTTACCAGTTCCCGGCAAATGCAACACTGGGTGCCGGTCTGTGTGTGATAATAGCGAGCAATGCTACCGTCTTCCAGTCGAAATACGGATTCGCACCCTTCGGAGAATTTACCCGTCAGCTCTCGAACAGCGGTGAAAAGCTTGTTCTCTCGGATGCCTTCGGGAACCTGGTCGATTACGTTGAATATACCGATGGCAGCCCCTGGCCCGATGCCGACGGCAATGGCTATTACCTGATGCTTGCAGGCATGACTCTTGACAACAGCCTGCCGGAAAGCTGGACTGCGTCTAATGATCTTATTACTTCAACGGATACTCCGGCTGCCGGAATTAATTTCACCATCTACCCCAATCCGGTAAGGGGTATTCTCAGCATAAGCTCAGAGACAGAGATAAGCGGCATAAGCATCTATGATATAAGGGGCAACCGCATTATGGTGCTGAAATGTAACGACAGCCTTTGTACTGCGGATGTCAGCAGCCTGGTCAGTGGCACCTACATTGTCAGGGTATTTACCGCCGCAGGGAGCCAGGCTGTCAAGTTCGTAAAAGAGTAAAGGTGAGCCTGTAATTACTGTTACTGGTAAACCCTTACATAATCAACCACCATCTCACGGGGGAATATTGTATCATCAATACCCATGACACCGCCCCAGTTGCCTCCCACAGCCACATTAAGCAGCAGATGGAAACGTTTGTCGAAAGGCCAGACCTTGTATCCCGTACCTTCATTCCTGAAGGTAAAGATCAGCAGCTCATCAACAAATACCTTATACTCATTGCCCATCCATTCCAGTGCGTAAACATGGAAGTCAGAGTAACATGTCTGGACCCTTGCCTTTCCGCTCTTTTGGGTGCCGAGGATGTGATTATATGACTCGGTATGGGCAGAAGCTACGATGATGTATGGGTCATACCCTACGTTTTCCATTATGTCAATCTCACCGCTTTTTGGCCAGTCTCCGTACTCCCAGTCGGTTGGCAGCATCCATATCGCCGGCCACATACCCCTTCCGTCAGGAATTTTTGCCTTCACCTCAATCCTGCCGTAGTGCCAGTCACCTTTGCCCTTGGACCTCAGCCTCGCAGACGTGTAACTCGACCCTTCGTAATCTTCCTTATGTGCCGTGATATGGAGGAACCCGTCCTTTACTTCTGCATTTTTCAGCCTGTTGGCGGTATAGTATTGCGCCTCATTGTTGCCCCACTTCCAGACATTTCCCTCTGTATCAAAGCTCCACTTTGATGCGTCAGGCAGCCCCGTGTAGCTGAATTCATCACTCCATACCAGAACCTTTTCAACCGGTTCTGTCTTTTCTGGTTTCGTGGCCGGGTTCTCTGCCTTTTCACAACCTGGCGCCAGGAGTGCAATTGCCAGGAAAATGTATCCGGTTGGTACCATTTTCTTAATTTTTTTCATCTGACTCTACTCAACAATAAATCCGGCATGGAGCCCCTCATCAGAATTAGGTCCGATCCATACATCAAACTCCCCGGGTTCGGTAAGCGTCTCCTTACCGTTGAAAAAAGCGAGGTCAGCTGCCGTGAGGATGAACTCCACCTCAGCTGTTTCACCCTTTCTGATATTAAGGCGTTTGTAACCCTTAAGCTCCTTTATCGGACGGGTAATGCTTCCGACCCTGTCACGGATATACAACTGTACTATTTCATCGGCATCCCACTCACCGCTGTTGGTCACCCTGGCCTTTACCACTAATGATCCTGTTGTGCTCATTACATTATCAGAAAGGGTGAGATCGCTGTAGGTGAAAGTTGTATAGCTGAGACCATATCCGAAAGGCAGCAGCGGCGTGTAACCATAATCCATAAGCAAGGATTTGTAACCCTCCGAAGCCTGAATGTAATCAATTGGAATACTGTCTATGGGTATCCATGACATGGGTAAGGCCGGTCTGCCTGTATTCTTGTGATAATAATAGAACGGTATCTGCCCTGATCCCCTGACAAAAGTGACCGGCAGCTTTCCTGAGGGAGACTCTTTTCCGAAGATGAGGTCTGCCAGTGCCGGGCCTGCCATCGTACCGCCATGCCATGCATAGAGGACGGCGTCCGAATCATTCATCTCATCGCCAATGGCAAGAGGGCGTCCTGCCATCACAACCACGATAAGGGGCTTACCTGTCTTTGACAGCTCAGATATGAGTTCTCTCTGCACCCCGGGCAGGTCAATTTCACCCCGCGAATGAGCCTCACCTGAAAGGACCCTCTCTTCGCCTGCAAAAAAGAGTATTGCGTCAGACTTTGCAGCAGCGGCAATGGCAGCATTAAACTGGGATTTATTCTTATCACGGCTGTACTTCAACCCGCTGACATAGTTGACTTTTTTCTCTCCGAGGACTTCCCTGATGGCTTGCAAAGGGGTGACGGAGTTCTCTCCACGGCCGTCAAAACACCATGTGCCGAGCTGTTCACGGGGAGCGTCAGCCAGGGGGCCTATCACAGCCACCGAGGAGACATCTGTCCGCAGGGGCAACGTCTTGCCGTCATTCTTCAGCAGTACTGTGCTCTCCCTTGCCACTGTACGGGCATGCTCAAGAAAGACCGGGTCCAGGATTTTCTTTTCAGCTTCAGGGTCGGCATAAGGATTTTCAAAGAGCCCCAGTTTATACTTTACCCTGAGAATGTTCAATACTGCTTCGTCTATCTCTTTCAGGGTGATCTTTTTCTCTTCAAGCAGACTCTTAATATTGTCAGAATAGGCTGTAGTAGCCATCTCCATTTCAACCCCGGCATTTATTGCCTTTGCAGCTGCATCCTTCTCATCGAAGGCATACCCGTGCTCAACCAGCTCCACCACAGAGCCCCAGTCACTGACAACAAAACCGTCGAATTTCCACTCGTCACGAAGAACAGTGCGGAGGGTAAACTCATTTGCCGAAGCAGGTACTCCATTCAGGTCATTGAAGGCAGACATGAATGAGAGAGCTCCTGCATCCTTTGCAGCCTTAAAGGGTTTAAGCACTACGTTTCTTAAAACCGGTTCTGAAATATAAGTCGTATTGTAATCACGACCCCCTTCAGAGAAGCCGTATCCGGCATAATGCTTGGCACAGGCCGCCAGTGCAGTTGGGTCGGTAAGGCTGTCGCCCTGTAAACCTTCAACCATTGCCGTGGCCATAGAAGAAACCAGGAAGGGGTCTTCACCGCACCCTTCAGCTATCCTCCCCCAGCGGGGATCCCAGGTGATGTCTATCATAGGAGCAAAAGACCATCTTATCCCCTGCGATGAAGCTTCAATGGCAGAAATGCGAAAAGCCTTCCTCACATTTTCCGGGTTCCACGAAGCTGCCATGCCAAGAGGAATCGGGAAAATCGTGCGGAAACCGTGAATAACATCCCTTCCAATAATGAGGGGTATACCGAGTCTGCTCTCCTCCAACGCTATGCGCTGTATTTCATTGACCTGCTGCGCCCCAAAAAAATTTAAAAGGGAACCACAGCTGCCTTCCCTTACTGCCTGTTTGAGATGTTCAGGATCACTGAAATAACCTATGTCAAGCTGCGACATCTGTCCAATCTTCTCATCAAGGGTCATCTTTGCAAGCATTTTTACTGCCCTTGCATCTGCCTCATCAGTGATAAAGCCGCCTGTCTTGCAGGAACTACCCACCAATGACAGGAAAACAAAGATTGCTACCAGCGAACGTTTGAATAGATTCATTTATTTATTTCTTATAGTTACTTTCTTATTGGTGCCGGATAAAACAATAATTAGCTGCATCGACTTCCCCGGGCACAAATGAAATGATGCGGCAAATTTAATTATTTATGGATAAACCCGGCAACAGGAAGCCAATGATCGGCTGAGCACAAATGCAAGTCTTGACGGCGCTGCAACAAGCAGATGCCGGGATGGTATATAAAGGATTTCAGGAATGCAGCCTGACTGAAACTTTTAGTTGCTTTATTTCTCCGATGCGGTTGAAGATCAGGTTACTGGTGTTGATGTCCACGGTATCACCCTTGATTCGCAAAACATCATCCCCGTGTAACACCACCTCAATTTCCTGCCGGTCAGCCACCGAATAAACAACTGGCACCTGACAAAGAGTAAACGCAAGTTGGTTGGCAGACAGGTGAATATGCCCGGTTGAGTCATCGATGGCCAGATAGGTGAAGTGATCATCGCGGTTAAGGAATTCCTCAGTATCGAGGAGTGATGTATCAAATTGAACCTTTCCTGCTTCAATCCTGACACCGAGCTCCCTCATCCTGGAAATAACATCCTCCTTTACCTGTCCTGTCATTCCCGGTTGTTTGGCGCCTGAATTCCCGGGAGTATGAGAATAGGCATCTGTGGGAAATGCCCCGTACAATCCGGGGGACTTATACATTCCAATACCGGCTTTGATGTCAAAATAGTGTTCTCTCAATTGAGCAGAAAGCCCTCTTTCCACACCTTCATCCATAGCCCGTAAAAAACATTCCTGAACTGCAAGCAGAAGTTTGGAAACCATGTGCCAGTAGATACTGCCTAAACCTTCATAAGCATAGAATGTCCCTGATCTTCCGGTAAATGACTGATGATCAAATATTTCCTCATAAATATTCAGAATCAATGATTTCTCCTTATCCACCAATTGCCCATACTTCTCATCATCAAGTGATTCCAGCGCTGACTCCAGCACCCCGGCATTTCTGAAACTTCCATGGAAATGAAGGCCCCCCGTGTTGTCGCGGCTTACGATAGAAGTCTCTTTGTCAGCAATTAACCTGGTCAGGAGTTCTGATCCTTTGACTCTGCCTGCTGGAATATTGTTCTTCTCTGTAAACCACGGCAATCGCCTGTCCGGATATAACATATAGCTGTATTGGTCAGCCCTGAAGAGGTCGGAATGTTTAAGTGCGTTTAGCACTTCAAGAGATTCGGCAGACGAAAGATAACCGGAACTGAGTACTGCTACCTGTCCTTCAAGCATCTCATATAAGTGGCGGATGCTAATGGTGCCATTGTCAAAGGTAACCAGGTTGTAGGCGTGGTACAATCCGTCAGAGCGTTTATTCTTTCTTATTGACTGATCAATATAATCAAGTGACAGCGCCAGGAATTGAACCAGGTGATCCGTACCTACGCTGGTTTTCTCACCTGAAAAGCAATTAGTGTATATCGATTGACGATAAACTGTGCCAGCTTCGCCCAGGGTATCGGTGAAACTCCTGCGTTCCCGGTCTGAAAATCCCGTTTTAAGCAGATGTGCCTTCCCGCTAAAGAGACTGAAAATTTCATCGTAAAGCTCTTTTACTTCTACGGAAACAACTGCGGAAGCAAAGCCGGACCGATTAAAAACCTTGTGCCAGAAACTCATAAATCTTCGCAGGTAGTACAGGGTTACCATTGATGCACCGTTACCTACAAGGGCATTATTGGCATCGTTCCATTCAGGCCTTTGAGTATTCAGCCATATACCTGCCTCGGGAATAAAATTAATAAGCTTTGCAAGAAGAATGACAAGGATCTTTTCAGTGAAGTTTACATGGTAAACCGTCTCATCATCAAGACTTAATAGACGGCCGTCGGAGCCAATCCCTGCAACATGATCGTTGATCACTTTATTCAGTTCCTTATCGAATACTATGGTATTTTTTGGGTCACTGACAATGTCAGTATAGGATTTGATACGGTAAGGGACATTGGCATAGGCATATACCTCTTTTGCCAGCATCTGGTCTATTTTACCGGGATGATAATTGTCCGACAATTCCAAAAGTTTTTGCAGGTAAATAATCTGATGATCGCCCCAGTAACCTATGTACGACCATGGATCATCAGGATCCGGACATTCCCAGTCAATGCCATTCCGGGTGATGCGATAGGGATTATAGCCATCTGCTGTGGTAGCATTTACGAATTTGCTGATGATGTTTTCAATGAATCCGGGAAACGAGATACTTAACGCCTCCCAGTTTTGAAATATGTCACGCCAGTTCCCCTGGAAATCAAATTTCGGAGAGCCATCTTCATTCCTGTCAATCGAGAACTGATTCCACGGTCGGCTGGGATCACCATGCCGGCGACTGAAAGTCAGTGGCAGGTATTCGTTGCAGTAACGAATTAAATTGCTGTTGCTGCTTTGCCCGGCCAGCAGGAGCAGATCCTGCAGGGAAATTTCGTCGCCTGCTTTTGCAAGGAGAGCTTCTGCTTCAGGCTTAGCTCTTTTGTTTGTATCACTTATATATCGCTTAAGGTCATCGACTTCAATCGTGTAATTATTCAGATATATGCCTCCTCGCATTATGTTGAAGAGAACATTTGAGAAATGCCGGGCAGTACACAATTCATCTCTGGTTTTCTGCAAGCCATCCGCCGATGCTACAAAGGAGACAAGTTTGCCGGTGCCTTTTTTAATATCAGCATTGATCAGCTCAAAGAAGTTGTTGTCAACTCCCAGGAAATGATTAAGATTGGCCACATCGGTCGTACTCTGGTCAACTTCACATACAAAAAACCATTCATGTGCTTTCTGACCGGGCAGAAAGAGGTCAGTATTTATAAAATAAGCTCCGCGTGAAGCCCGGATATCTGTTTCGGTCTGAAGCGGAGATCCCGTCACAAACTTCCCCAGTTGCTTGTCGGAGATAAGAATCCTGCTGTCAGCCAGGCCAAATGACCATACAGTTGTGGCGTTTAGTGATTCGCTCGGTTCTGCTTTATCTACCGGTATTGAACTCAGCATGAACAAGCCAAGCTTAGTCTCCTCTGTGAGTTCACTCTTTTTATATCCGTCAAGCAGGTTGCTGTATTCATTCTGAAAACTATAATCGACACCACCAGGGAGAATATTACGTATGCCATCAAGCACTAAGGCTGTGACCGGTTCTTCCCTTAAATTCACAAGCCTTGATCTCTTTACAAATCCATATTTGTCACTGGTGTACCATCCGTATTGAAATTCGAGGCCTAAATCAAGATTCCTTTCCTGAAATATAATTTTGTTACCGTAGATGCTTTTAAGGAGGTTTCGGTCTGTCCGGTATATATTCGCCAGTTCTTTGGAAAAGGGCTGCCACAGAAAGGTCTGACCCTCTCTTTGAACCAGGATAACGGTTTTGCTTCCCGTCAGATCGTAATAGTCATTGATTTTATCATCTGTATAGTAGGGGAAAAGAGCATGATCGCGGTCTTTTCTGCCTGCTGACAATGAACCGTTACTGGAGATGAACAACCACTGATCGGAATCACTGACAATGGTCATGAAGAAATCCGGCATCTGATCATAGTGCTCAATCCGGTAGAACTTCTCCCCGTCAATCTCCAAAAAATCTCCCTGAACTTGATTATCTGATTGTTTCAGGACTGTCTGGCCCAGTTGTATCTTCTCTATGTTCATGATGTCTCAGGTAATTGATAAAGGATATTTTCGGCTGACGGCTTTCATAAAATACGCCCCAGTGCTTTTCCACTTCATCCGGTTCTGAATTTTCTCCTCCGCCCTTCCATGGTTCATCAAATGCTTCAAACAGAAATGTGTTAACCCGGGTTTTGGTAATCCAGTTGTGCAGATGGATCAGATAGTATTCCTGGGCAGCCATGTCAACGGTGCCTTTAATTAATGAGGCCTGCTCTCCGGGCCCGGTCTTGCGTGTATTGTAATTCGTTGCCCAGCCTGCCTCGCCTATTACAGTTTCTTTATCAGGATGCATCACCCTGACCTCCTGAAAATATATCCTATCCATCCATTCGATGGCATTTTCCAGAGTTATGCCATTCCACATTGAATAAAGATGTGTAACAATAAAGTCTATTTCATCCGCAACCTTTTTGCTGTCAAATGTAATCCAGAAACTGTAATCATCAGCGGTAGTCACAGGGGCATTTGTGTTATTTCTGACAAGCCTGATGTATTTGATTAAATCCTGCTGATCCATTCTGTGAGCTGACCAGGTTACCTGCGTCTCATTTCCCACACAAACGGCAGCAATCAGGTCCGTATACTCATTAGCCAGGTTGATTCCCTGAATGGCCTGGGCAATGTTTTCCTCTTTCCTTTCCGGGTGCCCGGTTTCATTTTCAAGCCACACCCCGAGCATTACCTTTACAGGGAGATGCTTTCTTCTTATAATCTCTAGTATTCTTGCGGAGTCTCCATCGGAACTGTACAGCCGGATCAAATTCCAGTGACGCAGTATTATTTGCAGGTCTTCCTCAATTTCAGCAACAGAAGGGCCTTTAATTCCCGGAGCCTGACCGCTCCGGTAACATCCATAGGATACTGCTTCACCTACCCATTTGCCATTCAGAAGGGGCTCGAATCTGCGAATTACAAAGGGATACTGTCTGACAACAGAGGATCCCGACTTATCAACCTGAGAGTTCTTCTTCATGCAAAAAGGATCTTATGGAAATGACATTAAAGCTGCACGCGCACCGTCTGAACAGAGTTGGCAACAATCGTCATGTCAGCATACTGATCCTTTATCTGAAGTTTATATGAAATATCTTTCTTCGTCGTATTCAACAGCTGCACACTCAGAACATCTTCACTGTTAATTGTTGCACAAACATGCAAATCATCTTCTCCGGGTCCCTCAAGCGTTTTGGAGGTCTGAACTGCTCTGTCTCCCGGCCTGATTGTCTTACTGAACTGGGCCAGCACGTAAAATACAGGCGTATAGTAAATATGCCCTGTTGCAGTATTTATCATGACGGGGGCACCGCAATAATTACCTACGTGATTTGGTCCGCCGACATGATCAAGGACAACATTCCAGTCAATCCAGCCTGTCAGCCAATGGTCAATGCTGACGATGATATTTCTTGCATAGCGGTGGACAGGGGTATAGACCGGATGGTCTTGGCTTTTTACACCTTCCCAGGTGGCTGAGTATGCCCAATCTGTAGCATTGTCATTCCACCAGAATGAATCATTGTCAAACCAGTCCTTCTCCATGTAACGTTCCGGATCGGTAATTCCCTGAGGAGCCGGTTTGCCAAGATCATCGATACAACCTTCTGTATGAATGATCTTATTATCCGGGAATTTTGCATTGACTCTTTCGAATACGTCTTCGTATACTTTAAAGGTACTTTCATACCAGTGGACCGCCGTGCCATATACATACCCGGATGTTTGACCATCGGTCAAAATCAGGTCTGTCCATTGTTCGATTCCATCCCTGTTCTGATCATAAATAAGCAATCTGACACTGGCGTTGTCGCCTGACTTCAGTTTCGGCCCAAGGTATTTTTTTATAAACTCATTCTGTGTCTGAGGTGTGAAATTCATGCTTTCCCATTGACCGTTGTTGCCATGCGGCTCATTGACAGGTGTAATCGCCCATATATCAACACCTTCAGACCTGTATTCATTGAGATATCTTATAAGATAGTCAGCGTATGTATTTTCATACTCCTTCTTAAGGCTGCCGCCAGTACCCTGGTAGTTGTTTTCAGCTGATCCTGTTATGTACCACTCTTCAATATCCTTCATCCATGAAGGGGCAGTCCATGCAGATGCTACTATCCTCAACTCATTATCCTTCTGTTGGTTCTTAATCTCAATCGCTTCCCTGATCATGGGCAAGAGATCGTAGTTTTCATCCTTAATACCTGGAAAATCAGTTACACTAAATCCCTTATTGTCGGGGGCAACACTGAAAGACTCCAGTTTGATGTCTCCCTCTCTGTCGAGGTAGGAATATTTTCCGTTAACAGTAAAGTCACAGGCTCCAATGTGAGTCCTTGTAAGTGAAAAGTTGGCTCCGTCTTCACTGAAGAGCTTACGCATAACCTCTTTGCGATCAACCGGGTCTATATGTGCGAGTACAAAAGCAGAGGATTCAGTGAATGATGATCCTATACCGTCCATCGTCTGCTTCACACTATCGGGTTCTATCCTGATTATGGTCCCCTCGGGTTCCCCCCTGACAAACCCCACATTTTCTTTTACGGCAATTTTGTCACCGCTCTCTGAAGTGACGTAAATCTCCTTTGTGGATAACATATTTGTTTTTGTATCGCAAGATTGAATAATAGCCGCAAAGATAAACAGCAGTGAAATTGAGAAGATTTTTTGTTTCATAATTGTGGTTTTGAAAGTCTTTTTGAGCAAAATCCAGATCACTGAGATCAGGAGTATTTCAGGTTACCGTCCTTATCCCATAAACCCCAGAAAGCACCCACATCTCCCTCTTTTTCAATCTTCCAGGCTTCATCAAAGCTTGAAAAATACATTATCTCAATATTCTCCTCCAGGCTCCATTTCTGAGTATTTATGAAATACCGCAGAGCATTGTCGGTTGACGGTTCGGATGCCTCAAAGGCTATACCCATATTTGGCCATCCGGTCTCACTGATAACCACTCTTTTACCCCTGGCAGCCTGAAGCACACTGAAGTACATGTTTTTCATATAGACCAGTGAATAATCTATATGGCAGCCTTCCCAGAAGGGATAGCAATTGGTAAACAGTACATCACATGCATCGGTAATCGCCGGCCGGTTGACAAATTCGTAATAGGCATCAACATACCCCACACTTGCCTCAGGCACCTGTTGCTTAACCCTTTGAATGTATTCCAGTAATTCCTGCTCCGTCAGTTCCTCACGATAAAGAACCTCATTTCCAACAGCAACGAGATCTGTATTCCCTTCTTTCACAACCCTTACCAGGTTTTCAATCTCAACTTCGTTATGCTCCTTATCATCACTCAACCATGCCCCTGCCATTACCTTCAGGCCATTTTCCTTTGCAATCCGAGGAATTAGTTCATGCCCGTCAGTACATGAGAATGTTCTTATCCAGGAAGTATATGGTTTTATTATTTCTATTCTTTGCCTTATCTGTTCCTCGCTGATAATGCTACCGGGCGACTGTCCCTCAACGTATGAGCTGAAACAAAGACCATGCATTCCATTCTCAAGGTATTTTCTGAACAGTTTTATTAAGTCGGCAGTTGATTTGTTACTAAAGTCTTCTCCTGTGAGAGACAAAAGTTTTTCGCTTCTGAATGACATACGATTTGATTTTATCTTTTAACCTGTTGACTAATGGTAAATTCTATCTTATATGCTTTGTTGCTGCACCGGAAAATTTTATTTCCGAAGTATAAGGCTGACGAATATAGTCAGTATAAACAGATCCTGCAAAACGCAACTATAACTCTCCTCTTCGTGCCACTAACTGCATTTTAATCTCACGGGCCTTCTTTTCTGTAAGGTCATATTTCCACATCACCAGTATGGCCAGTAATGCCGTTAGTGCAGGAATAGTTATATCAGCAATTCGCAGTTTGGTAATGGTTTCAGCTGTCTGGATGGCAGCATTCTGATCAAATCCGACCAGTTTGAGCACCAGGCCACCCAGGACAAGGGCCAGGGCCTGTCCCAACTTGACCATCCACCAGTAGATAGCCCCGAATGTTCCTTCTTTTCGCGGCATGCCGTTATTCAATTCATCAAGATCGCATACATCAGCTGTCATGCTCATCATCAGGGTAAACAAACCCCCAATTCCAAATACCATGAGAGGAAGTGGCATAAACATCAACCATGGATTTTCCGGGTTAAATCCCCACCATTTAAGTAAGTAACCCACTATCGAAATAAAAGTTGAGATGATAAATGCGTTGCGTTTACCCACTCTGTTGGCAATGGCAGAAATAACCGGAATTACCAGGAAGGCAGTAATTATTGCCGATACTGTAGAGAACCAGGCCGGCCAGTTTCCCGCCAGACCATAGTCACCCTTGAACATGTAAAATACAATAATGAAATAACTGAACGATGCCACCAGTTGAAAGCCATTGAAGACCAGGAAGGTTGCTCCGCAGAGTCTCATAAAGGGAATATTTTTTGACACCTGGACAATTCCTCTGAAAAGATCCATAAGATTGGAAAACAGTGTCTTGTATGTAATCTTGACCCTGCCCTCCATTTTCGAAGCATCTATCCCTTTGCAGAATATTGCAGGCATTATACCCAGGACAATACAGACAGCGCCTACGATCATGGAGAGTTTTCTAACCCCAATAGCCTGAGTCTCAAACAGGTTTGGGTTTGCAATCAGCACCCAGAACCACGGTACAATCATCCAGGCAATCTGGCCAAGTGTTTGTGAGAATGCCATTAACCGGGTCCGCTCATTGTAGTCTGATGTCATTTCATATCCAAGTCCTATCAGTGGCGTGGAAAAAATTGTATTTCCTGTCAGGTATATCAGTGAAAAAATAAGGAAATACCAGAAGTTATAGGTCTGGGAATTATCAGGAGAGAGTTGCCACAGGACTGCAAACAGCACTCCGCTTAAAATGGCACCGACAAAGATATAGGGTCTTCTGCGGCCAAATCTCGATTTTGTATTGTCTGATATAAAACCCATGATAGGGTCTGTAATGGCATCATAAAATCTTGGCAGTCCGCCGAGCAAACCAGCCAGGAAAGGATCCATTCCGAAGGCAGTCAGTAAAAAGAACATAAATACTCCCAGTGCTCCCGGCAGCAGGTTATTTACCAGATGGCCCGCACCAAATGCCGCTTTCTGCATCAGGGGCACTCTGTCTTTCTCAGCTGTTGTATAATGATTCATGTGAAGAAGGTTATATTAAAATGTTTAACAATTACGACAATTCTGAATGGTCAGACACAAAACTGCAGATTATTCCCGGATATTGTGAAGCATGGGACTCTGATATTCAGTAATTGATCCTATTCAACCTCACGGTAGACCCTCACATAATCAACATACATCGTTTGAGGGAATGGCGTCTCGGATGTTGGGAAACCCACATAATCGCCTCCAACGGCCACATTGAGAATCATAAAGAAAGGATTGTCAAATACCCATTCTCCTGTCAGGTCTTCGGGTTTTATTTCCTGGTAAAGAACATCATCAACGAAGTACTGGATAAAATCAGTGCCCCATTCAACAGCAAATAAATGGTAATCTGTGTCAAATCGCTTGTCTGCATAACCATAGCTTTTGGTAATTGCTGCACCTCCGGAATAACCAGGGCCGTGAACGCTGCCATTTATAATATTTGGTTGTTGCCCGCGGTATTCCATAATGTCAATTTCACCGCACTGCGGCCATGGATTGGTTTCTATATCAGCTCCCAGCATCCAGAAAGCCGGCCAGATACCCGGCCCCCACGGCAATTTAATGCTTGCCTCAAACCGGCCGTAGGTCTGCTCAAATAACCCGAGTGTTTTAATTCGTGCTGAGGTAAATGTACTACCTGCTTTTACGGCTGTTATCCGAAGTGCTCCTTCAGCTATGACAACATTCTGAGCATCATCTGTATAGGTCTGCAATTCGTTGTTACCCCAGCCGCCTCCGCCAAGGTCGAATGACCATTTTGTCTCGTCAGGAGCTCCGGCGGTTTCGAACTCATCCTGCCAGACCAGTTGATAAGTCCTTTTTTCCAGCCCTGATTTATCCTCACATCCTCCCAATATAAGAAGGACTGGCAGGAGGAGGATGCCTCCGATAAATAATAAACTTGATTTCATACTTATGATTTTATCTTATTTACAACTTAATGTTTCTAAAATATGCTGAAGCTTCAGTTTTCCGGATTGTGAAACTGAAGCCACAGCTGATTAATGTTATTTCCAGAGATAAATATTATCATACCACACATTAGTCAGATTGGCAGTTGTAATCCCAATCTGAGCAACATCACTTCTTGTCAGATTGCCTGTAACAATTCCTCCTAAAGCAGTTATATCAATATCCACGGAAACCCATGTACCTGCAACTATTGCCGGTGTTGTTCCTGTATTAATATTAACTTCCAGGGCAGAAGCTTCACCGGCTCCACCTGCAAAATCAACTAGTTTTACATTGAACACATCCCCTGTCAGGTCAGTATCATCAGTGTAAATATCGAAATGAATATGTGTGAATGAGGATAAATTTTGCCTGTTTGTAGTAAAATCTATTCCATGACAGTCTATTCCTGCATTCTTCTTCAGTGTATTATTTCCAGCTATGGATACTTCTGTAACTGCAGCACCTCCGCACCAGCCAGCGTCAAAATTATCAACAGTAATATTAGTATAGGCATCACTGTAAATAGAAACCACATTGGAGGCACTGCGTGCAGGAGGTGTTGGTGCGGCTGCAGCTGGTCCTGTGGTACCACCGCCGCCGCCGCTGTAGAAGTACAGGTTATCAACAAAGATGGTATTTGCCCCGCTGGGTTGACCCACTAGTATGTACTGGGCCAGATGTGCCCTTGTTGTAAGACCGGTAAAATCACTCAGGGGAATATCATAGCTCACCCATGTACCCTTGACCGGTGAGGCAAAATTGATCTGGTGTTCAACATCATCCCCGCCTCCGAATACTCCGTTTGCCCCGAAGTCAACCAGCTTGACCCCGAAATTGGTGATGTCAGCTGACCAGACATCAAGGTGCAGATGGGTCATTGTTGTTGCATTTATGGGAGCAGTACCCGTCTCTATCCCTACAAAATTCAGGTCCGAATATTTCTTCGTCGGATTTCCGGCAACAGTCACTTCTTCATAGGTTGCCGCAGACCAGTCTGTCTTCCATGTATCAACAGCCACATTGGTATACGCTCCGCTGAACATTGAAATCACAGTGGCCTCATCACGCGTCGGCGTCGGAGCCGCTGCTGCAGGCTCAGTGGCTGATCCACCGCCTCCGCTGTAGAAGTACATGTTATCGACAAAGATGGTATTTGCCCCGCTGGGTTGACCCACTAGTATGTACTGTGCCAGATGTGCCCTTGTTGTAAGACCGGTAAAATCACTCAGGGGAATATCATAGCTCACCCATACACCCTTGACCGGTGAGGCAAAATTGATCTGGTGTTCAACATCATCCCCGCCTCCGAATACTCCGTTTGCCCCGAAGTCAACCAGCTTGACCCCGAAATTGGTGATGTCGGCTGACCATACATCAAGGTGCAGATGAGTCATGGTTGTTGCATTTATGGGAGTAGTACCCGTCTCTATCCCTACAAAATTCAGGGCAGAATATTTCTTTGTCGGATTTCCGGCAACAGTCACTTCTTCATAGGTTGCCGCTGACCAGTCTGTCTTCCAGGTATCAACAGCCACGTTGGTATACGCTCCGCTGAACATTGAAATCACTGTGGCCTCATCACGCGTCGGCGTCGGAGCCGCTGCTGCAGGCTCAGTGGCTGAGCCACCACCTGATTTGTAGAAATAAATATTATCGACATAAAGAGTCCTCAGATTACAGGTAAGTACCATCTGAGCAAGGTCCGCTCTTGTCAGGTTTCCGGTAAAAGCTGTAATCGGAACATCTATCGAAACCCATGATCCCGTCTGCAGCGCAGGTATATCTCCGGTTGGAGTATGAACAACGGTAAGTATATGACTTGTAGCCTCTGCAGTTCCGCCTCCGAAATCAACATTCTTTATTGAAAGTGATTTGGACATTACCTCATCCGGTGTCCATATATCAATATGGAAATGTGTCATGCCCGAAGCATCAAATTTATTACTGCTGAAGTCAATACCGGCGAAATTTGTAAATGTATATTTCTTAACATCATTGCCTGAAATCTGCAAGTCTGCCACATCTGAATCATCCCAGATCAGCTGACCATGTACTGACGCTTCTGTTAGTATATGCGTTACTGAAGAGAGAGATTACGTCAGCAGCATCTCTTGCCGGCGGTGCAGGAGCAGCCACTGCAGGGACAATCCGGCGTACCTCCTGCCAGTATAGAAATATATATTATCAAGATATATATCACCGTTACCGTCGAACTTCAGCTGTATAATATCAGCCAGATTAACCGGTGACAAAGCTGAGCCAGTGGAATATCAACGCTTACCCAGCCTGTTGTAGGTACGGTCAGTGAATAGGCCTTTTCCACAGGGCCGGGACTTATCAGGAAAACATTGAGTCCTGTGGAGTTCACTGTCCAGAAGTCCAGATGCAAATACTCCATGCCCGTAACATTCTGACTCGATGCCAGTTGCATGCCCTGGTAATTCAATCCTGCAAATTTCAGGGTGTTGTTTCCGGCTACAGTCACTTCAGAAACCACCGTTGCCTGGCCCCAGTCGGGGTAGTCGGTGCCTGGTAAATTAGCATATGCATCACCGTAAAGTGAGATCACGTCAGCTGCATCCCTGGCCGGGGGCGCAGGAGCAGCCTCTGCAGGTACAGTAGGCGTACCACCTCCGTTACCGTAAAAATAGACATTGTCGAGGTAGAATCCTGTCAGGGATGATCCAAGGCGTTCGAGAATTATCTGAGCCAGTTTACTTCTGGAAGATAACCCGGCAAGGGCAATATCAACACTTATCCAGCTTTGCGATGCCAGCGGCCCTGCAATTTCATAAACAAGCGTCGGATCGTTGCCATCAAGGCCTCCGTCGGGCCCCATATCCACCAGTTTTACCGCCAGTCTGTCTGCCGGGTCCACCGCATTTGGAATCCAGATGTCCATATGAAGGTGAGTCATGGTAGTGGCATTGATTGTTGGTGATGTAAACTGAATACCAACAAAATTGAAATTGTTATAAAACAATACAGCATCACCCTCAACAGTGAAATCTGCTGAAGTGGTAGTCTGGTAAGGTTGCCAGTAACCATTGTAGAAATCTACAGGCACATTTACGTACTGATTGCTGAAGATGGAAATAACATCTTCCTGCTCTGCTGCAGGGACCGGGGCGTGAGTAAAATCACCCGAAGACTGAACTGTCAGAGACCCTTCAGCATCTTCACCGCCGGAAGTGGCAGTAATAACAGCTGTTCCTTCACTCAGTACAGAAACCAGTCCTGTTGCATCCACACTTGCCACCCCTGCATTTGATGAAGCGAATGTAAAATATGCAGGTGCTGCAACAACTGTCTGGTCAATCCCGGTTGGCATATTGAATGAAACTTTCAATCCGCCGACAGGAAACTTCAATCCGTTTACGGCTGATTCAACCCTGTCATTTCCGTCGAGTATTATAGGTTGCCGGTGAGCAATTGTACCAAGCTTTTCAAATTTCACTTCATCAATCCAGAATGTATAACCCTTTCCATCCTCAGGACCTTCTGAATAAAAGAACATTCCCTTCTCCTGAGTTAACCGGGAAGGGTCAGGAATAGGTATAATATATTTCTTCCAGTTTGAATTCACTGCGACATTTTGCATTGAAACAAGGTACTTTGATTCACCCAGATCATTGCCAAACCCCACCAGGTCAATGGTTGCTGATTTTGATGCCCTGGCCCAGAAAGTAAGTGCATCGTAACCAGACAAATCACGTCCGACTGTGGTAAAGTATGTGCCACCTGCGTAAGCGCCCTGAGGATCCTCATAATCAGGAACTTCAAATCTCATTGATGCTGATCCTTCATATTTTACTTCAGTATCCACATCAAAAGCGGTTACTTTGGAACCACCAAACGCCGCGTACTTTAAGCCTGCACTGAAACCATCAATAAACACCTCAGGTGTAGTCGGGTAAGATGCCAGCTCCAGTTCTTCAAAGTCCCTCGTGCAGCTACCTGAGCCTGCAAGTGTCATAGCAGTAATCAGGGCAATCGCTGACCAGTTATATTTCCTGTTTTTCATTTTAGTCTCCATTTATTTATGGTTACATGCCTATGTTAAAATGTAAGTATGTCCTTATCTCCCATTCATTTCCGTTTGGATAGCCGGGCACTGTGGGGTCACAGACCATGTCTCCGTTTACGTCTATATTTTTTGTCGGACAGTAGCGGGGAGAATACTGGTCAAGAGAACGCCAGTTAAACCGGATTCCGATACGGGTCTGAGGCAGGTCAACCCACTTCGGCTTTGCAACAAAAGTTGAAAGGTCTGCCTTTATCTGCAACGGGTAGGTCAGGTTGAAGTCGCGGTGATAATCATAAGGGCCCCAATCGTTGACCTTAACCATTGATATCAGTTTGGTCTTTTTGTAAATCATCCTGAGGTCGCCCCCATAGCGTTTGATCAATCGTACGTCGCTGCCATTAGACTCAGCCGTCCCGGCAAAGAGGTTGGCAATCAAACCCAGGTTTGAATTTGCCTTTGACACTATCCGCGCATATGCTTCCCAGAGGTCGCGTGCAGGAGGAGCACCGGCGAAGGCAAAAGTTGCCCGGCCGTCTGCCAGAATTCCAATAGCAGCGTCCTGAGTTGTCGGATGGTGACGGTATACGAATCCGGCGCTCATTGCAAAAGGAGCATCTTCGGCCTCATCGTTATCCCATTCGTACATCCATGTGGCAGGTGTCGGGTCATATGTAAGGAGGAATTCCCCTGCCACGGTTTCCCTGTTATGTCTTACGGCGAAGGGATCATCAAGAATATTTCTTGCTCTTCCCGGAGCCGGCACATCTCCCGGCACGGGACCAATTACAGGCTTTTGCCACAGGAAGTTGGGCGCAAACTGAAAATCACCTACCAGCAGGGTCAGTCCCGTAAGAAAGTTGAACTGGTTGCCGCTTCCGCTGTCCTTGAGCCTCCATCCGGTGTAAGTCTTTGTATAGTCGGCACCTCCCCCGGCTACCAGTCCCATGGCGGCCCCCTGGGCATACCAGTTTACCGGTCCGGCCGAGAGTGTCACTTTAGCCTTGCCACCCCATGTATCATTTGAATTGATTTGATCTTCATATACAGTATAGTTACCTGTCTCTCCTTCAACTAACTGGAAAGTCTCACCCACTCTGGGCTGACCTGCCCATATACCGCCAATTTCAATGCCAACAGATCCCATTTGCCTTTTAATATGCAAAGTGGTTCTCCTTGTTGGCGGTGAGGGTATTGCAAAAGAACTCACTGCCGGTGCCTGTTCATCAAGATCCTCATGATAAATGCCGGTCAGGTCAAATCCGCCAACCTTCCTGCTGTATTTGACCAGTACCGCAGGATTGGCTCCCCACCAGAGTTCCGGTCCGAAGGCAACTTTCAAGCCATTCAGCGACCTCTTCCCGTCAATTTCAAAGCCGAAAGGTGCTTCACCGTTATAAATATCCATATTCGGACCGTAGTTGGCTTCCGGGTACAACCCGAAGAAGTCTCCCTCATAACCCCAGTGATAATGACCTGTACGGTAAAAACTTGTGAGGTCAAACAACTTGCTGTTCCAGGTGAATTCCGCACTGTACACTTTAACGCGGTTCAATGCTGACAACATCAGATTGCCATCATCTGTATTCACCTCGCGGGGACGGCCCCTGTTCTCATAGAAAATCTCATCAATCGGATTCCCGGCAATATTACCGAGGACATTTAAAGCAACTTCCCCCCGTAGATTGGGAGCAGGATTTGCTTCTACATTTACATAAAATGACTGCATGTGATCAAAACCCAGTTGATCGGGATATTTCAAAGCTCCCGGAACAGCGTCAACCGGTGTTGAGATCCGGTTACCGCCTGTGCTGAACGTTGAGAGCTCAGCCCTCAGTCCGCTGATGCGGACTTTTTTCACCTGCTCGCCTACCAGCGCCGCTTTATCACCTCGCGCCTGCAGGACTGCGCTGCTTATTTCGATGTTTGAGAAATGGGTATCTATTGATTTGAGAGAGATGCCATCAGCATAGGGGTTCAGAAAATGAACCTCCCTGAGGGCATAATAGGCCGCACGCGGGAAAAGCTGGTAAAGACCACGTTCGTTCGTTGGACCTTTGGCACAGATCCCGAACCACTCCTCGTTCATATTGTTTTCACCTGCAACATAATCGTGCAGGTAACCACCGTTGGACCAGGAAGCATTGTTATCCTGAACATCGAGGTTAGTGGTCTGACCAAATTTCCACCAGCCGTCGCTAAACTGGAATGTAAAGCCCCCGATAGAGTTGCCTGCCTTGCCCAGGCCTGCAGCATTCTCGTAGATCTCCTTCCAGTTGTTTACCATGTAATAAGCCTGAGACTGCTGATCTTCTGCATTTTCAACGGCACTGAATGCATCCGCACCAAATTCAGTGAACATGATCGGAACGTTCAGGATATCCTTGACTCTCTGGAAAGCATCACCAAATGATGCTCCGCGGTACATGTTCACGCCAAAGATCTCAACGTCCTTGCACTCTTCTGCAATGATATCCAGGAAAAGCAAATCACCGTTGCAGATTGCAACAGGATGTGACGAATCAATATCCTTCATCACATTCACTGCCTCATTGAAAAGTTTGTACAAATGAGTTGCCCGGCCTGTTGATTTCCTGTCTTCCACCGGAATATCTTCGGTTTCAGCACCCTCCCAGAAAAGGCCATAATTGTTTTCATTCCCCAGCAGAAACATAAGCAAACCGGGTGTATCCTTATATTCATTGACCATCTCTGATACCTCTGATATCAGCAAATCGCGGACACGCGGATCTGAATATTCAGTATTCGCAACCCACTTGCCGCTCAGAGTCAGTCCATACCGCCCGAACGAATGGTTGAGCATGGTATATATGCCGTAATTCTCATACATATATTTAATCCATTTTGGAGGTACACCGGTATACTGACGCACTGCATTGACACCCATATTCCTGAGCAGGGACATCTCTGCATCAAGTGCAGCTTTGATGACGTCGTCAGACTGCTTCCAGAGACTATAGGTAACAGTGGTGCCTATCGGGAAGTAATCCCAGTTCATGCCGTTGATCATAAAATCCGCCCCGTTGACAACCAATTTCATTCCATCATCGGTTCTAGTAACAGCCACACGGTCACCCTGGGCATTCAAGACTGTTGACAACATAAATAAGAGAAGTACTAATCGCAGAAAAAGGAGATTTTTTTTCATGATATAACAGATTTAAGTTGATCAGTTAACTATTCCATCATAGAAGCCTGCTATCAGGTCAATGGTATGGTCATGCCATACAGAAAACAATAGCTCAATTAAGGTGAAACTTGTCTGAAAACCATCTATTAAACAGAAAGAAAAATACATCAAATGAATTTCATGAATACATCAATAACACATCATCAATAATACATATGATTGATATTCATGACATTAGATAGTCTATTTTCCTTAATTCGACTCATCGCGTTCAGTGATTGTATGCATCAGGCCAGGATTTCCTCCAGATTTTGCAGCAGGGCATAATCTGACTCTGATCTGTTTATCCCACGGGTTCGGGATTCATATCTGCATCAGATAGTCTACGATGTTTACACTTCGGTCAAGTTTCAATTTCTTTCTCAGGCGATACCGGCTTATCTCAACTCCGCGGAACGAGATGTTCATAAGAGGGGCAATCTCTTTGGTTGAGACATTCATCCTCAGGTAACTGCAAAGCCTTAATTCACCGGGTGTTAATTCCGGATGTATTCTTTTTAAACGGGAATGAAACTCCTGGTGGACCTCATCAAAATACCGGTCAAAAACTTCCCAGTTCTTTTCATTCTGAATATCCCGATCGATCTTTCGGATAATTCTTTTCAGCTCGCTGACAATAATATCATTTTTTGTTACCGGCATCATTGCCGACAACTCCTGTTTAAGGGAATTTAGAAATTTATTTTTCTGTATGATATGGTAAGTAGCTGTAGCAAGCTCTTTGTTCTTATGTTTCATGTCAGACTGCAGCCTTTCATTTTTAAGCTGAATTATCTCCTTTTCCGCTGCCAGCTTCTGTTCCTCAAATGTTTGCTCTGTTTTTCTGAATGCATTAAGTTGCTTATTCTTTTCCTGCAACCTGATTTTGCCAATTCTTCGGACATATAAATAAACGCCTGCCAGGATGATTCCGGACAGCAATATGAAATATAATATCAGGGCTATATATGACCTGGCGAAAGGAGGTTCAACAATAAAATAATACCTGTCGACCGAGCTGACATTATTGTAAATGTTTTTTGCCTTCACTTCGAAAAAGTAGTCTCCTTCGCGCAGATTGGTATACTCCTTCCCGTTTGTGGTGGTCCAGTCTGACCAGTTGTCTTCAAAATTGTCCAGGCGGTAACTGTATTGAATATGACCGGTATTCTCCATATCCGGTGAATTGAACCTGAATGATATATTATTCCAGGAATGAGGTATTGAGAAATTGCCTTTAAGCTCCCGTTTATCAATGTGGGAATTGCCGGAGGAATACCATAGTGTATCTTCACGCTTGGAAGAAATGCGAACCCGGTTGATATAAACATGCATTTCGTCAAAGTAGTCTTTATAGATCAAAGGATCATAGTGAACGAGGCCATTCTGAGTACCAATGTAGATATTACCCTGATCCTGAATATATATGTTGTCAAAGGGAGAAACCCGGGCACTGTTCAGGTCAAGAAAGGGTGTGGAAATATTAGTATATGTCCCATCTTCAAGCAGACGCAATACGCCCATCCCCTCCCTGGCTGAGTACCACAAATTCCGATTGCTGTCTTCTTTCAGAAGATATATAAGCTCCAAATCGCCAAAAAAATTGTTCAATTCGTCAGGTTTGTAGAAATGCTCACTCTCCTCGTCAAACTGGTATATACCCTGATTGGTGGAAATGAAAAAATCACCTCTTGATTCATGCAAAAAATAAGGCAACTCCGCGGGAAGGTTGTTGGAACCCCTGTACTCTTTTACAGAAATAACACTGTCAAGGCTTTCATTGAGGTGAAGACGAAACAGCCCCAGATATCCGTGACTTATCCATAACCAGTTATCCCCGGCGATTTTCAAATCCTTTGAAGAGACGTCGAATCCCTTAACCTTCTTCCTGAACTTCCATTTTCCATCTCCACCTTTAGCGAAAGTTATAAATCCGTCATATGTGCCACTTATAAGCAGATTTTCATGGCCCGGAATTTTATTGAAGTTCCAGACACCCCTGGTATTAGTAAGCTTTTTTGACTGTAACCCGTCAATCGAATAGGCTCCGTTGTGATGCCCGCATAGCAACTGCCCGTCTGTGACCGTAAGATTCCAGACCTGCCCTTCCATGCCTTCAACCAGGTCGTACTTAATATTAATTTGACTTCTGAGCTTGACAAGTTCTTTTGTGAACAGACCCTGATTGGTCCCGATATATAGTCTGCCTTCATGGATAGCCGTTGCATAAGTGGCAGCAATGTTGAAATTATCATTGATAACAGAGGTGGGAAGACTTGTTTTCAGGAAATCAATTCCAATATCAAGTCCCAGCCAGACATTATTCTGACGGTCGACAAACAGAGACAATACTGTGTTGTTCTGCAACCCATTTGAGCGGCTCAGATGCTCCAGTATCTCCCCTCTATCATTCACTACAATTAATCCACTCTTGATGGTGCCGAACAGATATGTATTGTTGTGAAAGGAACCGCAATAGAGCTTGGATTTTATAAGCTCCCCGGTTATTTCAGTATCCCAGCGCCGCAATTTTTGATCAGAGAGTATATACAACCCGTTGTTCATAGTCCCTATCAGAAGGTCGTTCGCATTGAAAGGTGTGAGTGAATTAATTTCATCGGTTGTGAATAAAAGATCATCCGTAACAGTGCGCAGGGTGTCATTTATCAAGACCCTGAGGCCAACCCCTGTTTCAACCACATAATAGTCGTTGTTTACATAAAATGAATTTCCAAATCTTTCCTTTGGCTTAATTACCTGAATGGTGTTGTTTCTATAGATGAAAATGGACTCGAAGCTCTGGAAAACAACCCCGAACCTTGTCTGGTAAATATTCCAGACGTCATCAAAATTCCTTGAATCTTCCGGAATGAGATGATTTAAAGTATAATATCCAGTTCCAGTTCTCTCCGATTTTTCAAGCACTCCAATTTCATTGTATGCTCCCACATACACTTTCTTATCAGTACCGTATGCAAGCGACCTGATTATCGAATTATTGGATGCAGGAAATATCTCCCAATCTTCACCATCGAATTTCAGTATCCCGTTATTGTTTGCCACATAAATATTCCCCTGTTCATCATCAACAATATTCCAGTTCTGAGTACCCCCTCTGTATTCACTCCTTTCGATATTCCATATTTCAGGAACCCCGATTGATTTAAACTGACCGGAGATACTGAGCGTTTGAACAACAGACAAGATTACTGGAATTATTGTCCTGAACTTCTTAAGCAACCTGATTGCAGATGATATAATTGTCATTTAGCCAATACCAGTTAAACAAGTCCGTTCCGGGAACAAGTCAGGTAAAAGTATACTTTTTTTTGATTCATGACAACCGCCGGCTATACCTGATCATTCCACAGAACCATCACAGAATATATCTTGCAGCCTTTTACTTGTTTTTTTTAATTTCTGGGTATATTTGTTCGTTAAGGTTTTATTGGATGATTTAACCTATATAGATCATTATTCAAGATGGGCAAAGTTACTACCAACAGAATTCCGCATGAATTTTTCGTGACCCAGGGCTCGGGATGCAGTGAATATGCGATCCATCCCGGATCATACCACATGGCACTGCATGATGCTGGCATTGCAGAGTACAATATCATGAATTACTCGTCAGTATTGCCTGCCACGGCAAAGCTTCTGACACTCGATGAAGTTGACATGCCGCCATACGGGTCAGAGCTCTGCACAATCATGGCCGTGGCCAATGGCTATTACGGCGAACACGTTTCAGCGGGAATAATATTCGCCTGGATGTACACCGATGACACCTGTGAGGAGAAGGTCGGAGGCCTGGTGTGTGAACTGGCGGGTTACTTTGATATGGAAGCCCTCGAGGAGAGGCTCTATACCGTCCTTCATGACCTTCATGACAGAACCTTTGCCAAGTACTACCTTGGTGAACCTACTGTCATCAGGGAGTCATTGACAATAGACAAGAGGTACGGAACAGCCCTTGTCGGTCTGTGCTTTGTGAGTTTCCAGTAAACCTCCGCAAGCCCGGTAACCGGCGGGAGTGCAAATGATTGAACAGGGACCGGAAACAGGATACTGTAATGAGCAGACCGAGTAAACTGATCAGCTTCTTCACCCCTCCTGCACGCTGGAGAAGACCGGTGATTGTTATTCTGGGAGCATTTACCGGTCTGTTATTCTTCCTGCTGAAGATATCCAATGCCACCTCCTATATTTCTGATGACCCGAAGGTCTGCATCAACTGTCACATAATGACTCCCCAGTTTGCCACGTGGTCACACAGCGCACACCGCGGCATCACTGACTGCAATGCCTGCCATGTGCCTCATGACAGCTTCGTCAAAAAATACTATTTCAAGGCCAGTGACGGTCTCCGCCACTCCACAATCTTTACCATGCGCAGGGAACCCCAGGCAATCTACATCAGGGAAGCCGGAAGGAAGGTGGTGCAGGAGAACTGTCTCCGCTGCCATGCCTCTCTCTTCAGCGACGGACCCGGCATGCCTTACGAAGCTATGGCAGGCAGGCGCTACCGCCAATGTCTTGAATGTCATCGTTATACACCTCATGACAGAGTGAACAGCATCTCTTCAACACAGTTCGCAATTACACCGACACTTAAAGCCAACCTTTAAAAACTCAATACCAGAACCTATGTCAATCAAGGATTTTATCTCCAGAAAGCCATGGTCCGGCTGGCTCCTCTTCCTGGCCACAGTCGCGGTAGTCTTCATTCTCGGAATGCTCGCGTCATCAATTGTTGAGAGACGCAGTGAGGCAAAATACGCCTACAGACCTCCCACCGACCTGCAGCCGTTCGAGAGCGACAACAGCGTCTGGGGTAAATTCTATCCGCGCGAGTACAAATCATGGCTGATGACTGCAGACACATCGTTCCGCAGCAGGTATGCAGGAAGCAAACCGCTGGATCTGCTTGCTGCCGATCCGGAGCTTGCCATCCTGTGGGCAGGCTATTCCTTCTCAAAGGATTATTGGCAGGCAAGAGGACATCACTGGGCAGTTGAGGATATAAGGAACACACTCCGGACAGGGGCTCCTATGACTCCTGACGCCGGTCCCCAGCCGGCGACATGCTGGGCCTGCAAGAGCCCTGACGTTCCCCGTATGATTGACAAGATGGGTGCGGAGAGCTTCTACAAAGCCTCATGGGCTTCCCTTGGACCGGAGATCATAAATCCCATCGGGTGCGCTGATTGCCATGATCCTGAAAACATGACCCTCACCATCACCCGTCCGGCGCTGAAGGAGGCTTTTGAAAGACAGGGCAGGAATATCAGTGACGCCGGACACCAGGAGATGCGCAGCCTGGTTTGTGCACAGTGCCACGTTGAGTATTATTTCAAGGGAGAGGGAAAATACCTCACTTTCCCATGGGACAAGGGTACCACAGCAGATCAAATTGAAGCCTATTATGACAGCTACGAATTCTCAGACTGGACACACGCAGTGAGCAAGGCTCCGATGCTTAAAGCACAGCACCCTGACTATGAGCTGTTTAAAATGGGAATACACGGTCAGCGCGATGTGGCATGCGCCGATTGCCACATGCCCTACATTGCCGAAGGAGGCGTGAAATACACCAGCCACCACGTGCAGAGCCCCCTGAACATGATCTCGTCTACCTGTGCAGTATGCCACCGGCAGAGCGAGGAAGAACTAATGAATAATGTATATGAAAGACAGGATAAGGTTGCCGCATTGAGAAATCACCTTGAGGAAATTCTTGTAAAAGCCCACTATGAGGCAAAAGCTGCCTGGGATGCGGAAGCAGATGAATCAACCATGAAACCCGTACTGGGTCTCATAAGGCAGGCTCAGTGGAGGTGGGACTTCTGTGCCGCCAGCCACGGTGGCTCCTTCCACGCACCTCTCGAAACGGCTTCCGTGTTGAGCAATGGCATAATGAAAGCAATGGAGGCGAGAATTGAGCTCGCATCCATACTCGCCGCCAAAGGAGTAGAAAAAATTATGATGCCTGACCTCTCATCCAAAGCAGGTGCACAGAAATCTATCGGCCTCGACATGGAAAAACTGAAGAGGGAAAAGGAGGAGTTCAAAAAACAGATCCTGCCACTGTGGGATAAGAGCGCTGTCTGAATAACCGTACATCATCAACACTCATTGATAAATACCGTGAAATGAGTTACCGTCATTCATTGTTACGCCTGCTCCTGCCGGTTATTTTAACCCTGGTATCCGGAGTTGCTGTACTGGCTCAGCCAGACAGACATACATTCGCCCTCGGTGGCGAAGAGTTCCTGCTTGACGGCAAACCCTTTCAGATAATCAGCGGCGAGATGCACCCTGCAAGGATCCCCGGGGAATACTGGCGCCACCGCATTCAGATGGCGAAGGCCATGGGATGCAATACCATCTCGGCTTATCTCTTCTGGAACCATCATGAAAGCAGAGAAGGCATTTATGATTTTCACACTGGAAACAGGGACATCTCTCGGTTCATTGCCACGGCACAGGAAGAGGGGATGTGGGTCATCATCAGACCCGGGCCGTATGTATGCGCCGAGTGGGAATTCGGAGGACTCCCTCCTTACCTTCTGCGACACCCCGGAATAAAGATCAGGTGCACGGATCCGGTCTATATGAAGGCCGTTGAGCGTTATATCTCACGCCTCGCCGACGAACTTCGTCCACACCTCGTTTCCAACGGTGGACGGATCCTCATGATCCAGATTGAAAATGAATACGGCAGCTACGGCAATGACAGGAGCTATCTCACAGCCCTGAAGGAAATATGGGTAAAAAGCGACATTGACGTGCCCTTTTTCACCGGCGACGGTCCCACGGAATATATGCTTGAGGCAGGTACACTCCCAGGCTGTGCGGTAGGGCTCGACTCCGGCAGCAGTGAGAAGGACTTTGAGCTGGCACGTAAAATGAACCCCGGTGTGCCGGTCTTCTCAAGCGAGACCTACCCGGGCTGGCTGACACACTGGGGAGAGGACTGGGCAAGACCCGACACTTCCGAACTGCTGAGGGAGGTGAAGTTCCTGATGGATACCCGCAAATCATTCAATTTCTATGTCATCCACGGGGGAACAAACTTCGGCTTCACGGCAGGCGCAAACTCGGGCGGCAAGGGATATGAGCCGGATCTGACAAGCTATGATTATGATGCCCCGATAAATGAACAAGGCAGGGCGACTCCCAAATACATGGCGCTGAGAAAACTGATAGGATCATACCTGCCGAAAAGAACACAGCTCCCTCCCATCCCGGAACCTGTACCTGCAATGAGCTTCCCGGAAACAGAACTGGTACCTTTCACCTCAATATGGTACTACATTCCGTTCCCTTACCTTTCGGTGCAGCCTCAGCCATTCGAGGCTTTCGGACAGGATTACGGGTTCATGCTCTACACCACTGAACTGATCGGACATAAGGGCGGGAAAATGACTGTGACAGAGCTGCATGACTACGCCACGGTCTTTCTGGACGGAAAGTACGTCGGTACCCTTGACAGAAGACTGGGCATTAAAGCCATTGATCTTCCGCGGAGCAGTTCTGAAAGACCGGTACTTGAGATTTTTGTCGAAGCCATGGGCAGGATTAACTTCGCCCAGGCCATGATTGACCGCAAGGGCATAACCGACAGGGTGACTCTGAACGGCATGACACTGATGAACTGGCAAGTACACGGCTTGCCAATGAATGATCTGTTTGTCTCATCCCTTAGGGAAACCGATGGGGACATGACAAAGGCCGGCCTCTTTTTCAAGGGCAAGGTAAATCTTGCTGAGCCAGCCGACACCTTCATTGACATGACCAACTTCGTCAAGGGCTTTGTCTGGGTGAACGGGCACAACCTCGGACGTTACTGGGAGATAGGCCCCCAGACCAGGCTTTACTGCCCGGCTTCATGGCTGAAAAAAGGAGAGAATGAGATAATCGTTTTTGACCTTCACAAGACCACACCCGGCTCAGTGACGGGTTTCCCGGCCATGAACTGAAACCTCCCTAACTTATGCCGGTTATGGCTGAAAGCATAAAATAGAGTCCTGCTGCCAGAAGCATTGATACAGGTATTGTCAGTATCCAGGCATATAGCAGGTTGATGGTCACGCCCCATCTTACTGCCGTGACCCTTTTTGTCAGGCCTGTACCCATGATGGCGCCTGTTATGGTATGCGTGGTGCTCACAGGAATCCCAAAAGCTTCCGTTCCGAAGAGCAGCACCGCGCCGGCTGTCTCTGCAGCTACCCCCTCAAAGGGTGTCAGCTTGGTAATTTTTGATCCCATGGTCTTGACAATGCGCCAGCCTCCTATCAGGGTGCCAAATGCAATCGCCGTGTAACATCCCAGGACTATCCAGTGCGGTATGTCATGGACCTTCCCGTTTACCATCTCTATCTGTGCCCAGTGAGGCACTTCATGCGCACCATGGAAATATACCATCAGTGCTGCCGCAATTATCCCCATCACTTTCTGGGCATCATTGCCGCCGTGTCCGAGGCTGAAGAGAGCTGATGAAAGAAGCTGGAAGCCCTTAAACCTCTTCTCGAGCCGGAACGGATTGCCCCTACGGCTGATCCAAAGGAGAAGGATCGACAGAAGATACGAAATGAACATACCCAGCAGGGGAGCCAGGAATATGAAAGCTGCAATCATTGCAATCTTACCCGTGTGCACAACACTCCATCCGGTGTAGGCTATGGCAGCACCGGCAAAACCCCCTACCAGCGTATGTGACGAGCTCGACGGGATACCGAGATACCAGGTAAGAAGGTTCCAGATGATGGCGGCAATTATCCCTGCCAGGATGACCATAAGAGTTATGGCAGAGGTGTCAACGATCTTGGCGATGGTGTCTACGATATTCAGCTCGAAAACAAGGTATGCCAGCCAGTTGAACGAGGCGGCCCAGAGAACTGCCTGAAAAGGGGTCAGAACCTTGGTGGAGACCACTGTGGCAATTGAATTGGCCGCGTCATGAAAGCCGTTGATCAGGTCAAAGGCAAATGCCAGGATAATTATTATTATCAGGATTGTGAAGTCCATCAGGAGTGTTTTAGGAGATTTTAATAATCACGGAGGAGAGAATGTCTGCAACATCATCACAACGGTCAACAGCCTTTTCAAGGGCTGCCAGAACATCCTTCTTCTTGATCAGCTCAATGGCGTCAGTCTCCTCCTGGAACAGCTTCGCAAGATACCTGTGGTTGATGTCGTCGGCATGTTCCTCAATCTCCCCTATCCTGTGGCAATTGTCCTTGTATTTTGAAAGATTGAGCACATCACGGAGGCCGCTGAAGGCGGTGTTTATTTCAATCGATGCACTCCTTATTAACCCTGCCATATCACGGAACTCCTGGGGTATCACCTTCACCTTGTAGAGATGAGCCTGCTTTGCTGCACCGTGCATCAGGTCAAGTACGGAATCGGTGGTATGAATAAGCTCAAAGATATCCTCCCTGTCAAAAGGGGTGATGAATGTGCTGCTCAAGGCCTTGTAGAGGTTTTTTGCTATCTGGTCCCCTACCAGCTCAGCCTCCTTGATCTTCTGCCCCAGCACCTCCCGCTTGTCGGCCGAGGGCTCATTCATGAACTCAACAAGAAGATCCGCCCCAACAATGAGATTGGCCGAGGCATCCTTGAACAATGGATAAAACTTGCCCTCCTTCGGGGCCAGGTACGAGAATATCTTGTCGAGTTTCATCTGAGAATCAGGAATTGGTTGACCACCGGCAAAAATAAGCTAATGGATTCAGTCCGTAAAGGAGACAGGCAGGAATGTTCATTAATTGTTAATTACTATTCTGCCTGAATTCTTGACGACTTTAGCTATATTAGCAGTTCGAACAACCAACTTTCCGGCATGAAACTAACATTCTACGGGGCTGCCCGCGAGGTGACAGGCAGCAAAATCCTGGTCGAAACAGAACACGGTAAAAACATCCTTCTTGACTGCGGACAGTTCCAGGGGAAGGGGCTGGAGACTGAGGAGAAGAACAGGGCTTTGCTCTTTTCCCCTGCCTCGATTGATCACATAATTCTTACTCACGCCCATATTGACCATTCGGGATTGATCCCCTTCCTGCACCGTCACGGTTTCACCGGATCAGTTATATGCACCAATGCTACTCGCGATCTTTGTTCAATTATGCTGGCAGACTCAGGCAAGATACAGGAGCATGATACCTTCACCTTTAACAAAAAGAGGGCAAAGAGAGGCCAGCCCGCCGTTGACCCTCTATACACCCAGGCCGATGCCATCTCATCATTGAAGCTCTTCATCTCCGTTGCCTATGACCGTAAGTTCAGGATTGATGAGCATACCACGGTCAGGTTCACCAACACAGGCCATATGCTCGGCAGCGGAGTGGTCAGCCTGGAGCTCAAAGAGAAGGAAGGTATCAAGAGACTAGCCTACACAGGTGACATCGGCAGGCCTGTCAACAGGATTCTCAAGAGCCCCGAACCATTCCCCCAGGCAGATTACCTCATCACGGAATCAACCTATGGTGACCGTCTCCATCCGAACATGATGGAATCCGACGAGGAGCTCTTCAGGGTAGTGCACAGGACATGCGTCGAAAAGAAAGGCAAGCTCATCATCCCTGCCTTCAGCGTAGGAAGGACTCAGGAGATCGTTTACTCACTAAACACGCTGTATAATGCCAACCGCCTGCCCAGGGTTGACATCTATGTAGACAGTCCGCTGTCAGTCAATGCGACCAATATCTTCAGGATGCATCCCGACTGCTTTAATGAAAATGTGAGGGAGGTGATGCTCACTGACCCTGATCCGTTCGGTTTCAACACCCTTTTCTATATCACATCGGTGGAACAATCAAAGAGCCTGAACGATATCAAGCAACCGGTGATCATAATCTCATCATCGGGCATGATGGAAGCCGGGCGTGTGAAGCATCACCTGGCAAACTGCATAAGTAATCCCGCCAACACAGTTCTTGCAGTAGGCTACTGCGCCCCATCAACACTCGGTGCAAGACTCCTCAGAGGAGAAAAGGAGGTCTCAATACACGGCACTAAATACCCCGTGAATGCCGATATTGAGAGAATTGAATCCTATTCCGGCCACGGTGATTACAGGGAGATGGGTGATTATCTCTCCTGCCAGGACCCTGCCAGGCTGAAAAACACCTTCCTTGTTCACGGTGAATATGAAACACAGGTTACTTACCGTTCCTATCTGGAGAAGATGGGAGTCAGCAATATTGAGATCCCGGCCTTGGAGAAATCTTATACTTTATGATTTTTATGATATTTCTTTCACACTCGAACCGAAAGTCTATTTTTGCACAAAAATTCCTGAGATATGTTCATTTTAATGGTTGTTCTCTTTTTGCTGGGTTACCTGGCAATTGCTCTCGAGCATCCTCTCAAGATTGAGAAGGCTGCCAGCGCTCTCCTCCTGGGGTCCATTCTGTGGGCTCTTTATGCTCTCTTCAGTGAACAGGTTCTGGCTCTCGGCTTCTCCCCTTCATGGGAGGAGCTAAAAATGATGGCCCAGGAGATACTTCACAACATCGTTCCCTCGATGAGTTCAGATCAGTTTGCCACCTCACCCTTCCGTGAGACTGTAGAGCTTGCAGGTCATTCAAACGCCTTTGTTAAAGAAGAACTGGCTCATCACCTGGTCGATATCGCCGAGATACTCTTCTTCCTCTTCGGTGCTATGACTATCGTCGAGGTCATTGATCAGCACCAGGGCTTCACAGTGATTACCAACAGGATCAATACAAGAAGCAAGGTCAGGCTGATCTGGGTGCTGGGTTTCATCACCTTTTTCATGTCAGCTGTTCTTGACAACCTGACCACAACCATTGTAATGATTGCCCTTCTCAGGAAGCTCATTTCTGATAAACCTACAAGATGGCTCTTTGCCAGTATGATCGTGATTGCAGCTAACGCCGGTGGTGCATGGTCTCCGATTGGCGACGTCACCACAATCATGCTCTGGATAGGTGGACAGATAACTACGGTCAATATCATAGTGAAGGTCATTTTGCCAAGCCTTGTCAACATGATCGTGCCCCTTGCCATACTTTCATTCATGGTCTCCGGCGAGATCAGGAGGCCTGACAGGGCTCTCCAGTCAGCCGACATCACCACACCCTTTGAGAGAGGCTTCATGCTTATCCTGGGTGTCTCCATGCTCTTGTTCGTCCCGGTATTCAAGACTCTCACCCATCTTCCGCCTTATGTCGGCATGCTCTTCGGACTCGGCGTACTGTGGCTGGTATCAGAGATAATGCACCGCGACAAGGAAGATGAAGTAAGGAAAAAACTGACTATCTACAACATTGTAAAGAAGGTAGACACTCCTACCATATTCTTCTTCCTGGGAATCCTCTCTGCCGTCGCCGCCCTTCAGAGTGCGGGGCACCTGAGCCTGCTTGCGGGATGGCTTGACGAGAAGCTCGGCGACATCTTCCTGATCAACCTGGCTATTGGAGCGATCTCAGCCGTGGTTGACAACGTTCCTCTGGTTGCCGGAGCAATGGGGATGTACGATGTGGTTACTCCTGACATGCTGCGTATGGCTGCCGACCCGGCATATGCCAGCTTCTTCGTGCAGGACGGACTGTTCTGGGAGTTCCTTGCCTATTGCGCAGGTACCGGCGGAAGTATGCTTATCATAGGCTCGGCTGCCGGTGTGGCTGCCATGGGCCTTGAGAGGATTGATTTCATCTGGTATATGAAGAAGATATCATGGCTGGCGCTGGTCGGATACCTGGCCGGTGCAGCTGTTTACTGGGGCCAGGCACAGATCCTTCATGGGTAGTAATCAGTTCATGTTCAACATAAAAACGAGAGGCCGGAACCCCGGCCTCTCGTTTTTAATTCATAATCCTAGTATCTCGGTTCACGATCCTTGTCGCGGAAGTCGCGGCGCGGTCTGAAAGGCTTCTTTTCTGCCTTGGGCTCAGATCTCTTGACGATAATCTGACTACCATCAAGCTCTGAGTTGTTTAGTTTTTCTATAGCTTCATAACCTGCACGGTCATCGGCCATCTCTACGAAACCATAACGCTTCGAAAAGCCGGTCTCACGGTCCATAATAACTTTTGCGGAGATCACCTCTCCAAATTTGCTGAAAAGTTCCTGAAGGTCTTCTGCTTTGGTTACAGAGCTCAGCTTGGCTACAAAAATGTTCATCTGAAAATTAATTAAAATGTTAATAAAAATATCTAAATCAGCAGGTTAGCCCAATGCTGACAAAAGTCAGTCAATCAGACCTTCACTGCCAATCAATACAAAGGTATTTAATTTATTTTAACATTTCCAAATTTATTTAAATATTTGAAAATGACGCAATGAGAGGCAGACCTGGCCGGTTTATAAAGGTCTGCCGGTGCGACCTCAAGCCACTTCCCGGGTTTTGAAAAAACAAGCTCTTTCTGTTCGTCCGGCAGGTTTTTTATCATGGTGCCATGAGAGCCCTCCGGTCTGACAATTTTCACAACCTTTTTGTTTTTGCCCGGATCAGCTGCGGTGGCTGACCTTGTTCTGTTGTTAAATTCTGATTACCTTCCTGTTCTTGTTAATGGGCGCGTCTTTGCCCTGAGCCACTTCTGCTCATCAGCCGCCAGTAAGGGTGACAGTTCCGACCAGACTTTCTCATGATAGCTGTTCAGCCAATTTAGCTCCTTCGCATCAAGAAGGGATACCTCCATAAGAGATGAGTCAATATGACAGAGTGTCACGGTCTCAAATTTAAGGAATCTGCCGTGGTCCGTCTCATTGTCATCAACGCATAGTATCAGGTTTTCTGTTCGGAAGCCGTACCTGCCCTCCCTGTATGTTGCAGGCTCATCTGATATGACCATACCGGGTTCAAGCACTGTCTTCAGGTCGCCGGTGGCAGCAGACCCTATGGTCTGCGGGCCCTCGTGCACATTAAGGAAGCTGCCCACACCATGCCCTGTCCCGTGCCCGTAGTTCAGCCCGTTATCCCAAAGGGCCTTCCTGGCCAGCACTTCTATCTGATAACCCCTTGTGCCATATGGAAATTTAACCGTGGCAAGGCCAATGGTTCCTTTCAGGGCCAGGGTAAAATCCCTCTTCATGTCATCATCTGGCAGGCCCACGGCAATTGTCCTTGTTGTGTCGGTCGTTCCACCGTAGTACTGTCCGCCGGAGTCAAGCAGAAAGATGCCTGTCAAGCCTAACCTTGCATTGGTTTCCGGTGACGGCACATAATGGGGAAGAGCCGCATGACCGTTCCATGCAGCAATTGTGGCAAAGGAAAGCCCCGTGCACCCCTCCTGTTCCAGCCTGAATGCCTCCAGTTTTGCCGAGGCTGACAGTTCCGTCACAGTGCCGCTGCCAATGTTTTTCTCAAGCCAGTACAAGAAACGGGTAAGGGCCACGCCGTCACGGATCATCACCTCCCGGAGATTATTAATCTCTGTCTGATTTTTTATTGCCTTGAGCCGGGTGGGAATGCTCACCTCCCCGGTAACCCTGGTGCCCCCGGGCAGGGACGTATAAAGTGCTGCAGAGGTTGTTGCCGGGTTAAGCAGAACAGAGCATTTTTCAGGCAGAGAGCTGAGGACCGGTCCGGTCATGTCATAAGGCAGCAGTACCACTCCGTCATTATCAAACTCTCCTTTCATGACGGCAGGTATCTTCTCCTCACTGGCAAACAGCAGCACCTGCCGGGCACTGACAATGGCAAACGAAAGGAGAAGCGGACTATAGGTTATGTCGGCTCCCCGGATATTGAGAAGCCACATGATGTCATCACAAGAGGTGAGCAGGTGAAAATTAATCTTCATCTCCTCCATCCTTTGCCTCACCCTGGTGATCTTATCACTGCGGCTTTCCCCCGCGTATTCAATGGGATGGGCGAATGCCATGTCACCTGGCAGAGAAGGCCTTTCAGTCCATACGCGGCTCACCAGGTCTCCCTTCAGGGTCAGTTTAACACCCTTCTCCGCCAGACGAGCCTTCAGCAGGGCCATCTGGTCCGCTGAGATCAGCCTCCCGTCAACGGCTACCCTGCTGCCCTTCTTCATGGTATCAGCGATCCACCCGATATGCTCCGGCGTGTGAGGCACCTTAAGTCTTACCAGCTTAAATCCCGAATCCTTCAACTGCTCTTCGGCCTGGATAAAATATCGGCTGTCGGTCCAGAGACCGGCAAATGACCGTGTGATCACAACAGTCGCGGCAGAGCCCGTGAACCCGGTCAGCCACCTTATCACCCGCCAGTGGTCCGGCACATACTCACCGAGATGAGGGTCCGATGATGGTACAATAAGTGCATCAACTGACTTTTTTTTCATCACCGACCGCACTGAGGCGAGCCGGCTTTTAAAGGGGTTAGCAGCCATTGCCTTCAGTGCTAAAGGTCCTCCTTGCCAAAGAAATGCTTCAGCCAGAATTTATTACCTTCGTTGGTCATGAACACCCTTTTTGGTCCTCCCCAGCCGTGACGCTCACCCGGATAGATCATCATTTCAAATGGCTTATTGAGATCCTGGAGAGTTGTTACCAGCCATATGGTGTTCTGCATATGCACGTTGTCATCCATGTCTCCGTGACGTATCAGCAACTTCCCTTTCAGATTCCCGGAATGTGTCAGTGCCGACCCTGCCAGGTAGCCATCAGGATTCTGTTCGGGAGTGTCCATGTACCTTTCGGTATAAACATTGTCATATAATTTCCAGTCAGTGACTGAGTAATCAGCTATGCCATGTGTCCAGTATCCGGAACCTGCAGTAAGTGCCATGCAGGTTACGTAGCCACCGTAAGATCCTCCGGTTATGCCTATGCGTGAAGAATCAACCCATGGCTGGTTCCGTAGCCACTTCACTGCATCGGAATAATCGGAAATCTCCCATTTTCCAAGTGACCTGTGCATGTAATCAAGGCCCTTTTTCCCAAATGTGCCTGACCCGCGATGGTCAACATTGATGGTGATAATGCCATTCTCGGCGTACCAGCGGGGCTGGTATCCAATCCACCTGTTCCTTATGCTTCCGGCATCCGGACCGCCGTAAATGGTGAAGACGACCGGATAGCTCTTTGCAGTGTCAAAACCAACCGGGTAAGTTATCAGGGCAGGCATGTCAAACAGCCCGTCAGAGGTTTTTATTCTTACCAACTCTACCCTGTGATGTTTCTGAGAATCCCACTCAATCTTCTCCTCGCGGTGAATGTTCCTGACAGTCCTCCCCTTACGGTCAATGAGGTTAATCGCTCCGGGGTCCTTAAGACTGCTCCAGGTGTCGAGGACCCAGGAGCCTCCGGGCGATACTGATGCTGAATGGTAACCTTCACCTGTCGTCAGCTGGAGAAGCCTGGTGCCGTCGAGCCGCACCCTGAACAGGTGGTTATCCAATGCCTCCGGACCGGTACCGCTGAAATAAACCTCTTTGCTGGCCTCGTCAACCCTGACAATCTCATTGACTTTCCAGTTGAAGTTGGTCACCTGAGACTTCAGAGAGCCGTCCCATCCATAATAATAGAGATTGTGCCAGTCGTTTCTATAGCTCCTTACAATGAATCCGCTGCCATCGTTCAATACATGTATGTCCTCAAAGAAATCTACCCATGTCGGCCGTGTCTCCCTGTATACTTCCTTATAATCTCCTGTTGCAGCATCTGCGAGTATAAACCTCATGTCGTTCTGGTCACGGTTCAGAACCTGGACCATCAGTTTCCTGCCATCGGGGGTCCATGATGGCCATGCTATATACTGGTCAATATCCCCGTCAGTCTTTAACCAGGTGGTTCTGGCTGTCGGGAGCTCAACGATACCCATCTTTACCATGGGGTTCGGATCTCCTGATTTCGGATAATGTGCTTCCTCAAGCTGGCCACGCGGGCCGTCACTATCCTCGAGCCTGTTGAGGTACCAGATAGGAACTGGATTGTCATCAGTATGGAGGTAGGCAATCCGTTCAGCGTCAGGGGACCACCAGAATGCCGCATACCTGGAGGCTCTGCCAAGGATCTCCTCATAATAGACCCATGATGCCCAGCCGTTATAAATCTTATCGCTGGCATCAAAGGTGAGTCTCGTCTCTTTCTTCTGATCAAGATCATAGAAATAAAGATCCCTCTCCTTCGTATAGGCTAACTTCCTGTCTCCGGGGGCAAATCTCATATTTACCTCCTTTTTCTCATCTGCGGTCAGTTTGACGCCCTCAGGGTTTCCGGCTGAATAGTACCACAGGTCGTTGTCACGGATTACTACTACTGCCTTCATATCCGAAGCAACAGCCATGTCAGGCCCCGGTGCAACGCCCTCGGGCAGCAGATCACTCAGCTTCTGCATATCAGTCCGGTACGCTTCAACTTTCACTGATTTACCCGTTCTGCAGTCATATTCCTTTGTGACAAGATTCTTCTCATCCCTGACCAGAGGCTTATTTTCATCATCGTATAACCTGATCAACATGCGGTTATCATCGATCCACTTAATTAAACCCGGCTTGTATTCAGGTCCCGGCCTCTGTCCGTTAAGGGTCACACTGAAGATCAGCAGCAGTGAGATCTGAAGAAACATGAACATCTGTTTCATAATAATGATTTTGTGGTTAAGTTTGGTTTATTACAAACAAATATAGCAAAGTTAGGGGTGGCTCCTTGTTAAGATGTCTTGGAACACATTATCAAAAGCCGGAAGATATGCTTACTTTTACATTTCTATCAGAGCAGCATGGGGAGAGAACGGGAAATTCATCTGCCTAAAGAGTGGATGAAGCTTGACAACGCGGCGAAGATTTATCCTGCCATCACCGGGTCAGAACTGACGGGTGTTTTCCGCATTTCGATCTTCCTCACATCACCCGTTATTCTTCCATCACTGGAAAAAGCATCGGAGGAGGCTTCTGCACTTTTTCCGTTTTTCAGTGTTGAGTTGTGCAAGGGTTTTTTCTGGTATTATCTCGAATATAACGGGAACACGCCCAGGGTTCTGGCCGACACCGGACCCAGATGTCAGCCCTTTCCACGGACCATGAAGGGTGAGCTGGTCTACAGGGTTCTTGTCCGCGGAAACAGCATCTCAGTCGAATTTTTCCATATTCTGACTGACGGCGGCGGCGCAATATTTTTCCTGAAAACCCTTATGAATTACTATTACTTTCATGCCTATGGCATCACTGAGGTTCCCTTCCCCGAAGTCAAGGATGGTCCCATGCCTGACAGCACTGACGACCTCTTCTCGAGGCACTACGGCAGGGGGATGCCTAACCCCGGTGTCATGGCACGTGCCTGGCATCTGCCTTACAGACTGCGCGCGGCACCGCGCTTCAGGGTGACGGCGTTTGAACTGCCGGCCGAAAACCTGGCAGCGATTGCCAGGGAAACAGGGTGTACCATTACCGAATACCTCGCATCCACCCTGTTGTTCATACTCCAGGAGATAAGACAGGAAAGGGGAACGGGGTCACCTCACATAAGGGTACAGGTGCCTTTCGACCTTCGAAAAAGATACAACGCGAATACCCTCCGTAACTTCTCCCTCTTTGCCATGCCTTCCATCGATATCCGCATGGGGCACTACACATTTGAAGAGATACTCAGGGAGGTAAAGATCACTATGCAGCTGATGACTGATGAGAAGAGGATCAGGCAGGTCATCAGCCGGAATGTGTCAGGTGAAAAAAATGCCCTCATACGCATCATTCCGCTTTTCATAAAAAGCCCCGTATTGCGATTGGTCTATAACAGGTTCGGTCCCAGCCAGTTTACAACTACCATCACTAACATGGGAAGAGTGGTTCCGACAGGCCCGGCAGCAGAAATGATGCAGGCCATGTCTGTTACACCCCCTCCCCCTCACAGTGAGATAAAAATCACAGCGGGCTTGATCACACTCGGAAAGAATGCAATTATTACCTTCGGTTCGCTCACTGACAACCCTGAGCTGGAAAGCCGCTTCGTAAAGAGGCTGACAACATCAGGAATGCCCGTGAAACTTCGTATAAATGAATAAAAACATCCGGAATGTCAATCTGTAAAAACTGCGGCGTCGATCTCGGGGAAGGAAATGAGAAATGTCCGCTCTGCGAACCTTCAGATACCCGGAAGAACAGGGTAGCCTCTCCGGCCGATCTCTTCAGGGTTTCAAGGATCCAATACACCAGGCAACTGTACGAGATCTTTATGCTGATACTTGTATCAGGAGTTATCATCACCATCGCCATTGATGCCGTATTCGGCAAAGGCATGACATGGTCACTTGCCACCACTACCAGCATCGGATACCTTATTGCCATGGTGTCCGGAGCATACCTCCTAAGGGGCAAACCATACCTTATCATAGTTGTCACAACCCTGGCAACAATTCTCTTTCTCCGGCTCATTGACCGTTTTACCGGTGACAACGGATGGTCCGGAGCCGTCGGAATACCGATGGCATTATCAGGTGCCCTCCTGACAGCCGCAGTGATATTCCTTAACTCCCTGTCAAGGTACAGGGGCCTTAACCTGCTGTCAACCATCCTGGTTGCCCTGGCAGTTTTTACCGTCATCATTGAATTCCTGATTGACAGGCTTGTGGCGTCGGTATTCACACCTCAGTGGTCAGTGGTAACTGCAGCCTCGCTTCTGATTATAGCTATGATATTTATCTTCATACATTACAGGCTGAAGCGGGGCCGCAGCCTCGGCAGGCTGTTCCACATCTGATCGTCAGTTCCCGTTGCCTTAATAACATCTCAGCATCCCGTACCGCGTCAGGTTATTTGAAATATATTTACATCCTAAACTTCTCCTATGAAAAGATATTTTCTCACATTCATCATTGCTACCACTGTTTCGGCAACTCTTTCATCACAGGAACTGAAGACACCCGGACAATTTCTGGGTTACCCTCCGGGCGAACAGTTCACTTTTCAACATTCTGTCACAGACTATTTCAGGCATGTTGCCGCTGCCAGCCCCCGGGCCGTGTACATGCAGTACGGTGAGACGTGGGAAGGAAGGCCCCTGAGTGTCTGCATCGTCTCATCTCCGGAAAACCTTGCCATGCTTGAGCAGATAAGGCTCTCGAACCTTCAGCGCACAGGACTGGCTGATGGCATGCCGGAGGTTAAATCGTTACCCATTGTCTGGCTTGCCTACAGTGTTCACGGATCTGAACCGGCAGGGGCTGAAGCTTCGATGAAGGTGCTGCATGCACTTGTCGCCGAGGAGTATGAAGGTGCGGGTGAATGGTTGAAGAATATGATCATCATCATCGATCCGTGCCAGAACCCTGACGGACGCGATCTCTTTACTTCCAGGTATTTAAGAGCCCAGGGGTGGCCACCTAACAGTGACCCGAACGCATGGGAACATAACCAGGGATGGCCTTCGTCACGACTGAACCATTACCTGTTTGACCTCAACCGCGACTGGAGCTGGCATGTGCAGAAAGAGACACAAGCCCGCATGAAGCTCTACAACAGTTTTATGCCTCATGTTCATGCCGACTTCCACGAGATGGGATCAGGTAGCACCTATTTCTTTCCCCCTGGCGCAGAGCCGTGGCATGAGGTAATCACCCCCTGGCAGAGAGAATTCCATTCTCTGACCGGGAAAAAGGCTTCCGGGTTGTTTGATTCCTCCTTCCGTCTTTACTACACCAAAGATAATTTTGACCTCTTCTGTCCCAGCTTTGGTGACACATGGCCACTCTTCAACGGCGCCATGGGCTATACCATGGAACAGGGCGGCGGTGCTCAGGCAGGCCTGGCGTTACGGCGTGACGACATTGACACACTTACCCTGGCACAACGCGTAGAGGGTCACTTCCTCGCCTCAATGGCCGTGCTCTCTGCCGCTGATGAGAACCGCGAGAGACTTCTCAGGGAGTTTTATGAATTCTTCCGTAGCGGCGCGGAGAAACCGCCTTCAAAGTACAAAACGATCATTATCAGGGGAACCGCTGACGCCGCTTCCATGAAATCTTTGAAACAGTTGCTCGCAAGCAACCAGATAAGGTATGACACCCCGCGCGTCACGGGAAAGAAGATCACCGCCTGGGACTACCGGGCTGGGAGGCCGGGAAGCCTTACAGTTGAGAAGAATGACTTCATTGTAAGTGCATACCAGCCTCAGAGCAGGCTGATGCAGGTATTATTCGAGCCGGAATCGAGGTCATCTGATTCAATCAGTTACGACCTGACCGCATGGGCACTGCCCTACGTCTACAACATCGAGGCCTATGCTTCGGAAGAGAGACTTCCGGTTGCCGATGCTGAAGAAAAAGCAGCAGCCACTGCAGAATTGCTGCCTGATACCCTTCGCCCCTACGCTTATGCTGCCCCGATGAGCGGCTTCAATGAGCTGAAGTTCATGGCGCAGCTGTACAGATCAGGACTAAACGTACGATTTTCCCTCAAGCCCTTCACCGCTGCAGGCACTTCCTTCAGCCGCGGATCGGTGATAGTGGCACGTGGAGACAACAGAAATAACCAGCAGTTTGATGCAAAAGTACGTGCTGCAGCTACCGCCAGCGGGGTGATACCGCAAAAACTCGCCGGAGGCATGGTGACGTCGGGAAAGGACCTCGGTTCCGACTACTCACCCGTGAAAAACGGGCCGGCGATTGCCCTTGTCGGTGGCCAGGGTACATCACAGGCATTCGGGGAGATCTGGTTCTTCATGGAGAGAGAACTTGAATACCCCGTGACGGTGATAGACGGCTCAGACCTTAAAAACTCCGATCTTGCCGATTATGATGTAATCATACTTCCCGGAGGAACACTCACGGAGTCAAAAGAGAAGATTATGGCCTTTATCTCCGGCGGAGGAAGGGTGATTGCCATAGAGAAAGCGATTGATCTCTTCAAATCGGAGAAGACCACCATTCTGGGCAAGGCCTTCGAAGCAAAGGAGGCTGAGGAGAAGAAAAGCACGAAGTACACCGGGGCTGACACCACACTCCTCAGGAGATATGAAGACCAGCGCCGCATCACCGCAACAGACAAGTCTGCAGGAGCAATATTCAGGGTTCGCCTCGATGAGACCCACCCTTTTGCATTCGGAATGGGAAAGGAGTGGTTCATGATGAAGAGAAACGAAGGTCTGCCATACCTGGAAAAGGGTGCCAACATCGGGTATATAACCGATAATCAGCCTGTGGCAGGCTTTGCCGGTTACAAATTCCGCCAGAAGGTTAAGGATACCGGGGTCATTGTTTCGGAGGACATAGGAAAAGGAACAGTGGTATACCTGTCGGACGACCCCTACTTCAGGGCATACTGGAAGAGCGGAAGAGTACTGCTGGGAAACCTCGTTCTAAGATGAAGCAAGCAGCCGGCGACAGGCAACGCCTTGATACTCCATATCCTATGAACTGATATTAACTTATGAACCAATAGATTACGGATGAAAACTCTCCTGAACAGGTTTCTTGATTATGCCCGCTTTGACACCAGTCCTGATGAAGCTAATTCTTCGTCACCCTCATCTGTCAGGCAAATGCTTTTCGCCGAGCGGCTGGCGCACGAGCTGGAGCAGACCGGGCTCTCCGACGTGATACTTGACGGAAACGGCTATCTCATGGCAACACTGCCTGCAAATACGCGGTCAAAACAGCCCGTAGTGGGTTTTATAGCCCATATGGATACCAGTCCGGAAGCACCATCGGGAAACGTCAATCCATTGGTACACAATGACTATGACGGAGGGGATATTGTACTTAACCGGGATCCCGTGATAATCCTGTCTCCTGATGATTTCCCGGAGCTTGCCGGATACCGGGGACAGACCATTATAACTTCTGACGGAATGACTCTCCTTGGAGCGGATGATAAGGCAGGCGTTGCGGAGATAGTAACGGCTATGGAATACCTTGTGGCACACCCGGAGTTGAAACACGGGACGATAAGAATTGCTTTCACTCCTGACGAGGAGATTGGCAGGGGTGCTGACCACTTTGACGTCAGGGCCTTCGGTGCCGGTTATGCCTACACCCTCGACGGCGGCGGCATTGGTGAGCTGGAATATGAGAATTTCAATGCCGCCGCCGCCACAGTGACCGTCAGGGGCCGCAGTGTTCACCCTGGCACGGCAAAAGATACCATGATCAATTCCATCATGCTCGCCCACGAACTTGATGCCCTCATCCCCCAGGGTGAGAGGCCTGAGCACACCGCAGGCTACCAGGGTTTCTTCCATCTCTATGACATCAGAGGGTCGGTCGAAGAGACCGTCATGAAGTATATCATCAGGGATCATGACCCGGTCAGGTTCAGCGACAGGAAGAAGATACTGAGCGACGCCGTCGCGGAGATAAAAAGAAGACACAGGGGAGCCGAAGTTAACGTTGGCATCAGGGACCAGTATTTCAACATGAAGGAGATAATTGAGGCCAATTATCACATCGTGGAAGAGGCTGTCAGGGCATACCGCAAGGCCGGTATTGAACCTGTGATAAAACCTGTCAGAGGCGGTACTGACGGCGCGAGGCTCTCATTCATGGGCCTTCCCTGCCCAAACCTCTTTACAGGCGGGCATAATTACCACGGACGGTTTGAGTATATACCGCTCCAGTCAATGGAAAAGGCCGTTGAAGTGATTATAAATCTTTGTATATCAGCTAATAATACCGAAAAATGAAATCCTTACTTTACCCGTTGATGACCCTGGTTATCCTTGTCGCATCCTGTGCCGGCGGCGATGAGCTCAGAAGAGCCTCAGAAACCATTACTGCCGATGAACTGCGCGAATACACCCGAACCCTGGGAGCGGACTCCTTTATGGGTCGAAAACCCTTCACCCCCGGCGAGGATGTAACCGTAGCATGGCTCTCAGGGGAACTTGAGAGGATCGGCTTCCGGCCTGCCTTCGGTAATAGCTGGTACCAGGAAGTACCGATGGTGGAGATAACCACAGTGGTCGACGGAAAGGTGCTTGTCTCCTCAGGAAAGAATATAATTGAGCTGTCAGCGCCTGATGACATTGCCATCGAATCACCCTCGATGAAGCAGGTTGTGGTGCTTGATGAGATACCCATGGTCTTCTGCGGATTCGGCATCGTGGCTCCCGAATACGGATGGAATGATTACACCGGAGTTGACGTCAGGGGCAAATGCGCAGTGGTACTGGTCAATGACCCCGGACTCTATACTGGTGACACAACACTGTTCAAGGGTCGCACGATGACCTACTACGGGCGCTGGACCTACAAGTATGAAGAGGCGGCCAGGCAGGGGGCTGCAGCAATAATCATAATACACGAGCCGGCAGGCGCAGGTTATGACTACTCAATCCCAAGGAAAAGCTCCATCTCTCCCGGATTGTATATGGAACAGAATGAGGGAGATATAACCCCTTGCCCTGTGAACGGATGGTTCAGCGCGGAGAGTGCGTCCCGGATACTGAGTGCGAAGGGTTATGATGTGGAAAAACTGAGGGACGATGCATGCCGGGCTGGCTTTATGGGATTTGAACTGGGTTCTTCAATATCAATGAAACTGATGAACAGCCAGGTGAAAAACAGCTCGGTAAATGTTGCAGGCATCCTTCCCGGCAGGGTACACCCTGAAGAATGCGTGGTTGTCTCCGCACACTGGGACCATTTCGGCATCGGTGAAGCTGAAAACGGTGATTCAATATATAACGGTGCCGTAGATAACGGCACCTCAATGGCATGGGCCCTGGAGATCGGGGAGGCATTCGCCTCAATGAAAAAAAGACCGGAACGGTCAGTGATTATCTTATTCCCGACAGCCGAGGAGCAGGGACTGCTGGGATCATCATGGTTCGCAGCAAATCCTCCGGTTGAACCTCAGAACATAATCGCCTGCTTCAATAACGATCTGTTGCTTCCCATCGGAAAGATGAAAGATATTATGGTAACCGGCTACGGCCAGTCGGAACTTGATGATTTGCTTGCAGAAGCCGCAGTTGCACAGGACCGCTACCTCATGCCAGACCCTAACCCGGAGACAGGAATGTACTTCCGGTCAGATCACTTCCCTTTTGCGCTCATCGGAGTACCATCACTCTTCGCAAGAGGCAATTGCGACAGCAGGGAGTTCGGGAAAGAGTGGGCCGCTGAAAGGGAGAGGGAATACCTCACAAATATGTACCATAAACCCGCCGACAATTACTACCCCGAAATGAACTTTGATGGTATTGAAGAAGATGCAAAAGCAGTCTTTGAAGTGGCATGGAAAATTACAACCAGTGATTTAAGACCCGGATGGAAATCCGGATCTGAGTTCGCAAATATCAGATCTTCTAGCAATTAAGTATTTAATCAATCACAGCTCTTAGTTATTCAATGCATATTCTGTTATTTTATTAACACTGTTATTGGAATAACATTATTTATTATCTTTGCGCCGGAGTATATACTATGGCAGCAGGTTGAATGCAGCCTGGATAAAAAACCCAAAGAACAATATGACAAATCTTAGGAATTTGATTACTTATTCAGGGTAGTTTTGCGACACAATTTCTTTGACAACAGATAATACAGTATAAAATATCAATTGAAATGGAAAAACTCAAATCACTGGCAGACTTAAAGAGAGTGCGTGAAGAAGCACGGGCCAAACTGGATCTGAGAGTCAGGGGTGACAACCCGGAAGGACTCGTCCAGGTAAAGGTTGCCATGGCCACCTGCGGTATAGCATCAGGAGCCAGGCCGATCATGGATTTCTTCGCGGACGAGCTTGACAAGAGGGGCATCGGAGCCGTGGTAACCCAGACAGGCTGCATGGGTTACTGTTATGCTGAACCAACCGTGGAGGTGCAACTGCCCGGACAGGAACCCGTAGTTTTTGGATTTGTAGACAGGAAAAGGGCCGATGAGATCATTGAGAAGTATGTCAAGAACGGGGAACTGGCTGAGGGAATCATACCGGTTAATTATGAAAAAATAGACTAATAACAGGGAGGAAAAGAGTAATGACAAAATTCAGAATGCACCTTCTTGTCTGTGGCGGCACCAGCTGTCGCGCCTCAGAAAGCAGTCTCATCGTCGAGAACCTGAAGAGGGAGCTTGAAGAGAAGGGCCTGGCCAGCGAGGTACAGGTAATAACGACCGGTTGCTTCGGCTACTGTGAGAATGGTCCTGTTGTAAAGGTGATGCCTGACAACACATTCTATGTACATGTCAAACCCGAAGATGCCCCGGTCATCGTGGCCGAGCATGTGATCAAGGGAAGAGCGGTCCGGAGACTGCTTTACGTAGATCCTGAAAGCAAGGAGCAGGTAAGTGACGCAAAGCATATGGGCTTCCGCCGCAAGCAGATCCGCATTGTGCTTCGTAACTGCGGGTTCATCAACCCGGAGAACATCGATGAGTATATAGCCCGTGAGGGATATGCTGCCCTCGGTAAGTGCGTCGGGGAACTCACTCCTGCCGGCGTCATTGACGAAATAATAAAGTCGGGTCTGCGCGGACGCGGAGGCGCCGGTTTCCCAACAGGACTGAAGTGGGAGATAGCATCAAAAAACCAGGCTGATCAGAAATATGTTGTATGTAACGCTGATGAGGGTGACCCGGGGGCATTCATGGACCGCTCTGTCCTTGAGGGCGATCCGCACTCCGTGCTCGAAGCAATGGCAATATGCGGTTATGCAATAGGAGCATCCAAAGGACTTATTTATATAAGGGCTGAATATCCGCTGGCTATCCAGCGTCTGAAGGTGGCTATTGAACAGGCACGTGAATACGGCCTGCTTGGAAGTGATATCTTAGGAACCGGATTCGGCTTCGACATTGAGATGCGATACGGTGCGGGAGCATTCGTCTGCGGCGAGGAGACTGCCCTTATCCATTCCATGGAAGGAGCCCGCGGTGAACCTACAAACAAGCCTCCGTTCCCTGCCGAGAGCGGATTCATGGGTAAACCCTCAAACGTGAATAACGTTGAAACCTTTGCCAGCGTCCCGGTGATAATTAACAAGGGATGGGAATGGTTCTCATCTATCGGCACTGAAAAATCAAAAGGAACAAAGGTCTTCGCTCTTGCCGGAAAGATAAATAACGTAGGCCTTATAGAGGTACCTATGGGTACCACCCTCCGTGATATCATCTTTGAAATCGGCGGTGGCATAAAGAACGGCAAGAAGTTCAAGGCTATTCAGACAGGAGGCCCCTCCGGTGGCTGCCTTACAGAACATCACCTTGATATCCCCATCGACTTTGATAACCTCATTGCAGCTGGATCAATGATGGGCTCAGGGGGAATGATAGTAATGGACGAGGACGACTGCATGGTGTCAATCGCAAAATTCTTCCTTGAGTTTACGGTTGAAGAGTCATGCGGCAAGTGTGCACCGTGCCGGATAGGAAACAAGAGGCTTCATGAGCTCCTCACACATATCACAAAGGGTAACGGCACCATGGCCGATCTTGACCGGCTGAAGAACATGTGCAATGTCATAAAGGATACCTCGCTCTGCGGCCTGGGGCAGACATCACCCAACCCCGTACTCTCAACCATGGCTAACTTCATGGATGAATACGTGGCACATGTAACTGAAAAGAGATGCCCTGCCGGCTCATGCCGTGACCTCATGAAGTACTCAATCATCGTTGACAAGTGCGTGGGTTGCACGGCGTGCGCCAGAGGATGTCCAGTCAACGCAATCACCGGCGAACGTAAAGGACCGCACTTCATTGACCAGGAGAAATGCATTAAATGCGGTGCCTGCTTCGAGAAATGTAAATTTGGCGCTGTGCTAATCAACTAATGAGAGGGAGACTGAAGATGGAAACAATAAAACTGACGATAGACAACAAACCGGTTGAAGTTGAGAAGGGTACAACAATTCTCAATGCTGCAAGGAAAATGGGTATCGATATACCCACACTTTGCCACATGCAGCTCCATGACCTGAATATTGAAAACAAGCCCGGCGGATGCAGGATATGCGTCGTCGAGGTACATGGACGCAGGAACCTCTCTCCGGCCTGCATTACCAAATGTGATGACGGGGCGGTGGTCCGCACCCACACTCCCAGGGTACTGAATGCCCGCAGGACTGTGATGGAGTTCATCCTCTCTGACCACCCGAAAGACTGCCTCATCTGCCCCAAGTCAGGTCACTGCGAACTGCAGGATATGGCCAACAGACTTGGCATCAGGGAGATACCCGGACAGGAGATAGCGGAGATGTCTACCTACAGGAAGGACACCTCTCCTTCTATCATCCGTGATCTTGACAAGTGCATCATGTGCCGCCGTTGCGAGATGATGTGCAATGAAGTACAGACAGTCGGGGCCCTCTCAGCTGTCAACAGGGGCTTCATGGCTGTCGTTGCTCCGGCCTTTGAACAGAACCTTGAATTCTCACCGTGTACATACTGCGGTCAGTGTGTTGCCGTCTGCCCGACCGGCGCCCTGACAGAGGTTGACCATACCCGCGATGTGCTCCGCGCCATTGTTGACCCCGCCAAGACGGTGGTGGTGCAGACAGCTCCGGCAGTACGCGCAGCCCTGGGTGAGGAGTTCGGCATGAAACCCGGCACCCTCGTGACAGGGAAGCTTGTTGCCGCACTCAAAGAACTCGGATTCGACTATGTATTCGATACCGACTTCGCAGCCGACCTCACCATCATGGAGGAAGGCACCGAACTGCTTAAAAGGCTGGGCAGGTTCCTGAAGGGTGATAAGGATGCAAATATCCCCATACTGACATCATGCTGCCCGGGATGGGTGAACTTTTTTGAACACAATTTTCCTGACCTGAAGGATGTGCCTTCAACAGCCAAATCACCCCAGCAGATGTTCGGAGCAATAGCCAAGACATACTTTGCTGATAAGATCAATGTCAAAAGACAGGATATGGTGGTTGTATCAATCATGCCGTGCCTTGCCAAAAAATATGAGAGCCAGAGACCTGAATTCTCCGTCGACGGCAATCCCGATGTTGACTTTTCCATCTCCACGCGTGAGCTGGCCCATTTCATCAGACAGGCGAACATCGACTTCAATAACCTGCCGGATATGGACTTCGACAAGCCACTTGGTGAATCAACGGGCGCCGGAGTAATCTTCGGCAACACAGGAGGTGTGATAGAGGCAGCTGTACGTACAGCTTATGAGCTTCATACCGGCAAGAAGCTCAGCCGCCTCGACTTTGATGAATTAAGAGGCATGGAAGGGGTAAGACAGGCAACGATAGATTTTGACGGCTTACCGCTTAACATAGGTATAGCACACGGCCTGGGCAACGCCCGCATACTGCTCGATGAAGTGAGAGCAGGAAGGTCAAAGTTCCACGCCATTGAGGTCATGGCCTGCCCGGGCGGATGTATAGGAGGGGGCGGTCAACCTCTGCACCACGGCGATTCTTCGATACTGAAGGCGAGAGCAAAGGCTTTATACGAGGAGGACAAAAACAAACCCATCAGGGTATCACATGAGAATCCTTATATCATCCAGCTCTATGAAGAGTTTCTTGGAGAGCCTGACAGCGAAACAGCACATCACCTGCTCCATACGCATTATTTTGACAGAAAGGCGAAGATCATCATCAAGCAGTGAGATCTGAATTATTAACATAAAAATCAAAGAGATGTCAAGTATAAAGATAGAACTGAGACAACATGATGTTGATAAGATCAACGAGATATGTGACTCATTCAATAATGACCCGGTGGAACTGATAAACGTACTTCACAAGACCCAGGAGCACTTCGGTTATCTCCCGGCAGAGGTGCAGGAGGTTATTGCTGACAGAATGAATATAGCAACGGCAAGGGTGTATGGGGTGGTAACATTTTACTCATTCTTCACAATGACTCCCAAAGGCAAGCATCCCATCAGCATCTGCATGGGTACGGCCTGCTACGTCAGGGGAGCAGAGAAGGTACTTGATGAATTTAAAAAGGAGCTGGCGATACAGGTCGGGCAGACAACCGGCGACGGCAAGTTCTCTCTCTCGAGCCTCCGCTGCGTGGGTGCCTGTGGCCTCGCACCGGTCGTGCTCGTCGGTGAAAAGACCTACGGAAGGGTAGCTCCCGATGATGTCAAGACCATACTCAAGGAATACGAATAGCACAAAACAGGGGGGGGGAAAAACCGGGCGAACCGGCCTTCTTTTTTTAGTCGGCAGTCTTCAGTCCTCAGTCCTGACTGCCGTTTGCCGACTGCCGACTGAGGACTACTGCTTATTGCCTCTCTTCTTAAAGAAATATTCCTTCTGCCTTCTCTTCTCAGCCAGGTCACGCGCCACATATACCCTCTTCCCGGTGTAGGGGTCAAACCCAAGGTAATACATCGCCGTTGCCAGTGTCATGGGCGTAGGCGTGAAATCCTGAACCTGCTCGGGATGCATGCCCAGCTCCTTCAGGTCACGTGCCAGTGAGCCCATCTTCTGCTCCGTTGTCCCCGGATGAGCGGAGATGAAATAGGGCACCAGCTCATACTTCAGTCCGTTACTGCGTATGATACTCATGAACTTCTCACGAAGCTTCCTGAAGTGGCTGAATGAACTCTTCCTCATCAGGTAGAGCACCTCATCGTCAGCATGTTCCGGGGCTACCTTCAGCCTGCCGCTGGTATGATTTACTATCAGTTCCTTCAGGTACTGCTCCTCCCCTCCTCCGGCTGCCCTGTTGTAATCCTTCATCAGCAGGTCATACCTGATTCCGCTCCCTACGAAGGCCTTTTTGATGTACGGCAGGGCATTGACCTTCCGGTAAAGGCTGGTAAGATCTTGATGCGAGGTGTCAAGGTTATCACAGACGGCAGGCCATATACATGACGGGCGCCCGCATTTCATGCATCTCTCCTGGTCTTTACCCGCCATCCGGTACATGTTGGCCGACGGTCCGCCCAGGTCGGAGAGGTATCCCCTGAAGCCTTCCATCCTGCTTATCCGCTCCACCTCTTTCATCACAGAGGCTTCACTGCGGCTGCTGATAAACTTGCCCTGGTGGGCGGCAATGGCGCAGAAGCTGCATCCCCCGAAGCATCCACGGTGAATGTTCACCGAAAACCTTATCATCTCCCACGCAGGTATGGCTCCTTTTTTTATATATCGCGGATGGGGGGCATAGTTGAATGGCAGCTCATAGATGGCATCGACCTCGGCTTCAGTAGCCGGGGAAATGGGTGGGTTAACCACCACAACCTTGTCGCCGCATTGCTCCGTCAGTCTGACAGGCTTCATGCTGTTGCTTGTCTTCTCAAAGAGTACGAAGTTTTCGGCGTATGCCTTTCGTGATGCTATTGCCTCCTCGCACGAATGCATTTTCAATTCCTTCACTCCGGCAAGGGGCTGCAGTGTCTCTCCGGCAGGAACAACGAATGCAGACTGGGGCAGATCGCGGATCCGGCCTGGTTTCTCCCCCTTTCTTACACGCATTGCCAGTTCTGTTACGGCTCTCTCCGCCATTCCATAGATCAGAAGGTCCGCGCCGCTCGATATAAGGATGGAAGGCTCAAGTGAATCCTTCCAGTAATCATAGTGCATCAGCCTTCGCATAGATGCCTCTATACCGCCGATCACTACTGGTGTGGACGGGAACATTTTCCTGAGAGCCTGTGTGTAGACCACCGTCGCATAATCAGGCCTGAAGCCTGACACTCCTCCCGGTGTATAAGCGTCATCTGACCTTAGCCTTCGGGCCGCAGTGTAGTGGTTGACCATCGAGTCCATGTTGCCGGAGGTAACAGCAAAAAAATAACGCGGAGCACCCATCTTGGTGAAGTCACGCAGGTCATCACGCCAGTTGGGCTGTGGCACTACTGCCACACGCATGCCCGCAGCCTCCAGCACACGGGTAATGACTGCCGCCCCGAATGAGGGATGGTCAATATATGCATCACCGGAGAAGAGGATGACATCGGGTTGCTCCCACCCAAGGGCCTCCATCTCCTTCCTCGATGAGGGGGGCCATTTCAGATCATCATTTTTTCCGTTTTTCACGCCTCCAAGTTACATAATATACATATATTGCTTATGAATGTGCTAAAAGAGATCTCTTCTATGTACAAGCCAATGGCCACTCCTGCATTCAGATTTTCATTGTATAAACATGGCAAGGGATTGACCATTCTGCTGACAGCTTTTGTTTTCGCTTTTTCACCCTCCCTCCTGACCGCACAGGAGATCGCACCAAGACCTAAGCTCGGACTTGCTCTCAGCGGCGGGGGAGCGAAAGGCCTTGCCCATCTGGGTGTAATTAAGGTGATGGAGGAGGCCGGCCTAAAACCCGACTATATAACCGGGGTAAGCATGGGGAGCATCGTCGGCGGGTTGTATGCAATGGGGTATTCACCCGACAGCATAGCCACAATGTTCCGGACCTACAACTGGGACGCCGCACTGTCAGACAGGATACCTGAAAACAAAATCATCTTCCTCGAAAAGAGACATTACTTCAACAGCCTCATCTCACTACCCATCACCCGGACTGCCATCAAGATTCCGGCAGGTCTGATTAACGGACAACTGATTGAGAGCGGATTGAACCATTATTTCTGGCCTGCCGCGCATATTTCTGATTTTTCAGAACTGCCTGTCCCGTTTCTCTGCCTGGCAGCTGATGTGCTAACCAGCAAAAAGGTAATCTTCAGAAGCGGCTACCTGCCTGACGCAATCAGGGCAAGCATAGCGATACCGTCAATCTTTACACCCGTCAAGACTGATACCGCCGTGCTCGTTGACGGAGGCTTGCTCAGAAATTATGCTGTGACCGAGCTCCGTGAGATGGGCGCCGAGATCGCTATCGGATCATATGTCGGCTTCAGGGGGGCAACAGAAAAGGACCTCGAATCGATGCAAGGCATACTCAAACAGATCGGATTTCTGACCAGCCTGGCCGATTATGAAACACAAAAGCTGCTGTCTGACATAATGATAGAGCCTGATATGAAGGATTACTCAACCATGTCATACGGTAGTGTGGATTCAATCATTGCAAGGGGCTATCGCGAAGCTCTTAAGTATAAAGACCGGTTCATCAGGCTTGCTGACTCACTCGACGCAATGGGACTCCGTGAAAAGGTGACACCGCTGCCTGATGTCGTTTACTATCAGTTTGACAGCATAAGTGTGGTTGGCAACAAGATTGTCAGTGATGAACAGATAAAAGGTGTTCTTGATATCGTTCCGGGACAGCCTGTTGACAGGGATCTGCTCGCTGACAGAATTGAACTTCTCTACGGAAAGGGATGGTTTGAAAAAGTTAAATACCGGATTATTCCCCGGGATGACAAACTTATCCTTGAGATCGACTGCATTGAACGTCCGCAGGCAATGCTTTACGGCTCGCTGCATTATGACCCCGCGCTCAGATCAGGAGTAGTTCTTAACCTGTCGGTCAGAGACCTGCTGACTCCCAGCTCCGTAATAAATGCCGATGCCTATATCGGACAGTACTACCGGTTCAGAATCAGCGCAATGCAGTTTATTGACAGGAGCCAGAAATTTGGTATAGAGGCATCTTTCTATGCTGAAAATACCCGTCTTCCTCTTGTCCGGCTCAGGCACGAAACCGGACCCATGGTCAGCCAGAATTATATCAGCGGCCTGACTCTCAGCAAGCGGATGAGCCTGAACCATCTTATGAGCCTGGGCGCAACCATAGAAGATCAGTATCTTATTCCTGATTATGTCACAACCACAGGCATCAGGAACCTCTCCTATGACTACCTCAAGCTTGCCTTCAGCTACCAGGCAAATACCCTCGATTACAAACACTTTCCCAGCCATGGTATCAGCTACTTCCTTTCAGCCTCAACATCGAACCTCCTGAAGGGTATAATTAAAACCGGCACCGGCAGGGATGTGTACAAACCCGGAGATGAATTATCATTTGACTTTGACCGCTTTTATGCTGCCAGAGCTTGGTTCAGGAACTATAACTCTCCCTCAGACAAGGTCACCATCAGCTTCGGCGGTGAGCTTCTGCTGGCAACGGATGTTGACTCCATAACTTCGAATAATAACTTCTTCTTACTGGGAGGAATTGAATCTGTCACTGACCGTTCAATACCCTGCATAGGCTTCCATGCCAACCAGATACCGGTGCAATCGCTTGGAGGAATAAGACTTGGCGTTGACATCGAGATAGCTACCAACATCCATATGTTCTTTGAAGGAAATCTCTTCGCTCTTCAGGAGCCTGAACGTGAAGTTGGTGTCTCAATTATGGGCGGATATGGAGCAGGACTTGGTTACATGAGCATTGCCGGCCCCATCAGAATTGGCATAATGCAAGGGTTCTACGACAGGGAACTGTTATACAAGCAGGTGAAGGGTTATGCCAGTATAGGGTTTCCCTTCTGAACCACGACAGTGGCCTGATTGTTGATCTTAATGCAGGAGGATATTTATATCCCTGTTCAGGATGAATACAGGCACAATAATACTTCAGCATAAGAGAATATGCAACCTCGTCGTCCGACGGAAGGTCAAGCAGAGCTTTGATTTAATGGCTGATATGCTTGAAAATGTATCTGTTGGCGGACTTAAGGACGAGTTCAGCGAGCTCCGGATGACCTACCTCAATATCCTGAAATACACAGTTGAGGGAATACACGATCCGGAACGCCAGAAAATCTATTTGAAACTTCTTCAGAATACCCTTAGGCTGAATGACAGAATAAAACAGGACATTTTGGCACGTCATTCCGGATGGTACACATATTCTGTCAGGGCAAGGGAACAGAGGGAAGAGAGACTGAGGGGGGAAAACATAATCCAGAGTGTAGATGACCTGGTATTCAAGTCACGCCTCGACGATCTCCTTGCTTCAGCTGAAATAGAGAAACCTGAGTCTGAAACCCAGAGGGCTGCTGAGACCGAACGTCTCTCGGGGATGATCTTTAACCATCTGTGGTTAACAGACTTCTACGGTGAAGCAGAAGAGAGCCTTATGGAGATCATGCTTCGGTCAGGAAGGTTCCAGTGGCACGATCTCGCATCATTCGTCAGCGCCGTCACACTAAGCAGCCTGCGGATATGGGATCCGGTCAAAATACGCCTTCTGGCAAAGCTCACTGCCGTTACCACTCCTCATGTGGCTGAAAGGGCACTTACAGGTCTTGTATTCAGTCTTTACTATTATGATGACCGTCTCAGCCTCTATCCTGAAGTAATGCAGACAATCAAAAGCCTGGCTGAGAAGGAAAACTTCAGGGAGCGGTGCCGCATGGTGGTGCTTCAGGCAATCAGATCACGCGATACTGAGAAACTGAGCAAGAGGATGAATGAGGAGATTCTGCCGAAAGTAGTGAAGCTGAGGCCACGCATCGAGGAGAAGTTAGACCTTGACAAGATCCTCGGAGAGAACCCTGAAGAGGGACAAAACCCCGACTGGTCTGCCATGTTCAGCGGATCAGAGGAGATGTTTAAAACAATGGAAGAGCTTACCAATCTTCAGATGGAAGGGTCTGACGTTTATATGTCGGCTTTCTCCGGACTGAAAAGGTTTGATTTCTTCAGGGAACTGCGCAACTGGTTCATACCGTTCTACCCTGACCATATAGCCGTAGATGACATTTTCAGGGACGAGATCCTCGGGCCGGGAATCAATGAGCTCGCCGAAGCACTTTTCAAGACCCCTTTCATATGCAATTCCGACAAATTCTCACTCATCCTCAACATGAAATACCTTCCGGCCGAACAGAAGAGCCTGATGCTGAAAGTATTCAGGATGGAGCTTGAAGGACTCGAGCAGATGAAATATGACAATGAGCTGACAGACCCTGCTGCCATCTTCAGGACAACTGTGACGCAGTACGTGCATGATCTTTACCGGTTCTACAAACTGTCAGACTTCAAAAATGAATTTGACGACCTTTTCACCAGCAGGCTTGATATATACAATGCATTGTTCTTCAGGGAAATATGCGGTTCTACTGCCGATGACAGGTCGCTGGCTGAATACTTCTTCAGCAAGGAATACTATGATGATGCGCTGGCGTTGTACCTCAACGTAATCAGGAGCGTAAACGATGACGCTGAGCTTTTTGAGAAAGCGGGCTATTGCTATCAGATGTCTGGCGCTTATGAAAAAGCCCTCGAGAAATATTCTATGGCAGCCATCCTTGACCCCAAAACATGGACCCTCCGCAAGACCGGGTTATGCCTTAGGAGGCTGGGCAGAGCTGACGAGGCTCTGAATATGTACCTGCGTGCACTACAGAATGAGCCGGATGATCTGAACACTATTCTTATGACAGCCCACTGCTCTCTTGACGCGGGTAAATACGAGGAGGCCCTTAAGCATTACTTCAGGGTTGAATACGAGAGTCCGGGCAATGTAAAGGTTCTCCGGCCAATAGCCTGGTGTTACTTCATGACCGGAAGGTTCAGTGAGGCCGAGAGTTATTTTGACAGGCTGGCCGTAACCGGCCTGACACCTTTTGACAGGATCAATATGGGCCACCTGGCCTTATGCCAGGGACATCTCCAAAATGCATCAGAATATTACATGAGTGCTCTCGCCGGAGGGGAGATGACTGCCGAGGTGTTTATAAACACATTCAATGAGGATATTCCCGTTCTTGCCTCCAACGGTGTGGGTGCTGACGATCTCCCTATCGTTCTCGATTACGTGCTGATGAGCCTGAAAAAGGATCATTGACTTGCTGCCGGAAGTCCTTATCTTCAGGCACCGGTCCGGGCCATGGCCTCCTAACCTCAATGGTCATATCCTTCCTGTAATGGAGCATAAACATGCCCCTGTTTTCGTATCCGTTTTGCCTGCTGTCACGTCTGAAATCAGGTTCCAGTGAGAGCAACCGGGGGTAGAAAACACCCGGATCCCTCAGAAAACCGTTGCCAGCGGCGGCCAGGCCTCCAATAAAATACCATGCGATGTCAAAACCGCGCCATGCAAAGCTCTCAGCCATGGGCTCAGTCCTGAATTTTCTCATAAACTTTTCAGTAAATGCCTTTGAAGCAGGCGCATCGAAGTCGATATAGCTGCCGGCAGGTATAAAGAGCTCCAGGTCATAGAAATACCTGAGATCGACTGTCTCCAGACCTCCTATCTCAGGATAGCCGATTACCTTCAAATCATACTTGCGAGCCAGACCGTGAAGGTTTGACAGGGTCGAACTGACAACAGAAGAGTTGGTTGATGCAAGAATGATAATATTCTCCCTTTCAGAAGCAAGGAGGTTGTCAATTGAAGTTACACCGCTGTAGGCATTGCGCCTTTGTGTCAGACCTGTGAAATAAAACGGTGTCAGGCTCGTGGTGTCATACTGGCCAGCTTCACCCATCACATTCCTGACCTTTTCCCACAAAACTGACGTAGAGGGATTGTACATGGCACTGTCTGCGTAGAGGAACACGACATTGCTTCCCCTGTGATTCCTCAGCTCCCCTGCCATAAGGTCCTGCGCTACATTTTCCGAAGGAAAGACCCTGTAGAGTGTTGGTTTGTTCTCCAAAATATTTTTATCCCGCAGGGCTACCGGTGAAATGACCGGGATGTTGCGTTCGGCAGCCCATGAGGAGACCTTTTCCAGGTTAAATGAAAACACCGGGCCTATTATCAGGCTGGCATTATTTAGCGCCCCTGACCATAGCAGCCTGTTAACCTGCGAAGAGTCCGCCCCCGTATCAAAGACATCCATCTCCACCACCAGTCCCAGTGCACGCAGACTGTCAACTGCTAACAGAATGCCTTCATAGGTTTCAATGAAAGGCAGGCTGCCTTCATAAATCCACCCTTCAGGCTTCGTCACATCCCTGTATATCTTGTTTCCCTGTGCATCCCTTTTCGTTGAGTCTGTATAAGACCTGGTATTGTTTTCATTAATGAAGAAAGGCAGAAGAACAGCCACCCTGACTGAACCGCTAAGACTGTTTATCTCTGTCCTGTTGCCCGGGACGGTGAACTCCTCAGGCACCTCCTGCAACCCTGAAGTATCAGTTACAGTAACATCAACAGAAACAGGGCTATCATCAGGCACAGGCACACCATCCGTCCTCCGTTCGGTCATCTTTCTGCGGGGTATCATCAGAAAATCACCCTCCCGCGGAAAAAGCAGACCCTTGTTTGCCCTCTTAAGGTCCCGTACTGAAACCCCGTACTGACCGGCAATTGAGTAAAGTGTTTCGCCTCTTCTTACCTTGTGGTATAAATAGCGTTCGTCCTGTGTGGCAGTCTCAGTGCGGGGCGTAGTAACGGATCCGGAAGGGATGGCTTGCCCGGGGCTTGCGGATTGGGGTTCAGTTTGTTCCTTCGGTTTCGTGGCTGTCTGCGTCACCGAAACCTGGGTACTGCCATTGACAGGGATCCTGAGCATCTGTCCCTCCCGGATGCCATTGTCCTGTATGTCATTCACACGTGATACCTGGTCAACGGTAACGTTGTATGCCCTGGAAATTGAATAGAGCGTCTGCCCCTTCATCACCTGGTGCATGTAATAGACTTTCCCCTCCGAAGCGATCTTCTGCTTTGATATCTCCACCGGTACCGGCGCCGGCACCTGGGCCTGAAGCGCGGGTATGAACAGCGCGACCAGCATGGTGATCAAAACCGGCAGGAGCCGGCAGGGGACTATACTGTAATTCTTATTCTTCATGCAACTCACATTCATTCGTATTAACCACCCTCCCGGGGCTTCATTTCAGTTCGGTAAGAAACCTTTCGACAGATCTCTCTATCCTCCGGAGAGGGTCTTCAGTATCAGCCTTTACAAATTTCCTGCCGGTAATTTTTTCGTACAATTCGATGTAACGTTCTGAGATCTCGGTTACAAGTGCAGGGGTCATTTCCGGGACCTCCTCCCCGCTCCTTCCCTGGAACCCGTTGGCCATAAGCCATTCACGTACAAACTCCTTGGAGAGCTGTCTCTGCTGCTCGCCCCTGGCAAACCTCTCCTCGTATCCATCGGCATAAAAATATCTCGAACTGTCGGGGGTATGTATCTCATCAATCAGGTAGATCTTGCCGTCACGCTTCCCGAATTCATACTTGGTATCTACAAGTATCAGACCCTGGCGGGCAGCTATTTCAGAGCCCCTCAGGAAGAGCCTCATTGAATAGTCTGCAAGCATCCTGTACTCATCTTCAGACACCAGCCCGCTCCGGATGATCTCATCAGGTGAGATATCCTGGTCATGCATTCCGTGTTCAGCCTTGGTGGTCGGCGTAATGAGGGGCCGCTCAAAACGCTGGTGTTCCCTCAACCCTTCCGGGAGAGGTATCCCGCATATCTCCCTGCCGCCCGATTTGTAGAGTCTCCACGAGCTGCCTGTGAGAAAGCCCCTGACGATCATCTCTACCGGGTAAGTTTCGCACCTCACTCCCACAGTCACGTTAGGGTCAGGGGTGGCGATATTCCAGGTGGGTACGATGTCACTAACCATCTCCAGTGACATGGCAGCTATCTGGTTCAATACCTGTCCCTTGTAGGGAATGCCCTCCGGGAGCACCACGTCGAAGGCGGAGATGCGGTCAGAAACAACCATCAGCAGGTACTTGTCATCAATATTGTAAACATCACGGACTTTACCCCTGTAGATGCCTTTCTGCCCGGGGAAGTGAAAATCTGTTTTTGTTATAGCCTTTGCCATTGTCTCTTATTTTGTATCCTTGTTCTCGCCGTTCCGGTTCTTTTCCTCGGCATCATAAGCCCTTACAATATTCTTGACGAGCCTGTGCCTGACGATATCACGTTCATCGAACCGGATAACCGATATTCCGTCAATGCCGGTCAGAAGCCGGATTGCCTGAAGCAGTCCCGATTCACTTCTCTTTGGCAGGTCAATCTGGGTGGTGTCGCCGGTGAGGATGAACTTTGAACTTGCTCCCATCCGGGTAAGGAACATCTTCAGCTGGCTGACGGTTGCATTCTGTGCCTCATCGAGGATCACGAAACAGTTCTCCAGCGTCCTGCCCCGCATGAAGGCCAGGGGTGCTATCTGCACGGTGCCGTCCTCAATCCATTGCTCCAGCTTGCGAAACGGTATCATGTCATTCAGGGCATCATACAGCGGCTGCAGGTAAGGATCAAGCTTATCTCTCATGTCACCCGGAAGGAATCCGAGTCTCTCTCCTGCCTCCACGGCGGGGCGTGTAAGGACTATCTTCTTGACCTCGTGGTTCTTCAGCGCCCTTACTGCCAGGGCAATCGCCGTATAGGTCTTGCCGGTACCGGCGGGGCCCTCCGCAATGATCAGGTCACTGGCAGCGTATTCCTTCACCAGCTGCAGCTGGTTGACCGTTCGGGCCCTGACAGGCTTGCCGTTGGTCCCGAAGACAAGAGCATCCTCAAACTCGCCGTTTGATGCAGAACGCATATGATCACCATCAAGAAGCAGCCGCTCAAGATCTCCCTCCTCAAGCCTGTTGTAATGCCTGTAGTATTCAATCAGCTCTGACATCTTACCGGCGAAAAGAGCTACCTCATCCGCCTCACCGATGCATTTGATCTCATTTCCACGGGCAATAAGCCTTATCTTCGGGAAATATCCCTGTATCTGATCAAGGAGCCTGTTGTTGGGTCCAAGCATGACCATAGGATCTATCTCTTCAAGGATTATTAATCGTTCCGTCATCCGCCCTGGTTCTCTCTTTCTTTCTACCAACTGTTTATCAGTATATTACGATCAGCTTCTTTTTTCAGATCTGCTCCATCGCAAAGTAAGTTTATTTTTTTCAGAAGATTATCTTTGCTGTAACAATTTTAGAATGGCTCTGATCACGCTGACAACCGAGTGGAGAAATGATGATTTCTTTCACGGGATACTCAGGGGAAAACTCTCCTCAAGCTGTCCTGAGGCGGTTGTGGTAAACAATGCCGGAACGATCCCTCCGCTAAATATCATGCACGGGGCTTTCGTCATCAGGAATACTTTCAGTCACTACCCGGAGGGAACCATTCACCTGGTATTTGTCAGCAGCGAAGGCTCCGGCAGACAGCCCCACCTGCTTGTAAAAGCGCGGGGTCACTGGTTCATCGGCGCCGATAACGGCATCTTCAACCTGATACTCAACTCCGAACCTGATCTCATAGTAAGGCTGAAGAACGAAGATAACGCAGATGAGATAACACTCTTTGTCAGGGCTGCTGCAGCCATAATAGCCGGAAAGCCCGCTGAGAAGCTGGGAGCAAAAGTCTCAGGCCTCTCTGAGAGAGTGCCTCTGCGTGCTACCATTGACCGAAACGTTATAATCGGCAGCGTCATCTTCATAGATTCCTACGGCAACGCTATAACCAACATCACCCGTGAGGTATTCTCGAGGGTTTTTGACGGAAGAGCTTTCAGAATACTGATCAAAAGCAACAAATACTACACTGAGAAGATAAGCAGGCTCTACAGCGATGAGCCTGTAGGTGAGATAGTGACTCTCTTCAACATGCTTGACCTTCTCGAAGTATCGATCAATGGAGCCAACCTGTGCCAGTTGTTCGGGGTCGATACGGGAGATGCTGTGCGGGTGGAGGCAAGAGATGACGGCCGGGAAGGCAACGGCCTGTTTAAAAATTAACCAACTTATGAAACCCACATGCATTACATACACACACATTTATGAACTTAATTGTCGAACATGTGGGTTCCATCCGACCTTTAAAATCAAAATTATAAACGGATGAAAGAAAAAACAATCAGGGAATTTGGCAGACTGCTCGAGATAATGGATGAGCTGAGGGAAAAATGCCCGTGGGATCAGAAACAGACCAACCAGACTCTCAGAAAACTGACTATCGAGGAGACCTATGAGCTTGCCGACGCCATAATCCAGGATGACAACGATGCCATCCGCAAGGAACTGGGTGACCTGATGCTCCATATTGTATTCTATGCCACTATCGGCTCCGAGAAAGGGCTATTTGACATGGGCGATGTCCTGGAAGGCATTAACAGCAAGCTTGTCTACAGGCACCCGCATGTGTTCGGAGATGTGAGCGTCACCAGGGGCGCCCGTGAGGTGGAGGAGAACTGGGAAAAGCTGAAGACAAATGAACATACTGAATACAAACCAGTTCTCTCAGGTGTTCCGGCATCACTCCCGGCAACCATCAAGGCTAACAGGATACAGGAGAAGGTAAGAGGCGTGGGGTTCGACTGGGATACCCGTGAACAGATATGGGACAAGGTTACCGAAGAGCTTGATGAGCTGAAACAGGAGGTGGCAGCAGGCAACAAGATCGATATGGAGGCAGAACTGGGTGACCTTTTCTTCTCTATGATAAACGCTGCACGGCTGTATGAGATTGACCCCGAAGCGGCCCTCGAAAAAACCAACAGGAAATTCATCACCAGGTTCAACTATCTTGAGGAGATGACCCTGGCAAAAGGCATCTCACTGCGTGAAATGACCCTTGATGAGATGAACATCATCTGGGAGGAGGCCAAACAGTTTGACAGAAAGGAGTAAAAAGTCAGCCTGAAAATCTGTAGCTCAGCATCTGGTAAATGAGCTTCGCCGCCATGAAATCGGGAGCCTTGTTTGTTTCCGAAGGACAGAGCTCAACAACATCAAAACCCACCACATTTCTTTTCCCCATCACATCACGGAGGAATGACAACAACTCCCTGTAATCAGGGCCGCCCGGTTCAGGGGTGCCGGTTGATGGCATGACTGAAGGATCAAACACATCAAGGTCAATGGTGATCCACACATTATCTGAAAGCAGGTTAAGTGCCTTTCTGTAAAGAGAGTTGTCCTCCCATAATCTGTGAGCGTAAAAAATCCTCTCTCCGTCAACATAAGGAAGCTCTTCCGCTGCCATGGATCGAATCCCTACCTGTACCAGGGGAGCATACTCCCTCGCCCGGGCGGCAGCGCAGGCATGGTTCAGATGCGATCCCTCGTAGACGGGACGAAGGTCGGAATGAGCATCTAGCTGAAGTATCGTCAGCCCGGCAAATGCCTCTGAGGCAGCTCTGAAGGCGCCTATGCTAACCGTATGGTTGCCTCCGATGACAACCGGGAAACGCTTTCCGGCAAAGATGCCTGAGACCGCCAGGTATACGGCATCAGTCACCAGGGACGGATCAGTTCCGGTTTCTACAGGGGGCAGAGTGTGAATCCCTCTTTTATGTACTTCCGTTCCGGTCTCTATGTCATAAAACTCAAGGGCGGGTGATGCATTGAGTATGGCGGCAGGCCCCTTGTCGGCACCCCGTATGTAGGTGCTGGTAGCATCATAAGGTACCGGAACGATGATAATTTGAGATTCATCGTAGCCATAAACCACTTCGCGGCCACCGAAATTCGTTGCTCCCATCCGATCAGAAATTCATGACCCTGACCTTGAACAGAAAGGTATCTCTCATGCTATTTGCCCGCTGCAGGCTTGGCCTTTCCGCCCTTTGCCGGGGCAGTTTTTTTCACTTTCGGTTCGGCCTTTTCCCCGGCCCTGGCCTGGCTCCCGGACTTCTTCCTGTCGTCAGGTCCGGTTTTGATGACATCACCGGACCCGGCCTTAGCATCGTCACCGGTCTCAACTAGGGGTTCCGGCTCCTCGGCCTTCTCCTCTTCCTTCACGAGAAGGTTCAGTTTATGCAGGATGTTGTACCAGTGAAGCACCTTTTTAATGTCTGAAGTGTAAACCCGGTCACGGTCATAATCCGGCATGACGGCGGCAAAGTATTTCTTCAGTTCAGCATCGGGGAGCTTATGGAAGAGTGTTTCTCCTCCATTCTCCTTCTCCCATATCAGGTCCATAACCTTTCCCAGCGGCATATCCTCACCGGTGGTGAACAGAGAGATCTCATCCAGGGCGCTCACCTTTGCAGTGGCACCGGCGCTTAGCCGCCTGCCTGTCTCGAGATTCTCAACAATAACTGCATTCTTACCCTGGGCGATGAATTTAAAGAGCGTGCCTTCCCCTGAAATTGCCAGAATATCCTTTAGGTTCATTTTAATTGAAGTTTAATGTTAGTAATTGTATATCAGCTTTGTATCAGACAATATTGCGTTCTTTCTTGATCTTGTCCCATGCTTCGTTCACAGCCTTGAACTTCTCTTCAGCAGACTTCCTGAAATCCTCTCCAAGGTGGCTCACCTTATCAGGATGATACTTCAGGGCCATCTTCCTGTATGCTGCCTTCAGCTCCTCTTCAGTCGCCGTGCGTTCAACTTCAAGTATCCGGTAAGCAGCATCTGTTGCAGGAACGAACATGTTGCGGATCGAATCGTAGTCGGTTCCGGAGATACCGAGCATATCAGATATCGACCTGATGACTTTTGTCTCAGCCGGTTCGAACCTGTTGTCTGCTGCGGAGATATTGTACAGGATATGAATAAGCTGCAGGCGTGATGGATAATCCATGTTGCCCCTTATCTGCATGCAGACATCGCGCAGTGGTATCTCTTTCTGCAGGAGGTCCTTAAGCATTGCCAGTGCCTCCCGGGCGGTGTCAGGCCCGAACTGTAGGACGAAGAACCGCTTTACATAGTCAAGCTCCGATTTCAGGACCTTGCCGTCTGCCTTCATTACCGCAGCGATAAGTACAATGAGGCTCATCCCGAAGTCGCCCGGTGTGGTCCGGTACAAAGTTCTCCCGTTTCCGGTCTGCTCCCATGAAACGGTTGAACTGTCAACAAATGATCCGAGAAAAAATCCCAGTAGTCCTCCTATTGGTCCGCCCACTACAAAGCCCAGTCCTCCTCCTATCCACTTGGCAAATTTACCCATCACCTCTCCCTTTGTGCAAGACGGAGCATATCATCATGTATCTTAAGTATCTCCGGAATAATCATTTCATTGTCAGCATTATTGATGACATAGTACGACTGTTCCTCCCTTTCGTCATCTTCAAGCTGGTTATTTATCCGTTCCAGGACCTCTTCGCGGCTCAGGTCGTTACGTCCCATCACACGTGCTATCCGTTCCTCAACAGGGGCGGATATCGCTGCCACCCTGTCAACAAGCACATCAGCTTTTGCCTCGAAGAGGATTGCTGCTTCCATTATTACATAAGGAGCTTCCGATTTCCCTGCCCACTCATCAAAAATCCTGAGGATGGCAGGATGCACCGAGGCATTGACCTGACGCAGCAATTCCGGCCTGTTGAATATAAGACGGGCCAGCTCCTTCCGGTCAAGCTCACCTGTTGTATAAAGATCCTCCCCGGTGATGGCATTGATCTCCTCCCGGATGGCATGATCAGTATTCATAAGCCACCTGGCCTCAGTATCGGCAACGAATACAGGTACCCCAAGGACCTTGAAGATCCTGCAGACGGTTGTCTTTCCGCTGCCTATACCGCCGGTGACGCCTAGTCTTCTGGCCATATGAGTCTGTTATTGCTCTTTCCCCTGCTTAAGTCCGAAAATAGATGTGGGCTTGCCGGTGATAGTAACCTCAACCGTCACCCTTTTCAGGCTGGTCTGGAGGTATTCGGGACATGCCAGGGGCACCCTCGACCTGAAGTTCTCGTCCATGCGCTTGAAATTGCGGTACCGGGTGGGAATGCCGTCAATGGTATCGAGGATGTGCGCCGGACCGGTAACACTTACGCTGTCGGGGTCAGGGACAACTATCACCTTCCTGCCCTCAGTCAGTTCCACCCTGAGATTGGGCTTCACCGGCATCCGCCTGGTTACCAGCCTGTCATATCCGAAGAAAAGCGTATCAGGGTGGATTGACAGGATCTCAAAATCTGCGTGGAGCTGCTTCGAGAAACTGTTGATCAAACCCGATGTAACAAGGCAGTAATGAGGCATCGTCCCGGGAAGCCGCCTCGGAGAGAGCTTTGAAAAGTCTACTACCACAGGTGCCCTGCTGCCTGAAAGCTTCACCTTGAGGATGGAGTAACCCGGACCGCGCAGCTCCATCTCCAGCTTGCCGGGGAGATCACCTGTCAGTATGCGGTCTTTGGGTGGATTAATGTATCTCACCGGGTAGTTTATAGTACCCTTAAGTTCCTTGCTCAGCTCATTGAGATACCAGAAGACGAACGAGAGAAGCAGAAAAAATGCAAAGACAGGGAGCTCCCTGTTGAGAAATTTTCTTTTCCGTATCTGTTCGTCAGTCATGAGATCTCTGATCCTGGATTAGGTTATTGCCTGGCTGCAACTTCGGACGGGTCCTTGAGGATGGCGCCCTTGTCGACCCTGATCTTGACATCATTGGCTATCTCGATGGTAATCACATTGTCATTTACCTCAACAACTTTGCCGTATATACCACCGGTGGTAATAACCTTGTCACCCTTGGAAATGGCGTTGCGGTAGGTCGTCAGCTCTTTCTGCTTCCGCATCTGGGGTCTGATCATGAAAAAATAGAAAACCACAAAAACGAGAAGCAGGGGAAGAAGGCCTGTAAGCATGTTCGGACTCCCCTGTCCTGCCGGTGCAGCCTGTAAATAAATAAGTGCTAGTGTTGTCATGTTTGGAATTGGTATTTGTTATTATTTATAATCAGTTAAAAGTCATAAAGTCTTAAAGTCAAAAGTCATAAAGTCAGTCTTCAGTGAATCAGATAATTACTGATTGCCTACTGTTGACTGAGGACTGCCGATTGTGGACTACTGCCTACTTCCTATTGCCTATTGCCTACTTTGTAGCCACCTCCGCAATAATACGCAAAATAACTAAATTATTCTCTGCATTTGACTGAACTACAACAGTTTTTGTCTGCATTCCCTCTCTTCCCGAAGTGTCAAAGACCACTTCGATAGTGCCGGAGCCGCCCGGTGGCACAGGTTTACGGTCATATTTTGGAACCGTGCATCCGCAGCTGGCAGAGGCGGAGGTGATAACCAGGTCTGCATCTCCGGTGTTGGAATAGGAGAATATGCATCCTACCTTTTCTCCTGCGCCCACCCTCCCGAAGTCGTGGTCCGGCGACACGAATGTAAGTACTGCAGTGCCCGTAGTGTCGGCAGGCATGTTTTTGCCTGCTCCTGACGAGCTCCGGCCGCATGACCCGGAGACAACCGCAACGGCCATTATGCATGCGCATACGTATATCCCTATTCTCATCATTGTCTCTTTCTCTTTTTTACCGGTGAAACTGATTCCGCAACGGGCTCATCAATATTAACCTTAGCTTTTCTTCCTGTTCCCTGACCATGTTCCTGGCTTTCGCCTATTAATCCCCTTCCGGCCTTGGTGAAGCTCCCGTTTGCCCTCATCTCCTTCACTATCTTGTCAAGGATCCCATTCACAAAAGTACTGCTTTTGGCTGTGCAGTAATCCTTTGCAATCTCAATATATTCATTGAGAGTAACCTTTACGGGCACCTCGGGGAACTCCATGAGCTCCGTGATAGCCAGCTGCATCACCAGTTTGTCCATCAGCGCAATCCTCTCAACCTCCCAGTTTGTAGTATGGGTGTCAATGAGTGCGCTGTTCCTCTCACCTTTAAGGATCGATTTCCTGAGCAGTACTTTAACGAACTCCTCATCATCGCTGCTGGCGAAGAGCGGCGGCAGAGCAATGGCTCTGCCTTCATCAGTCTCCCTCAGTTTCCCGATGGCGTTGCGTAACATCACAGCCACAAACATCAGGTCATCATTCCAGTAAACTGACTGTTCCTCGAGGCTTGACGCCAGAATTTCCGAGGCAGGAAAAAGCCTGGTGACAACCTCCTTAATGAAGCGCTGATCATCGCGGTAGCTGTTTTCCGGAGAGGACATGTATTCATTATATACATCCCAATTTGTCATCTCATTATAGACCATTCTGACTACCTCTGGATGGCCTGACCATGACAGACCCAGAGTCCCCAGCCACCGGCTGAGCCCCCTGAACCCTGTAATCTTGTCTTTCCTGGTCCACAGCGCAGGAGTGGCTTCCGCATATATGCGCAGCTGCTCATTTCTCCTCAGCTGCACTATTACCTTGTTGTCGGCAAAGCGGGTGTTGGGGTTTATGTCTTCCGGGGAAGGGATCCTCTTATTGCGGGCAATGGCAGCCTTCTCACGTGCCACATCCGAAAGGGCGATAAGCAGCAGCAGGAGATAATGGAACAGGTCGTAGCTCTTCCTGATGCTTAGCGCAAGCTCCTGCTCACCCGTCTCCAGGTCATTAAGCTCCTTCCTGTTGCAGGCATAGAGCACAGATAGCGCCTTGATCCTCAATTGTCGTCTGCTTATCATTTAAAGAACATATTTTTTCAGGCAGCAAAGTTAAAAAAATCGGCATGTAATTTTGCCCTTCAGCCAAAAAACTATCACAATTTAAATCTCGGATTTTGATATGAAAAAATAATTGTTACATTTGACCATACTAACCGGTTGAAACCCTAAAACATTGGTTACAGATGGAAGACGAAAAAGGAAGTGTTGAAGGTCAGAATGAGAGAAGTGACAAGGAGGAGGTATTCACAAAAGTTGTACGCGCAGGAAAGAGAACATACTTTTTTGACGTCAAGTCGACAAGGCACGAAGATCTTTACCTGACAATCACTGAAAGCAAGAAGAGGCTGGGGAAAGAGGGCAAGATGTTTTATGAAAAGCATAAGATCTTTCTCTACAAAGAGGACTTCGAAAAATTTACCGAGGGACTGCGTGAGGCGGTGGCATTCGCAGGCAACGGAGAGGTTCTGCATACCGGGCACAAGATCATGGAAGAACCCGATGAGGCCGTTGCGGGAGTTCCTGCCAGCGAGTTTTCGGATGTTGATTTTGATGAACTGGGGACCAGGTAGATTCCCCTGTCAATTAACCTAATCCCCCTATTGATGGATTATTTCCTTTTGGCTCTTGCCATTGTATTAATGATTGTTGGCATAGCAGGCTGTCTTCTGCCGGTTTTGCCGGGGCCCCCGCTGAGCTATCTGGGATTGGTCGTTTTACATTTCACAAGATTTGCCGACATCAGCAAGAACCTCTTTATCATCCTCGCTATAGTTGCCGTAGCAGTAACAATCATAGATTATGTGGTGCCCATCTGGGGAACACGCCGGTTCGGAGGCTCCAAATACGGGATGCGGGGTGCTACCGTCGGACTGATCATAGGCCTCTTCCTGGGGCCGTGGGGAATAATCATCGGTCCATTTATAGGTGCCGTGGTGGGTGAGCTTATCTTCAAGGATGACATCAAATATGCCCTCAAGGCCGGTTTCGGAAGCTTGCTCGGCTTTCTTACCGGCGTGGGACTCAAGCTCGCAGCATCGCTCCTGATAACCTTCTATTTTGTAAAGGCACTGGTTGCATAGCCTATAATACTCTATCCGCTACGCGGAACTGACCGGCAATAGGCAGTAGGCAGTAGGCAATAGTGGGACTTAAGAAATTAGCCCGCAGGGCCTGCCCCGATAGCCGTCAGGTGTATCGGGGGCATATGGTGTTGTAGCCTATGCACCAAGGGTGGCGACCATCACAGCCTTGATCGTATGCATGCGGTTCTCTGCTTCGTCGAACACTATTGAATTGGGTGATTCAAAGACCTCTTCAGTTACCTCCAGCCCGTCAAGGCTGTACTTTTTGTAGATCTCCTCGCCCATTTTGGTCTCCCTGTTGTGGAAAGCCGGAAGACAATGAAGGAACTTAACCTTCGGGTTGCCCGTAAGCCTGACCACCTCGCCATTAACCTGGTATGGCTTCAGCAGCTTGATCCGCTCCTCCCATACGGCATCGGGTTCACCCATTGATACCCACACGTCAGTGTAGAGGAAATCAACTCCCCTGACAGCCTCTGCGACATCTTCAGTAAGGGTGATCTTCGCCCCTGTTTCCCTGGCTATTTCACGGCACTTCTTTACCAGCTCATCCGAAGGCTGGCAGGCCTTCGGTGCCGCAGCGCGGAAGTCCATCCCCATCTTGGCGGCACCTACCATGAGTGAGTTTCCCATATTGTTCCGTGCATCCCCGAGGTAACAGAAACTGATCTTTTCAATCGGCTTGTCGCTGTGCTCCATCATGGTCATGAAGTCGGCCAGTATCTGCGTGGGATGAAACTCGTTTGTAAGCCCGTTCCATACCGGTACGCCGGCATATGCTGCCAGCTCCTCGACGATATCCTGTCCGTAACCGCGGTACTCGATGCCATCATACATCCGTCCCAGCACCCTGGCTGTGTCTTTCATCGACTCCTTGTGGCCGATCTGTGAACCGGAAGGACCGAGGTATGTCACATGTGCTCCCTGGTCAAAAGCGGCAACCTCAAACGCACAGCGGGTGCGGGTTGAGGCCTTCTCAAAAATGAGCGCTATGTTCTTGCCCCTGAGCTTCTTCTGCTCGGTACCGGCGTATTTCGCCTTCTTAAGATCAAATGAAAGGTTAAGCAGGAATTTAATCTCCCCGGGGGTGAAGTCAAGCAGTTTCACAAAACTGCGGTTGCGTAAATTGTAAGCCATAGCTCTGTCAGGTTTTGCTGTTATTTATCTGTTGGTTGTTATCATGCATAAGATTGATTCGATATGCCTGTTTTACTAAACTTAGTCCCCTTCAGGGAACATAGAGCAGGAATGCTTTGGTCTGCAATACTAAAAGCCATACGGGCTATCATTGTCAGAACATGGGCTGGCGACGAGGACCGCAGACTGAAGACTGAGGACTGAAGACTCACTGCTGCCTATTGCCTACTGCCCCACCCCTGCAGTCTGGCTGCTTCGTTAAAATGATCCACCGGATCATTTCTTAACGCTCGCCCCTCTAGTCATACTCCATCGTTATCTTGGTCCCATACCGCCTGTCTTCCAGCTTGAAGGCCTCGGTGATGACGCTCTTGCTACCGCCAGCCCTGATGAAGTTAAGGCAGGCTTCAATCTTGGGAGCCATGCTCCCCTTTGTGAACTGTCCCTCACTGAGATACTTCATTGTATCCTTATAGTCAAGGAACTCCTTTATCTCCTGGTCCGGCTTCTTGTAATTGATGTAAACATACGGGACGTCAGTCAGGATATAGAACTCATCCGCTCCTATCGCTGACGCAAGCAGCGCTGAGGCCAGGTCCTTGTCAATGACAGCTTCTGACGGCCTGACATCATTCTTTTCATCAATATAGACAGGCACACCTCCGCCTCCGGCAGCAATGACAATATTTCCGCGCCTGGCAAGCTCTCTTATGAGTTCATGGTTCATTACGCCTGCCGGCTTGGGAGAGGGTACTACCCTTCGGTAGCCTCCCTCGGTCTTTACCTCTTCCCTGAACACCCATCCCTTTGCCTGGGCCAGCTCATCAGCCTGCTCCTTCGTGTAAATCTTCCCTACTCTCTTCTGCGGGTCACTGAAGGCAGGATCATCCTTGTCAACCAGGACGGTGGTGACCAGGCAAACAACATTCTTCTTTATGCTGTGCCTGTTAAGAACGTTTTTGAACATGCGCTCTATCATGTACCCTATACCTCCCTGTGAATCCGCAACGCAGATGTCAATAGGCATCTGTGCGATGCCGTACATCTGCTCACCGGCATCATTCCTCATAAGGATGTTGCCCACCTGTGGACCGTTGCCGTGGGTTATAACAAGATCATATCCCTCCCTGATGAGAAATACCAGGTTCTCAAGAGTATCAGTGGTGTTCTGCTCCTGCTCCTCTATCGTACCCACCTGATCGCCCCTGAGAAGCGCATTGCCTCCAAGCGCCACAACTGCAAGCTTTTTACTCATACCTCTCTGTTTTTGCCAGGTGACAAAGCTAAAATTTTATATGAAATTATAACATGTCAAATATTATTATGCACTACAATAGAGTTATATATATGCTTCACGGCCGGCCGTGAAGTGAGATGAATTGCATATTTTATTACTTTTGCAACCAAATATCCTCAAGTGAACAATAGCTCTCTCCCCTTAATTCCCCTTCTTATACTTGTTTTTATTGCTGCCTCGTGTACGGGAGACTCCGCCTATAAAAACATGCATGAGGGAGAGATTTATTATAATATCAAATACATCAGCAACCCCTCTTCGCTCTCCGCCGAGCTGCTGCCCAAGGAACTGGTCATTGCATTCAGAAACGATCTCTTCAACACCAGCCTCCGGACTCCTTTCGGAAATTCAGGTATCACCACGGTAATCAACCCCAAGGAAAACATCTTCGACACATACCTTAACATCCTGGCCTTCAAGTATTATTTTGAAGGCAACTCTAAGGACCTGCAGCCGGGATTCTCTTCGATGGCAGGGATGACTATACATGATACCGGCAGGAAATCGGTTATCTGCGGCTTCAGCTGCCGTCAGGCCAGGGTTGAGTTTCCGGATTCGGATACAACCCGTTATATCTGGTATACAAATGAGATAAAAGCCGAGAAACCGAACAGGATGACCCCATACAGGGAAATTGACGGTGTGCTGATGGATTTCTTCTACATCATCGGTAAGGCCGAGATGCAGTTCACCGCTGATGAAGTGCTCTTAAAGCAAATCCCCGACAAGGAATTCGAGAAGAAGAAGAACTACAAGGAGGTATCTGCGAAGTACCTTGATGCGCTTATACTTAAAATGATTTCCTTTTGATTATGCTCCTGCAGGTCAACCATTTTTCTTACATTTGCTAATCATTTTAAGACCTCCTTTCAGAGGGGCCAAATAACTTATTTTCACGATGGGCAAACAAGGAAAAGGAAACGGTTCATCACATAAAAAGAGCTCTGGCGTCAGTACGTCAGGTGAAAATGCAAGGTTCATTGCGGGGCTTGTTCTTCTTGTCTTTGCATTGTATATGCTTGTGGTCTTCATCTCTTACGTGCTCACGGGCAATGCCGACCAGGACTCTCTCAGTCCGCAACAGGAGGGCTCTCTCTTCGATTACAGCAACTGGGGAGGCAAGTTCGGTTTCAGGATCAGCCACTATTTCATCTTCAACGGTTTCGGGCTTGGGTCATTCTTCATCCCACTTATCATTGGCGCCTTCGGTCTTGCTCTTTTGAAAGTGCGGTATTTCAGGCTGTGGAAGAATGTCCTTCGTTTCCTTCTGGCGACGGTGATTGTCTCGGCTATACTGGGTTATTTTGCAGGACAGTCGACTTTCCTCGGTGCCGGACCCGGAGGCGAATTCGGCTATATGATGGCCCACAAAATGAACGGAATGATGGGGAAAGTAGGCACGGGGGCGGTGCTGCTGGTGATCACCATAGCGTACCTGATCTTTGCCCTGCATGTCAACCCCCAGACTATAAGGAGGCCTATCGCCTCCGTCGCAAAGGCAGGAGCCTCAGTCCTTTCTGGTGAGGGGCGTAAAAAGGATGTCGTAACCGATGATGTAAAGATTGCCCCGGAAGAAAACTACCCTTCCGTTGAGGAAGAACCACTCAGGGCAGACGAGGAGGAGACGGATGATATCGATGACTTCTACAAGCCTCCCACAGTACCCGAAGAGAGACCTATTGTCAATGTGATCGACAAGGGGAAAAAGCCCGCAGCAGATCAGACTGTTGAGGATGAACCGATTCCGGGCCTCCCTCCTTTTGATCCGAGACTCTCCCTGCCGAGGTATAAGTTCCCGAACATCTCGTTGCTGCGCGATTACCGAAATCTTGGAACAACAACCACTGACGAGGTTAATGCCAACAAGGAGATCATCCTGAAGACCCTGGCAGACCATAAAATCACAATCAAGAATATCTCAGCCACTGTCGGACCGACGGTAACCCTTTACGAGGTGGTGCCTGACCGCGGTGTCAAGATACACCGCATCAAGTCGCTCGACAATGACATAGCACTAAGCCTGTCAGCGCTGGGAATCAGGATCATCGCTCCCATTCCCGGCAGGGGTACGGTTGGGATAGAAGTGCCCAACAAGAAACCGGAGACAGTTTCGATGAAAGGCCTCATTGCATCACGGGAATTCGCTCATTCGGACTTCGAGCTGCCTCTGGCCCTCGGCAGAACAATAACCAATGATCCGTTCATCATTGACCTCACAAGGATGCCCCACCTGCTTGTTGCAGGGGCAACGGGTCAGGGCAAGTCTGTCGGACTGAACGCCATCATCACCTCGCTTCTGTATAAGAAGCACCCGGCGGAGCTCAAGCTGGTGCTCATTGACCCCAAGCGGGTTGAGCTGCCGCTCTACGGCAAGATTGAGCGTCACTTCCTTGCCAAGCTGCCTGATGAGGAAGATGCCATCGTGACCGACACGAAAAAAGTCATCAGCACCCTCAACTCTCTCTGCATACTAATGGATCACCGCCTGGAGCTCCTGAAACTGTCGCAGACCAGAAACATCAGGGAGTACAACGAAAAGTTCATTTCACGCAGGCTCAACCCGGAGAAGGGGCACGACTTCATGCCATACATAGTGCTTATCATTGATGAGTTTGCCGACCTGATAATGACCTCCGGCCGCGATGTGGAAGCTCCTATCGGCAGACTGGCGCAGCTCTCCAGGGCAGTGGGAATACATCTCATAATCTCGACACAGAGGCCTTCAGTGAGCATTATCACCGGTTTTATCAAGGCGAACTTCCCCTCACGTATTGCCTTCAGGGTCTTCTCAGGCGTCGATTCACGCACCATCCTTGACAGCACGGGTGCCGACAGGCTTGTGGGAAGAGGCGATGCGCTCATTTCACAGGGAGGGGAACCAATCAGGGTTCAGTGTGCTTTCATTGACACACCCGAGATAGAGGAGCTGACTGATTTCATCGGTTCACAGCAGGGTTATCCGGATGCTCTTCATCTGCCTGAATATGTTGGCGATGATGATGCCGATAACGGCAACAGGGATGTTGACCTTAAGAAGCGTGACCCGCTCTTCGATGATGCGGCAAGACTCGTTGTGCAACACCAGCAGGGATCAACATCACTCATTCAGCGGCGCATGCAGCTCGGTTACAATCGCGCCGGACGCATCATAGACCAGCTGGAAGCAGCAGGCATAGTGGGACCCTTCGAAGGAAGCAAGGCGCGCGACGTCATTGTACAGGACCCGCAGACTCTGGAACAGATTTTGAAGAGGATTGATGAAGAAACAATCTGAAATGAAAAGTAAAGGCTTAATACTGACACATCCTCACTTCGCTCTTGCTCTTGCTCTTGCTCTCACTCTCACTCTCACTCTCACTCTCCCCCTGTCCGCCCAGAAGGATCCGGAAGCGGTCAGGGTGCTGGAGGAATTCAGCAAAAGGGCTGCCTCTGCACCCTCGGTGAAGATAGACTTCACTGTTGATGCGCATGATACCCGCGAGGGAGACATAACAACCGTCTCGGGATCAGCCGTGATCTCAGGAGACAGTTACCGGGTGACAACGGATGACAACGTCATATTGTCTGACGGTAAGGCGGTATGGAACTATCTGCCTGACGTGAATGAGGTTACGATAACGGAACCTGACCCTGATGAGGGCTCTTTCATGGCAAAACCATCGCTGCTTTTCTCCATGTATGAGAAGGGATACAAGGTGCGCCTGCTTGAGCAGAATTCCACAGAATGGGTGATAGACCTCTATCCGGAAGATATTAATGTCAGCCTGGTGCGGATCAGGCTTAAGATTGGCAAGACACTGTATGACCTGCGGACAGCGGAGTACCGCACAAAGGATGGCATGACTGTTACCCTTGCAACAGATAAATACGACCTTACATTCCGGCCGGCACCGGGCTACTTTGCCTTCAACCCGGCTGATTATAAAGGCGTTGAGGTGATTGACATGAGGTAGCTTCCAGTCCACAGTCCACAGTCGGCAGTCGGCAGCCAGGACTGATGACTGAAGACTGAAGACTGCTGACTGCTGACTGAAAAAGATGGAACCGGAAAATTTCAAGGGAATAGTAATCGCGCTGCTCGTGCTGATTGTCATCTATATGATCATGAGGCGCAGGACTGAAAAACTGAAGCTCAAACGAAACGAGCGGCCGGGCTTCAGGCGCAAACGGTAACTAACGCTGTTCGCAAAAAAAAGCTGCCCCGGAATGAGGCAGCTTTTTTATTATTGGGTCTTACTTTATAACTTACGGTGTCATAAGATTATTGTAGCTAAGCTCGCTGTCAGGAACAGGCCAGAAGTAGGACTGAGAAGTTGATGGTATTGCCGCAACATTACCAAAGCCAGCATCACTTGATTTACCCGGGATGGTAAGGCTCAGGCGCATGAGATCCATGTTACGGATGCCTTCGCCGAGAAATTCCATGTTTCTCTCAAGCAGAACTGCATCGTAGAAGGCAGCTGCATTGCCAAAATCACCAAGAGCATAAGCACCTGTAGCAAGGGAGCGTGTTCTTACTGCATTAAGGAGGTCCACGGCCTGCTGGGTGACAGCGCTACCATTGCGTACAAGAGCTTCTGCACGGTTTAGAAGCACTTCTGCCCATCTGATCACAGGTGCATAGTCAGCCCTGGTGGTCTGATCAACATACTTGGTCAGGTAGGGCTGTCCACCAACGGTTGCCATCATCACTTTTCTTGCGTCAGTAGCGTCCATGGCGTCATAAAGTGAACCAGGACCTTTTACCAGATAATATGACTCGCCGGATCCGGAGCCGAAATAGTGGGCCAGGTGATTCTGCGTCCCGGCGTTGTTGGCCGATGTATTAGGCATTGAAAGGATAGATTCCTTTGTTGCGTGAGGCGAGGCAAAGATTCCTGCATAACTTGCATTAAGCGTGTGTGCCACACCTGAGGTTGCAGTGAACGGAGCAGCAACAGGTACGATCTTGGCTGACTCGGCCACCACCTGTCCCCAGTTTTGCATGTGCAGGTAAACCCTGGTTTTAAATGCAATGATGGCATTCTTGTGTATCCTTGTCACGTTGAGGCTGGTACTTCCAAAATCCGCAATTGCCAGTGGCTCTGCATCATTCAGATCCTTCAGGATCTGGGTATATACCTCAGCTACAGTGCTTGGTGCCATGTCATTGCCTTCTGCCGACTTGTTGGCTGTCAGTCTGAGAGGAATACCGCGGTTTGCGCCATTACCCATGTTATAGGGCTTTGAATACATCTGTATCAGGTCAAAGTAGCATATTGCCCTGATGGCCAATGCTTCGCTTTTAAACTGGCTGTACTCGGCCTGAGAGACAAAACCGGTGATCTTGCCTTCATCCCACGCAGCGGTCAGACCCTCAAGAAATACGTTGACCACATTTATAGTTGAATAGGCAGCGCCCCAAAAGTTCTGGACCTCGTTTGTGGAACTAATGACTGTGTGGTTCCACGTAGCGAAGCATGTTACCAGGTTGGAGCTGTTAGGAAGGAAATTGTCACATCTGACATCATTATAGACCTGGAACCGTCCGCCCAGATGCTGACCACTCTTCAGGGAAGCATACATACCGTTAACCTGCGCCACTACCCTGTCTTTGGTATCAAAAACAGTAAGATCAGAAAGCGAGGTTACAGGTGCCGGATTCATCCACTCATCTTTAGTGCATCCGGTTATCAACAATATTAGAACCAATATTATTGAACCCTTTAATATATTTTTCATATCTGTGTCTTAATTAATTAGTTAAAAACTTATATTAAGCCCGAAGGTATAGGTCCTTGCCTGTGGGGCAGTGTTCCTGTCAATACCCGGAGCAAGGTTCGAGTCAGTGTTGGTAGAGACCTCAGGGTCAGAGCCAGAGTACTTGGTGAAGACGTAGGCGTTGAATACCTGTCCGTAAACCCTTATACTTTGTATATTCAGCAGACTCTGCCATACATTCTTGAATGTATATCCTGCAGATATGTTCCTTATTTTAAGGTAGTCACCCTTTTCAATATTCTCCGAGATGGCGAATGCTGATCCGTTGGAGACGTTGTCATTCATGACCGGTCTCGGGATATTTGTTATATCACCCGGCTGTTTCCATGCAGTCTCATAAACTTCAACTGAGTTGTTCCACCATCTCTGGTCCCTGGTACCTGCCTTTGATCCGCTGTACACATAGAAGCCAAAAGCATAAGTAAGGTTAAGAGCAAAGTCAAAGTTCCTGTAGTTGAGGTTATTGTCGAAACCGCCATAGAACTTCGGAAGTGGTGAAGCCCATGCTACGCCGTCATTTGCAGTGTTTACCGCAGGTGCAACGGATCCGTCTGACCTGTATGTCCATCTGTTGGTGGCTGCATGATTATAGAGTATCTCCCTGCCTGCAGCATTGACATATATTCTCTGACCTGTTGCGGGATCAACACCGTTTGTTTGAACAGCCAGAAGGTTACCTACAGGCAAACCGACTACCGTGATGTTGGTTGTCTCTAGGCCGCCTGTGGCAGTCCTGATCTCTTCAACACCGGGTGCCAGCTCGGTAACTTCATTCTTCAGGAAGGTGAAGTTGAAGTTGGTGGTCCAGTTGAAATTCGTACTTGTGATATTGTAACTGGTGAGCGAGAACTCAAACCCGCTATTGTACATAGATCCGACGTTAGCCGGGATTGAGTTTCCGGGGATACCCTTTGACGGCGACTGAGGCACATTGAGGATAAGGTTGTTGACATCGTTGTAGAAGTAGTTCAGGTCAGCCTGCAGCCTGTCATTCAGAAGGCCGAAGCTGAGACCTACATCGTACTTGTCACTTGTCTCCCACTTGAGGCTTGAGTTACCTGCCTGTGAAAAATATAGCGTAGGAACGGTACCGTAGAGGCTTGAACTGTAGAGGAACAGTGAACTGTAGTTGCCGATTCCGAACATGTTGCCTACACGTCCGTAGCTTAGCTTCAACCTCATATCGGAGAAGATGTCACTAAGACCCGAGTTGGCAATGAATCCTTCATTTGACACATTCCACATGATGGATACGCCGCCAAAATTACCCCACTTATTATCCCTGGAGAGGCCGCTGTAACCGTCACGACGGAAGCTTCCCTCAATGTAATATTTCTTATCCCAGTTTGTAGTAAGGCGTCCGAAATAGGAGGAGTAGAAGTTCTCACCGTAGCCACCGCCAGGTATACCGTATGCAGTCGTCCATGATCCTGCAAAAGTCTCAAAGAAAGGGTCAGAGACGCCAGTCTTGGTTGCGTCCCAGCTCTGGCCGACGGTTCTCTGCTGCTCAAGCCCTGCAAGAAGACCGATATTGATTCTTTCCATCAGGGTCATGTTGTAGTTGGCAGTGTTGGTCCATGTCCACCTCTTGTCCTTGCCGGTCCAGTTGTAGGCATAGCCCCCATATGAATAACCGTCGCCTCCAATGGGTGACCAGAATGTCGTTGTTTCTCTTGCCAGGTTGTCCATCCCGTAAACAGTCTTGAGGAATAGTCCCTTTACCGGCTCCAGAGTTGCTGATACCGTTGCAAGAAGTCTGTCAGACTCGGTGGTGTGCTTGTTGGTTTCCATTATCTGCCCCGGGTTATGGTAACCGAGCCCGGAAGCCAGTCCTGTACCCTGTCCCCCGATTCCGGAACTGTAAAGGTTATATGTGCCATCATTGTTGAACGGAGCGATAATAGGAGGAAGAACGAATGCCAGGCGGGCTGCTCCTGCAGTAGCAAAGCTTGAACCCGTGTTTGGTGATTCTTGTATAACCATTGGTGTAGGCAATGTTGGCCCCTATTGAGAAAAATTTGTTGACCTTGTGATCAACGTTCATCCTGGCGTTTCTCCTGTTATAGAAATTCTTCTTAACCATACCGTCCTGATCAGTGTAACCTACCGAAAGGAAATAGGAGGTTGAAGCCGAAGAACCTGAGACAGTAAGTGCATGGCTCTGCTGGAAGCCCTTCTGGTATACATAGTCCGCCCAGTCGGTGTCGATCGGATTGCCGTTGGCGTCGTTTATCTGTTGCAGCACTACAGATGATCCCGCATTCGCATATGCAAGGTTTTTGTGCTCAATATACTGCTCGGCATTCATCAGGTCAAAAAGCCTGTAGGGTTCGGTCCATCCGGCGAAGCCATCATATGTAACCTTAGTCCTGGCTCCTGAACCACGCTTGGTGGTAATGAGAATTACGCCGTTGGCTGCCCTTGAACCAAATAGTGCTGTGGCAGATGCATCCTTCAAAATCTCCATCGATTCAATATCGGAGGGGTTGATGTCAGCCAGTGAGTTCTGGATAGCAGTTCCTCCGATGTTGCCGGTAAACACCGGGACACCGTCAACGACGATGAGCGGGTTTGAGCTGGAGGTGATGGAGTTGAACCCCCTGATGCGTATGACAGGTGGGTTGTTAAGTACACCGTTGGGAAGAGTTATCGAAACCCCTGCTGCCTTGCCGGCGAGTGCCTGGTCAAAGCTCTGGAGGTTCATCTTGGCGATTTCTCCGCCCTTGACGGTTGAGATGGCTCCGGCTACGTCACGTTTCTGAGCCGTACCGTATGCAACAACCACAACCTCATCAACATTGAACAGGTCCTGCTGCAATAGCACGTCAATTCTGTTCCTGCCTCCAATGGTCTGCTCCTGGGTTACATAACCTACAAAGCTGAAGACCAGTGTTCTGGCATTAGAGGGCGCCTGGACCGAGAATTTCCCGTCAGGGCCTGTTATGGTTCCAAGGGTTGTACCCTTCACTGTCACAAAGACGCCAGGCAGTTCTGACCCATCGTCAGAACTCGTGACCGTACCTGTGATCAGATTAGTCTGCGCCATGACAAGGGAACCTGTCATTAGCAGCAATGAAAAGAGCAAAAAGATCTTTTTCATAAATTGATTGTTTAGGTTAATAAGGGTTATTGTGAAAGTGTCACGAGGGCAAAAATAATATTATTTCCTCATTTCCAACGTTTGCGGTAACTATTTTGGATACGGTGCTGCTATTGGCTGTGCCTCTGCCTGATAGAAAGGAGGTAATTGACATCTCGCGGCGCCTTGCAACAAAAAAAGAGCCCCGTTCCCGGAGCTCTTCTTCTTAATAATCGATACTTTGATCTACAATGGGTTCTGAACCATCTGGTCATTGGCATCCAGCTCCTGTTTCGGAACCAGCCATTCCCATCTTACATCGCCTGGAGGAACGTCAGTGACGTTGCAGAGAGCAGCCTGGTGGTTGCCGCCGTTCCTGTCAAGAGGCAGGTTAAGGCGCTTGAGATCGGTGAAGCGGAAGCCTTCGCCCCATAACTCGAGGCGACGGTTAAGCATAATCTCTGCAATAAGTGCATCACCGGTGCTTGTTGAAGCAACATAGTTCAACGGTTCGGTTTCACGAGCCTCCCTGAGTGTATTCAGCGCTGCCAGCGCCTCAGTTTCGTGGCCTCCCATACGGGCATATGCCTCAGCCTCTATCAGGTACATCTCAGCAGCACGCATATATACTACATCCCCGCGGCTGTCAGCCCCTCCTGCTGCCAGATATTTCTGGCTTGTATATGGCTTCCTGGTAAAGTTGGAAGGAAGTGCCAGGGCAGTATGCAATCCGGTGGGGTCAAAATTGGCCTTTCTTACATCCGTAGCGGTAAATATCGGATCGTTGTAAAGCAGGGTATTGATGGCCTTCGGATTACCTCTGATGTTGGTGGAGCTGAAGTTCCTCGACATGTAAGCGAAGTATGAGTAAAAGTACGTTGTCTGATCAGGTATGACCGTGCTTCCCCACATCCACTCACGGTTTGTATAGTCATTGAACCCGGCAGTGTATTCAGAGGTGGTCATAAGGTCATAATCTGCACGGGCAAGTGCTGCCTCAGCAGCAGCGGTTGGCCAATCCTGCATTGTAAGTGCAACCCTTGCCTTGACGCCGTGGGCCACACTATTGTCCAAGTGAGATTTGTTGGGCCTGGTATAGGATCCGAGCAGCGATATGGCCTCGTCCAGATCAATTATGACCTGATCATAGACCTCTTCAACTGTATTGCGGGGCTGGCCTTCAAAGTTATTGGTAAGCATTATAGGCACGCCGAGCTGTGAGTTACCTGAACCGGCAACATACCTCTTGCCGAACATCTGAACAAGGTTAAAGTGACACCAAGCCCTGTAGAGAAGGGCTTCTCCCTTTATAATATCCTTTTCATCCTGTGTGCCCTGAGCATTGTCAATATTATTGATGATCATATTGGCATTGGCATTGATCCTGTAATAAAGATACCAGGGTGCATAGTTGGAGGCGGCAGTCTCGCTCCTGTGGTCCAGCCACTTGTAGATATTGTTATACCATCCGTTCCCTGTCGCTGTCATGACAAGGTCGTCCCCCATCATGTCGCGGTAGATATTCATGGATCCTTCTCCTGACTGGTCCTGCCTGCTGTTGTGCTGACGGTACATCATGCGGTGAATACCGTTCAGCGCCTGCATCGCATTGCCAGTGGTCGTAAAAGCTGATGTCGCTGAAACCTGGTCAGTCGGTACTGTGTCGAGATAGTCCTCGCTGCATGAAAACATCAATAGTGACAGTGCAGCGATGAAAATTGTTCTGTATGTTATTCGTTTCATCTTTACTGGTTGTTTAGAGTGATATATTAACTCCTACCGTAAGTATCCTTGACGGTGTGTAAACGTTGTCAGTTGTACCGGCAAATGAACGCTGCGGGTCAAGCCCCTTGCGTGCATTCATCAGTAACAGATTTTCACCACTGACCCATACCCTGGCGCCCTTCATTCCAGCACGCTGTGTGAGGCTGACAGGGAGGGTGTAACTAAGAGTAACAGCTTTGATACTGAAGAAAGATGCATCTATCAGGAAGCGGTCTGACTGTGCATCGAAAGCCGTCAGCTGGCTATTGTCAAGCCTGGGTACATCTGTTATGTCACCCGGTTTTTGCCAGCGGTTAAGGATGTCAATATGTGATGCCCTGCCATAGTCACCTGAGTGCATCAGGCTGGCGTATGAACCGTCATAGATCTTGCCTCCGATCTGGAAAGTAGAAAGTATGGAGAGGTCAAACCCCTTATAGCTGAAGGTATTGGTGAAACCACCCATCAGATCAGGTATCGCACTGCCCTCATAATGATACTTGGCATTGTTGTGGCTGGTACTCACGGTATCAGTTTCATTGATAATCCTCAGGTTTGAGGCCTGTGTGGCAAAATCCTTTACATTGGCATCGTACAGAGTGACTCCGTCAGTCGGGTCAACGCCATACCAGTCTCTCAGCCAGAAGTCATAGATCGAATGGCCGACCATAAGCTTTTTGGTGCCACTGATTATCTCTTCCTGCGGAAGCTTGGTTATTTCGTTCTTAACCGTTGAAGCATTGATATCAATGTTCCAGTTAAAATCAGAACCTTTGAGTACATCTATCCCTAAGCGTAACTCAATTCCCTGATTAAACATGGAGCCAACATTCTGATCAAGGCTTGTCAGACCGCTCGAAGACGGCAGTGGTACAGCAAAGAGAAGATTGGAGGAGATCCTGTGGTAAAACTCCACACTACCGGTTATCCTCTTCAGAACTGCAAACTCAAGGGCAACGTCAAAGGCATTGTTTGACTCCCATGTGAGTGCTTCATTCGACAGGGTTGACTGCTGCATTCCAGGTTCAAATGCGTTATTGGCACCTATATCATAAAGCGCCTGCCATGCATAGTATCCTATACCGTTGTCATTTCCGACAGCACCATAGGAAGCTCTAAGTTTGGCCATGTCTATCCATGTCTGCGACTTGATAAAGTCTTCAGCATCAAGACGCCATGCAGCACTTACAGACCAGAAGTTACCCCACCGGTTATCCTTAAAGAACTTTGAAGAGGCATCACGCCGGAATGAGCCTGAGAAGAAATACTTCTCATTGAAATTGTAGTTCACCCTCGTGAAAAATCCCTCAGTCCTGTACTTATCAGTATAGGATGTCAGGCTATTCGTTGTGGTGAAGTTGACAAGCTCAGTATTTCCGTCAACGATCTGTCCCTGGCGGAAACCGCGGAAATAATTATAGGTATAATCGAAGTTCTCATGTCCTAGGAGCACCTCGACAGAATGGATATCGAAGGTCTTGCTGTAATTCAGCAGCTGGTTAACGGTGTAGCCCGTTGTCAGAGAATTGACACGTTCGCCGCGACCTGCCGGAGCACCGTCACCGACGATCTTGTTCTCAAAACCGGCATAATTATATGCATTCACATCAGCGCTGACGTTCATCGTGAATTTGAAATCCTTAAGGAATAAAATGTCAAAGTAGGTTCTTGCTCCAAGGACATTCCTTTTAAAAAGGTCATCATTCCACAGTGTCTCAGCAATAACATGCCTGCCGGGACTGCCGCCTGATACCCTAGTAGGCAATCCGGCAAGGTTTCCAAGGTCATAGATGTATTCACCGGTAACCTCATCAATCAGATAGGCACCGGTTGCAGGATCGTGTGCATAAACCGGATAAATCGGTCCCATGGCTCTGGTGAAGAAGAACGGATTCACATAGCTTGAGCCACCCGAAACGGCAGTATTCGAATTGGTCATTGCACCTGAGAGGTTAAGCCCTGTGCGGAGCCAGCTCTTGGGAGTGGTGTTGACATTGATACGACCGGTATAGCGTTTAAAATCTGATTTTAGAACATAACCCTTCTCATCGAGGTAACCCAGGGAGACATAGTAATCGCTCTTGTCTGCTCCTCCGTTAAAGGTGAGGTTGTACTCACCACGGTTACCCGTCCTCATGAGAGGCTCCTGCCAGTCAAGGTCACCGGCATAATCACCCTTTATCTGGGCACTGGGATTTAACTGACCATCAGTTCCCACGATCTGATTGTCGGCCAGAGTCGTGATGTTGTATCCGACACGGGTGATAAGATTGTTGGTTGCGTTTTGTGCAGCCGTGGCAGGAGCAACAGGTGTGGCAGCAAAAATCTGCCTGTTGTAGTCTGATTGCCACATCAGGGGATAGTATTCAAGTGCACTCACCCTTTCATATTCAGGGATTGACCGGGTACTGATACCCTGGGTCACCGTTAACTGCATTGATGATCTGTCCTTGCTGCCTCTCTTGGTTGTGATAAGAACAACACCGTTTGCGGCCCTGTTGCCATAAAGAGCAGAAGAAGCAGCATCCTTGAGAATTGAGATGCTTTCGATGTCATTGCTGTTGAGACTGTTGATAGCTCCTGAGTAAGGAACACCGTCAACAACATAGAGAGGGTCATTGGAGGCGGAGACCGAACCGAAACCACGGATACGAATGTCCTGACCCGAGCCGGGCTGTCCGCTGGCAGAGGTGACCTGTATACCGGGGTTAGTTCCTTCAATTGCTTTGGTAAAGTTGGTCACTGGCCTTGACTCGATCTTTTTGCTGTCGATCTGTGCAGCAGAACCGGTAAAAGATCCCTTCTTGGCTGTTCCGTAGGCAATGACAACCACCTCATCCATTGCAACCAGTTCAGGTACCAATGTAACATTGATCCTGGTTCTCCCATCGATAGGCACAACCAGCATCTGCATCCCTATGAAGGAGAATTCAAGCGAGGTGGCATCCCTAGGGACCTGAAGTGAATACGTTCCGTCAATAACTGTAGAGGTACCGATGGTCAACCCCTGCACCTTTACGGTTACACCCGGTAATGGCAGCCCGTCTTCAGAGCTGGTCACCATTCCGGTAATCTGTACTGTCTGGCCTATTGCTAAAAGGCCTGTAACCATCAACAGTACAAACATCATCAAATGTTTTTTCATGTGGTGATAGTTTAGGTTAGTAAGGTTATTTTTAAAATGTAATCCGGGCAAAAATAGCACTATTTCTTAGTTTTCAATTTTTACGGCAATTTTTTTGCCGTATTGTGCTAAATGGCATAATCTGAGGGGCTAATATATAAAAACCAGGGCTGCAATAAAAAAATAGAGCCGTTGAAGGCAACGGCTGTATGTGCTTACAGATTAACAGACCGGTTAATGCTTGAATCCGGGCTTCACAATATTTGTCAGATCCTGTAAAACCTGTTTCGCACCTTTTCTGCTCAGAGTCACTACAGCAGTCATATAAGGAATAATATCCGGATAACTGGCATATGTATTGGCCAGTCAGTCTGCGACACCGGGATAATAGATAAGGTAATGGTCAGTTTCGGAGAGTCGCCGCAGTTCTCCCACTTGCCGGAAACAATGACCTCAGAATGACTTTACGGCAATTCGGATAAGCTCTTCTTCAGATACTGCTGCGAGGCGCTCTATCTCCCTTCCCCGGGTCAGCAGATCTTCAGCAAATGATCTGTCTTTCAACCCCTTGACATTGACCTGGACATTAAGGAAAGCACCTCTTATGCAGGCTCTTGTGGCTAAAACTCCTACAGCTGCATCGGTGACCGAATTGGGATTTCCCTCTCTTATCATTTCAGTCAGCAGGTCAAATGATTTGACAGCCTCCTGCATGACTGTCAGGGGCACTAGTGAGGCCTGCTTTGTGGCCTCTTCAACGGCAGCGGCCCTGGCTGCCTTCTCCTCGTCACTGCCCTTAGGCATCTCAAAAGCCTTCAGAATGGCATTGTATGCATTGGTGTCCTCATCAACAAGCTCCAGCAGTCTCTTCTGTATCTGCACACCCCGTTCCGCCCAGGCTGCGAACTCCTCCCACCGTCCATCCCAGCCTCTCTTGTGGCTCGAGAGGTTTGCCACCATCACCCCCAGCGCAGCACCCATGGCACCCAGGGCTGCCGAGACCGACCCCCCGCCGGGTGCAGGAGACTCTGACGATGTCTCCCAGACAAATGATGAGAGAGACATGTCTGCTAGCTTCTGCTGCTGTTTCTCCTGCAGGATGTATTCGATGATCTTCTCTTCCGGATTGAAGGGTTTCAGCTCCGAAAGGCCCATTGACCTGACGGCAGTTTTTACCAGCTCTTCTTCCGAGACCCCGGCTGAACGCTGCTGTTTATGCAGGAAATATTTACCTGCCTCCAGCATCGACTTCAGGGGAATAAGTCCCACCAGTTCGGAGCCGGTCACACGTACACCCCTGGCTTCTGCCTTCCTGCAAACCTCGTCAAATGCAAGATGCACCGGGGTCACTCCGATATTCGTCAGGTTCATAGATATCTGTGCAATACTATATTCAGGAATATACCATCCAATGGCCTTGACAGCTTTCAGCGTGCCGGGGATCATGACGGGATTGCCCTCCGCATCCTTCACTATTTTACCTGTGATGGGATCACCCTCGCGTTCCTCACGTCCGCGCTCCCTGACATCAAATGCAATGGCATTGGCTCTTCGTACCGACGTGGTATTTAGATTGACGTTGAACGCAACAAGGAAATCGCGTGCGCCCACTATCACAGCACCGGCACCGGCATCAAAGCGTGCCGGGCCAAAGTCAGGTTTCCATGCAGGATCTTCAAGCTTCCTTCTCAGTCCTTCATATTCGCCTGCCCGTATATCGGCAAGGTTCCTTCTCTGTTCCTCTAATGCAGCCGATTCATAGCAGAAAACCGGCAGAGAAAGTTCCTCCCCTATTCTCTTTGCCAGTGAGCGTGCGTAGGTCACGGTCTCCTCCATGGTGATGCCTGCAACGGGTACCAGGGGGCATACGTCCGTTGCCCCCATACGCGGGTGTGCACCTGAATGTTTCGACATGTCAATCACCCGGACTGCCTTCTTTACCGCCCTGAAAGCCGCCTCACAGACAGCTTCAGGCTCACCGACGAATGTCACAACTGTACGGTTGGTGTCCCTGCCCGGATCAACATCCAGCAGCCGGACCCCCTCAACGGATTCGATCTCATCAGTTATCTGCCTGATAATATTCATGTCACGCCCCTCGCTGAAGTTGGGTACGCATTCAATAAGTCGGTTGTTGGTCATAATATATGGTATTGTCGATTTGAGATGTGCGATTTGCGATTACGGACGAAGACTGCCGACTGAGGATTGTGGACTGAAGACTATTTCACCATTGAGAATAACGGTCTCCACCAGGTTGCTGCCATACGCATAGGGCATATACTCGTATGATGGTATCTTCTTGGTAATAAATATGTTGGCTTTCTTACCGATCGTCACTGAACCGTGAGTCCCTTCAATCCCCATTGCATAAGCCGAATTGATCGTAACTGCATTGATCGCCTCCTCAGGCAGCATCCGGAGCCTGATGCATCCCAGTGACATCACAAGCTTCATGTTGCCTGACGGTGAAGAGCCGGGATTGTAGTCGCTGGCCATGGCAACGGGAAGACCTGCCTCAATCATTTTCCTTGCCGGAGGGTCAACCATGCCGAGGAAAAAGGCTGCACCAGGCAGCAGGGTAGGCATCGTTCCGCTGCCATGAAGTGCTGCGATCTCGTCATCACCTGTGAACTCCAGATGATCAACAGAGAGGGCCCGGTGCTTCACACCCGTCTGTATCCCCCCGGAGTAGTCGAGCTCGTTGGCGTGTATCTTGGGTCTCATGCCGTGGCGTGCTCCCGCCTCAAGGATGCGCGAAGTCTCCTCAACAGTGAAGAAACCCCTGTCACAGAAAACATCTATATAATCGGCCAGTTGCTCAGCTGCCACCGCAGGTATCATCTCATTAACAATCAGGTCAACATAACCGCTCCTGTTACCCCGGTAGGCGACAGGCACAGCATGGGCTCCAAGGAATGTGGCCTTCACCGTCAGCGGCGACTCCTGTTTTATCCGCCTGATCACCCGGAGCATCTTGAGCTCATCCTCAGTGGTAAGTCCGTATCCGCTCTTGATCTCGACAGCACCGGTGCCGAACGAGATGATCTCCCTGACACGCTCCATCGACTGCCGGAAGAGCTCCTCTTCAGATGTGTCATGCAACAGCTTTGCAGAGTTCAGGATACCACCTCCCCTCCCGGCTATCTCCTCATAAGAGAGGCCCCTGATCTTGTCAGTATACTCCTTCTCCCTGCTGCCTGCATAGACCAGGTGAGTGTGGGGGTCGCAGAAAGCAGGAAAGACAAACCCCCCGCCCGCATCGAGCCGTTCAACCTCGCTCCCGAACACGGGAAACCGATCCATGCGACCGTATGCAGCTATGATGTCGTCCTCAATAAGCAGCCAGCTATCCTCCAGGACGGGCAGATCACGCCATCTCCTTCCCGGCTGCAAATACCAGGTCAGGGTCCCTGATCTGCACCAGCGTTCCTATATTATATACTACCAGGCTCATGGTACCGGATTTAAAGGACACTAAGGTAGCAATATTAAAAATATTAGGATATGAGCATCATTTTTCTTTATTTTTACATCCATTAAAAATGAACTCTATGAAGAAACTCTCGATTATTCTGCTAACCACCCTGCTGACAGCTTCGGTTGTAGCACAGGATTCCAAGACCGGATGGAACTTTGGTGCATTGCCGGCAATTACATACAGCACTGACCAGGGCTTCCAGTACGGGGCGCTTGTGAACCTGTTTGACTACGGAGACGGATCAATTTACCCGGATTACTATCACAAGATCTATATTGAGGCTTCCACTTTTACAAAAGGAAGCTCCATCCTCAGGATCATGTATGATTCCGATTATCTTATCAAGGGTATAAGGTATGCGGTTGACCTGAGCTATATGCCCGATTTTGCATATGACTTTTACGGTTTTAACGGATTTGCATCAGTCTACACCAAAGAATGGGTCGATGACGAGCTGGCAACCGACTACAGGAGCCGCCTTTTCTATGCGATGAAACGAAACCTCTTCCGTTTCAAGAACGATTTTATCGGCAATATCGGTGATAACAACTGGCACTGGAACGCAGGACTGAGCATACAGCAGTTCAAGGTCGATAATCTTGATGTTACCAGGTTCAACAAGGGGAAAGAGCCCGAAGATCCGAAATACCTGGACCCTGACCAGATGACACTGTTCGAGTATTACACTGGTGCAGGCATCATTTCTGAAGAAGAAGCTGACGGCGGATGGATAACGGGCATCAAGGGAGGTATCTCCTATGACAGCCGTGACCAGCGGGCCTGTCCGATGAGCGGCATATGGGCAGAGACAGGTGTTGAAGTGGCACCCTCATTTCTCGGTTCCGAATCCACTTTCGGTAAACTCTATTTTACCTGGAGACAATACTTCACCCTTAAGGAAGATGACCTTAGCTTTGCCTACAGGCTCGGTTACCAGACAACACTATTTGGTGAAGTGCCCTTCTACTACCAGGGGCAGGTTATAGTGTCCGAGCTGAGAGGTGCACTTTCGGAAGGACTTGGCGGCAGCAAGACACTGAGAGGTCTTTTGAGAAACAGGGTGGTGGGCAACGGTTTTGCCTATGCCAACGCTGAACTGCGCTGGAAAATGATACGATTCCGCTTCATAAACCAGAATTTCTACCTCGGAACAAACTACTTCGTCGATGCGGGCATGGTAACCTCCCCCGTTGATGTTGACATCCCGGCCTTCTCAAGCTACCTTGCGGCCAACCACCCGGGAGAATCAGTCAGCAATTACCTTCTTGACCAGAAAGATACCCCTCACATTGCGGCAGGTCTGGGACTGAAGATTGCAATGAATGAGAACTTCATCATCTCGGCCGATATCGGGAAAGCGTTTAAGGCCCAGGATGGAGACATGGAGTTCTATATCGGACTGAATTACCTCTTTTAGTCGGCAGTCGAAACCAGTCGGCAGTCATCAGTCGGCAGTTGGCAGTCAGGACTGCGGACTGTGGACTGAAGACTGGAGACTATAACTTACCCAGCCACATGCCGAAGGCAACTCCGATATAGTTGCCCAGGATCCATCCGATCAAACCCGTTGCCAGCCCTGTGAGAATGACATCCTTGTTCTTCAGGGCTGCTGCAACCATCGGCACAAACGGCGGCGAATAGACAAATCCCGTTGTGGTGATGAGGTAATCATCAGCATTGATCCTGAATATCCATGAGAGAAAGAGATGCAGAAAAAGTGACCCGAAATAGGCATATGTGACGTAAAGAAGAAGACTGAGGTATTTCGCCTGGAAGATCACGCTGAGATCGCACCTGGAAGCAATGACCACCGAAAAGGCAATGATGAAGTACATCCCCAGCTGAAACGTCTTCTTTATATTACGTATCCTGGGTATGAACGAGGCGGCTACGCCAAGGGTTGTTATCGTCAGGATCGCCGTTACTGTCATCGGTACTTTTGGGAAGAGTAAACTGACGCCAAGCGCCAATGCCGTGATCACTACTGAGAGCCCGAGTGCGGCCAGAAGCGGCGGAACCGTATCCTTCCTGAATATCCCTGAAAAATCATCAAATTCTTCCGCCATCTTGTCACTCACTCCCTTGAAGTCATAATCTTCCCCGTTCTCGTCACCCTTTCTTTTGAAGGGAGGGAGGAACATTCTGAAGAAGGCCGGCCCGGCAGTGATAAAGAAGAGAATCACTACGGCACCAACTATCATGTCATAGGTGTTGGTCATAATGAAGGCATTCGGCTCAACCTTGAGCGCCAGGGCAATAGAGGCCAGATTGACCGAGCCACCCGTGTACAGACCGATAAGCATCCCTCCTATCTTGTCGCTCCCTTCGACCTTGTCTCTGAAGATCAGATAACCGGTTGCCACGATGATCATCACTGATACCAGCGCAAGCGCCATTGAAAGGAACCCTTTGCCCGAGAACCTCAGCCACCTCCTGACATTGAGTGAAAAAAGGATCAGGGGTATGGCAAGCGGCACCAGTGCCGTCTGCATGTTGTCCTGGACGGAGGCAACGCTGTTGACCTTCAGGTCTCTCTCTGAAAGAGTGCCGGCAGCCACCATCTCAACCACCTCCGATTTTGGAATGAATGGCCTGTCCTGGCCGATGGTGGCTTCACGGAATGCATCACTTCCCCGCGGCAGTATACCCACGTTGGCAATAATGATACCTGTTGCGTAGGCAAGTACTATGGCTCCGATCTTCTTGACGAAAGGGTACTTAGCAGTTAACCAGATCAGAAACACCGGAAACGTGAGGTAAAACACGATTAGAATGATCAGATTCAGCATGGCTGTCAGGTTTTGGTGCACCTAAAATAAACAAAGCACCCTGCATGGATGACAGGGTGCTTATAAAAGAGGTCTTAATACTGATCCGGGTAAGTATATTTACTTATCAGGGCACTCTTCAAAACTTTTTTGGTATTGCTCTATCGCCCTCTGACTCATACCCATGCTTGAGAATCCGCCGTCATTGAAGATGTTCTGCATGGTTACCTTTTTTGTCAGGTCCGAGAAGAGGGTGATACACACATCTGCGCAGTCAGCTGCATCTGCATTGCCAAGTGGTGACATCCTGTCGGAGAAATCGACCAGCGAGTCAAATCCGGAGATGCCTGCACCTGCAGTGGTGGCGGTGGGCGACTGTGACACGGTGTTCACCCGCACGTACCTCTCTTTCCCGTAGATATACCCGAAGCTTCTGGCGATCGACTCAAGCAGGGCTTTGGCATCGCCCATGTCATTGTAACCTGCCAGTGTGCGCTGTGCAGCCACATAGGTCAGCCCCACAACCGATCCCCATTCCTTTATGGCATTAAGCTTGTAAGCTGTCTGCAGAATGCGGTGAAAGCTAAGAGCGGATATATCGAGGGTCTTGAGCATATTCTCATAGCTTATCTCTGCATAAGGTATCCCCTTTCTCACGTTGGGAGACATCCCTATCGAATGAAGTACAAAGTCGATCTTCCCGTCAAAGTGCTCCATGGATTTCATGAAGAGCTCCTCAAGGTCCTTCATGCTTGTTGCATCGGCAGAGATTACCATGCTTCCGGTCTTATCAGCCAATTCGCCAATGGTGCCCATGCGAATGGCCACAGGTGCGTTGGTAAGCACCAGGCGAGCACCCTGGGCATGGGCTTTTTCTGCCACATGCCAGGCAATGGACTTGTCATTCAGAGCACCGAATATTATGCCCTTCTTTCCCTCTAAAAGATTAGTAATCATAGCTTTTTGTTTCCGTTATTTTATGTTCAGAATCATCTGCCACCGAGCAGCTCACGTGCGTTGCGCAGGGCGGCTTCCGTAATGGTGCTTCCGCTTAACAGTCTTGCCACCTCCGTAACTCTTTCATTGTCATTTAACAATCTGACACGTGTAATTGTTGAATGATCGTTCTCCTCCTTGTAGACGTGGTAATGCAGGCCTCCTCTTGCGGCCACCTGCGGAAGGTGAGTGATGTTTATGACCTGCATGCTCTCCCCCATATCTGCGAGTATGCTCCCTACCATTGAGGCCACCTCGCCTGACACACCGGAGTCTATCTCGTCAAATATTATTGCCGGTAGCCCGGAACTGCTTGCAAGCACTGACTTAAGGCACAGCATGAGGCGTGACAGCTCGCCACCGGAAGCACATCGTGACAGCTCCTCGGGCTCAACCTGCCTGTTGGCGCTGAAGAGGAAGTCGACCCTGTCATGTCCGGCAGGCCCGGGCGCATCGAGTCTGCTTATGCGGGCTTCAAAACGTGCGTGCGGCATACCCAGCTTCCGGAGCATGGCGGTTATCTCACCGGCCATTGAAGCCACTGCACCGTGCCTGGCTGCCGAGAGCCTGCCGGCAAGCATTACTACTTCATTAAAAGCACTGTCGGCTCTCTTCTTCAGTTCGCCTGTTTTCTCGTCAATGTCCTCCGTTGCCGCCACAGCCTCTTCAACCTGCTGCTGCCTTGCCAGCAGCTCGTCCAGATCCCTGCACCGGTGCTTCTGCATCAGTGAGTAGATCATATCAAGCCGTTGAGAAACGTATTCCAGCCTCCCGGGATCAGCGACAGTCCTGTCATTGAGTTTTTCAGCCTCGAATGATATGTCGTTCAGGTCAATCAGCTGTGCATCAATCCTTTTCTCAAGCTCACCGGCCTCAGGCAGCCATCCGGCGATCTTTGACAGACCGCTTCGGGCGAGCCGCAGCAGCGAGAGTGCCGAGACATCATCACCCGCCAGCGCTCCTGTCGCGGTTATCAGTCCCTCCTTTATCTCCGCGGCGTTGGTGAGCATCTCCTGCTCCCTCTCAAGCGCCTCCTGTTCGCCCTTAATAAGGTTTGCTGCCCTGAATTCATCGAGCTGATGAGAATAGTAATCGTGATCAGCCCGCCCTCTTTCCATCGTCATGGCAGCGGATTCATACTCGCGCCTTGCCTTCAGAAAGAGCCCGTAGGCGCTTGCGTAATCCCTGTAAAACCCTGTGTTGCCTGACCAGGCGTCTATGACCCGCATCTGGAACAAGCTGTTACCCAGGAGCAAAGTCTGATGCTGCGAATGCACATCTATCAGCCTATCGCCCAATTCTTTCATCACATTAAGCGTGACAGGGGTATCATTGATGAATGCCCTCGACTTTCCTGCCGGGGTTATCTCCCTGCGTAGTATGGCTTCATCATCATAGTCGACGCCGTTAGCCTCGAAGAGCTCCATAAGCTCGTACCCCTTAATATTGAAGTCAGCCTCAACAATGCATTTCTCCTTATCGCTGAGTAGCACCGAAGTGTCAGCCCTCTCTCCAAGAACCAGTCCGAGCGCCCCGAGAAGGATCGACTTTCCGGCACCGGTCTCACCCGTGATAATGGTAAAACCCTCGCCGAAGCCCATGTCAAGCTCTTTAATGATGGCATAGTTCTTTACTGTCAGTCTGCGGAGCATGCGAGGTATCTTAGCCTGAAGCTGTAAGTATCTTCTGGTATTTGGTCTCGTTGGCCGGGTCTATCTCTGTCAGGATCTGAACCACACGGTTTTTCTCCTCGGGGAAGGCCCTGGAAAAGATGTTTACAATCTCGTCAGCCTTGGCATCGAGAATGATTGTGAGATAGTACATGAAGGGGTCCGGACGCTGACGGTACAACTCCTGCAACCTGCGCAGGCTCTCGAACATCTCATTTCTGGCCAGTGTCATGTCAGACTCCATCCGGTCAAGCCCCCTGAGATGATAAAGGTACATGAACTGCCTCGCCCCGGAATATTCATTGTCAAGCACATTTTTTGCAAGCCAGTAACGGTTCCTGTTCCTTGACCCGTCATACGGTTTCCATCCCGGCTCAGGGGTGTTCTGGGCATTCGTTACGATTTTTTCGGCTATCTGGAAATAGGGGGTACCTCCTCCCTGTGCATACGTGTCAAAATCCATCCCTATAAAGAGATACGCATAATAAGCCAGGACAGAAACCAGGTTGCTGGTATGGCTGTTGGGATTGAACTCCAGCGGCTGAAATTCCACGTACTTGAACTGGAAATTGTTGTCGACGAAATTAAGGACCGTCGACTCATAGGTAGTGTTGTATACCGGTCTGCTGAGCTGAACCTGTATGGTACCACGGAACTCGTCTGCCGAGAGCTGCTCGTCGAGATTGATGAGAAGGTTGCACTCAATCCTCTCGGAGAAGCTGAACAGGTTGTCGGTCCAGACCATGCTGTTCATGAACTCATAGATGTCGCGCTGCATGCTCTGGAAAATCTCCCTGTTCGAGCCCTGTATCTTCTGCGCCGAGACCTGCACATTGCAGTAGAGTTCCTGCGACATGACAATGCCGGAAGATGACAGTATCATCAATGCCACCAGAATCAGTCTGTGTTTAATTGATTGTCGCATTCAGGATCAGCGTATCAGTGAAATGATCTTCTCCAGTATATCCGAGGCAACCTCGTCTTTGGATTTCAACTCAAATTTATCAATATTATTGTTACTGTCGATGATGGTGATCCGGTTGGTGCCATGACCGAAACCGGCGCCCTCATCCCGCAATGAATTGAGGATGATCAGGTCAAGGTTCTTTTTCTGCAGCTTTGCTGTGGCATTGCTTATCTCATTGTCAGTCTCGAGGGCAAAACCCGCAAGTATCTGGCTTTCCTTCTTCATCGTGCCAAGACAGGCGGCAATGTCTTCCGTCGGTCTGAGCTTTATCATCATCTCCCCTTCGCTTCTCTTTATCTTTTTGTCTGATGCAGTCTCAGGTGTGAAATCCGCAACGGCAGCTGCAAGGATACCGATGTCACATTTGCCGAAAGCCCTGACGGAGGCCTCCTTCATCTCAGCTGCAGTTTTGACGGAAACCGTGGTGATATTGGCATTTGACGGTCTGATGGCCACGGGACCAAGCACCAGGGTAACCGTTGCACCTAGCCTGGCGGCCTCGTCAGCGATGGCAATGCCCATGCGTCCGGATGAATGGTTGCTGATGAAACGGACCGGGTCAATGGGTTCAGTCGTGGGGCCCGCATTAATGAAGACCCTCTTGCCCGCCAGCGGCAGTTCAGCTATTTTTTTTTTTGAGAGGAACTGCTTCAGCTCCTTCACTATCACCTCAGGCTCCGCCATCCGTCCCTTACCCTCAAGTCCGCTGGCAAGCTCCCCGGTGTCTGGTTCAATGATATGATTGCCAAATCCTCTTAGTGTCTCAATATTTCTCGCGGTGGCCGGATGACCAAGCATGTCCATATCCATCGCAGGCGCCAGGAAGACCGGGCAGCGTGCTGAGAGCCAGGTTGTCAGCAAAAGGTTGTCTGCAATACCGGCAGCCATCTTCCCCATGGTGTTGGCAGTGACGGGAGCCACCAGGAAGAGATCAGCCCACATGCCCAGATCAATGTGACTGTTCCATCGCCCGTCTTCCGGATCAAAAAAGTCAACCATAATCGGGTTCCTGGATAGAGTGGCAAGGGTCAGAGGTGTGATGAACTCCTTTGCCAGTGGTGTCATGATGACCTTTACTTCAGCCCCCTCCTTAACAAGCAACCGGATGATAGTTGCAGTCTTGTAAGCTGCAATACCCCCGGTGACTCCAAGCAGTATTTTCCTGCCTTTCAGCATATTAGGATTTATTTCTTGGGCTTCTGCTCCTTGTCGGGATTGCGGTAATAGATCTTGGCTTCCTCAAACTCAGCAAGGGAGATGAGTGTCGGCTTCGGCAGCCTCTCATAAAACTTCGAGATCTCAATCTGCTCCCTGTTCTCAAAGACCTCCTCAAGGTTGTCATTGAATGACGCAAACTCCTCAAGCTTTGAATTCAGCTCCTGCTTCATCTCCACACTGATCTGGTTTGCCCTCCTGGTGCAAATCAGAACGCTTTCGTAAATGTTTCCCGTTTCAGTGTCAAACTTGTCCACGTCTCTTGTGATGGTGGTGTAAGATGCCGATGTCTTTTTATAATCCATATCTCTTTGTTTGTTATTCAGTTTGCCTGGGTCTGTTGTACTGTTGTATCCACATTCAGGAATCTGGCGGTTGTGTCAAAAATCCTTTTCACATCTTTTGCATACCTGCTCGCCGGAAACTCTTCAATGAACGAATAGTATTCGTCGAGTGCCGCCTGGTATCGCTCAACCTGTTTTGAGGGAACGCTTCTTACAGCATAGAGGAACAGAGCATCGAGTTTCAGATACATAAGCTCCTCCCGGTATTTGGTGTCGGGGTATTCCTTCAGGCTGTTGGCAAGTGATACAGTTGCAGCGCGGTATTGCTTGAGATCATAGTACAGTCTTGCGCTCAGATAGGACTTCTCAACCAGCTTCTCCTGAAGCTCGAGCACCCTGGCCCTGCAATCATCAGTTCTCGTGCTGGTGGGATACCTCTGCATAAAGATTGTGAAACTCTCTATCGCCTTCCTGGTATTGGTCTGGTCTAGCTCCGGACTGGGACTCAGGTAATAGTCGCACAGTGCTGACAGATAAGAAGCCTCTTCAGCGTTATTGCTGCCAGGGTAGGTGTCGGCAAAATTCTGATAATACTCGCCGGCCATCATGTAGTCACGTATCCTGAAGTGGGCCTGGGCATTGATCCAGTTCAGCTGCTCAGCCTCGTCAGTAGCCCTGTACCTGGGAAGTATCTGTGAGAGGAGCTCGATGGACTTGTTATACTTACCGTCATCATAATAGTCATATACCTTCTGCTTCTTAAGCTCAACGTCGCTGCTCTTTAGTAGTTTTTCATACTCGCCGCATGACGTTGCGGCAAGTGCAAGAATAATGAATATTATCGGCCTGATCCTCATATCCGGAAATGTTGCGCAAAATTACTACTTTTTTTTATTCTTTGGCTCTATCAGATGCAAAAGTGTTTCTTTTAAACGCATGTAACGGTTAAAGGAGTGTTAAATTATGGCAACAAATAGGTATAAATAGGTACTTTCGCTCATAATTGTTTTTAATAAATTTGCGGGCATTAATCAAAAGAGAGACTGACGTGGATATTTTCGACAAGATCAGAACGAACCGCGGCGCCCTGGGACAATACCAGGAGCTGGCCGACGGATATTTCATGTTCCCAAAGCTTGAGGGTGAGATAGGCCCCAGGATGAAGTTCATGGGCAAGGAGGTGCTTAACTGGAGCCTCAATAATTATCTGGGGCTGGCAAATGACCCTGAAGTAAGGAGGGTTGATGCCGAGGCGGCCACGGAGTACGGACTGGCATATCCCATGGGTGCCAGGATGATGTCCGGTCAGACCAATATGCACGAGAAATTTGAAGAGATGGCTGCTGAGTTTGTAGGCAAGGAAGCAGCTTACCTGCTGAACTACGGCTACCAGGGAATGGTGTCGATCATTGATTCGCTGGTCGGGAGGAAAGATGTCATAGTGTACGACTCCGAATCTCACGCCTGTATCATGGACGGCCTCAGAATGGTGCTGGCCAAGAGGTTCGTGTACCCGCACAATGACATGCAAGGCTTTGAGAAACAACTTGAACATGCTCAGAAGATCGTTAATGAAACCGGAGGCGGCATACTCGTCATCACCGAGGGTGTCTTCGGCATGGCAGGCGACCTTGGGGCACTTGACAAGATCGTTGCCTTCAAGAAAAAATATAACTTCCGCCTCCTTGTTGATGATGCACACGGGATCGGAACCATGGGCAGTACAGGCGCCGGAACAGGTGAACACTTCGGCGTTCAGGATGAAATTGATGTCTACTTCGGAACTTTTGCAAAGAGCTTCGCAGGCATTGGAGGCTTCGTCGCCGGAGAGAAAGATGTCATCAGCTACCTCAGGTTCAACCTACGCTCACAGATCTATGCCAAGTCGCTTCCGATGGCGATGACCATTGGCGCCATCAAACGCCTTGAACTGATCAAGGACCATCCTGAAAAACGTGAAAAACTGTGGGCCATCACCAGGGCACTGCAGTCCGGATTAAGGGAAGCAGGGTTCGATCTTGGAAGAACAGAGTCTCCTGTCACGCCCATCTTCCTTAAGGGAGGAATACCTCAGACTACCCAACTTATCAAGGATCTGAGGAAAAATTACGGCATTTTCTGTTCAGTGGTAATCTATCCCGTAGTGCCCAGGGGTGTGATCATGCTCCGCATTATTCCCACAGCCGCTCATACCATGGAGGATGTCAGATACACCATCGAGGCCTTCAAGGAGATAAAGAAAAAACTCGAGACAGGAGCCTATCCTGATGAGGTAGCTGATTTCAGGAACTGACTCCTCTTCTCCGTTCCTCTTCCAGGTCATTGATACTCAAGAAGGAATACTGATATTCCATCGGCAGTATCTTTGCATACTCCTCAACCGGACAGTCGTCAAGACACGCACTTATGATCTTGCGCCCCAGCGGAAGCAGATCAGGCTCAAGAAATTTGACAAGCTCCTTCCGGAAAAAGTCGCGCAGTATCGCTGCCCCGGCATCATAGCCTCCTTCTCCCACCTCAGCCTGGCGGTATACCTTCAGGAAACGGGTCGGGATGGGCGAACCCTCAATTGTCAGATAGTTGAGTTCATAACCCAGGAGCGGACAGCGTGCCGGTCTGAGCTGGTCATGCCTCAGTTTGGCATTACCCCGTCGGGTAAGGTATTCCCGCATTAACAGCTGCGGCCTGAACCCCACCTTCCATGCTCCTATGTGCTGGTTAGGTGTGAGCGTGTACCTGACCCTCGGGGTGTTTACTATCTGTTCAAGCAGCAGGTTGGCATGCCGTACTCTCTTTCCCGTGGCGAAAGGCCAGTATGAACCCGCCCCCTCACTCTCCATGTCGCCGCCACCGGTGATGCTCGGGTTGGCATAACCGCGCGGACTGACAAGACGCCAGAGCCACGCCAGCGCCGGCGGAAGGATATGAAACAACCCGGCAATACCGTACGAAGGTCTCTCCGCAGTGCATGGCGGCATCCTGACCCCGAAGTTGCGGACATCAACCGTAACAGGCTTGTCGATGATGCCGGGCACAATCCTTCTGGGAAGCACCACGCGGGGATTAGGACACCTTTTGCCCGGGCTGTCCTCCGAATGATTCCAGATAAGTGCCGTACCGTCGGGCCTGGTGTCTATGTTCAGAAAAAGCAGCGGCTCACCGGGATTGATTGTAATCTTTTCGAGGAAGGGATCATCACCGTAACCGGTAACGCCGTCGACACGTATGAACCAGGCATTCTCAGCGTCGGCCACTGTCAGCTTGCCGTTGCTCTGCTGATACGAGGGGTGACACAGGGCCATGTCGTCCGTGGCAGGAAAAAATGAACAGAAGAGCGGGATGGATATCACCCTTCGCTCTCCTGTGATAATGTTTTGCCCGATGAGTATCTGTCCGTTCGGCTCACGTACCAGGTTCTGAATCATCTCGCTCTTCCCTCCGCCGCTGGCGCCTTCATGCATGAAGGTTGTGATATTGTCATACGGGCTGACAACCTGTACCGTGGAACAGTGAGTTGTGAGCCACCCCTCGGCCTCGCCCTTGGTCAGGAGCACACTGTAGAAGCCCTTCTTCGCGCTGGGGCCAGGGTAGAGGTTGTAGGCGAACATCTCATGCAGCCCCTCAAGCCGGTTGTGAACAACCACCTGACGCCCGTTGAAATGAGTGTGACGGAACGGCGGGGCAACATAAACGACAGACTCCACCGAAAAGCCGGCAGGAAGGTCATCCACCGGCACAATCTTCTGCAACAGCGAGAGCCCGAAAGCAAAGAAGGAGGCATTCAGCGGAGTGACAACCACCCCCCCGGCTCCGATGGGGTAGTTGCCGGCAAAGCAGAGAAAAATGCCAAGCTCCTGGCCTTCGAGCCAGTCAAAGGTCTCCTTCCTCAGCCTGCTGAATTCATACCCGTACTCTGCGGAGAACCTCTTCTTGTCAGTTGGTGCGTCATCTCCTATAAGCATCGTATCCGGATCGCGGCGACGCATGTAGGGCTCGGTATAATTAGCTGATAACCCGTTGGTAACCCTGTGGAGCGTCACCTCCGTGACCTCTTCCCTGCCGGGGATCGGATACTTAACCTCATAGAAAAGATCTTCCCTCCCTCCGGTCGATTCCTTCAATATCTCCGTGGAATTGTTAAAGAACAGAACCCTGGGAGAAGTACCTGCCAGCGACAAAACCTCTTCCGGCAGCTTCACCTCCTGCCTGTCCAGAATAGCAATTGCCTTAGATGCATCCATTTGGAAAATAATTGTATTTCATTTAATACTTTAATTATTATCTCATAAGCGGTGCAGAAATTTCACTGCCACCGCGGTAAAAATAACATATTATCAAAGCCTCAGTCCTTTTTGGACCGCTCAGATATCAACATCTTTTGAAAAAAAAAGGAATATCTGTAATGTTTTTGCCGGGAGCACGTCATAGGATAAACAACTCTTTAATAACCTTTAAAACGGACAGTCATGAAAAGAATGGTTTTAACAGTACTCATTGCCGCTTTTGCGGTTGTTCTTTACGGTCAGCGCAGTTCACTCGATGGCTTTTTCGACACCTATTCGGACAGGGATGGCTATACCTCGGTAACCATCAACGGAAACCTGTTCGGGATTCTTAAAAGCTTCGATGCGGATGCTGACCTTAAGGGAGCAGATCAGAAAATCACCTCGGTGAGAATCGTGAGCAGGGAGAAGGAGAGCGGTCTTTCCGGCACAGGATTTCTCTCAGAGATCAGGGGTGTGATCAGGCGAGGGGGATACGAGGAGCTGATGACGGTGAAGGATCACGACACCGATCTCCGCATCATGGTTAAAGGCAGGGGTGACGCCATCAGAGAGATACTGGTGGTGGCCTCCGGCGAAAAGGAAGCGGTTATACAGATCTGCGGCAATCTTACCCGTGAGGACGTTGACCGCCTCTCCGAAAATCATGTAGATGGACTTGCACAACTTGAAATGCTTGAGAGTTCAGGGAAATGGTAACTTTGTTCGAGAGACCAGGATCAAATGAGCCCCGAAGAATTCAGGAAAATAATCCTTCCGGAAGGGCGAAGGCTGTATGCCCTCGCCTTCCGGTACCTGAACAACAGGGAGGAAGCTGAGGATATGGTCCAGGAGGTGATGATTAAGCTATGGGTGGGCAGGCATGAACTGAAGAATTACGCAAGCCCGGCAGCATGGTGTACAACGGTGACCAGGAACAGCTGCATCGACCTGCTCAGAAAAAAGAGGCGCCTCAGGCTGGAAGAGATAAGTGAAGCAATCATGATGCCCGAAACAGGCGCCGGCCTGTCGAACAATCCCGACACCCTCGAGGCAGTCAGGATGATAGGCACCATAGTAAGCCGGATGAAGGAGCCGTACAGAAGCGCGGTTATCCTCAGAGACATGGAAGGATATTCATACGAGGAGACGGCAGGAATAATGCAGACAAATATAAATGCCCTCCGCACTGTGCTATCAAGAGCGAGAAAAAGCATAAGGGAAGAGATGGAAAGGATTTACAGCTATGGAACAGGAAAAGATAAGGGAACTGCTCAATAGATACTTCGAAGGCAATACCTCAGAAGAGGAGGAGGCTCAGCTCAGAAAATATCTCTCTGACCCTTCTCTCTCCTCAACTGTGCGGGCCGGATACGGATTCATACCAGGTATGACCCCGGAAATCCCGGAACCTTCAGAGGGCTTTTATGAAAGGCTTCAGGAGATTGCCGGCCGGCCGGCTGAGAAACCCCGTCTGACAAGAGCGCTCAGGTATGTACTTGGTACAGCCGCTGCAGCCGCAATATTGACAGGTGCATTGCTACTCTTTGATTATTTCGGCAGGGGCGAGCTGCGGGACACATATAAGGATCCTGAGATAGCAATGGCTGAGGTCAGGAATATACTTCTGGCTGTTTCAGAGAAGATGACTGCGGGAACCGAGCCTCTGGGCTCCATCAATTCAATCAATACAGCACCTGAATCGCTCAGCGGTTTCAAGATACTCAGCAGCGTGGTTGAAGACAACCTGTCAAGGCTGCGCTATCTTGACCGGTTGACAAACCCACAACAGAATAAGGAAAACCAATAACAGTCACACGATGAAAAAACTGGTACTCATAATATCACTCTCGATAATCTCTCTCACCCTTTTCGGACAGAAGAGCCCGGTAGACGAGATCTTCGACAGGTACAGCGGTAAAGAGGGATTCACATCCGTCTATATATCCTCCAGGATGTTCAGCCTGCTGGCAAGGATTGACAGTGAAGATGAGGAGTTTCGGAATCTCGTGACACGCATCAAAGGTATCCGGATCCTCTCCATTGACAGCACAACGAATGTCTCAGGGTTAAATTTTGCCGCAGAACTGCTGCCAAAACTGAGCAGGAGCGGCTTCGAGGAGCTGATGACTGTCAGGGAAAAATCCGGTGAGGTGCGGTTCATGATCAGGGAAGCAGGCGGTAAGATCGCCGAGCTGGTAATGATAACAGGCGGTCATGGCAGTTCTGTAGTCTCCATCACCGGTGACCTTGACCTGAGAACCATCGCCAGCCTGTCAGGCAGCATGGGGATTGAGGAGCTTGAAGGACTGGAGAATGTCAAAAAATAAAAGGAAATAGGCAATAGGCAATTGGTAATAGTCTCAGTCGGCAGTCGGCAGTCGGCAGTCGGCAGTCAGGACTGAGGACTGAAGACTGAGGACTGAAGACTGAGGACTGAAGACTGGTGACTGAAGACTGGTGACTGAAATTGGTAGGGTTGAACATTTCACCCCGGCATCACGTTATTGGATATAAAAGGACCAATGCACCTGATGACCCGTGATATAAATACCATTAATACCCCCGACGAGCTACTGCAGGCATACACCGCGCTTTTCCTGTTTCTCGGAGGATCAGTATCAATGACCCCGGGAGAGAGCGGACTGCCGCACCTCTGTGATGCAGGACTGCTGAGAAACCTGCCGGTGGAGAGTCATAACAGCAGATTCGGTCAGGCAGGCAGACTCCTTAAGTCGCCCTGCCCTTTCAAACAGGAATGTAACCATACCGTTACCAATAATTATGAGGCACTTCTTGCATGCGACAATGGATCTGAGGCTTACCCTGCCGCTTCGCACTGGAGGAACAGCGGCACCACAACCGAGGAGCATCACCGTTCCCTGACACAGGTATACAGCCGGTACGGCTACAACAGAGCCCTTGATGACGGCCTTGAACCTGACCACCTCGGTATCGAACTGCTTTTTACCAACCTGCTGATAGAAAAATACCTGACTGAGGATGACTACGAAATCAGGGAGATGATAAGAAAGGAGCTGCTTGCATTCATCAGTACAGAGATGCTCACCTGGCTGCCACGATGGGCTGAGAAAGTTTCCCTGAAGTCAGTTACAAAATGCTATACTGGCATATCCGGACTGATAGTCGGGGGGCTTGAAGATGTCAGGGATATCCTGGACCGTCAGAAGTTAGGATTATAGAAGCGCTTGATAGCACCCATATAATACTCATTCCAGCCTTCAGCAATGTTCTTGTAATCTTCAACCGGGATGTTGGTGTGCTCAACCGTGACAGCAGTGTTGCCGCCATTGCCTACAATGGTTATTGTCACCTGTGAGTCTATCTCCCTGTCTCCGAAATACCATTCCTGGACCACCTTCCGGTCCGGCACGAGATCTAATATCTTCCCGCAGATATCCCCGTCCCACATGTTGAACTCCTCGCCTGCCTTTGAAGGCATGACGGCCGGATAGCCCGACCAGAGCTCGATGGTATATGGGTTTGTCAGCGCCGAATAGATATCCGAAGGTTCTGCATTTATTTGAAAAGTCTTCTTGAAATTCCGCATGGTCAGCGTATGTTTTTCCCCTTGTTGATTATTTTATTATACCTTTTCGGCGAGATACCTCTCTGCATCTATTGCCGCCCTGCATCCGCTGCCGGCCGCCGTCACCGCCTGCCTGTAGACATGGTCCATCACATCGCCCGAGGCGAATACCCCCGGCACGCGTGTACGTGTGGAGCCCGGCTCCGTGATTATATATCCTGTCTCATCCGTCTCAAGCCATGGCTTGAAGATCTCCGAATTCGGAGTATGGCCAATGGCAAGGAAGAAACCGTCAATTTTGATATTGAACTTCTCCTCTTCAGGAGTTCCTTTCTGACGAACAACCACTGCTCCTTCAACACCCTGGGTGCCGAATAGATCCTCAACCTGGCATTTCCACAGTATCTCGATGTTAGGGGTGTTCATCACCCTGTGCTGCATGGCTTTGCTGGCACGAAGCACGTCGCGCCTGACCACCATGTATACCTTCTTGCACATACCGGCGAGATAAGTTGCCTCCTCGCAGGCAGTGTCGCCCCCACCTACAACAGCGACATCCTTTCCTCTGTAAAAGAATCCGTCACAGGTGGCGCATGCAGAGACACCCATGCCGGCGTACTTCGTCTCAGCAGGTATCCCCAGATACTTTGCCGTGGCGCCCGTGGCTATAATGACGGTATCAGCAAGTATCTCGATACTGTTGTCAAAGGTGACCTTAAGCGGCTTACCGGAAAAATCTGCAGAGGTGGCTATACCAAACCTGATGTCAGTGCCAAACCTCTCAGCCTGCTTACGGAAGTCTTCCATCATCTCAGGTCCGGTAACGCCGTCAGGATATCCAGGGTAGTTCTCAACTTCGGTTGTTGTGGTAAGCTGCCCACCCTGCTGCAAACCAGTGTACATTACCGGCCTGAGGTTCGCCCTCGCAGCATATATAGCTGCCGTATAACCGGCTGGGCCAGAGCCTACAATAAGGCATTTGACTTTCTCCGTTGAAGCAGGAGCCTGTTTTTCCTCTTCATTGCCTGTCTCCAGCGGCTTAAAAAACTGCATATGACTTAATAATTATTGAACCGAGCAAAAATAGCAATTAAATAAAACCCTCACTCAAAAAGTTATAATTATGTGATTTGGTGAGATTATGGAAACCGTTGAATCACTGCTCAATGCCTTGGTTTTAAGTGCCGGAGAGGTGGTTTCCCATTGCAAAAAAGCATTTGCAGACTCCTCGGTATTGAACCGCAGTGACGCCAGTGTATCCTGTCCCTTACGTATCATCAGGGCGCTGTAACCACTCGCCTCTCCAAACTTTTCAACCAGAGATGGTATCCCGTTATAGATCCCCAGGGGGCCCCTGACCAGCACTGCTCCCCGCATCTCATCCTGGTCTACCCCCTCAGCAAAGAAGCCACCTGGATCAAACGGCGGTTCAGCTATCTGGCCAATGATCAGGGAAGCGATCTCGCCCGACTTCCTCTGGTCTGACTCTGACCCGGTGTCATTGATGATGCTCACATAGTACGGGCCCTTGGAGAACTGTAACTGGTAGGCCGACCGGCATACATATTCAGTTAGCGGGGCCCCTCCGTTGCAGCGAAACCGTGACACCGAGAATATGCCGAAAGCGGCTTCAGGATCCTTCATGCGGTATAATTCTACCTTAATATCCCTCCCTTCGCATACCAGTTCGGTAACGATCAGGGTGTCGAACCCGTATTCAAGGTACAGTTCGGCGCCGCCGTTGATGTAACCATACAGTGAGGCATCAGTGAATGTCCGGCTGTGAGCTTCCTCTATCCCCTGAACCTCTGACAGGGCCCGTGTGATAAATGCATGCTGGGCTCCGGTGGTAAGGGTAACTGAAACCAGTAAGGCCGTTATTGCTGTCTGTTTTAAATGCATCTCCTGTGGTTTTGCTTTAACCGGTTATCACTTCCCTCAGATCGATCCTTGACCTGTCTGCCACACCGAGTGATAGTTTTTCTGCCTGCAGCATGAATTCAAGCGCCGTAGCCGTCCCTTCCTTCTGCAGTCCTTCCGCAATCCTCTTTGCCAGCACAATGTCATAGCCTATCCTGTCAACGGCCACCGGGTCACTGCCGGTGATGATGGTGTTATAGTCGCAGAAGAACTGCGGGTTGGCTCCCGGACCGCCGTTAAAACATCCTTTTATGCCATCGACGATATTCAGGACCACCTTATCGCGCAATGGCGCAAAGGCACACACCTGGGCACAGGTCTCGTTCCAGAGCTTTGCATGCAGTCTTCCGGTGTTGCTGACAGCCCCATAGGCAAGGTTCTTCAGCGCCAGTGTCACTGTGGCACCGGCATTCTTCAGTATGGGAATGTTAATTATCTTGTCAAGATCCTGTGTGACTATTTTTGTGAAGTAGGAGTATTTTCCGCCATTGACCATATAGGGCATGGTATACTCATCGTATTCTCCCTCCACGTCGGCCCAGTAATACCATTCACGGTCAATCATGTGCTCACCATAAAGCTTGCCGTCCTTGCCGTAGTAGAGTCCATCCTTGTCCATCTGTTCCGTACCGACAATCCTGATTCCCGGATAATTAGCTGCGGTAAAGCCCACATCCGTCAGCTCGAACTCACGGCGATCCCAGATGGTTATCTGTGATCTCTTTATTCCGCTCTCTTCAAGCTGTGCTATCACTGACCTTACCACCTCATGGCTTGTGCTCAGGCTCTTGCCTGCCACGGGATTGACTTTCAGTCCGATTCTCTCTCCCGGACCAACGAATCTCCCCCATGCCTTTTTCAGTTTCTTTTCTCCGGTAAGCTCGAGCATTGACCGGGCGATCATGTCAAATACCTCCTTTTCAACGATGGCATTGTCATTTACCGCTCTGCTGTTCTTCACAACGGCTACTCTTCCGGGGAACATGCCGGGCATTGAATGTTCATTGCGAGGCACCTTTGCAGCGTCTGCAATGTTTGTGTCGGGCTTACCCTGCTGAGAAGCAGTAGTGGGTGTTACCGTGCCCATTGCCTGTGCCATGGGTGCTGCAGCAGCGGCTGCGGCGCCTGCGCCGGCAAGGCGGAGGAAGTTTCGGCGGTTGACCTGGTTCATGGTGGTTTCTGTTACTGTTTACAATGTTTAACGGTCAACAAATATAAAAAATTACTGATTCATCCATCTGTCCAAATGTATATCACGGCCAACATTCACTGTTTTTAAGTAATTTCTGATCAGTCACCTCTCGCCAAGTGTATTCTGCAGGGCTGCTCCCACGCTTTAATTGTAAATCCGGGTCAATAACCTCCAGCCGGAAGAATGACTAGGGGCAGCGCCCGGCTTTTTTTTGTATAATCGGAATAGTTAATTACTTTTGCACCTCTTAAAAGCACGGGATGTAGCTCAGCCCGGTTAGAGTACTTGTCTGGGGGGCAAGGGGCCCCGGGTTCAAATCCCGGCATCCCGACTGAGCAAAAAAGCTTCGGTGTTGAACACCGAAGCTTCTATTTTTTTATGATCGACGAATAAGCTTGCTTATGAGGAGAACAGAAAAAAAAAGGCCATGTCAGACGAAGTATGACATGAGCTTTTTTGCTCTTGTCACCTCCAGACCCGGGATCGTGCGAACGAAGAGAGCGCAATCCCGCCGTAATGCAGGTTATTTTGCTCAGTACGTTCACCCGAAAGGGATCGCGCGAACAAAGGGAGCCATCCGCTCCTCGTCAGATTTAGGGGAACCACATCTGCACCAGGTGTCATGATTACAAATGTTTTTTATTTAATATTGCATTATGAAGTCGCCCGCTCACAGCAAACCTTCAACCCCAATCCGCAATGTTGATGAGCATGATGTGATATTTGCACGGATGAAGCTTAAGCCCGGTACTCACGACTGGGATAAATACTACTCTACACATCCTGTACAGGCGCTGAATGACTCGAAGGCCAGGGTGCTGCCAGGGTTACTCTCTGAAGAGGGAACAAATTTCCATCCACTTAACTTTCCTGCTGCTAATGCCAACTTCAACCTTATAGAGTACCTCCAGAAGGCAATAAGCTGCCCGGTATCAGACAAAATGAGCAGCCTGACAAATGAGGCCCTGACGAAATATGTTAAAGGATGGATCCGCTATCTGGGAGCTCACTCAACAGGTATAACTGAGTTGCAGGAGTACCACCTTTATACTATTAAGGGACGTGGCCCTCACAAAGGCAAAAGGATATTAATAAAGCACAAATATGCCATAGCCTTCACTGTTGAGATGGACTATGAATTGGTTCAGTCGGCTCCGGGTTCCCCGGCAATTTTTGAGTCATCACAACAATATCTGCGCAGCGCCACCATAGCCCTTCAACTGGCTCTTTTCATGAAAAACCTCGGGTACGACAGCCGTGCACATATTGATGGCGATTATGAAGTTATTTGTCCATTAGTGGCCCGCGATGCCGGTCTGGGAGAGATAGGCCGTATGGGATTGCTTATGACTCCTCGTCTGGGTCCGCGGGTAAGGATAGCTGTGGTTACAACTAATGCACCGCTGGTTCCAGACAAATACATTCCCGGTAAGAATATGATTGAATTCTGCCATGTGTGCAAGAAATGTTCCGATTGCTGTCCCGGAAACTCAATACCCACAAATGACATGCAGGAAATCGACGGGATAAAACGATGGAGAATAGACTCTGACAGTTGCTACCGCTACTGGTGCACCAGTGGCACCGACTGTGGACGCTGCATGGCTGTTTGTCCATTCAGCCACCGCAATAATCTTTTTCATAATTCAGTACGTTTGATGATAAGATACTCCCGACTCTTTACGCGCCTGGCATACTATGCCGATAACCTGTTTTATGGCCAGAAACCAAAACCGAAAATCACGCCCCAATGGATGAGAGTTTAAAAGTTGCTCACAATAAAATATATAATCTTGTCTTTCCTCTTGTATTCCAATATGCTCTGTCTGGCACATGGGCAGACAGGAAGCCGGTCCGATGAGGTGCTGATAGCCTAAAATTCTAATTCAGACATAATACTTGCCATATTTAGCTTAATTAAGAATGTTTCCTCCGGGCTTTTTAAGTATTAAGGTGAAAACCATGGGCGCCTTGACTATTAGAGACCTTTTACTGTGTATTCTCACAGCTTAGAGAGCGCAATCCCTTCGTAGTGCAGGTTTTTATGCACTTGTCACCTTCAGGCCAGGGATCGCGCGATCCGCCGTGGTGCGGAGAGCACAATCCCGTCGCATTGGTTTTGCTGCTCTTGTCACCCCCAGACCCGGGATCATGATCCCGACACGCCAGTGCCGGGAGAGTAATCCCGGCATCCCTACTGAGTGCAGCACTCCCATCAATATAGGCTAATAACTGTCCAACTGCCTACGTTTGTTCGTCTAAACCCTCATTAACCCTGAACATAGAATATCCTCCTCACTTCCAAGCATCGCTGGATTCCCAACCTTCCTGCCACGCGCATCTGTTAATTTCTCGCTGAATTACGTTGTTAATAGCATCCCCTATATCATTTAACTGTTCACATGGTAAAAATCTGAGATTTTGCTTGACTTCTTACTTTAAATGTTTTATCTTGTATTTACATTGTTTTGGCGATGCAAATTGTGTACATAAAATCCAAATATGGGCGATAGTATTCTGGATCTGACCCAATGTATAGTGAACAACCCTCCTAAAAGGAAAAATCATGAAACTAAAAAAGACAAAACTGAAACAGGCAAAAACTATGCTCTGTTTTTCGCTGATTATTTTCATTGCTATTTCGTGCAGTAGAAATGATTTCGAAACAAAAAAAGAGTTTATTATTGGCTCAAAATCTACGTTCTTGCGGGCGGATGTTTATGATAGTCCATCTGACCCGATAATTATCAATCTCGAGGAGAATGGAATTACTTCCGGCGTTTTGTTAAGAATAAAAACTATAGGAGCCTACATTAATAGCGCTTCCGGAAGTACACGAGATGATGCTATTGGTGTGTTTTCCGCTTCTGCTCAGCTTCTTGGGATATCAGAATTGAATCGTGTTGTTAATGCAATCGATGCAGGGGAAGAAAGGGTAACCGAAAATACATTTGCAGGTCATCTGACCACTGATATTGCAGAAGATTTTGCGATTTGGAAAGAATCCGGTGAAACAACTGTTCCTTCCGGTGCTAAGTACCTGTTTATTGGAAATGCTGATTGCATGCATTCAGATAATAGTGAGACACCTGAAGGATTCAAGGTAGAAATTGCATATTAATTTTATCTACTTTATCCATTCCACTATGAAATAAACTTACTACTTGCTGGTTGTGGCACTAATAATGATGGTGTCTTGCCAGCCCAAAAATGTCGCTGTCGATGTCGAAGCAGAGAAAGCGGCAATCAATGTTCTGTTTGACAAATTTAACCAGGCATATCTTGCCGGCGATGCTGTAACACTGGGCTCTTTCCTGACGGATGACGCCCTGTTTGTGACTACCGATCCCTCGGAATTCTGGAGTAAACAACAATTCACGGATTTGTGGGCACAAACCTTCGCTGATACTGTCCCCGAATTAAAGAATTTAGGTAAAATGGAGATCAGACTGGCCCCTGATGGCAAGTCAGCATCAATGGTGCATCAGTATGTAATGCCTGGCATGATTCCCAAAATACCCCTGCGTAACGCATATCATCTGGTGAAAACAGACGAGGGCTGGAAGATTTTCTTCGGAAATGCGGCTCTCATCCCATACAATGAAGATCTGCCTAAATTAATTACAGCATTGGAATAATACTCATTCTTTGGATGGTTCCAAGCCGGGCTTGGTTGCCTGCCCGTTTGCTTCAAACCAGCAGTGAAGGATCCCAAAGTAATTTTTGCACAGTAGAGTAGCCACCCCTTTCAACTGCCATCCTTAAAACCAAACATTGAGTACAAAGAAGGTGGAGGAAAGAGGGAAAAATACTTTAATTTCGTGTCATGAAAAAACTGCTTCTTTTCATACTGTTAATGATGTTGCTGGCCGCATGCAACAGGGCAGTCTGCCCTGCATACTCAGACTATGCAAACGATATGACCAACAGCATCTTCCAGAAGGGCAACCACAGAGCCGACGGCATCAACAGGGTGTACCGTGACAGCTCCCAGAAAAAACTGCGCCGATAAACTTCAGAATCTCTATAACAGATTTAGTACCAGCTCTGGACAAGAACCTTCCGGTCATTCTGGTATTCACACACCCGGTAAAAGACTGACGAATCATTCTCTATCTGGTAGGTCCAGTATCCGAAAATGCCCGGGGTAACAAACTTTCTCCTCAGATAAAGCCTGTCTCCGGCATTGAACTCACATTCCTTGCTGTAGGCCGAGATCTTGCCAAAGGTAGTGTCCTGCGTGGTTTTAATCCATATCAGATGCGGATCCCCGAAACTGGGTGGAGCCGTGTGACGGAAATCCTCATAATCACCAATGTACCTCCTGGTTATATAAAGCCTGTCCTCATCAATCTCTGAGCCTGACCTGTTTGAAGTGGTACAAGATATGACCGCGCTGATTAAAAGCAATAAAAAAGTCAGTTTCTTCATGACAATCCTGTTGTTTGTTTAAACGGCCCGGGCTGATAATTACTCCCTGACCATAAAGGTTGATCTAATTTGCAAAAAAGATGTACTTATAGCTGATACCGTGCTCATTCAGCCATAGGCGCAACGCCTTGGCAATCTTCCGTCGTTTCAGAAGAACCTTCCCGGTGGCTTCCGATGAAATCTCGTAATAGGTTCTCATGTCATTCTTTTTTACTGTTATGATCATATCCATTTCCTTCGGTATTAATCAGTGATCAGGCGATCATGAACGGATGGCCCGTCATTTTTCTTGAATGAAAATAGGTCACCCCACTCATCTCGGTCATGCTTATCAGGCTCAGTCCGTTTCTCTCCAGCAACTCGGATACTTTGCTCCTGTTCAGGACATGGCACTCCGTGCCGCCTGAGTGAAGAAACCTCCAGGGGAGGCCACCATGCCTTAAGGAAGTTCCGGTGACAGCATCTCCGTCTTTTGCAGATGAAAAGCACCCGATGAAATTTGTATCCGGAGGCAATAAGCGCGCCAGTGAGTTCAAAAACATCTCTAGATGCTTAACCAGGTTAAGCCTGCGGAGAGTTACAAGGGTTGTGACCCTTTTCAGGTCAACTGCCCCGAAATTTGCATGGCTATTTTGCGAGAGTATGATAACTCCCGCATCCCTGAACAATCCGGCATTCACAAGATAACGGAAGAGACTAAGTCCACCGGAGGTGATCAGCCTTGCTAACGATTGAATCATGCTGGTCTTCCTATAGTTAAAAGGACTTTTCCTTGACCATGAAAACAGAGGAAGCCTTTTTTCCCTGGCCGTATGTTCCAGAAATGATTTTCCATCCATGGGTTCCCGGTTTAGATCCATGTTAAAAGTAATGCGGCGAGGTGTTAAATGCAAACTTCAAATTCCCATTTAATGGGCTTCTGCATCGTTTACAAGAGTCCTTGTCTACCGGGAAGGGAAGTTCGTTTACATTAAATGACGACTCACGCCACTGTGGTAGCCATTAGTCAAAAGCCAGCAGGTTTTGACGAAAAGGATCAAAAACAGGACTAAGATTTAGTAAAATTCCCGGGTATCAGGCTGCGGGAAGTCATTGTCGCCTCCTAAAACAGTACTACTGCATCCCTGATCACATGGGAGGTGTCATCCGTTGCGTAGAGCTTCATGCTCACCTCAGGGATGGAATGCTGGAGAATATCGGTCAGCGGATTGAACGATTCCCTCATGTCTGCAGTGTCCCTCATGTCATCATACTCCTCAAGGGGTATATAAATATGGACCATCAGGCGGTAGTCGGGATTGTTGATCCTTGACAACGCCTTGATGATCTTGGAGATCCAGAGCATCGATGATGTATTGAAATACTCAATATTAAGTCTTAGGTTGGTAACCGGCTGAGGATAAAGTATATAGTCAGTTACCCAGGTTAAGACAGGTTCATAAATCCTGGAGGCATTCTCGGGCAGTGATTTGCCTGAAAAAGAGATCTCTCCGGTGCCATGAATGAGTTCAATCCGCGGAGTTTTTGGCGTTTTCTCTATTACAATGTCTTTTAATTCTTCCATAAAAAGTTCTTCCCGAAGTCCTGCAAAACAAATATGCCGGATTATAGTACTTCAAAATTAATTCTTGCCGCTGCCAAGTTCATAACCATTAATCAAAATATGGAGCATGGTCATCAACTTATTCGCCTGTTCGTCAATGAAACCCGGAAATTGTCATTTCCCGTGGTACTTCTTCATCCGGAAGCTCTTTTTCTACATCTCCGGGAATATATCTGCATAATCGGCCGCCGAGCGTCTTATCACCTCCTGGGCCTCATCCCTGCCGTAGACCTCCTCTATGGTGACTTTGCGCTTCTCTCCCGGAAGGTTTTTATATGTCAGGAAATAGTGCTTCAGCCTCTCAATGGCTATAGGAGGGCAATCGGCAATATCATTGAACACTCCGTAGACAGCATCGTTGTACAGTACCGCAATGATCTTGTCGTCAGCCTCATTTCCGTCTATCATCCGGAATCCGCCTATCGGCCGAGCGTAGACAAGTATATCACCGTGGGTTATATCTTTTTCCGTCAGGATGCATATATCCATGGCATCGCCATCGCCCTTAATGCGTCTTCTGCCGGTTCTTTCCATGCATCTTTCCGCGACGGTGGCTCCGGTCAGTGTCCTCGGGATGAAGCCGTAAAGGGCGGGCACTACATTGGAGTACCGCTGCGGCCGGTCGAGCCGGAGGTAACCTGAAAGCTTGTCCATCTCATATTTGACAGTATCGGTAGGTACCATCTCCACGAAGTCATCACTATCTCAGGGGCCTTGTCGCCTATGTCAATGCCGTGCCACGGATGTGATCTGTAACGGCAGCAATTCTTGTCAGTTGATTTTTTCATTTTTGCAGTGGAATCTATGGTCGTATGTTACTTATTCAATTCCCAGGTAATTGCCAATGAGTTCCTGAGGTGTGTCATCAAGCATTGGAAGGCTGGGCAGCCTGAGGAGGTCGGTGCAGAGCAGTGCCCGTCACGTTCCGCTCGGAAGTGCGTATGAAGCGGTAACCGTGCCTCATGGCGGCCGCAATGATGTCATCATCACCTGCACCATCACCGATAGGGCAGCGCCAGGGCCTCGACGCTGCCAGTTATATGCTGGTCAATGAGCTTTTTTGATCCGCCCAGCTCCTCGTCGAGATAGTCAGCAAAAGCTTCGCCGCCGCCCAGTGCTGCCTTCATTGTCATTAGGAACCGGTGATACAATGTGTGCGATCCGAAGGTAGAAGGGCCTGACTCCGTCCTCGTAGGCATGGTTGCTCATGATCCCCACCTCTTCCCAGGAAAGAAAGGAATCCATTCCTATCTGCGATGCCCAGAGAAAGAAGGTACCTTTCATACGGTATTTCTTCAGCAGCGGTGTTGCAAGAGTATACCATGAATGGTCCCCGTCGTCAAAGGTGATCACTGCAGCATGTGTGAGGAGTTCAGTCTTTCCCGATACGATCTCCTCAAGCTCACCAAAGTCAACGACTAGTATGTTATTGTCCTTCAAGTACTTCAGATCTCTATCAAAATCAGCTGCGCTGCGTTCATAGAGGTTTCCTGCTTCTCCCTCCGTGATGCGGTGGTACATCAGAATTACAACCCGAGGATTGTCAACAGGCTCGGGATCAGGTAGCCTGGAGCATCCGGCAAGCAGGGCAACCACTGAAAGAAGGAATAATGTTGATCTTTGCATTTACAATATTAATATACTGTTCCGTAAACCCGGGAACCGGATTATTAAATTAACGGAGGAAATGATTATTTCGTGCTTTTTCAGTTTCATTTGCAGAGCAAGTATGAGGGTCCGAGGTCTAAAGTTCTGAAGTCTTCAATGCCTAAGTTACTGATTCTTAACTCTTAACTCAGCTTCATCCTGATTTTTTGCTCATTAACCTCCTCATTCCCTCAATCTCATCCCTTAGCCTGGCTGCCTCAATAAAATCGAGTGCCGCTGCTGCTTTCTCCATCGCCTTGCGGCTCTTTTCCATAGCCTTACCGAGCTGCTCGCGTGACATGTACTTTATCACCGGATCGGCTGCCACATCTGCCCTCTCCGGACCAGTATAGGCTTTCACCACCACCCCCTTGCTGCTGAGCCCTCTGAGCATGGTCCCTCCCTTCCTGATTATCTGGCGTGGTGTTATGCCCATCTCCTCATTGTACTTAAACTGCTTCACCCTTCGCCTGTTGGTCTCGTCGATGGTCTCCTTCATTGCGCCGGTGATTTTGTCGGCGTACATCACCACAAGGCCGTTCAGGTTTCTTGCGGCACGGCCGGCAGTCTGTGTCAGCGCCCTCCCCGATCTCAGGAACCCCTCCTTATCTGCATCGAGGATGGCCACCAGTGATACCTCCGGCAGGTCCAGCCCCTCACGCAGCAGGTTCACCCCGACCAGCACATCAAACTCACCAGACCTCAGTCCTTCAAGAATCTCAACCCTCTCCAGGGTCTCAACCCCGGAATGGATATAACGGCATTTGATGTCAAACCTGCCAAGGTAAGTGTTCAGCTCTTCCGCCATCCTCTTTGTCATGGTGGTCACCAGAACTCTCTCCCCCGCCGCGGAACGGCGCCTTATCTCCTCCATAAGGTCGTCCACCTGGTTACGACTCGGCCTGACCACAACGGGTGGATCAGGCAGACCTGTCGGCCTGATGACCTGGTCGACGAAGATGCCTTCACTCTTCTCCATCTCATAGTCAGCCGGCGTTGCGCTCATGTAGATCGTTTGTCCTGTCAGCGCCTCGAACTCCTCCAGCCTCAGCGGCCTGTTGTCAAGGGCGGCGGGCAGACGGAAACCGTACTCTACCAGCGTCTGCTTGCGGGAGTGATCACCGCCGTACATTGCCCGGATCTGCGGTACGGTGACATGACTCTCGTCAATGACAGTTATGAAATCCTTCGGGAAACAGTCTATAAGACAGAAGGGCCTTGTTCCCGGATCCCTGCCGTCAAAATAACGCGAGTAGTTTTCTATGCCGCTGCAGTAGCCCAGCTCCTTTATCATTTCAAGGTCATACTGAACCCTCTGCTCAATGCGCTTAGCCTCCTCAGGCCTGCCGGTATCACGGAAATGCCTTGCCTGCAACACCATGTCATCCTGTATCTGACTGACTGCCAAATTTATGCGTTCCCGCGTCGTTACAAAGAGATTGGCCGGGTAGATGACATACTCTTCAAGATGATCCCTGTGCTGCCCGCTCAGAGGATCAAAGGTTGAGACCTCCTCAACCTCATCTCCGTAGAAGACAATCCGAAGTGCAAGATCGGCATAGGCCGGGAAGACATCCACGGTGTCACCCCTGACCCGGAAAGTTCCGTGAGTAAACTCAATCTCATTACGCGCATACAGACTGTCAACAAGCTTCCGCAGCAACAGGTTGCGACCGGTCTTCGACCCTTTGATAACGTGCACGGTGTTGGCCCGGAAGTCGTCAGGATTACCGATGCCGAAGAGACAGGAGACGGATGACACCACAATGACATCACGCCTGCCCGAGAGAAGTGATGAGGTCGCACTCAGTCGAAGCTTCTCAAGCTCATCATTGATCGAAAGATCCTTCTCAATATATGTATCCGTCACCGGCAGGTAAGCTTCCGGCTGATAGTAATCGTAGTAGGAGACAAAATACTCTACCGCGTTGTCGGGGAAGAACTGCCTGAACTCACCGTAAAGCTGTGCCGCCAGTGTCTTGTTATGACTGAGCACCAGGACAGGCCTGTTGAGCTGCTCAATGACATTGGCAATGGTGAATGTCTTACCTGATCCTGTAACGCCAAGCAGCGTCTGGAAGGGTACACCCTGCCTTAAACCTTCAGTAAGTTGCCTGATCGCTTCCGGCTGGTCACCCGTGGGAGTGAAGTCTGAAATAAGCTTGAATTCCATGGTCTGATAGCATGACAAAAATAACAATTCACGGCAATCGGCATTAACTGCCGTGAACTTTTTAATATAATACTCTTTATCAGGAAGTTGTTATCATACTTTTTGCTATTTTTGTCTGTCAACCATTCCATGAACCCTTTGCAATTGAAATATTTTAACTGGCTGTTTCCTTGTACGGTTGCACTGCTGCTGACGGTTATTATTCCGGCTTTCGGGCAGTCGTATGTCGCAACACAGTATAATTCAAAAAATGGTATAGGTCACGACAATGTCCGAAAGATTGTGGCCGACAGCAGCGGATTTATATGGATGGCCACCTGGGACGGGCTGACACGTTATGACGGGACGGACTTCATAAACTATTTCCATGACCCTGCTGACAGTACCACCATCCCCTATTTCTCCGTCTCCTCCGTTGCAATAGATAAATGTGACAATCTCTGGATCGTAACCGATAACGGCGCTTTATGCCTTTTTGACCGGGCAAAGGAGGAGTTCAGGAAGATCAGAAACCTTGGGGGTTTTTCCATGAATGACCTGGTCAATTTTGTAACAGGCCCTGACGGCAACCTCTACTTCCTGCTGAGAAAAGCATTTCTGAAGTACGATCCTGCAACAGGAGAAGCATATCCATACTTCTGGTCAGTAAACCTCAGGGAAATTGCACGATTCGATTTCTATCAGTTCTCCATTGTCTTTGACAGTCCGGATCATCTTTGGCTGACGGGACCAGTTGTCATTGAAGCAGGCCTGAAGAGCGACGATGAAAGCAGGCAGGGAAGGGCAGAGATTATGAGTGTCAACACCATTGAGAGGCAGCCCGGAAGAACTGGTCTTTTCTTCAATACAGCCGGTGTTGCACGTTTCACACGTGACCAAGACGGCAATTTATGGATGGCTGCCTCAACCGGTTTGTTCAGTTTTAACCGGGAGAAGAAGGCTTTCATGGAATATGGCGGAAAGATCAGTGATCTTGTGTTTGCTGATACATCACCGGTTGCGTTCTACAGACACGGAACAGGTCTCTGCATCTGGTTCCCTGAAAAGGAGAGTATAATAATCCTCCCGAAGAGTGTATGCGACCTGCCGACTGAAATATTCTTTTACGGTCCCGATATTCTCTGGTTTGCACACCAGAGGGAAAGCCTGACACCGGCAGGTGTGGGAAAGACAGTATTCACCCCATATGATTTCCGGCATATCAACCCGTTCCCGTCCGGGAACAATGACCTGAACGTGTTCGGCATAATCACAGACAGAAAGGGAGGACTCTGGCTTGCGGCCCGCGACAGGAATTATCTCATCAGGATCAGAGGGAACGGCGAAACCGAGCGGATAAACATCCTTGGGGAAAAGGAGCTTGGCAAACTGTGGCACCCAAGGTCATTTCTTGCTGACAGCAGCGGTATCTGGGCCGGCTATTATTACGAGAAGCTAATTCACTATAACACCTCTACAGGCCGGATTGAAGAACATAATCCCGGCAGCCTGGTGCACACCATGTGCTACGACAGGGAAGGTAAAATCCTGATAGCCGATCATGGAGTGATAAGGTACGACCCCGAAACAAGAAAGACGGAAAGGCTTTATTCCGCGGACGATTCACTGAACATTTTCACTTTTTACCTGCAGGACAGCATTTTATGGGCAGGATGCAGCCACAGTTACCTGCTGAAATTTGACCTGGCTTCACTCAAGCCGGAGTTCATCACGATAGCCGGGGGAATATCCAATATAGAAGATATTTGTGTGAGTGAGGATGGTGCCTTATGGATTGCCACCCTGGGCATCGGCGTCTGCCGGTTTGATCCGGCAACGGGTGATAAACTTTTTTATACCACAGCCTCAGGCCTCAGCAACAACACAACCTACAGCGTTTTGTGTGACGGAACGAAAAATATCTGGGTTTCGACCAACAACGGCCTTTCAGTCATCAATCCGGCCAGTGGACTGATAAGATCATTCGGCGAAAATGACGGCCTGTTGATCCATGAGTTCAATTCAGATGCTTCATGGGTGACTGACGACGGAAAATTTCTGTTCGGAGGCGTGGGAGGAGCTGTGGAGTTTGACCCCGAACAGATACTCATGGAATATCCGGGTGATTTAAAACCTCAAATAATTATCAGGGAATTTGAGGTGTCAGCAATGAAGAGGATCTTTGACCTTCCTGTCTACAAGGCTGACACCATAATGCTCCGGAAAGGAGACGACAATTTCCATATCTCTTTTGTAGTGCCCGAATACAGACATCCCGAAAAGATCAGATACAGATACCGCCTTGACAGCGGGTCAGACAACTGGTATTATACAGACCACAGCGACAGGAACATCAACTTCTCAAACCTCGACCCGGGCTGGCATAACCTGGAGATACAGGCCACCGACAGCGGCGGATCCTGGGGAATGTCGAAGAAGCTCGCCATTCATATCAATCCATATTTCTACCAGACACTGCTTTTCAGGATTGCCATGCCTCTTTTTCTCATATTTCTTCTTGGCACCATCATCTGGATAGCGCTGAAACAGATGAAAGACCGTGAGCGGCAGAAGAGGGACACACTTCATCACCAGGCCCTGAGAGGGCAGATGAACCCCCATTTCATCTTCAACTCTCTGAATTCAATCAACTATTTCATCTCAAAGAACGACACCCTGTCGGCAAACCGGTATATCGCCGATTTCTCCAAACTGATCCGCACAGTGCTTAACAACATGAATGAGGAATATGTGAGACTCAGTGTTGAGCTTGGATCACTTGAAGATTATCTGAAGATTGAGTACCTGAGATTTGGCAATAAGTTCGACTACAGCCTTGAAGTTGACCCTCAGGTTGTCCCCGAGTCAATAATGGTCTCACCCGGCATCGTACAGCCATTCATTGAAAATGCAATATGGCACGGAGTGATGGGGTTGGACAGAAGAAAAGGCATGATCAGGGTCTCACTAAAGATGAACGATAACCACCTTGTCTGCACCGTTGAGGATGACGGTGTCGGCAGGGCGCGCTCGGATGCCATGAAGGACAGGAGCCTGCCAAACAGGTCTAAAGGAATATCCCTTGCCATGGAACGACTCAGGATCATCAACAACCTGCAGGACACAAATTACAGGATAGTGATTTCAGACCTCTATCCCGATCGTGCAGAGACCGGAACCAGGGTTGAAATAGACATGCCGGTAATGGTGCGGGTATAAGGAAGAAAAAAGATTTAAACTTAACCATAAGGTAAGCGGAATGAGTATGATAAGAGCAGTAATCATTGATGACGAACAGCCGGCAAGGGAGGTAATTGACAATTACCTCAGGGAATACTGTCCGGATATTGAGGTCGTGGCCAAAGCCTCCTCTGTCAGTACGGGGTACAATGCCATCAGGAAGACATCTCCCGACCTTGTTTTCCTTGACATTGAGATGCCGGACGGCAAAGGGTTTGACATTCTGAACAGGTTTGAAAGCATCGATTTCAAGATAATCTTTGTTACTGCCTACTCGGAATATGCCATCAGGGCATTCAGGTGCAGCGCAGTCGATTACCTCCTTAAGCCTCTGAAGATAGATGAACTTGTTGACGCCGTGGACAAGGTCAGAAAAGAGGGCAGGTCAGGTTTAAGCTCGGAAATTGTCTCTTCACTTCTAAGCAACCTCAGGGAAGGCACTTCAAGGCAGTCGACCCTTATAATTCCGAACATAAAGGGGTTCGAGGTGCTCAGAGTACCAGATATTATTATGTGCCAGGCCGACGGTTACTGCACCAATTTCCACATTGCAGGACAAAGAAAAGTGGTGAGTTCAAAAAATCTGAAGCACTTTGACGGCCTCCTGGAGGATCAGAATTTCCTGAGGGTTCACCACTCCTACCTTGTCAACCTTGGTCATGTTACCGGTTATACGAGGCAGGGAGAGATACTCCTCACCGAGGGTCTGAAAGCCTATCTCGGGGATTCATACAAGAATGAATTTGTGAGAAAATTTTCCGGAAAATAGGTATCTGTTGGGTGGCTGAACCGGTCTGTTGGCTCATCTTCATGGTTTGTTAGTTGTAGCTGTTTTACAAGTACAGCGGATCACTCTTTCCCCTATTTTTACAATGTGATATGAGTGTTTCACCAAGACACCGTATCAGTATGAAGCAGTTCTTCCCCCCATTCCGCATAAAAGCGGAAAACAAAATGATCCGCCAGCTGGCGGATCATTTCTGTTATATAGAAAAGGGCCCGTCGAAACGACGGGACCCTTCTGTCTCTTTCAGGAATTCAATCTCAACCCAGGTAGCCCTTCAGCAGTTTGCTTCGTGAAGTGTGGCGCAGGCGCCTGATTGCCTTCTCCTTTATCTGTCTTACTCTCTCGCGGGTCAGACCAAACTTCTCTCCTATCTCTTCAAGAGTCATCTCCTGGCATGCTATGCCGAAAAAATAACGTATGATATCCCTTTCGCGCTCGGTAAGCGTTGCAAGTGCACGGTCAATCTCCTTGGAGAGCGACTCGTCTATCAGCATCTTGTCAGCTATCGGAGAATCGAGGTTCGTGAGCACGTCGAGCAGGCTGTTGTCCTCCCCCTCAACAAAGGGAGCGTCAACCGATACATGGCGCCCAGATACCTTCAATGTGTCAGCCACCTTCTCCTTGGGGAGGTCAAGTACCTCTGCAAGCTCTTCAGGTGAAGGGGTGCGCTCATTCTCCTGCTCAAAACGGGCAAAAGCCTTGTTGATCTTGTTCAGTGATCCCACCTGGTTGAGAGGCAGGCGAACAATCCTCGACTGCTCTGCCAGAGCCTGGAGTATCGATTGCCTGATCCACCAGACGGCATAAGATATGAATTTGAAACCGCGTGTCTCGTCAAATTTTTCTGCAGCCTTGATAAGGCCGAGGTTGCCCTCATTAATAAGGTCCGGAAGGCTAAGCCCCTGGTTCTGATACTGTTTGGCCACTGAGACAACGAAACGAAGATTTGCTTTTGTAAGCTTCTCCAAAGCTGCCCTGTCACCCTTCTTGATCCTCTGCGCTAACTCTACCTCCTCCTCAACCGATATCAACTCTTCCTTACCAATCTCCTGCAGATATTTGTCCAACGACGCACTTTCACGGTTGGTTATGGATTTGGTAATCTTAAGTTGTCTCATTCTCTGTATCCCTTCGAAAAAATTTCCGCAAATGTACTGCTTTTTAAGTTAATATACAAATAATTCCGGTCAAATAGGAAGCAGGAATGCACTATTCACAACTTGCTGATTTTCCGTCTTTTACTAAAAACCCCAGATTATCTTCTCGTCTGGTATTTGAAGTATGTGCCGTCCGGCGTAAATCCTTCGACTGACGTCAGACTCTTCTCCTCATTCGTAGCCCTGCGAATATCAGCAGCGCTGTTCACCTTCTGTCCGTTCACGTCAACGATCACCGTTCCCTTCGAAAGGCCCAGGTCGCGGAACCGGCCTTCAGAAATTGACGTAATCTTTACCCCGTTGGTTACCCTGTACTGCTGTTTGTCGCCTGAGGTTACAGGTGCGAACGTCGCACCATATAACGAAGCGCTCTGTGCCCCCGGAGCTACAACGCCGGTACCTCCCTCAAAATTGCGGAGAACAACGGTTTTATTGTCCTGCCTGCCCTTGCGCATGTATGTCACCTCCACCTTGTCTCCAGGCCTGTAACGGTTAACCTTCTCCTGAAGATCGGCGGTTGTCAGAACTGGCTGGCCGTTGATGGCAATGATGACATCCTTTTCTGCCAGTCCTGCCGCCCTTGCCGCTCCGTCCTCAATAACACCCGTCAGGTAAACACCCTTGATCTCCTTAAGGTTCTCCTCCTTTGCAATTTCATCAGTTACATCCGTTATATTGACCCCCATCAGTCCGCGCTGAACCTCCCCGTACTGTTTCAGATCCTCGTATACCTTCATAACTATAGACGACGGTACAGCGAAAGAGTTGCCTGCATATGCCCCGCTGGGCGAAATTATTGCCGTGGTGATGCCTATCAGATCACCCCGGGTATTGACAAGGGCGCCTCCGCTGTTTCCCTGGTTGAGGGCAGCATCGGTCTGTATGAATGATTCTATGCGGTACTGGTTGTCAAGAAGCCCCAGGCTCCTTCCCCGGGCACTCACAATACCCGCTGTCACTGTGCTGGTAAGGTTGAAAGGGTTGCCTACAGCGAGGACCCACTCTCCAAGCCTTATCGCGTCAGAGTTGCCGAACTTTATGTACGGAAGCCCCGTGGCCTTTATCTTAAGCAACGCGATGTCAGTGCTCGGATCGCGTCCCACCACCTCGGCCGGGAATGTGCGCTTGTCATTCAGGGTGACATCAACCACGTCAGCCTCTTCAATAACATGATTGTTGGTAACTATGTAACCATCCGCCGACACTATGACCCCGGATCCAAATCCCCGTACCTCTCTCTGGCGGTTTGCCCCCGGACCATAGAAAAATTCATACAGTGGATTGGAAGAGGAGGAACCCACCGTAGCCTTGGTCTTTACATGAACCACAGCATGGACCGTAAGCTCAGCTGCAAAGGTAAAATCATTCACACCAGACTGCGGCACCATGGATGTGTACCTCGCATTCTCCTCAATCATCCGTCTCTCCTTTTCAGTGCCCGTGAACACTTTCTCCCTGTCAAGGAACCTGGTATAGATAAAAAGCCCTGCCAACGCCCCGAAAAAAGCGACAAGCAATGTTGTTATCAGCCATCTACCTTTCATAATTGTATAATTTTAATTGCATTCTTCTTTCTCTGTTCATTATCATCAAAATACGTGCCTCCGTAAAAGATTGGTATCTTTACAACCATTATTAAGCTGAAATGTTTTGCAAATTTTCGATTTTTTAACAGATACTGGCGGCCATCTTCAGAGAATTAACTTCAATTTAACGGAATGAAAATACTCTTTAACAAATATGAAGGGACCGGCAATGATTTCATTCTGATCAGGAACAGTCCGCCTGTTATAAGTCACTCCGACAGTATCCTTATAACGAGATTATGCGACAGAAGGTTTGGCATCGGAGCTGACGGACTTATGCTTGTTGAGGAGTGCGACGGATACGATTTCAGGATGTTCTATTTCAATTCCGACGGGTCACCGGGGGAAATGTGCGGTAACGGGGCACGATGCTCAGCTCACTTTGCAATGAGGAATTTCGCCGGATTCCGTGATCTCACCTTCATGACAGGCGACGGGCCCCATACAGCCAGACACCGGGGAGGCGATATAATCGAGGTCTCAATATCCGATGTCACCGGGGTCAGGGAGACCCCTGACGGGCTCTTCGCAAACACCGGAGTGCCTCACCTTGTTGTATTCACCGACAATAACGAAGACACCGACATGATCTCCTTCGGCCGGCCCCTTCGCTACTCCGAACGTTATGCCCCCGAAGGGGTCAACGTCAACCTGGTAACTGTCAGTGACGAAAGCCTGAATGTGAGAACCTACGAACGCGGAGTGGAGGACGAGACCCTTTCCTGCGGCACAGGGGTTACCGCATCTGCCATTGCGGCAGCCCTGGCCGGAAAAATTGTCACTTCCGAGCCCCGTGTAACTGTCAGAGGCGGCACCCTCTCTGTCAGGTTCAGACTGACCGACCGCGGAGCATCTGAGATCTTCCTCACCGGACCCGCAACATTTGTTTTCAGTGGAGAAATAGAAATCTAACCAAATACAGAAATGAAAAGGAATTACCTGAAAATAACTATTCTTGTGACGGCACTGACCTCCTCTGCCATGATCCTTTCCGCCCAGCCGGGCAACACCGAGCTTATGAATGCCATCAGGGAGGTTGAAAACAGTTTTTCATCTCTCGACCACCGTCTTGACGTCATCGAAAAGAACATCGATGACCTGCTCTGGTTTGAACGTGTGGGTGATGTTGCCTTCATCGACAAGATTTATATCACCGGCCCTCCCCCGGCAAATGAGAGTAATCCTACCGGCCAGGGTGCTGGCAATCCGTTGAAATTCTGGAGTTATGTATTTATACCCCGTGATGCCGACCCTTCCAAAAAATACCCCCTGCTGGTCTTTCCTCATGGGGGCGTTCATGCAAACTTCACTACATACTATACTCACATCATACGTGAGATGGTGTCACAGGGATACATTGTCATTGCTGCCGAATACCGTGGTTCAACCGGTTACGGGGCAGGTCTGTACCGCCGGATTGACTACGGCGGGCTGGAGGTTGAAGACGTTGATGCAAGCCGTCAGTATATGATCGCCAATTATGAGATCGTTGACAAGGACAGGGTCGGGATTATCGGATGGAGTCACGGCGGGCTGATAGGTCTCTTCTGCATCTTTGATCACCCTGAAGACTATAAAGCATGCTTCGCAGGCGTTCCTGTCAGTGATGTCATAGCCCGTATGGGGTACAAGGACGATGAGTACCGTGATCTCTACTCTGCCCCCTATCACATCGGGAAAACCGCCGACCAGAACGTGGCTGAATACCGTAAGCGGTCACCTGCATGGCAGGTTGACCGTTACCGCAACACCCCGCTGCTGATCCACACAAACACCAATGATGAGGACGTGAACGTGCTGGAGGTTGAGCATCTGATCAAATCACTCAAGGCCGCCGGCAAACAGAACTTCAGCTACAAGATCTTCGAGAATATGCCCGGAGGGCACTCTTTTGACAGGATGGATTACAGGGAGGCCCGGCGAATAAGACTTGACATCTATAACTTCCTCAACGCTGAGCTGAAGCCGCCCAGGCCTTTCAGGAGCGTCAAAGACCTGGAGAAGGCAGCCTACCGGTTCTGATGACAGGCGAGAGACTATTCGGGAAGACGCTGAATGAGCTGGCTGCCATTGCGGCAGCAGAATCACTGCCGTCATACACTTCCCGTCAGCTGGCGGGCTGGCTTTATAAGAGAGGGGCGCCGGAGATCAGCGCCATGACGGATATCTCCCTGAAGGCGCGCAACCTGCTCGGTGCCAGGTATGAGACAGGCCTTATTCCACCGGCATCAGAGACTGCTTCCGCAGACGGCACAAAGAAGTACCTCTTCCGCCTGGGCGATAACAGGTTCATCGAGACAGCGTATATTCCTGACCGCGAACGCGCCACCGTATGCCTCTCGGTACAGTCGGGATGCCGCATGGGATGCCGCTTCTGCATGACCGGAAGACAGGGCTTCCAGGGTAACCTCACCTCGGGTGAGATACTGAACCAGTTCAGAAGCCTGCCCGAACACGCCTCCCTTACCAATATCGTATATATGGGCATGGGCGAGCCTCTTGATAATCTCGGGGAGGTACTTAAGAGCCTTGAGATCATCACTTCGGAATGGGGTTACGGATGGAGCCCGACTCGCATTACTGTCAGCACCGTTGGCATCACTGACAGGGTCAGGGAGTTCCTTGAAGGGACAAAATGCCACCTTGCCGTCAGCCTTCACTCTCCCTTTGATGAGGAGCGCCAGGCCCTCATGCCTGTGCAGAAGGCCCATCCCGTCAGGGAGATCCTTGACGTCATCAGGGCTTTCGACTTTGGAAGGCAGAGGAGGGTATCGTTTGAATACATAGTCTTCAAGGGATTGAATGACACCCCGGCTCACATAAAGGAGCTGGCAAGGATCCTCAGCGGCATCCGCTGCCGCATCAACCTGATCCGCTTTCACTCAATCCCGGGTTCTGAATACAGCAGTCCGGGTCTGAAAGAGATGGAGGTTTTTCGCGACAACCTCAACGCCAGGGGGATAACCGCAACTATCCGCGCCAGCCGGGGAGAGGATATCAGTGCCGCATGCGGACTGCTTTCGACAATTGAACAAAATAAACCTCTATGAATATTAATACATTCGCAGCCTGTATCATCTTATCAGCCACTGCAACGGTACTCACCGGACAGCAAAGCGTTATGGACACTATCCTGGCCGACACCACCCTTACGGGAACATCATACTCATTCTGTTTTGCCGATGCTCTGACCGGGGAGATCATCTACGGTTATGATGCCGACCGCAACCTCGCATCAGCATCAGTGATGAAGCTATATCCCACCTCAACGGCTTTGTCGTTACTGGGCTCTGACTATCGCTATTCAACCACCATCTTCATAACCGGAAAGTTCAACAAACGGAAAGGAACAGCTGAGGGTGACGTAATTATAAAAGGCAGCGGCGATCCTGCGCTCGGATCCGGGTACTTCACCGAACACTACGGAAATGTGACCGGACAGTGGGTGGCGGCTCTTTCGGCTGCAGGAGTAAAGCGAGTCAAAGGTCGCGTGGCAGCCGCCGGATCGATCTACGAATTCAATCCCGCCCCTGCCGGATGGTCGTGGGGCGATCTGGGACAATACTACGGCGCAGGCGTTTATGATGTCAATTTCAATGATAACAAATACAATATCTACATCACCGGGCAAAGCGAAGGAATGCCTGCAATAATCGATTCAACCGAGGAGTACGGCAGGGGAATTCAATTTATGAATTACCTGACTTCATCAGGAAGATCTGACAACGGCTATGTTTATAACGCCCCATACTCTACAACGGCATGGATAAACGGCACTGTTCCGGCCGACAGCAGCTTCGCGCTGAAAGCCTCAATACCGGACCCCCCATTCACCCTTGTCAGGAAACTCGATGCTGAAATGAGAGCAGCTGGCATACGCATTGATGGAAAAGTTTCAGCTGCCAGGGCCAGTCTTGACAGCGGAGACGCCATTCCGGTGAGTGTAACCCTCTCTCCCACCATTGCAGAGATAGTTAAAGTCACCAACCATGAGAGCGTCAACATGTATGCCGAGGCACTGAGGAAACACCTTGGATATCAGATACTCGGAGAAGGAACGTTCAGGGCCGGATCAATGGTAATAAGAAACTTCCTCGACTCAATCGGATGCGAGCCTTATGAGGCTGTAATGCTTGACGGTTCAGGATTGTCATCTAACAACAATATCAGTGCCCTGATGACTGTCAGGCTGCTCGTTCACATGTACAACAGCAACTGCTCAGAACCATTTCTTGCCTCCCTTCCCGAAGGCGCCGTCTCAGGAACCATGAAGAACTATTTCAGGGATGAGGTGTTTAAGGGGAGAGTCGTAGCCAAAACCGGCACTATCAACAGTGCAAAATCATTCGCCGGTTATGTCACGACAAACAGCGGAAGAAGAGTGGCATTCACGATGTTTGCAAACGGTTTTACCGTTCCGTCAAGGCGTATCACCGATAACATGGAAAAGATCGTGAAGGAGATCATCCTCAAATACTGATAGCCTGCGCTCAATGAGTTGGCTAAAATAGTTTTTACCAGCTTTTTTGTTTTAATATACTTTAACATAATGATTTAAATAAACCCCTAATTTTGCGGGTCATAATAGTGAATTAACTTCATAGATGAAAAAAGGAACAAAAATAGCTTTGTGGGTCAGCATCCCGCTTGTACTGGCAATATGGTTCGCAGGCCCCCGGATTGGACTCTGGGGAGAGAGGGACCTGAAGAAAGGTGAAGCAGTTCCGGCTGTCGGTACACAGGGACAGGGACAAGCCCAGGGGCAGGCCGGGGGACAGGCCCAAAGCCAGGGAGCCGGCGGGCAGCAGGGGGCAGGACAGCAGGGCTCCGGCGGACAGCAGGGTGCAGGACAGCTGCCTGTGAATGCCACTGTTGCAAAACCATCTTACCTTACCAGCGGAATCAGGTCAGCCGGATCACTGCTGGCAAATGAGGAGGTCGACATAGTCAGCAAGGTTTCAGGAAAAGTTACCGGCGTTTACTTCAAAGAGGGAAGCACTGTGAAGAAAGGTGACCTGCTGGTCAAGATCTATGACGAAGATCTGCAGGCACAGCTCCGCCGATCGGAGATACAGGAAAAGATGCTTTCCGAGAAACTTGAACGTCAGCGGATACTGCTAACAAAGGACGCAGTCAGCCGCGAATCATTCGACCAGTTACAGACTGACTACAATGTGATCCTGGCCGATATCAACCTGCTGAAGGTGAGAATAGCGGAGACCGAAGTGCGTTCACCGTTTGACGGAGTGATAGGATTCCGATATGTCAGTGAAGGATCATACGTTCAGCCTTCCGTTAAGATAGCCCATCTTATTGACCCTTCAATACTTAAGCTTGAGTTTGCCATTTCGGAGAAATATGTTTCTGCAGATCTCAAGGGGAAGAGAATCTCATTCCAGACGGAAGGCTATACCGATGAGTTCTTTGCCACAGTCTATGCCGTTGATTACCGTATTGATCCAACCACGCGCAGCATCGGCCTGAGAGCCCGTTACGACAACCGCGACAGGCGTCTTGTGCCGGGGATGTTCGCTTCCCTTACTCTTATCACCGATGAGAGCCAGAATGCCCTGCAGATTCCAACCGAAGCAATCGTTCCCGACATGAATGAGAAGAAGGTCTGGCTGGTAAGAAGCGGAAGAGCGAGACTGGTACCCGTAGTTACCGGCACAAGGACGGCGTCGAAGATAGAAGTGGTGTCAGGACTTGCTCCCGGCGATACCGTGCTGACGACCGGACTGATGCAGCTGAGGGAGAACATGGCTGTGAGGGTAAACATAACAGATTGACACAGAGTCAATAACTCTCATGCAACCAAACAGAAATAAATGAGTCTATCGTCAATAAGCATAAAGCGACCCGTCCTTGCAACCGTGATGTCCCTGGTTATACTCATCATGGGAGGCATAGGATACACCTTTCTGGGGGTCAGGGACTACCCCAGCGTGGATCCCGCCATCGTGACAGTATCCACCTCATTCCCGGGTGCCAACTCTGACGTCATCGAAACGCAGATAACCGAACCTCTCGAATCAGCTATCAACAGCGTGCAGGGTATCCGTTCCATCTCAAGCTCCAGCAGTGACGGTTCTTCACGCATAACCGTCGAGTTCAAGCTTGAGGTTGACATGGAGACAGCGGTGAATGACGTGCGTGACAAGGTATCGGGTGCCATGCGACGGCTGCCTCAGGATGTGGACCCCCCGGTGGTTCAGAAGGCCGATGCCGACGCCCAGCCTATTTTTGCAGTGACACTACGCAGCGACACAAGGTCAATAATTGACGTGAGCACCTATGCTGAGATCAATTTCAGGGAGAGGCTCCAGACCATCTCAGGAGTAAGTGCAGTGAGCGTATGGGGTTCAAAGAAGCTCGCCATCAGGATGAAGATGGACCCGACGAGGCTGGCAGCATACGGACTGACGCCTCTTGATGTCCGGAATGCAGTGACCCGTGAAAACATCGAACTGCCCTCAGGAAGGATCGAGGGCGATAATACTGAGCTTACCATCAGAACATTGGGAAGACTCCGGACCATTGACGAATTCAATGACCTGATTATAACAAAAAGCGGCGACAGGGTTGTAAAATTCAGCGATATAGGGATAGCGGAAATTGACGCGGAAAATATCCGGTCACACCTTTTAAGCAACAGGAAGCCGGCCGTAATCGTGGTGCTTGTACCACAGCCCGGAGCCAACTACATTGAAATTGTAGACAATGCGACCATACTCCTTCAACAGCTGGAAAAAGACCTCCCGGATGATATCACAATGGAAGTCCTTTTTGACAATACCCTTTATGTAAGGGAGTCAATCAAAGAGGTAAAAACCACAATCTTCATTGCCTTTGCGCTCGTTGTACTCGTGATATTCCTCTTCCTCCGTAACTGGAGGACAACCCTGATACCTGTGGTGGCAGTTCCCGTGGCTTTGATCGGAGCTTTCTTCATCATGTATATTGCCGGGTTCACCATAAATATACTGACCCTGTTCGCCATCGTACTTGCAATAGGTCTTGTCGTAGACGATGCGATAGTTGTGGTTGAGAACATTTACACCAAGGTGGAAAAAGGCATGAAACCAATGGAGGCGGCGCTGACTGGATCGAGGGAGATCTATTTTGCCATTATCGCCACCACCATCGCCCTGGTAGCGGTCTTCTTTCCCATTGTCTTCCTGCAGGGAGTGACCGGAAGGCTCTTCAGGGAGTTCAGCCTTGTGATAGTCGGGGCTGTCGTCATCTCCTCCTTCCTGGCACTCTCGCTCACCCCCATGATCTCATCCAGGATCCTGAAACATGACGCCATGGAGGGTCGTTTCTACCGCGCCACCGAACCATTCTTCTCGGGAATGATAAACCTCTACCGGAGGAGCATAACTGCCTTTTTGAAGGTAAGGTACTGGGCACTCATAATTATTGTGGTCTCTGCAGGACTTATTGCCTGGCTCTGGACCCTGCTGCCGTCCGAGATGGCGCCACTGGAGGACCGCGGTTATGTAAATATCAGTGCCAGGGCCACCGAAGGGGCAACCTACGAATACATGGGCAGCTACATGGAGACCCTCTACCCTGTTGTTAAGGAACAGGTTCCCGAGAGTGACAATATCATGATGATGGTGGGCATGGGAGGCGTGAACTCTGCAAACATGAGAGTGAGACTCCTGCCTCTTGATGAACGCAAAAGGTCACAGCAGGATATAGCCGCCTCGCTTTCGCCCGTTCTGAGGCAATTTACGGGCGCGCGAACCATCGTCTCGCAACAGCAGACCTTCGGATCACGGCGCGGAGGACTGCCCGTACAGTACGTTATACAGGCCAAAAACCTCGATGACCTCAAGAGGGTGATACCCGACTTCATGGCAGAGGTTTCTGAAAGCCCCTATTTCTCGGCAAGCGACGTGAACCTCAAATTCACCAAGCCGGAGCTTACCGTACTTATCAACAGGGAGAAAGCCTCAATGATGGGTGTCAATGTCCAGAACATCGCTCAGACGCTGCAGCTTACAATGAGCGAACAGCGAATCGGCTACTATATACTTGACGGCAAACAATACCAGATATTCAGCCAGTTCGACAAGTCAAAGCGAAACGACCCGAGGGACCTCACCAGCACCTATGTAAGGAACGACAGGGGTCAGCTTATACAGCTCGATAACATCGTGGAGACACGTGAGAGCAGCCTGCCACCACAGCTCTACAGGTACAACAGGTTCGTTTCAGCCACCGTCTCCGCGGGCCTCGAGGGTAAATTCACTCTCGGAGAAGGGATAGAGGAGATGGACAGGATAGCGGGAAAGACCCTGGATGAAAACTTCAGCACCACCCTGTCAGGCGACTCCAAGGACTTTGTCGAGAGCACTTCAAGCCTTCTCTTTGCCTTCGTACTGGCCGTGGTGCTTATCTACCTTGTGCTGTCAGCGCAGTTCGAGAGCTTCCGTGACCCTGTGATCATACTGGTTACCGTGCCCCTGGCACTCATCGGGGCACTCTTTATCATGGCGGTAACGGGGCAGACCCTCAATATCTTCAGTCAGATCGGACTCATAATGCTGATAGGAATGGTGGCCAAGAACGGTATACTTATCGTTGAGTTTGCCAACCAGAGGCAGCTGGCCGGACTGACCGTGATGGAAGCCGTGCGCGATGCCGCAGTGGCACGCTTCCGCCCGATAATGATGACCAGCCTGACCACAATCCTCGGTATCCTGCCTCTTGCTCTGGCATCAGGTGCCGGTGCGGAAAGCCGCAGATCAATGGGTGTGACGGTTGTAGGCGGCATGTTCTTTGCCACATTCCTGACACTCTTCGTGGTTCCGTCAGTCTACAGCTACCTGGCTGCAAGAAAAAAAGTTGAAAAAAACAGCAATGAGACAATACAGGCTTAGTTTACTCCTTTTGATACTCCTGATGCCCCTGACCACCGGGGCGCAGGAGACTATGACTCTTAACGAGGCCATTATGAAGGCCTTGCAGAATAATTACTCACTGAAGATCAGCAGGAACGACGAATCCATTGCAGGCAACAACGTTACCCCGGCACCCTTCCTTCCAACCGTTACCGGAACCGGAAGGCAGTCACAGACAGACAATAATGTCACATCGTCATCCGGCAGTGATGATAAAACCAGAACCAACCTTTACACGGCCGGTGTAACCATGAACTGGAGAATCTTTGACGGACTCGGCATGTTCGCCACCTACAGCCGCCAGCAGGAACTGTTGTCAATGAGCAGCCAGAGAGTGAGGATCAATGTTGAGAACCTGGTAATGAGAGTCTGCTCAGAGTACTACAACATCATCGTGCAACAGAACAGAATGGAGTCGGCTCTCACCTCCCTGTCCCTCTCCAAATCGAGATATGAGAACGCTGAGGAGAAGTATCTTCTGGGCGTCATATCCGGTCTTGATCTGCAACAGGCCAGGATTGACCTCAATGCCGACAGCTCGGCAGTCCTGCTGCAGCAGGAGACTGTAAAAAGCGCCTATATACGGATGACTAACCTTCTCAATGCCGGACATGATATCAATTTTAACATTAACGACTCAATCATACTTGCACCGCAGATAGATATTGATATGCTGCGTGAAAGGACTCTTACCTTCAACAACCAGCTCATCATGGCACGCCAGGGAGAAAATCTGTCGATGTATGACCTTGACGCTGTCAGAGCGCTGCGCTACCCTACCGTCAACTTCAGCACAGGATATAATATCTCCCGGAGTGAATTTCCATGGGCTGCCAGCTCATACAGTATGACCAATGGCTTTAACTGGGGATTGAACATGAGCTGGAATATCTTTTCGGGAATGGAAACCAACAGGAGAATAGCAAACGCAAAGATTGAGGCCGAGAGCAGCCGGCTGGCGTACCTCGATATCGAGAATGAGATACTGAGTGAGCTTGACCTGCTCTACAACACTTATCAGAATAACATCACCGTCACAGACTTCGAGACCCAGAGTGCCGAGGTGGCGCGGGTCTCACTGGAGATCGCCATGGAACGCTATCGCCTTGGATCTCTTTCAGGACTTGAGTTCAGGGAGTACCAGAATAATTATCTCAGTGCCATCAACCGGAGGCTGACTGCCATCTACAGGGCAAAGATTTCAGAGATCGGTCTGCGGCTTCTTGCCGGGGAACTGACTGAGTGACACAGTTACTTTCTATCTCACGGACAATACAGTAGAAATTACAGGGTGACAAGCTTCCTTCTTTAATCTCTCCCGGACAATGGAGCAGAACTTATCGGGGGTCAATCTTACTTTTTCTCCTCCAGGCCTGTACCCCTTTCCATAAGAGCCAAATGACAAACAGTGCCCCAAAGGCATACATGATCCAGTCAAGGTATGGGAGTATATACTCGCGCTTGTCGTATGCGAAATAGCCAATCAGAGCCAGGATCAGGTTCCACAGGCCGGCCCCGAGAAATGTATAGAGCAGGAATGAGCCGGGATTCATCCTTGAAAGACCTGCAGGGATTGAGATCAGCTGCCTCACGGCCGGCACCAGGCGCCCGATGAAGGTTGAGGCTTTGCCGTGTTTTACAAAATATGTTTCTGCCTTCTCCACGCTTTGCCTGTTGATCATAAGGGCGTGAGCCCACCTGGTATCTGCAATACGGTACAGCAGCGGCCTGCCGAGCCAGACAGCCAGGTAATAATTAATGATGGCTCCGGTCATTGCTCCGGCAGTGGATGAAAGCAGCACACCTGCCATTGTCAGGCCCCCCTCCCCCGCTTTCCATGCCGCAAACGGAACAACTATTTCTGACGGAAAAGGAATGAATGAACTTTCTATGGCCATCAGAAGAAAAATGGTAAAATAATTCAGGTTGGCCATATACCAGTCAAAAACGGTCTGAAAGATCTCCATGGTTAAAAGTCTGTAAAGTCTGTAAAGTCAAAAGTCCGTTCTCAGTCGGCAGTCCTCAGTCAGGACTGTAGACTGTAGACTGTAGACTGTAGACTGAGCTTAAGCATCAATATTCGCATACTTCGCATGCCTCTCTATAAACTCGCGCCTTGGCGGAACCTCGTCACCCATTAGCATCGAGAAGATATGGTCAGCCTCGGCGGCGCTGTCAATCGTAACCTGACGCAGCGTTCGGGTCTCCGGATTCATGGTGGTCGACCACAGCTGCTCGGCATTCATCTCACCCAGACCCTTATATCTCTGGATGGTCACCGAAGACTCCTTGCCCTGACCCATCTCCTTAACGGCAGCCTCACGCTCCTCTTCCGTCCAGCAGTATTTCTCGGTCTTGCCTTTATGCACGAGGTACAGCGGAGGGGTGGCTATGTAGATATTCCCATTTTGTATCAGCTCATACATATACCTGAAGAAGAATGTCAGGATAAGTGTCGTGATGTGCGAGCCGTCCACGTCGGCATCAGTCATGATAATGACCTTGGCATACCTCAGCCCCGTCACGTTGAGCGCCTTGCTGTCGTCTGCAGTACCGATATTGACCCCGAGTGCGGTAAAGATGTTCTTTATCTCCTCGTTGTCGAAGATCTTGTGCTGCATGGCCTTCTCCACGTTCAGTATCTTTCCCCTGAGAGGCAGGATGGCCTGAAAGCGGCGGTCACGGCCCTGTTTGGCAGTTCCGCCTGCCGAGTCTCCCTCAACAATAAATATCTCTGAAACGGCAGGATCCCTGTCTGCACAGTCAGCCAGCTTGCCCGGCAGTCCTGATCCCGAGAGGACATTCTTACGCTGAACCAGCTCACGAGCCTTGCGGGCTGCATGGCGTGCCGTGGCGGCAAGTATGACCTTCTGTACTATGGCCCTTGCGTCTTTGGGGTTCTCCTCGAGGTAATTGGTCAGGGCAGTGCTTACTGCCACATCAACCGCACCCATGACCTCCGAGTTACCCAGCTTGGTCTTGGTCTGCCCTTCAAACTGCGGCTCCGCAACCTTGACAGACATGACGCAGGTCAACCCTTCCCGGAAGTCGTCACCGTTGATATCGAATTTGAGCTTGGTGGTCATACCCGAATCTTCGGCATACTTCTTCAGGGTGCGTGTAAGCCCCCTCCGGAAACCTGCAAGATGAGTTCCTCCCTCAATGGTATTGATATTGTTCACATATGAGTGCACGTTCTCTGAGAAGGAGGTATTGTACTGCAGGGCCAATTCAACGGGAATATCCCCTCTGTCGTAATCGATGTATATGACCTTGTCTATAAGCCTCTCACGGTTTGCATCGAGATACTCAACGAACTCTATGAGACCGCGTTCCGAGATGAACCTCTCCGTAGCTTGATGCGGTTCGTTTCCGTTCTCAGCCACCTCACGCTTGTCCGTCAGCGTCAGGAGAATATTCTTGTTCAGGAAAGCCAGCTCCCTCAGCCTGACTGCCAGTATCTCGAACCTGAACTCCATGGTCTGAAAGATGGTATTGTCAGGCATAAATGTGGTAATGGTTCCCGTACCGTCTGATGTACCCACCTGGGCTACAGGAGCAAGTGGCTTCCCCCTCTCGTAGGTCTGTCTCCATCTCTTCCCCTGTCTCATCACGTCAACGGTCAGTCTCGAAGACAGGGCATTGACACATGATACCCCCACGCCGTGAAGACCTCCTGATACCTTGTATGAATCCTTGTCGAACTTACCCCCGGCATGAAGGACGGTCATAACCACCTCCAGGGCCGAGCGCTGCTCCTTTTCGTGTATCTCCACGGGGATACCGCGGCCGTTGTCAACAACGGTAATGGAATTATCTTCGTTAATCGTTACGTCAATCTGTGTGCAGAACCCCGCCAGAGCTTCATCAATTGAGTTATCAACAACCTCATATACAAGATGATGCAACCCTCTGACACCAACATCGCCGATGTACATGGCAGGCCTTTTTCTTACTGCCTCCAAACCTTCCAGCACCTGGATGCTTTCGGCTGAATATTCATCCTGTTCCTTACTCCTCTTCCTCAGTTCCTCATTAGTCATTACAAGAAATTTTTAATTGTATATATGTGCTTTTAACAGTTTGATATTATGTAATTTATAAAATCATACAAAGGTAGCAAAATCCATGAATTTTACCCTGAAAAAGAGATTTTTTAGTTAAATAGATATGAACAATCCGCTAACCCGGCCGGAAGCTTACAAACTGTATGAAAAACCTCCCAGAATCATGAAGTTTCTGGCAGGATAATAGTTCCATTCGAAATAGCGGCTGTACGAAATATTGTTGCATTTCACCCAGAATGAAAGTACCGGGGTGTACCTGTACTCGACCCCCAGGTTCAGGTTCGGATGGAAGGGAAGCATGACGGTCTCTTCAGGTGCCCTGACCCTTGCGTACCGTTTACCGGTGAGCGTGAGTGCAGCTGAAGCAATTATCTTGTTCCTGAGGTTGTAGTCCAGCTTCGCGATACCGTCCCATTTAGGCTTATGCCAGGCATGATCATATCCCGAGATGTCGTATCCGTAATAATTGCCCAGCAATGAGAGCGTCATCTTCGGGGTAACAGGGTAACTGACCTCACCGCGGACTTTCAACAGGTTACCGTCGGTGTATGCAGGCACGAAAATAATTGCCCACGCCAACAGTGTCATTCATAAAGAGAAGCATGTCTCTGAACATCGTGTAGCTGACGTCAAGTGCGTATGTGGCGGTGACATTCATATTGCCGGAGATGCCTGCCGTAATCCTGAGCTGGTTATCTGTGCTTCGCAGGTTATAAAGGGTGTCACCTGGCATCATCCAGGGGTTGACATATGCAGTATTCCGCGCCTGGTTATTCTCAAGCGAACCATCTACGGCAGCGGTGAAACGGAGGAACTTGCGGGATAACCCTGAAGGTGAAAGAGACATCAGGGTAGAAGTGCATGTAAAGCTTGGTGTCGCCTCCAACAAGCGCTTCATCGTTCTCCTTCAGGTCAGCAGCCAGTTTAATGCCGAAACGGAATCTCCACTCTTCATTGCCCCTGGTAATGTAAGGGGTCAGGGTAATAAGGTTTCTCGCCTTATTGTCTATCCCACTGGTAAAAAGATAGAGATCATATTCGCATTCAGGCCGCCGTAAAAACCGAACATGTCAATTCCCCCCTGGCCGTAATGCCGGGATTATGCTGCATGCCGTCACCCTGGCGTGTAAACAGGTTGTACCTGAGAGTGGCATCCCAGTTGAGATCACTGGAATCGTGCTCCATGGTGAAATACCTGGCTTTGGCTGATAAATCATAGTAAAGTGACCTGATCTCCTTTTTGTCCGGATCATAACCGGTGACGTCAGGATCATAACCGTAGGCAAACCTCGTCATCTGCCTGAAATCAATATCCGAGTCAAAACGGCTACGCCTGAAATACTTCTTGCCGTACAGCAGGGCCTGGTTGTCGAGAAATCCCCCGTACACCCTGGCATCATTTTCCAGCTCAATCTTGCCTGCAGAGCCGTAGGTGCGAGTGAAGAGACCGATGGTCCCGCTCCTTGACCTTGCGTTTGATACGCTTATCTCCATGAAGGGAGAGAGGTATGTTCCCACTCCGAGGCTGACATATCCTTTCTTCAGTTCCGGAAGAGGGTCAGGGGACAGAACGGCAGACTTGATCGGGCTCACCTCATACTCCGGAACAAACGATCCCGGGGTGAAGTCATAGCGGAATGAGACATTTACCGTGGTTGTATCATCGGCAGCCGGCAGGTGGGCTCTCTTGGTAGCCTCCTGCAGGGTTGGCTTATAGGGGTTGTAGAGTGTTACTGACCTTCTTATGGTCTCATCCTGCGTCTGGCCTTTGGCAAACACTGAGATCAGAAGAACTGCTGCTGTGATGTATATTTTTTCTTTCATTGCTTTCTCCTTTTGGTTGATCAGTTGCTTGATGGTTCCCCGCTGGCCGCTGACCCGCCGGATTCGCCGCCAGTGATGGCTGCAAGCTTTGTGCGTGCCTCATCAATGATCCCGTCATTTTTTACGTTATAGTAGTCTATCAGGCTCTGCAGCGTGGCTTTGGCCTGGAAGACGTCACCCTTCTTAACAGCTATATCCGACAGAAGCAGGAACGTTTTGCCTGTCCAGTAAGGATGAGGTGAGCTCATGTCAACGAACTCGTTGGCCTCCTTCTCGGCTCCGTTGATGTCACCTGCCAGCCAGAGCAGTTCGGCAACACGGTACTTTGCTTCAGCACCGTAGGCCGTTGAAACCTCATACCCTACCCTGCGGTAGTCATCAAGGGCTTCCGTGTTGTTACCCAGCCGCTGGTTTGCACTGGCAGTCAGGAAAGTGGCTTCCCGTGCCAGCTCTTCGGTCAGCTTCTCGGATTCAAGAACCATTTCTGCCGCTGCAATGATCTTTTCATCATCGGTGAACCCGGAGGCTGAACGCATCATCCCCATCCAGGCATACATACGGTTCTCAGGATTGGATGCCTCGCGGCTGAGCTGTTCGTAGAGACTGTAGGAACGCCGGTAATCGGTCTTGCCATAGGTTATGGAGGCCGCCCCGAGAAGCGACTGTTCCATGAACTGGTTGTTACCCACGCTCACAACCCGGAGGTAAAGGTCGAGCGCTTCATCCAGCTCGCCTGCCCTGTTCTGGCAGTCGGCAAGGTAGAACCTTGCGTTGGTAGCAAAACTGCCGGAGGGGAACTCTGCAAGGTAGTTCCTGAAGATCTCGGACGATCTTTCACAGTTGCCTTTGACATACTGGTTTTCACCTGAAATATATGTCATTGAATCACGTGTGGTGGCCTCTACATTGCCAAAACCATCCACCGTTTTCATGTATGCGAAGTACGACTCCACATCGTCCATATCGGTGTACGCGTTCCGGAGTCCGTTGACGGCATTGCGGGCCTCAGGGGTGCCCCGGTAGTTCTCAATCACCTTCTTGAACTGGGCAATGGCCTTTTGCATTCTCCCCGGCATTGTAGTATATCAGCCCGAGCTGTACCATGGCCGGCGGCACAAACTGGCTGTTTGTGTACCAGGCGATTATGTTGGTGAAGTCAGCCTCGCCCCTTGCAGGCTGTTCAAGAGCCACATATGCCCGTCCACGTTCAAAAAGGGCATTGGGAACGTAAGCTGATTTGGAGTACTTGTCGATCAGCCCGGTCAGGGTCGAGATCTTCGCTTCATTTTTGTTACTCAGTCCCTGCGCAAATCCCTTCTGGAACATTGCATAGTCCGCATCAAGCCTGGCATTGTCAATGACCTTGTCATAATAGGTGATGGCCGAAGGGTAGTCGGCCCTGATATAATAACAGTCAGCGATGCGGTTTCGGGCGTCAGCCGCCATTTCGGATCTCGCCTTCTCGTCTACGCTGTTGTTGAAGGCCAGGAAGAAGGGCAGGGCTTTTGAATAATTACCTTCGTTGAACCAGACATACCCGAGATTGTAATCAATCAGGTCATACTCCGGAAGGGATCTGGCTACCGGTAGCTGCCTGAACGCCTCCCAGTCGTTGCCTGCCGCATCAGCCAGGCCCAGGCGGTAGTTTGACTCACCCCTCCAGTAAAGTGCCTGTGCCCTTAACTCCGGGTTCATCTCCTTGTACATAAGCGACTTGGTCGAAAGTAGCTACTGCATCCTGAAAATTTTTGTTTCGGAACAGCTCAATACCCCTGTAATAAGCCACCTTCTGATATGCAGTCTTAAGCCTGTCATCCCTCGTTGTGATCTTCTCAAGGGAGTTCATCGCCGCCTGGTAGTTCTTCAGCCTCATGTAGGCCGATATGAGATAGTCATATGCCTCTGACATATGTGCCGAGTCGGGGTAGGTCTGTATATAGGTGTGGAGGGCATCAATCCCCTCTCCGAAGGGAGCGTAGGAGTTTTCATATGCCAGCTTGGCGAAGTTGAAAAGCGACTCCTCCTGAACCTCCCTGTCATAGCTCATCCCCGAGGCGGCGGAGAAAGCCATCTGTGCTCTCTTTTTGTCGTTGCTCTTCAGATAACATGACCCCAGCATATAATATGCGTTCTGGCTAAGTACGTCGCTTTTGCCAACCACCTGTGTGAAGAGCCTGGTGGCATTTTCAATATCACCGGTCTGGTAATAGCTGTAGGCAAGTTCATACTTGTCATTCCTGTTGCTGAGCTTTGTGTTCCTGATGAACTTCTCAAGGTAGGGTATCGCTTCGCTGTAATTACCCTTCTGGAAGTGCGCATCTCCGATAAATCGGTAGAGCTCCGTCTCTCTCGTTTTCCCTGCCTGGTCGATGAGCAATGGCCCCGTCTCAAGGATACCGTCATAGTTCTTGTCCATATAATAGATCTGGACTATGTAGAAAGGCACCACACTTCCGAAGGTCTCATCTCCCTTAAGCCTCTCGAAGCCCTCAAGGGCAGTCTGGTAGAAACCGTTCTCGTATGCAATGGCCGAATAAAAATAAAGCGCCGGTGAGGTATAATCAGTATCCACGTCTATCAGCTCCGCGAAAAGCATCTGTGCCCTCTGCTCATTGCCTCTCATGTAATGCGAGTATCCGAGCTTGAAGATATATTCCGGCAGCCTGTCGTCTGCCAGCATCATTCTGTCTGTCTTCTCAAACCATTCTATGGCACAACTGTGATTGCGCTGCTGATAGCAGTACAGTCCTGATTCAAAAATGGCCTCATTCAGCCTCGGACTCTCACCGTTGCGATGTAATGAACCTTTGCATCCGGTATTCGGCATCAGGGCTCATCAGTCGCATGGCAGAGAGAGCTGCATGATACTCGGCTTCAGCCCGCTCGATCATGTTGCCTGTTTTTTCAGTGGCAAGCCATTTGTCAAACAGTACAATGGCCGGGGCATACTTTGCCTTACCGTACATCTCATAACCGTTATTCAGCATTGATGTCAGCTCTTCACCGGAAAATGACGCACTGTCCCCTGACAGCACTCCCGGCAGTAAAAACTGCAACAATCATGATCACCAATATCTTTCTGTTCATAACTTTATCTTTTCATGAGCCTCCTTCAACAGAAATGCGCCGACAGGAACTATCTGTCGGTAATTATCTTATTAACAATATCTTGCGCAAATTTTCCGGCGCAGTTCCATCAGCCGTAAAAATACAATTATAAAATAGTCCGAAAGTCTCATTAATGCTCATTTTATCAACATCTATGCCACTGATTGTTAATTCTTTTTTAATTTGCACCAAAAGTAACCGGGATGGAAGAGGTTTCACCGCTTGATACAATTATAGAACTGAAGAGCTGCTCTGTCATGCAGCAGGATCACCTGGTCCTCTCAGACGTTAATCTGAAGGCCGACAAGGGCGAATTCCTATACCTGGTCGGCAGGGTCGGAAGCGGCAAAACATCACTGATACGAACGCTGAATGCGCAGTTGCCCCTGACAGACGGCGAAGGATGGGTGGCAGGATTTAACCTTCGGACGATCAGAAATAGAGAGATACCACTGCTGAGAAGGAAGCTGGGAATAGTGTTCCAGGATTTTCAGCTGCTTAATGACAGGTCAGTGCATGACAATCTTGAGTTTGCCCTGAGGGCAACAGGCTGGACTAACAGGATTGCCCTTGAAGACAGGATCAGGGAGGTGCTTGAGAAGGTGAATCTGCATAACAAAGGGTTCAAGATGCCTCACCAGTTGTCCGGAGGTGAGCAGCAGCGGGTGGTCATTGCACGAGCCCTGCTGAATGACCCTGAGATTATCCTGGCTGATGAGCCCACCGGTAACCTCGATCCTGAAACGTCTGAGGATATCCACATACTTCTCCGCAGCATCAGTGATAACGGAAGGGCTGTGATAATGTCAACCCATAAGCTTGCACTGGTAAAAAAGTACCCGGCAAGAACAGTGCGCTGCGAAGATGGAAAGCTGACAGAAACAGGACTCGACGACCAGGTAATAGAGCTTCTCTTCTGATCATTTGAAAAGCCTTGCCGGCCATGGCAGGGTATTGCGGTAGAGACGCCAGTAGGTCGTCTGCTCTCCGCCGAAAGATTTCATGAAGATGGCAATTGAAGGCACTGATGATCCGGCAAAATCAACTATCCTGCCTGTCCCTGCATTGGTTTTTATGATGTGATCTATCACATGGTAAGCGGTACGCAGCTCACGGCTTTTCCTGCTGCCGGCAGTAAAGAGAAGCGTGAGGCGGTCTGCAGTGTCAATGATGAAGATGCCCCACAGCAATTTTCCTTTCGGTGACCTTACTCCGATAATCCTTCCCTTCCCTGTCCGGAGGCAGTGATCCATCAGGCTTTGCAGGCGGCTGTAACTGACCTCCCGTATCACTCCCGCCCTCTTGCCTATGTTGTTCCTGAACAGCGAGATCACTTCCTGAGGCTTAGCATCATCTACGATCTCCTGGGGATAACGGCGGGCAATGTTGATATTCCTCCGGCAGTCTGACATGTAGTTGAACCATATCGTCTCATATGGGTCATCCAGGCGCAGTTCAAAGTTATGCTTAGGGGTGATTGTGTATTCCGGATATTGTACCTCCTGCCCTATGTTCAGGTCTATGAGCCTGAAGAACTCAGGCATGAACGAGATGAACTCCAGGGCTATTTTCTTCCTGTCTCCGTCAGGAGTGAAGAGTCCGAGCTGCTGAAGGAAAACGGGCGTTGCAATATAACTGAATCCGTACTTTTTTGCATGTGGCAGGGGAAAGAGTGAAAGGTAATCATCATCAACAAGTGCCTCCCAGCCCGGTGACATGATATCGAGATACCATGACCATGCATAGGGTCTGATACCCGGTATCTCCGCCAGGCAGTCGTCCCACTTGCGGCGGTCTATCTCATCGTTTTTAAGGTATGCAATCATGGCTTCTGCAGTGCCAGGGTCTCCTCGAACACCTTCCTCCATCCCTCCCATCCATTTCCTTCCGTGAGGGAAGTATTGTGCCACACTGATACAAATATGCCTCCTGCCCTCCTGGTGGCGGAGATCAGTGACCTGATGACCGTCAGGGCTGCATCGGGCGACAGGTGAAGATACTGCCTAAGTGTGCCGTCCATTATCTGGAATGGAACAACGGTCAGGGCAGTCTTCTTCTCTTTTGAAAGATCATAAAAGGGGAAGGGGCGTGCTATGCCTGCCCTGAAGCCAGGCTCATCGGCATATCCCATGGTATAATCATACCTGATGCCTGCATCAGCGTACGACTGGTAGGTCTCGGGCATACGCAGCAGCAGCCAGTGCTGCCGTGCACGCTCGGCACTATGCCCTGATATGTTCCTGTAGCGCTCCATCTCCATCCTCAGTGTCTTCGGACGCCCGGCAGAGCGGTACGAGGGATGCAGGCCGCTGCCGAACATTTTGTCATACCTGCGGATTATCTCGCCATAATCATGATCACGGTGAGGAGGGTTATGATCATATTCACCCTGGTCGCCTGTAGGGAAGAAAAAGATGGTATCAATCCCGTTGAGCTTTACCTGCTGCTCAATGTAGTCGAAATTGTCATAGGGATCAGCCTGATTCCCGGTCATGGTTCTGATACGCTCTGCCGGCCTGGCGCCTGTCCCGGCGAGCCCTTTCATCAGCCCGCCCATGCTTCTCAGCAATCCCCGGCTCCTGTAGGCAAATGGCTGATCGACATCGAAAGTCACCAGTGAGCTGAAATCATTGTGCCTGATTGTGAGGACAGGATAGAACTTAACAAGGGCTACCGCAAGGAATCTTGACCATAACTCCACTACCGGCATCTGAAGAAATCCCTTCCGGTATGCAAGTGACCTTATCCCCTGGAAGCGTCCGTGCACATCCGGTGCAAAGGGCAGATACTCCTCGTACCGCGAAAGCATATAAAAGGCAGCGGAGAAAATGTCAAAGGGTATACTCCCTTCATCGGAAGGAAAGAGAACCGGAAGGCCCTCAACGTCTGAGACCTCCGGCTCCATGGGTGTGACCCCGGATGCAGCCAGCAGGCCTGAAGGGCGAATTATAAACTGACCCTTCACCTTTTCACCGGAGTAGATGATGGCGGGATTGCCGCCTATCTTCCTCCTGTCGGCCGTAATCTCGTACTCGATCCCAAGAACGGATGAAAAGATAATTTCTGCGACATATTCAAGCCGCGGAGTGACATCCGTAGAGTAAATCCTAAGCTTTTTAGTTGTCATATCTGCAAATTTAATAAAAACAGCGGGTAAGAAGCTCTGTCTGAACCACCTTATTTATTAACAGAAAATCGTCCCGGAGAGCTAAATTTTACTACTTTTGTCGTCTGTGCTCTTTTTATATTCAAAATTTAAATTCAAACAGATTATGGGTAAAGGTGATCAGAAATCAAAAAGAGGAAAGATAATCAGAGGTACCTTTGGCGTCCGCCGGCAGAAAAAGGCAAAAAAGAGAGCCGCAGAAGCGGTAACAAAGGTAGCCGTAAAGGCAGCTAGGCTGAGGCAGCATCTGCCGCATCACCTGAAGTAAAAGTCAAGCCGGTAAAGGCAGCCGTTAAGACGGCCAAACCCAAAACTGCTGCGAAAAGTACAGCAAAGCCTGCAGCAAAAGTCGCTGAAAAAGAGACAAAGACCGTCGCTGCAAAAGAGACAAAAGCTGTCGCTGCAAAAGAGACAAAGACTGTCGCTGCAAAAGAGGCAAAGACTGTCGCTGTAAAGGAGACAAAGGCTGTCGCTGCAAAATCAGAGAAGCCTGCGGCAAAGCCAAAGAAACCGGCTTCCAAAAAGGCATAGCAGCACTGCTCAGCCCCTTACCACCAGGTCATTGTAAACAGACGGGTCAACGATTGCTTCGATGATCACACTGCTGCCGGAAGCGAGAGCCCTTCCGACTGCTGTTTGCATCTCCCTTGCATTGGTTGAGCGTATCACTTCGGTCCCCAGGTAATTGTCAGACCAGAACAGCGGGCCTGTATAGAGTCCTGTACCATATGGGTTCAATTCCTTCCATGACTGTTTGATCTTTATCAGGTTAAGCTCTCCGTCAGAGAGCACCACCACAATCACCTTCAGTCCGTACCTTCGGGCCATGATCATCTCACCGGCATGCATCAGGAAACCGCCGTCACCGGTGATGCATACCACCGGATTGTCACTGATTGCAAAAGCGGGGGTCGAATTGTCCCGGGCGACGAAACCATCAGCCTGTTTGTCACTGGTGACTAAGGCGGCGGCCTGACTATCACGACTGATGAAAGCAGCAGCCAGGGCTGCCGGAAGCCCGAACCCCATCGAAGACCATCCGTTTGTCATTATCAGCCTCCCGGCAGGTGGCACATCCCACATCTGACCCAACAGGTGAAGATGTGATCCCACATCGGTAGTGATGACAGTGCCGGCGGGAAGCATTTCCTTCAGTATCGTCAGGGCTGTGACCGGGCTGAAATCCTTCGCGGCAGCCCTGAGGCCGTTTTTTATCTCCTGCCTTGCCTCTGCAGCCAGGGCCATCATCTCCGGTGCACTTCTTAGCACGCGGAGAGCATCAAACCACATGGCAGGAGACGACACTGATTGTATGGCCCCTCTGATCCGCAGGTCAGTCTCACGGGTATCAAAGTGTACGAGTGGCACATCGGGCATCCACGACTCATAGTTATATTCAACCGGGTCATAACCCAGTCCTATGATAAGGTCTGCTTCACCTGTCAGGCGCCTCAGCCTGTCGCTCAGCGCATGGAACAGCACACCTGAATAACAGGGATGCGACGAGGGCATTAACCCTCTGGCCATGGGTGTCAACACCACAGGCACACTGTGTTGCCCGAGGAACTCCAACAGTCTCGCACCGGCGCCCCGGCGCATCGCAGTAAGCCCGGCGGCTATCAGCGGCCTGCGTGATGATGCCAGGAGCACCTTCACCCGCTCTTCCGTCCTTAGTCTCTCCTCAGCAACCGGAGTATGCCTGGCAGCTACCGGCTCTTCTGAGCTTTTACCTGCCAGGTCGGAGGGTAACCCGATATGCACAGGTCCCGGATACTCCTCACCGGCTATCTCGAGGCTCCGGCCAATGATATCTCCGGCATTTGCGGCATTCAGCCGGAAGGTGGCCTTTGTCAGCGGGCCGAAGAGTGCCTGGTGGTCAATGTTCATCTGTGCTGTGCGATCAAGCCACTCATCGGGCATCTCTGACGTCAGCGCCAGCAGGGGGGAACGGTCGAGCAGGGCACCTCCTACACCCGTGGAGAGATTGGTTGCCCCGGGCCCGAAGGTGGCGTGACAGACACCGGTCACTCCTGTCAGACGTGCGGTCACATCGGCCATGACGGCGGCAGAGGCCTCATGAGAGGTGAGGATGAACTCTATCCCCTCCTTCCTGAATGCTTCCATGTAAGGTATCGACGGCCCCCCGGGAATGCCGAAAAGTCTTTTTACCCCGTGATCCCTGAGTCTGCGTGCAAGGAGTTCCTCTACAGTCATATTTTTTTTGTACTTGCACAAATGTAAGCAATCAGCGAAACAAAAAAACCACGATATTTGCTCACTTTTGTGCACCAAATGAGAGATCAGCACCACAACACCATCTTCTGGGCTATCATAACATGCCTGTTGTGGTCGACAGCCTATCCGTTCATCAAGGTAGGACTTCAGTATTCAACCCCCATACATTTTGCAGGAACACGCTTCATCCTTTCAGGACTCATGATCCTGCCTTTTACAATAAGGCCGCGGGAATATGTAAGGATGATAATGGCAAACAGGAACCTGGCCATATGGGTGACTATCCTACAGACCCTGATCAACTACATTCTCTTTTACAAGGGCATGGACCGGGTTCCCGGGGCGCTGGGAGCAGTCATCGTGGGAGCTCAGCCTTTTGTGACGGCAATCGTCTCCAGGATAATGATCAAAGAAGAGCGTTTTACACGTGCCAAGGTATTGACAATTCTCTTAGGGTTGGCAGGAATAGCGCTTGTCAGCGTGGGCAGGCAGGGATTTCATTTTGGTCTGCCTGGAGAGGTGGCAGGAATAATCATGATTTTCCTTGCCAACATTTCAACCGCAACCAGCAACGTCCTTGTCTCCAGGGATGGCAAGAAGATGAATCCCCTGGTGTTGAGCTCCTTCTCTCTGCTTGTCGGAGGGCTTATCATGTTCCTGCTCTCTTTTGCCGTTGAAGATGTACCGTCAAAACCTGATTTCCCGGTAAAATACTGGCTCGTCCTCGGGTGGCTCGCGTTCATGTCAGCCTTCACCTTCTCAAAGTGGTATGTATTGCTCAAAAGACCGGAGGTAAAGGTATCGGAACTGAACCTGTGGAAGTTCATCATTCCCGTCTTCGGTGCCATTCTCAGCTGGATAATAGTGCCAGGAGAGCATGCCGACTGGGTTACCGTTGCCGGGATGGTTATAATATCATTTTCGCTGATATGGTTCTTCGGCTTCACTGGCAGGCCCGGGCGCAGGATCGAGCGCATCCCTGCCGGCCCCATTGCAAAATAGTCTTCAGTCAACAGTCTTCAGTCAGCAGTTAGTCATATAACGACTGGTGACTGCCGACTGGTTTCGACTGCCGACTGCCGACTGAACCGCTACCACTCCGGCGGCCACTCCGAAAGATTCTTGAAGAAGAGCAGGTCCCTGTAATAAGGCTTGGTCTTTGCCTCTATGGCAAGCATCTCATCAGCAGTAAGTGGCTTAAATTCCTGCGCTATTTTAATATTTTCCTCAAGCTCAGCAATCTTGTCTATGCCGACAATTATTGTGCTAACCGGAAGTGTCATGACATAATCCATCGCCTCCTTCATGGTAATGATGCCTCCGTTGGAGAAGATACGGTCACGGGCCGGTATCTTCATCCCCACGATTCCCATTCCGTTGTTCACTGCGTTGGGAAGGAACTTTTCAATGAACGGGTCATGATGCTTGTCGGCTGCATTGATCGCAACAAGCACATTGTCAAACGGGAACCTCTCGAGCAGTGCATTCAGGACGTCAGGCCCTTCATGCCCGGTGAAGCCGATGAAACGGATGATCTTTTCATCGCGGGCCTTGAGCATGGCCTTGAGCACACCATCTTCACCGGTGATCTTGTCAAGGGTCTCCATCTCTGACAAGCGCACGTTGTGTATCTGCCAGAGGTCGAGCTGATCAGTGTTAAGCTGTTTGAGCGATTTCTCAAGGAGCCTCATCGAACCGTCATAGGTGCGGTCATGGGTCTTTGAGGCCAGGAATACCTCCTTGCGCCGATACTTCAGTACCTGCCCGAGATTTCGTTCACTGGTTCCCATGGCATCGGCCCTCGCCACCGTGGGCGTCTGCCTCCCGTAGGCTGCGGCAGTGTCAATGTAGTTAATCCCCAGGTCAATTGCCCTGTTGATGATATCCAGGGCAATATCTTCCCTGCCCGGGACCTCAATAGAGGCTTGACCTCCAAGGCTGAATATGCCCACCATATGCCCGGTATTGCCCAGCGGACGCTTCGGGAGAGTGCCCTTGGAAAGTCCAAAGAGAGGATGTCCGAATGCATCGGCGTATGGCGCAACACCTGCAAGCGCTGTCAGCGCTATCATCTTCTGCAGAAACTCGCGGCGACTGTTAAGAAGTTTTTCTGACATTGTATTTTTTTTTAAAGTTAAACCATTTCGTTCATCTATAGTTCATTGCCTGATGCAATATTTATCACACCCCCTGATGCCAGGGATGAAAGTTGTATACCATAAACTGTACGTCTGAAATCAGGTCTGTTTCCGGTAGTTATGTTATTCAAAGGCTCCAGGCCGGCAAATCAGGACAATTTAAGCTGATACGCCGATTTTTGCTGCTGCTTAGGTGCAACAAGTTACATTTCTCGTCGTCTTTCTGATCGACTACCAGACTTGATTAAGACTAACGGACATGATTAAAAACTTCCTTAAAAATTCCATCCGCAACATGAAAAAACAAAGCGGATATGTGGCACTGAATATGGCAGGTCTGTCCATAGGCCTCACCTGTTTCCTGTTGATCTCTCTCTATGTTATTCATGAACTGAGTTATGACAGGTTTCACCGCAACTACGAAAATACATACAGGTTAAAGATTGTGGGTCGGATGGCAGGAGGTGAGCTGAACCAGGCAGTCACGGCTGCACCCATGGCACAGGCAATGCTGAACGATTATCCGGAAATCATACGTGCCGCGAGGGTACGGGGAATGGGCGACTGGTTGATAGGTTACGGTGAAAACAAGTTCAACGAGGATGGCGTGCTTTTCGCTGACTCTACCTTCTTTGACGTGCTCGACTTCAGGTTCCTGAAGGGAGACCCCACTACAGCACTTGTGAGACCCCGGTCTATGGTAATGACGGAAGAGTATGCCAGGAAATATTTCGGTGATACCGAGCCTTTAGGGCAGAAAGTAACCGTGGAGTCAGATACCGTGATTTATACAGTGACAGGCGTTATTCAGAACGTGCCTGATAATTCGCACATAAAATTTGACATTCTGGCTTCATTGAGTTCCTATCCCGGAATGGCCAACAATCAGTTCTGGATCTCTCATAGCTTCTACACATATATTACTGTCAGTGACGGCACACAGAAGGAAGCCCTCAAGGAAAAACTCCAGGAAATGATAATAAAATACGTTGGGCCTCAGCTGCAGCAGATCCTGGGACAGTCAATTGATGATTTCAGGAATGCAGGCAACGACTTCAGCTACGTGATGGAACCTATTAAGGATATTCATCTGAAAGGTGCGACGCAATATAACCTTGAGCCTCCGGGATCACTGAGCACGGTATATATCTTTGCAGTGATTGCATTTCTGGTTCTCGTGATTGCAATAATAAACTATGTCAACCTCGCTACTGCAAAATCAGCAGGCCGGGCCCGGGAAGTCGGTATAAAAAAAGTTTCGGGAGCGAGTAAGACAGGACTGTTTTTACAATTCATTTCCGAATCAGTTGTCATTGCGGCTATCGCCGTGCTTATTTCAGTGCTGCTGGTCTTTGTAATGACTCCTGCCTTCAACCAGCTTACAGGCAAAACTCTTTCAGTGGATTTATGGAATTCAAACGGTATTATTTTCCTGATTTTCCTCATACTTGTCGTAGGTTTTTCGGCAGGTTTTTACCCGGCCCTGGTACTTGCCTCATTTGATCCGGTGGATGTCCTCAAGGGCACCATGAGCCCCGGATCGATGTCAAAAAGGCTGAGGGGCATTCTTGTTGTTTTTCAGTTTGCCGTATCAATAATAATAATTATTGGTTCAACAATAGTCTACCGGCAACTGAACTTCATGACGAAAAAGGATCTGGGGTTTGATAAGGAGAACCTAATTGTAATACGAAGGGCAGATGCATTCTGGCGTCAGCATGAGACATTCAGGGAACAGGTCCTCGGGATCGATGGAGTGGAGAAGGCGGGATTCTCAAGACAGATCCCTGGCATGGACTATAGCAACAATGCCTTTTTCCGCGACGACGACCCTGAAAAGAACACCTATCTTCTGCAACAGTCGCAGGTAAGCTTTGACTTTCCTCAGACATTGGGTGTACGGCTCGTGGACGGTCGCTTTTTTTCCCGTGAATATGGAACAGATTCCACATCCATCCTTATAAATGAGGCTGCGGTGAAATCGCTCGGTCTGACAGAACCGGTTGTAGGGCAATACATTCAGCAACCTTCCGGACCGGACACATTCCAGCGGTATAAAATCATTGGTGTGATGAAGGATTTTCACATTGCTTCAATGCATAAGGACATTGATCCTGTGTGCTTTACTGTCTTGTTTCCGGGTGGCAATGACCAGTTTGCATCGATCAGACTCTCAGGCAGCAATATCCCCGCCACAATCCGGGCAATTGAAGATAAGTGGAGGGAGTTTGCTCCTGACTGGCCTTTCCAGTATGAATTCTTCACTGACTCCTGGAACAACCTGTATAATGCCGAGATGAAGACTGGAAAAATCTTTATCCTGTTTTCTCTCCTCGCAGTATTCATTGCCTGCCTGGGACTGATAGGACTGGTTGCTTTTATGACTAACAAAAGGACCAGGGAGATAGGCATCAGGAAGACATACGGAGCCACCGCTCAAGTTGTAGTCGGCCTGCTGATAAAAGAGACGGTAATCCTCATTCTGATTGCTTCCCTGATAGCCTGGCCCGTCGCTTACTTCGGTTCAAAATACTGGATGGAAAGCTTCGCCGACAAGGCATCTGTCAGTCCGCTGATATATTTCCTGGCAACAGTTATTGTAATTACTGTCGGCTTCATATCAGTCATTTACCAGACTCTCAGGGCTGCAAACTACAACCCGGCCCGGGCGCTGAGGATTGATTAGGATATGACAGGGACTTTCAGGCGAAATCAATATCTGCTGAAACAGACAGTCGTTTGATCAGACATTCCTCACGTTCCTTCCGTAAATGCAGAAGACTATCATCAGCAAAAAGGCAAGGAAGGCCATTGACGCACCAAAGTAGAAAGGGACAGCCGGCCCGGCCCTGTCATACATAACCCCGGCAATAATACTGGCAGGCAGCAGGGTTATTCCAAGCATTGCATTATAAATACCCAGACCGGTGCCCTTTTTATTATTGTCGATGATGTCGGTTACAAATGCCTTCTGAATGCCGTCAGTAGCAGCGGAATAGAGACCGTAAAGAGCAAAAAGCAATGTTATTGCGGTTGTATCGGATGTTTTGCCAAACCAGAAGTATACCACGGCATAGATGAGAAACCCGGCCATAAGTAATTTCTCTTTTCCTATCCTGTCAGAGAGAGAGCCCAGCGGAATTGCTGCAATGACTGCTACAGTGTTTGTAATCAGATAGACCAGTGGGATAAAGGCAACTTTTATTCCCGCCTCATTTGCCTTGACCAGAAGCAGGGCGTCGGTCGAGTTCCCGAGGGTGAAGATGAAGATGATACCAAGGAAGAGGTAATATCTTTTTGAAAAGTCCCTGACCCTGAACTTCTGAATAAGTTCTGTCTTTTTCTTTCTGACCTCCCTGATACCGAAAACAATTACAAATATTCCCACTATTGCCGGGATGCCGGCAAGGATGAACACAAGCCTGAAGTTTTCCGGGAAGAAACTAAGCAGTGCAAATGCCAGCAACGGCCCTGCTATTGCGCCGCTGTTGTCCATTGCCTTCTGCATCCCAAAGCTTCTGCCGGTCTCATTATTAATGACCGAGGCAGCGATGAGGCTGTCACGGGGAGCAGTCCGGATGCCCTTGCCAAACCTCTCAGCGAATCTCAGGACCAGCACCTGCATGGGGGAGATGACAAAAGCATACAACGGAAGGATTACTGCTGAGATCGCGTAACCAACCAGCATGAACGGCTTGTTCTTTCCGATCCTGTCACTCCAGAAGCCGGAGAAGGCCTTGACCATCGAAGCGGTACTCTCGGCTACGCCCTCAATCAGTCCAAGACTGGCCTTTGAGGCCCCGATAGACATAAGGAACATCGGCATGACCGAGTAGATCATCTTTACCGACGTATCGGTAAGAAAGCTGGTCAGACCGGTGAACATGATGTTCCGGGGAAACCCTAATATCTTTCTGTCTGCCGTTCTGTTCTCCATTATATCCTCTGTCAGAAGAAATAAGCCTTCCTCCTTCCGATGCTATTTCTCGTCGCTCTTCACACCGTTTATTCTGAACAGTTTGAACAGCTCGACAACTAGTATCGGAGCAAGCGACATCAGTATTACAATGGTCCAGTGTTCGCGGTCCATGACAGCCAGGCTGAATGCGTCGCGTATCGGTGGCACAAGGAGTACGATCAGGCCTATGGCTGCTGATGCGAAAATGGCTCCGATAAGCGGCTTGTTCTTCAACGGATTGGTCCTGAATGAGGAAAGGGCATTCGAATGAAGGTTGCGTACATGGACCAGCTGTGCGAACATAAGAGTAGCAAAAGCCATTGTCCGGCCAAGGACCTCCCCGCCGTCATGCAGTCCCATTATGTACGATACCAGTGGAATACATCCTATCATGAGGCCCTGGTACATCACCCTCCAGATCATACCTTTCGTCATAAAACCCTTCTTCGAATTCCTGGGGTTGCGGTTCATGATGCCCTTCTCCGGAGGATCAACGCTGAGCGCCAGGGCCGGGAGGCTGTCTGTGACCAGGTTGATCCACAGTATGTGTATCGGCAGCAGGGGCATGCCCATATTGAATATTGAGGTGACCAGTATGAGGAATATCTCTCCCACATTGGTTGACAGGAGGTACTGTATGACCTTCAGGATGTTGTCATATATCCGCCTGCCCTCCTCAACGGCAGATACAATAGTGGCAAAGTTATCATCAGTAAGGATCATGTCAGCGGCGCCCTTCGCCACATCGGTTCCGACATTGCCCATGGCTGCACCTATGTCAGCCTGCTTGAGGGCCGGCGCGTCATTGACACCGTCACCGGTCATGGCCACCACTTCGCTGTGGCTCTGCCAGGCCTTGACGATTCGCACCTTATGCTCGGGAGCGACCCTGGCATAAACCGAAAAAGCGGCGACACTCTCATTCAGCTCCGCATCAGAAAGCTTCTCAAGTTCAGACCCGGTGATGGCTATGTCACCGTCCTTGTAGATACCGATCTCACGTGCTATTGCCAGCGCCGTCGTCTTGTGGTCTCCGGTAATCATTACCGCCCGGATGCCTGCCGTGTTGCATTTAGCCACTGCGTCCAGCACCTCCGGCCGGGCAGGATCGATCATACCCAGCAGTCCGATGAAAATAAGACCCTTCTCCAGCTCCCCGATGGTGACCTTCTGTGGGGCTTCCGGGTAATCCTTGTAAGCCATCGCCAACACCCGCAATGCAGAATTGGCCATAGCCTCGTTGGCATTACGGATCTCATCCGTGTCAGCCTGCACAAGAGGCCTGAACTCACCGTTGATCACAATCTTGTCGCAGACGCTCAGAACCTCGTCAAGCCCTCCCTTGACGTTGACACGGGTGCTGTTTCCCGACATCCGGTTGACGGTTGTCATGCGCTTTCTCTCGGAGTCAAAGGGTATCTCCGCCACCCTCGGGAACTTCTTTTCAATCTCGTCCTTATGCATCCCGTAAAGCAGCCCGAAGTCCAGGAGCGCAGTCTCGGTAGGGTCTCCCGTAAAGGAGATCTTACCATCCTCATTCTGCTTTATGTAAGCATCAGCGCACAGGACTGAGATGGCAAGAAGTCTCTCCTCCTCTTCATTGAGCGTCGTTGCCGGGAGCACTCCTGTTTATCTGGTCATGCTTATGATTGACGTATGCTTCTACAACGGTCATCTTATTCTGCGTCAGGGTGCCTGTCTTGTCAGAACAGATGACGGTGGCGCTTCCCAGAGTCTCAACCGAGGGGAGTGTACGGATAATCGCGTTCTTTTTCACCATGCGCTGCACTCCTATTGCCAGTACAATGGTTGAAACAGCCGGGAGTCCTTCCGGTATGGCTGCGACAGCGAGCGTCACCGCTGTCATGAACATACTTATTACCGAGTTGCCATACAGTACTCCCACAATGAAGATCAGCCCGCAGATGCCAAGGGCGACAAGACCGAGTATCTTTCCCAGCTGGTTCAGGCGCTTGCTCATGGGAGTCTCCATATCTTCGGCATGCTGCAGCATGTCAGCAATCTTGCCGACCTCTGTCTTCATCGCGGTGTTGACCACGATGCCGCGGCCGCGGCCATAGGTAACTATGCTACTCGAATATGCCATGTTCGTCCGGTCGCCCAGCGAGACATCATCTCCGGGAATGGGGTCGGTCTGCTTTTCAACAGGAACGGACTCTCCTGTCAGGGAGGATTCCTGGATCTTCAGATTGACTGATTCTGACAGTCTCAGGTCTGCAGGGATCACCGCACCCGTCTCAAGTATAACCACATCGCCGGGAACCAGATCTGTGGTGTTTATCTCTGTCACCGATCCGTCACGGAGCACTTTCGATGCCGGAGCGGCCATACTCTTAAGCGCTTCCAGCGAGGTTTCCGCCTTCTTCTCCTGGATGGCTCCTATCAGTGCATTTACAATCAGAATCCCAAGAATAATAAAGGTATCAAGCAATCCTTCTCCTTCCATTATCCCAACCACCCCTGATATCGCAGCTGCAATCAGCAGTATTATTATCATGAAACTTTTGAACTGGGCAAAAAACATGACCAGAATGCTCTTCCTGCCCTTGTCTTCCAGCACGTTCCGGCCATATTCTTCCAGCCGCCGCCGCGCCTCTGCCGACGACAATCCTTCAGTCTGACTTGTTCCCAGCTGATCAATTATTTCACCTATCCCCTGATTGTAAAAACTTGCCATGCCTCTGATTTACCATCTAATTAGTCTGCAAATTTAGGATGAATTCATGAGCATGGCTCCCTGAAGAAGGATTATTCCTTATGAGGCTTTATGGGCGGAATCTGATTTTGATGACCTGGTTCCGTTAATCGGGGCAAAATCTGATTCGGCTATTCAGGTCCCGGCATCTGATCTCCTGAGTCTATTCAGTCCTTACAGAGTCAGCCGGATTTGTCACAGCGGCCTGATAAGCCTTGTAACTGATTGTCGCAAAGGTAATCACCTGGGTCAGCCCAAGAACATTCAGGAAACTGTACCCCGGATGCTTCAATATGTGCCTGATGGCTGTCTTGACCAGGTTCTTAAACATATGCTTCGATTTTAACCATAAAAATAATCCTAATGAGAAAATCACGAACATTAGGACAATTATTTATCGGTTGATTAACAAGACTTTAACTGCAACAGTAATCCGGGGGATTGTATGATTTTTTGACAGTGCCTGTCAATTTATTTTACATTTCCCAGATCTCAATAATTGTAAATTATTCATTGATCTGCCCTTGAATGGTGGCACACTCTTTGGCAATCAGAAGTGAAAAGTGAGGATGATATGAAGTATCTGAAATACATTTTTTTAATTGTGGCAGTCGTTTTGCCAGGGCAGCTCAGCGCGCAGGCAGAAAAATGGACACTCGGCGACTGCATTGACCATGCCCTGGCGAACAATATCGGACTGCAGAGGCAGGGGCTGGAGACTGAAACGGCCGTTGTTAACCTTACAAAGTCTAAAATGGATCTGCTGCCAAATCTTAACCTGGGTTCAGATGCCCGCGTCGGATTCGGGCGGTCAATCGACCCGGTTACCAACCTGATCACCTTCAAACAGAACATCAGTAACTCATATTCACTCAACTCAACCATTGAGATCTTCAATGGCTTTACCACTCTCAATACCATCTCTGCAAACAAATTCATGCTCAAGGCCGGGATGGAATCGGAAAAGGTTGCCCGGAATACCCTCATCGTGGAGATAATGGGGCAATATTACCAGGTAGTCTATGCAAAGGGGCTTGAGTCTGCAGCAAAAATGCAGCTTGAGCTGTCGGAGAGGCAGCTGTTCAGGATCACCCGGATGGTTGAGACCGGAAAGGAATCGGTTGCACGCAAATATGAAATGGAGAGCCAGGTTTCAGGCGACAGGCTTACATATACAATTGCTCAGAACAATGCAAGCCAGGCAGTGACAAAGTTGAAACAGATGCTCCGGTTATCATCCGAAGACTCCTTTGACATCCTCCTCCCTGACATTGACAATATCCCGGTCACTGACACAACGTACGAATCGGACAGCATCTATCACCTGGCATCACAGGTCCTTCCCAGGCTGAGAGCTATTGAGTATGAACTTCAGGCCTCTGAAAAACAGGTGGCAGCAGCCAAAGGCCTGCTGGCACCCGGGACTTTCAGTCGGAGGAGCGGTCTATACCGGCTATTATAAAGTGCTTGGTGAGGATGCAACGGAACAGGCATCATATGCCAGCCAGCTGGAAAACAATAACAGCCAGGCGGTGTACCTGTCGCTCAGCATTCCGATTTTCAACAGGTATTCAGCGGGAAGGAACATAAGACTGGCAAAGATCAGGAGAAATGATACTGAACTTCGCCTCGAGCTTGAAAAGTATAACCTCTACTCTGAGATTGAAGATGCCTGCCTCACGTATAATCGAGGGAAGCAGGAGTACCTGCTCAGCTGTGGCTAACCTCGAATTCAACAGGAAATCATTTGATGCCGTTGAGAAGAAATTCGAATCGGGTCTCGTTGATGTAACCGACTATTCTGCTGCCAGGACAACCCTGTTCTCGGCTGAGACGGAAGCGCTCAGGACAAAGCTGCAACTGATGATACGTGAACTTGCCATCCGGTTCTATTCGACCGGTGAATATGAAAACCTTGTAACCGATTAAACTCAAAACTATACGAAATGGATACTCCGGTCGAAAAAATGGACAAACCTATAGAAAAAAAGAAGGGCATTCGCGGCAAACATATAGCCTACATGGCCGCCGCCTTAGCATTTGTTTTACTCATGTATATGGCTTTCTTCGCAGAACGAACCTCCACATACAGGGTGGAGAAGGATAAACTGATAATCGGGACGGTGGTTGAAGACCAGTTCAATGATTATATCACCGTGCCGGGAACCGTCGAACCTATCAGTACCATCTTTCTCGATGCCCAGGAAGGAGGCCGTGTTGAAGAGATACTTATCGAGGAGGGATCAATGGTTAAGGAGGGCGACATCATCCTGAGACTCTCCAACCCGGATCTCTATCTCAACATCCTCGACAGCGAGGCCCAACTGGCTGAAAAGGAGAACTTCCTGAGGAACACCCAGATAGCTATGGAGCAGGACAGGCTGCAGATCAAGCGGGAGTTGCTGAACCTGAAATATGACATTGAGAGGAAAAAACGCAACTACGATCAGAACAGGATGCTTATGAAGGACAGCCTCATCTCGGTGGAGGAGTTTATCCGCTCAAAGGAGGATCTCGACATGGCCATCCAGTCAGAGGAGCTGTTTGTTGAGCGGCAGAAGCAGGATTCAGTCTTCCGGTCGGTTCAGGTAGACAACCTGAAAAACAACTTGGATAACATGCGCAAAAACCTGGCGCTCGTAAGGTACAGGATGGAAAACCTGAATGTGAGGGCCACCGTCGACGGACAGCTCGGGCTTCTCGTTCCGGAGATTGGACAGTCAATCTCCAGAGGCGCAAACATGGGCCAGATAAACGTCCTGACCTCCTTCAAGGTGACAGCGCAGATAGATGAACACTATATAGACAGGGTCCGGACCGGTCTGACCGCAACCCTTGACAGGCAAGGAAATGCATTCAACCTGACCGTGCGCAGGGTCTATCCGGAAGTTCGAAACGGAACATTTAAAATCGATATGGTCTTCACTGACACAATTCCGGATAACATACGCACAGGCCAGACATATTATACAAGCCTTCAGCTGGGTCAGCCCAAGAGTGCCATACTTGTACCGATAGGCGGATTCTTCCAGGAAACCGGAGGACAGTGGATCTTTGTCCTTGACCCGTCCGAATCGTATGCCACACGAAGGGATATCTCAATCGGCAGAAAAAACCCGAAGTATTATGAGATACTCGAAGGATTACAGCCCGGGGAGAAAGTTATCATCTCAGGTTATGAAACGTTCGGAAAAAATGAAAAACTAATATTCAAAAACAGCAAATAACACTAAATGGCGAAATCATGATCAAAACAAATGATTTAACAAAGATCTTCAGAACTGAAGAGGTGGAGACAACTGCACTCAACAAAGTCAACCTTGAAGTAAAAGAGGGCGAATTTGTTGCCGTAATGGGGCCCTCGGGATGCGGTAAATCGACTCTTCTGAATATCCTGGGCCTGCTTGATAACCCGACATCAGGAAGTTACATTTTCAATGGAACCGAGGTTGCCAACCTAAGGGAACGTGACCGGACAATCTTCAGTAAGGGAAATATCGGATTTGTCTTTCAGAGTTTTAACCTGATCGACGAACTCAATGTCTACGAGAATGTCGAATTGCCTCTTATCTACCTGAAGATGAAGACAAGCGAGAGAAAAAAGAAGGTGGAAGATGCACTTGAACGGATGAAGATCTCTCATCGTGCCAAACACTTCCCTCAGCAGCTCTCAGGAGGACAGCAGCAGAGAGTTGCCATAGCCCGCGCTGTGGTGGCCAATCCCAGGCTGATCCTTGCTGACGAACCTACGGGTAACCTTGACTCAAAAAATGGACTCGAGGTTATCAACCTGCTCAGCGAGCTCAATAAAGAGGGCACAACAATAGTCATGGTCACTCACTCTGATCATGATGCCGGATATGCCCACAGGATAGTTAATCTGTTTGACGGTCAGATTGTGACACAGACGCAGATTTAATCGGAATTTCTATCTGATTTTTTTGATAAGAGAGGCTGTCTCAAATAGTGAGAATAGCCTCTCTTTTGTTGATTATTTTCCGGCTACCTTTATGTCTCACCAGTAAATAATTGTTTTTCCGGGGCTGCCAATTCTGTACGTTATCTCAAATGCCAAAGCTCTTTATTTTGTTGTACAGAGTCTGCCGGGTAATACCAAGCTTTCCGGAAACAACACTTATATTATTATCATATCTCTTCAGACTGTCTGTTATCATCTTTCTCTCTATCTCCTCAAGCGTCATCTCCTGGCTGGCAGGACGCACGGGTGATGATGTAAAGGCAAAGTCTGACGGTTTAAGGAGCGGGGTTTCACTCATGATAACAGCCTTTTCAATGGAATGCTGCAGCTCCCTCACATTGCCGGGCCAATCGTGATTGGCAAGTTTTTCGAGAGCATGAGTGCTGAACTTCATCTGGCCCTTGTTATATCGCTCAGAATGAATCCTGAGGAAATAATTTGCCAGGATGGGTATATCATCGACCCTGTCACGCAAAGGAGGTACTTCTATCATTATTGTGTTTATCCGGTAGAGCAGGTCCTCCCTGAATCTCCCCTCACTGACCATCTTAATGAGGTCACAGTTGGTGGCGCAAACAAGCCTTATATCAACAGGTATCTGCCTGTTTGACCCCACCCTGACTATATACCTGTTCTGCAGAACGCTCAGCAGCTTCGCCTGGCAAGGGAGTGAAAGATTTCCTATTTCGTCAAGGAAGAGAGTTCCCCTCTGTGCCAGTTCAAACTTACCCTTGCGATCTTCCTTTGCATCAGTAAATGCTCCTTTTACATGTCCGAAAAGCTCACTTTCAAAGAGAGACTCTGTAATTGAGCCCATATCAACACTGACCATCAGTTCTCCTGATCTTGAGGAACGGTTATGGATTTCCCTGGCGACAAGCTCCTTCCCCGTTCCGTTTTCTCCTGTTATCAGCACGTTGGCGTCTGTCCCGGCAACTTTTCTGACGATGTTCATCACGTTGATCATCGTCGGTGAAGCTCCCTGAATGATCTTTTCCCTGCCGTTATTTATCACTTTCTTCAGCTGCCTGTTGTCCTCCTTTAGTGAGTAAGCCTCAAGCCTCGATAGCCTTAGCTGCAGGGCAGTATTGATAGTGGTCAGGAGCCTGTTCCTGTCCAGGGGTTTTATAATGAAATCCATCGCCCCCTCTTTTATAGCCCTGACAGCCTGATCGATATCTCCTGAGGCGGTTACTATAACCACGCTTATGTTGCTGTCATATTTAAGGATCGACTTCAGCCAGAAGAGGCCTTCGTTGCCATTCCTGACAGCAGATTTGTAGTTTGACTCCAGGAGTACGACGTCCACATCTGCTTTCCGGAGTATCTCACCTATCCTTTGCGGGGAGGTGATTGCTATAACCCTTTCGTATTCCCTCTGCAGAGCCTCTTCAAGTAAATTCAGAAAATCGCGGTCCTCATCAACAATAAGAATGGTTCCTTTAATCATAATAAAATCTTTATATAAAAGACGGTATAAAAACCGGAATGTGTCAAATAAATAGACATTTTTTACACAAAAGAAATCAGGTTATCCGATAGTCATCGGATATTTACTTATGATCATACGCATCGGGCAGATAAATACATCGTCTTTTACATTGTAACAGAACTCCGGGCAGGTTTTTCATTATGATATTCTTTGTACCCTAAATACTCTGCACTATGGTAAAAGAAAACTTAACCCTGATGTGGCGTAAGACCAAAAAGAACAGAGGCTTTACACTGATTAATATCTTTGGGTTATCAGTTGGGATAGCGGTTTTTATACTCATAATTCTGTGGATACAAAATGAGTTTTCCTATGACAGATACAATAAGAATATTGACAAAATCTACCGGATAGAGATTGGGGGCTCTGTTTATATGGTCTCAGCTATCGGCCCGGCTTTCAAAAATGAGTTTCCTGAGATTGAGAAGTTCGTCAGATTCTCCGGTATGGGGTCAACGCTGCTAACTTATGAGATGGAGTCAATACTGGCAGAGAATATAATCCTGGCCGACTCCACCCTGTTTGATATTTTTACATATGAGTTTCTTTACGGCAATCCCAAAGAGGCACTTGTGACCCCTTTCAGCATAGTCCTGACTGAAACCACCGCCCACACCCTGTTTGGCGACATAAATCCTGTCGGTAAGGCAGTGAAGATTGACAACCGTTTCGAAGCCACAGTTACAGGTGTGATAAAAGATGTCAGCCGGACACATATGCCCGTTGATGCCATAGCCTCCTTTGTCACGCTGGGCAAGGTGATGCCGCAGTCAGACTATCTCTATTCGTTTGGGACAACACAGTTTCCCACTTACTTCCTGATAAGCGAAGGCGTTGACATAGAGAACCTCACTGAGAGAATGACAGAGTTCACTGATGATCTGTACGTTAAGCATGGAGGGACGGCTGAAGGCAATGAAAATGAGCTGGTCCCTCTGAAAGATATATATTTTCATGAAGTGCATTTCCCATCCCACCTGCATGGGAACCTGAAGTTTGTTTATGTTTTCCTGCTCGTATCGATTCTGACACTGGTAATCGCTTGCATTAACTTTATTAATCTTACAATTGCCAAATCCTCAACCGTGGTACGGGAAGTGGGTGTAAAAAAAGTATTCGGGGCTTCACAGAAGCAATTATTCATGCAGTTTCTTTTTGAATCAATAATCCTCTGTTTTATTTCCTCTCTCTTTGCAATTCTGATAATCCGGATTATCCTGCCTGAATTTAACCATCTGACCGGTGGACATATTGCTCTTGACTATTATCTTACCGCCTCATATATTATTGCCTACTTTCTGATTGTGACACTGATAGGTTTTCTGGCTGGCATATACCCTGCAATCAGACTTTCTTCCTTCAACCCCATTCAATACTTGCATAGGTTCGGAGGCCGCGGTGTCTCAAGATCACCATTCAGGACCATTCTCGTGATCTTCCAGTTTACAATATCAATTATTCTAATCCTGTCTGTGTTTGTCGTAATCCGACAAATCAGTTTTATGAAAAAGTATAAAACGGGATTTAATACTGAAGATATAATTCTCCTGAGGATGGACGGTGACATCAACGGTAAAAGAGAAGCGTTTAAAAATGAAATAATGTCAATTCCGGACATTCAGGAGATTGCATTCACAAGTGCTCCTCCCGGAACGGTCAACAACTATGAAGGCTTTTCATACCAGGGAGTGGAGACCGGTTTTCCTGTATTCACCGTTGATCCTTCATTTCTTCCAATGCTTGGTGTCAAAATTACTGAGGGGAGGAATTTCGACTGGCAAAGACCAAATGACAGACTGGGGGCATGCATACTGAACAGGGAAGCAGTCGAATTTTTTGGCATGGAAAATCCCGTCGGGAGCTTCCTTAAACATCAATACTACCTTACTACCATTCCGAAAAATGATATCGAAGTTATCGGTGTGATTGACGATTATCATTATGTCTCTCCAAAAGATTCCATCGGTCCCGCACTATTCTGTTTCGGCAACTGGTATAATACAGTATGCATAAAAATTAACCCTGAAAATATGCCGAAGGCGTTGCAACAGATAGAGGGAGTCTGGAATAAGTTTGCTCCGGGGTTCCCCTTTGAATACCAATACCTTGATGAATTTTATGGGAGGCAATTCCAGGGGGAATCCACGCTCAGCAGAATTCTTGTCTATTTTGCCTTCGTGGCCATCCTTATCGCCTGTCTGGGACTTCTGGGTCTCTCATCATTTCTGGCACAGGAAAAAACGAGGGAGATTGGCATACGGAAAGTCTTTGGAGCAACCAGCACTTTGATAGTAAAATTGTTATCTGCCAATTTCCTGAAATGGGTGATCGTTGCAATTATCATTGGATCACCTGTAGCTGTCATAATGATGAACAAATGGCTGATGAATTTTGCCTTTCACACCTCCATTTCATGGTGGCTGATAGTCTTAGCTGCCATTATACTGCTTTCTGTATCTCTCGTTACAATTATTTTCCATATCATAAGAGTATCAAGAACAAATCCGGTAAATGCTCTGAAATATGAGTAAGACCCTGATAACCCAAACCAGTCAGAAGAAATCCGTTAACGATAGGCTTGCCGGTGCTTTTTGCAGAGCCACCCCTGGCTGAAACCTGAAATTGGGTCATGGAGGAGGGGCTGTAAACCGGGCCGGGAATCATGCCGGAAGGGATGAAAACCGGGCAAGGGGTCATGCCGGAAAGACTGAAAACCGGATCAGGGGTCATGCCGGAAAGACTGAAAACCGGGCCTGGGGCCATGCCTGTGGTGGTCTGTAAGTAACAAGGACAAGGGAGCCGATAGCACCCTGTGTCAAATTACCGGCATTTTATTCGCTCTTTAGGTTTTCAGCAGGGTTGACAGATGCAGCTTTGTGGACAATCAACCCGATTGTAACCAATGTCAAAGTCAATACTATCACAAATGGCAATATGAAATTCCACAGGGCTATATCCATCCTGACCTCGAATGCTTTCAGCCATTCACTTACCCAGTAGTAACAGAGAGGAACTGAGATAATAAATGATACTACCGTAATCCGGATAAACTCCCCGGAAAACAACATAATAATACTAACCGCACTCGACCCCACTACCCTTCGGGTGCTGATCTCCTTTACTTTCTGGAGCATGAGGAATGATGTCAGTCCGAATATACCGAGACAGGTTATAATTATAGCCAGCAGGGCAAATATGCCAAAGACTGTTCCGAGTAGCTTTTCATCGCGGTACTGCTGATCATAATAATCTTCGAGGAAAAAATAGTCAAAGGGGTTGTCAGGGAAGAACTCAGTGTATTTTTTTTCAGCAAGCTGAAGGATCCCGGCCTCATTGCCTGGCTGGAATTTCATCATGAAAAAACCCCGCACATCACGACCGTGTGGCATGAAACGGTATATATGAGGTTCAAATGCCTCTTTGGGAGACTGCTGACGGTAATCTTTTACCACTCCGGCAATGGTGTATATGTCATCCCAATAGTTAACCTTCTGGTTTACCGCCTCCTCTGAGGTTTCAAAACCCATCCATCTCACAGCCGTCTCATTGAGTAAAAGTGAAGATGAATCAGAAAATGTCCTGTCGAAGTTCCTTCCCGCAATGATTTTCGCTTCCAGGAGGGGGATGTAATCATAATCAATGCCAATAATCTGATAATTTTTACTCTGGTCTGATCCGACCCTGAAAATTCCTCCCGCGTCCCATAGTATCTGTCGGCCAGGCACTTCAGTACCGACACTGAACTTGTCAATTATCTGGTTCTTCAGCAACTCCTCCCTGAAAGCGAGGAGTTTGCTCCCAAAGGCTGCATCCCTCACACGTGGTGCCCTGACTGCCAGAACATCTGAGATCGTGATGCCTTTGTCCTGGTTCCTGAGGAATGTCACCTGACGGAAGACGAGAATCGTACAGGTAATGAGACTGATAGCCATCACAACCTGAAAGGTGACCAGTGCTTTTCTTATTAGAATTCCGCTTTTTGAGTGCAGATACCTACCCCGCAGAACATTTGATGTCGAAAAAGAGGTCAGGACAAATACAGGATATGTCCCGGAGAGGAGGACACTGCAGACAAAGAGTAACCCTGTTGTCAGCCAGAACCAGCCTTGACGCCAGACAACATATTCCTTCGGGATACCTGTAAAATCAGAGAATGACGGCCATACCAGGACTACAAGTAACAGAGAGACAAACATTGAAGCAACATTGATCAGGATAGTTTCAATAAAGAACTGGGCCATAAGCTGTTTCCTGCCTGCCCCCATGGCTTTGCTCAGCCCCACCTCCATGGCTCTGGTAAGCGACCGGGCTGTTGTAATATTTATATAATTAACCCATGCGATTATCAGGATGAAAAATGCAATTATACTCAGCAATGTTACTGTTGCCCTGTTTCCGTTCGCCTCGAGTTCCTGCATAAACGCCGAGTTGAGATGAATATCCGTGAGAGGTTGAACCTTCAGGTCCAGGGTAAGCTTGTAGTGTCTCAGCACCTCACCAAAATCGTTCTCAACGAGTGATTTAAGTTTCTCTTCAAACTCCGTGGCGCTGGCCGAAGGATTTAAAACGAGATATGTAAAAAATCCGGTGTCACCCCATGACATCTCAATATCAGCGCCATAATGGGTAAGCAGGTTTGGCCATGACAACATTATATCAATCCGGAGATGCGAGTTACCTGGAAAATCCCGGAAAACGCCGGTGACGACGAAGCTCATCTCCCTGTCAACATTAATGGTCTTCCCCAGCGGTTCATCCTCTCCAAAGTATTTTCTCGCATATGACTCGGAAATGAAAGCAGTGTTGGCAGCTGATATCCCTGTGGCAGGGTCACCTGTTATCATCTCTGTATCGAACACATCAAAGAACTGCGGTTCAACAAAGAACATCCGTTCTTCGTAATATTTCCTGTCGCCGAAAATGACTGTTGCCCTGTACCTGAATACTCTGGCAATCTTCTCAACCTCAGGATACAATTCCCTTATTCTTATCGCCGCCGGAGGGCAGCACGAGGCAAACCTCACCGACTCTCCTTCCGCGCTTGAACGCTCATAGCGTAACCTGTAAATCCGGTCACTGGCCTTGTGAAACCGGTCATAACTTCTCTCATACCTCACATAAAGAAAAATAAGCAGGAAAGCTGTGATGCCAGCTGCCAGCCCGATTATGTTGATCAGGGAGAAAAGTTTGTTCTTCAGTATGTTTCTAAATCCGATCTTTAAATAGTAGAATCTCATAATCTCACTACATGCTCATGGACATAAATATAAGTAAAAGTGATAATAGCAGCAACAGGAAGAGCATAGCAAATATATACTTATGTGTATAATGCAACAATTAATTCCGTCAGGCGTCTTTAATATAGCAGAAGCAATTTTTTGGCAACTGTATTAAAACCAAAAGTCAAGATCATGACAGTCAAACTTAAACCGAACGAGGTTGTGCTAAAAGCTGGCGATACCAGCCAGGTGATAGACAAGGCCACAGTAGCAGGAAAACTGATAGTCACGAACCAGGGATTATATTTCAAGACCTTAATGAATGAGACAGAAAAGTTCAACCTTGAGATCCTGTTTGATAACATACTGGAAGTCATCTATTTCAATCAGGGTTTATTTTCTGCCAAAGGATTGAATGTAGTTACCAGGGATGGCAATACCTTTAGTTTTCCGCTCAGGAAGCGGGATGAGTTTGGTCAGCTTATCAACAGGATGTACTGATCGTGGTATTATCCGCCGGAAATTAATCATTCATACTTAAGCGACTGTGCAGGATTGACCCTGGCAGCTTTCACAATACGGTAACTGATTGTCATCATGGCTATTGCAAGTGCCACAGCAAGTCCTGCTATAAACATCGGCAATCCAAGTTCTATCCTGTAATGGAAGCTTTCAAGCCACTTCCCTGCAAAATACCAGATCAGAGGCCAGGCCAGGAGTGCTGATACAGAGACCAGGATAATCACCTCCCTTGATATCACAACATAGATTCCCGCCACGGAAGATCCCATTGCCTTTCTCACCCCGATCTCTTTAGTACGTTGTTCAACAGTGTATGAAGTCAGTCCGAAAAGTCCCAGGGCCGCAATGAAGAGGGCAAGTATGGAGAAGATAACCGCCATCTGTGCATTTTGCTTCTCCTGCTTATACATATTTTCAAAATCATCATCGAGAAAGTAATACTGCAACGGATTGTTGGCCGTGAATTCTTTCCAGAGCTTTTCAATATTACCTATTGTCTCTGAATAATTCTGTGCTGCCAGTCTTACGGTCAGGTAGCCCCACGACTGATCTTCATCCTTGAAGCAGAAGATGTATGGCTGAATGGGATTGCGCAATGACTCGTGATTGAAGTTACTGACAACTCCGATAATAGGCATATGAAGAAGACGTCCCTCGTCACCTGGCCTTATGATTCTGGTCAGATCCGGTTGTTCAAGCCCAAATTCCCTGACAGTACTTTCATTAACCAGGCAAGCCTCGTTGTCTGTCGCATGGGATTCACTGAAGAACCTGCCAGAGGCAAGCTTCATCCCATATGTATCAAGATAATCGTAGTCGACCCAGTTGGTAACCAACAGGAAGGATTCGTCATTTCTTCCCTCAATAAGGTACCCGTTGTTATTATTGTTCCTGCCTGGCACCGCAGTGGAGCTGGCTATATTTACCACTCCCGGGATATCCTTTGCCGCATCCTTGAACGCCTTCCACCGCGGACCGAGTACATGAGCCCTTTCAATAACGATCAGCTGGTCTTTATTAAAGCCCACATCTTTATTGAGCATAAAGTTTATCTGCCTGTACATCACCACTGTTCCGACAATGAGTAAAATCGAGACCGCGAACTGGAATATGACCAGAACCCTTCGCATCCTGCCGTTCTTCATGCTGCCTGTCATGCTACCTTTAAGGACCTCATACGGGTTGAATGATGAAAGGAACATAGCCGGGTAACTGCCCGCAAGCAGCCCGACAACGACGGTAAAAAACAGCATTACCGGAATCGTATACCAGTTGGTAAACAGATCAAGCTCAAGCCTCGTGCCAAGCAGGTTGCTGAAGTAAGGAAGGCTTACCTTAATTATTATTAGGGCCAGAAGCAGGGAGATGAACGAAAGGATGAATGATTCCGAAAGGAACTGCATGACCAGCATTCCCCGCGTCGATCCTCCGACTTTTTTTATCCCCACCTCCTTTGCTCTTCTGGAAGCCTGGGCAGTTGAGAGGTTCATGAAATTGACAGCCGCAATAAGTACGATGAGTATGGCCACGCTCCCGAAAATAGTCAGGTACTTCGGGTCACTCGCCGCCTTGAACTCCTGCTGAACAGAAGGATCAAGATGAATGTCTGCAAGGTTTTGCAGGAAATATTCATACCTGTTTCCCTGTGCTCCGAACTCTTCAATGGTTATCCCCATGTATTTTTGAAGTTCAGGACCGACATACTTCACCAGTAAATCTGTGATTTTCATCTCTACATCTGACGCACTGACATTTGGATTCAGGAGAAGGTAGGTACTGAAACTGTTGCTTAACCAGTCAGGAGCCTTTGACCGGGGGTTAGTCAGAAAAGAGGTTATGATGTTGGCATCAAAATGAGAGTTCTCAGGGACATCGCGGATCACACCCGTCACTATATAATGCACGGTATCTGATCCTATCTTCAGGGCTTTATCGATCGGTGATTCCTCCCCGAATATCTTTTTTGCAGTTGATTCGGTCAGAACAACCTTGTGAGGTGCATTAAGCATCTTCTGAGGGTCTCCCTCGATGACCGCGATGGTAAAAAAGTCGAAAAATGACAAATCTGCCTGTATAAGGTCGTCTTCGGTGAAAACACGCGACTCGTATTCAACAATAGTAGGACCGGAACCGGTCATCCTGAGAAAATCATCCACCTCGGGGAACTCCTCAAGCATGGTGGGACCCATTATGGCCGGCGTGAAGGCTCCGACTATCTCCTGCCCGCCGATTTTCCCGTTGAGCACCAGCCTGTAAATCCGGTCCTTCTTTTCGTTATACTTATCATAGCTTGCCTCATTAATAACAAAAATGGCGATGAGGAGACTGCAGGCTATCCCGATGGAAAGGCCGAGTATGTTTATGATAATGTAAGATCTCTGGCGTTTGAATGATCGTAAACTATACTTGATTAGATTGCTTAACATACCCGTATGGTTTGATTTGTTTAAATATGTAACTCGTCTCTGAATGTTATGTGGCCTGCGGTAAAACTATTCTATTTTCAGCGCCTCAGCCGGATTGATACAGGATGCCTTATAAGCCTGATAACCAACTGTCAGCATGGCAATTAATAGTGTCCCGGCAGCTATTCCTGCAAAGACAAGGATATTCATATCAATTCTGTATGCGAACTGTTGTAACAGTTTATGTACTATCACCCACCCGGCCGGAAGTGCAATAAGCAGTGATATCATTACCAGTACCAGAAACTCTCTTGCCATAGTACGAATGACAATAAGAGAATCAGCCCCCATCACTTTTCTTATACCTATCTCGTTCGTCCTCCTTTCGGTTGAAAATGAAGACAACCCATAAAGACCCAGTGAGGCAATAATCAGGGCCAGTACTGTGAAATATTTCAGCAGATCTGCCAGGCGCATCTCTGCCCTGAATAAATTCTCATAATCCTGATCAATAAAAGTGTATTGGAGAGGGAATTCGGGGATTATCTCATTCCAGGTTTTCTCAACAGATGCAAGTGACTCCTTTGTTTTGCCGGGTGTTAATCTCACAAGGATAACCCTCAGGAAGCTGGTGTCAGTAAGCGCAAAAGCCATGGGTTCAATCTTCTGATCCGCACCCTTGAAATGAAAGTTCTTCAACACACCTACAATCGTTCCCTGGAGGCCCATAAACCTGAAATTCTTCCCGACAGGATCACCTATATCCATTAGCCTTACGACCTCTTCATTTACCAGAAAATTACCTGTTGTATCCCTTGCCAGGTCAGCGGTAAACTCCCTTGAAAAATCACGTCCTGATACAAGCTCCATCTTCATAAGTCTCCAGGTAATCATAATCGACCCCGTTTGTTCCGATAAGCACATGTTTGTCAGGGTCTTTGCCATCCCAGCTGGCGCCTCCTGAGTTACTTCCCATCATCACAGGATTATGAAGCGAGGCTGTCACTCCCTGAATGAGATGTCTCTTTTGATAGTTCCCTCTTTAGTGAATAGATACTTCCCCTTCATTTCGTCAGACATAGGTATCGCAATCAGATTCTCCTTGTCAAATCCAAGGTCTTTATTCTGAAGGAATCTAAGCTGCATGAACATGAAGACAGCTGAAACAGCAATAATAACCGACAGTGAAAACTGAACCACAACAAGGACCCTCCGGAGCGTTCCGTTGCCTTTGCCTGCAAGACCCTCTCCCTTCAGTGTGGCGACAGGTTTAATTGCAGACAGATAGAAGGCGGGGTATAGTCCTGACACAAAGCCGGCAAGAATACCAATGATAATGAAACTTATTATAAATTTCCCATGTAACAGGTCCGTCAGAGCAAACTCTTTCCCCGATACGTTATTGAAGAGCTGCAGAGACAAACCGACTAATACCAGCGCCAGTATCATCGACAGGGCAACAAGAATCAGCGACTCTGACATGAACTGGACTATCATGGTTTTCCTGTCAGCTCCGACAACCTTTCTTATGCCAATCTCCTTCGACCTGGATGACGCTTTGGCCGTTGACAGGTTAATGAAGTTTATGCATGCTATAAGAAGAACAAATACAGCTATCAGGGAAAATATATATATCACTATAACAGGACCTCTGGTCTCAGTAAAGCCAAACTGGGAATGCAGATGAATGTCAAGAAAGGGAAAGACGCTGAATTTGGTGGTCGTCGTCGGATGATACTCAAGCACCACGTCCGTGAGTTTCTTGTTGACACTTTCAATGTCAGATCCCTCCGCAAGCTCGACAAATGTAAATATTGAATTGGCGCCCCAAGAATTACTTACTGCGCCAATCTCCTTAAGGAAAGAATAGGGAATTACCCCTTCAAAAGTGAATATTGAATTCCGGGGTATCTCTTTCATTACGCCGGTGACCATGAACTGGAATTTGTTCTCCAGCGTAACTGTCATACCAAGAGGGTTTGTGTCACCGAAATACTTTTTTGCAAGTTTTTCAGAGAGAACAATAGAGTATGGAGCACTCAGTGCAGTCTCAGCGTCACCCCGCAACAGCGGCAGGGTGAACATATTAAAAAGCCCCGAATCAGATGCGACTATGGACGACTCAAAAAATACCTTATCCTCATTGCGAAAAAGAATACGGGGGAGCCTGTTTATTCGTGCCTGCTCAACAATCTCCGGTATCCTCTCCTTCCATACAGGTCCGCTGGGGTGTGGTGTCACCGTGACATGATACCTCTCACCCGAATAAAACTGATCCTCCTCAACCCGGTAAATGTTCTCACCCTTTTTGTTGAATTTATCATAACTGAGCTCATCCTGAACCCATAACAGTATCAGAAGAGAAGCAGCCATTCCGATTGCCAGACCGGCTATATTAAGGAATGTAAAGACTTTGTGACGCGCGATATTGCGTAGTGCAACGCGAAAATAATTTCGGATCATTTCTTGGGCTTCAGAGTTCAGGTTAAAGACGATTAATATTCAAACACGCTGCACATAAATTCTGTCTCCGTCAGTGAGCTTCCGGGAGAAGCTGAAATGAGCACGGTTTTTACATCCGTTCTTTCTCGCTGATCACAGTCTCCGTGCAAGAATCTCTGACAGGATGCCGGCAGATAGTTCTGCCGGATTGTTTTTCACGTCAGATTTTGAGGATATCGCCGCCAGGTCTCCGGTTCCGATACCATAACCGGCAAGCCGGGGCAGGTCAAGCCTGTCGGTGATCTTGTGCAGGTATCCGATAAAGCTGTCAATATGATAATCATCGTCCTTCCCCTTGCTTGCGGAAAATAATCTTCCCAGCACCGCATATTTTTTTAAGGAGGGATGGACCCGGGATATTCCTCTCAGTTCTCTCACCGTCATCTCATTCGCGACTGCCATCAGAGTACCGCAGACGACTCCGTGGGGAATATCAAAAAGAGCTCCGATAGTTCCTGCCATTCCGTGCACCGCCCCAAGTCCGGCATTTGCGAGGCAGATGCCGGATGTAAGGGCTGCAAATGACATATCAGACCTGGCTTCAATATCACCGCCGTGAGTATAGGATCTGACGAGAGAACGTTTCATAGCACTGATTCCCTCCAGGGCAAGTGCGTCAGTATATTCATTCGCTTTCGTTGAGAGGTATGCCTCCGTCAGCTGGGTAAAACAGTCCATCCCTGCCGCAGCCGTTATATCCGGCGGACAATCAAGCGTTAGTTCCGGATCGACTACTGCTGCATCCGGTACGAGGTTGTCATGACGGAGTGACCTTTTGAACCCCTCCTTTCCAACCTTTGAAATAACCGCATTCTTTGTGGCCTCACTGCCGGTGCCGGATGTTGTTGGCACGGCAATGAACGGCACCTTGGTGCCGGGGTGTTCTCTGTTACCCACCACCTCGAGGTACTCCGTGACTGACCCGGTTTTACCAAGCATGGCAGAGATAGCTTTTCCGGCATCGATAACACTTCCTCCGCCTATGCTTACAACAGCATTTATCTCCCTGCCCCTGAATTTGTGAACGGTTTCATCCACTGTCTCCGGGTGAGGGCTCATTGCGGACCGGAACATGCTGAAAAGCGATGCCGATGCTCCCAAACAGATCAAACAGTCGGCCGGCACGCCTGGAATCCATGAAGGACCTCGCCCCGGTCACAAGCAGCACCGACTTCCCGTAGTATGAGATAATCTCCGGAAGCTCATTGATCTTTCCGCCTCCGAAATATATCTTCGGCAACCGTGCAAAATTAAAAGGTTTCACCACTGTGATCTTTCCGATGGTTCAATTACATTATACCGTACTCCGTAACGATCTTCAGCCATAAATCCCTGTACTCTGTCCCTCCAATTCAGATAATGCGATGTCTCCTTGTGCAGCCTGACAGCCGCCTCCGACTCATATGCCTCATAGATCATGAACCTGGCGGGGTCGTCAGCCTGCTGGAGCACGTCGAACCGCAGGTTGCCAGGCTCTTTTACAGAACCATGGTGATTTTCAGTCATTGCCTCGATGAATTCCTGAATTTTCTCAGGCCTGACCTTAACATGAACACACGTGACTATCATCTCTCTGATCTTTTTGAGCACAAAACAAGTTTCAATAAAGGTGTAACAAGGCGATTGTTATGCTTTCATACGGGATGGTGCACTAATCAACTACTTTAATGCCTTTGTACCGGCAGGCAAGCTCCAAGCAGGCCGGAATGTCTCCCGGGCAGCAACAGCAGGTGATTGCCCAACGGCTTCTCTCTCAGTATCTTCAGCTTATTCTCAGGAAGCTCAATCTCCACCTGGGTGCGGCAGGCATTCGACCAGATGGGGACGGCTCACCACTCTGCCTTCGGCTATGAAGACCCTGTCGAGGTTTTCCGAAAACCTGAAGAGTGTCACCTCCGTAGCCGTCATCTGTCCGTCTACGGCCAGGGAACTGTCCGTCTCAAAGTGAGTCGGCAGTTTTATATCACTGACCAGATCGAAGGCAATTGTACAGTGAGAGAGAATGAGTGTCTTTTCTGTCAGGCGTGTCGTGTTTGCCATCCATGGTACAATTCCGGTCAGCTGCCTGCCCGGCCATCATGCCTGCCATAGAGGCGAGGTCTCCTTCACATGCAGCAACGGTTCCTTCTGCGTTCAGCTGTGCCAGCGCAAGGCATGCCGTCACCTTACGCTGCTGCACCAGACTGAAACACTCTACTCCCATCGCATTAAGGTTATTGTCTGAAATAACCCTGCGCAAGGAGGGTCAGCACCTTGCTGCATCATCAAGTCCCTCAGCTTTTTGTCCCCCGAACCGGTCTAACAGGGCACTGTCAGGCTTCTCATTGCTGTAAGACGGCAATCCGGCCCATGGTATCCCGACCAGACTGACACCAAACCTCTGGCGGAGTGTTTCGGCAGAGACATCCGATGCCACCAGCCACTCGGATACAGTACCAACCAGGCCAGCCCTTTTACCCATGAGATGATGCCAGACTCCGGCTGCTGCTCCTCCACCGGTCTATCAGTCCGGATTCCGAGGCATCAGTGGCGTCTGAGAGCATCGCAATCCTGTTATGGTTACTCATCCATGCCATCACCTCGGTTGCAGCGGCATAGGCATTGTTTCCCCTGATACTAAGGAGGAGCACCGGACGCTCCGGATCAGCGAGCTCAATGGCTCTTCTCTCCGATCCGCCGCTCATGAACAGTATGATGTCAGGCTGTGCATCAACCATTTTAAAAGCTTCCGGCGGAAACAAGCCCTGCATGAAAATGCCGGCCTCGGCACCTGTAGTCTCACCTGCTCCCCTGTGAGCAGCCCAGGCAACCCTCAGGACATATTCATTAATTAAGTTCCCGCTTGATTTTACTGACATTGTTTTGCCCTTTCGTGAAGACATTAAAAATACATCATTTTGTTCACAGTAACACCCGGCGGAATCTCAAAATCAACGAAGTGCCGGGAATGCTGTTTCACCGTCATGACCAACAAAATGACGCAAAAATCACAACATTAGGAAAAAATAAATCATAATTTCTATATTTACCGGCTGTAAGTTGAAATAAGACAAGTAATAACCCGGTAAATACCTTGAAATGAAGATGAATATTATGAAATTGATCGCAGGGATGATAGTTGTTTCTGCATTGTCCGGAGTCAGCCTTAATGCTCAGGACCGGAATGATGTGATAACACATTATAATGAAGGAGCCAAGGCCATGCAGACAGATGTGCCTGCTGCCATCGCGGCTTTTGAGAATGTCATTGTTGTTGCCGGCCAGGTTGGCGAGACTGCAGATGACCTTAAGCAGAAGGCCATGCAGGTGCTACCCGGCCTGTACTATAAATTAGCCGCCACTGCCTATAACGAGAAGAAGCCGGCATCGGAGATCGTCCAGGCTTCAAAGACAGCTTATGCCATGGCTGACAAATACGGAAGTGCGACTTATAAGGAGAATTCAAACAAGATCCTGGTAAACGGCTATTACAGGATGGCCTCTGATTTCTTTAGTGACAATGACTATGACAATGCCCTTCTGGCATTTGACAGCGTTCTGACCCTGAACCCCGATCATATCGCCTCGATTTACAACATGGCCCTTATCTACAAGAACCAGGACAATGCGGCAGCCTTTGAAGAAAACATAGACCTCTTCCTGGAAAAACTAGAGCCCGGAAAAGATGATGACAAAGCTGTAACTGCCAAAGGTGTAGCGCTTGAGTATTTCCGTGCTGCCGGATCAAAAGCCAGCGCAGCGGACAATCTTGACGAGGCACTTGGGCTTCTCAACAGGGCTGCCAAATACGGCGACGACAAGACACTGTTCTACTTCTTCGCCGATGTTTACAACAAGCAGAATAACTTCACCAGCGGAGCAGAGTTTGCGCAGAAGGGACTTGATCTTGAAACGGGAGATGCCGAAGCGAAGGCGATGTTCTACTATCAGCTTGCCGTTGCCCAGGCTGGCAAGGGTGATACCTCCGCGGCCTGTGCATCATTCAGGAATGCTCTTTACGGCCCCTTTGCCGAGGCAGCAAAAGCACAGCGCACGAATCTTAAGTGTGAATAGATATTAACCTGATCGTTAGAAGTCATTTTGCATGAGGATCACGGCCCGCCTATTGGCAGGCCGTGATTTTTTTACCCTGCAGGCACCAGCGAAAAGATTTATCTCGCCCTGCAACACGGCGACCATTTTACCGTCTTTATTCCGGTAATCCAGTGTAAAAAAATCATCCGGTAATGTTAAAGAACTTCTTCGTCAATACTGCCCGTAACATGAGAAAACAGAGCGGGTATGTCCTCCTTAATATCGTGGGGCTCATTATTGGCATAACAAGCTTTCTGTTCATATCACTTTATGTCATCAATGAGCTGAGTTATGACCGCTTTCATAAGAATTATGAAAACATTTACAGGATAAAAATAATTGGAAGGATGGCAGGTAGCGAACTCGACCAGGCTATCACTGCTGCCCCGATGGCTCAGGCATTGCTCAATGATTATCCTGAGATACTTAAGGCCACAAGAGTAAGGGGGCTGGGCGACTGGTTGATCGGCTACGGGGAGAACAGATTCAATGAAGAGGGGGTGATGTTCTCCGATTCCACCTTCTTTGATGTCCTTGATTTCAGGCTTCTGAAATGGGACCCGAAATGACCTGGGATTTGACAAGGAAAATCTCATTGAAATCAAACGCTCAGATGTATTCTGGAGGCAGAGGGAGACATTCAGGAGCCAGCTGATGCAGACAGATGGTGTGGATAATGTCGGATTCTCGAGGCAGGTGCCGGGGACGGATTACAGCTACAATGCCTTCTTCCGTGACGATGACCCTGACAAAAATATGTACCTGATATAACAGACTTGGGTCAGCTTTGACTACCCCCGGACACTGGGAGTAAAACTTGCCAGCGGCCGTTTATTTTCAAGAGACTATGGCACAGACTCCACAGCCGTTTTGATTAACGAAGCCGCTGTCAGATTGCTTGGCCTGAAGGAGCCGGTTGTGGGGCAATATATTCTTGAGCCTGCCGGCCCGGCAGAGGCGCTGCGGGTGGAATAGAAGTAAACCGGCACAAAACAAAACTACCTGTACATTAATCTGTACAAGTGATTTATTGGTTTGGTACTTATGCCTGAAATCGGGTTCTATTAACGGTTTGCTTCAGGGCAAATGATTTTTATTTGAATTTTCTGCAAGAGTGGAAAGCCCTATAACAGTTTCCCGTTCCATAAAAACCCTGTCCAAAAATCGTTCCCATGACCACATTCCCGACGATGAGTATTTACATATTATTATTATCTAATTCCGGGAAATTGTCTAAAGCTGGAGACAACCATACAGCATGCCATCCCTGGAATATAGGAACAGGAGACTGTAGCGATAAGATCAACCATTGCAATGGATTGAGGCAGGAACCTGAATGATCAGAACTCTTTAACCACGGCTTTATCATCCAGCCATGCTGCCATGTTAAGCACGAGAAAGTTCCAGTTCTGAAACCCCTTATTAAGTACCGGCTCTCCGTTGTCGGGGAGGTAATACTCATGCAAGGCGCCAAATCGTTCAAAATCCCTGCCAAGGAGCAGAATTGTCTTCTCTGCCAGTTCTCTGGCCTCATCATTATAACCGTAGTTAATAAGGCCTCTGAATACCAGATAATTCACATTGATCCAGATTGGACCGAGCCATGATGAGGGATTGCCGCTGGCTCTGGTATCATACATTTTTTCTAATGGTGACAGCGTTCTGATTCCAGCAGTTGCATTGAATGATGTTGTATCGTGAAAATGCTTTTCTACCATTATTTTTGATTGTTGCGGAGTTGCAATGTTGGCCCACATGGCCATAAAACCGCTCCAGACACTCAGTCGCTGGATCAGGCAATCGTAGGTACGGGGCTGGCCGACGTGAAAATATAGTTTCCCGGGTTGGAGGGATTCAATATCTGGCTTCTCTATCGGTCTCAGGTTCAGGTCAACACTATAATAAAAACCATCGCGCTGGTCCCAGCAGTGGTCTCTTATTGCCTGCAGCAGTTTTTCAGCCTCCCGATCGAAGTATTTTGCGATGTCGGGAAGGTTAAGGCACCTGGCGAGATAAACAGTAGCCAGCAACTCTTTATACATGAGTGCATTCAGGAAAATCGATCCTGAGCTTTCATACGGCCTGTAGAATGTGCTCGGATCATTATCTACACCTATTGCTTCATCAGTCTCCCAGTATATCAGTCCCGTAGCCGGATGACGGTGAAAGTTCAGATATTTGCTTACAAAGGCCTGAAGGGTATAAAAATCATCGCGCAACCACTCTGCGTCGCCGTTCATGGTTGAAACAATAAAAGCTGCATGCTGTGCCAGGGTTGGTTTGTGCATATTGGTTTTCCATGGATTACGAATGCTGAGCATCTCTTCCCGGCTGGGAGCATCACGTTCAATCCAGATGGGGATCCAACCGTCCATGCCACCATAACTGAGATAATTCAGAATACAGCCCTGTTCATAACTGAGAGCTTCTTTGCTGTCTTTGCCGTTACCTTTTTCAAGTAATATCTGTCTCAGGGCAATATCGCTCAGCCACGAATCCCAGTCCCAGAGCATATCAAGATACTGATTGCTTCCCGGCGCAAGGAACGGATATTTAAGGGCGCCTCCCGCTTCCCTGTACATACCTTTCATCTCCTTGTAGATATGTTCCCTGCATATCCGTTTGTACTTCTCAATATTCTGCGGGGTGCGCTCGGGCATCTGTGCTGTGGCGCCGATAACAGTTCCGGCAAGGAATAGAACGATCAGGTACTTTTTCATCTTATGGGTCTCTGATTTTATCTTTACTTCCAGATCATCTGCATAATCATCATAGCTGAATGTCTCAAAGTGCATCTGACCTCCACGTCCGAGGATCATTCATCCGTTTCTTCACTTCCAGATGGAGCATATGCATTATTAAAGACATCATTTCGTTCTTATTCTACTGAATTTATTATTATCCTGCGATAAGAAGTCAGGACAGGCTCTCCGTTGTCAGAAACCTCACATATCACATGAATATCCTGTCCGGCTGAACCGGGTGGTATTTTAAGCCTTATTCTGCCTTCTTCTTAATCCTCAATGCCGATATCCTGTTTACAGGTGCCTGCTTCGGGCAATATCCACCACCGGAAACTTAGCCGGTCATTATCCGGATCAAATGACTCTGATCCATCAATGGCGATCATTTTTCCCTGTCTCCTCTCAATTTTCACCGGCCCGAATCCGTTTTCTCCATTGATCACTACCACCGGGTTACGATTCCCCCTGCCCTCAGATGCCCAGTCCATACGGGCAGCAAAGTTATTGAAGATAGCCGGGTAAAATCTCTCCTCATATTCAGAGCATACCTCATAAGCTCTGCCCTGGTAATTAGTATAAGCATAAGTAGAGTCATCAGGACCCAGATCCCACTCGAAGTAACCTCCCCATCCTGCCTGCCCGGGTATCTGCGGATCATTAAGACCATTGGGCATGACATGCAAAAAAGAAGGGGTATCACCTTCAACACCGTACTTGTATTTGGGATAAACCATACCCAGGTTCCCGTGTCCCTGGATATGTTCTGCATATTCATCCCACTTTTCGCGGCCGGTACTATTCTGATACTTCCAGGCACATTCATCCCAGAGAAACATCAGTTCCTTCTCAAATTCCCTTCTCATCCATTGATGGGAGCTTATCTCAAAGGGAGTGCCACCAATGTAAGACCTGTCCTGATCCGTTATTGCGTAGACGGGAATTTTTTGCAGGAAGGTTTTAAGCTCTTCTGATACCCTTTCATTTTGTACCTGCCAGATGGCCTGGGCCACAGTGTTGCCACCTCCCCATAGTAGTATCCACGCCGGACGATTGTCCTCTTCATCCGCCTGCCGGATGATCAGGTTACTGCCATCGGAAGTATTTTCTTTTCCTATATTGACCATGCCTCTCTTTCTGCTGCCATAGAGAGTGCGCTGCCTGAGATAACCGGGGCTGGGCCAGTATCCGATAGTCTGCCGGGATTCATCAATCATGAATCCATCCTGATCACTCCTTTTCAGCAGGCACGGAAGATCTTTCTCATATGCATCAATTGCTTTGTGGATCAATTGGAAGAAATCATCCCTTGTTTCTTCGAGACTCCATCCAGTGGTAAATATAATACCTTCAATCTCAAACAGGTCAGCATGGACAAGCAATCTCACCAATGATTCGCTATCATCAGTCTCCCAGGTTGAAACATCAGTAAGGACAATTATACGCGGTTTAAGGGATGTGGTGTCAATTCCTGCATCTGTTTGGAAATGACTGCAGGACACATGCACTGATGCAAGCATCACTGCAAATAAACCAGACAATTTTGTATGCATGGGTACTCCAATTTAATCCTATTTGACTATTCACTCTTCAACACTTTCCATGTTCCTTTTTACCTTGCACATCTGTTCCTGGGGACAGGATTCAATAGCCCCCCTCCATTTATACCCTGCGACACTGACATGTAACTTCCAATCCGTAATATTCTGGTAATTTAATCGGAAAGCCATCTGAGCCTGCCAGCCCAGTCTGAGAGAAAATCACTGCGCCAGCGTGAGACCGTGCGGGCCCCCTGGTACTGATCAATATACAGGTCTGGTTCCGTGCGGTCACTCCACCAGTTGTTCAGCGCAACATTGTCCGGATGTTCTGCACCGGGCCATGGATTGTTACTTACAAACTCACCGGTCTGACCATCCAGATCTTTTGCCTGGCAGTTAACAATATATTTCCACTCTCCGATCCGCTTTGGCACAAACCGTACCTTATAAATACCATTGCCGGTATAATACCCATTAATCCGCTGACCGTCAATTTCCATCCAGATCTCAGGGTTCTCTCCGGTGGCTGTCTCTTCTTGTGAATCGAATGTCAATGTAACAACACTATATGTTGGTACAGTATCTGCCAAAGTTGTATTCCTCTCAAAGTTACGGAAAGCACTGTATGGCAGCTTCGAAAAGCTGCCTCCCCAGCTTTCACCCTGTGGTTGATCGGGATTACCATCCAGGAGGTAAACCACCGACGGAGTGTCCCCCATTTTGATAGACCCTCCGTAGTAATTGCCGAAGTCTGTTCCCAGTGATCCTTTGTCTAATATACTATTCCTGTAGAAGGTATCAGCCTTATATTCCTGATCTGCTTCATCATCAATTATCCAGCCACGATAAGTCGAGTTATTCTCAATCATCCATAAATCAGGGAAAGTTGAAGCGATATAACAGTAGGGGTTCACACTCCATTTCTTGTTGGGACCGCCAATCCAGTAGACCCTGATCTTGGATACAATATCCGGAGCATCGTGCAACGCCTGTGCCAGATCATCCAATCCTCCCCATACAAGAATCCATAAGGGCTGGCTGCTTTCAGTCCTTGCCTGCCTGATTATCCAGGCAGAACCTTCAGTAGGTTCTCCCCATCCCCTGGCAGGACTTGCGTCCGCAGCTCCCTGTTTTGTGACCGAACGTAGTTGATCAGGCAATGGAAATTTACCATGTTGCTTCAGTTTTGGATAATCCTTTTCATAAAGATCAATTATGTGGTATATATCAGTGACCCGACCTTTGCCATATGGGGATGCAATCAGACCCTCTATCCGCAACATATCGGCATACATTAGTAAATGTATCATCGACTGAAAATCATCAGGGTCTGTACCTCCGATATCTGAAGAGACTATTACCCTGGGAAGATCTTTATTTACGGAAATATGCTTCTTGTTCCCGGAAGGATTGACACAAAAACCCAGTAATAGTATTCCGGATATTAGCAATATATACCTGGATATAATTAAAATATACCTCATTCGGTTCATTTCTTGTTTTCAAATAACCCGGTGTGCGTTTATCGTCATCAATCGCGACCCAGGAATTTTTTCCCAATTTATATCTCCGCGTAAATTTATTACATTTTTCATATAGTCTCTCTATCCAAATGTTTTTATCTTCGTTTAGTTACGGTTTTCTCAAAGAGAACATATATCTTTGGTCACGATTTGCCTAAATCAAATATTGAAGAGGATATTCCTGAATAATCCTACAAAATCAGTTGTCCCCCAACATGTAAAAAAATAATGTGATGCTACCACTACAAAGAAGAGAAAAGATCCTGGACCTGATAACTGAAGACGGCCATGCTACTGTTGTGCAGCTGAGCAAGTTATTTAAAGTCACTGAGGTGACTATTCGCCAGGACCTGGAAAAGCTTGAAAAGAAAGGCTTTATTGTGCGCGAGCATGGAGGAGCGTACCTGAAGAACATTGGACTGAACGTAAAGAACATTGTTCTCCAGAACCAGGACCATCTTTCGGAAAAAGCAGCTATTGCCAGGAAAGCACTGGAGCATATCAATGATGGTGATACCATAATACTTGATTCGGGCTCTACCACTACTGAAATAGCAAAATTGATCACAAACTTCAAAAATCTCACTGTTATTACCAATGCTCTTAATATTGCCCTTGTACTTGGCATGATTCCGGAAATTAACCTGGTAGTTACAGGCGGAGAATTCAAGGCTCCCACATTATCGTTAACCGGCCAGAAGGCAGCCGATTTCTTTCAGGGCCTGCATGTTGACAAACTCTTTCTTGCTACTGCCGGCATCACTCTCAAATCAGGTCTTACCTACCCGAGCATCAGTGATATTGTCGTTAAACGGGCAATGATTAAATCAGCCAATGAAGTTTATCTTGTGGCTGACTCCAGCAAGGTCGGCAAAAGCTCTTTCGCCAGTCTTGGAGCCCTTTCTCTGATTGACTTTCTCATTACCGATTCTAATATAAGTGAGGCAGACATAGTAATGCTTAAAGAAAATGATATCAAGATCATAATTGCAGATTAAGAGGTATATTAAACCAGGACAGACAAACCCTTATTAAATTTCCGGATACCTGATCGCAATCCGGCGGGCAACTCTAACATCCTGATATATAATTACATTCAACTTCTGCGCCTCAAGAAAAGAACTTCTGTCAGTAATTTCCTTGAATCCCCCTGAAATAAAAAATCAAATTTTCCAGCCAAATAAACCTGTTTTTTTTGTTTGTTTATTTTATTGTTTATATTTACGTTTATTTTCTTTAATTTTGTTTTAAGTATACAGAAGGGCCTTAATACAAAAATGAACAATAGAAACAATCGGCAAATGCGAGGAATTAAAATGGCCAGACAAGCAGGAAAGGGGGGGGTATCTGATGAGGTTTGCTGCAATGATAAATATACTGATATGCAACTTCAGCAGAAGTCCGTAAAATACAGAATGGCATTGCTGAAGTATATTAAAATGGCTAATGCGGGACATACAGGCGGTGATCTTTCGTGTGCCGATATACTCAATGTTCTTTATAATGATGTGATGAATGTCTCACCCGCCAACTTTCATGACAAGAACCGCGATCGTTACATTCAAAGCAAAGGCCATGCGGTTGAGATTTTATACGTTGTACTGGCGGAACAAGGGTTTTACCCGGAATCTGACCTGGAAACACTTGGCAAGTATAAATCGCAATATATCGGTCATCCTACCCGCAAGGTCAATGGTATAGAATTTAATACGGGAGCTCTGGGGCATGGTCTGGCAATTTCTACAGGGATTGCCCTGGCAGGAAAAAAAGACAACGCTCCATATCGTGTCTTCACCCTTATCGGTGACGGGGAACTGGCTGAAGGTTCTAACTGGGAAGCTGGAATGTTGGCCGCTCATTACAAGCTTGATAATCTTGTGGCCATATTAGACCATAATACATTGCAGATAACTGGTAGAAACTATGAAATATGCAACACCGATCCTATTGATGAAAAATGGAAAGCCTTCGGCTGGGAAGTAAGAACTGTCGATGGCCATGATATCCATGAACTTCGAAAAGTGTTAAGCGATGTCCCAGCCGTAAAAGGCAAGCCTACCTTTGTAATCGCAAATACTATCAAAGGAAAAGGGATCAGCTACATGGAAGACGTTAGAAAATGGCATCACAGAGTCCCTACTGATATAGAATACGAAATTGCAATGAGGGAGTTAGAAGCTCAGCTGAAATGATAGATCTTATATCATACAAGCAGAATCACTTACAAAACCAACCGGAACACTATAGCAACAGCCGGGTAATTTAAATAAATATGTAATACTGTCTTTTATGAATATATCGGATCAACTTATTGAAGGTAAAGCCAATCTCGAGGTTTTTTGCGATACTCTTATCGCGCTCGCCGCCAATGATCCAACAATAATTGCCGTCACCAGCGACTCACGTGGTTCAAGCAGACTGACACCATTTGCTGAAGAATTCCCTGATCAGATTGTTGAAGTTGGAATCGCAGAACAAAACCTCGTGGGTGTCGCCGCCGGCCTTGCCTCTACAGGTAAAAAGGTATTTGTGAGTTCTCCCGGTTGTTTTCTGTCAACCCGCTCCCTGGAGCAGGTTAAAAACGATGTAGCCTATTCAGATTATCCCGTTAACCTGGTAGGGATAAGCTCAGGGGTGAGTTATGGCGCACTCGGAACAACTCATCACTCCCTTCATGACCTGGCAGTCCTCAGGGCCATAAATAACATAACGATCCTGGTGCCGGCTGACAATTTCGAAACCAGAGAAGCTATCCTGGCAGCCTCCCGCTCAGAGAAGCCATTCTATATCCGGTTCGGGAAGAAAAACATGCCCCATCTCCATTCTGAAAATGATACTTACGAGATTGGAAAGACCTCCGCCATTCTGGAAGGAAATGATATTGCATTTATCGCCTGCGGAGAAACGGTTCTGCCGGCAGTGGAGGCAGCCAAACTGTTATATGTCCTTGGCATTAAGGCCCGGGTGCTGAGCATGCACACGATCAAGCCACTTGATACCGTCGCAGTCCTGAAATCGGCAGAAGAATGCAAAGCTGTTATTACGGTTGAAGAACATAGTGTTAATGGAGGGCTGGGTGAAGCGTGTGCTGCCGTTATCCTGGAGGCAGGATTGTCCGTTCCTTTTAAAAGGATGGCAATTCCTGACGAAGAAACAGTAACAGGATCCCAGCTGGAAGTCTTTAACCATTATGGCATATCAGCAATGGGATTAAGCAATGAGGCAAAGAGATTGCTCAAACTTAAATGACATTATTATAAATAGCTTTAGTACTAATATAATGAAAGGGTTCCACTATGTTTCTGATTGAAAATTACTGGTTGGCAGTCTGTGGTTTTGTCTTCTGCATGGTCTGCTGGGGTTCATGGTCAAATACCCAAAAACTGGCCGCAAAGACATGGCGCTTCGAGTTATTTTATTGGGATTTTGTGCTGGGCCTTGTTTTTACTGCCCTGCTATGGGGATTTACAGCGGGAAGTTTCGGGGAACACGGCAGAACATTTGTTGAAGATCTGAAGCAGGCTGATGGTCATAGCATCCTTTATGCAATGCTGGGTGGTACTGTATGGAATCTCGGCAATCTGCTGCTGGTCGCTGCAATAGCAGTTGCAGGTATGTCTGTGGCATTCCCTATCGGCGGTGGAATAGCATGGCTCGGCGGCATAATCTTCAACTTCATCATTGAAACAAAGGGTGGGGCTGAGCTTAAAACCCTGCCAACAACAATGCTATTCGTGGGGGTTGCTATCATCTTTATTGCAATCGGACTGACAATGGTGGCATATAAGAAACTTGCCTCAGAGCAGAAGAAACCTTCAATGGCAGGAATCGTGCTGTCAGTCCTGGCAGGTTTCTTTATTGCTTTTTTCTACGGGTTCGTAGTAAAATCACTGGATCCCGTATTTGTTACCGGTGGCGCAGGAAATCTCGGCCCTTACAGCGGAGTGCTCTTCTTCACACTTGGCGCTTTCATTACCACCTTCATCTTCAACCCCTTCTTCATGGCAAAACCAGTTGAAGGTGCACCCGTAACCATGAAAAATTATTTCTCGGGAAACCTGAAAACTCATCTTATTGGTGTACTTGGTGGCCTGATATGGGCTTCCGGTATGGTTGTCAGTTTTATGGCAGTGGGTGCGGGAGACCCCGCTGTATCTTATGCACTCAGCAATGCAGCACCGGTGGTGGCCATACTCTGGGGAGTATTTGTATGGAAAGAATTTAAAGGTGCCCCCAAAGGAACCAACAGGCTACTGGCAATAATGTTCCTCCTGTTTCTTGTCGGGCTCGTAATAATAACCGCATCAAAAGTAATTGGTTAAAATTACTCCGTTTCGACTATAGTGTTTGTTATGAGAAAACTACCATATAGTAAAATCTGTTCCCGGACTTATGATTGTCTCCGGAGATAAATAAACAATATGACCAAGAAATACATACTGGCAATTGATCAGAGCACATCGGCATCCAAGGTAATGTTATTCAGTCAAAAGGCTGAACTTATCAACAGGGTCTCCATTCCTCATCAGCAATACTACCCTCAACCGGGGTTCGTTGAGCACGATGCTGAAGAGATTTTCGCAAACGTTGTTAAAGGGATGGAACAGGTTGTCACCGATAGCTCAATAGCCGTTGACGATATTGCAGCGATAGCCATTACGAACCAGCGTGAAACATCTCTGATCTGGGACAGAAGAACCGGCAAACCCATTGCCCGTGCTGCCGTCTGGCAGTGCCAGCGGGGAGTAGAGTACTGCAACCAGTTGAAAAAAGAGGGAAAAGAAAAGGCCGTTCGCGAAAAAACCGGCATGATTATCGACCCCTACTTCTCCGCAAGCAAGCTCCGATGGATCATCAACAATACCCCCGGAGCCATTGAAAAAGCCACAAATGGTCAACTGCTTCTTGGTACAATGGATAGCTGGTTGTTGTGGAAACTTTCCGGGGGAAAGGTTCATGCAACCGACTATTCAAATGCCTGCCGCACTCTGTTGTTCAACATCAACAGCCTTGAATGGGACGAGGAACTGATACGCATGTTCGATCTGTCTGCCAATATGTTTCCGGAGTTATTGTTCAGCGACGAGATATTTGGATATACCGACCCCTCCGTTGTATTCGGTCAGCCGGTGCCCATAGCTGGATTTATAGGCGATTCTCATGCAGCACTTTTCGGACAGAACTGTTTTCTGCCAGGAATGGCCAAAGCAACTTACGGAACAGGCTCATCCATCATGATGAACATCGGGAATGTGCCCCGCGCCGCACCAGCCGGGCTTGTTACTTCAGTCGGTTATGGTATGAACAGGAAGATAGACTATGTGTTCGAAGGTAATATCCACTGCACCGGCGACACAATCAACTGGCTGAAAAACGAGCTCCAGCTTATTGGCAGCGCCGCTGAGACCGAAGAACTGGCAATCTCGGTAGAAAGTCCAACGGGGCTTACCTCGTTCCGGCTTTCGTTGGTCTGGGTGCCCCTTACTGGGACAACTCGGCCCGTGCCAGTATTACGGGCATGAACCGCAACACCACCAAGGCACATGTAGTCCGTGCCGCCCTTGAAAGCATCGCCTACCAGGTTAAAGACCTGATTGATCTTATGGTCATTGAAGGTGGATATCCAGCTTAGGGAACTCCGTGTCGATGGTGGCCCTACACGAAATAATTTTCTTATGCAATTTCAATGCGATATCCTGGGTCGCGAAGTGGTGAGGTCAACCATAGAAGAGGTTTCCGCCTTAGGGGCAACTTTCCTGGCAGGCCTGGCAACCGGATTCTGGAAAGAATCTGGATGAGATCAAAATGCTATACAGCAGCGACCGCACCTTTACTGTTCAAAAAGCTCCCGATGAGGTGGCCCGGATATATTCAGGCTGGAAAAAAGCTGTTGAAAAAACCAGGTTATAACAGATAAATAAACCACCATAAACCACGGATCATTAATTGAAAAAATATTTAACTAAAAAATAATCGAAATGAAAACTTCCAAACAAACATTCGGGGTAATCATAGCCACACGTAACATTTTCAATTTCAAACTGGCTGTTGAAGCACGTAAAAAAGTTCTTGAGAAACTTGACAAGATGGGATTCGGATACGTGATCCTGCCCGAGAGTGAAACCCCTACCGGGAATATTGAAGGTTATGACGATGCCGTGAAATGTGCCGCATACTTCAAGAAACACAGCGATAAAATTGAAGGAATAGTTGTGGTACTTCCAAACTTCGGCGACGAACTTGGCGTGGTAAATTCCATAAAGCTTTCCGGTCTGCAGGTGCCTGTTCTTGTTCAGGCCTGTGATGATGACAATGATAAGGTAGACGTAAAAAGCCGCCGCGATGCTTTCTGCGGAAAGTTATCGGTATGCAATAATCTTTACCAGTACGGGATAAAATTCACCGATACCGTTTACCATACCTACAGCCTTGACAGCAAGGAGTTTACCAAAGACCTTTAAAATTTGCCGCCATCTGCCGCGTGGTAAAAGGCCTGAACGGACTGCGGGTAGGCGCCATCGGAACCCGCCCGATCGGATTTCAGACCATGCGTGCCAGCGAGAAACTACTGCAGAAAGACTGGTATAACCGTCGTGCCGGTTGACATGTCTGAGATAATGGCGGCTGCCGAATAAGATTGATGATAAGACCCGGCCGTACTGAAAAAGGTGAAAGATATTCAGGCATATGGAATCTGCAAAGTTCTTCAGAGAGACAAAATTGCCAGACAGGCACGTTTTGGCCTGGCTGTTGAAAACTGGATTGAAGAAAACAACATCCAGATATTTCGGCTCTTCAATGCTGGGAGTCAATTGAGAAAAATTACGGATGCGCAGCTTGCGTGACCATGAGCATGATGGGTGAAAAACTGATGCCATCTGCCTGCGAGGTGGATATCGCCGGAACCGTATCGATGTATGCACTGGCTCTTGCGGCTCATAATCCATCAGCCTTGCTTGACTGGAACAACAACTTTGCAGAAGACCGCAACAAGGTGGTTTGCACCCACTGCTCAAATTACCCGAAATCGTTCTTTCAGAGTGAGATCGAGATCGGAAGTCTCGACGTACTAGGCACAGTGCTTGGAAGCGAAGATACATTCGGAGCGGTGAAAGGGAAAGTCGCACCCGGTGATATGACATACTTCAGGATCTCAACCGATGATACACACGGCCTGATAAAATCATACCTGGGACAGGGCCGCATCACTGATGATCCGTATGGAATGGACGGAGGTATCGCTGTATGCGAGATCAATAATCTGCAAAAGCTCATGAAGCACATGTGCAAAAACGGGTATGAACACCATGTGGCAATGGTCCGCGGCCATGTGGCTGCGATTCTCGAGGAGGCTATCGGCAACTACATGGGCTGGAACCTCTATAATCATGACAGGGAATAATCTGAATCAGCATACCTCCCACTCTTGCATCAGAAAAAAACCTCTGAAATCAAAGGCTCACTTGAAGCATACATGAAACAGACAAATAAATCGCCATAGAAGTGTGATGAGCAAAACACTCATTGTTATAATAATTGTGATTTTCTCCCTTGCCTGCACAACCAGGCAAGGGATTGAATCTGTTCCATCTGGCTCTGATCAGAAGCTACGAACGATTGTCACTTCAGACGGTGAAGTTGATGATGAATGTTCCATGGTGCGCTTTCTGCTTTACAGCAACGAATGGGATGTAAAAGGCATCATATCAACTAGTTCACAATATCACTGGAAGGGTCACAGATGGGCGGGTGATGATTGGGCGGACCCCTACCTTGCAGCCTATGAAAAGGTCTATCCTAACCTGGTCCGGCACAGCGCTTCTTATCCGACACCGGAGTACCTCAAAGCCCAGACCTTCACTGGCAATGTAGCAGCAGCAGGCGAGATGGATTCCATCACGCCTGGGTCACGGCACATTGCTGAAGTCCTGCTGGATGAATCGGACGACCGCCCAATCTGGATTCAGGCCTGGGGCGGTACCAACACTATTGCCCGGGCGCTGAAGACAATAGAAGAAGAATATCCTGAAAGAATGGATGAAGTCGCAGCAAAGCTACGTTTCTTCTTTATCTGGGAACAGGATTCCACCTACCAGTCTTACATCAGGCCGCATTGGGGGAAGTATAATATCCTCACCATCATAAGTGACCAGTTCTGGGCTATCGCTTACCAGTGGAACAAGATCCTGCCCGAAGAGAAACAGGCATATTTCAGGAGTGACTGGATGAAACCGAACATCCTGGAAGATCATGGTGCGCTCTGCTCCCTTTACAAGGCTCACGTCCCTGGTAGCCATGGATTGGCAGGTGATACAGCTTTTGCTACCGGAGATTTCAGGTCTGAAGGAGACTCCCCCGCATTCCTGCACCTGATAAATACCGGATTGCGCAATACAGAATCACCGGCCTCCGGTGGATGGGGTGGCCGTTATGTGAACGTTCGAGACAATACCTGGCTCGATTCCGTGCCCGTCACAGATTATGAGTATCCGGAAGGAAGATGGTATACAAGCACGGCATGGGGCAGAAAATACATGCGTGAGGATTATCCTGAAAACCCTGGATTGATGCATGAATATTTTGGCCAGCTGACGCGATGGACTGATGCCCTGCAAAATGACTTTGCGGCCCGGGCCGACTGGTGTGTTGAATCCTACAAAGATGCCAACCACCCTCCCGTGGTGGTTCTGCAGAATGATCCGGACATAAAAGCAAATGTCGGTGAAAGAATAAAACTAAGTGCAAAGGGTACTTCTGATCCCGACGGAGATAAACTCAGTTATAAATGGTGGCAGTATGGCGAAGCTGATACTTATCCGGGAGATATTTCCGTCGATAATTCAGATGACCGGGATGCTTCATTTGTAATCCCTGCCGATGCCGCAAAGGGACAAAACATTCACATTATTTGCGAAGTAAAAGATAAAGGAATACCACAATTAACCAGGTACGAAAGGATAATCATTAATATAATCGAATAAAAAAAGCTTATGAAAACATTTCTACCGGGAGTTCTGTTTTTATTTTTTCTCGTGTCGTGCAATAATGCCCAGCAATTGGCTTTTCCAACCGCTGAGGGTTATGGAAAGTATGCTATAGGTGGGAGAGGCGGAGTTGTTTACGAAGTTACCAACTTAAATGATAGTGGAGAAGGTAGTTTGAGAGCGGCTATTGAAGCTTCGGAACCACGAACTGTTGTTTTTAAGGTATCAGGGACAATCATTCTTGACAGTCCTTTAAGTATCAAGCATCCGTATATTACTATTGCGGGACAAACTGCACCTGGAGATGGTATATGTATCAGGAAGCATCCTGTAATTATTGGAGCTGACCATGTAATTATCAGGTATATCAGAGTAAGATTAGGTGATGAATCGGGGAATGATTATGATGCTATATCAAGCCGATTTACAAAGCATATAATTTTAGACCATCTGTCGGCAAGCTGGAGTGTTGATGAATGTGTTTCAATATATCATTGCGACAGTATAACAGTTCAGTGGTGTATCATATCGGAAAGTATGAGCAAATCCAATCATATAAAAGGCTCGCACGGATTCGGCGGAATTTGGGGAAGCAATTACGGCACATATCATCATAACCTGCTGGCTCATCATTCAAGCCGTAATCCACGTATGGCTTCTGGTTCAGGTAATACAGATTATCGAAATAATGTGATATATAATTGGGGTTATCAAAGTCTTTATGGCGGAGAAAAGAATCAACAAGGAAGTGATGAATTTAATTTTTCAAACTTTAATATTGTAGCCAATTATTATAAACCAGGACCGGCCACAAAACAAGGTGAAATTTCATACAGAATAGCAAATCCATCTTTCAGGGATAAAACTGATGATTTTGGCAACTGGTATATCGCAGATAATGTTATTGAGGGTAATGCAAATGTGTCAAAAGACAATTGGAATGGCGGAGTACAAACCGAGATTGACTTTGAAAAAATAAAGTTGGCCGAAGCCTGGCCATCTATGCCAATTAACCAGCAAACAGCAGAAGATGCATATCAAATTGTACTTGATAATGCAGGTACCATTTTGCCCAAAAGAGATATAATAGATGAACGGATTATTAATGAAGTTCGTGGAGGGTATGCAACTTATGAAGGCAAAAGTTACAAAGACGAGCATCAGGTAGCTGATTCCACAAAGATCTGTGGAATTATTGATACACAAAATGATGTAGGTGGCTGGCCTGAACTTGTGAGCACTCCTGCCCCGGCAGATACTGACCATGATGGAATGCCGGATTTCTGGGAAGACCAGAATAAACTGGATAAAAAAAACCCGGATGACAGAAACAAAGTTGGATCCGATGGTTATACGATGCTGGAGAGATATTTGAACTCTATTAAACCAGCTGGAAGCCAATGAGTAAAATCAATCTGTAAAATAATACATCATGAAAAACATCTTATTCCTTGCCTTACTCTATACTGTTTTGTCTGTTGCCTGTACAAATCAGCATACCAGGCCTGATGATACATCTGCTTCTGATTTAAGACCGCGTATTATCGTTACGTCTGACGGTGAAATTGATGATGAATGTTCAATGGTACGGTTTCTCCTCTATTCTAACGAATGGGACATCGAGGGGATAATCACCTCCAGTTCGCAATATCACTGGCATGGCCACAAGTGGGCGGGTGATGACTGGATTGATCCCTACCTGGAGGCCTATGAGAAGGTATATCCAAATCTTAAGCTGCACTTTGATTCCTATCCCGATCCGGACTATCTTAAATCAATAACATTACTTGGCAATGTTGAGACAGAAGGTGAGATGGACTCAATCACACCGGGTTCACAACTCATAGCAAAGGTTCTTCTTGATGAAACAGATAACCGTCCTGTCTGGATCCAGGCCTGGGGTGGTCCCAATACCATCGCCAGGGCCCTGAAAACAATTGAGGAGGAGCATCCTGAAAGGATGGCTGAGGTGGCAGAGAAAATGCGCCTCTTCCTTATCTGGGAACAGGATTCTACCTACCAGTCCTATATCAGACCACATTGGGGTAAATATAATATCCCAACAATCATCTCTGATCAATTCGAGGCAATTGCATATCGCTGGAAGAACATCCAGCCCGAAGAGATGCATCAGTTTTTCAATGGGTCATGGATGAAGGAGAATATACTTGATGGCCACGGGCCACTCTGTTCTCTCTACAAAGCACACGGAGAGGGAGAAGAGGGCTTTGATGAAGGCGACTTCCGTTCGGAAGGAGACTCACCTTCGTTTCTGCATAACATCGTGACCGGCCTCCGGAATATGGAATCTCCCGACTGGGGCGGTTGGGGAGGACGCTATGTGCTTGTTCGCGAAAACACCTGGCTGGACCCTGTTCCTGAAGCAGGTTATAATTATCCTGAAGGTCGCTGGTATACAGGATCAGCATGGGGCCGCAAAATGACAAGGGAAGGTGCCACATCATCCGCAAATGCTGAGTACAGGGAATACTTCAAACCCATCTGGAGATGGTCAGAAGCCATGCAGAACGATTTTGCAGCACGTGCTGACTGGTGTGTGAAACCCTTTTCAGAGGCAAACCACCCTCCGGTGGTCAGGTTGCAGAACGATTTAAATATTACTGCAGAACCCGGTACTGTTATAGAGCTTAACGCAGAAGGAACTTACGATCCCGATAAAGATAAATTAAGCTATGCCTGGTGGCAGTATGAGGAGGCAGATACCTATCCCGGAAAAGTCGCCATCAAGAATGAAACACGCCGTAAAGCTTCTGTGACTGTTCCGGATGACTTACATACGGGTCAGACCATTCACATTGTCTGTGAAGTAAAAGACGATGGAAAGCCCGTACTAACACGATACCAGAGGGTGATAATAAGTACTTCCTTATAAAACCAAAGCATGGTAATAAAAATAAAAGCTCTTCTGCCTGTCTCTGTTTTTCTCTTCATTGTCACCAGTTTACAGGGAGCCTGCGATACAATCAGGATCATGCCGGTGGGAAACTCAATTACAGCCGGCGAACATTACGGATTTCCCTCACTGGAGGAGCGTACGGGTTATCGCAAACCTCTCTATCATTTGCTGACTGATGCCGGCTATACCGTTGACTTCGTCGGTTCGCAAAACCATGGGATAAGGCCTGAAGAGGATAAGGACTGGTACGACTGGAACTGTGAGGCCTATCCGGGCTGGAAAATTCCCGGAATATCCGGCAGACTACGTCTTGCACTTGAAGCCTATAAGCCCGATGTACTTCTTGTTCACGTCGGAACAAACGGGAAAGATTGGGACGAAAAGCCTCAGCAGATGAAAGAGATGCTCGATATGATTGACAGCTTTTCGGTCAGGATCAATCACCCCATCACTGTGCTCCTTAGCCTGATCATTAACCGGTTTGCCGAGGAAGATGCCGCCCCTACTACCAGGTTTAATAGTGAAGTGGCTGATATGGTCCATGCCAGAACAGGTGACAAAATACGAATTGTACTGGTAGACATGGAAAATGGAGCCGGACTGGATTATTCCGACAGATTGCCGGATCCCAACGCTGATCCACCTTATGAGGGAGGCGATATGCTGGGTAAAAGATACCCGGGCGTCGATTATGACAGGTATCATCCCAATGATAAAGGAAATACAAAAATGGCGGTAAAGTTTTATGAAGAACTTGTAAAAGTACTTCCGGCACCGGCAACAACCAAAAATAAATAGAATATCAAATTTATAGATGCCTTTAGCTGAATGAAAATGAAATGAAACGAAACCTTGGACATAAACCTTAATATTAATTACACATGAAAAAACTCTTTCAAAAAGAATCCAAACTACCCCATAGGATTTTGTATCGGGTAGCTGTTTTGCTAGCGTTCGCGCTCGTGTTTAGCTCAACCCTTGATGGACAAAATGTTACAATAAAGGGAACAGTAACTGATGGTACAAATGGAGAAACTTTGCCAGGAGTTACAATCTTTGAAGAAGGTACCACAAACGGTACTGCAACTAATTCTAATGGTAATTTTTCAATAAATGTGAAAAGCCCAAATGCCACATTAGTGTTTTCTTATGTAGGTTACGTCAAACAGACAGTTCCTTTGAACAACAGATCAACTATTGACATTATAATGCAGCCAGACGTTAATCAAATAGAAGCTGTTCAGGTAGTTGCCGTTGGTTATGGAACAACAAAAAGGGAAAATTTAACAGGTTCTATTGCGTCAATATCAGCAGTGGATATAGGTAAAATCCCGGTTGCAAATGTATCAGAAGTATTAGCAGGAAGACTTCCTGGGGTAAGAGTACAATCCATGGATGGTGCTCCAGGCGCTGACATCGTGATTCGCGTAAGGGGCGGCGGTTCTATTTCGCAGGACAATTCTCCTTTATATGTGGTTGATGGCTTTATTGTTGACAATCTGAATGATATTCCTCCAGGAGACATTCAGACTATTGATGTTTTAAAAGATGCCGCTACTACTGCCATATATGGTTCCAGAGCTTCAAATGGTGTTATTCTTGTTACCACGAAAAACGCAAAAGCGGGTAAAACTACTGTTAGTTTTAACAGCTATTTACAGGTAAATACTTTCCCGGCAGAAAGAAAATACGACGTTTTGTCTCCTTATGAATTTGCACAAATGCAATATGAGACAGCTGCAATGGCAGGTGCCAGTAATCTCGCACAATTCACAAAAGACTACGGCTATTTTGATGATTTGGAATTATATAAATATTCTACACCTATAGATGAGCAAGAAAATTTATTTGGTAAGGAAACTTTTTCAAAATACTATAATGTTTCTATAACAGGCGGAACTGAAACAACCAGAATGACTCTAAGCTATAGTTCCAATAGAGATCAGGGTATATTGATAGGTTCTGGTTTAAACAGAGATGCATTTAATTTCAAATTAAATCATAACATCTCAAATAGATTAAAATTGGACTTAGGAGCCAGAATTACAAACAGAGTGGTAAATGGAGCCGGGACCTCTGGTTCCTCTTCATTAAGAGTATCAAACATTGTTACAAAAAGACCAACCAATGGTATTGCAGACCAAATAATAATTGACCCGAATTCTCTTGATGATACAGATTTTGAAAATTTCTTATTGTCTCAGGTAGATCCAACAAAACTGGTTAAACAAGATTGGAGAAAACAATCTGAGTTAAATTATGTGTTTAACACCGGTTTAACCTGGGATATTCTGGACAATTTAAAAGCCTACTCTGTTTTCTCTTTAAATAAGGGATATAGGGAAAATCTTAGGTTTTATGGCCCCTTAACAGGTCTTGCACAGCAGTATGGGGGGTTACCTGTGGGTAATAAATCAGATACTGACAGCAGATCTTACAGGCTTACCAATACATTAAATTATAGTTTCAAAAATCTTGGAGACCATGCGTTAAATATATTAGTTGGCCACGAAGCAGGTTCTTCAGTTGGTAACAATCAATTTGTTCAGGCAGGCGGTTTTAGACCTTCTATGACTCCTGAAGAATTATTTGGAAACATGCAGTTAGGGTCTCCTGAATATACAACACAAGAAACTTCCTATGGGACACCAGTTAATATTATCTCATATTTTAGCAGGCTCAATTATTCTTACAAGGACAAATATTTATTTACGGCTACAATACGTCGTGACGCATCCAGTAAATTTGCAAAAGAGAATAGAGTAGGGTATTTCCCCGCCTTTTCAGCTGGCTGGAAAATTTCAAGTGAGCCGTTTTTGAAGGATTCTAAGATCATCAATGAGTTGAAGTTAAGAATTAGCTACGGCGCTACAGGTAATGATAGAATCCCTGCAAATTCAACAAATTTGCTATTTAGTGCATCTGATAGCAGAGGACCGGGCTTCTCAAACAACCAAGTGTCAGTTTTTTATCAGGTGAATGCACCAGGCTCAGTGCTGTATAATCCTAATTTAAAATGGGAAAATACTATTGGAGAAAACATTGGATTGGATTTTAGACTTTTTAATTCTAAACTAACTGGTAGTCTGGATCTCTATAACAATGTAACAAAGGATTTATTAATTCAAAAGCAAATCTCTCCAATTTCAGGATTTTTGTATCAATGGGACAATTTAGGAAACACATCCAACAAAGGGATTGAATTAGGTTTAAGTGCCAGAATAATAGATAAAAAAGATTATTCATTTACTATAGATGCCAATATTGGAACAAATAAGTTTATAATTGATAAACTTCCAGCCCCGGGATTCCTTTTCTTAGGTTCTAATTGGGCAAGTACAGATTTAAGAGATCAGCTGGATTATTATCTGGCAGAGGGACAGGAAGTGGGATTAATCTATGGTTATGTGAATGATGGATTTTATACCGTGGACGATTTTTCGGGATATGATCCTGCAACTGGTAAATATACATTAAATGCTACAGATGCTAATGGCAATCCACTTGTAGATGATTCACCTACTTTGGGTATAGGTAATGTTAAGCCTGGAAATATGAAACTAAAAGACATAAGTGGGCCTGATGGTGTCCCTGATGGTATAATTACCAGTGATGACCGTAAAATTATTGGTAATACCTTGCCAAAAGCAACGGGTGGATTTGGTTTAACAGGACAAATAAAAGGATTTGATATTTCAGCCTTTTTTAACTGGTCTTATGGTAATTATGAATATAATACAGGCAAGATTGCTTTTAATCAACTGTATCAGAGCAACGGAGGCTCCTATTTAAACATGTTAAATACTATGAATTCTGCTGACAGATTCACTTATATTGATGTAGAAGGTGAGTATGGCCCAGCCGGAGCGGTGATTAGAGATTTGGCAACATTAGGACAAATGAATGAGGGAAAAACAATCTGGAGTGGAAATACGTCATTTGGTGGAAGAAGACCTGTACTAACAGATTGGGCCATTGAAGATGCTTCTTATATTCAGGTTTAATAACCTAACCATTGGATATACAGTGCCAGATAGAGAAAATCTTTGATTTCAAATTTACGTGTTTATGTAACATGCAACCAATTTATTTCTTTGGACTAAATATTCTGGCTATGATCCTGATGCAAATGGCTCTAGAGGAAGTGATGGGTATAAAGCATTAACACCTGGCGTAGATTACTCTACTTATCCAAAAAACAGAAGCTTTACATTCGGACTTAATGCAACATTTTAATTGAAAGAACATAAAATAAATTAACATAAAAATAATTTATTATGAAACGAATTAGAAATCTATTAATCATAGTATTGCACTAAATTTTGAGGGCTGTACCAAGGATTTTCTAGACCCAGAATTCAATTTCCACATTTGATAAAATTCTGGTTTTTTCTAATGTTGATGATGCCAGAAAAGCAACAAACAATATTTATACTGCAGTTTGGTCAGGACGGTTATAGAACACAGGTTATCAATTACCATGCAAGCTAATTCTGATATTAATGCCGGCGGGGATCAATATTCTGCAAAAGACAATTATCAGATTATAGCATTACATGCTGTACGCAGGCAATGCCGATTTAACCAAGGCCTGGAATTCAGCTTATGCAGCAATTAGAAGATTGTAATTTTGTAATTGACGGTATTTTGGAAAGTGAGGCATACAACTCTACTGATGATGCTATTCGTGAAGATATGCATCAGTTTATTGGCGAAGCTTACGTCATCAGAGCGTTTTGGTATAGTCAACTGGTTTACAACTGGGGCGATGTTCCATTCTCTAGAGAGTCCGCCAGAGCTGGTGTAGATTTTAACGTTCCTAAAACAGATAGAAACGAAATTCTTTCTTCTGTCATTCAGGATTTAATCGATGCCGAAGAAGGCATGAAATGGGCTGATCAACTTCCTCAAGCCTGTCAGCAAGTAAATAGAGAATATGCTATTGGTATGATTGTAAGACTATCCCTGCAACGTGGTGGTTATTACTTAAAACCAGATATGACCAAGGCTGTTCCTGCTGATCGTGAAGAAGTATTATCAACTTGCTAAAACATATGCTTTAAAGTTAATGACTTTAAAAGACAGAGCATTACCAACAGATTTCTGGCAAGTTTTTAAAAATGAATGTGAAAATATTTACCCAACTAATGGCGATATGTTATTTGAAGTTCCTTTTGCTATTACTACGGGGGAAGTAGGTTATAATGTGGGTATGAGAATTGTCATCTGGCACCCATCCATATGGACTGGCAGGACACGATTTTAGCATGCCACTTTCTTACTATTATTCTTTTGATGAAAAAGATAAAAGAAGAGAGGCTACTTGTGGCATGTATAATTTAGATAAAGATTTAATTCCGTCAGTCGTATCTGGTACGGATATTGCTCAGGCAAAATGGAGTAAATCATATTGCAACCCACCACTTGGTGCTGCATCACAAAAGGAACTGGCATTAACTGGCCTATGATGCGCTATGCAGATGTTTTATTGATGTTTGCAGAAGCTGAAAATGAATTGAATGGCCCAACGCAAGCAGCAAAAGATGCTTTGAAAAGGGTCAGACAAAGAGCTTTTAATAGTGAAGACTGGCCAGTAAAAGTAGATGCTTATGTAAATTCACGTTTCGGCTGATAAAGAGTCATTCTTTGATGCTATTGTAGATGAACATGCCTGGGAGTTTGGCGGAGAATTGCAAAGAAAAAACAGCCTGATCAGATGGGGCATTTATGAGGAAAAAATGGCTGAAACAGTCAGCACCTTACAAGCTTTAGGTGATGAAGCAATAGTAAATGATCCTGGTGCAACTCATGCTAGTTATATTTACTGGAGAGTTGATAATAAAAGAATAACTATTTATCAAGGTGTTTTAAATAGCAATACACCGCCTCCTGGCTATATTCCAAGTACAGGTGCAGATACTGATGGTACAACCCTGCCTCTGGATGGGTGGAATAAATCTGATTGGACAAGTACCTTAAAAAGTGAAACTACTGGTCTATATAATGCAAGCATAGACAGACAATTCGGACCGTATCTTACATCAATTATCAGATACATTCAGCCTATACCATCTGTCGCAATTGATAACAGCGAAGGCGTATTAAAAAATGATGGTTATGGATTTTAATATAACTAAAAAGCATTCAAATGAAAAATAAAACTAACATTATTAGCAATATAGCGGCATTGTTTTTATGTCTGATTGCCGTTATGATAACTTCCTGTTCAAAGGAAGTGGGCCCGGAGCTGGATGGAACACCTCGATTATTTCGTCCTGTTCTTCTTAAACCTCTATCTGCAGTAAACAATACCATTATTGTTAATATGGGCCAGCTTAAAGAAGCTGTTTCCTATAAGGTAGAACTAAGTAGAGATAATTTTGCTACTCCTCCTATTCAAACACTTGAAGGCACTAGTCCCCTTTTTACTTTTGAAAATTTATTGTGGAATAAATACTATCAAGTTCGCGGAATGGCAATTGCATCAGACCCAGATCTTAATAGTAAAGTTGTGGATTTTGGTGAAATTAAAACAAATCGTTTTCCTTCAATATTAACTATTCCGACCAGTGAGGATATTATAGACAATGGGCTAAATGTTCGCTGGACAGTTTCAGGTGCACCTGTTACCACTATAAAAATATTTACAGCTGACGATGAAGAATTAGCAAATGAGTTAGCTAGTTATGAAACCACTGAATCTCAACAACTTGCTGGTTTGCGAAGTGTAAAATTGTTAAGCCCGGAGACCTCTTATACGGTTGCAATATATAGTGATGGTGCTTTGCGAGGTTATGAAATTTTTACTACTAAACCAGCATTGCCTACAGAAGGTAATATCCTGGACTTAAGAGGTGATCCGACATTTGACCCGGCTACTGATGATGGTTCATATCTAACCGCAAAATTAAATGAAGCACAAGTGCAACCTACTACGGTAATTCTTGATGGAGATCAAACGTATATTCTAAATGGATATAACCTGACTAACTCCATTAAAATAATAAGCGGTTACAGCTTAACCTCCGGAGGTGCAGTATTAAACGTTAAGAATAATTTCAATACTGCTGTAGGTACTTCAGCCATTGATTATGTAATTTTTGATGGCATTAAGATTTAAAGGGCAGGGTATAGGAAGTACATATCTTCTTCGCACCAACGAATGATTATGTTGTAATTAATGAGTGGAAAATTCAAAATTGTACTGTTTCAGATTTCAGAGGTATGTTCCGTTTAAGAGGTGTTAACGGAGGAATTATAAACAATTTTGTTATTGATAATTGTGATGTTAGTCAAGTAGGAGGCTATTTTGTTTTAGCTACTGATAATGAAGCATGGGATTTTAGAGATGCTACATTTACAAATTCTACCTTCCATCAAATTGAAAGGTTCGTTAAAAACAAACACCCTCTTTCTCAATTTACTGTAACAATTAATAACTGTACGTTTTTTGAAATAGCAAAGGTTGGAAATAATTTTATTGAAATTGGTGGCACAGCAATATTAGCAAATCTTATAGTGTCAAATTCAATATTTGGGCATGGTTGGGATACTGCTGATCCTCCTGTTTATGCATTTCCATTTGTTTCAAATCCCACTGCTGTTACAGTATCTTCTTTTTCTAATGTTTATGACACAGGTGATGCTGTTTATACTGCAGGTAAAGCACCTTCTGATTTAGGAGCTACTGTAATAAAATACCCGGGTTCTTCAACAGATTTATGGCAAAACCCTGTAAATAATATTTTTTATATCAAGGATTCTGATTTTACAGGAAAATTAACAGCAGGGGATCCTCGCTGGATACTATAGAATAATAAATCTATCTAAAAGGTAGATATTTATTGGAAATTGATGCCGCCCTTGCCATTGTGTTCAGGCAAGGGTGGTATCTTTTAATCAAACTGCAAAACCAAAAATGAGATTGAAAGTTACATATAAATTGTAAATTAAATTATCGACCAGACTACTGGAATAGGGCTCAGGAATAAAATAGATCAGATGACATTTCAATTCACATTAAACAGATTATTCATACTTCTTCTGTTCATAACAGGGTTAACGAATTTAAATGCCCAACAGCTGGCATTCCCCGGTGCCGAAGGTTACGGTAAATATACGGTTGGAGGGCGCAGCGGCATAGTCTACGAAGTGACAAACCTTAATGATAGCGGTACTGGCAGCCTTCGTGCAGCGGTTGAAGCAACAGGGCCCAGAACTGTTGTGTTCAGGGTCTCAGGTACGATAATTCTGACCAGAGATTTAAAGATTACCAATCCCTACATTACTATAGCCGGACAGACTGCCCCTGGAGATGGTATTTGCCTTAGAAAATATGCATTGGTAATTTCAGCCAACCAGGTTATCATCAGGTATATAAGGGTAAGATTAGGTGACGAATCAGGTGCTGAATCTGATGCAATATCCAGCAGGTACATCAATAACCTGATTCTTGACCATGTGTCAGCAAGCTGGAGTGTTGACGAGACGATGTCTGTTTACCATTGCGATAACGTTACTATCCAGTGGTGCATGATTTCAGAAAGCTTGTATAATTCAAATCACGAAAAAGGGCCACATGGTTTTGGAGGTATCTGGGGATCAAACAATAGTACCAGTCATCATAACCTGCTGGCACATCACTCCAGCCGTAATCCCAGAATGGCCTCCGGTTGCGGAAATTTCGATTACAGAAACAACGTAATATACAACTGGGGTTATAACAGTTGCTACGGAGGGGAACAACAACAGGTTGATGATCCGAATCACGCGTTTACCAATATTAATATGGTGGCAAATTATTATAAGCCCGGCCCGGCAACAAAACCAGGTACAATAACATATCGCATTGCCAATCCTTCATATCGCGATGTAAAAACTGATTATGGCAAATGGTACATCGCAGATAATATTGTAGCGGGCAATCCCACTGTGACAGCAAATAACTGGAATGGCGGTGTACAACCTCAGGGCGGCACCGGAGACATCCCGTTATTAAAACTGGCTTATCAGTGGCCCTCTTTGTCGATTGACCAGCAGACTGCTGATAAAGCCTATTCTTCTGTTCTTGATAATGCAGGTGCCACACTTCCCAAACGAGACGCGGTTGACACACGGATTGTTCACGATGTCCTGAATGGCGATGCAACATATGAGGGTTTGACATATGAACAAATACAAACGGTACCCGATAAAACAAAAATTTGCGGTCTTATTGATTCTCAAACAGACGTCGGCGGCTGGCCGGAATTAAACAGCACAACAGCTCCGGCCGACTCTGATCATGATGGCATACCCGATGTTTGGGAAAACACTCACAGACTAAACCCCAATAATATCAATGATGGTAAAATAGTCGGTACAGACGGATATACAAATCTCGAAAAATACTTGAACAGTATTGAATTTTCCTACCCGGTAGACAATTATAAATTGACAAAACTGACTGAAACAGGGTATAAACTTGAATGGAGTGACAATTTCCTGGCTGAGAATGGCTTTCGTGTTGAACGCTCGGTCAATAATGGTGCTTTCGAAGTGATTGCAACCCTGCCAAAATATTCAACCAGCTATTCAGATAATGCTGTACCCTCAGGATTGGTTGTTTACCGTGTGATTGCATTCAACAACGACAATGAAACTCCCGGAGGTGCAGGCATATCAATTACCATTACAGCAGTTGACGATTTGATATTATTATCGGAGAAGACAAAAGTAAATTGCTATCCAAATCCTTTTTCAGATGAACTAAACTTTACAATATCAGGGGCGGAAGGTCAGAAAGTCATCATTGAATTATTTGACCTAAACAATAATAAGATTGCGACCATTGCAAACCGAACCCTTGAGGGCGAAAACTATTCATTCGTATGGAGCATCAGTAATGCAGCCTGTGATTTAAAACCGGGCCTTTATATCGTTTCCATCACAACCGGTAGTGCGAATACTAATAGATCAGTGAAGCTCATTAAAAACCAATAATAGCGGCACTTAAAAGATGAAAATTCTTGTCATAGAAGATGAACCTGAAATGAAGGGATTGATAAGACAATTCCTGGAAGATGAGAATTATATTGTTGAAGAAGCAGGAGACTTCGAATCAGGCCTGGAAAAAATAGTTTCTTATGATTACGACTGCATTCTTCTTGACATCATGCTTCCGGGTGGAAATGGCCTGTTTCTGTTGCAGGAATTAAAAAACATGGATAAAGCAGACAGCGTCATCATTATTTCAGCAAAAGATTCCCTTGATGACAAAATACAGGGCTTGAATCTTGGTGCAGACGATTACCTAACAAAACCATTTCACATTGCCGAACTAAATGCCAGAATAAAATCTGTAATCCGTCGTAAAAAATCAGATGGCCGGCAATTGCTGGAATTGGAAAATGTGAAGATTAATATCGAAGAAAGAACTGTTATGATAAATAATCAATCAATTGAATTCAACCGGAAAGAATTTGATATTCTTGTTTTCTTTGGAATGAATAAGTCCAGAATTGTAAGTAAATCGGCTATTGCCGAAAATATATGGGGAGATTATATCGATCAGGCAAACGATTTTGATTTTATCTATTCACAAATAAAAAACCTACGCAAAAAACTCCGTGACCGGAAAGCAGATATTGATATAAATGCAGTATATGGAATGGGATATAAATTGGTCCTTAAATGAAGTTGATAAATCATACACTGCTGTTTCTTTCTATTGTATTGTTTATAACTGTGGGCTTATGGGCCCTGTTTTTTTATTCTCAGCTGTTAAATCAGGTTAAAACAACTATTGATGAAGGTCTTGCAAATTATAAAATTGTAATAATTGACAAATTAAAAGATGATAGCCTTATTGTTCAACAAGATGCTTTTTCAGACAACAACTACATAGTTAAAACCATAAACGAAGATTATGCGCTTCAGGTAAGAGATACTTACAAAGACACCTTAATTTTTTCAAACCTCAGGAGAATCAATTATCAGGCTCGATTGCTTACAACCGCATTTGTTGCTTCTGATGGGAACTATTATGAAATGAAGGTAATTTCCCATGAATTGGATAAGGCAAGGCTGATCAGAAAAATTATCATATCGTTGATGTGGTTATTTTTGTTTTTGTTCTTTAGTACAATATTGTTAAACAATTTTGTGCTCAAAAAAACCTGGAAACCCTTCTATGATTTAATAAAGTATCTCCATGATTTCAGGCTCGATAAAAGTGCATTTAAAGAACTGCCAGAGACAAGGATCAAGGAATTTTCATTGCTTAATAAATCTATCCAGCAACTGATTAAGACCAATGTTGAAATTTATAATAGCCAGAAGCAATTCATTGAAAATGCATCACATGAATTACAGACACCGCTGGCCATCGGCATTAACAAGCTTGAATTGCTTGCAGAAGATGACAATCTATCTCCTGAGCAAATAAGAAAAATCGGTGAAATTATTGAAGCATTTCAACGACTTTCAGGTCTGAATAAATCGTTGTCGCTAATCTCAAAAATAGAGAACAAACAATTCATTTCTGAAGAAGAGGTGGATTTCGAGGAGATTTTCAGTAGAATTATTAATGATTTTTCAGACTATATTGAATACAAGAAAATTAAAATGATAGTCCTTAAAGAAGATAATTGGGTGTTTAAAATGAATAAAGACCTTGCTGAAATGCTTGTAATGAATCTCGTAAAAAATGCAATTATTCATAACCAACAGGAAGGAGAAATTATTATTCGTTTAACATCTTCCGGTTTTACTATTGAAAATACGAGCGAAAAGCCCCCGATTCCTGCCGATAAGTTATTTAAACGATTTAACAAAGACTCAAACAGTATAAGTTCAACAGGATTGGGATTGGCTATTGCAAAGGCAATTGCTGATGTGTCCGGTTTGTCAATTAATTATTCATATAAAAACAGGCATATTTTTAAAATAGCCGGTAAAACTCTTTGAAACTCTTATTTTAGCCCTGTTAGCTAACCAGATCGCTCTTTATAAGGATTCCAGATTCTTTCCAGATTCTTTCCAATTTGTTTCCAGATTCGTATTATTTCTTTGCTGAAAATTAATAGCAGAAAAGATGAAACAAATTATTGGATTAATTGTAATTGCCCTTATAGTTGGAAATACATTCGCACAGAATATCAGTCAAAGCAATATACCTGCTGTTGTGTTAAATTCTTTTCAATTAAAATTTCCAAATGCGGAAGATATAAGCTGGAAACTTGAGGACGGTAACTATCACATAAAGTTTAAGATAAACGATAAGTTAAACGAATTATACCTTGACTTCAGGGGTAATGTTTTAAAATATCATCAGGATTTGTGGGGAAGCGAAGTCCCTCAGAGTGTACTAAAAACAATTAAATCCAGGGTTGAATTCTTTGATTTAAATGATGCAGACCTTATACAGGAAGGAAACGAAACTGTTTATGAGATAAATTTTGAAATTGATGGGAAAGACTATGATTTCTGGATAAATGAAAAGGGGAAATTGCTGAAATACAGAAAAGAATTAAAAGACAGCGAGATTCCTGCATCAATTATATCCCTTATCAATACAAAATACGGTAAACTCGACATTGATAGAACGAGATATGTAGAAGAAAGTGGAAAAATCGTTTATATAATAGAAGGAGAGATTAATGATTCAGACCATGTTTTTACAGTTGACAATAAGGAAATTATGGTTAAGCACGAACAAGACCTAAGAGACAATGAAATTCCAAATCCCATTAAAAAAACATTAGCAGAATCTTATAAAGACTTTGATATTCGGGATGCAGATTTGATAGAAGAAGGAGGAAAGACCAGTTATGTCTTTAAAATGAGAAAATCAAAAGAACAGGTTTCTGTAACCTTCAACCAGGATGGTAAAGTCCTGGAAGAAAAAAAATAAGATTGAAAATGACAGGCTCCAATAGGCTTAGGATATTTTCAAATATTTGAATACACCAGAATGTGCTATTGTGAAATCTAAAATCAATTACAAATGAAAAATTTATTCTTAACAGCACTGATTTCTATTCTTTCTTTGTCTAATTCGTGGTCTCAACAACTCGCATTTCCAACTGCCGAAGGATATGGAAAATATTCGAAAGGCGGACGTGGCGGAGTTGTTTTGAGGTAACCAATTTAAATGATTCAGGAGAAGGTAGTTTACGTGCTGCTGTTGAAGCTAAAGGACCACGAACCGTTGTTTTCAGAGTTTCAGGAACGATAACCCTTGAACAGCAATTTGGTAATTAAAAATCCATATATCACCATTGCCGGCCAAACAGCTCCCGGTGATGGTATCTGTCTTAGAAAAAGTCCGCTGGTAATTGGTGCTGATCATGTTATTATCAGGTATTTACGAGTTCGGTTAGGAAATGAATCGGGTGATGATGCGGATGCTGTGTCCGGCAGATTACCAGAAACATTTAATTTTGGACCATATTTCTGCAAGCTGGAGTGTTGATGAAACCATGTCGGTTTATCACAATGATAGCATAACCGTTCAATGGTGTATTATTTCAGAAAGTATGTTCAATTCGAACCATATTAAAGGAGCTCATGGTTTTGGAGGAATATGGGGGTCAAACTATGGTACCTACCACCACAATCTTATTGCATCTCATGGTAGCCGTAATCCCCGTATGGCATCAGGTTCAGGATTTATGGATTACCGAAATAATGTTTTATACAACTGGGGTTATAACAGCTGTTATGGTGGAGAAAATCAACAAGTTGGCATCTACAGAATTTAACTTTTCGAAGTTTAATATTGTTGCCAACTATTACAAACCCGGACCTGCAACCCAACCAGGGAATGTATCGTATCGTATTTGCAATCCTGCCATGCGACAATGATACATCTGATTTTGGTAAATGGTATGTAGCTGGAAATATTGTAGTTGGAAACGAGACAGTTACTAAAGACAACTGGAATGGAGGCGTCCAACCTTCGGGTGGCGATGCCAACCTTCCATTCGTCAAAATGGAAGAAGCCTGGCCATCAATGCCAATCAATCAGCAAACTGCTGAAGTAGCTTTTAAATTAGTGCTCGAAAATGCCGGTGCAACATTACCGAAAAGAGATCCTGTTGACACACGTATCATTAATGAAGCCAAAGGAGGATATGCAACTTTTGAAGGTGCTTCGTATAAGAAAAATAAAAAGGTAGCAGATAATACTAAAAAATGCGGAATTATTGACACTCAGGAAGATGTTGGTGGCTGGCCTGAACTGAAAAGCTTGCCTGCTCCGCCTGACACAGATCATGACGGAATGCCTGATAGCTGGGAGATTCAGAATAATCTTAATCCGAAAAATGCAGCTGACGGAAACATAATCGGCAAAGATGGTTATACAATGTTGGAGATGTATCTGAACAGCATCAAATAAACACATTACAGAATAAAAAACTTAGTACCTGATTTTTGACAGATATGAATTCCAACAAAATTACTTCTATACGCTCCGGGGTTTGGAATGGTATGTTGAAACAATGGTTCACGGCCCTGATTTTTACAGCATTCATTGGAGTATTCTCATTGCAAGCTGCTAACCCGCTGAAAGGCACATCTGAGGCGCAGACTTTGTTGCAGGAATTCCCTTTTATGGGAAAACTATTAACGACAGAAAGTCCCTGGGAAATAAAGCCGGAGGCGCTTGCAGGAATGGTATTCGACCGGATGCCCGGAATAGCACAGGGGAATGAAGAATACCCTCTTCTGTTTAGCGATCAACGAGAGGAAAACGGATGGCCCGGTGAGAAAATATTCGATCAATATGCCTATGAATCTGAATACTATACTTTTGATCGGCAATATCCTGTAATAAAGCTCCACATAGGTCGTCCGCTCATGTTTGATGTGCAGCATGGACGAGTGGAGGCACTTGCGAGAGCTAAAAATCTAACTTCACAATTTCCGATCCTTGATCCGGATGTGATCCCGACGTTTTTGCAAAATTTGGATAACATCGTCGACCTGTTGGCTCCCTATGGCGCAAGACGATTGCCACATGATTCTTACCTCGTCTCGAATTATTTACTGCCCAATGGTATCCACATGACTGTGACAAATTTAACCGGTTCAACCAATGGAACTCCATATGTCGAAATTGAATTGAGACCATGGGGGCCAGTTGAGAAATTTGCAGGTAGCCAGACGCTTGCTTTCCCGGAAGCTGAAGGTGCTGGACGCTATTCCAAAGGTGGTCGGGGCGGTAAAGTCTTTGTGGTAACTTCTTTGGATGACTACTTATTAAATGGCCGTCCGGGCAGGCCTGAAGGCACATACGGACAGGCAAGTGGATATGCTAGAACACTCGGAAAGGGGAAATGGATCCCTTATGTTGATGATTTGGGGAATGAGCATCCTGAGGACGGACGCCCATTGTTACCGGGATTCCCGGCGCTTCCGGCTGAAAAATTGATTCACGGCACCTTGCGCGAAGCAGTCGAAGCAGAAGGACCGCGTTATGTTGTCTTTGCTGTTTCAGGAACCATCAGTCTAAAAGAACCTCTTGAAATTAAGAATCCATACATTACGATAGCCGGCCAAACAGCTCCCGGTGATGGTATTCAAATCCGTAATTTTGGCGTTAAAGTTGAAACACATGATGTAATTCTCAGGCACCTCCGAATTCGAGTGGGTGATATTAAGGGACCCGGAAACCTCAAAAGGGAACTTGGTGAACAAACCCATGCGCTGGATTTGAACGCCATGAATATTATTGCCGACCATTGCGACATTGCTTATGCCTGCGATCAGGTTTTTAATACCTACGGTCAATTTAAACGGGAAGCTACCACCATCCAGTGGTCGTATATTTATGGAGCGCCAACCGCTTCAACCCATGAAAAAGGTGAACATTCCATGATCTCGGTTGGCGTTGGCTGGGGTTGGGTTTCATCGCACCACAACCTTTTGGCCCATGGCCGCGTACGAAATCCACGTATCGACATGCTTACGTACGATTTCAGGAACAATGTTGTCTACAATTTTGTGGGTACGGGATATGGTTCACAAAACGATTATCTGAGACTGAACTACGTTGGCAATACGCTTAAAAAAGGACCTGATTCAAAAGGAAATCCAATGTATGCCTGGGCCGAGGAAACCAGTTGGGCACAATGGTATGGCAAAGGAAACACCTTGCCGGATGATTTTAAAGGTGTTTTTGGAAAATCGGATGTTGCGGTTATCTATGCGCCTATTCCATCGATTCCTGTTCGTACCCAAGCTGCTGAAGAAGCTTACCGGCTGGTCGTTGAAAAAGGTGGAGCAAGCAAACCGGTTAGGGATAAGATCACATCCTATGTTGCACAGACAGTGAAAGACGGCACCGGATTAATCCCTGGCACTCCGGCCGACTGGCCTGATGGCGGTTTTGGAAAATATCCACAAGCGAAAGCTCCGGTGGACGAAAATCAAAATGGCATTCCTGACAAATGGGAAATCAGTCGTGGACTTGACCTGAAAAAGACAACAGCCACGGGGCATGATTTGGACCCGAAATATGAAAATATTGAAGTCTATATGAATTCACTTTAAACTTATCCAAAAAGAGACAAGAGATAAGTGATTAAAAAACAAATTATAGACCTATGAAACGAGCCATGAGAGATAATCTCACGCACAGGAGGATGATTGTATTGGCGAGTTCCATCTGGCAATTAAAAAACAGATTATAAACAGATGAAAAAAACTTTTATGAACAACCGAAGGCGATGGGTAGTATTACCTATTCTATTTGTTATATCAGCTAGTCTGCTGTTTTTTAATTGCACCGATCCTTTAGCAAAAACAGGTTCAGATCTTGAAGCTGGATTTGTTACTCCACCCGAAAGCGCAAAACCTCGTGTTTGGTGGCACTGGATGAGTGGAAATGTCAGTAAAGCTGGGATTAAAGCCGACCTGACCTGGATGAAACGAATTGGCATCGGCGGTTTTCAGAACTTTGATGCTGGTTTATCGACACCACAAATTGTTGATAAGCGGCTGGTTTATATGACCCCCGAGTGGAAGGATGCATTTTTGTTCACCACAAAATTGGCCGATTCGTTAGGTCTCGAGATGGCAATAGCCGGTTCGCCGGGCTGGAGTGAAACCGGTGGCCCATGGGTAACACCTGAAAGTGCCATGAAGAAATTTGTTTGGAGTGAAACCCGCATCACAGGAGGAAAACCATTTAACTGTATTTTACCCAAACCGCCAGGTACCACCGGAGAATTTCAGAATATCCCAATCAAACGCAGTACAAAAGCAGTTCCTTTACCTGAATTCTATACCGATGCTTCAGTCGTGGCCTATCGCATTCCTGAAAATGATATTTCAATGGCTGAACTAAAGCCTAAAATCACTTCAAGCGGTGGAAAATTTGATCTTGTTTTGTTAACCGATGGTGACCTTGAAAAATCAATAACACTTCCAAACGCAAAACCTGGTGACAAATCATGGATTCAATATGAGTTTTCCAGGCCTGAAGAGAATTCAATCTTTTTCAATGGTAACGATTGCGGGTCGGAGGAAGTTTTATTTGGAAGAAGAAGGGAAACAGGCTCTCGAAATTAGCGATGATGGTCTTAATTTTAAAACTGTATTGGAGTTCCGCAACAGTAAATCGCCACAAAATACAATTTCATTTCCACCGGTTAAAGCCAAATATTTTCGCTTCACATTTGCTGCAACCATCCTGCAAAGCGAGGGTGGTAAGCTTGTTCCCAAAGAAAGGAAACTTGCAGAACTGGTGTTGCATCAAGTTGCGCGGGTGAACCGTTTTGAAGAAAAAGCAGGATTTAGTTCCCATCCGGATATCTATTCGCTGGCAACAGCTTCGGTTACTGCAAGCGATGCCATTAACAAGAATGAAGTCGTTGACCTTACTTCTAACATGCAGCCTGATGGTACCCTTAACTGGACTCCACCTTCAGGAGAATGGATGGTTTTGCGCTTGGGCTATTCATTAACTGGAAAAGAAAATCATCCGGCATCACCCGAAGCTACAGGTCTTGAGGTGGATAAGCTAAGCGCTGAACATTGTAAGGCTTATTTTACTGAATACCTGCGACAATATAAGGATGCAACCGGTGGTCTGATGGGAAAGAAAGGACTTCAGTATATGATTACCGACAGTTGGGAGGCGGGAACGATGAATTGGACAGACCAAATGATGACCGATTTTAAAAATCTGCGTGGCTATGATATGCTTCCCTGGTTACCTGTACTTACCGGTCATATTGTTGAAAGTGCTGAAGCCAGTGACAAATTCCTTTGGGATTTCCGGAAAACAATCGCTGATCTTACCGCGATCAATCATTACGACCAATTAACGACCATTCTGCATGAACAAGGCATGGGACGTTATACCGAATCTCACGAGAGGGGGCGCACCTTTGTGGCTGACGGAATGGAAGTCAAACGTACTGCTGATGTACCCATGAGTGCTACCTGGACACCAGAAGTGGTGGGGAGCAATACAATCCAACCCTATTCTATAGCCGATGTACGTGAAATCAGCCTCGGTTGCCCACATCTACGGTCAAAATCTGGTTGCCGCTGAGTCGATGACCGCGAAAGGAACTCCTTGGGCATGGTCTCCCGAAACCCTGAAATCAACTGCCGACATGGAAATGGCCAGTGGCCTAAATCGTTTTGTGATCCATTGTTCGGTACATCAGCCGGGTTTCGATAAATTGCCTGGTCTTGGTCTTGGACCATACGGTCAATGGTTTACACGAAATGAGACATGGGCAGAACAAGCCGCTCCCTGGATTACCTATTTGGCCCGTAGTTCTTACATGCTTCAGCAAGGAAAATTTGTTGCTGATATTGCTTATTTTTATGGCGAAGACAATAATATTACAGCACTTTTCAGAGACACACTACCTGATATGCCTTCAGGTTATAATTACGACTTCGTAAACGCCGATATAGTTTCCAATCTACTTACTGTAAATAAAGACGGGCAACTCACAACGCCTGGCGGAATGAACTACCGTTTACTTGCTCTGGATGTCAATGCTGGATACATGACTTTGAAAGTCTTACGCAGGATCAACGAAATGGTGCAATCCGGTGCTTGTGTGGTTGGTGCAAAACCATTCATGTCTCCCAGTCTGGCAGATGATCCAGCAGAATTTAAAATCATTGCAGATCAATTATGGGGATCCGGAACCGGTGAAATGAAATCTGGCAAAGGGAAGGTTTATGCCGGGATGACGGTTGCTGAAGCTTTGGCAGCTATGAAAATAAGGCCTGATTTTGAATATGCTATCGGGAAAGATTCTACTGATCTTCTGTATGTTCACCGAAAGCTGGACGATGTTGATATTTATTGGGTCAACAACCGCAAGACGAAGTTTGAAAATGTTGATGCAATCTTTCGAGTCGATGGAAAAGCGCCCGAAATATGGCATCCTGAGACAGGCTTAATTGAAGATGCATCCTACAGCATCAATGAAGGACGCACAACAGTATCTCTCAGAATGGACCCCAACGATGCACAATTTATTGTTTTTCGCAAGAAGGCTAAATCATCTTCGCTAACGTTAAAACAACCGCTTGAAAAACAACTGGCAGTAATCGATGGTGCCTGGGATGTAACTTTACAATCGAAATTTGGCACCACGAAACAAATCTTACTCAATGAACTGACTTCGTGGAGCGAAAATGCCGATTTGGAAGTAAAATATTTCTCCGGAACCGGAAACTACAAAAAAGCCATTCAGTACAATGCCGATTGGTTTAAAAAAGGTTCGCAAATATGGCTCGATTTAGGATCAGTTAAAAACCTCGCTGAAGTAGTTGTCAATGGAAAATCGTTGGGAATAATCTGGAAAACGCCCTTCAGGATGAATGTGACTGAAGCTCTGAAAGAAGGTACAAATACCTTGGAAATAAAGGTAACCAATCTATGGGTGAACAGGCTAATTGGCGATATGCAACCAGGGGTGACCAATAAAGTAAGCTATACGACCATGGAATTCTATCAGGCCGATGCACCCCTGCAACTTTCAGGATTGTTGGGACCAGTGCGGCTGGTTAGTATCGATTCACAGCAATAAAACAGGACTTGTTCGAAACTTAAGGATGAAAAAATAGTTGAAAATTATAAAATGATTTATCATGAATAAAGCAGCTCTAATCTTAATATTTTGTTTGTGCACGACCATAATCGGAGCACAAAATCCGGTTCCAAATAAACCAAGAGTTTTAATAAGTACCGATATTGGTGGCACTGATCCTGATGATAACCAATCGATGATCCACCTTCTGATGTACAGCAATTTGTTTGATCTTGAAGGGCTTGTTTCTTCGCCATCATATGGAGAAGGAAATACAGATCAGATATTCAGGGCTATCGATCTTTATGAAAAAGATCTACCCAAAATGAAAAAGCATATCAGTGATTTTCCTTCACCTGCTTACCTGAAGTCTATAACCAAACAGGGCCGGCATGGCGGAGCTCCATTCAAAGGATACGCTAAAGCCAGCGAAGGTACCGACTGGATTGTTAAATGTGCGAAAAAGAAAAGCGACCAGCCACTTTGGGTGCTGGTTTGGGGAGGTCTGGATGATTTGGCTCAGGCCTTGCATGATGCCCCCGAAATTCAAAACAAAATTAAAGTGTACTGGATTGGAGGCCCAAATAAAAAATGGTGTGCGAACAGTTATGCTTATATCGCTGAAAATTTCCCAAACCTCTGGTTTATTGAAGCAAATGCTTCTTACCGCGGATTCTTTTCCAATTCCGGCATGCCCGACAGTTTAAGTACCGATAATTACTACAATCGGTCAATTCGGGGTGCTGGATTTATGGGTAAAGATTTTATCAATTACTACAAAGGGAATGTCAAAATGGGTGATACTCCCGCGTTATTATACATGATGGACGGTGATCCGAACGATCCCCTGAAGGAAAGCTGGGGTGGCAGTTTCGAGAAAATCAATCATAGCGCGCGAGTTATTTTCGACCATACTGCTTCAATTACCGATACGGTTCCGGTTTATTCGATTATGGAATTCCGCATCAAAGGGCCAAAAATCAAAATCCCTGCTGATTCTGCCTGTATAACATTGACGGTTGCAAAGCAAAAATGGGATGGTTTCTATCTTGGTGATGGCGAATATGTTGTTCGGTACGTACCTAAGCAAGCCGAGACATTAAGCTACACCATCACTTCAGATATTCAGGGATTTCCGGAGCAAAACGGAACGTTTGTGATTGATAACCTTTGGCCGGGAAAACCTCGCTCAACAGATTATAAATTAGGCTCCAACTGGTATACCGATAAATCCGATCCGAAATTATATGACGGAAAATGGCAGGGTGCCATAACTGTACATAAATGGCATATTGATGCTTTACAGGATTGGGCAAAACGATGGGACTGGCTCCGGTAAAATGACCGGTCAGAGGAATTTGAAATTCGTATAAAAATGATTAAACAGATGATTTTCAATACAAAAACAGAACACAAAAGTATTTTAAGATGAAATCTACTAAACTAAAACTTTTGTTATTGTTTGCCGCGATGTTTTTAAGTCAAATTCATTTTGCTTCAGGACAAGAGCACCCCGGCAAGAAAATAATTCCCGTCATTTTTTGGACATGGCAGGATAGTGTTATTGATAATCCAAACCTGCTTTCGGAACAATTGAAGGATATAAAAGCCCACGGGTTCGAAGGTGTTTATGCCATGCTGCGTGGCACGCATTATCAATTGTTCGACGAAGAAATGATCAATGCGGTTAAAATTGCCAGCGATGCATGTTTAAAAGAAGGCATTGAATTTAACTGGGGACCCGACCCGCGTCTGGCAGCATACGAAACAGTTAAACAAACCGGGTACGGCGCTGAAGTGATTTTGGTGAATAAAAAATTCAATCCCAACATCATTGTTGATGGTCCCCAACCCGATACTTTATTGTTGAATGAATGCAAAGTCGAGAACAACAGGTACTCCTTGAATTATGAATATCCGATGCGCAGGGATATCCATTTGCTTTCGGAAGTTTCACTTTGGTTAAATCCTCTTTCGGTTGAAAAGGTAATTGCATACCGGCGGGAGAATGGGAAAGTGGTTAAATCATCCATCAGGGATATTACCGCCGATGCTCATTTTTTTGTGAACAGAAGCATGTATTACGTTGAAGTTTTTGGAAAAACCTCTTTACCGGCGGGCGACTGGTATGTTTTTGCTTTCCCCAGATTCATGACCAACATGTATGCATTCGATTCTCCGGAACATGAAAAAATCATGACGGGTCTGCTCGACGAATATAAAAAACGGGATGTCCATTTAAACGGTTTATGGTGGGACGAACCCGGTTATTATTTTCAATTCGGGCAGTTTGCAGTCAGCGATCGGATTTATACTGATTTCAAAAATAAGTATGGTTACGACCTCAAGGAAAATTTGTATGCACTGATTCTGGAGGTAGATGACAACAGCCAACTGAAAGTCCGAAAGGATTATTTCGAATTGCTGATGGATTATGTATTTGGCGGAGAAAAGCGATTTTGGGATCATGGTGAAAAACTTTTCGGACCGCTTCGTATGGGAATTCATCATTCGTGGCATTCCATTCCCGATGATACCTATGCTGGATGTGGCGATTATTGGCGGGGACTCAATTCTGTTGACGGGGGCTATACCGACGACGGTTCATTCGAAACATATTTTACTACCGACCTTGCAGGTAAATACGAGCAAACAGCCTTTATGATTCTGGCCTCATCGCTGGCTAAATTTTCTCTCGACGGCGTTGCGCATTACAACAGATGGGGAACAAACTATACCAACGAAGTGCCGGTTTACTGGAACGATTTAATGCCCTTGTTTTCGAATACCTGGTTGCAGCATTGTTACGGATATACCGGTGTGGTGGGCGCGTCACGCGGGTTTGGCCCGGGCTTCCCCGATCATTCTTCATGGAGTATTCTTCCTGAATTAAACAAAAAAACCGAACAGGTTACCGGCATAACAAAATACAAGCTTCCCGTTGCCGATGTGGCCATTGTTTTTCCCATCTCAACATTTTTAACATCGCTTCAGCCTACAACGGGTAAAATGATGAACGACATAAGGCGTTTGGTTGGAATTATGCCTGCGCTCGGAATTCAGGTCGATGCCATTTCGGATTGGCTGTTTGCTGAAGGTAAAATTCAGGACGGAGTTTTTCAGGTTCGTGATCAAAAATATAAAGCTATACTTCTGCCGAATTCGAGAATAGTTTCAAACGAAATGTTGGCTACAATTAGAGAATTGCAACAGCTGAATTTCCCGGTTTATTTTATTGATGAACTTCCACAATTGACGGTAGATGGCGAAAAAATTGATTTAAAAGCAAAAGTATCTTTTAGTATTGGACGCGATGTGGAACAGCTTTCAGCCGAAATTAAAAAACTAAAATTGCCATCGCCGGTCACTCAGTTGAAAGACGCTTACGTTACAGTTGTTCCGGGAAGTGGTAAAGATGTTTATGTGCTGATTATGCCGGTAGAGCCAGGTAATGAGGTTGGTGGAGAGATAAGCTGTAAAGGGAAGAAAGTGATCGTTGAAAAATCAAGCAAGCTTTCGATCTATCAGGTTGATTCAAAAGGAAGCAAAAAAGTTTTGTAAGAAGCTTCTCAGAGAGCTTTGGAGACCGGAGTTAGAAAATTGTATAATTCAAGAATGATAATTGAAATTTCAAATTATAATTAACCAATAAGTAATAAAATCATGAGTTTATTAAGAAAAATCATCCTTCTGTTCCTTGTAATATTCTCTGTCTCCGCATTATCCGCTCAGGATAAAGTCACTAAATGGGGAGTGTTTGAAATTACATTAAAAGGAAACAGTTCGGGCAATCCTTTCATCGATACCTGGTTATCGGCTGAATTTAAACATGGTGATAAAGTTTTTCGTCCTGATGGTTTTTACGATGGTGACGGGATCTATAAAATCAGGTTCATGCCGAATGAAGAAGGTGTCTGGACGTATACTACAAGCAGCAATGATAAAAAGCTTGACCAACAAAAAGGTAAGTTCACCTGTACGGCAGCATTAGCCCATGTGCATGGCCCGGTAAGGGTGAGTCGAAAGGTTCATTTTGCCTACGAGGATAGTACCAATTATACACCTTTTGGAACGACCATCTACGAATGGTCATTCCGGAGTAAGGAGAGCCGTGCACAAACCATTGAATCGCTGAAATCATCTCCGTTCAATAAAGCGCGCATGCTGGCTATTCCGCCATACAAGGATATTTACGTGAAGGGTCCCGGAAAATTATCGCTGTTTCCTTTTGTCGGTACTGAAAAATCAAATTTTGATTTCACACGCTTTAACCCGGAATATTTTACAGTGCTTGAAGAAGATGTAAAAAGCCTGTCGGATCTGGGTATTGAAGCTGATTTTATTCTTTTTCGCCCGTACGATAAAGGGAAATGGGGGTTTGATACGATGGCCGATTCGACCAATATCATGTATCTGAAGTATATGGTAGCCCGTTTTGCAGCCTATCACAACATCTGGTGGAGCATGTGCAACGAAAACAGCTTCATAAAACATTTAACCGATGAGGATTGGGACCGCTATTTTCAGGTGGTTCAAAAGGCTGATCCCTACGGTCATTTGTTGTCGATACATAACGCCGACCGCATCTACGATTACACCAAACCCTGGGTAACTCATGTCAGCTACCAATATTACAATGCGGTGAAAAGTCCCTGGGGTACCTCGATGCTGAGCGATATTTACAGAAAACCTATCGTAAACGATGAAATCAATTACGAAGGGAATAGTGGCAGTCGCTGGGGGCAGCTCACCGGTGAAGAAATGACCTTCCGCTTTTGGAATGCGTATATCGGCTGTGGTTTTGCAACTCATGGCGAAACAACTCCCACAGGATGGATTAGTGGTGGCGGTAAACTGGAAGGTGAAAGCCCGGCAAGAATAGCCTTTCTGAAAAAAATATTAGAGAACGGCCCACAAGGCGGCTTGGAGCCAATCGACAAGTATTATACTCCAAACAATGCAGGCAAATACGGCGAGTATTACCTGATTTATTTTGGCAAAGAGACACCTGCAGAGTGGATGTTTAAATTGCCAAAATCGATGTTGGCTAACGGGATGAAATTTCAGGCAGATGTAATTGATACCTGGAATATGACCATTACGCCGGTTGATAAAACCTTTGAAATAAAGGCCCTGGATAATTACTCTTTTGTCGACCAGCAAAACCAAAGCATTGCTTTACCCGGAAAACCTTACATGGCTTTACGGATAAAAAGGATTGGGAATGAAACCGAAACTCAGAAAGCAAGCAAGACTAAAATAAATGAGCTGGAATAAGGAAGTTTAGTAGTTTGGTATTCCGGCTGAATTTGCAAAATGCATAATGTGGGGGGGGTAAATAATTCGGAATGCTTATTTGATTGATACTGTCAATATATAAAAAGTAAAATCAATCCAGTGAAATCTTCATGACAAAACAGTATTGATATTCAGGATGATAAATCTAAAACCAAAAATATAAATGTTGCATTTTATAAGCCCCGAGCACTCGGGGTTTGGAGGGGGCTTAATTTTAAAAGTATATGAAACAAATTATTTTTACTGCACTGGTATCGCTTAATATATTTTCGTTGAGTTACAAGGCAAGCGGCGAAAATGGAAGCAAAACGGGCTCAGAAAAACCGCGTGTGATTATCATGTCAGATTTTCCGCCGCTTGATGTAATTCCGGTTAAAGCTCCTTATGGCCCACCCGAGAAACTTAGTGATCCGGATGACATACAATCCATGGTTCGCTTTCTTCTGTATTCCAACGATTTTGATGTCGAAGGACTGATTGCTACAGCAGGAACCAGAGCCAATATCGCCAGGAAACAAAACATTTTAGATCTGCTGAATTTTTACGATCAGGTAGACGAAAACCTTAGAAAACACGATCAGAGATATCCGACTGCAGACCAATTACGTTCGGTTACCTGGCAGGGTAGGGATGGAACGTATGGGAAAAAAGAGGTGGTGAGTTTGGGTAAGAATATGGATACAGAGGCTTCAAACGCGATTATTCAGATAGTTGATAAACCTGATAACCGACCGGTATTTGTTTGTGCCTGGGGTGGAACTTACGAAGTTGCTCAGGCCATCTGGAAAGTAAAAAACACACGCACGCCTGATGAACTTAAACGGTTTCTGAGTAAGTTACGCATTTATTCGATTGCAAGGCAGGACTATACGGTGCAATGGATGCTTGATAATTTTCCTGAATTGTTCATCATCGTTGCTGACAATTCCTTTAGAGGTATGATGTCTTATGCTCCAGGCTCGGATCCAACGCTCACGGATATAAACTGGGTTTACGAAAACATTCACCGCGGGCATGGTATTTTGGGATTAATGTACCCGGAAGATACGACCATGGATCCAGATAAAAAAGGTGTAAGAGAAGGAGATACACCTTCATTCCTGTACCTGGTTAGCGCGGTACGCGGTTTAAACGATCCTGAAAAACCTGATCAGGAGAGTTGGGGCGGACAATTTGTCCAGCCTGATCCTTCAAAAAATCATTGGTTCGATGGCCCGGGTGCAGAGAGTGTTTATAAATGGCGCGCCGAAGTTCAGGCGGATTTTGCGCGTCGGGCCGACTGGATGCTTCCATAGTTACAAACTATTATAAATGACTTTAAATAATATAGCGATGAAGAATAAATCTTTTCCGGCTTTGCGAAGTAAATGGTTCCTGTTTTTTTTCCTCGCAATTTCACTTACAAGTGTAGTCGTTTATGCACAGGACAAACCCCGATTATTCGTTCTTACCGACATTGGCGGCGATCCGGATGACCAGATGTCCATGGTTCGTTTATTAACTTATTCAAACCAAATCGATATTGAAGGTCTTGTTGCTACGGAAGTGGTAAAAACAGTTAATCCGGAACGTATTCAACAGATCGTTGAAGCCTACGGAAAAGTGCGCGACAACATGGAATTGCACGAACCTGGATTCCCGAAAGCCGAATATTTACAGAAATGTATCTCCAAAGGAATTCCAATCGGTGGAATGGATGGAGTAGGGGCAGGAAAAGATTCACCCGGATCGGAACTGCTGATTAGGGCCGTAGATCGTGTTGACGCGAGACCTTTGTGGGTGAATGTCTGGGGAGGCCCAGCCGTTCTGGCTCAGGCCTTGTGGAAAGTACGTACAACACGTACGCCTCAGGAACTTGCAAAATTTGTTGCAAAGCTTCGGGTGTATGCTATCTCCGACCAGGACAATAGCGGGCCATGGATACGTACTGAGTTTCCGGAACTTTTCTATATCGTGACCCCCGGCGCCAATGCTGGTGGTGGTTTTCATCATGCCACCTGGATTGGCATTGGTGGCGACAAGTTTCATGGCCGCTTCGATGGTGCTGACATTGAATTGGTGTCCAACGAATGGCTCGACCGCAACATCCGCAGTAAAGGCCCTCTGGGAAAAATGTATCCTCGCTGGGAATACATGATGGAAGGTGACACACCTGCTTTTCTCTATCTGGTTAATAATGGCTTGAATAATCCCGATCATCCGAACTGGGGAGGCTGGGGAGGTCGTTACGAACTGTATACACCAAAAACCGAAAAGTGGTTTTACCAGCCCGAAACACATCCTATCTGGACTAACGTTCAGGATGAAGTGCTGGGTAAAGACGGCGAATGGCACACGACCAATCATGCAACGATTTGGCGCTGGCGTGAAGCTTTTCAGAACGATTTCGCTGCCCGGATGGACTGGACAATTTTGCCCTATGATAAGGCCAATCACCCACCAGTGGTGAAGCTCAATCACCCGGCGTATATTAAGGCCAGACAAGGTGAGCGTGTTGATCTTAGCGCAATTGGCACAAGTGATCCGGATGGTGATCCACTCTCATACCAATGGTTTTGCTATGAGGAGGCAGGTACGCGCGGAATGTCGAGCTCCCGCACTGGTATTAAACATGATATAATTGGTTTCGATCAACCTGAAGCCTGGCTCATAGTTAAAAAAAGCCGTGTGATGCCTCCGGGAACAGGAACTATGCATATCATTCTCGCGGTTACCGACCATGGTTCACCACGTCTGACACGATACCAACGGGTTATTATTGATGTTGTTGAATAGACAAACATATAGGAACCCACAAATTGGAAAATAAGAATAGTCTTAATCGTCAAAACAAATAAAAGAGATTATTATGCAGAAGTATTTTTTAACAGCAATTGTATTTGCATTGTTTTCATCTGCTTCAGTATCTCAGCAACTTGCATTTCCGGGTGCTGAAGGATTCGGTGCTTATTCCAGGGGTGGGCGCGGCGGAGAGGTTATATACGTTACCAATCTGGATGACCATGGAAAGGGTAGTTTGCGTTGGGCTGTAGAACAGTCAGGACCGCGCACAATTGTGTTTGCAGTTTCAGGAACAATTGAACTTAAGAAAAGACTGGATATTGAAAACCCCTTCTTAACAATTGCCGGCCAAACAGCTCCGGGTGATGGAATTTGCCTGAAAGCACAATCAGTAAAGATACTTACACATGATGTCATCATTCGATATATCCGCGTTCGACCGGGCGATGGAAATTTTAATGAAGGCGGCACTAATCAGGGCAAAGATGCCATTGACATATCTGCCGGGGAGGATATTATTGTAGATCACTGCTCTGCCAGCTGGAGCCTGGATGAAGCGTTATCGGCTTCAACCCGAAATCCTTCGCTGAATCGAGTAACCGTACAGTGGTGTTTCATCACCGAAGGCTTGAATGTAGATAACCATGGTTACGGATCCTTAATTCGTGGAACAGGAGGAGCAAAATACAGTTATCTGCATAATCTCTATGCCAATAATTATGGCCGCAATCCACGTCCGGGAAACTACGATTCCAATCCATATGACAAAGATCCGGAGGGCCTGCTCCTTGATTTCAGAAATAATGTGATTTATAACTGGGGCGGAACACATGCAGGCTATAACAATGACTCCATTAGTGTCACCCGACTTAATTACGTGGGAAACTACCTTATTCCCGGACCAGATTCAAAACTTACTGGAATCGCATATTCTACAGGATCTCCTTATGACCGGTCCTATTTCGCCGGCAACTGGTACAACGACAATCTGCCAGCCGATCAATGGTCTTTGGTGAAGTTTCGGAAAGAATGGACAGAAGAGAATGTTATGAATTATAAGCAGAGCATCCCGTTCGAGACAGGAGCTGTTACAACTGAAGACGCAAAATCAGCATACCGCCAGGTTTTGAATAATGGAGGGGCTACTTTGCCAAAACGTGATGAGGTAGATAATCGAATAGTGACTGATGTTAAAAAACGTACTGGCAGAATTATCAAAAGTCAGGAGGATGTGGGAGGATGGCCAATATTAATATCGGCACCAGCACCTGCTGATGCAGATCAGGACGGAATGCCTGACATATGGGAAACTAAGAATGGCCTTAATCCAAAAAATGCAGATGACAGGAATAAGATTGGTGAAGAGGGATACACAATGTTGGAAAATTATTTAAATGCTATTAAATAAATCAAAAACACGACGACACCATCATGTTTGAAAAGAAGAGAAGGTAAAAACATATTACATTCTAATAGACTAAAACAGGGTAAAATGTATCTTTAATAAAAATTTAAAATCAGTAAATCCATTCCTAATGAACCCGATCACAATTGGAAAACATTTAAGCCAGTACAAAAAGGTACTGCTTTTACTGTGTATTTCACTCTTTAGCCCAATGCTCAGCGCCCAGGAGGATGCGCCGGGCCGAATTCCGGTCTATCCTGTACCATATGAGTTCCCGACTGTTGACGGAATCAAAGAGGTATTGAACAGAGTAAGGCTCTATTATGAGTCTACAAGCGATTTGAAGATCATCAATTCTGAAACAGGCAAAGAGATAACAGACTTTAAAAAACCGGATATGAACGCAGTGGTATCCAGCGGCTTCGCAGCCGAGTGGTCTTACACAAATGGCGTCGTTCTTTCTGCATTCGATTATATCGATGATGTAACAGATGACCCCCGGTATTTTGCCAATAATACCAGATTCTTTAATCAGGTAGTGAGAACCCTGCCCTATTTTATTAAAAACCGTGAAAAATTCGGAGACAAATCAAGAGGCGGCTGGGGCAGGACCCCTCACTTTGAAGCTCTTGACGATTGCGGCTCCATCGGTGCCGCCATGATAAAAACCTATCTGAAGGATAAAAATGATGACTATCTCCCCCTGATTAATACAATTGCCGACTATATCTCTAACGGACAATTCCGCCTGGATGACGGCACCCTGGCCCGTAACCGGCCCCAATATGAATCTATCTGGGCCGATGACCTATATATGAGCATTCCGTTTCTTGCCAACATGGGCAGGTTGACCGGTGATGATAAGTACTTCGATGATGCCGTAAGGCAGATCACTCAGATGGCGGAACGGCTATATAACCCGGATAAAGAATTGTTTGATCATGGATGGAACGTTACATCAGGCGACTACGACCCGAGGTTTTACTGGGGTCGCGCCAATGGCTGGACACTGATGGCGATGGCTGAGTTGCTTAGTGTAATGCCTCAAAATCACCAGGGACGGGATGAGGTCCTGCACCTCTACCGCTCAATGGTCAGAGGCATTACTGAATTGCAGGATGGCACCGGCTTCTGGCATAATATGTTGGATAAATCCGATACCTATACCGAGACATCATGCACAGCAATGTTTACCTACGCAATTGCCAAGGGAATCAACGAAGGATGGATTAGCCATGTCTATGGTCCCGTGGCACTTACAGGCTGGAATGCTGTCAAAAGCCGTGTTCTTGCTAACGGAGCAGTAGATGGCACGTGCGAGGGTACTACATTTGCACATGACAATGTCTATTATTACAACCGGGGCAAAAGTATCTATGCCACACACGGATATGGCCCCGTTCTTTATGCCGGCGCTGAAATGATCCGCCTGCTGCAAAATGATAAAATCGAAGTCCTGAAAGCCAGACCCGGTTCAATTAACAGCACCTACCATTTTCTCCTGAAGAGCGAATGGCCTGCGAAATGACAAAAAACGAAAACAACCAGTCATAGCACTGGTAATGAAATCGCATCAGGCGGTATGGCAAACAGAGGATCTTTTGCTACAGAATTCAAATAAATATCTGCCTGAAGTTGTTCTGATCAGCGAAGTGTTTAAATAAAACTGACAGATACAATTTCCATGTTTCTGCTTTTTTCACTGCGTTCGACTATTATAATAACATAATTTATTACTTAATACGATGACAATTATTTTTTATAATAATTTTAGTCTGTAGCTTATTTGCTTACCGGAAGCCAGACGCTCATGTCACCTTTGATGCGATTTCCCCATGCATAATAGGGTACCAGCTGAAGTGAGACAGTCTCCTCTTTTGTATTAATCGGGCGGTAAAGCTGACCTTTCCACGATTCATTCTGAATCATTTTAACTTTACCTTCCAGAGCACATAATTTGCTGCCAGAAATGCTTATTGTTTCTGGTTTGAATTGAACATTTGAAGGTATAACATAATCGAAAATCCTGCGATTAAAAGGAATATCGGCTGACTCCACACAGTATACAACCGGTCCGCGTTGTACGGCAATTTGGTTATGCACCTCTTCAACCATAGGATTAGCCTCAATAAGCTGCGCATCCATCGGCAGGATCAATTCAATCTGATCACCTTTCTTCCAATTTTGTGTTATATCAGCATATGTACCCGGTATGATATTGACATCTGTTTTCTTTCCGTTTACCAGAATCCTTGCACCTGAAGCCCAGCCTGGAATGCGCAGAAATATTGAGAATTTATAACCCGGGCATTCATTCAATCTGATCGATATTTTACCATCCCAGGGATAGTTGGTTTCCTGATTCAGGCTGATCTCAGAACTATCGTTCAGTTTAGTTTTAAGTTGGTTCCCTCCGTAGAAATTGATCCATAAACCCTTCTCGGAAGTTGTATATACGTAGTTACATATTTCAGCAATTGTCCGGATGGTATTAGGTGGACAGCAGTTACATAAACTTATGTATTCTTCCCTATCGCGTGACCATCTCAGGGTAAAAGGGACATCCCGCAGTACGGAGAGTGGATTTGTGTAAAAATAACCTTTTCCGTCGAGGCTCACACCAGATAGCAGGCTATTGTACATGGTTAGTTCCATAACATCAGCAAATCTAGCTTCCCCTGTAGCCAGAAGCATACGCCAGTTCCACAAAATGTTCCCGATATTGGCGCATGATTCACTATGTGCCGTAAGGTTGGGAAGCTGGTATGGGCGTCCATAAGCCTGGTGCACTTTCTGGATATAATCAGGCACATAGGATGTCCCGTCAGGAGAAGTACCATCATAAAGTGCTCCGCATCCACCGGTTATATACATCTTTTGTCCTGTCAGACTATACCATATCCGGTCCAAAGTTAACATGAGAGAATCATCTCCGGTCTCTATATACAGATCGGCAACACCGGCATAGAGATAATTGGCTCGCACTGCGTGTCCCATAGCTTCATTCTGCTCACCGAATGGTATGCGATCCTGGTTATCATCAGTGCCATTTCTTACCTGACTGCGTATTGCAATCAGGTTTCTTGCCAGCTCCAGGTAGCGCGGATCTTTGGTGGTTCGGTACATCTCAATTACGCCCATGTAATGTGAAGGACAAATTGTACCCTGTGCCAGTTCAGCAGGAGAATGCATATAAAAATTACATAGGAAATCAGTTGCTTTTATTGCCACATCTAGCAGGTTTTTTTTGTGGGTGATCCGGTAATGGAGACATGCAGCAGTCATCAGGTGCCCCATATTGTAGGTTTCGAAACCGAGTTTGCTCCCAAATTCCTTATTTTCAGCACCTTCATGAAGTTGTTCAATAACAACAGGAGTATGTATATACCCGTCCGGTCGCTGGCTCTTTGCAATTGTTTCAATGATTGTATCAATCTTCTTTTCAGTTTCAGCATCTTTTGAAACTGACCAGGTCATGATCATTGCTTCGAGCATTTTGTAAAAGTCACCATCGTTAAATGAAGGCCCTTCGTGTTCGCCATTTTTGATACCGGCAGCAATCTCAAAATTCCTGTAGGCATGGTTCACATCTGCATCCATATATTTTGCCATCATGTCCGGAACCATCATCTTATTACACACCTCAAAACGCTCGGCCCAGAATCCTGTGGTCCACTTCGCATCACCCATGTTAACACTTTTCATTTTTGCATAGCGACTTTGCGAAGTGTTTACCAGAGATCTCTCCTGCGCTGTTGATATTCTTAAATCCAAAATTCCGATTACCAGAAAGAATATTATAAATGTCCTCATTATTTAATATTTAGACTGTCCATTGATGCTGCACTTCAAAAAAGTGTAAACAATCGCAAATGTATCTGATGAAATAATAGTCTTAAATAAGAAACTATTCGTAAATATAACTAACTATTCGTAATGATATATAATGAGAAAAATTAACGAATTCAATATATTTTACTTTTTTTTGTATTATGTTGGATGGTTAAAATAGAAACATGCATCCCTCCACTTGCAACAGGAAAGCATTTACAGGTAACCAGTAATTAGTAAACAGCAACAGTTTCAAAATATCATGAACTACCCTACTCCAATTATTGGAGCATTTTTACTGCTGGTCTTGCAAAATCTTCCGGCCCAGACAGTGACTGGTGAAAAGGCTGGAATACCACCGGTTCCATCAGTTTTTAAGGCTGAGCCGTGGGAGGATCCACTGGTGACAGGTATTAACAGAGAGGTATCAAGGACAACAGCATACTCTTTTGAAACTGTAGAGGATGCCCTGACCTGTGACCGGTCCCGGTCATCAAGAGTAATAATGCTTAATGGCGAATGGGATTTCAGATTTGCCCTGAAACCAGCGGATATCCCTGATGGCTTCTATAAGAACAAAGTCCAGAACTGGGATAAGATAGAAGTGCCGTCAAACTGGGAAATGAAAGGCTATGACATCCCTATTTATAAGAGTGCTGCATATCCTTTCCGTCCGGTCAATCCTCCATATATTCCACCCGATTATAATCCGTCGGGATCATACCAGCGGAGTTTCTATATACCGGCATCGTGGGAAGGGATGAATGTCACGCTGTATTTTGGTGGTGTCAGCTCGGCCTTTAAAGTCTGGGTGAATGGTAAATTCCTGGGTTATGGCGAAGACAGCTGCCTGCCCTCAGAGTTTAATGTTACAGCCTATTTGCAGGAAGGCGAAAATATTCTCTCGGTTCAGGTGATTCGATGGAGTGATGGCTCATACCTCGAGGATCAGGATCACTGGCGCTTAAGTGGAATCCAGCGCGAAGTGATGCTGCTTGCTGAACCTAAACTACGCATTGCCGATTTTTTCTACCAGACTAAACTCGATAAGAATTATCGGGATGCTACTTTCAGCCTTCGCCCCCGTTTGGAAAACCTTACCGGAGATACTGTGACAGGCTATACCATGAAAGTCCAGCTATATGATAATAATAAACAACCCGTTTTTCTTAAGCCTTTAAGCAAACCCGCAGCCGATATTATAAACGAATCTTACCCCCGGCTCGACAATGTCAGGTTCGGGATGTTTGAAGCACACGTAGAAAATCCAGCTAAATGGAGCGACGAAGAACCAAATCTCTACACCCTGGTAATATCGCTCGAAGACAAAGCGGGCCAAATTCTGGAAGCAAAATCATGCCACGTCGGGTTTAGGAGTATAGAATTTTCAAAAAGCGACAGTAAACTCCTGATCAACGGCAAAGTGACTTATTTATACGGCGTTAACCGCCACGATCACGATCCGGTAAAAGGGAAAGCACTTAATCATGAAGATATATGCCGGGACGTGCAACAAATCAAGCAGTTCAACTTTAATTGTATCCGTACAAGCCACTATCCTAACGATCCATTTTTCTACGATTTATGCGAAGAATACGGAATCCTCGTCATTGATGAAGCTAATTACGAAACTCATGGTATTGGCGGACTGCTTAGCAATGATACCCGTTGGACTCATGCAATTATGGAACGTGTCTATCGAATGGTTCTCCGTGATAAGAACCATCCATGCGTGATAATCTGGAGTCTCGGAAACGAGGCTGGCCGCGGACCGGCTAATGCTGCAACTGCTTCATGGGTTCATGATTTTGATATTACCAGGCCGGTTCACTATGAGCCGGCCCAGGGAAGCCCGCAACTTGAAGGCTATATAGCCCCCGGAGAACCCGGTTATCCGGAAGACCATTCGCACAGGATACAGCTCCCACAGGATCAGTATTATGTTGATATTGTAAGCCGCATGTACCCGGGATTATACACACCGAAACTATTAATTGACCAGGCTACCGATAACCGTCCGGTTTTCTTCTGCGAATACTCGCACTCCATGGGCAATTCAACAGGAAACATGAAGGAATTCTGGGACATTTTTCGTTCTAATCCGCGTCTGATTGGTGGCTGTATCTGGGATTACAAAGATCAGGGTCTGATTAAAACCGATGATGAGGGAAAGGAATTCTATGCATACGGCGGCGATTTTGGCGAAAAACTACACGATTCTAATTTCTGTATCAATGGGATCGTTGCTCCTGATGGACGACCGAAGGCAGCCATATATGAGTGCAAATGGGTTTACCAACCCGCTGCCTGCACATTGAAGAATGCATCCAAAGGCCTGATCGAAATCAAAAACAGACATGCCGTCAAATCGCTGGGCGATTACACCCCGGTGCTGGAAATCCTTGAAAATGGAACGCCCATCGTTACTGAAGAACTTCCAAAAATTAATTTGGCTGCAGGACGAGACACGGTCATCTCTATTCAAAGGTATTTACCAAAAATGAAACCCGGCAGCGAATACCTTGTTAATATGAAATTCTGTCTGGCTGAAGACGAGCCATGGGCGCTCAAAGGGCATGTAGTAGCTTCGGATCAGTTTGAGTTGACTGGACTGCCTCAGCCGATTGTTAAAAAGGAGAAATATCCCAATCTGGTCCTTACTGAAAATGGTGATTCCTTTATAGTATCCGGGAAATTCTTTAGTGTAACTTTTAATAAAACCAATGGGGCATTGACCTCTTTTATTTGGGATAAAAAGGAACAAATATTCAGTCCGCTTTTGCCAGATTTTACAAGACCTCTGACCGATAACGATGAGCGTGGATGGAGGCCACAAGAAATTTTGAAGGAATGGTATTCGCCAGATCTTAAGTTAGAAAATATAACTGCCGATCAGCTCGCAAGCGGCCTGGTAATACTGACATCCAATTATTCGTTGATTGGAGGGAAAGCATCATGCCAGGTGGTTTACACAGTTAATGGCGACGGAGTGCTAAAAGTAGATTACTCATTGAATCCATCCACTGTATTGCCAAACATTCCGAAAGTGGGAATGCAGTGTGGCATTATTCGAAACTACGATCAAATCACATGGTATGGTAAAGGACCACAGGAAAACTATATCGATCGTTGTCATGGATTCGCTGTCGGAATTTACTCATTACCGATTGAGCAATTTCTGGAACCTTACGTCATGCCGCAGGAGAATGGCAACCGAACAGATGTCCGTTGGATGTTCCTGTCAAATAAGGAAAACCGCGGACTGCTTGTTGTTGCTGACAGCCTTTTGAGTATGAGCGCCTGGCCATATACCGGGGAAAACATTAACAGGGCAAAGCACACCAACGAATTGAAAGACGCCGGGCTGATCACTCTCAATATTGACCTCAAACAAATGGGGGTTGGAGGAAATACCAGTTGGTCAGACGACGCGGCACCGATTGAAAAATACCAGATAGAGGCAAAAGACTATTCGTATCGCTTTTACTTGCTCCCGGTAAAAGCAAAGACAGATCAAGTGATGCAGATGTTTCCCGGTTTAAAATACTGACAGACAAATTAGATGAACTCATTAATTCCGGAGAATCACCTGACCAGATACCTGCTGAACATGAGACATAAAGGTTATTTCGTTGCTACGCTACTAATTATCTTAACCGGATTTTCGGCAATTCCAGTCAGGGCTCAAAAGGCCACCTGGATATGGTATCCGGGCGATTACGACATTTGGTTAGGCAACAAGGTGCAGAACCGTCGTACCGAACGCGGTGCCTTCTTCCCTCCTTTCTGGAAAATGGACAGCCACTATGTTTTGGTCGAATTCTCGAAAAAGCTTGAAATTGCTGCCCCCGAAACCGTCAGCATTACTGTGGAAGGACAATACAATGTAAAACTCGACGGGAAGTTGCTCTCTGGCAATCCTGAAAAAGTTGTCATTCCTGCAGGCATACATTCACTTAATATTAAAGTGTACAACCAGGCATGTGTGCCGTCAATCTTTGTAAATGGTGAAACCATTCAGTCCGACAGCTCGTGGAAGGTAACCTTTGAAGACAAAGAATGGATAGACGAATCAGGCAAGGCTTCCGACACCTCCTCAGGAACCGTTTATGAAAAAGCTGACTCGTGGAATTTTAATTCTCCGGAAAATCCTCCTTCGGAATTCCATCTCTCCACCCGACCTATGCCTGTTGTTTTCGAAAAACATTCAGGCAACGGCATTCTATACGATCTCGGGAAAGAGACTTTTGGATTTGTAAAATTTCACGGTTTAACAGGTCAGGGCATATTAAACATTTATTACGGTGAATCAGCTGAAGAAGCAGTTTCGGTTGACCACTGTGAAACGCTGGACCGTATACCAGTTGATAATGAGATTGCCGCTGACTATGTTGTTCCAGGCTCAAAGGCTTTCCGCTATCTCTTTATTGAAAAAGACAACTCGCTGGCATACGATTCAGTTTCGATGCTTTATGAGTATCTGCCGCTCGAATATAAAGGCTCTTTTCGATGCAACGACGAGCAGATCAACAAAATATGGGATATTTCAGCCTACACGTTGCAACTCACAACGCGTGAGTTTTTCATTGACGGTATCAAGCGCGACCGATGGATGTGGAGCGGCGACGCCTACCAGAGCTACCTGATGAATTACTACCTGTTTTTTGATTCTCATTCTGTATCCAGAACAACCTATGCTTTGAGGGGCAAAGACCCGGTGACCAGCCATATCAACACGATAATGGACTATACCTTCTACTGGTTCCTGGGCATATACGATTACTACCAGTACACAGGAGACAAAGAGCTGATTATCAGCCTGTACTCCCGCATGAAAAGCATGATGGACTTTTGCCTTTCACGACGGAACAGTGAGGGTATGATGCAGGGTCTGGCCGGTGACTGGGTGTTTATCGACTGGGCGGACTTCCCGATGAGCAAGGCCGGAGAGGTAAGCTTTGAGCAGGTTCTCTTCTGCCGCAGCCTCGAAACAATGGCACTGTGCGCTCACCTTGTGAACGATACGGAAAAGGAGCATGAGTATACCACTCTGGCCGAAGAACTGAAAGCAAAACTCGTAAAGGTATTCTGGTCTGATACCCTGAACGCATTTATTCATAACCGTGAAAAAGAGATTGTCAGCACACAGGTGACTCCGTTTGCAAACATATTTGCTGTTTTGTTTAACTACCTAGACGAAAGCAAGGTACAGGCTGTTAAGGAAAATGTACTCCTCAACCCTGATGCGCTGAGAATTACAACACCTTATATGCGTTTTTATGAACTGGAGGCTCTCTGCCTGCTTGGCGGGCAGGACCTTGTACTGAATGAGATCCGGGATTACTGGGGCGGAATGCTTAACCTGGGAGCAACCTCATTCTGGGAAAAATACAACCCGGAAGAAGGATACCCCCAGTTGCTTTCAATGTACGGCCGCCCTTTCGGTAAATCCCTCTGCCATGCCTGGGGTGCAAGCCCCCTCTATCTTCTCGGAAAATACTTCCTCGGAGTCAAACCCGTCGGGCCCGGGTATGGAACCTGGATTGTTGAGCCCTGCCTGGGTGACCTGCAATGGCTGGAGGGCGATGTGCCAACTCCCGATGGCACAATACATGTTTACTGCTCAGACAAAGAGATTAAGGTAAAATCGCTCACCTCCGGATCAGGCACCCTTCGTTTCAGAAGCCTCTCGAAACCGGTGTGCAAAACTGCAGCTATCAAACAGACTGCTGAAAACGAATATGAAATCAACATAACAGAAAATCAGGAAATATCTGTTAAATACAAGATTGCAAGATAATTACTGGTTGAATAGCAAAAATAACGCTCCCGGAATGAAAATTCGAATCCCTACCCTGTTCATCATCGCACTGACTATCGCATCAGTGGCATGTATTCATGATCACTCAGTAAAAACAAAACAGCTGCCGGCTCTGAAAATCTCAGAAAATAACCGGTACCTGATTGATGAGGATGGAAACCATTTCTTCTGGCTTGGGGATACAGGCTGGCTCCTATTCTCAAAGCTTAACCGGGAGGAAGCTGATATATACCTGACAGACAGGGCCGGTAAAGGATATAATGTGATCCAGGCAATGGTCCTGCACTCTCTGACTGCAACAAACGTATATGGCGACTCTGCCCTGATAGACAGAAATGTGGGAAATCCCCTGACAACAGAAGGCAACGACTTTAATGATCCCTCACAGTACGATTTCTGGGATCATGTTGATTATGTTGTTGACCAGGCAGCAAAAAAGGGCATCTACATCGGAATGGTCCCTGTCTGGGGAAGTAATGTGAGAGGCGGGCTTGTAAAAGAGGAAGATGCCGCAAGGTATGCTGCATGGCTTGCGAAAAGGTATAAAGACCGTTCAAATATTATATGGCTGAATGGGGGCGATGTTAAAGGCAGTGATTCAACCAATATATGGATTACGATTGGCAAAACAATCAATAGTCTGGATACAAACCACCTGATCACCTTTCATCCCTTTGGAAGAACAGCCTCCTCAACCTGGTTCAATAATGTGGAGTGGCTCGACTTCAATATGTTCCAGTCCGGCCACAGAAGGTATGACCAGGACGATACCGAATGGGGATTTGGCCAGGACAACTGGAGGTATGTTTATCATGACTATGCTCTTTCCCCTGCCCGGCCAACCATCGATGGCGAACCCTCGTACGAAGGCATCCCACAGGGATTACATGACACAACCCAGCCTTACTGGACCGCAGACGATGTCAGAAGGTATGCTTATTGGTCTGTATTTTCCGGCGCATTTGGTTTTACCTACGGTGCAAACTCTGTTATGCAATTCCACAAACCCGAAGACAAAAGACCTGCATATGGTGCCAGGGAGTACTGGACTGAAGGAATTAACCTTCCGGGAGCAGGACAGATGCAATACCTGAAAAAACTGATCCTGTCACATCCCTGCCTTGACCGGGTAAATGATCAGACACTGATAGCAGGAGACAACGGGGCAAAGTATGATTACCTTGTTGCCACACGCGGTGATGACTATGCCTTTATCTACACCTATACAGGAAGAAATATCCCCGTTCAGATGGGAATAATCTCAGGAAAAACAATAAAAGCATCGTGGTACAAACCAGCCGATGGAACAACCATTTACATCGGCAAATTTGAGAATGAAGGTAAATGTGAATTTGATCCTCCGGGCGAACCGACCCCCGGCAATGACTGGGTTTTGGTACTTGACAGCGCTGAATAACCCGTCAGATTGCCCGGAGTCTTCTGGCAGGAACAGAATATACATCCATCCAGGTATTTAGATGAAGGTCAAAAAATAAAAGAATGCTATGAAACCGAAAAACAAAATCAGCGATGCTTTCATGCTGATCCTTTCAATCTGTCTATGCCAGATTATGCCGGCGCAGATCCCCGAAAGAATTGAGCCTTTCATAACACCATTCGGAGATTTCATTTTTACAAGGCCACTATTCCCTCCGGAAAAGGTGAATATCGTTGATTTTGGAGCCCGGGAAGGTGGCACCGTGAAAAATACATATGCAATAAATAAGGCCATTCAACAGCTGTCAGGCTCCGGAGGTGGTACTGTGGTCATTCCTGCCGGTAAATGGCTGACAGGTCCGATTATCCTCCTCAGCAATATCAACCTTCACCTGGAAGAAGGGGCCGAACTGCTCTTCAGCCAGGATTTCAATGATTACCTTCCTGCCGTTCTTACCAACTGGGAAGGCTCAGAAGTATATTCCTACTCACCATTCATTTATGCTTTCAGGCAGGAGAATATAGCCATAACGGGCAAGGGCGTACTTAACGGCCAGGGTAAACCCTGGTGGGAACAACGCAACAATCGCGAAGCATTTGGCAATAGGAAACTTGCCGAAATGAATGAAAATGAAGTGCCCGTTGATGAAAGGCGCTTTGATAATCTGGATAATTATCTGCCCCCGGTATTTTTCGGACCATTGTATTGCAATAATATCCTTCTCGAAGGCGTAACTTTCAAATACGGGGCCTTCTGGACCATCAATCCAAGTTTTTGTGAAAATTTAATTATCAGGGGATTATATGTATTGACTAATGATGAATACGGTGATGCTCCGAACGGAGATGGCATTAACCCCAATTCGTGCCAGAATGTCCTGATTGAATATAATACCCTTGATACCGGTGATGATTGTATAACAATCAAGTCAGGACGCAATAAGGACGGAAGAAGGATAGGAATGCCATGTAAAAACATCCTGATACGTCATAATACCGGTTTACAGGGCCACGGAGGCATTGTTATCGGCAGTGAAATGTCCGGAGGAGTAGAGAATGTTTATGCCCATAGTTGCCGGTTCAACGGAACGGATAGAGTGATCAGGATTAAGACTGACAGGGGAAGGGGCGGTTATGTCCGTAACTGCTGGTTCAGGGATATCTCGGCAGATACCATTCAGGCCGAAGCAATCCGGATTAACATGCTCTATTCAGGTGGCAACAGGCTCCCGGCCCGTGAAATTACAGATGAAACCCCGGTAATCGAAGGAATTCATTATGAAAATATTCGCTGTGACTATTCCAAACGTAATGTTATTCAGATAATCGGACTGCCCGAGATGCCTGTAAAGAATGTAACTTTTAAGGATCTTCAGCTGCAGGGAAACCTCGGTATTGAAATTACCGATGCCCGTAACATTTCACTGTCTAATCTTACAGTATCAGGTAAAACCGGTTCACCTTTAAAGATATCTTATTGTGACAGCATCTCTGTAAATACATTGAAGATTTCCGCTGAAGACCCTGATTGCCTGCCAATATTGTTCAACAATACAAACAATGCCTGGCTTGATAATATTTATTATTATCCGGAAAAAGAGATTATCATAATTACCGGTGATTCAGAAAACATTCTGGTAGACAAAGGCATCCCGGAGGACAAGATTATCAGGAAGGCAAAGGGCAGACTATGATTTGAAAACCGTAAATCATTGGTTCCAGTCAAGTAAGAAGATCCCATAGGTTATATAATCAGGGAACATGATCCCTGCACCTGGCTAATAATTTTGAAGCTAATAAAAGGGCTGAATGCTATCCCGGAGTCCTTCAGATATAATCTTGTTATCATATTGAAAATATAAAGCAAACTATACGTAAATAAGCGACACAGGCCCCGGATTCTAATAATTTATTCAACCATCACCTTAAATACATATATATAGCCCTGATGTTCTATTATTTAGCCTTACTTCCGTGTCAAATTTAGTTATATCAGACAGAATGTTATGAGCATTATTTTTTTTATTATTATTTTCTAGTTTTTTCTATTATTTTTGTTTATATCATTTTTTATTTTATTTTTGTTTACGTAATAATTCGTTTGTTTTGGTGGGGCATGGAAAGTAAGTAACTGATGAACAATATTTATACTATTAAAAACCTATTTTAAACCTTAACACTAAACCTATGAAAGTAAGTTATTTACACTACTTGAAACTTGCATCCCGTATTGCAATCTGCAGCATGGTACTACAGTTTGCTGTTTGGGTGACAATTACAGCATCTCCCTCTGAAAATGGGAACTGGCTGTTAACGGAAGAAGATCAGCAAGGTCCGATTAAAGTACAAGGCAAGGTTATTTCGGAGGACGAACCGGGTGGCCTGCCTGCCGTAAACGTCACAGTAAAAGGTACCGTAATCGGAACTGTAACAGATGTCAAAGGTGACTTCACCATTGATGTACCTTCTGCCACATCAGTCCTTGTGTTTAGTTCCGTTGGTTACAACAAGCAGGAAATAACCGTTGGAACGCAGACTGTGATCAACGTGACTTTGACCGCTAATGTCGAATTACTGGATGAAGTCGTTGTTATCGGCTACGGCACCATAAGGAAAGCCGACCTTACCGGATCAGTTGGAACTATCAGCACCGATGCCATTGTTGCCAAAGGTACAGCAACATTGTTGGAATCGATGCAGGGAGAAGTCCCAGGCGTTTCTATTACTCAGAATAGTAGCCGTGCCGGTGGTGGTTTTGACATTCAGATTCGTGGGACACAATCTATCGGGAATAGCGCTGGTCCGCTTTATGTAGTAGATGGCCAGGTTGTAGGCAATATCCAGATGCTGAACCCTGCCGATATCGAACGTATTGATATTTTAAAAGATGCTTCATCAACTGCCATTTATGGTTCTCGTGCTTCAGAAGGGGTGGTTATGGTCACTACCAAATCGGGAAAAGGACTGGGTTTTAAAGTTACAAAACCGGTCATCTCCTATGATGGTTATGTCGGTATGCGCCAGAAAACCCGTATGCCTGATTTTCAGACCGGGTATGAGTTCATGCAATATCGTTTTGCCCGTTACACACAAGCGGCAAGCAATCCCGGAAATGGATCCGTTAATTACATAAATCCTAACACCAGACTTGTGTTATTGCTTAATTATAACCCATTACTGGATGCTAATGGCATTCAACAGGTAGGGCCGGATTATTGGGATATATATTATCCCAGTGGAACCGGTATGTCGAATGTTGAAAGATTGATGGCAGACGGTGAAGAATATAACTGGATGGATCTGGTAACACAGAAAGCAATTCAACAAAACCATTACATGAGTGTTAGCGGGTCGACAGACAATTCAAATTATCATTTTGGCATTGGTTATCAACAAGATGAGGGCATCTACCTAAAAGATAATGAAAACCGGATTAACTTTAAAGCGGCAATCCAAACCCAAATCAATAAAATTGTTGCAGCAGGGATGACTTTGAACCTGGCCCGGACTACAGACGAATGGGGAAGCGACACAGGTGCTGATCAGGCATTCTATTGCAACCCATACTTTATACCCTATGATTTAGAAGGTAATTTGATTTTCCAACCAGGTGGCCAGGCTGCTCTTGGCTCAACAACCGGAGGTCAGTTTTCCTCACAGGTCAATCCTTTGATCGATATGGAAAATACAATTAACGGAGCCGAGAAACTTAATATTCTGGGTAATGTATTCCTGGCGATTACCCCAATAAAGAATTTGACTTTAAAGACCACTCTGTCTCCGCATATTTTTCAGGGGAAAGACTTTTTATATGAAGAAGCACTGACATCGTCGCGTCAATCGAAAGGTACCGATAGGGCCGAAGTTGAAATGGAAAACGTGTTCGTCTGGACATGGGATAACCAGCTTAATTATTCGCTGATTGTTGGCGACCATTCTTTTAACGCCATGGGATTGGTCAGCATGAATAAATATACCAGGGAAGAATTTGATATGTATGGTGAGGATTTTCCGGCGAATACTACCTTTTATGATATGGGATCAGCAGCTTTGGTTGTGTCACCTGCCAGCCAGTATACAGAACATAGCCTGTTGTCTTATGCTGGTCGTTTGAACTACGCTTATAAGGGTAAATACATGGTTACAGCAACTGTAAGGGCCGATGGTTCTTCAAGGTTTAAAGAAGATTACAGATGGGGCTCTTTCCCGTCTGCTGCTATCGCCTGGCGTGCTTCCGAGGAAGATTTTCTGAAAAACAACTGGTTGAACGACTTAAAGTTCCGTCTGAGCTATGGAGTGTCGGGGAATAATAATGTTGACGACTATGCAACATCTACCGTGGCAAGTTCTACAGAGTATTACGCTTTTGGACCGGGTATTGGCTATGGTTTAGGGCCAAATGGAATCGTGAACTCAGCCATTCAATGGGAAAAAACATCAGAAATAGACTTTGGTGTTGACTTTTCTGCCTTCGACAATCGTGTTACCATTGTTACAGATGTCTACAAGAAAGTTTCCGACGGATTGCTGATGGATCGCAAGCTGGCTATTGAAGCCGGTGGTGGTGCAACTGTGGTTGACAATATTGGTAAGGTAAGCAACATAGGTTTTGAAATTATGCTTAATACCGTTAATGTTAAAACAAGAAACCTCATATGGAAGACCACATTCACCTTTGCCACAAATAAAAACTCAATTGAGGAGCTCTATGGCGGGGATGTGACCGAGGACCTTGGTAACTTATGGTTTGTCGGCCAACCCGTTGGTGTATTTTATGGCTACGTTTATGATGGTGTTGTCACTGATAAACCGATTACCGTAACTCTCCCCAAAGCTCTTACCAATGCTAAGCTGAAAGATGGTACTTTATTTTCGGGTGCAATGGGCGATGTAGTTACATTCGACCATGCCTACGAATATTATTATGCCACGTATGGATGGACCGAAGGAACGCCCATTATGAAAGATCTGAACAATGATGGAGCAATCACCGGTGATAAAGACAGGAAAATCTTAGGATTTGCTGAACCCAGTTGGACAGGAAGCTTCAGTACATCACTGACATATAAAAATTGGGATCTTTCAGCATCGGTATACGCAAAACAGGGATTTATGGTAAAATCACCCTTTATTAACCGTTATATGGGTTATAGCGACCGTGGAAGGATGCACCTGGATTGGGATTATTATATTCCCGCCGGTGTTCCAATTCTTACATCTGAGGGAAAAGTATCTGTCCAGCCGGAATCTCATTATGCTGACATGCCTTACCCTACCAATGCGGTTTCAAATGGTGGAACTGGTGCATTTTACAGAGATGTATATGATTTAGTGGATGCTTCGTATGTAAAGGTGAAAAATATAACTTTTGGGTATACTATCCCCGATAAACTTTTAACCAGGTTGGGGGTCAGTTCTCTTCATTTATATGCCAATATCCTGAACCCGTTCGTTTTTACCAAATATGTAGGTTTTGATCCTGAATGGGCTGGCGCTAGCCGCAGCCAGGGTGGACCAAGCACTGTGACCTATCAGTTTGGTATCAACCTTCAATTTTAATTAATGACATATAAAATCTGTGATATGAAAAAGATATTATTTATTGTAGCAACATTAATAGGTTTGCTTACGATATATAGCTGTGAGGATTTCCTCGATGCTGAAAATAAATCGAAAGTAGATTCTGATACCTATTTTACGACTAAGGATGGTTTTGAAAACGCTGGTAAATTTCGCCTATGCAAAGTTAAAACCACTTGTACGGTGGAAGCATTGCCATGTTCAGCAGTGGTACCGATTTGTACAATTCCGGACGTGGCGATATGCCCGATGTAGGTTTGCATAACTACAAGGATTTAGTCTCCACAAACTCCACGGTAGAGGGCTTTTATACTAATTGTTATATAGGGATACAGGCAGCAAATTGTGTGCTCTATTATGCTGATAAAGTAGACGCGGATGCAAGCTCTGATTGACACTTCGTAAAGCTGAAGCCAGGTTTTTACGCGGCTATTTTTATTATGAACTGGTACAGCATTTTGGAGGTGTGCCGATTGTTAAGGATTATGTAAACGAGATTTTAGTTGATTTGCCTCGTGATACCAAAGAGGATGTTTTCAGCTTTATTTTTACTGAATGGGAAGATATCCTGAACAATAGTACCCTGCCCGATAAAGACTTATTAGGGCGTGTAAACAAACAGGCAATAAAGCACTTTCTGGCAAAAGCCTATCTGACTGCTGGTTGGGACCCTGACAATGCTGCTTATTTTACAACGGCTGCAACTTATGCCGAAGCTGCAATCGCCATGGGCACTGGCCTCGACGAAACTTTCGAGCAGCTATGGTGGCCTCGAAAGACAATACCGCATCAGGAAGTACTTTTTGCCATCCAGTATGACCGTGCTTCATCTGCTGCAGCGGGTATTGCTGAAGAGGCTAATGGCAACAACCAACAATTCTGGTACGGACAGTATCTTGGAGGCGCTGACCAGGGTTACAAATATACCTCTTCAACGGCGCTGCCATCTTTACGTCTGATGATGCTTTTCCAACCAGGAGACTCTCGTTACAACGCCTCATTCATGGAGGAATTATATTGCACCGACGCTTCCACCCTTGAACCGAGCTATTAACCGGCAAATATTATGCACCATACATAACAGGTGGTACGGCTGGTCTTTTTGTAGCCTTCTATTATCCGCCCTGGTATGCAAGTGACCCAGCTGATATCGCAGCCTGGCGTGCTGCAAACCCTGCTGCTCGTTCTCAAACTATTGTAATACCGATGAAAGATCCGACAATACATCCTGATGTGCTTCCATGTACGCTATTTTGAAGCTTGTACTGTAGGAAATGCTCCATTTGGTATTGCCAATGTCACTAAATTCGACGATCCGGAATCTACTTTTGGAGCAAATAAATGTTATCGTGATATAGTATTGGCTCGTTTGGGCGACACTTATCTCATAGCAGCAGAAGCATGGCTGAAAGCAGGCGGCAATCAGGCTAAGGTCGATCAATATGTTAATGTAGTACGCGAACGTGCCTTCAGGGGAAGTGGCCTTACTCCCGCCCAATATCAAATAACGGGTGCGAGATATTGATGATATCCTTGAGGAACGTGCTCTGGAACTTGCGTTTGAAAAGTTCCGTTGGGAAGACCTTCGTCGTACGAAAAAACTGGTTGAGTATAACGTGCTTTACAATCCGGAATTTCGGTGTAGAGGCCGACTTTACCGGTCCCGACGGTAAACAAAAATTATATCGTCCGATACCGCAGCAGGCACTCAACCTTAATACAGCAAATAATGCTCAGAATGAAGGATACTAGATGAATATACCCTGAATGAAGGTTATCATTGGGATTTAACATCTTGCTTTAGTAAAAGTTAGAACAGGGCGACTCAATTAATTCTCAGGTTGTGTTTCCACTATGAATAATCCGATTCCTGGAGAACTTCCAAAACTCAGATCAGTTGATTAGGGTAAATGATATTGATAATTGCAGTTAAAGGGTTTCAGGATCGGATTTTTTCCTGAGCCAAGCTGATGAGGTAGTGCAACTGCCAGGTGGCAAGTTGTCAGTAATCAGGTTGCCTCATCACCAGTAAGAAGAGGCTGTCTCAAAAGGAGCAGCCTCTTCTCTTTGTAGCGAGAATTACGCCAGCTTTGCTGTCGTGAATTTCTGGTGGAGACTTATAAAGATAAGCCCTTGCGGCGCTTGCCGCACTTGACACAAATCCTGTCCACAATATTAGTGCAATGAGAATTACGTCCCGCCTCCGGCGTGCCGTGATTCTCTGGTGGAGGCACTTACAAAGAAAAGCACCGCAGCGCGATGCGCTGCTCCTGACTTTTTTGTTTCAGTCCTGTCGCTTGAAAACAAGTTTTCAGCTCCATTCTGAATCAAAAAAGCCTTCGCACTTCGTGCTTGGGCTTTTCTTTGTAGCGAGACGGAGAATTGAACTCCGGACCTCATGATTATGAATCATGCGCTCTAACCAACTGAGCTATCTCGCCAACTTGTCTGTCTGTGCATGTCAGCCTCATGATTCATAAGCATACTGCCAAAACGCGGGTGCAAATATAAATATTTTTTCATTCTGACCGGGAAACTTTTTCTTTTCAGGTATTATTTTTATATTGCATCACACTCGCGCTCAGACATGAGATCAAGATTTGAAATTGAATATACCCTGAACACCCCCACCCGTGTCCTCTTTGACCGGCTGAGTACACCCGAAGGCCTCGCCGAATGGTTCGCCGATAACGTCACAGTCGACGGCGACATCTATACCTTCTGGTGGAATAAAACCGGAGCCCGCGCCCGCCTCATCTACATCAGGGAAAACAAGTCTGTCCGGTTCGACTGGCTCGACTTCGCTGACACCGAAACAAACTTCTTTGAATTCCGGCTTGTGATCCATGAACTGACCGGTGACACCGCACTGATGATCACCGACCACGCCGAAGAGGATGAGGTAGATGACGCAAAGGACCTGTGGGACACGCAGATCTCAAACCTCAGGAAGGTGCTCGGCCTCACTGAGTGAAAGAGCGTTGCATCTTTCTCAAATTTAACGTACGTTTGCACCACACCCGAGAAAATGAAGAAAATCGATCTGTTTATGATAAGATCGTTCATAGGACCGTTGATCCTTACGTTCTTCATTGTGCTCATTATCTTCATCCTCCAGTTCCTCTGGATGTATGTCGACGAACTCGCGGGCAAAGGCCTGGAGCTAAAGGTCCTTGGTGAACTCCTCTTCCAGTTCTCCCTTACTTTCGTCCCTCTCTCCCTCCCTCTGGCTATCCTACTTGCCTCCCTTATGACCTTCGGCAACCTGGGCGAATTCCTTGAACTGACGGCCCTCAAATCTTCCGGCGTACCACTCCAGCGAATCATGCTGCCAATATTCATATTCGCATCCTGCCTGGCAGTAGCCTCCTTCCTCTTTGCTGACTACATACTGCCAATTTCAACCCGTAAGGCGCGGACACTCCTCCATGATATACGCCGTAAGAGACCGGAACTGGACATCCAGTCAGGTATCTTCTTTAACGGTATTGACGGATTCAGCATCAAGATCACAGACAAGGACCCCGAGACCAACAGGCTTGAGGGTATCTATATCTACGACCACCGTGAAGGAATAGGCAACACGGCCGTCATCCATGCCGACTCCGGCTACATGACCGTCACCGGAGACGAGAGCGGCCTCATCCTCACCCTCTTCAACGGATATTCCTATAAAGATATTGAGGAGAAGAATGTACCGCAGGAAAAGAAAAAGTACCCCTTCCGGCGCGACAGGTTCAGCGAACAGACAATGGTCATCGAGCTGACCGGTTTCGGTCTCAGCAGGTCAGGATTGGATCTCTACCGCTCCAACTATGCCATGCTTAATACAACCGAACTCTCGTTCTTCATCGACTCCCTCTCAGGCAGGTACAGGACCAGGTCCGACGCCTATTTCGATGAATTCAGCAGGACCAGGCTCTTCACACCAAGTCAGTATTTCTCGGGTGGTTATTATCACTACGGCGATACGGCTGCAGCCAGAAAACTCAAGGATTTCAGCTGCAAGGCTGCTTTTGACACACTTAGCTTCCAGGATAAGAGTACCTCTGTCAACCGGGCACTAAACCTCGCCCGCGAGGGCACGGCATTCATGATCGAAAAAAGCGAGTCGCTGACAGCGGAGGCCAAAAACCTGAAAAGGTATGAAGCGGAGAGGTATAAGCGTTATACCCTGCCAATCGCATGCCTGGTCTTCTTTTTCATAGGCGCACCCCTTGGGGCTATCATACGGAAAGGGGGATTGGGAACTCCGGCAGTCATCTCCGTGCTCTTCTTCCTGTTTTATTACGTTATCACTCTCTCCGGCGAGAAATTTGCCAAGGAATTGATAATCAGCATCCCGCTCGGCATGCTGGCTTCGACCATCATCCTGCTGCCCCTGGGTATCTTCCTGACCTACAAGGCTACTACCGATGCTGCCATAATGGATGCAGAGACCTATGTCCTCTTCTTCAAAAAAGTCGGGGCTTTCTTCACCGGAATAAAACCTGAAAAGGAAAATGAAGATACTGGTTCTGTCACCTAAACCACCGTGGCCATCACACGACGGGGGAGCAGTGGCGACCATGAGGTGCATCCAAGGACTTGCCGAAGCCGGTGCGGAAGTATCGTTGCTGGCAATGAGGACCTGGAAGCACGGGCAGCCCCGGGAATCCGGACAATTTACGCCGGCATGCCTGAAGCACATTACTACAGTGGATGTCAACACCCGTATAAGGCCTTTTAAAATGCTGGCCAACCTGCTCTTCTCAGGCGAACCTTATGACCTGGTTCGGTTTCGCTCAAGCCGGTATTCAGAGGCGCTCCGCTCCCTTAATCCGGAAGGTTATGACATCATTCAGTGCGAGGGACTTCCCTTTGTACTTTACCTTGATGAGATAAAAAGACTCACATCCTCGCCGGTGGTGCTGAGGGCTCACAACACAGAATACCGCATAAGGGAGATGATGGCGGAGAACTCCGGTTGCATGGTGTACAGGGCTTACATGAAAAACCTTGCGCGCAGGCTGCAGAAGACAGAGAAAGACGCAGCCAGGCTGTTTGATGCCGTGGTACCGATAAGCGAACCTGACAGCAGATGGTTCAGTGCGGTTTCCGGTGGAAAACCGGTGCATTTGTCGGAAACCGGCGCTTATGTGGCTGAACCACTGGCTGAACCTGATGGATTATCATCCAGGGTGGGCTTCATCGGAGCCCTGGACTGGCAGCCAAACCTGGAGGGGCTGAAATGGTTCCTGAAGCACGTGTGGCCGGACGTCTCACGGGCAGTCCCCTCTGCAACAATGCATATTGCAGGCCGGGGGGCATCGGCAAACGCGAGGCGCCGGCTTAAAGGAGAAAAAGTAAGCTTCGAAGGTGAGGTGCATGATGCCCGCACTTTCATGGCCTCAATGAATGTGATCATTGCACCGCTCTTTGCCGGAAGCGGATTGCGAATAAAGATCATTGAGGCAATGAGCACAGGCAGAACGGTGGTGGCCACACCTGTGGCAGTAAGAGGATTACCGGCCGTCGACCGCAGGCATCTGTTCATCGCCGCTGACCCGCAATCATTCTGCAGTGCACTGACAGAAGTGCTGAAGGACCATTCACTGAGAGCCTCTACAGTTGAGGCAGCCGCGACACTGGTTCGTGACAGATATGATAACCGGGCACTCACGGCCGGGTTGCTGGAATTCTACAAGGAACTGATCCATGGCCGCTGAGGTGATCCTGATAATAACTCTCCTGCTGCTGGCCTGGACATACCTGCTCTATCCGGCAACTGTGCTGATCAGTGCCGCCTTGAAGAGAAAGATTAAAACAAGAAAGAGCGGTCAGGAAGACAAAGTCAATCTGATTCAGCCGTCCATTTCAGTTATAATGTCAGTTTACAACGAGGAGACAGTCCTTGAAGAGAAAGTCCGTAGTCTTATGCAATCCGATTACCCGCATGATGTGGCGGAGTTTATCATTGGATCCGACGGCTCAGATGACGGTACTGAAATGATAATGAAAGAGCTTGCAGCGACCGACAGTCGAATCAGATTCGTACACATTGCCGAAAGAAGAGGCAAAGCAGCCATGCTGAATGATCTCGCGTCAGTGGCGAAGGGTGACATACTGGTAATTACCGACGCAAATGTAATTTTTACTGCAGGCACCCTGAGACACCTTGCACAAGGATTCAGACTTCCGGACACAGGTTTATGCGATGCGACAGTAATGACCGGGTCATCAGAGGACACAGGCATCACCAGGCAGGAGAACTGCTACGGGAGGTTCGAGACCGCTCTCAAACGGGCCGAAGGTGACCTGTGGGGGGCCATGCCAGGGCCGTACGGGGGATGTTATGCCATAAGGCGTGACCTCTTTCCCCTCCTCCCCGCCAATACGCTGGTCGATGACCTCTATGTGGGACTGACAGTGCTCCGAAAGGGATTCAGATCCTTCAACGTACCTGAGGCGATTGTCATTGAAGACACCCAGTCTGACATGGCAGCCCAGTTCAGGAGGAGAGTAAGAATAGCAGCCGGATCATTCCAGAACCTGTTACGCTTCGGCATGTTCCCGTCACGAAGAGTTTCTGTCTGCTACGCCTTCTTTTCGCATAAGATACTGAGGTGGTTAACCCCTCTTCTGCTGGTACTCGTTTTTATGACAACCATCATTCTTTCAGATCATTCAGAGTTCTATATTTGGCTGTCGGCATTTCAGCTTATTTTCATAATTTTGTCGGCGCTTGACCTGGTGATCGACAGATACGGCAGGAAGATAAGATTTCAGAGGTATGTGACCCAGTTCCTGTTGATGAATGCAGCGCTGGCAGCGGGGTTTGTGAAGGCAATAAGAGGGATTAACAGCGGGATATGGGAACCCACGAAACGAGTTCAGAATGAGTGAAGAGACAAGGCTGAATACCATCAACGAAGCCATCGATGAGATAAGAGAGGGCAGGATTGTCATTGTCGTTGACGATGAAGACAGGGAGAACGAAGGCGATTTCATTTGCGCAGCCGAGCTGGTCACTCCCGAGATCGTTAATTTTATGGCTACCCATGGAAGGGGACTGATCTGTGTGCCACTTCCCGAGGAACGGTGTGAGGAGCTTGACCTTGACATGATGGTAGGGCACAACACCTCTTTTCATGAGACTGCATTCACTGTCTCCGTTGATCTTATCAGCCAGGAGACAACCACAGGGATCTCTGCCAAGGACAGGGCGCTGACGATAAAGGCACTTGTCGATCCTGCCACGAAGCCAACACAGCTCGGACGGCCGGGACACATCTTCCCTCTCAAGGCGCGTACAAAGGGTGTGCTCCGCAGAGCCGGGCACACCGAGGCGGCCGTTGACCTGTCACGCCTTGCAGGACTGCGTCCGGGAGGCGTACTGGTTGAGATAATGAATGAGGACGGATCAATGGCAAGACTGCCGGACCTGATGAAGTTGTCTCAGAAGTTTGGCATAAAAATCATCTCCATAATAGATCTCATCCGTTACAGGCTGGGCATCGAATCAATAGTTGAGATGGGCGAACAGGTAAAGCTGCCCACCGAGTACGGCGACTTTGACTTCATCCCTTTCAGGCAGGTGAGCAACGGCCTTGAACATGCAGCCCTCGTAAAAGGTACATGGACCAAAGAGGAGCCTGTACTGGTCAGGGTACACTCATCATGCTTCACGGGAGACATTTTCGCTTCAAAGCGATGCGACTGCGGACCGCAGCTTCACGAGGCAATGCAGATGGTTAACGAGGCAGGCAAGGGTGCCATTATATACCTGAACCAGGAAGGAAGGGGGATAGGACTCATAAACAAGATACGCACCTATAAGCTCCAGGAACAGGGGCGTGACACCGTCGAGGCAAACATTGAGCTTGGCTTCCGCGAAGATGAACGTGACTACGGCATCGGCGCCAATATCATGAGAGGCATCGGGCTGGGCAAGGTAAGGCTGATTTCAAATAATCCCGTAAAAAGAGCTGGACTGGAGGGTTACGGCATCACCATCGTCGAGACCATACCCCTGGTAATCACGCCAAATAAATTCAACTCGTTCTACCTCGAGACCAAGGCAACGAAGATGGGACACAGTCTGTCGTGCTACAAAACGCCCACAAAAGGCGAGAATGACTGAAGGTCTGCCACGTATAGTGTTCATGGGCACCCCGGAATTCGCGGTGGCCAGCCTCCGTACCCTGCACGAGTCAGGGTTCGCGATAGCTGCGGTGATCACTGCACCCGACAAGCCTGCCGGACGCGGAAGGAAGATCACATTAACAGCCGTTAAGGAATATGCCCTTCAGCATAAGCTTAACCTCCTTCAGCCGGAGCGGTTGCGTGATCCAGGATTTACAGGCACACTCAAGGCACTGAAGGCAGACATCTTCGTGGTTGTGGCGTTCAGGATGCTGCCCGAAGAGGTATGGAGCATCCCGTCTCTCGGCACCTTTAATCTGCACGCCTCCCTCCTGCCGCAGTACCGGGGCGCTGCCCCGATAAACCACGCTCTTATCAACGGAGAGACGAGGACGGGCGTGACCACGTTTCTGATAGACAGAGAGATAGATACAGGACAGATATTACTTGCACGGGAGACAGATATCCTGCCCGGGGATAATGCAGGAAGCCTGCACCACCGCCTGATGGAGCTTGGCTCCTCGCTGGTAGCTGATACTGCCAGGGGCCTGTTCACCGGTACCCTTAAGCCTGTGCCGCAGACGGTCAGACCGGGGGAAGTCCTGATGCCTGCACCAAAGATCTTTCCTGCCGACACCATCATAAACTGGAGGGAACTGGCAGTAAAGGTACACAACAGAATTAGAGGCCTGTCGCCTTACCCCGGAGCCCTTGCTACAATACGCTCGGGAGACAGAACCATGCGGTTGAAGATCCTTGAAAGCAGGGTCAGGGGTGATATAAAAACAATTCCGGGAACAATGATTGTTGCTGAGAAATCACATCTGCTTATCTCGTGCGTTAACGGAGCAATTGAGGTGTTGGCACTTCAACCCGAAGGACGCAGACGGATGACGGCATCAGAGTTTCTCAGAGGCTTTGATCCAGCCGGATGGGAGCTTGCCTGATTACAGCCGTCACCTGAGCCTCAGCTTCTGACCGGGTTTGCATTCCGATCCTTCAGTCATGACATTCATCTTATAAAGCAAGGAAAGCCTGATTGCATACTTCTGGGAGATGCTGTACATCGTCTCGCCCGGGGTGACGGTGTGCACCGAAAAACCCTGGGCAGCCTTCGTGCGCTTTGGCTGCAGGTAAATAACCTGTCCCGGCTGGAGGGGACTTCCCGGAGCGAGGTCATTGTACCGGCTTATCTCCCACGCCAGAAGCTGGTACTTCTCTGCCAGTGATTCATGGGTATCCGCTTCCCCGGCCAGGATATATTCAACATTGTTATTTTCCTGTATTTTCTTGCCGGAACCGAGACTGATCACCTTTATAGGAGCTTCTTCCTCCCGCGGTGTCTGTGCCTCTGATTGTGCTCTCTGTGCCACGGTTGTGTCAACTTCTTTTTGAGGCGTGGCAGAAGCAGTAGCCGGTACCCTGGCTGAGCCGGCTGTCGGAACCCTGGCTGGAACGGTGGCCGGGACTGTTCCGGCTGTCCCGGGATCAGCTACAGCCCTTGCGGCTTCAGATACCTTCTGAACAGGCTCCCCCGGTCTTTTCCTGCCGGTATCATAGTCATGCAGACCGTACTCATCAATTTTTCTGATAAGCAGTTGAGCATAGTTCGGATCAGTGGCGTAACCAGCTTTCTTCAGCCCATGCGCCCATCCCCTGTAGTCAGTGCTGCTAAGACTGAACAGATCCCTGTAACGGGAACCGTTAACCAGGAATTCCGAGTGGTCACGGTAAGATTCCTCGGCCGAAGTGTATGCCCTGAAACACTCTCCCCTGCGGTTATCGTCATGGTAGATCCTCGCTCCCCTCCAGTTGTTGTGGCACTTGATGCCGAAGTGATTGTTGCCCTTTACTGCCAGTGTGCTGCGCCCGTAATTAGACTCGAGCATACCCTGGGCAAGTGTGATGCTGGCGGGAATTCCCGTCCTCTTCATCTCGCTTACCGCGAGGGCGTTGTATTTGTTGAGGTATTCCGTTACATAGGATTGGGTGCTGCCGGAGGGGGCGACCCTTCTTGCAGCCTTTCGCGATGAGCTGCAGGAATTAAGCAATATCACCAGGATTATAAATATGTATGCCGTGCAGTTTCTCATCTGATCAGTTTTGGACAAAAATATAAAAATGTCCTTACCCTCTGCAAATTCCGGCACCGGAGGAAAAATATTATTACTTTTATTGCGCTATAAATCACTCCGATCGTTTATGAACAAGAGAGAAGCAATCATCTCTTACCTGGAGTATCAGGGAATCGATGAGCTCACCGGTGCAGACAGGAAACTGGTTGAAGAGGCTGTTGCCGCAGCCTCCGGAGCCTACGCCCCGTATTCTCATTTTATGGTAGGTGCTGCAATTCTGCTTGACGACGGCACCGTTATCAGGGGTGCCAATGTGGAAAACGCCGCTTTCCCTTCGGGAAGCTGTGCCGAGAAGACGGCACTGTCATATACTGTTGCAAACCATCATGATAAGAGTTCCGTGGCGATAGCTATTGCTGCCCTCTCCGGAGGAAAGCTCACCAGGGATCCGGTACCCCCTTGCGGCAACTGCCGGCAGATGCTCATTGAGGAGGAACAGAGACTGGGCAAGCCTGTCAGGGTGATCCTTGCAGGAGAGTCGGCAGTCATCGTTCTTGAAAACTGCCAGTCGCTGATGCCGCTGAGCTTCACAAGGAGCAATCTGGTTAAGTGAGGGAGTAGACAGTAGGCAGTAGGCAATAGTCCTCAGTCGGTAGTAGTAACTGGTTGATTGACTGAGGACTGAGGACTGTGGACTGAAGACTGTGGACTGAAGACTGTGGACTGAAGACCTCGAGTCTATCCCTGCTCACCGACGAGTAGCTGGAACCCGCTGCCGTGGATATTCTTAAGGGTTATCTGCGGGTCATCACCCAGGTACTTTCGGAGCTTGGTAACATATACATCCATGCTGCGGGCGGTGAAGTAGTCATCAGTACCCCATATCTTCTTAAGCGCAGCCTCCCGGCTCACCAGCGAATTGGGTGCCAGCGCCAGCATCTCAAGCAGCTGCCCCTCCTTGGGAGACAGCTGCCGCTCCTGCCCGGCAATCGACAATGTGCGCAGCTTCGCATTGAAGATATACTTCCCGATCTCATAGATATCCCTTGAGCCGTCCTTGATATCCCTTCTGGAGATGATGGCCTTTATCTTGCAAAGAAGTATATCCGTGTCAAACGGTTTTGTGATATAATCATCTGCACCCACACCGTAACCGCGCAAAAGATCTTCCTTAAGCTTCTTTGCAGTCAGGAATATGATCGGTATAACCGAGTTCATGGTGCGTATCTCTGTTGCTATGGTAAATCCGTCGACATGAGGCAGCATCACGTCAAGGATGCAAAGATCATAAACCCCTTTGCGAAATGTGTCGACAGCAGTCTTGCCATCGTCAACCAGGTCTACATCAAAATCATTGATCTCGAGGTACGATTTGAGCACTGAACCGAAGCTCAGGTCATCTTCAACCAGAAATATTCTTGCGTTCTTCTTGCTCATGCCCTTGACTCGCCGTTAAAAGGTAAAAATACTGTAAAAATGCTTCCCTCTCCCTGTTCGCTCTCAACAGTCACAGTTCCGCTATGGGCATCGGTGATGGCTTTCACGTAGTTCAAACCCAAGCCGAATCCCTTGACATTGTGTATATTACCTGTAGCCTCACGGTAAAATCTCTCAAACACCCGATGCTGCACAGCCTTGCTCATCCCGATACCCTTATCTTCTACCGACAGTATTATGCCGCTCTCATTGCTTCCTTGTCGTGACGGTGATCTCCGGAGCCCGCTCCGAATATTTATTGGCGTTATCAAGCAGGTTATGTACAAGATTACGCAGATGCTCGGAATCTCCTGTAATTATACTGTTCGCAGCATTGAGATGCCGGTAGATCATCCCTCCCCTGTCAGTCACCTGGATCTCAATAGTCTCAATCGCCTGAATAATAACATCATGCAGGTCAGTCTCACTGAACCTGAAATCCATCTCATGCTTATCCAGGGTCGCTATCTGCAGTATCGTCTCAACCTGACTGTTCATGCGCGAGTTTTCCTTCTTGATCATCCCTATGAAATGACGAACCTTATCCTCATCGGAGATCACCCTGCTGTTGGCAATGGTGTCTGCCGCCAGAGAAATAGTGGCAAGGGGGGTCTTGAACTCGTGAGTCATGTTGTTGATAAAGTCAGCCTGCATCTCGGAGGTCTTCTTCTGCCTTATAATGAACCAGAGACTTAGTGCGAAGGTCGAAATGATTATCAGCAGGAACAATCCGGATCCACCCAGCATCAAGCCCATCGAACCAAGCACGTAGTTTGTCCTGCGGGGAAAGACCACGGAAAGCGACTCTCCCTTTCTCAGCAGCCCTTCAGCAAAAAGACTGACTTTATAGGGACTCTCCATAAAATCCTTCGCCTTAACCTTTGCATAGACCCCGTCCACAATGGAGTCTCCCTTGATGATGGCGAACTCAAACGGGGTGTCAATTCCTGAAGCAGTCAGCTCCCCCTGAAGAGTGTGCAGGAGTTCCTCCCTGTTGATCTTCATGTTCCTCTCCCAGACAAACATCTCCGACACCAGCTGATTGCTCATCGACTGAAATTCGATTGCCTGTTGCTGTACCCACCTCATGTACTCATCCGATCCAACCACGATGCTGTTCTGAAGTGTTACCCGCGCATCATCACGTGACACCTTCATCGTGACCGGCGGATTATTGTTTGTTGAAACAACTATCTCAACGGAATCCATCTCTGATGAAGACTTGCTCTCAATACTGAAGCTTTCCGAAGCAAGACCGGCATGCGCCGAACGCATTACTGCCTGAGGAAGAGCAGAATATCCGCTGATAAACATATCATTCAGAAAATTCATCCGGCGGTTTGTCTCCATTGAACTGGCCGTATTACGCAGGCTGTTGATCACAAAAAAGTCGAACTGCTCACTCTGCACCCTGACCGAATTGCCTATCCACGTCACCTGCACCCAGATGATAGCCACAACAGAGACTGCCATCAGTACTATCAGCCCGGTGAATTTCCGCTTGTTCATGACACAAAATTATACATATTAATAAGCGGGGAATTCGATTTAACTTTTTGTTAACCAGTTTTAACCTCACTTTAACCCCCATGCCGGTTACAATGGCTTATTTTTGTACAGTCAATACTTTTAAAGGAAATGGTTTGAGTTTTTTATATAGAACAGTTTTTCATGCTGCGCACACCCGTCAACCAGGGTGCAGCATTCCAAAGGTGGTTGAATCAGGTTAGTTTTGGGTTAGGTTGGGAAGAGATGCGGCAGAGGCGTCTCTTCTCTTTTTGTTTCTCTGTGACCTTACAGGTTTGAAAAGAGCTTCCATATCCTGTCGTCAGGAAGCGGTGCCTCAACGCTGATCTCCTCCTTTTTTACCGGGTGAACGAATGATACCCTGCGCGAGTGAAGCGAAATGCCTCCACCCTCATTTGATCTTTTCGATCCGTACTTCAGGTCTCCTTTTATGGGACAACCGGCTGCGGCAAGCTGTGCCCTGATCTGGTGATGCCGTCCGGTCTGCAGGTCAACCTCGACAAGGTAATATCTCTCTGAGCGGGCCAGCACACGGTACGACAGCTCCGCCAGCTTTGATCCCTTCACCTCGGTATTGTACACATACGACTTGTTCTGGGGTTCATTCTTCTTCAGGTAGTTGCTCAGGGTACCTTCTTCAGCAGGAGGCCGCTCGGAGACAATAGCCCAGTATGTCTTTCTGACATCACGGGTGCGGAAGAGCTCGCTGAGCCTCGACAGCGCCTTGGATGTGCGGGCATAGACAACACACCCGCTGACAGGCCTGTCAAGCCTGTGCACCACACCCAGGAACACATCACCCGGTTTGCTGTACTTCTCCCTGATGTATGCCCTGACCTTGTCATCAAGCGGCTCGTCACCGGTGCTGTCGCCCTGCACCAGGTCAGAAGAGCGCTTGTTAACAATGATGATATGATTGTCTTCGTAAAGTACTATCGGAATATCCTTTTTCATTGCTCTTCAATTACTATGGCCTACTGCCTATTGTCCCGATCCGCCTAAGGTTGAACGAGGATCCTCGGTCCTGATTTATCAGGACCTGGACCTATTACCTGTTGCCTATTGCCTACTGCCTACTGCCTATTATGGACTTTCGACTAATACTGCTCTTTTTCGTTCGGAAAATCGCGTGATCTGACGTCAGCTATGTAGTTATGCACGGCACCCTTGATCTCGTCATGAAGGTTATGGTACCTTCTGAGAAACCGGGGCGAGAACTCCATGTTCAGTCCCAGCATATCATGCAGGACCAGTACCTGTCCGTCGACCTGGGGTCCTGCTCCGATGCCAATAACCGGCACCTTGACAGCCTCCGCCACCTCTCCTGCCAGCGAGGCAGGGATCTTCTCCAGCACAATTGCAAAGCATCCGGCTTTCTCGATGATCCTGGCATCCTCCTTGAGTTTCCTGGCCTCCTCAGCCTCGCGGGCCCGAACCACATAGGTGCCGAACTTGTGAATCGACTGGGGTGTCAGGCCCAGGTGGCCCATCACAGGTATCCCGGCCGAGAGGATTCTTTCGATGGATTCCACTATCTCCCGTCCCCCTTCCATCTTAACAGCGCTGGCGCCCGTCTCCTTCATGATACGTATGGCTGATGCCAGCGCCTCCCTTGAGTTGCCCTGGTAAGTGCCGAACGGCATATCAACAACCACCAGCGCCCTCTTCACACCCCTTACAACAGATGCAGCATGATAGATCATGTTGTCAAGGGTGATAGGAAGGGTGGTCTCAAAGCCTGCCATGACATTCGAGGCTGAATCACCCACAAGGATAACATCAATTCCGGCCTCATCAAGTATCCTGGCCATTGAAAAATCGTACGCCGTTAGCATCGCTATCTTTTCACCCTTCAGCTTCATCTCGTAAAGCACGTGGGTGGTCACCAGCTTAACAACCTTCTGCACTGACATCTTCTTATCCGTATTTGTCAACTGCAAAGCTACAAAATAAGACAATGAATAATATAGGGTGAAATTCTTTTGGCCTCATCTGCCGTTTTGTCATAATAATAAAAAGCATCAGGTGCAGCCTTCTACAATGATCATGACATAATTTCATAATAACCGGCGATCGGACCCCGTGGCACAAACATTGTCACTAAAAGGGAAATCAGAAAAGAAATTAAAGTATAAATAAGAATACAAATGGGAAAAATTATCGGTATTGACCTGGGAACTACCAACTCTTGTGTTTCAGTGATGGAAGGCAACGAGCCAGTGGTGATCCCCAACAGTGAAGGCAAAAGGACCACTCCTTCGGTAGTGGCATTTCTTGAGAACGGAGAACGTAAGGTAGGTGACCCTGCAAAGAGGCAGGCTATCACCAACCCGACAAAGACCGTTTCATCCATCAAACGTTTCATGGGAAGGAACTTTGACGAGGTGACAAATGAGATGAAGAAATTGACCTATCAAGTCATCCGCGGCGACAACAACACCCCGAGGGTGAAGATCGAAGACCGCAATTATTCGCCTCAGGAGATCTCGGCCATAGTGCTGCAGAAGATGAAGAAGACCGCCGAGGATTACCTCGGCCAGGAGGTCACTGAAGCCGTCATCACCGTTCCGGCATATTTCAACGACTCACAGCGCCAGGCTACCAAAGAGGCTGGCGAGATCGCAGGACTGAAAGTAAAGCGTATCATAAACGAGCCGACAGCCGCATCGCTGGCATATGGTCTTGACAAGAAGGCTCATGACCTGAAGATCGCTGTCTTCGACCTGGGAGGCGGAACATTCGATATATCAATACTTGAGCTGGGTGATGGCGTATTTGAGGTCAAATCGACCAACGGTGATACACACCTTGGCGGCGACGATTTCGATAACCTGGTAATAGACTGGCTTGCAGACGAGTTCCAGAAAGAGGAGGGTATTGACCTCCGCAGGGACCCCATGGCGCTCCAGAGACTAAAGGAAGCTGCCGAAAAAGCAAAAATAGAGCTTTCAGGCACAACCAGCACGGAGATCAATCTCCCCTATATAATGCCGGTCAACGGTATTCCGAAGCACCTGGTTAAGACACTCACAAGGGCTCATTTCGAGAAACTTACCGACAAGCTGATCAACTCAGTTATTGGACCTTGTCAGAAGGCGCTTGATGACGCCGGGATGAAGACCTCAGATATAAACGAAGTGCTGCTCGTGGGCGGATCGACACGTATCCCGGCTATACAGCAGATCGTTGAGAAATTCTTCGGCAGGGTACCCTCCAAGGGTGTCAATCCTGACGAGGTCGTGGCCGTCGGTGCAGCCATCCAGGGCGGTGTTCTCACCGGCGAGGTCAAGGATGTGCTTCTTCTTGACGTAACACCTCTCTCACTCGGCATTGAGACCATGGGCGGTGTGATGACGAGACTGATCGAGTCAAATACCACAATTCCAACCCGCAAGACGGAAACATTCACGACTGCAAGTGATAGCCAGCCTTCTGTTGAGATACATGTCCTGCAGGGCGAAAGACCCATGGCACTGGGGAACAAGACCATCGGCCGCTTCCACCTTGACGGCATACCGCCGGCACCGAGAGGCATTCCGCAGGTTGAGGTCACCTTTGATATCGACGCCAACGGTATTCTTCATGTCTCGGCAAAGGACAAAGGCACCGGCAGGGAACAGAGGATACGCATAGAGGCTTCGTCAGGTCTGAGTGAAGATGAGATACGCCGCATGCGCGATGAGGCAAAGGCTAATGAGAACGCCGATAAAACTGCCAGGGAGATGGCTGACAAGGTCAACGCTGCCGACAGTATGATCTTCCAGACCGAAAAGCAGCTGAAGGAGTTCGGTGAAAAGATACCGACGGACAAGAAGGGACGCATAGAGAATGCCCTTGGCCAGCTTCGCGAGGCTCACAAGAACAAGGATGTCACGGCTATAGACCGTGCCCTGGCAGAGATCAATGCCGCATGGCAGGCTGCCTCCGAAGACATGTACAAGCAGACCCAGGGTGATCCCGGAGCACAGGCCGGGCCACAGTCAGAGCCCACCGCTGGTGACACTGACGGCAAGGGCGGCGACGAGCAGGTCACCGACGTCGACTTCGAAGAGGTCAAGTAATAATTTTCATAGAAACCCGGAAGCCGCAACGCAAAAAGCGTTGCGGCTTTTTTATTACTTTTGCATCAAACTGAAAACAATGTCAACCAGGTATTTATTTTTAGTAGGTCTGATGATGACGCCCCTGATGGTGATGTCACAGAATATGACCGATGCCAATGGCATGAAACAGGGCCACTGGATAAAAGAATACCCTAACGGCAAGGTGATGTATGAAGGCACTTTCAAAAATGATACACCTGTGGGAGTGTTCAGGCGGTACAACAATGAGGGCATTCTGATCTCGGAACTTACATACAGCGATAAAAAGGATGAGGCTGGAGCAATATTCTACTATGCAGACGGACTGAAGGCAGGAGAAGGCAGGTATAGTGAACGTAAAAAGGAGGGTCTCTGGCAATTCTGGTCAGCAACCCGGCCCTCATACCTCATCAGTGAAGAATACTACCACGATGACCTGAGGCACGGGCTCTCACAGAAATTCTATCCTGACAGCACACTGGCTGAAAAGATGACATGGGATTCAGGCAACAGAACCGGCGAGTGGCTTCAGTATTACCCTGACGGTTCAATATGTCTCAGGGCGGAGTACCATGCGGGCAGTCTTGAGGGTCCCTTCTCATACTACCACCCTAACGGCAGGCTGCAATACGAGGGCAGATACAAGGAAGATGTCAGAAACGGAGACTGGATGGTATTCAACGAGGATGGTTCGCTAAAGCAGATAATAGTTTACAAGGAGGGAAAACCTGCCGACCCGAAGCTGGTCGAAAAGGAGACAAAATTCCTCGATGACCTTGAAAAAAACAAGGGAAGAGTTGATATAAAGGATATTAACGGGACTATCATCCAATGAACCGGCGGACGATCATACTAACTCTGATATTCGTTCTGCTGGCTGCCGGACTCTCTCAGTCATCCGCACAGATTTCCCCGGATTATAATGATCTTTATCTGTATCGGATTTACTTCAATGACAAGGGAGCAAGCCCGCAGGCTTATTCGCCCGACGATCTTCTCTCCCCTGCCGCTGTTGAAAGAAGGGAAGAGCAGGGGATACCCTTCCCGGATGAGAGAGACATCCCTGTAAGCAGACAACATATTGCAGCAGTGACAAGCCTCGGTCTCTCCTTCAGGTGTGCTTCAAAATGGATGAACACCGGCCTGTTCTCGTCAGTGAAACAGGAGAATACCGGGGAACTGGAAGCCTTGTGGTTTGTCGACAGCGTGAAGCTCGTGAAACGACCTTCGGGCCCTGTCAAACTGACTGCTAACAAATACGGTGTGACTGTTCCTGCAGATGATACTTACGCTTTTGATCCCAGACTGCCTCACAAGGGACAGATACTGCACCAGTCAGGATTCACCGGCAGAAACATTGTGATCGCAGTACTTGACGCCGGCTTCCTGAATGCCGATCTCATCGAGTCGCTGGATCACCTGAGACAGAGGGGAGGCATCATTGCCACCCGCGATTTCGTTTCCGGTTCAGACTTTGTTTACGATTACCATACTCACGGAACATCAGTCCTCTCAATACTGGCCGGTATTCTTCCGGACATAATCAACGGAACAGCCCCCGGGGCAAGGTATCTTCTGCTGCGGTCGGAAGATGATGAATTGGAATACCCCGTGGAGGAGGACTACTGGGCAGCGGCGGCGGAGTACGCCGACAGTGCCGGGGCAGACATCATATCCTCATCACTCGGATACTTCACTTTCGATGACCCGTCTATGAACTACTCCTTCAAAGACATGGACGGCAGTACTGCGTTCGTCACCCGTGCTGCCAATATTGCAGCTTCCAAAGGCATACTGGTGGTCAACAGCGCAGGTAACGAGCGTAACAATGAGTGGGTCCGCATTATAGCTCCCTCCGACGGCGACAATGTTCTGGGAATTGGTGCTTTGAAACAGGATCTGACCATCTCCGACTTCTCATCAGCCGGCTACTCATCTGACGGGCAGGTCAAGCCCGACGTGGTCGCCCCGGGTGTACTTCTGCCGATGCAGTTCGTGCCCGACCTTTGGCATAAGGGAAGCGGCACCTCGTTCAGCTGCCCCGTCATAAGCGGCCTCTGCGCCTCGCTGATGCAGGCAGTGCCATCTTCATCGCCCGCCGAGATCATCGATGCACTGCACAAGAGCAGCGACAGGTACAACAGTCCCGACTCATTGTACGGCTACGGTCTGCCAGACTTCACCCGGGCCCTGGCATTTCTCGAAGATATTTACACCTTCAGGCCTGAGGTCTTGATGACTGCCGGCCCCAACCCCTTCTTTGACGAGATAAACCTGTGGTTCCATGATCCTCCCGGCAATCTGACCGTTACGGTCACCGGCACCGGGGGGAGCACGCTGCTGAGGCGCTCCTGGCCTTCCTTCGTGGCCCGCTCCTGCAGGCTCGACGGTCTTGGTAACCTGGGTCAGGGCGTCTATTACATTAAGGTCACTGCTGACCAGGGAGAGAAGGTCTTTAAGATGATCAGGCTCAGCCAGATGAACCATGATGAGAAGATATCGCTTCCGGAGCTGCAGGGACTGATCCGTGACAAGATCTATGAGGCACTCCCCGGAGCCTTCTGGGTGACGGCCGAGATAGCAGAGATGAAGATTTACGGCGCAGGCCACTGCTATCTTGAGCTCACCGGCAGCGACAAGCCCGGTGGAAGGATCGTTGCCAGGGCCAGGGCTACCATCTGGGCATCTAAATTCAGCTCGCTCAATACCTTTTTTACCGCAAGCACCGGCATACCGCTCAGACAGGGAATATCAGTCCTCTGCAAGGCAACTGTTGAATACCACGAACTCTACGGTCTGAGTCTTAACATAACCGATATTGACCCTGCCTACACTGCAGGAGACATGGCCCTGCGGAGAGAGGCTGTCATAAGAAGGCTGACAACGGAGGGTGTCATGGAGATGAACCGCGGGCTGACACTCCCTCCCTATCCCAGGCATATTGCCGTCGTTTCGTCGTCAAAAGCAGCAGGATACCAGGACTTTGTCAATCACCTCACAGCCAACCCATACGGATACGTCTTTAAACCTGAGCTGTTCGAGGCTGTCATGCAGGGTGAGCTTACTGAAAGTTCCGTAACTGATGCGCTCAACCTGATATCAGAAGAAGCTGAGAGATTCGATGCCGTGGTGATTATCAGGGGGGGCGGTTCTACCACCGACCTGAGCTGGTTCGACAGTTATTATATCGCATACCATGTCACTCAGTTTCCCCTGCCGGTGCTGACCGGCATCGGACACGAAAAAGATCTCTCGGTCACTGACATGGTGGCCTGGAAGTCACTCAAGACACCCACAGCTGTGGCAGATTTCCTGGTTGAAAAGACACTCGGGTGCGAGAACAGGATCATTACGATGGCCGGGGAGCTGACCTCCGCAGTGAACGGGACTCTCTCCTCCGCCGGGGAACAGCTCTCCTCTCTCCGGAACCGTACAGCCGCAACCGCAAGGCTTATAGTAAGGGTCAAACGCGATCAGACAGGATACCACTCCGAAACTCTCCGCCGCGACGCCGCCAACATGCTCCGGTCAGCTGCAGAGGTGACAGAGAGACTTGAAAACGGCCTCCGCCACCTCGACCCGGCTGGTGTGATGAAGAGAGGGTTTACCCTTACTGCAAAAAATGGAATTATAGTCCGCTTACCGTCAGAGCTTAATACTGGGGACACCATTACTACTCACTTTGAAACAGGAGAGGCAACCAGTACTGTAAACAGAATAACTCAAAAGCGATAGACCATGGCTAAAAAAGAGATAGGGTTCAATGAGGCCGTCAAAGGTATAGAGGAGATCCTCAGGAGTATCGAGGAAGGCGAGCCTGACATCGATAAGCTGTCAGAGGATGTCAGAAAGGCAGCAGAGCTGATAAAAATATGCAGGAAAAGACTTCGTGAAACAGAGGAGAGGATTGAAGGCATAATTGAGGATCTGAAATCATAGGGCTGTTCACTCTTGCTGCACTAAGATGTTGATCCTATTGTGCTGAGGGACAGTCATAAAATACGAAGGGCATGAATTCAAGGAAGGCTGCTTCCTTCGAAACAGCCTTCAACTCGAAACCCTAACCTAAATTCCAGAAAACTAACTCTTCTGTTAGAAAACTACCTTCAATAAATTAAACGAATAAGTTACAATATTGTTTTGAAAAAAAGCAAAAAAAATTGATTTTTTTTTGCTTTTCAGTTCTTTTCTATTCCAAATATATCTTTAAAAGCCTTTTCGAACGTTTCTTTAGGCAACGCTCCCATTGCCATCTGAGGCTGTCCTTCCATGGGAACAAACAGCAACGAGGGTATGCTCCTGATCCCGAACACCGATGCCAGCTCCTGTTCAGCCTCAGTATCAATCTTATACACATATAGTTTGCCGTCATACTCCTTTGAGAGCTCCTCAATAACGGGGGCAACCATCTTGCATGGACCGCACCAGTCAGCGTAAAAGTCAATTATGCAGGGTTTGTCGCCTGTATATTTCCATTCTTTATTCTGCTCATAATTGAAAACCTTTTCAAGAAATGTCTCTTTTGTCAAATGCTCTGCCATATCTATTTTTTTTATTGTTTAACAGATTATTATATTTATTGTTCACCTTTAACAAGAGCCGTGCCGAAGGTTGCCTGACATCAATTTTTCAACAAGTTAGGCTATAAATTGTAATTTTGTCACCGGTTACGGTTAATTTGTCAGACAGACTATGAACATTTTCCCTGATGACAGGATTTTTGAGATTGTCGCCCGCGTGGCTGACAGAGAACGGGTTGATGTATATGTCATCGGCGGATATGTGCGTGATCATCTCATGGGCAGGGTGCACCCCGGCAAGGACATTGACATAGTGGTTCTCGGTGACGGACCCTCATTGGCCAGGGCGGTCGCCAGGGAGATAAGCCCGGACATTACAGTCACGGTTTTCAAGACCTTTGGGACTGCCATGTTACGGTACAGGAACTCTGATATCGAATTTGTGGGAGCAAGGAAAGAATCATACTCTGAAGACTCGCGCAAGCCTTCAGTGGTTCCCGGCACCCTTGAGGACGACCAGAACAGGCGCGATTTTACCATCAACGCCCTGGCCATCAGCCTCAACGCCCATAATCCAGGCGAAGTGCTCGATCCGTTCGGAGGGATTGACGACATCCGGAATGGCATCATACGCACTCCGCTTGATCCCGACACAACCTTCAGCGACGATCCGCTGCGGATGATGCGGGCCGTCAGGTTCTCCGCACAACTCGGCTTTACCGTCTCTGAGGAGACGATGGCCTCAATTATCCGAAACGCAGAAAGAATTAAAATTGTCTCAGCCGAGCGGATCACTACTGAGCTGAACAAGATCATGGGAACCTCTGTCCCTTCTGCCGGGTTTCTTTTACTTGATGAGACAGGTCTGCTTGATCTGATCGTGCCAGAGGTGGCGAGGCTCAAGGGGGTTGAGGACAAGGAGGGCAAGGGTCACAAGGATAACTTCCACCATACCCTGAAGGTTCTGGATAACACCGCGGAGAAGAGCGATGATCTGTGGCTGCGCTGGGCAGCTCTCCTTCATGACGTCGCCAAACCCGTGACCAAGAAATTCGTACCCGGTACGGGATGGACCTTCCATGGACACGAATTCATCGGCGCCAAAATGGTGCCGGAAATTTTCACCCGCCTCAAGCTCCCCCTCAACGACAGGATGCGATACGTCAGGAAACTTGTGGGGCTCCACCTGAGACCTATATCCCTGGTCCAGGATGAGGTGACAGACTCTGCCGTAAGGAGGCTTCTGTTCGAGGCAGGCGATGATATTGACGATCTGATGCTGCTCTGTGAGGCAGACATTACCTCCGGCAACAGGATGAAGGTGCGCAAGCACCGCGACAATTTTGCTCTGGTCCGCCGTAAACTGAAAGAGATAGAAGAGAAAGACGCCGTAAGGACCTTCCAGCCGCCGGTGCACGGTGAGGAGATCATTGAGGCGTTTGATATTCCCCCGGGGCCGACCGTTGGTATGATTAAATCTGCCATCAAGGAGGCTATACTCGACGGCATCATTCCGAACGAACACGAGGCTGCTCGTAATTTCATGATTGAAAAAGGGCTGGAACTAGGGCTGAAGCCCAGGTGACTCCCGCCTGTGGTTTACGGTTATCACCACGGGCAGATGATCAGAATAGCCCCCCGCCCACCTGAAACCTGTATATGTTGCAAAGGGCTTCTTCCCCGGATAATCGGGATCATCCGCCAGCAGGAACGGTGCATCAGGCACCCTGACTGACTCCGGGTCAGCATGAAAGGGACCACTGCCCACTGCCATGATAGCCGATACCACGATCTGGTCAATGACCTCCCATTGGCCCTGGTACCTGTAGGTTCCCCTCTCCCCTGACGCAAGCCTGCCTGACACATTCACCAGGAGGCCTTCGCGGGTAAGGTTTTTCATGATCTCATCATCGGGGCCGGCGTTGAAGTCACCCATCACAATTATTGCCGCATCCGCCATGACCGACAGGAGTGAGTCGGTCTTTACCCTGAGCAGTTGTGCCATCTCCTCCCTGGCGCCCTGGGTGGCAAGCACTCCTCCTCTCCTTGACGGGAAGTGACATACGATCACATGGAGAGTGTCGGAATCCATAACAGCTTTGGCATACAGAAGGTTTCGCGACAAAAAAGGATCATTGTCCGGCCGCAGCGGTACCCATGACCTGACCTCTGCAATCCTGAAATGGTCTTTCCTGTACATAAGAGCCACATCGATGCCACGAAGGTCAGGCGAGTCCCTGTGAACGACTCCGTATTGGCCTGCTGAAAGAAGATCTCCGAAAGCAAGATCCATCACAACCTCCCCGTTCTCTACCTCGCACAGGCCAATCAGAGCGGGCAGCTCCCATTCCCCGGCAGCTGCTATGGCCCGGGAGAGGGCGCTGATCTTCTTATGATACCTGCCGGCGGTCCACCTTCTGTCTCCACCGGGAAGGAACTCCTCGTCGTTCCTTGCAGTGTCATCAACAGTGTCGAAGAGATTCTGCAACGTTATAGAACATTACCCTGAACTCCTGCCCGGCAGCAGGCAGAAACAAGGCCAGCATAAATAGAAATATGACTACTTTTTTGGCCATATCGAATATCTGAAGGTCTCTAGCAACAGTCCAGCTTAGTCTACAGTCTACAGTCTACAGTCTACAATCCACAGTCATTCAATATGTTAATTACTGCCAACTGCCGACTGAGGACTGCCGACTGAGGACTGCCGACTGAGGACTGCCGACTGAGGACTGCCGACTGAAATCATCACTCCTCCTTCCGTCTCTCACCGGGCTGCCTTTCATACGCTCCGATGTCAGGCCCGTCTCCAGTCATCCTCGGCTTATCTCTTATGTCACCAGGCCATGTGACAGCCTCAGTGCGACCCGCCCTGTCAAGCAGAGGTGAGAGAGTGTCAGGCCTGAAATCATATAATCTTTCATCGATAAAACGAGGACTATTTTCTGTCAGCACATCGCGGAACAGGGAGCCCGAATACCAGCTGCTCCTGAGTGTGTCAACCCTTATCAGCGAGCTGTCAGCCCCAAACCTGGCTGCTGCCTCGGATGCAGATGCATCTATATACAGCTCGTTGTCAAGGGTACCGGTGATGACAGAGTTCAATACAGTGACATCTGGCAATACTCCATTTCCCGGTCCTATAAACATTACCGGCTGAGACCGGTAAGCATATTCCCACCTCGATTCCATAGTGCAGAAAACAAAATCACCGGAGCCTCCTTCCGTCAGCGAAACTGTGCTGAATCCCGAGTGTGCAAAGACGGAATTAACTGCAAAAACATCGGCATTCCGCGCCACCAGTGATGCTACTGTGTTATGCATTAGCCTTGTGCCGTTCAACATCAGATCAGGCACGGAGCTCTCTTTCCCGGTCAGCTCCACGGCCATCACCGCATTCCTGACATCAGTAAATATCAGGTAGTTGTTGCGACTGCAGTCAAGGAAACGGATCCCTTTCCACCGGCCCGGAACATCGGTATACTCATCCTCCTGGCGGTCAGTTGCAAGCAGCACCCTTTTTTCCGGTGTGCCAGAGGAATGCAGCGATCCTGCAACGGTTACTGAGGCACCATAGTGGAAAAAGATCCTGGTTCCCGGATCAAGCGTCAGGGTAGCAAGGGTGTCAATAAAAAGTGAACCTGTGATTACGTAGGGTTTCCCTTCGGCCCACACTGCATCAGCATGAATATCCTCATCCACAAGCCAGATATCCTGCCCCCAGGCCTCGAGGATAACCCTCCCGGTAAAGCCTCCGGACACAAAATTCACTGAGTCGACTACGGCCAGCGGGGCATCGTTACCTGTCGGATCAATGGTAACCTCCACAAAGATAAAGATGCTGTCTTTACGTGCCAGCACGATATCTTCCGCACCTGTGCCTGGCACACCGTTTATATTCAGTCGAAAGGGTGAGTCTGCTCCTCCTCCCAGCCAGATGCGGTCAATCATGACGGGGTCATTCTCCATGTTTACTGCCCTGAACTCCCTGGTAGCAGATCCTGCACCGGAAAAGACTGTATCAAATGAAACGGTGTCAGAAGAGAAGGAGAGAGAGCCGGATACCGGGTTGGCAAGCGGATCACAACCCAGACAGGCTGCGGCAATTAGCAAAAGGAGTATGATATACCTCATCAATACTTGTTGATCCACCTGTACCTCCTCGGATTGTCTCCGAAGCGTGCCAGGACAGTCAGCTCGTGTGTTCCGTAGGTATAGCTGCGTATCTCCGAAAGGGTGAAGTCAAAGGCGTACCCCAGGTAAAACCTGTCAACCTTAAGGCCTGCCAGAAGTATCACAGCATCGCCGGAACGGTATGAAAGACCCAGCCAGTAATCATCCTTGTAATAAACCCGCCCGGTTAAATCGGCCTGTATTGACTTGAATACCATATCAGAAGATTTCAGCATCACAGACGGTTCAATGATCCAGTCTCCGCCGGCATAAAACCTCATTCCACCGGTGAGGAAGAAGTGACCGAGCTCAGAATGACGGTTCTCTCCACCATTGCCAATCATCAGGGCACCCCTGAAGAGGTTGGTCATCGAAAATCCGGCATAATACCTCCTGGTCATGTAACTGATGCCGAAGTTTGCGTCGGGGATATAAACAACCTGGTCATAGTTGTTCAGAAACTCGTCGTTAACATCACCTGGCATCACGGCGCCATTGATGTCAACAAAATATTGATATGCACTGACGGAAAGACCGAAGGAGAGCTGTTGCTCATCAGCAATGGGAAGATGATAGGCATATGCCAGCTGTAATCCTGTCCTGTGCATTATCCCGTTATGGTCTGAGAAGAGGTAACCTCCCACTCCTACTCTGCCACCCCTGGTCGGCCTGTCGATCTTCTTCCTGACTGCAGTCGATTTCGTTATATAACTGTCATTGAGGATCCTTGTCTGGAAAGAAGCTGCATAAGTTCCCGGTGCATCGGGAATATTCATCCACTGCTCACGCACCGTAAGTCCGAAAGTAGTGTAATAGTCGCTGCCCGCATACGAAGGATTAAGCAGGAACCCGTTCATGACATACTGGCTGTAGAGCGGAAACTGTTGTCCTGACGCAAGAGGCATGATCGCCAGAAGGCTTAACACTGTGATTATTTTCAGACCTTTCATATATCCTTCCGGTTATCAGGTTATTTGCTTATGATTGAGATGACTCCCGTTCGTGGCTCGGAACCGTCGTTCAGGTGTATGACATAATGATAAGAGTCGTTCGGCAGGAGTTTCCCGTTATAGGTTCCATCCCATTCGTCACCGGCATTTCTTGAATGATATACCAGTTTTCCCCAGCGGCTGTAGACGAATACCTCGGCATCGGGGTAGAGTTCTGCATTGCGCAGCCTCCATGTATCATTACGGCCGTCGCCATTGGGCGTGATTATCTCGTAAATCCTCAGGCAGTCAATGCCGGCAACTCCAAGAGTGACCGTCAGAAGCTGCACACATCCGTTTGCATCTGTCACCGTGACAGTATGTTCGCCGGGAAGCAATGCAGTGCGGTCAGCGGTTGTAACTTCATCATCCCATCTGTATGTGAGTGTCCCTGATCCCCCCGTCACGGTGAGATCAATGCTGCCATCAGGTGTATCAGGACAAGTTGCATCGACAGTCACGGCAGAGAGAATCATTGCCTCCGGTGCAGTGAGAACAAAATCTCCGGTAGCAATGCACCCTTTACTGTCGGTTATGGTGAGGGAATAAGTCCCTGCCCTCAGTAACGAGATGGAAGGCTGGTTTGAGGTAAACCCTTCCGGGCCGCTCCACGCGAAGGCCAGGGGTGGGGTTCCGCCGGTGAAAGAAACTGTAATTGACCCGTCGGCTGACTCAGGACACTGAACTCCAAAGCCACCGTAGTCAGACATTGCCATGCCTGTCATCACAATGGGATCCGGCTGGGTGATCACTTCAATGAAGCTGTAAGAGGCACAACCGTTAACGTCAGTAACGGTGACAGTATATGTACCTGCTGCCAACCCGGTTATGTCAGGTGTTGATGCGGTGAATCCTGAGGGTCCGGTCCAGGTGATGAAGTAGGGCTCAGTGCCTCCGGCAACGGTTGTATAAACAGCGCCGTCAACAGCACCATTACAAGTCACGTTGCGTGCGCTGTCAAGGGTGGCAAGGAACGGCAAGGGCTCCGTAATTTCAAGTGTTATGTCAGAGGTACAGCCGTTGGCATCCATGACTACAAAATAGTACGATGCGGCTGAAAGCCCTGTGAAGTCACCTGAAGGCTGGTAGGGTGCACCGTCGATGCTGTAAGCGAAGGGCGGAAGCCCTGCGCTGGCGCTGAGATGAATCTCGCCGTCAGTCAGGCCGGTGCAGCTAATGTTCTTCTGACTTGTGGCCTCCGGTACAGGTAGCGGGTTAATGGTTATCGCCATCGATGAACTGACAGTTCCGCAACTGCCTCCTCCCGCAACCTCCATGGTCAGTGTGACCAGCCCGGTAGTATAATCTGCGGTACCAAAAGTGTACAGGGGATCGTCAATTGTAGTATCGTCAAATGTCCCGTTGCCGGAGGTGCTCCACGTGACTGTCCCTCCTGCATGTGACGCTCCTGAAACCTTGTGGCCGGCAGCGGTTGCGCAGACGGCAGCATCGGGACCGGCATTGGCAACGGGAGCGGAGGTGAAGGTGATGACAAGGTCATCGGTCGTCGTTCCGCATTTAGCACTTGTGACCGTGAGGGTGAGGGTCACCGGCCCGGAGTCTGAAGATCCGAATGTATAAACCGGGTTGATGACTGTCGGGTCACTGAAGGTGCCGTTGCCCGAGGTTGTCCATGCAACCGTTCCGTTGGTGGCTGAAGCATCGCTCAAGGCCACATCAGCCGTACCGCTGCAGAGATCCTTATTGGCGCCGGCATCGGCAACGGGTACTCCTGCAAAGCCAAGTGTCATGGCATCAGTAAGTGTTACCGGGCACCCGTTGATCTTGTTTCCCGCCAGGGTGAGGGTCACAGAAGTGAGATCGGCAGCACCACGGGTATAAACCGGATTCAATGCCGTGGGGTCACTGAACGTGCCGTTTCCTGAGCTGGTCCATAGAAGGCTCATGTTGACAGCTGACGCGCCGGCAATGCTGTAGGTGGGCTGGGTGGTGCATATCTCGTCATCAGGGCCGGCATTGAGTGATGCAGGGAATGGATCGGTGACAGTGACAACCGCATCGCATGTAGCAGCATTGCCACTGGCGTCGGTGGCAGTAACTGTAACCGTCACACTGCCGAGATCTGCACAGGTGAACGATGACCTGCTGAGGGTTACGGTGGCTACCGAACAGTTGTCAGCAGGAACGCCTGACAGGATATCCGAAGCAACTACCGTCCCGTTACCCGAACCGTCAAGATTTACCGTGGCATTGGCACAGGAAAGGACAGGCGGTTCCGTGTCATTGACGGTAACCGTGAAAACACATGTTGAAATCATGCCGTCGGCGTCAGTTGATGTATATGTCACAACTGTCACACCCACCGGGAATGTTGCACCCGGTAAATGCGTGGATATCATGGGCGCGGTAGAAACGGGAGCGGTCCAGAGGGCCACCGCCGAACACAGGCCCGGGTCATTGCTGACGACAATGTTCCCCGGGCAGCCTGTGATTACCGGAGGATCATTGTCCTCGATACTGACAGTCACATCCTGTGATGCCATCGCGTCAAAGTTGTTATCAGACAACGATTGGTTGACTGTAACGGTAATAATGTCAGTCCTGTCCGCATCCAGAACGTCCTCGACAGCGGTTACACTGACTGGTACAGGCACATTCCAGTTCGCCGCATTAAAGGTGATCTGGGAAACATGAACGGTATGAACCGGAGCGGCGTTGACAAGATCAAAAACTACATCGGATGACGGTTGTGCGGTTAGAACAACAGTAAAGACTCCTGCAGGTCCTCCCTCACTGATGGTTAGTGTGAGCGGACTGACAACAAATCCGGGAACGTCATCATTGGTTACATTGACGTTTACAGTTGCAGTAACACCGTCATATCCATCATATGAGAGAGCATCGTTGACGGCGAGGCTGATGGTGGTTGAGGCATCAGGAATGGTATTGTTGTCAATACCTGTGACCGTGATTGTCCGGGGAATATTCCAGTTTCCGGCAGTGAAGGTCAGCTGGGAGATATCAATGGTGGCAACAGCAGTATTGTTACTCATGAGGTCAATGACGACACTTCCCGATGGCGGAGCCGCCGACAGCGCAACGGTGAAGGTTGCAGTGCCGTTCTCGGCAACTGTCACTGTGCCGGGAGTGACAATGATCGAGGCTATGTCATTGTTGGTGATGGTAACAGGGATATTGATATCCGGTAACGGGTCGAATGGATCATCCGAGAGTGCATCGTTAACCGAGATAATGACATTATCAGTCTGGTCACCCAGAACGGTATTCTCAACCGCCTGGACAGTTATCACCTGGTGCGTTGCGTAGTTTGCCGTGTTGAAGGTGAGTGTGGCAGGACTCACATTCAGCACGCCGGCAAGCAGTGAGGAGACATTCAGGGTTACCGAACCTGCCGGGGCCGCTGAGAGCCATACCTCAATTGTGGCAGTTGAGCCCTCGGCCATTGTCACCGAGGCGGGAGAAAAAAGTATCTCAGGAAGGTCGTCATCAGTAATGGTTATTGTGGCCGGTATGGCATTGACGGCAATTACAGGAGTGCCTGAGACACCGGTGACGGTGACGGTCACTGTCTCGTCGCCTTCCACAATGAGGTCAGCTATTGCTGTAAGGCTAAGATCATAGGTCAGTGAACCGGAGGGCATTACGAATGAACCGGGCAAGGCAACGAAATCGGTTCCTGATATTGCTGTGCCGGTTACCATATAGGAGACTGTTCTTGCCGTGGCAGAAGGGTTTGTAAAACTAAACACAAAAGTGCCGGTGCCGGGAGCACCCGGACCGCCCTCGGCAATGACCGGGGTTGCAGTGGAGATGCTTACAGTTGAATTGTCGTCATTCAGTATCGTGTAAACAGAGTTGACAATGGGTCCGGCAAGCACAGTAACGAACGTGTTCATGCTCAGGTTAATGGTCTCATCATTCTCAACGGAGAGATCTCCCTCAATTGTGAGTAGTGATGCTGGTATGGGTATTGATACCGGAGTGGTGTAGTCACCTGCCGGAATGTTGATAAGGTTGGCCGTCTGTGTCCAGTCATCGGAAGTTGCAGTGCCGTTTGTGACCAGAAGAAGCAGGCTTCCGGGAATGCTGATTATGCCGCCACTAACGACTATCTGAGGCGTTGCGACAGGTGCAGGTGTGTTGCCCTCAGGGCCTGAAGGTGTTGCGGACGAGAATGATGCGTAGACATAATCATCATTCAGAATAGTATAGGTATAGCTGTTCTGAGTTCCGATCGTCAGTCCGGCGGAAGGGTTGGTGATGCCTGTAATGATGGTCTCGTTGGGTTCCACAAGGTTATCATTGATAATGGCGATGTTGAATGTGCCTGTGACAGATCCTGCCGCGATGGTCACCGTTCCGGGCGCAAGGATGTAGTCGACACCGCTGGTTGCTGTGCCACCTGTAGATGCGTAATCAAATGATATATCAGATGTATGAGGATAATTAAGATAAGCCTGAACGGTGACATTGGCTATGCTTTCCAATCCTGATCCCGACGGGACGGTAAAGTTCACCTCCGGCCTGAATGCAATAATGGCAAGATGCTGCCCGTCAGAAATGTTAAGACTGAGAGTGTAGGTACCGGCTGCAAGCGTGGGCCGGTGCATGGTGGCTCCTGAGGTGAAGTCGCCGTCGTCATCAACAAGTATTCCAAGTATCGGGTAGCCGGGTGGCAATGCAGGAAGAGAGGCTGCCGGTATGTTAATGGTGACGGTTCCGACGTCGCCGGTCTCATCAAACCTCCACTCCCTGGGCAGACGGAATGTACCGGGAGCAGGAACCTCATTGGTGGTCCATATCTTTGCACTGGTCTTGTCATGGCCGAAGAAGAGATACTCGCCTTCATCCAGGTCTGATGGTGATGTAGCAGACAGCATACCGGTAGACCAGGCATTGGTAAAAACAGTGCTATTGAAGGCGGCTATACCAGACACATCGTGTGAATGGGTCACCTCCCAGGCGTAATGGTCATCTGCTATGGGCAGAAGATACTTCGCTCCGAGGTTATTGTGAAGGACAACACGCTCCGCATCATTGAGCTGTCCTGAGAAGACGGCTATCTCCATCATGTCGCCGTTAAAGTATCCTGCCGGATTGTAAGTCCCGTTCATCTGGGTTGCGCCTACCAGGGCAAAGTTTGATACAAGTGATGGTATGAAGGAAGAAGGGGAACTTCCGGTGAGCGCTGTGCCGTTAAGGTAAGCACCGTAGGAAGCTACAGAGGCGCCTGCCGGATTGGTATAGTATACTATCTTCAGGTCGTTCAAAGTATGTCCGTCGTTGAATACCTGGTTGTGGCCGTTGAACCTGACGGCATCAGCATATTCAAGTCCATAGCTTCTGACAGCATTGGCCCCGCCGGCATTTCGCTGTCCCATGTAAAGCCCGCCATTCTGCTCATCCGCCGCTGTGGTATTGCGTGCTACTATGACCACGGTGGCTGCATCCGACCCGGTAATGCCTAGCGACCCGTTATAACCGAGGAAATCACCTCCTGCTCCGCCCTGGTCAGAGAAGGTAACAGCCGGATAGCCATTGATGACATTCAGCGCCAGTGACGGTACGGTCTGACCTGTGACAACAGCTCCGAAATCGCGCATGTGTCCTGAAAGATCATACCAGTTTGTGATAAAATAGCAGAGGCTGGATTGCAATCAGGCTGTCTGACCGGAGCCAGAGCTGTGTATTTGTCAGGCTGCCCACGCCTCCCGGGCCTACCTGCGCATCAGTCGTCAGAGGAGGCAGGATAAGCATGGACGCGATGACAAAGGGTAACAGGCGGGTTTGTTTCATAACGGTCAGGTTCGGGATATGAAAAACATATCGTACTATTTATCAAACAGTTGAGCAGACATATTCGAAGAGTTGCATACTCCAAATTGTAACTCATTCAAAGTCAAAAAGTACCAAAAGCTAATATAAATATTTTTCGATTATTGGTATCATTTCCCCGGAGTGTATAATTAACATAGTTAATAACATGACTCAGGTCTGTTGAGGATGGTTGCCTGAAGGGTCTTGCAATCGTGATTAAGCCAGTTTTATATTTTGCGGACATCCATTGCGTAATTGAAAACATGAATTATATTTGCACTCGCTTTTCGGGCGATTAGCTCAGTTGGTTCAGAGCGCCTGCCTTACAAGCAGGAGGTCGTAGGTTCGATCCCTACATCGCCCACCGAAAAAAGAGTTTCGCAATTGCGGAGCTCTTTTTTTTGTCTAAGGGGCATGAGGTCGGAGAGTCGAAAGTCGAAAGTCTGTAAAGTCCGTAAGTAGATAGTCGAAGGATTCGCGATCTGCGATTTTCGAGTCTTGATCAAATCGACAATCAGAAAATCTGAAATCTGAAAATTTCTCTACTGCGGACTGTGGTCTGTCAATTGCCGACTGAGGTCCGAAGAGCGTTGGCAGACTGCACAATAAAAGAGGCAGTTCCTCCCCCCACGTACATTTTTATAAATGCAAAGATGAATAGATTGTCCGACTAGCGTACGTGCCTGGAACTGCCTTGATTCAAAATTAGAAAATATTTTGTTACAATATGTAAGATGTATTACCAAAATTAAAAGAAAAGTGTAAAGAGTACTATTATTTTCATTACCGGGTAAATTCCCGGTTAATTCATCTGTCACCTGCTTTTATTCATTTACCATACAATAGCATATATTAGTCAAAACCAGCATATTACTTCTTGGCCAGGTCATGATTATTTTGTTACTTTAATCTTCCGAAGGTCCTTTTTAATTTTTGAGAGGCAGCCCTCACGGCACAAAAACTCCTGAAACGGAGGCAGAAAGGTGAGGGCTGCTTCCGTTTTATGAACCAATCACAGAAGTGGAACATAAAAAAAGGGGGCAACCTCTGCGGTTGACCCCTGGATCAGGAATTCGTCTCTCCTTAAAATCTATAAAAGAATAGAATAATCCAATTCTCGATTGCTAAAATTTCTGTCGTCAGGCAATCAGCCCTATCTGCGCCGACCGTTTCCTGGCATGGAAATATGTCAGTCCGTTCAGTTCAGTCATGCCTATGAGTTGCAGGGTGCACTCCTCGAGAAGGTGTGTAACCGTTCTCTTTGTAAGGTACCTGTTGGTCTTAAGGTCGATGAAGCTGTACATCCTGTTAATAAAAGGTATCCTTGATTCGATGCCGTTTTCGTATGCCTCAGCCTTCTCTGACAAGTTTTTAGGCAGATTGCTGTATTTATCTGAAAACCCGTTCTGTGATTTGTTGTCAATGAAGCAACCCACAAAACTGCTTTCCTGCGGGAGCAGCTCTGAGATCTTGCGCAGGAAATCCCTTATCTCTCTCACGTAATTGAGTTGCTTCAGGTTTACTATAGTCTTCACTCCCCTGATGTCATCCGCATCATAGAAAAAGTGTCTTGATGAAGGGATGACCAGAATAGCCGGGTCATTGACCAGCCCCATTCCCTCCAGATAGCTTATAAGATCGTGGCGCACTTCGGTTGTGAGTTCGTCAAAGAGATGACTCAGCCTGGATTCCCCTGATGATGCATTCCTGCGGGAGTTCATGCTGAACGGCTGATCTGCAAATGTGTTTGATGTGTTTCCCAAAGCTTCAGTATCCATGTCTTCAATTTTACTTATCATACTAAATACTACAGCAGAAAATATGTATAGTCGTAGACGATGCCTCTTTCGCGAAGCCACCAGCGCAAAGCCTTGGCGATCTTCCGGCGTCTGATTAGTACTTTTCCCGTTTCCGGTGATGTTATCTGAAAAAGTATCTTCATTTCTGCAGTCCTTAGGTATTGGCAAATTTAATGTGCAATACCACCCAATGCAAGTCGCGATGGTCCATATAATGGACTTCTGCGATAGCTAAGAAGTTACTTAATCAAATAATAAGGGGTGCTCACTTGCCCTGAGAAACCACTGACCCTTCTGAGATGGCCATTCGTCAAAAACGGGGTGTTTTTTACCGGAATTTTTGTTCAAGCAGGGTGATGGGACTAATAAAATGACATATATCGCTGTATATGTGCGCATTATACTGGCTAATAAGGCTTTTCAGCCTAAAATCCAGGTTTTGACAAACATAAGATTCAGGAAGACAAAAATTCTCGCCCGGAAGATTAATCCGGTAGTTTTATGAAGAAATCACAAAATATTCGGGAAGAAAAAGCAGGAAAATCAGGCAGGTAGAAGAAATCTGGCAGCAGAGGCTGACCAGGCCGACCGGGAGAGGAAGACTGGAGGATTCAGGCTCACTAAGGATGAAAAGGCAGGTAGAAGACGTATACTACAATTAAATTACGGTTTCCTGTTTTTAAGATTGGCCAGGTAGCGCGACTTAGCCTCACCGGCATCAGCATTAAGGGCGATGTAAATTCTCGTCCGGTGATCTATGACAACCTCTTTCATTTTGGAGAGGTCGGGCGAGTTGTGAACAACGGGTTTTTTTTCGATCATAATTTCTTTAATTACAATAAAAAGTCCCGCCGTCACCGGCGGGACCCAAAAACTTAAATGTTTATATTAAAACTATACACGTTTAACATTTACCGCATTTAATCCTTTTTTTCCTTGCTCCAGGTCAAATGTAACAACATCATTTTCCTTGATATTGTCCTTTAAACCAGTTGAATGCACAAAATACTCTTTTGGTGAATTTTCCTCTTTGATGAACCCGAATCCTTTGAATTCATTGTAGAATTTTACTGTTCCTTTACTCATTATTTGATTTTATTAATATGGCGCAAGGTAAGCATTTTTTTTCGGATATTATATTTATTTTCAATAAATTAAATCTGACGGATCATAAGCGGACAAATCATTGAGATAATGAAGGTGTTGTCAGGTGCCCTGATGCCTGTCACCTCTTCCGAAAACCAATCCCGGGCAGTTCGCCTTCTCCGGCATCCAGTCCCGGGCAATTCACCTTCTCCAGCATTCAGTCCCGGCAGATCACCTTCTCCGGCATCCAATTCCTGGCAGATCCGGTGAGAGGGTATAAAACGGCGCCCTGTAATCCGGTCCACCTGTAAAGGGTTCCATCTCCGGATCGATGTGAGGATCAAGGTCGATGTGACTGAAACACCCCATGCCCGCTGCAAAATGAACTGAGCAGCCCAGAGCCAGCTTCGTCTCGAGCATGCACCCGATCATCAGCTTGATGTTGGCACTGCGGGCAATGGCGGCTATATCCATGGCCTCAATGATCCCCGACTTCATTAATTTGATGTTGATATAATCAGCACAGCCAGTGCGGACAACGTTTATAGCATCAGCACTTGTAAATACTGACTCATCAGCTGCTATGGGGATGGATGTGTGATCCTTTACATACCGCATCCCTGCGAGGTCATACCTTGAGACAGGCTGTTCAAAAAGAATGGGCCTGATGTTATTCTTTCCCATCTCCTCAATGAAATGAACTGCTTCGCATGGAGAATAACCCTGGTTAGCGTCTATCGTAATGCCGCAGTTCGGAGCACCATCCCTGATTGCCAGCAAGCGGTCGATATCGTCTGTCAGTTTCTTTCCCACCTTGGTCTTCAGCACAGTGTATCCCTCCTTTGCCAGCTTCGTGGCATTGGCCCTGGCCGTCTCCGGAGGCACGATGTCAATGGTATAGTCGGTTTCAGCCTTATTCCCGGCGCCTCCGAAAAACTGGTAAAGGGGAATATTCAGCACCCTGGCATAGGCATCGAGCAGCGCCATTTCAATTGCGCAACGTGCAGTGACCTGTGCCCAGAAAACACCCCGCAGGGTGGCTGAGATGGCCCTGTAATCAGTTATCTCCTTCCCTTTGATGAAATCAACACAACTGTTCAGCGTGGCAAGTACTGTAGCCTGGTTCTCACCGTTGATCGGCTCCAGCGGCGCTGCCTCACCGTAACCTTCAATTCCATTGTCCAGAACAACGGTCACAAGTGCGTTTTCAATGCTGTATTTCGTGCCTATAGCTATCCTGAACGGCTCTTCCAGTGGCACGTTGACCGGTTCAATAATTACCTCCCTGACCTTAATTGCTTTCATGTTTCTCCTTCCATTTTTTTAACAACTCCAGTAACTGACCTGTCTGACCATCTGTATGACTGACAGATACTGTTATTCTGATCTGATGCATCTCTTTTCTAACGGGATAATTCATGAACGGTGCTATCACTCCGTTCTCCTCCAGGAATATGGAGAGGCCCCTGGCCTTCTCTCTGTCATCAAAAATTATCGGTATAATTGGGGTCCTGTAATATGTGGTCCGTAAACCCAGGGCAATGATCTCCTCCCTTAGGTTCCACGCCTTGTCAAGAAGTTCAACGCGCAGGTCTGGCCTGCCGCTCAGGATTGCCAGTGAGGCAATCCCTGCTGCCGCTATGGGAGGAGGCAACGCGGTCGAAGCCTGGTATGTGGCGGACCTATTGCGGATCGTCTCCGTGAGATTTTTGCTTGCTGAGATAAATCCCCCATACCCCCCAAGAGCTTTGCTCATTGTCTCCGTCTGGAATAGCATTTCGTCTTCAGGAAGGCCAAAGTGTTCAGGAGTTCCTTTGCCTGTAGCGCCAAGGATACCGGTAGAATGAGCATCATCTACCACGAGAAGCCCATTGTGTTTTTGTACCACAGGATAAATACTGTCAAGCGGGGCTATCTCACCCGTCAGCGGGAAAATGCCATCAGTAACTATCAGCGGGTTCGATCCCTCGCTGTAATCGAGCAGGTAATCAAGATGCTCAGCATCGCAGTGATCATAATACATCACTTTGACAACGTCGGCCGGAATCGCCGCAATGATGCTGGCATGGGCTGACTGGTCGATGAAGATGGTCGAATAGCTGCCCTTGAGGATCTCGAGAAGGATGCTGTTGCCCTGGTACCCTGATGCAAAAACGACCGCATCTTCTTTCCCCTTGAAAGAGGCCAGGCGGCTCTCTAGCTCGAGGTGGATGTCAGCCGTGCCTGTTGTGTGCCGCGAGGCAGAGAAGTTTACACCGTATTTTTCCACAGCCCTGATAACTGCCGCCTTTATGTCGGAATTGCCGGCGAGACCGAGGTAATTATTACCTGCGAAGTAAGAATATTTTTTGCCGTTGCTGATGACGTAATTACCGACTTCGCTGTTCAAGAGGATCATGAAGGTGAGCTTAGCTGCATAAGAGATTGGACCAAAATTACGGTTTTAAAAAATCATTATCCACCCTGTTCACGATAAATTCCGTGACAAATGGCTTATATTATGCCGTAAAGCATACTGCAGGATTTTTAGCTGGCAGCTTTGCCCGCAACTTATTGATTTGTTATATTGCGGTTTGTACCCAGGTACACTATCAATTCAACCAAAAAAAATAAAAGACAAGTATCATGGAAACAATAAGCAACTGGTCCGATAAAATAATTCCCTGGCTTTTGTCACACGGAGTACGCATTGTTCTGATCGCCGCAGCCGCTTTTTTGCTTGACAAAATTCTCTCAAGGATAATATCCCGGACGATCAGGGCATCGGTTAAGGGGGACGAAAATACATCTCCGGAGGCAGAGAAGAAGCGGGAGGATACCCTCATAAGGATATTTAACGGTGCAGTCAATATACTGGTCATTATCGTTGCCCTTATGATGATCATTCAGGAACTGGGCATTGAGGTAGGTCCCCTTATTGCCGGTGCCGGTATAGTTGGTCTGGCGGTAGGATTCGGCGGACAATACCTTATAAGGGATATAATAACTGGCACGTTTCTTATGCTGGAAAACCAGTATCGTATTGGTGACGTGGTGAATATCGAAGGATTAAGCGGTGCGGTTCAGGATATCAGCCTGAGGAAAACAACGCTCAGGGACCTTAACGGCACTGTACACCATATACCCCACGGATCGATAACGAAGATATCGAACCTCTCGAAAGACTTTGCCAGGGTGAATCTTGATATGGGTGTTGCCTACAGCACAAATCTGGAGCATCTCATAGAGGTGATCAACAGAACAGGTAATGAACTGGCCGCTGATCCTGCCTTTATGGATGCGATTATCACTCCGCCACAGTTCCTGAGGGTAAATGAATTTGCAGACTCTGCCATAATAGTGAAGATACTGGGAGACACCAAACCATTAAGGCAATGGGAAGTGACAGGGGAATTGCGCAAGAGGCTGAAGATAGCCTTTGACAGAGAGGGGATCGAGATCCCGTTTCCTCAGAGAGTCATCCATCAAACCAAGGAGTAAAAGCAAAGGCCGGTCTGGTGAACCGGCCATTGTTTTAGAAGGGTTCTTCCTGTCTTTTTATTTTGACTTTAGAACTTTCATTTCACGCTTAAGATGGAACTCCACCGGGACTGTGAACCCAACCTCTACAGGTTTCCCATGCTGTGTGCCCGGCTTCCAGTCAGGCATGCTCCTGACAACCCTCACTGCCTCGGCATCAAGCAACGGGTGCGCTGAACTCTCAACTTTTACATCAGATACCTTGCCATTAGCCCTGACAATAAAGCTGACCCTGACCAGTCCGGAGACATTCTGAGCACTTGCTTCTGCAGGATACCTGACATTACTCATTATCCATGCCATCATGGCCTCGTTGCCCCCCGGAAACTCCGGCATTTCCTCCACTACCACGAACACTTCCTTTTCTCCAGCAGACTTCTTAAGGATATCCGCCCCGGGACCCGGTTTCTGGTCCGAGGCTTTTTTGGTAGTAATCTCAATAACGCCTTCCCTTCCCTTTTCGCCGTAAGTTTTGACTGCCTTCTCGCCCTTAAGTACGTTTATTGAGGCGATCTCTTCAGGAGAAATTTCCGAGAATGGTTTAGTGCTAATGACTCCGTCAATAACAACCAGAGGATTCCCGGCTAATGCCGACGGTGGTGGTGGCGGCGGCGGAGGGGGCGGCGGAGGGGAGGCATCGGTTGGATTTGGTGTGCCCGCAACTACGTGCACCGTCTCCGTAACTACCGTTTTCTTCTTCATCGTGGTGATGATTTCGGGCCCTGCGGAGGCCTTCACTGCCACTGTTTCGTATCCCACAAATGTTATAATAAGGACCGCGTCATCTGCCACGTTATCAAGAGCGAAGCGTCCTTGTTTGTCTGTCGTGGTACCTACTGTAGTACCCTTGACCAAAACAACTGCTCCATCGAGCGGGGTGCCGTCCTCACTGAGAACAACGCCCATGACTGATTTGGTGATCTCAGCCTGAACGACACTGACAGGAGTTGAATCTGCTCCGCCTGAAGTGACCCTGTACTGCGGTTCTGCAAATGCGTAAAGCACAATTGCAGCAACAGGAAGGATCAGCAGCAGCCTGAGCTTTCTGTAGGGTGAACTGATCTTATTTTTCATCATGTTAAATCGCTTTTTGTTTAGTGAGAAACTAAAAGAATTACCCAGATCAATGACAGGTGAACCTGCGATCTGGTTGAGAAGAGCAGCCCTGTACAGAACCGGGTCAGTAGTGCGCTGCAGCGCCTCTGCATCGGCCAGGTACTCATGATTCTGCCTGACGAACCGGGAATAGATCCAGACGGCAGGATTGAACCATTGAACTGCACAAAGAAAACCTGAGAGCAACAGGTCCAGCCAGTGCTTCTGTCTGATATGCACTGTCTCATGATTTATTATCTCCCTCGTTTCAGTCTCGGAAACGGAAGGATTGACAACCACGAAGGAGAATAATGAAAAAGGAGAAGGAAAATCGGACGAACGTATCAGTTTTACCGGATAACCTGATACCGGCCGGGCCCTTTTTACCGCCTTCAATACAGGAACCATCTGGATCATATACCTGGCAGCAATGAACAAAACTCCTGCCAGCCAGATACCATATATTAACAGACTCAGCAGGTCCGGGCGTGTAGCGGCCCGCTCAACTCCCCCACTCAAGGCTCCTGCAGTCATCTGCGTCTGAATGTCAGGCACGGCAACTACATACCTCACCGTGAGGAAAGGAAGTATTATTGAAGAAAGTATTCCGGCAACAAGATAGATCCTGTTCCACCGGAAAAACCTCTCATTCTGAAGGAAAACAGCATATATCAGCCCAAATCCGGTAATCCAGATCGCCGACTTAAGCAAATAGAAACCAAGTGCTTCCATCATTTTAATTTTTTGCGTGCCGATAATTCCTCCCTGGTCTCCGTCATCAGTTCCTCCAGTTCCGCCACGGAAAGATCCTTTTCACGTGCAAAGAATGACGCCATGGCAGGAAATGAGTTGTCAAAATAACTTTCAAGCAGCCCGAAGAGCTGGGTTCGTGAATACTCATCCCTGGAAACAACCGGGAAATAGAGATAGACGTTCCCATAGGACTTGTGATCCACAAATCCTTTCTTTTCAAGTATTCTCACCACCGTCGAAACGGTGTTCCTGGCAGGTTTCGGGTCATCAAACCGATCTCGAATGTCCTTCACCAGACCCTCCTCCAGATCCCACAGAATCTGCATTATCTGCTCTTCCGCCCTTGTAAGTTGCATTATTTTCATCATGATAAAACTTGCTTAATTAAGTAAGACTGAACACCAATGTTATGGAAGTTATACTTTTGTGCCTTTGAAAACATGGGTGTACATTTCACTTTTTGTCAATCCTTCAATGCAAATGTATGACTATTTTCTTAGTCATGCAACTATTTTTACAAATTTTTTGACTATTTTTTTAGTCTTTATTGCAATAGACTGATTTAATGCGATATGCATGGATGCCGCAATATAGTTGAAGTCAATATAACTTCATGATGGATGAAAATGTTCACGGAAAATAGCAGGGCAACCCCCAGGGATGCCCTTTAATAATGCCTTTACAGATAAGGAGGATTATTTATTTGCCGGATTTCAGTTTCGGAATAAGTGTATATCCAAACATCATCATATAGCTGCTTCCTACCCGTAGTCCCGCATCGAAGCAGCCGGGTCCGACGAACCAGCTTACGCCTGCAAGCATAGCGGGTGTAAATGTCATGCTCCCACCGGCCGGGATTGTCATAGCCAGCTCAGCCCCCAGGTTGGGGCTTAAATTATGTTTCTTCATGGGAAAATAGAATTTACTTGCAAGTCCTACACTCGTCTGCAACGAAGGAGTTTCATCCTCAAGGTTACCCGACAGCATTTCCGTGAAAGAGGCTGCCAGGTCCAGCCTGTTGCGAAGGAGAAAGAAGCCAACCCGTGCATTCAGCGCACCGTTGATGTTCTTGAAAGAATCCATCTGCTGAGCGCCTCCTATATAAAAGAACCACGGGTGCCTTGCGATGTCCGATTCCGGCGCTGCTGCAACAGCAGTGACTGGCTCAGGATTTAAATCCCATGCATCAACCAGTTGGGCACCCCGTGTTTCGCTGCTCCATGCCCACAATTCTCTCCTGGACTCCAGGTGTACAACTACAAGCGATTCCTGCCATGATCTCAGCAGGATGTTCATGATATCCTTTTTCCCGGATGATGCCAGCTGGTGGTACCTCTCAGAGGCTGTCAGCCTGAGCTGGCCGTTTTCATTCAGCCCGGCTGCACTGAAATATGCTGAGTACTTATCGAGTACCTCTGATCTGAACGATTCAAGCTTCGCGTTCTGATCCTGCCCGAAGACAACCTGCGTGCCGATCAGCAGAACCATTATTGCTGTGTGTAATCTCTTCATCTGCTTTATCATCTTGAGCCGAAATAAACGCTTCGTCCTATTGAAAATCCCACGGTGGTTGCAGATCCTTTAGGGGCAACTGGTTGCTGACCGTCAAGGAAAATATCCCAGCTGGCATTATTGTCCTTGTTCATAATACTAAACCCTACTGACAATTTAATATTTAATGTTGTGGATCCGCCTCCAAAGCCTACGCCCACTCCGTACCCGCCGGCAAAGATCTTCTGACGGAAAAAATTCATTGCTCCGATTGTCAAAGATGTCCCTCCTCCGCTTTGTGTCACGCCCAGGTCTGCCGAGATACTTCCCGCACCTGATATGAATGTTCCGACCCTTCCCGTAAGACTGACATATGATGAGGAGAGCATTCCTCCGGCGTATGCCAGCATGCGTCTACCTTTTGCATCGGGCCCGGCCGCTGCAGGAATGATGGTATTGCTTCTCTTTGCCCCTGCAGCAGATTTACCTTTGATCTCAGCAAGCCTGTTTTCCAGCGTCTGCCTGGCCTCCTGGTTTTCCGTATCGTCTCCTAAAATGGCAAGCGCCTGTTCGATGGCCTGAGCGGATTTTTCATGCATCCCCGCCTTCTCCAGGGCGATGCTGGAGCCCACATAAGGAAGATATTCACCCGGATACCTGGCAATTATTCCCTCAAACATCCCGATTGACATCAGGTTGTAATTCTGTGCCGTCAGCCTGTTGGCCCGCCTGAAGTCGGTAACCACATCGCCGCCTTCCGACATGTTGTCACCCGGCATCCTGTCACTGTACTTCTCCAGGAATTCAGGCGCGGCAGAGGCTATCCAGGCAGGAGCACTACCTGCTGAAATTTTCTGACCGAACTCTATGGCCAGCATGTCATATCCCATCAGCGCAAAAACCTGTGAAGCAAAGAAGTTCACTTCCGAACTGCCGGAATTAGTAACCCATATGCGGTCAAGTCGTGCCAGGGCTGCATCATAAATGCCATTAAGGGCCAGAGCATACGCATACTCTGCATTCAGGAGAACACCTGATGTGTCTCGTTGAATAAGGCTGGCATAAGTCCTGACAGCATTGCTGAAATCCTCAGCGATGATATAGGCCCTTGCAGCATCCAGGCCCGGGCCGGCTTTGTCCGTGAGATCGGATGAAGCCTTTTCTCCGCTGATATTACCGTGGGCGTAACCTGTTGCTGTTGAGAGCAACAATGCCACCAGAAGCACGAATACACAGTTTCTTGTCTTCACTCCCGGGATTCTTATTAAGACCTTGTCATACATACGCAGCTTACATGCTAAGTTTTTCCCCGAAGGAATATGTGATGTTCTCAATGATGTCGGTGAATCTTTCTTTTAAGGAGTCCTGGTTCTTCTGGCTCATCTGTTTAATATAAGAGGCAAGTTCTTTCGCATCGTCCTTCATCTGATCAGCAAGCTTTTTTCTGGATTTCTCAAGATCCGAAATCTGTTTTTTGAGAGCTGATATTTCAGCCTTGTTCTGCTTCTGGTTTGAGCTCAGCTCCTGAAGCCTTTTTTCAATCGGCTCCAGCTGGCTTTTTAGCTGCGCATCCTCACTGATTATTTTTGTGACGCGCGGGTTCCAGTCATTAATCACATCATTCAGCACCCTGATCTCATTTTGGTGCCATGCCAGCAAATCATTCATATATACGATATTACTGATGCAGTTGTCACTTACCTCTCTCCAGGTGTAAGTAAGTGGAACGGGTTTTTCGCCGGATTCCGGATTTGAATTTATCGAACCTACCTGCTGGCTTGCTTCTGAGTAGGCTTTGCTGAGATCCCGGGCAGCATCACTGCTCATTGTTTCAAGGTTCTTCACAATCGTCGCGCCCCCCTTTATCATGATATCCTTCGTCTGCCTGTAGTTCTTCCTGTAGGCTTCAAGTTTCCCCTTCAGGGAAATGATATCATCGCTGAAAGCTTTCGTATCAGCATTTTTCTTTATCCTGAGCTCATTTTCAACCTGTAGCATCTGGTCTTTGACCTTGTTGATATCGGCGATGAAACCTCTCGACTGCTTATCCCATTCGGAAATAGTAATCTCAAGCCCCTTGAACTTATTCTCATTGAATTTAATCAGTTCAGTCAGCGGACCCACATAATTGAGGGCCTCCAGGGACACTGTCCCTGCGGCTCTTGAGGGTTCATATGCTGACGGTTCTCGGACTTCATTCTCCGGTTTAACCGGAGCCGGGGTTGCCTTTTTCTCCGTTGCAGGTGCTGGCTTTCCTGTCTCAGCTTTTCTTGCTGCAGCTTCTTTCATCGACTGAATTACAGCGGCAGTGACACCTTCATCTTCGAGACTTTTAATCGCACCGGAACTCAGGTCAAACCTGACCGGTGAGTTTTGTATCATATCTGTTATAAGCTCATCTGACAGTCTCGCCTTTGACATTTTTACCACGGAGCTGTTTGTCAGGGTCTCGGGATTCTGAGCACTTATCACGATGGCAATCAGCAATCCGGTCAAAATCAGAAAAATATGTTTTTTCATTGATATAATTGATTTCAGGTTATTTGTTCTGTATTTCAGATGACTGCCTCTTCATGGCCTGTCTCATCTCCATGATAACATCCGGAGAGACACTCCTGCCTGAGAGGTTAATGACATCATCGGTTGTCAGGCTGAAGTCAACCTCTGCCCTCCTGATCAGGTTTATGATTATGTTATCGGAGAGCCCGTTGCGGACCAGATCAACCACGCTTTCATTAGTAAGTACTTTAACAGTCGCTATGTCACCGGATTTGGTACCCGGGACTGTCGTTTGTACCGGAGCTTGCCGGGTAGTTTGTGCCGGAGCTTGCTGAGTGGTTTGTACCGGAGTTTGTTGTGTCGTTTGTGCCGGAGCTTGCTGAGTGGTTTGTGCCGGAGTTTGCCGGGTCGTTGGTGCCGGCGCCTGATAGTCAACTACTGCCTGTGTCCCGGAGACCGCCTGAGTGGCGGTGCTCACCTGTTTTGATGCCAGCACCTTTTCAAGACCCAGAATGCGTATTACAAGTTTAGCGGCCGGATCAAAAACAATGAGTCCATTAAAGTACCTGAGAATCCCTCCGGCTTTTTCACTGACGATTCCCAATTCCGTGTCTCTTGCCGCAAATATCTTATCTGCTGTTGAGAAATAGGCTATATCATTTGTCCAGTCATAAGCCACTGACAGAATTGTTTTGTTGTCCTCACCCTTGTACAGTAGTTTGAGTTCCTTTGTCAACGGATTGACACTGTAGAGGTTGGCTCCGGCTGCAAAAAGGACTGCATCATCTGTCTCAGCCACTGATGACACAGGATCGGGAGTCTCAAGCAGTTTGAGATATCTGCCTCCCCGTGCCAGGACGTATATCGGGTATAACTTCTGTCCCGGATTACGATCGAACAGATAGATCACCTCCTGCCCGGCACTGACTCCCATTCCCTGACGCGGCAGCCTTAACATGGCTGAAAGGTTGCCCAGGCTGTCAAAGCTGCACAGTTCATTCCCCCGCACAGTCAACAGCAGTCCATCCGGAGTGTAGGCAAATGACTGAATTTCCCGGGTCATCCTTTTTCCCAGCGGCATCATACCTCCCCAGCCAAGCAGGTAGTACTGGTCAGGGGTTGAGAGAAGAATAAGCCTCTCCGGGGTGATATCCAATGAGTTTATGAACCTGCCCTTCAGGTCTGTATCACTTAACATTTTGTCTGTCAGGATAACCTCAAAGCTGAGTGAGTCGATCCCCTGCAGCTGTTTTTGGCCCTGAACGCTGTGGAACAGGGAAGAAATGAGGGAGAAAGCCGTAAAAAGGAAAATTACCTTCATGAAATCTCTTTTCATCATTTGTCCGGATTGTTAAGTTTCTTTTGGGTTTCACCCCATGTATCGACAAGGTCTATGCTTCCTGTCATCACACTGACTCCGGTACTGACTGATTCGGCAATATTCTTGGGCTTTTCGGAGATTTTTGCAATGCCGGGCAGCACTCCCTTGCTGACCAGCACTCCCTCTGCATGTTTTATAGTTGCTGCTACAGCCACCTTTCCCATCTTATCGCCAATAAAGGCACCGGCCACATCAGTTGCGATATTCTCCGCAGTATTCCACAGTATCGTACCAGTTTCCGGTATTGGTTCATTTTCACCCATATACATATTCCTGAACAACTGCACCCCCTGTTTAATATCTTCCGCCAGTACATCCACTATTACGATTGCAGGTATAGCTCCCTTCTTCAGAAATCCGACTCCGAAGACCGCTGCCGACCTTCCGAAATCGATGTACGGGTTAAGATTTAGCCTCTCATCTATGGTACCATTTTCCGAATCCATGAAAAGACCAGCCCTGTCAGCGTATTTCTGACCGTACTGCATCCCAGGGCTCATCGGAACACCCCTGGCAGCCTGATCAGAGGCAGTCCCCGGTCTGTTCTTAAGGTCATTGGGGTCGATTGTATTTTGTCCTTCTTTCAGATAAACCGTACCCCCCTGCTCCGGTTTCTGAAACCTCATCATCTGTTCGGTGTAAAACTTATCAAAGCCGGCATTGCCTGTCAGCGGAACATCTCCGGAAGTGATCAGATTCATTCCGTCAACCGTGATGCCCATTGATCTGTTTCTCTGCAGGAAGTCATTGATCCAGGTCTCAATGTCCCTTGTATCATGCGGTGAAAACAGTGCATTGCCCGTGAGCAAACCGGTTATGCTGACATCTCCGGGATTTCCCAAAACCGAGGAGCCGCCTGATCCTGCGGGACCGGATCCTATATCAGATCCGACACACGGGGTGCAGGTAATAATAAGGATACAACTGCCGTCACCAAAAGCCGACCAGTCATCGCCATTGTTGCTAAGTTCCATACTCCGGTTGTACTCACATGCATCTTTGGTATAGTAAACCATTGGCGGAAGTTGTGGATAAGGGATGCAAGGACCTGGTCCCGAATGCGATACGGTTTCGGTAAATGTCCAGCCCTGGGCTTGCACTGCCTTGCCGGATCCGAACAATAAAACAGCTGCAAGCACAAATAGAATAAAAGTTCGTCTTAGCATATAGAATGGTATATGTGCGGTTTTTGGTTTCCGATAATAGAGTTTACCGCAGTGTAAAGCATCAATTCAGAATTGGGTCTTAATGATTGTTGTTAATAACGGACCGATGCTATCAACAATTGCGTGGAATTACAGTGGACAGAAAATAAATATGCAGGTGATGAGAGAGAATAAGAATTATTAGGTTGAATGCAATTATGGCTGTCACATTTACGCTACTAAGGTTTATACCAGCTTTGGTTATCTGGAATGATGTACCCGTGGGAAAATTACTGAAATAATAAAAGAATAACTGCAGAACAGTCAGTTTATCATCTGAGTATCCGGAGTTATAAGCCCTTTACCTGACATGACAATCTCATTGTCACTGATTATAAGGACTTAAGGCTTGATCTGAAGGCAATCGACACAAGCTCCGCGAAGGCATGAGAAGGCACCTTGAAAATCACTTCGTCAGGATCCTTGCCGCTCCTGAAATTCAGGCAACCAAAACGTAGAACAGATCTATCACCCCAAAGAATATCAACTGAACGGCAAACAGGGGCAACGCCTTCCGGTTTATCTCCTCCTCCCCCCACACTCTTACCACGGTATGAAATGCGGCAGAAAAGACAAACCAGGCCAGGTAGTTCCGCACAGGTATCCCACCTCCATCCCATGACCACATATCGAGCCTGATGGCTGCCGGTTCCAGGAGAAGGTCGTAAAGCACCATCAGCAAAGACCCGGTGATGATGATAAATGCTGATCTGACCAGCGCCGTCTGCCTGCCGGTAACTATATGCGTCATGGAATCCCATATCTGCCTGCTGATTACGTTTGTACAATATATCAGCAGAAACCAGTTGAGCCCGATAATGACCGGTGTGTTCCATAGCGCAGGCCCCAGGGCTTTGCCATAGGTATAGGCTCCGAATATCCTCCCGGTGTTTACCCCGACAGCCTCAATGAGGAACGAGGTGACGGCAATTGCAATCCCCGTGATAATAACCTGCCGGGCAGGCATCTTTCCGTAGAAGAGAAATATTGCGGCAAAAAGCAGGTTGAGGGGTGTAATGATCTTGAACAGCTCGCGGGTGAAGGGCAGAAGCATACCTGCCAGTCCTACCCCGTAAACCCAGAGCAGTATCTCAGTCGATTTCAGGATGCGTTTCCCCCCTGTCATAAGCCTGCCGGGGGTATCATGTCACATGCTATCTTCGCCGATGCCAGGCACAGGGGTATACCCCCGCCGGGATGTACCGACCCTCCTGTAAACCAGAGGTTCTCATATCTGCCCTTCACATTGGGATGGCGCCTGAATGCTGCAAAACGGCTGTTTGAACTGCTGCCGTAAAGGGCCCCGCGATGTGATGCGGTCTTTCTCTCAATCAGGGGCGGGTCAAGGACCATTTCTGCCTCAATGGAGTCACCAATATTGCAGCCCAGCCTCCTGCTCAGCTTCCCGATGATATTCTGACGTGCCTGTCCGGTCACCTGGCTCCAGTCCTGCCCACTGTCATAAGGCACATTGATCATCACGAACCAGTTGTCCTTATCTGCCGGTGCATCAGCCTCCACAACCCTCGATGAGGCAAAGAGATATACCGTCGGGTCACCGCTCACCTCTCCCTTTCCCAGTGCCCTGAACTCACCCGGATAATCAGATGAAAAGAAGATGTTGTGAAGATCGAGCTCCTCAAACCTCCTGTTCATCACCCAGTAGAAGATAAGTGCAGAGCTGCTTCGTTCCTGTCTCTCCTGCCTGCGCGCCGGCCCTTCTTCCTTCAGCAGGTCCCTGTAAAAGGGAATTACATCAACGTCTGAAACGACAGCCTCTGCAGTCATTAATCCCTGTGAGGTCTCAACTCCGGTGATCCTTTTCCCTGCTCTTGTGACAGACAACACCGGCTCACCGGTATGAAATGTCACTCCGCAGCGGCGAGCCAGCCCCCCGAGCACCTCAACGATCTCCCTCATACCCTTTTCAGGGAACCAGGCCCCCATGTTATGCTCCAGGTGGGCTATCACATTAAGTGTACCCGGAGCACGATAAGGACTGGAGCCGTTATATGTGGCATACCGGTCAAAAAGCTGGATCATTTTGCTGCTGGTGAATCGCCTTCTTATAACGTCATGCATTGTGGAGAAGGCATTCAGCTTCCTGAAGTTGCGGGCTACGTTGAGCGACTCCGGCTTGCGGAAGTTATCAAGCTGGTAGAATGGTGAGAAGATGAATATCGCGGCAGTAAGATCATACAGCTCAGCACACTCGTCGAGGAATGCGATCACCTTTTCACGAGGCTCCCCGGTAGCGCTTTCCGCTTCGGCAGCAAAGAGGTTCCTGTCAGTATAAGCGTTCAGTATTGTGCCGTCTTCGTAAAAATACCTGCATGACGAGGGGAGTGACACATACCGGAAATGGTCACGCGGATCCTCACCGGCAAGGGTGAAGAGTTCATCAACCAGCGATGGAAGAGTAAAAAGTGACGGGCCTGTGTCAAAACGGCAGCCGTTAAGGGTGATCTCCCCGATCTTGCCTCCTGCCTCCTGGTTCTTTTCAAAGAGGTGAGTCTCATAACCCTTCACTGCGAGCCTGATTGCTGCAGCCATGCCACCTATGCCCGCTCCTATTACTGCTGCTTTTTTATTCATCGTTCTCCCTCCTTCATATCAATCCTGTTATGTCATAAATTACAGCTTTCACAAGCAGCAGCAGCTTCCGCCCATCGGAGATCCTGAATCGCTGTCCGGTAACGTCCCCGGGACGCGTCTTTCTTATCTTGCCAAAGAGGGCAAGATAGTACGAATAGGCCAGGTACACTCCTCTGCGGCTTCCGCGGTCGAGATCCCTGATGCCTGTCAGCGCTTCCCTGAACTCGCCGGCAATATCATCTTCGATCAGCTTTTTATCGTTAACGGTAAATCTGTTGAAATCGACCCCGGGGAAATACATTCGCCCCCGGTCAATATAGTCGCTTCTTATATCCCTTAGGAAATTGACCTTCTGGAATGCCGAGCCGAGCTTTCGCGCTGGCTCTCTCAGGCGGTCGAAGCTTCCGGGAACATCCCTGGAGAATACCCTGAGGCACATGAGTCCCACCGCCTCGGCGGAGCCGTAGATATATTCACCGTAGCTTTTCTGGTCGTGGTTCTTCTGATCAAGGTCCATCTCCATGCTGTAAAGGAAGGCATCGATGAACTCCCGGTCAATATTATAGGTATTGACAGCCCACTGAAAACTGTGCAGGATCGGGTTGACACTGGTTTGCGATGCGATGGCATCCGTGGTGTCATGCCTGAACCTGTCAAGCATCTCCCGTTGCCGCTGATCGAAGAAAGTATCGACAATCTCATCGGCCAGCCGCACAAATCCATAAATGGCATAGACGGCGTTGCGATGCCGTGGGGCCAGCATCTTTATTCCCAGCGAGAAGGAGGTGCTGTAGCCGGTGGTCACCTCCCTGCTGCACCTGAGGGAAATCTTATCATATAGAGTCAACTTCATCATCTATCCTCTGAACGGTTAGTTTTGAGCTGATTATAACCATTGGAAGACCGGTACCGGGCACCGTTGAGGCACCTGTATACCAGACGTTTGAAAAAACCTCGTCCTTGTTTGACGGCCGGAAGCCACCCACCTGCGTCATTTTGTGGCCCAAACCCAGTCCGCTTCCGCGGTAGAGGCCGAACATATTCTGCCAGTCCACAGGGTCAAGCACCACTCTTGTCAGAAGGTTTGCCTCTATATTATGGCCGGTGCGTTCCGAAAGGTCACTGATGACAGCATCAGCAATACGATCCCTGTCACTCCAGTCGGGCTTGAACCTGAGGTCAGGCACGGGCACAAGGATGAAGAGGTTCTCACAGCCCTCCGGTGCACTCTGCGGATTAAAGATTGCATTGGCATTCACGTAATAGTAGGGCTTCTCAAGTGATACCTTATTTCGGAATATCCCATTTGAATAGTCTGCATAATCTCTCTCTCCGAGGAAGTAATTATGGTGGTGGATATTTTCCATCCTGCCCTTCACACCGAGGTACATGGTGAACGGAGCCAGGGTCCACTGCATACGGTCAAGCTTTGAGTCAGTGAAAGCCTTGCGTTGGAACACCCGCCCGCGGAACATTGCCGCATCGGCATTCACAACGAAGATGTCCGCCTCCCACCTCTTCCCGGTGGTGTCCGTGAATGCCCTGTTCCTTTTCCCGTCTGACTCGAAGCCGGTTATGGTAACGTTGTAATGTATGCGGATACCCGCTTTCTCTGCCTCTCGCACCAGGCCCTCGACAATGCGGTACATTCCGCCCTCTACGTTATGGTAACCGTCATGGACCATCTCTGTGTAACTGAGAAGAGTATATACGGCAGGAGTATCAAACGGAGTGGCACCGAGGAAGAATGATACAAGGGAGAAGATCACCCTGACTTCGTAGGATGTAAAGTAACGGCTCATCTCTCCCCATACCGAACGTAATACTTTCGGAACATGCCTCACAGGCAGTTTGGTCATCTGGAAGATGAAGTCAGGCAGTGATCTGAAGTTCTTTGACAGCACTCCCTTTTCTATATCAACAAAGAGACGACCGGATGAGGCCAGGAACCTTTCCATCCTGTCGCGGAATCCGGGTTCGGTGGCTTCAAACTGCTCCGCCAAACGGTCGAGATCTCGGTAGATAATGAACCGCCTGTCGCTCCCCCTGAAGTTGACATGGTAGAGCGGGTCGATCTTAACAAAGCGAAATGGCATCTCTATGCCGGCATCCCTTACAAACTCATCAAAGTGATAGCTCATACTGAAGAATGTGGGTGCCATGTCAAATGTAAATCCATTAGAGGTGAGCTGGTTAAGCCTCCCTCCTGCCTGCCTGTACATCTCGACCATCTCCACGTCGTAGCCCCTCCTGCTCAGGCGCAGTGCCGTTGCCAGTCCGCCAAGCCCTGTACCTACTATGAGTGCTTTTCTCTTCGTCATGCAATCAGTTCTATCAGCTATTTTCCTGTCTACTCAAAAATGTAGTCCTGGAATCTGTTTTAATGTGCTCTGGCACTTAACTCACTTTATTTCTTTCTCCACGGCCGGCAGCAGCTCATCCCTCACCCACTTGAAATCAGGTTCCCTCCTCAGCGCGCGCCGGTAAGCATCGCGTGCTCCCGTGTAATCTTCCATTTTTTCAAGCAGTTGCCCCAGAAGGACCATGGTATTGAGGTACCTCCAGTTGCATCCTGACAGTTGAGTGTCAGCTTCAAACAGTCGGATCGCCTCCCTGAATGAGGCTGCCGCCTTTGCCTTTGATCCTCCTGCGAAGGCAGGCATGTGTGCCTCGGAATTAGCCTTTTCTATCCATACCGAAGCGCTTTTGCTTCCGGCATCCATGGCAATCTGCAGCTGCTTCAGGGCTTTGGGCCCGAGAGTGACGGCCCGTGCAGGGTTAAGTGCCATGCGAAAACCCAGCAGCGAGATCCTGAAAGCCTCCGTTTCCGCCCTGTACTCAGGGTATGCTGCAAGCCGCTCAATATCTTTTTCGAAGGCGTCGATAAGAGGTCTTGCGGCATCCTTGTCTCCGGTGCCCAGCAGGTAGCCTGCATATCCGTATCTTGCCTCAGCAAGGGCATACATGACACATGAACCTGCCTGACGGTTGTAGATTTCCTGAAGCTCATTCATGCCCTTTGCCCAGACCTGCATATCGCCCGTAATATATCCCTTGTAGACAGTGCAGCTGCTGCAGTCACCATCCGCCGCGATTGCTGCTGACACCATCAATGGCATGCAAACCATTACTGTAATTGCCATCCATTTCATCTTACTCTTCATCCTACTTTTCGTCCTTTCCATTCATAACTTCTGCCGGCGCTTCTTGTAACTGCAGTGCATGCAATATGATAAAAAGCAGCTATACCGGGCAGCAGCCACCGAAGATTATCCGTCATCTTCTGCCGGCTGGTGACTGCAATCATTGCGTTCAAAGATATCACCATAATAATATATGACAGCAAAAAATACCATGGAAGGAACAGCAAAACAATCCATCCCGCCAGTCCTGTCAAGGAGAAGAGCAGGAAAAAGATACGGCTGTTGCCGAACATGGAAAAGATATTCCGTGAGAAGCCGTTTACACCCTCCATATAACTGCGGTACATACGGCACCTTATCTCTTTGCGGCCAACCACCGTGTCCCCCTTCAGGCGCAACTTCTTTACCTCCCTCATTATCTCTATATCCTCGGCCATCTTATCCCTTACCCTTTCGTGAAACAGGTGCTCCCTGTAGGTGTCGCCCCTGAAGAGCATCATCTGTCCGTTGGCGGCAGAGAATGAGGTCCATGGGCATCGGCGGATAAGTAAGAGAGGCAAGAGCGACAGGAGTATCCGGAACATGAAGGGCACCACAATCTTTTCACCCGTGGTCTTCATCACTTGTCCGGGGAACATCGAAAGGAGGGCCAGGTTATGCTTCATTGAATAAAAAACTGCATTCCGGAGCAGATCATTCCCCACAATCACATCGGCGTCAAGGAAGAGCAGGTATTCTCCCCTGGCTTCTGCAGCCAGGTTATGACATGACCTGTTTTTGCCTGTCCATCCTTCAGGCAGATCAGAACCCCGGAGATATCTCACCCGGCTGTCAATACGTGAATAACCCTCTATTATCAGTTCTGAACCGTCGGTTGATCCGTCATCATATACAATTATTTCGGCATCCGGATATGGAAGCACAGCAAGCGTGCCGAGCAGTGTGCCAATATTCTTTTCCTCATTTCTGACCGGGATGAGCACCGACAGTGTGGGAAGATGCCCGTACTCGCCTGGAGGTACCGGAAGATATGGCCGTGAAAGCATGTTAACCATCGCCACCAGAAACCGGAGGAATGTCAGGTAGAGAATCAGAATCCCGGTTATCGTCAGTATCATTCAGGTATCTGTCTGGCAATGCACTCGTCAAGGAACATGTTGTAAGTCTCCTCCAGATCAGTGACGCTTCTTTCCCTGGCGGTATATTCAATGACCCTTACCGTCAGTCCCGGTTTCTTTTCGGAGTACCAGTCGGGAAGGGCCACATAGAACAGGATCATCAGTTTATCCGATGCCCCGGCGGTGATCCGTTCAATTCCTTTTTCAAATCTTACCGGCCTGCGGTGTATCGAGGCAATTGTTCCCTGCGGAAACAGCGCGATCATATTTTCATTATTATGAAGAAGTCCTGAAGCATATTGAAGTGATTCCACCACAGAACGCGATCCTCTCTTGATAGAGAAGGCCCCGGCCTTGTTAAGAAACTGCCGGTTTTGAAGCTGCTCCTCCAGCATCATTATGTGAAACTTTTTATGGAGGCAGAGGTCGTTAAGCCGGTAAGCTATGAAACCGTCCCACCAGCTGAAGTGGTTGCCAATCAGGAGCACCGGCCGGTTTGCGGTATCTGCGCTGCAATCAAACTCAACGCTTTGAAAATGCCGTTTCAGGCCATTCCGCGAGTAGATGCTGAAGAAGCGGACAAAGAAGGGAATATGTCTTGCCTCTATTATCACCTGCGGCTGTTTGTCTGAACAAGTGACCTCTCCGGGTTACGGTAGAAAGCGGGAATTACCGGTAGGCCTCCCTCTTCCGAAACAGGTACCTGCTGCAGGTATTTTACCAGTGCCAGCCACTCCTTACCCTCCTGGATGCCTTGTTCTCCGGGGCTGAAATCAATTACAGCAAGATCCATGTCAGCCAGAGGTTTACCTTCATTGTCTTTCGGAACAACGTTAATAAGCCCGAAAGACATTTTTTTGATAATACCCACAAAATCAAGCATATAAGAGTTGGCAACTATTGAGTAACGTCTTGTGTCATCCTTCGATGTGTTTACCTCTGTCACATTGCCCTCAAGGTCGGTAAACTCAAGCTTTGTGATCTTTCTCAGCAGTTTGCCATCAGGATTGTATTCAATGCGAAGATGTGAATAGAAACAGAAGTGTCCGGGTGTTGATGCGGAAGACATGATCAATATCTCCGCAATATTTTTCAGTTCGCGGCCAGTAACCCACAGTCTTGACAGCGGGTACCCCGGCACATCGTCACCGCCTGACCCTAGTGACATCACCCTGAAAAGGTCTGCCACGCTTTGTGTCCCCGGGAGGATCGGGTCGCGTATTACGCCGGCGGCGATCATTGCAATGTCTGCTCCCGGTCCCTCAGTGTTAACATAGTAATAGATGGCGTCAGCCATCAGTACGCCGAGATTGCTTCCGGCAACATCACCCTGTTCATCGCAAAGAAGGGTGAAAGGTGCCACAGCTACTGGCATGTCATAGCTGAGCCCCAAAGGGGCCAGGACACTTTTATCGACGGCAAGTTTGTGTTCTTCGATTTCCGATTGAATTTCAGCATCGGCCGTGACATTGTCATCAACGGGTATAAGGCTGTAACTGTCGAGAGTGATGCCTTTGCCGGTGACCGTTAAGTCCGCTCTCCCGACCAGACTACCCGTGCTGCCTGTCTGCAGGATGGGCACACCCTTCACAATCAGAGGCTCGCTGAGCACGGTATGAGTATGACCAGAAATGATGAGGTCAATGCCCTTCACCTTTCTGGCGAGTTCGACATCCTCACCGCTCCAGTTTCCCTTTTTGTCCCTGGAAACGCCGCTGTGGGACAGGCAGATAATGACATCACAATTCTCATTCCTGAGTGCCTTGACAAGTTTTTTTCCGGATTTGACGATCTTTTCAAAGGTCACCGGCGGAGCGTAAGGCGCCGACTCATCGGCATCCTTTCCGAGAAGGGAGAAGATGCCGATCTTAATTCCGTCCCGTTCTGTAACCATATAAGGCCTGACCAGTCCATCCCTAAACAGGGCCTCAAAGGCATCATCTGCAGGATCATCTGCGTCTGTTACTGCATTACCCATCAGCATCACGGGTATCTCTCCCCTCTGTGATGATTTTCTTATTATCTCCGCATAGGCAGAAGGACCGAAGTCGAAGTCGTGATTGCCCATGGCAATCACATCATAACCTGCCTTTTTCATCAGCGGTAACTGGAATCCCGTTTCAGTCTCCAGAGAATGGAAGAGTGTCCCCATAAGGCAGTCGCCTCCGTCTACGACAAGTGTCGATGCCGGGTTCTCGCTCCTGACCTCCGAAATGATACCCGCAATGCGGGAAAGTCCTCCCAAAGTACTATCGTTGTCTGCCACGCCAGGCGTATAGGCAGACTCCGGAGCATAACCCTGGAGATGGGAGTGGAAGTCGTTGGTGTGGAGGATGGTCAGTCTCGTACTTTCCTGGGCATTCAGAGCCAGAAGAGGGATTATGAGGCATGCTGCAAATATGACTTTGAGTTTCATGTCTATTGATATTTAGGTGTGAAGGTATGAAAAAAAAAGTCGAAAGTCTCAAAGAATGAAACCTTAAGTCAGATGGTCCAGCTTAAAGACGAAAGTGGCCTGGTGTCTGGTTTATCGCTCCTGTTCTCAGGTTCCTTGCATCCTCCACCGTGATGCAACACGCCAGCAAACCGGAGCTTAAGATAAGTTCCGGAAGTGTACGAAAAAAGGATTATATGACAGGTTGATGCTTCCCCGGGCTTTAATTCATCTCAGGTATATTGTGAAACCTGCTTTGATTGCCAGGCCTCCCTCCATTTGTTTCTCCGTGCCCTCTCCATCGAATGCTTCCCATGACCAACTTGCACGTGAATAACCGAGCATGGCATCAAAAGTAACCTTGTCACCCATCGGATATGCTGCTCCCACATAGATCCCAAACATAAAGAAACCTTCTTTGCTATAAGGGTCACCGGGTTCGCCTTCTGCCCACGAACCAAACATCGCTTCAGCTTCTGCAAAAGGATAGAACTTATCAAGAGGATAATAATACCGGACAAAGGGCCCGATAGCGAACATGCTTTCCCTATCCTTGTCACCGTCATCAATATCTTTGTCGAGTGCTCCGCTCAAGGCAAGCTCAAGACCTCCGGCCAGGTTGTCCATAAAAAAATATCCTGCCTTCGGCAGCAGGTTGAAAATTATGGAAGTATAGGCAGCTTCTGTCGTTGAGCCATACTTATACTTTGTCTTTGTGATCCCCACTCCAAATACCTGTGAGTCCCAGGAACCACACATTGACATTGTTGATGTTACACCGGTCAGGATCTTGCCTTTTTGCAGCTGAACAGGCTGGGCGATTGCCGCTGAGGCCACAAGACAGACAGCAGCAAAAAGCAGAATGAGTTTTTTCATAGTCAGAATAGTTTTCGAATGCTTACTCTTTAGTTTTTCAGCTGCCACTCCCTACTCTCTTGAGGATTTTCAGGGTACTCCTTATATACTTATATCCGTGGATTTTGCCATCACGGTTATCAAATTTACACCCTAATAACCCCAAAGTCAAGTTTTTTACGCTGTTTTCTATATGGTTGTGATTGTAAAGATCACCACACATGACCCCTGCCTCCTGTGCCTGTTGTCCGCCGCAGCTTCAGCGTAAGCCTGTGGTCTGCGCCCTGAGGCTTTATACCACCTCCGCTACGACGAAGGTTGACCCGCCGATGAAGATCATATCATTCGGTCCGGCAGCTGCAAGAGCTGCCTCAACGGCATCAGCAACAGTTGAATGGCTGGAGCCGATAAGTCCATAATGCTCCGCCTCGGTCATGAGCACCTTCTCATTGAGTGCCCTGGGCACAGAAGCCTTGGTGAAATAATAACTTGCCTCAGCCGGGAAGAGTGGCAGCACTGAGGTCAGGTCCTTGTCGCTGACGAAACCTAAAACCATGTGGAGGGCATTTTTAGGTGTTGCCTTTATCTGCCTGACAACATACTCAAGCCCTTCCCGGTTATGCCCCGTGTCACAGACCATGAGAGGTGACCGTGACAGCACCTGCCAGCGGCCCATCAGTCCTGTGCCCGACACAACACCTGCTATACCCTGAAGAAAATGCTCCCGTCCGAGACCGAAAGTGGCGGAGAGTGCATCAACGGCAGCAGCAACGGTCTGGATATTCTTCTGCTGTGCAAGTCCAACCAGGGGAGTGGAACCGCTCATTGCAATGCCGTCACGGAGATCAGTAACAGTGAAGCTTCTCATCGAGGTGTTCTTATAGAATCTACCCAGCCTGCACCTGAAGAGTCTGTCTGCAAATGCCAGTGGCGCATTCATCAATGCCGCCCTGTCACGGAAGACATTCCTTATCGCCGGCTGTGTCTCACCTATCACCACGGGCACGCCCTCCTTGATGATGCCGGCCTTCTCTCCCGCAACGGCCGCCAGTGTATCACCGAGGAACTCCATGTGGTCATGTCCGATATTCGTGATCACTGAAAGTTCGGGAGTAATGATATTGGTGGAATCAAGCCTGCCACCCATACCGACCTCAATGACTGCCACATCCACCTTCATCCTCTCAAAATAATCAAAAGCCATCGCCACGGTCAGCTCGAAAAATGAGGGCTGCACCCTCCTGATGATCCCATCATGCACCCTGACAAACGATATGACATCCTCCTCCCCCAGCATTTGGCCGTTGATCCTTATCCTCTCACGGAAGTCCTTCAGGTGCGGTGAGGTGTAGAGGCCGGTACGGTATCCTGCCTCATGCAGCACCGAGGCGATCATGTGCGAAACGGAGCCCTTGCCATTGGTGCCTGCAACATGCACTGCACGGAATCTTCTGTGAGGATGGCCGAAGTAGCTGTCAAGCTCATGAGTGTTATCAAGATTCCCCTTGTAAGCCGGCTTGCCAACACGATGGTATGCCGGAAGGAGGCTGTACAGATAGTCTACTGTATCGTGGTATGTCATGTTAATAACCTTAGTCCGGTTGTTTGCAAATTTACTAAAACCACCCATTGACAGACTTCGGAGAGTCTATCTTTGTCGCTCATGGTATCATCTGCGCCGGAGCTGCTGCCACAAAAACTTATCCTGTTATGGCGAAAAAGAAAAAAGAAAAGAAGATTTTCATTCTTGACACGAATGTGTTATTGCATGACTTTACATGCATTTATAATTTTGAGGAGAACGATGTGGTCATTCCCATCGTAGTGCTTGAGGAGCTTGACAAGTTCAAGCGGGGAAACGACATGATCAACTTCCATGCCCGTGAGTTCGTCCGCGAGCTCGACAAGATAGCCGGTGACATGCTTCTGACAGGGGCCATCCCTCTCGGAGAAAAGCTCGGAACACTGCACATTGAGACGGGGAAGCAGTTCTCGGACCGTGTCTCCGAGTCATTCCCGGAGAAGACCCCTGACCACCGGATACTGGCAATTGCTGAACACATCACCAATGAAAACAAGGAGGTGGCGGTGGTGCTCATCACCAAGGATATCAACCTTAGGATGAAGGCCAAATCGATTGGTGTAAGGTCAGAGGACTATCAGAATGACAAGGTGGCTAACCTCGATGATCTCTACAAGGGGATCAAGATCATTGAGAATATTGACCATGCCCTCATCAACAAGCTATACGAGCAGCCCGAAGGTGTTCCGGCTTCGGAGCTCAAAGTGAAGGATCAGGAGACGGGGCATCATTTTTTCATACTGCGCAACAGCAATTCCAGCGCCCTGGCTCACTATAACCCTGCAACAAAAATGCTTGTCAGGGTACTAAAGCAGACCACCTACGGTATTGACCCGCGCAATGCGGAACAGACCTTTGCCTTCGACGCGCTGTGCAATCCTGACATCCAGCTGGTATCTCTCACCGGCAAGGCTGGTACGGGCAAGACCCTGCTCGCGCTGGCGGCCGCGCTGCACCAGCACAAACGGTACAAGCAGATATTCCTGGCGCGGCCGATAGTGCCGCTGGCGAACCGCGATATGGGATACCTCCCGGGCGATGTCAAGGAGAAAATGGATCCCTACATGCAGCCTCTCTTTGACAACCTGACGGTCATCAAGCACCGCTTCAGCGCACAGAGCCCCGAATTCATCCGCATCAATGACATGATCAAGGACGAGAAACTGGTCATAACGCCGCTTGCGTATATAAGAGGACGAAGCCTTTCAAACATCTTCTTCATAGTTGACGAGGCACAGAACCTGACCCCTCATGAGGTCAAGACAATTATTACAAGGGCGGGTGAGGGAACAAAGATGATCTTCACGGGTGACATCGAACAGATAGATTCACCCTATCTCGACTCCGGCTCCAATGGCCTGAGCTACCTCTCAGACAAGATGAAGGGGCTGGATCTCTTTGCACATGTTCATCTGATCAAGGGTGAGAGGAGCTTCCTGGCAGAACTGGCAAGCAGACTGTTATAGAACAGCTTTTTTGCTATTTTTACAGCCGGAACAGTAACCATTTTATTTTGAAGAGGAAAGTAGCGTTTCACACACTGGGATGCAAGCTTAATTTTGCCGAAACTTCCACCATCGCCAGAACCTTTGCGGAAGAGAGGTATGAGAGGGTGTCTCCGGACAGCCTTGCCGATATTCATGTGATCAACACCTGCACCGTCACCGATGCAGCTGACCGAAAATGCCGGCAGGCAGTAAGGAAGATAATTAACCGGAACCCTGATGCCTTTATTGCCGTTGTAGGCTGCTATGCCCAACTGAGACAGGAGGAGGCAGCTGCCATCGAAGGTGTAGACCTTGTCCTGGGTACCTATGAGAAATTTGATCTGGCATCATATATTGACAACCTCGGGAACCTGACGGCGCCTGAGATACACTCATGTGAAAAGATTGATACAAATGCATTCAGATCATCATGGTCTGCAGGTGACCGCACAAGGTCATTCCTGAAGGTGCAGGACGGATGCGATTACCGTTGCTCATACTGTACCGTGCCGCTGGCAAGGGGGAGAAGCCGCAATCCGTTCATCAGTGAGATAGCTGAGGAGACCAAGACAATCATCGCATCAGGAGTCAGGGAGATAGTCCTCACCGGTGTCAACGTGGGCGATTTCGGGAAGAGCACCGGGGAATCGCTGGAGCAACTCCTCAATGTCCTGTCACTTGTTAAGGGCATTGAAAGACTGAGACTTTCATCAATAGAGCCTGATCTGGTGACCGACGCCATCATTGACCTCATAGCCTCGAAGAAGATGCTCATGCCTCACATACACATGCCCCTTCAAAGCGGCAGCGACAGGATCCTGGGTATGATGCGCCGGCGTTACAGCAGGGATCTGTTCCGTGACAGGGTGATGAGGATCAGGGATAAGATGCCCCATGCCGGCATCGGAGCCGATGTGATCGTTGGCTTTCCGGGCGAGACGGATGAAGATCATGAAGAGACGGTGCGTTTCCTTGAGAACATGCCTGTATCCTACCTTCATGTATTCACTTTCTCACCAAGGCCGGGAACCCCGGCAGCAGAGATGCCCGGCACAGTAAGAAAACAGGATAAAGAACGGCGAAGCAGACAGCTTATTAAACTCTCGGAGAGCCGTCGCATGCTTTTTATGCGCAACGCCTCCGGGAAAATTCATGACGTACTATTTGAAAAGAAGAGTCCTGATGGTATGATAACAGGACTGACAGGCAACTATATCAGGGTCATTACCCCCTACCGGAAGGATCTCCCAGGCACAGTCAGAAGGGTCAGGCTGACAACCCTGCGCGACGACGCCTCAATGAATGGTGAACTTATTGAACCGGCAGGGTGATGAAACGCGCAGGGTACTATCTATTCGTTGCCTTTAATTATGTTGTGACACTTCTTCCGATCAGTGTGCTCTATCTCTTTTCTGACCTCCTTTTTCTAATTCTGTATTACGTTGTACACTACCGCAGGAAGGTGGTAGAAAAAAATCTCAGGAATGCCTTCCCGGAAAAAAGCGCTGATGAACTGAGAAAAACCGGACGCAAATTCTACAGACACCTCTCTGACATTATGGTTGAGACCCTCAAGGCCACCCATATGAGTCCGAAAGAGATTGCATGCAGATTCAACGTAGAAGACAGAGCTCTTCTTGACCGGCTCTATTCGGAAGGGAGGGATGTGGTGGCACTCTCCAGCCACTATAACAACTGGGAATGGGTCTCTGCAATGCAGATGCATACACCGCACAAGGTCCTGACTATTTATAAGCCGCTGAAAAACAAATACTTTGACCGGTTTCTACTGAAGCTGAGAACAAAGTTCGGCCTCACCGTAACACCAATGCATAAAATCGTGCGTGATCTTGTAAAATGCCGCAGTGAGAATGTCCGCACCCTGTCCGGTTTCGTTGCTGATCAGACACCTCCGCCGGATGAAAATGCCTACTGGACCACCTTTATGAATCAGGAGACCGGATTCTACAGGGGAGCCGAAAAGGTGGCACTTAAATATGATATGGCAGTCGTCTTCATGAACATCATCAAGGTAAAAAGAGGTTATTACAATATCGAATATGAGATCATCACGGAACATCCTAACCAGGAGTCGCCTGGTTTTATCACCTCCCGCTATGTTGAGATGCTTGAAGATGTCATCAGAGCCAAGCCTGAGTACTGGCTATGGTCACACCGCCGCTGGAAGCACAAAAGACCTGTAAAATGATTAAGACAGCTGTTGTCATCCTGAACTGGAACGGCAGGGAATTCCTGAAGGGGTTCCTGCCCGAAGTGGTTAAAAACAGTGTTTCTGCTGATACTGAGGTCATCGTGGCTGACAACGGGTCAAACGACGGCTCCGTCGAGTGGCTGACTGACCATCACCCCGGCATAAGGATAATTGTACTTGAGAAAAACTTCGGCTATGCCGGAGGCTATAACAGGGCACTGAGGCAGATAGAGGCAGAATACTTTATCCTGCTTAATTCCGATGTAAGCGTAGAACCGGGCTGGGCCGACAGGATGACGACATTCATGGAGATGCACCCGAATGTCGGCGCCTGCCAGCCAAAAATCAGATCTTATGATAAGCCGACGGCATTTGAGTATGCGGGAGCTGCGGGAGGTTATATAGACAAGCTTGGATACCCCTTCTGCCGCGGACGGATTTTCGATACCATTGAAGATGACACCGGTCAGTATGATGACACACGCGAGATATTCTGGGCATCAGGGTCATGCATGGCTGTCAGGGCTGCTGCCTTCGACCAGTGCGATGGTTTTGACGACTCCTTCTTTGTCCATATGGAAGAGATCGACCTCTGCTGGAGGATGCAGAATGCAGGTTTTATAATATGTTATGTGCCACACGCAGTGGTCTGGCATGTAGGAGGCGGCACATTGGGTTACGGATCTCCGGAGAAGATCTACTATAACTTTCGCAACAGCCTGATAATGATGGCTAAGAACCTTCCCGCAAGACACCTGCGCAGGACTATTTTCACCAGGCTTCTGCTTGACGGCCTTGCTGCCGTGGTGCTCCTCTTCCGGGAGGGACGCGCGGCCGCGGCCGCCGTGGTGCGGGCCCATAACCACTTCCGCAGACAACGCACGGCCATAAAGACCTTCCGGACCATGACCCCGCATCCGGATATGTACCACACACCTCATACGATGATGAACAAATCTCTTCTTTTTTGGTATTATATACGCGGAAGAAAGAAATTTTCCGAATTGAAGTGGCACTAAGCAGAAAACAACAAATGGCAATTTTCTTTATAATAGTCTTTACAGTCTATTTCCTTGCAAACCTTTATCTCTGGATGAAAGGACGCCGTGCCCTTGCCGGCGCCGGTTTCCAGACCACATGGTATACTGTTGTCTTCCTGGCACTGGCTTCGACATTCATTGCCGGCAAAATCCTGGAACACAGCTATACCAGCGTGTTCGCAGACATTCTTAACGTCATCGGCGGCTTCTGGATGGCATTCATGCTTTACGGTTTCCTGATCTGGCTAACGGCCGATATACTTCTGCTGATTCAGAAGCCCTTTCACCTTATACCTGCCGCGGCCATCCCGAAGTTAAGACTATGGCTGTTTGCAGGCGTCACCACAACCACCTTCCTGCTCATAGTGATTGGCTTCTTCAATGCCGTGACCCCCTTGACCAAACGTTATGACCTCACCGTTGGAAAGAGCTTCGGAGACGGCAGTGACACCATGTCGATCGTCGCCGTTTCAGACATACACCTCGGCAGCATCATCCGCAAGAGGAGCATGAGGCACCTGTCGGAGATGATCTCTGAGGAGAGGCCTGACCTGGTGCTTTTCCTGGGTGACCTGATTGACGGAAGCATTGGACCCGTGTTGCGAGACGACCTCCTCTCCTACCTCACCCTCCCTGAGCTGCCATACGGCAAATATGCCATCACCGGGAACCATGAGTTCATGAGTGATCTCAGGAAATCAATCCCCTATATCGAAAGTAAAGGCATCAGGGTTCTCTCTGATGAAGTGGTACGGCTTGATAATGGGGTGCAGATTGTCGGGCGGACTGACAGGACGGCAATGCAGGGCTCCGGCCCAGGGCGGGCGTCACTTGACAGTCTGTTATCCCAGACTGACAACGGTGCCCCTGTCATACTGCTTGACCACCAGCCTTATGATCTGTCAGCACTGGCCGGCACATCGGTTGACCTTCAGATGTCAGGCCATACCCACAACGGTCAGATGTGGCCATTTACCATCATTACCAGCAAAATGTTCGAACTGAGTCACGGATATAAAAAGTTCGGCAACACTCATGTGATAGTCTCATCGGGGTTTGGTATCTGGGGCCCGCGCATGCGTATCGGCACCAGGCCCGAGATCCTGTCGATCACCCTCAGGGGAAGATCAGAGTAGGGGATATACCTTTTCAAGCATCATCCCCCGCGAACCCTTCACAAGGATTGTATATCCCTCAGGCCTCATTGTCTTCAGCCATTCAGCCGCCTCCTCCGATGAACCGAAAAGCCGTGCCGTCAAATCTCCGGCCGCCTCCCGGAAGCGTGGCCCGATAAGAGCTATTTCGGCAGCGCCGAGACTCATTACCTGGCTGACTACTGAAGCATGGCCCGGGGCACTTTCGCTCCCAAGCTCCAGCATGTCACCAAGGATCACCATTTTCTTTTCTGACCGCAGGGCAGCGAAAGAGGCAAGAGCCTTTTCCATGCTGGAAGGATTGGCGTTATAGGCATCGCGTATCACTGTATTCCTTCCGGTATCAACTACCTGCGAGCGGTTATTGGCCGGCCGGTATGAAGATACGGCATCAATGATCTCACTGACGGGAACATCAAAAATAAGCCCGGTAGCCATCGCGGCCCTGATGTTGTCAATATTGTATGAGCCGAAGAGTCCTGTTTCAAATGAGTATTCCCTTCCATCCACCACTGCATTCACATTCAGGCAGATGCCCTCCTTCTCCTCCGGCAGGGCGCTAAGCTGATGACCTTCCGGCGATGAGTAAGGTACAGCCCGCCGGGCAAGATGCGCGAGTTCGCTGAGAACATGATTATCATCATTATAGATGACTGTTCCGCCTATGTTGCCAAGCCACCTGTAAAGCTCCGACTTGGCCTCCTTGACATTTTCAAACGAACCGAATCCTTCTATGTGCGCAGTGCCAATATTGGTTATGATGCCGTGCGTGGGCATTGCCGTTTCGCACAGAGCCGCAATCTCTCCCACGTGGCTGGCACCCATCTCCACTACCAGGAAACCGGCATCCTCCCGGGCACTGAGCAGGGTCAGCGGCACTCCGATATGATTATTGAGGTTGCCTGCGGTACCGTGTACTTTGGCTTTGCGTGAAAGAACTGCGGTTATGAGCTCCTTGGTTGTTGTCTTGCCGTTGGTGCCGGTAATGGCGATGACGGGAACCGTCAGCCTGCGCCGGTGGAAGGCAGCAAGAGAGGTAAGGGCCTCAAGGACATCGTCAACGAGAATAAGTTTCTTGCCTGACAGTGACCGGTCATCAACGACCGAAGCCAGCGCACCTGCTGCCACGGCAGCAACGGCATGCCTGTTGCCGTCATGGTTGGGGCCCCTGAGTGCAAAAAAGATCTCTCCCCTGGCCACCGATCTCGAATCGGTGGTTATACCTGCAGAGCTCCGGTAAAGCTCATATAACCTTTCAGTCTCCATAATATTCTAAAAAGAAGCCCCATTATTATTCATAATGAGGCCTTTTATCATTCTGATTACCTTGTTATTTCAGTCCTGTGGGACTACCTACCCTGATCATCGCGCACCTGAATCCGAGATCATCACGTGATGCCTCCTGATCAAGGTAACGGCGCGTTGAGGGATTGAGCCAGTAGGCCCTGTCCTTCCATGAACCGCCCTTGATGACCCTTGCCTTATCATTTATGAGTGTGACATAATCATTGTCAATCTCATTCTGTGCATACATTCTCTCTGTCTGAGGCAGATCAGCATTGCCTGACCATTCAAGGCTGGAGGATATGCTTGAGATGACATCGCCGTCGAGGTAATTCCTGTAGTCAGACTTCTGGTAGTTATACCTGTTGGCCACGTCTTCGGGCTTTACGGTATCTATCTGAAGCCTGCCCAGCCTGTCCTTTTCAACCACCTGGCCGTTTGCATCACGCGTCAGATCGGTGAAAACGTTTCCCCTGAACGGGTTGAACATATCAACATCTTCAGATGAGAGAGGACGATATACATCCTGCACCCATTCGTTGACATTACCGGCCATGCAGTACAGCCCATAGTCGTTGGGCCAGTATGACCTTACATCGACGGTGATGCTACCTGCATCGTTCAGGTTACCTGCAACACCCATCATGTCACCGCGTCCGCGAACGAAGTTGGCCATGAACTCACCCCTGTACTTCGGAGCTGCATTACGTACGTTGTGCCCGTCCCACGGGTATATTGACCTTTCATAGATCCTCTCCTCGAAAGTGTTACCCCTCAGTCCGTAGGCAGCAAACTCCCACTCAGCCTCCGTCGGGAGACGGTAGCGTGGAAGAAGGATACCGTCCTCCTGGCGTACACGCGGATGCAGCTCATCAACCCTCTGGCCGGGCACGCCCTCATACTGGCCTGCCAGGTATGACTCGGTATTGAAGTTGTTCGCTCCGGACTGCTCCACATTGTTATCCTGCCACTTGCCCTCAAGAAGAATCTGCTCGTTGACCCTGTCCGTACGCCAGACACAATAGTCGTTGGCCTGCAGCCAGCTTACTCCCACTACAGGATAAGTGTTATAGGAGGGGTGCCTGAAATAATATTGCACATAGGGCTCATTGAATGCAAGAGGGCTTCTCCATACAAGCGTGTCGGGAAGAGCACGGCGGTGCACCTCGGGATAATCGCTGTATACCCTTCTCAGCCAGTACAGGTATTCACGGTAATCGAGGTTGGTGACCTCAGTCTCATCCATATAGAATGAAGATACGGTGACCCTGCGCGGGTTGTTGTTCCAGTCGAACATCACATCCTGTTCAACCCTGCCCATTGTAAATGTTCCTCCTTCAATGAGAACAAGATTGGGACCGGTGAGCTGTTCTGACGCTTCGCCTATTGGATAGCCGAGATCATTAACATCACTCGACCTGGGATCCCTGTAGCTCCAGCCAGTCGTCGGAGATACATTATCCTGTTTCCCTCCCTTGCAGGAAAAGAGGAAGAGAGCAACAACTACAAAAACCGGTAAAGCTCTGAGTTTATACATAGCCAGATAAGGTTTACTTGATTAAATTTTTATTGTATAAATTTTGTTCATTACAAAACTCTGCACCAAAATAACTACAAAACGGGTAACTTTATTATATGTGCAACCCTACTTTTTTCAACATTATTGAAACTAAACAAGAGCCGTGCCTTCACCATGGCTGTGCCCTTGAATGACGAATCACCACCAGCAAGGATGTAACTGTATGATAATATGAATTTTACAATATCTGCATCCCAGCCCAGCGATGTTTCCGCCGCCGTGAAGCCCCTCGATATGTGCCAGAGGGAAACTCCCGACAAAAGGCCTTTCCAGCAGGCTTCGGTTCCTAAATAAACTGTATAACTCCCCCCCTGAACCAGGAAAGAAGCTGACGGATTCAATGTAAGTCCGCTCCTTCCGGGAGTGAATGATGAACCGGTGTTCAGGGTAATAAGCCGCTTCATCCTGTTCTGTTCCTGCTGATCACTGCTGAGCGAGGGCTGTGCCAGATGCATGACCGACAGACCTCCGTACCATGATCCCTTGGAAAACGAGATACCCGTGCCAAGGTCGAACCTGGTAATGTTTGCAGGTGATGTGTAGGGTGCTGATCCTCCCGTAATGCCTCTTAACGGGTCAATATCCTCAGGCAAAACAATGAAGCCAGTCCGTATCCCGCGGTTAACAAGCGAGGCTGTCAGTCCTGCACTGATGTACAGATCCCTGCCGGCCCTGAAGTGATATGCATAAGAGGCGCCTGCCCTCAGGTCATTCATTATGTCACCCAGCATGTCGTCGGAGAGCCATATCCCTGCCCCGCCGTGAAGTCCCGGAAAATAGTCATCATATGAAGCATAAACCGATTTCAGTCCGAATCCGTTGCCCGGGAGAAAGGAGGTGGCGGTGATATGCATCTCCGGTGACCCTTTCGCTCCGGCCCACGCCGGGTTGTACATCAGGTGCATGCCTGAAATGGATCCATACCAGGTGTCCTGACCGTTCAGGGTCATGGCGAAAAAAAGCAGACCGGGCAGAAGAGTTCCGTACCTGAGCTTCATGGTTATGTTTCATAAATATCAACGATTCATGACCGTTAATATTTTGTATGTATCAGCATCATTCAGAGGGTAAAGATAACCGACTTAACTATCTTTGCCACGATGAGAATAAAAAGCCTGCTCATTGTTGTTGTTTTGCTGATGCCGTCTATCTCTGGCGCATCGCAGGATTATGTTCCATCCTCGGTTCTCGGCAGTGGAGCATGGATGAAGATAGCCGTGACCGAACCCGGCATCTACAGGCTCGACTATTCTAAAATCAGGGATATGGGCATCACAAACCCTTCTACCGCTGTACTTTACGGCAATAATACCGGCCAACTCTCCTTCTATAACGACCAAAGTGCACCCGATGACCTGAGGAAGGTCGCCGTCATGGCAGAAAAGGGCAGCGACGGGGTCTTCAATGAAGGTGACTACCTGCTGTTTTATGCCGAGGGCACTCACAGGTGGAGATACAACAATACCGATGCCGGGTACGAGTTTATGCGTCACTGTTACTCTGACACTGCATGGTACTTCATCACATCTGAGCCGGGAGGACCAGCACAGATGACGGCGGAAGCGGCACCGGGGCAACCGCATAACCGGACCTCGGCCTCCACCGACGTATTCAGGAGGCATGAACGCGAAGAGGTCAACCTGATCAGGTCAGGTAGGGAGTGGTATCAGCAGGTTGTGCCGGGCATCCAGAATAATATCAGTCCGGGTTTCACCGACCTTGTTCTGACAGAAAAGATCAGATATGTGATAAGGGTACTTGGACGGTCAGACACCGGTACCTCCTTCACACTCAGGCAGGGGCCGGATGAGCTGAGGACACTGACTGTCACGCCTGTGAACATGACCGACATCAACGGCATCTATGCCGCCATTACTGCAGCAGCTGATTCCTGCCTTCCCGCCTCGGCGGCGCCCTCATTCAGCCTGACCTTCTCGGCAAACGGCAACCCTGCAGCGACAGGGTACATTGATTATGTCGATTTCTTCGCCAGGGCAGGACTGGTGTACCGCGACAGGCAGCTCTTCATAAGTGACAGCCGGACAGTAGGAGAGGCAGCTATCACACAGTTCACCATCGGAGGCTCTCCCTCACTGAAGGTATGGGATGTCACTGACCCGTTCGCTCCAAGGGAGATCCGGACTACCTCTTCTTCCGGAAATACGCTTTTCACGGCAGCCACGGACACACTCAGAAAGTTTGTGGCTTTTACCGGCACAAATGCCATGCAGCCTGCAAAAAATGCCGTGGCAATTCCTAACCAGGACCTGCACGGACTTGCATCCGCAAACATGATTATTGTCGCACATCCGTTGTTTGAGGGATATGCCAGGCAGCTTGCAGACATTCATCTTGCTGACGACGGCACCACTTCGGTTGTGGTTAGCCCGGAACAGATCTACAACGAGTTCTCCGGAGGCATCCCCGACGCTGCCGCTATAAGAAATTTTGTAAAAATGGTGTATGAAAGGGGCATGAACGGCGGCACTCCCCTCAAATATCTCCTGCTCTTCGGCGATGGATCATATGAGAACAAAACCCCGCCGCCAAAAAATAACTCATACATACCTACCTGGCAATCAATTAACTCACATGTAGGCGTACTTTCCTTTACCTCAGACGATTTTTACGGATTACTCGACGATGGAGAGGGTGAAGCTGACGGGTTCCTGGACATCGGCATCGGAAGATTGCCGGCATCAGACACCCTGTCTGCAGGCATTATGGTGCGGAAAATAAGCTCCTATCTCAGGCCCTCCGCCATGGGATCATGGCGGAATGTCCTCTGCATCGTAGCTGATGATGAAGATTCCAATATTCACATGCTTGATGCTGAAGGCCTTTCTGCCGCAGCGTCTGCGCAGGCTCCTTCTGCCCTGACGCAGAAGGTATATCTCGATTCATACCGCCAGGTGACTTCGGTGACGGGCGATGCGTACCCCGATGCCGTGAAGGCTATTGATGACCGGATGGCAGCAGGCACCCTCATCATGAATTATGTGGGACACGGCAATGAATCAGGACTCGCGCATGAGAGAGTGATTAGGACAGACAACATCAACTCATGGAAGAATGAAGACATGCTCCCTCTCTTTATTACTGCCACCTGCGAGTTTTCACGTTTTGATGATGTTGAGATCAACCAGGCAACCGGGGCAATTTCTGCCAGGACATCAGCCGGGGAATTTGTCCTGCTCAACAGTGACGGCGGCGGCATAGCGCTCATGAGTACCACAAGGGTTGTCTACTCCGCTCCCAACTACACCCTTAACCGGAACATCTATGACTATGCCTTCAGAACTGCCGCTGACGGCCGGTCGATGCGGCTTGGCGATATTATAAGGCTGGCCAAGATCAGTTCGGGAACAGGGATGAATAAACGCAACTTCCTGCTGCTGGGCGATCCGGCGCTGAGGCTTGCATGGCCGGTGCAGGGTGAAGTGGTCACCGACAGCATCAACGGGGTATCGGTGGAACTTGCCACTGACACCCTCAAAGCCCTTTCAACCATAACCATAAGAGGCCATATTAAGGATAATGACGGCAACCTGATGACCGATTTCAACGGTATGGTTGAGTCAACGGTATCTGACAAGCCGGGACAAGTCACCACCCTTGCCAACGACGGCGGGTCGCCCATGAGCTACCCTGTCAACGGCAGCGTATTATTCCGGGGAACAACAATTGTCACCGGAGGCAGGTTCAGATTCTCATTCATTGTACCTCTCGATATCAATTACTCCTTCGGCAGGGGATCAATCAGCTATTACGCTCAGGACGGCTTCAGGGACATTAACGGCAGCTTCGGGGATATCATTGTCGGAGGGTTTTCTGAGATCACCAGCAACGACACTCAAGGTCCCGTGATAAGGCTTTTCATGAATGACACACTCTTCAGGGACGGAGGGGTCACTGACGCCTTCCCGACGCTGCTGGCGCTGATCAGCGATGAGTCAGGGATAAATGCAACGGGGACAGGGATCGGGCATGACATCATCGCCTGGATTGATGATGATATGTCGGGTGCAGTGGTCCTTAACAACCTCTTCAGGGCTGACGTGGGAGTCCATACCTCCGGCAGTCTTGTCTACCCGCTGGTATTTGCAGAACGGGGAGAGCATACCGTCTCGCTGAGGGCATGGGACAACCTGAACAACCCGTCGGTGGCGACGCTGAAGCTGGTAGTCGGGACCAGCGGCACCTTCGTGCTGACAAATCTCCTCTCCTTTCCCAATCCGGCAGCCGGAGGGACAAACTTCACAGCGGGACACAACCGGCCTGATATGGAGATCGATATTACCATCACAATATTCAGCAATGACGGGAGAGCCGTGCGGGTGATAAGGGAGAGGGTAAACAACCCTGGATATGCCCTCCCTGACATACCATGGGACGGCTGTGACGGCAACGGCGGCAAAGTGGCCCGAGGCCTCTATCTGTGGCGTGTTGAAGCAGTTACCCGGGGAGGCGAAAAAAGCTCTGCCACAGGGCGCATCATCATTTTGTAAAACAACACAATAACTCACCTTTTTTTTTGTTTTATATTTGCACAAAATTTTGAATTTATATAGATATGAAAAACAAGGCGCTGATTGCTAGCATTATATTTCTATTGCATCTATTTATCGTTCCGGCTGTTGCCCAGGATGATCAACCCTACAATGTCATCCAGACGGTTGTGCCCTTTCTGACAATCGCGCCTGATTCACGTGCCGGAGCAATGGGTGATGTCGGCGTATCAACATCCGCGGATCTTTTCAGCATGCACTGGAACCCTGCCAAATATGCCTTCATTGACGGTAACGGTGGTTTCGGGATGTCATATTCACCGTGGCTCAGGGCTCTCGTTCCGGATATCAACCTGGCATATCTCTCAGGTTACTACAGGTTAGACAGCAGGCAGGTGCTTGCCGCCAGCCTGATGTATTCATCACTGGGTGAGATACAGTTCACCGATGATTACGGCAACTACCAGCGTAACTATAACCCCAATGAGTTTTCTGTTGACGTAGCCTACTCCCGCCTCTTTTCCGAACACTGGTCGGGTGGCGTGGCACTCAGATTCATCTATTCGAACATAACGGGCGGGATGATCGTCGGTACAACCGAGACCAAAGCCGGCATTGCCTTCGCAGCAGACGCCTCAGCTTTTTATACAACATCCCTGGAACTCGGATCAAGGACCGGCAATCTCTCCGCCGGGATAAACTTTTCAAACATCGGTTCCAAAATGAGTTACACTACCGATGTTGACCCCGATTTCATTCCGATGAACATGCGTCTCGGAACAACCTTTTCGGTCAACCTCGACAAGTACAATGCAATAGCTTTTTCCTTCGACCTGAACAAGATGCTTGTGCCTACTCCCCCGGTTTATGACATTGACGGGACGACAATCATTTCCGGCAGGGATCCGAACGTCTCCGTACCCGTGGCTATTTTCCAGTCGTTCTATGACGCCCCCGGAGGATTTCAGCGAGGAGATGAAGGAGTTCACCCAGTCTGTCGGTGTTGAGTACTGGTACAATCAGCAGTTTGCCCTGAGGGCCGGGTATTTCAATGAGGCTGAGATGAAGGGGAACAAGAAGTATTTTACGGTTGGAACAGGGTTCAGACTGAGTGTCTTTTCGCTCGATTTCTCATACCTTGTCCCGATAACCCAGAACAATCCGCTGGCACGCACGCTGAGATTCTCGCTGGGATTCGAATTCGATTCGCTGCGCAGTCTCAGCCAGAAGTAAGCTACCGATATGACGCTGCATCACAGGATAGGACAGGGCATAGACTTCCATCGCCTTGAGGAGGGGCGTGAACTATGGCTTGGAGGCGTACGCATCAACTCATCAAAGGGGTGCGTGGCCCACTCTGACGGCGATGTCCTCATCCATGCAATATGCGATGCTTTGCTTGGTGCTGCGGGACTGAATGATATCGGGACACATTTTCCTGACACCTCTGAGGAGTTCAGGGGCATTGACAGCAAGATACTGCTGAGGAGAACCGTGGAGATTATCAATAAGAAGGGTTACCGGATAGTGAACATAGACAGCACTGTCTGTCTCGAGGTACCGAAGCTGGCGCCCTACATTGCAGCCATGCGAACCACCATGGCGGCTATTGCCAATCTTTCTCCCGATGCTGTGGCGGTTAAGGCAACCACCACTGAGAAGATGGGGTTCGCCGGCCGTGGCGAAGGGATAGTGGCGATGGCTGTATGCCTTGTTGCCGACCTGATCCCGGATAACCTTTAAGTCTTCAGTCTTCAGTCCTCAGTCCTCAGTCGTATTGTGCATACTGACTGCTGATTGCCGACTGACGATTGTGGACTGCCGACTGATTTGACTGCCAACTTCACTACTGCCTATTGCTTTTAGCCGCCGAAGCCTCGGCGAAGGTGGCCTATTGCCGACTGCCGACTGTCGACTGCCGACTGCCTATAATTGCCTCATCAATAAGGCTGTCATCAGCCTGTGACGGCATCGTGACCACCAGTCCCGGCGTGCGTTCCATCTCTCTCGTTATTGCAGCTACCGCCCCGCTGTTCCTCGCCCAGCTCCGGCGTGCAATGCCGTTGTTGACATCCCAGAAGATCATCGAGCTCAGTCGTCGTGACGCCTCCTGCGTGCCGTCGAGCACCATTCCGAATCCGCCGTTGATCACCTCGCCCCATCCCACTCCTCCTCCGTTGTGCAGAGAGACCCAGGTGGCGCCGCGGAAAGCATCGCCGATAACATTCTGCACTGCCATGTCAGCAGTGAATCGTGAGCCGTCATATATATTTGCTGTCTCCCTGAAGGGGGAGTCGGTGCCTGATACGTCATGGTGATCGCGGCCTATGACTACAGGGCCTTTTATGTCACCGGCGGCAATGGCTTCATTGAAGGCTTCCGCTATCTGTGCCCTGCCGTGTGCATCAGCATAGAGTATGCGTGCCTGCGAACCAACGACCAGCCGGTTTATTGCCGCCCGGCGGATCCAGTGAATATTATCGGACATCTGCTGCCGGATATCGTCCGGCGAACCCTTCATCAGCCGTTCGAGAGTCCCGGCAGCAATGGCGTCGGTGGCTGCCAGGTCGGCAGAATCACCTGAGCAGCAGACCCACCTGAAGGGCCCGAAGCCGTAGTCAAAGCATAGCGGACCCATGATATCCTCAACATAGGAAGGATAGCGGAAACCGCCCTGTCCGTCAGTGATATCCGCTCCTGCACGTGAAGACTCGAGCAGGAAGGCATTGCCGTAATCAAAGAAGTAGGTGCCGTGAGCAGTGTGCAGGTTGATGGCCTCCACCTGGCGACGGAGTGATGACTGCACCATCTTGCGGAATGTGTCAGGGTCATCGGCCATCATCGCATTGGCTTCATCAAAAGAGATTCCGGCAGGGTAATATCCGCCTGACCACGGGTTATGGAGCGAGGTCTGGTCAGACCCCAGGTCGGCCCACAGTCCCTCCTCCGCAAACTTCTCCCACAGGTCAACGACATTGCCGTGGTAAGCCAGTGATACGACGTCGCCTGCAGCGCAGGCCCTTCGCACACGGTCTGACATGACGGTGAGGTCATCGTGGACTTCGTCTACCCAGCCCTGTGCATACCGGGTTGTGATAGCCCTCGAATTGACCTCGGCAATGACAGAGACAATGCCTGCAATATTACCGGCTTTGGGCTGTGCACCTGACATGCCTCCCAGCCCTGATGAAACAAAGAGCCTGCTCTTCCTGGAGCCGTCATCAGCCGTTTTCAGCCGGCGCAGGGCATTGAGAAGGGTTATGGTTGTCCCGTGGACTATCCCCTGCGGGCCGATATACATGTAAGATCCTGCTGTCATCTGTCCGTACTGTGACACTCCGAGGGCATTGAACCTCTCCCCGTCATCCTGTGACGAGTAGTTCGGTATCACCATGCCGTTGGTGACCACCAGGCGTGGAGCCTCCTTATGGGAGGGGAAGAGTCCGAGAGGATGGCCCGAGTAGACCACGAGCGTCTGCTCATCAGTCATCTCCGAAAGATATCTCATGGTGAGTCTGTACTGGGCCCAGTTCTGGAAGACAGCCCCGTTGCCACCATAGGTGATAAGCTCATGAGGGTGCTGTGCCACGGCAGGATCCAGGTTGTTGGTTATCATCAGCATGATTGCGGCGGCCTGAACCGACTTATGCGGATAGTCGCTGATGGGCCTGGCCTTCATCTCGTACGATGGCCTGTAACGGTACATGTAGATACGGCCACGGTCACGCAGTTCAGCGGCAAACTCAGGTGCCAGTACCCCGTGCAGATGCCCGGGGAAGTACCTCAGGGCATTGCGCAGAGCCAGCTTCTTCTCATCGGTCGTCAGCAGATCACGGCGACGCGGGGCATGGTTGACAGAGGTGTCGAAAGTATTTGGCCCGGGAAGATGATCAGGAATGCCTTCTCCTATTTCCGATCTGAAATCATTCATGATAAGAATTGTATATCAACAATGCAAATATACTAAAACAAGCAGAGACGTTGCATGCAACGTCTCTGTTTACGGGCACCGGACGGGTTGTCCGGGCTTATTGTTCGTTCACTATTTCGTCGTCAACCAGTATACGGCCGCAGTATTCGCAGACGATGATCTTTTTTCTTGACCTGATGTCAAGCTGGCGCTGCGGTGGTATCTGGTTGAAGCAGCCGCCACAGGCGTCACGCTGTACTGAGACCACTGCGAGACCGTTGCGGGCATTGGAACGGATTCGTTTGTAGGCGGTCAGCAGCCTCTCCTCTATTCTGGTCTGAAGCTGACGAGATTTTTCATCAAGCTGCTCTTCTTCCTTCTGAGTGTCACGGGTGATATCGTCGAGCTCTGATTTTTTGCCATCCAGGTCACGTGTTCTCTCATCCAGGGCTGTCTGAGCTTCGGCCATCACCTCCTTCTTCTCCGCCACCTGTGCGGTAAACTCACGTATCTTCTTGTTGCATAGCTCTATCTCAAGGGTCTGGAACTCAATCTCTTTAGAGAGAGAATCATACTCCCGGTTGTTACGGACGTTGTTCTGCTGTTCTTCATATTTCTTTATCAGAGCCTGTGAATTGGTAATCTCGTTAGTCTTGCCTACCACAGACTTTTCGAGCTCGGCTACCTCACCTCTGAGGTTTCCTATTCTGGTCTCGAGTCCTGCCACATCATCTTCAAGGTCCTGCACCTCAAGCGGAAGCTCCCCTCTCAGGGTGCGTATTTTATCTATCTCTGAATCAACAAGCTGCAGTGAATAGAGTGCTCTTAGTTTTTCCTCTATTGTAAGTTCGGTCTCAACCGTTTTTGTCTGTTTCGCTGTCATCTTACTGGAAGTAATTTATCGGATTCGTTTTTATTCCGGAAAACCGGAGTGCAAAGTTAGGAAATTTTTTATGAATCAGGTCGTGGAGTATCTCCAAAGAAAATTTTTCACTCTCATAATGGCCGGCATCAACCACAAGCATATTTTCAGGGGCCTCGGTGAAGGAGTGATACCTGATGTCACCGGTGATGAATGCATCGGCGCCTGCGCGGGCGGCGGCGGGGAGATAGGCTGAGCCTGACCCTCCGCACACTGCCACCCTGGTGATGGGGCGGGTGGGGTCGCCGCTGTAACGGAGGCAGGGCAGGCCTGTCAGTGTCTTCAGCCGTCCGAGAAGTTCACTGCCGGTTACGGGAGCGGGCAGGGTGCCGATGGCGCCCGCGCCGGCGCCGCGATACTCGTTCTCCAGGGCGATGATGTCATAGGCCACCTCCTCATAGGGATGAACCGCCATCAGAGCCCTGACACACGCTCCAGCAAGGTGTGACGGCATCACAGCCTCTATACGAACCTCAGCCTCGGCATGATCCTCTCCTATGCTGCCGGCAAAAGGGTCTGCGCCAGTACCGGCGCGATAGGTGCCCTCTCCCTTCACATTGAAGCTGCATCGGTCATAGTTGCCTGTCTGACCGGCCCCGGCGGCAAAGAGTGCATCCCTCACCCTTGCGGCATGCAGCTCCGGCACAAAGGTCACGAGCTTCGAGAGCTTCCCCCTGAGGGGTTCCAGCACCGTGATATTCGCCAGGCCGATCTTCTCTGCAAGGATATGACTCACTCCCATGCAGGGTGTTGTCAAAGCTGGTATGGGCCGAGTAGACGGCTATGTTGTGCTTCAGAGCCGCAGCCACGCTTCGCTCCGTATTGCTGCCATATGCCAGGCGCTTCAGAGGAGTGAAAATGAGGGGATGATGTGATAATACAAGACCACAGCCATGGCTGATGGCCTCCTCAATCACTTCAGGAGTGACATCAAGGGTGAGAAGAACAGAATCAATCTCTGAACCGGGGTCTCCCACTTGCAGACCGCTGTTGTCATAATGTTCCTGAAATGCAGGGGGAATAAGCCCTTCGAGCCATCTTACAAATTCTCCGAGAATGACCGCCATAGGCTTACGTGATTTCGTCACTTATTTCAACGAGCAGAGCCCTTATGTTACGAAGAGCGTCAGCTATCTCCAGCCGGTAATCGGTCTCCTCACGGTTATTCTTAAGGTATTTTTTTGCACCATCCAGGGTCATGCCCCTCTCCCTCAGCAGGTGATGGATAAGCCTCAGGTTTTTGATGTCTTCCTGCATGAAGAGCCTGTTGCCCTTGTTGTTCTTTTTCGGCCGCAGCACATCAAACTCCTTCTCCCAGAAACGAATGGTGGAGACAGGCTCGGAAAACATTTCGGAGACCTCTCCTATCTGATAATAGAGTTTTTCTACTTTCTTTTCCCTGTAAGGCATTTCAGATTGTGTGAATCAATCGAAGGTCTGTCCGCTCTTGCTTGAGATCTCCAGCATACGGTCATATTCTTCCGGGGTGAGATCATTGAAATAGTACAGTGCCGGGTCAACTTGCCTGCTGTTAACCAGCACCTCATAGTGCAGGTGGGGTGCCGTTGAGAGGCCAGTGCTGCCAACGTAACCAATCACATCGCCACGTTTGACCTTCTGCCCCACCTTTACATTGAACCCGTCAAGATGAGCATATACGGTCTGGTATCCGAAGCCGTGATCTATTATTATATGGTTTCCGAGCTCGCGACGGGCCGACTTTGCTGTTCTGATCACACCGTTACCGGTAGAATAGACTTCGGTACCTGTTGGCGCGGTGAAGTCCATGCCTGAATGGAACTTTGATATCTTGTAGATGGGATGAATGCGGTACCCGAAGCCTGAAGCGGTGCGCTTAAGGTCCTTGTTGGAGAGAGGCTGTATTGCAGGGATACTGCCAAGCATCTCCTCCTTCTCCGAGGCATAGGCGATCAGCTCGTCGAACGACTCTGACTGCACATATATCTTTTTCCGGATTTTGTCAAGCCTCATAGCGGTCTCTATCACCAGGTCAGAGTTTGAGAAGCCCTCAAGCTCACCGTACCTGTTCACACCCCCGATACCGCCTTCCCGGAATGATGACGAAACCGGTTCAGACTCGAAAATGGTTCTGTACAGATTATCATCAGTCTCCTGGAGATGACCGAGGACTTTCTCAACATTCTCCATCTCCCTGTTCATGAGATCATACTGAAGCGTGAGCTGCTCTATCTCTCTCTTCAGCGCCTTCTCCTGTGGGGAGTCAAAGATGAATGCAAAAATGAAGCCGTAGATACCGGCCAGAAACAGTGATGCGACGAAATAACCGAAAAGCCTCAGGAAGGTCTGTCTGATCCCCAGCCTAATCCTGTCAAAGCTGAGAGTTTCATGATTAAACTTGTACTTGGTCTTTGGCATCTGCTGTGATGGCATACTCAATGCCGTGCAAAAATATGAAATAATAGGAATAATTCAAAACAAACACCACAGAACCGGGCAGATGAAATTATAATGCCCTATCAGGGTTTCGAGAGGAAGTCGAGCATCCTGAAATATTCATCCTCTGACAGGTTGTCGGTGAAATACCACAACGGGTTGACATGTGAGCCGAAGAGGTCGATCTGGTAGTGAAGGTGCGGCCCGGATGAGATGCCGGTATTTCCTGACAACCCTATGAAGTCTCCTCTGGTAACCTTCTGACCCCTCTTGACACGGCATTCGCTCAGGTGGCCGTAGATGGTCCGGTAGCCATACCCGTGGTCAATCACAACCTTTATTCCGAAACCGTCTTTATCGTTGCCCGCATAATAGACCACGCCGGCACCGGTGGCGTGAACCTCCGTTCCTATCGGGCACCGGAAATCCTGGCCGAAATGCCATTTCGGCGAACCTAGCACAGGATGTACGTCACGGAACTTCAAACCGTCACCAAGCTTCATCGTGACATTTACAGGCCTGATATAGGGTAAGTGTGCCCACATCTCCTTCCACTCGGCAGCCTTGCCGGTGAGCTCGGTGAGCGAGTTGTACTGTATATTGGTCTGGGTCTTGAGGTCATCAAATTTTGACCTTACTGCCATCATCATTTCACTGTTCATGTAACCGGTCAGGTCACCGAGCCGGTTTGTACCCCCGGAACCGCCTTCGGAGATGTCTTCCGGTATGAGGGGAAGGTCGAGAATGGCGCGATATGAATAATTGTCTGATGAACGGAGATCGGAAACCAATGCTGAAGAGTAGTCGATTTTTCTTTCGAGAAGTGAATATCTCAGCTTCATTGCATCAACCCTCTGTGCCAACAGCTCCTCCTTGGGGGAGCCAAAGAGACGATGCAAAATAATGACGTAAACTACTGTCATCAAGACAGAAAGGCCAAACCAAAGCACGAACCGGAGGAGCTTCTCGCTCCTGTTTCTCCGGTGCTGCAGGAATTGAAGACTGGCTTCATCGAAAACGTACTTCTTCCTTTTCAGCATCAATAGATCAATGTGTTGCCACTATTTTGGACTCTTAACTGACAAACGTAAAATAAATGAATTAATTTTACAAGCCCGAAGAATAAAAAAATCAAGACAGGGTGCATATTCAGGATGAAGGCAAACGAGATAAGGGAGGAGTTCCTGAGTTATTTCAGGACAAAAGAGCATAAGATTGTACCATCGGCACCGATGGTCATTAAGAATGATCCCACACTTATGTTCACCAATGCGGGGATGAATCAGTTCAAGGATATTTTTCTCGGAAACCAGCCTGCAGAATACAAGAGGATCGCCAATTCGCAGAAATGCCTTCGCGTGTCAGGCAAACATAATGACCTTGAGGAGGTTGGCCTTGACACCTACCATCATACCATGTTCGAGATGCTCGGCAACTGGTCTTTTGGTGATTATTTCAAGCGTGAGGCAATAGAGTGGGCGTGGGAATTCCTCACTGGAACAATGGGTATTGCGCAGGAGAGGATCTATGCAACCGTTTTTCAGGGTGACCCTGAAGATGATGTACCACGCGATGAAGAGGCAGCAGGGCACTGGGGAAGATGCTTCGCCTCTCCCGGCAACCATATCATCGATGGCTCCAAAAAAGACAACTTCTGGGAGATGGGTGAGACCGGGCCCTGCGGACCATGTTCCGAGATACACGTTGATATCAGGTCAGACGCCGAGCGTGCAGCCACCCCCGGTCATCTGCTGGTGAACAGGGGACACCCGCAGGTAATAGAAATATGGAACCTTGTTTTCATTCAGTATAACCGCAAGGCAGGAGGCGAGCTGGAACTGCTTCCTGAAAAACATGTTGACACAGGGATGGGCTTTGAACGTCTCTGCATGGTCATACAGAACAAAAAGTCTAACTATGACACTGATGTCTTCCAGCCGCTTATAGCAGCATCAGCCGCAGTGACGGGCAAGCCCTACGGCGTGAAGGAGGAATGGGACATAGCACACAGGGTCATCTCCGATCATCTCCGTACCGTCTCTTTCTCTGTGGCTGACGGTCAGCTGCCATCCAACAACAGGGCGGGCTATGTAATAAGGAGGATACTCCGCCGCGCGGTAAGGTACGGCTACACCTCGCTCGGGATGAATGAACCATTTATGCATAAGCTTGTGCCTGCCCTGGTTGAATCAATGGGCGGCCACTACCCTGAGCTTGCAGCCCGGCAGGAGATCATAACGAAGGTCATCCGCGAAGAGGAACAGGCGTTTCTCAAAACGCTTGGCAAAGGACTCAGGATGATAGAGCGGAGAGTTGAGACACTGAAGAGAGAAGGAAGAAACCTGTTTCCCGGCAGTGATGCCTTTGAATTGTTTGACACCTATGGCTTTCCTGTTGACCTCACGCAGCTCATACTGAGAGAGAACAGCATGACCCTCGATGAGGAGGCCTACCGGAGTGAGCTCGACGCCCAGAAAGAGAGATCGAGAGACGATGCAGCTGTCACTGCAGGTGACTGGATGGTAATTCATAATGTTGAAAACACTGTCTTCACCGGTTATGACCGGACTGAGGATACCGTCAGGATAGCACGCTTCAGGAAAGTAGTCTCCAGGGGAAGGGAAGCTGTCCACCTTATCTTTGACAGAACACCCTTCTATGCCGAATCAGGAGGCCAGACAGGCGACAAGGGTTATATCTCCGGTGCCGGCGAGCAGATCCTTATCACTGACACTGTCAGGGAGAACAACCTTATCATACATGTGGCGGAGAAGGTGCCTGCCAATCCCGCGGCGAAGTTCACCGCCGTGGTCGACAGTGAAGCCAGGCAGAACACGGCCAACAACCACACCGCAACGCACCTGATGCACCATGCGCTCAGGGAGGTACTCGGGAAGCATGTGGAACAGAAGGGGTCACTTGTTACACCCGAAAAGCTCAGGTTTGACTTCAGCCACTTCAGCCAGGTCACCCCGGATGAGCTGGCTGCAATAGAGGTGAAGGTCAATGAGATGATCATGCAGAATATCGCTTCAGAGGTGCGTGATGATGCTCCGGTTGATGAGGCAATGGCCATGGGAGCCATGGCACTCTTCGGAGAGAAATACGGCGAAAGGGTCAGGGTGGTGTCGTTCGGAGAGTCGGTGGAGCTGTGCGGTGGCACACATGTTGAGAGCACCGCACGGATAGGTCTGTTCAAGATAACCTCTGAAGGAGCCGTGGCCGCCGGCGTGAGAAGAATAGAGGCAGTGACCGGAAGAAAGGCCTTTTCGTATGTAAGTGAAAAACTGAAAATGCTCGATGAGATCACACTTATGCTCCGCAGCACGGGCAACCCGGCAGTCAATATTTCAAAGCTGATGGCTGAAAACGCCTCGCTCAAAACCACCATCGAAAAGATGCAGATTACAGCAGCGACAGCGGCAAGGAAGGAACTGACGGCAGGCGCCGTCGCCGTCGGCAGCTGCCGTATCTATTCCGGCGTGCTGGAGAAGACCCCTGCAGAGACACTGAAGAGTATAGCCCACCAGATAAGGCAGTCAGACGGAGACAGCATTATTATATTAGGTGCGGAGAACGAAGGGAAGGCTTCACTGGTAGTTGGACTCGGAGATGAGGCCGCCGCAGCAACCCATCTGAACGCTATCGAGATGATCAAGGAGGTAGCCGCTGAGATAAGCGGAGGAGGCGGAGGACAGACCTTCCTGGCAACCGCCGGAGGAAAGAGACCTGAAGGCCTGCACGAGGCTGTAGCAAAAGCAGTAGCGCTGGCCAGTAAGATGCTGTGAGAAAAGTCGTGTCGCTGGCTAAAAAGATGCTGTAAAACAACTTCAGTAACGTTCGGAATTAATACTATTGCATCACTAATCCTGAAAAGATTCAGATGGAAGTTACCAGAACCTTTGACCTGATAGACTGGGGGAACAGGGTCTATCCGCGTGAGGTGATGTTCGGAGGCAAGCACGGAAACGAATGGATCACCTATTCAACGGAAGCCATCAGGGAGCTCACTGACCTGTTCAGCTGCGGTCTGCTGTCAATGGGGTACGGCAGGGGCGACCACATAGCCACCATCACACCCAACAAGGCTGAATGGAATATTGTTGACCACGGGCTCTCACAGGCCGGCATGGTCCATGTTCCCATATACCCTACCATTGGACACGAGGAATATGCATTCATCCTCGAACACTCGGATGTTAAAGCAGTATTTGTAGGTAACAGGCATATTTACAATAAAATTTCTCCGGTCATCTCAAAAATCACTGCCATCAAAGGTCTCTATTCTTTTGACAGGGTGAACGGACTGCCAACGATGGACGATATTATCGAGGAGGGAAGGAAGAACATGGAGAGGTTCATGCCAGAGCTGACGGCCATCAGGGATTCAATCACCCCTTCCGGGCTCGTTACCATAATATATACGTCAGGCACCACAGGTAACCCCAAGGGAGTCATGCTGTCGCACAACAACCTGATGACCAATGCAATATCCACAAGTACCGCCCATGAGTTCGGGCTTGGCTACAGGGCTTTGAGTTTCCTTCCCCTGTGCCATGTCTATGAGAGAATGATGAACTACCACTTCCAGTATAAGGGAACCAGCATCTATTATCTCGAGAATATGGGTATCATCGCAGACACAATGCGTGAGATAAAGCCTCACATTGCAAATACGGTTCCCCGTCTTCTCGAAAAGATCTACGATAACATCATCAACAAGGGCAAGAACCTCCCCTGGCTCAGTAAGCAGGTATTCTTCTGGGCAGTGCTCCTGGGGCTCAAGTTCAGGCTCACCGGGAACAGCAGGTTCTACAGATTCAGGCTTGGTATTGCCCGCAAGCTGGTGTTCAACAAATGGAAAGAGGCGCTCGGCGGAGAGCTTCGCGTCCTCGTCTCCGGAGGGGCCGCCCTGCAGTCGAGGCTGGAACGCATATTCTGGGCTGCAGGCATACCTGTCCTCCAGGGATACGGACTGACCGAAACCTCTCCCGTCATTGCTGTCAACCCATTAAGCATTCCTGACATCAGGTTCGAAACGGCAGGCCCTATCATTGAAAATGTTGAAGTGAAGATAGCCGACGACGGGGAGATCCTCTGCAAAGGGCCGAATTTGATGATGGGTTATTACAAGGCACCGGATCTTACGGCTGAGGTAATTGATGAGCAGGGATGGTTCCATACAGGTGACATAGGTTACATTGAGGATGGCAGGTTCCTGAAGATCACAGACCGGAAAAAGGATATGTTCAAACTCTCCGCCGGCAAATACATATCGCCCCAGGTGATCGAAAACAAACTGAAGGAATCCTTCTTCATTGAACAGGCGATGGTCATCGGCGAGAACGAGAAATTCGCCAGCGCCCTGATCTCGCCGAACTTCACATTCCTGCACGACTGGTGTTCGATGCACAGAATCCAGTACCGTGACAACGGCGAACTCGTTGAGTTGCCTGAAGTGATTGAGAGGTTCAGCCGCGAGGTGCGTGAGGTTAACCGTAATCTCGGAGAGTTCGAGCAGATAAAACGGTTCGGGCTTGTTACCGAAGACTGGACCCCGCAGACAGGGGAGCTCTCTCCCACCCTGAAGCTGAGGAGGAATATCCTTACTGAAAGGTATCAGTACCTCATCAATGAGATCTATTCCGTAAAAGAGAGAGAGAATGTTGTGGACAAGGTTGTGGGTGTCATTAAGAACGGCGTCAGCGGCATCCTTAAGAACCTTCCGAAGTTTTGAACCGAATGCATCTGTTACAATGGAGGTTGCGGGGTCAGATGCTTAACCTCCCTTTATTTTTATACATTTGTCTACCGTTATGACAGTGTTACTCAAAATAGCATTCTTCGCCGCTTTCATGGCCACGGTTATAAGCCTCCCGTCATGCTCGGTGCAGCCCTGCTACGAGGAGACGGACCCGGTGATGATTACCCATCTGCTTACCAGTGGTACGGGTGAGACGGCCCCGGCTGACTCGCTGAGGGTGAGGGGGATCTCTCCCGACGGTGTCCTGAAATTTGTTGACGCCAGGTCGGTGTCGTCATTTGCAGTGACACTCGATCCTTCCGAGGACCAGTCTCTCTTTTATATCACCCTGAATGGGATCCAGGATACTGCAATCATTTTTTATACCCGCAAACCTCATCTTGTCTCTCCTGAATGCGGATACACTATCGTCAGCGATATAAGCGGACTGATGACAACCCACAATATCATTGACACACTCATGATTGAGAACAAAAGCGTGAATCTCGATGCCCGGAAGAACCTGCATCTGTTTTATTAGTCTCTTCCTTATTATCGGAAGCAAGGCAATGTCGCAGGATACGGTGACCGTGCCGCTGCATATAAGGGCAGGCTTTGACCTCTCCGGGCCGGTAATGCAGATGATTGGCACTGACCTCGTCAGTTACGGTATCGTTGCCTCCACCGACATCAATTCGGCCCTGGCGGTCACCGGCGGAGTCAGGTATTCCGACTTCCGGTTGTCAGACTACAGCTACAACTTCACGAGCCGGGGTATAAGCATCACCGCCGGCACCGACTACAACTTTATCAAGGCCAATGCCTCCGGTGGAAAATATTATGCGGGCATAGGACTTAGATACGGACTGAGTTTTTACAGTGAAGAGGCCACCGTCATCAGGTACAACAATGAATGGGGGGCAGGGGAATCTTCTGTTCCGCTGTCGCGCCACATCGGGCACTTCCTGGAGATAACACCCGGTGTCCGCACCGAGCTCTTTCCGGGGGTTACTATAGGCTGGAACCTTTACATGAGATTACTGATAAGCGCCGGGGCCGGCAAGGATCTCAAACCCGTGCATATGCCAGGCTATGGTGCCGGAACGAAGGGAATGGCAACGGGAGCAGAATATTATGTCTCGATTTCAATTCCGTACAAGAAAATCAAAGTGTTCATCAAGCCCAAAAGCCAGCAATCAGAGGACGAAGAGGGCGAAGAGGGCACCCCAAATGATACACGCACCTTCCCAACCAGCTCAGGCAACCGGCTTTGAAACAGGTCTGTGGCTGAAGATCAGCAGTCCCATGAAGGTAAGGAACCCGTTCACCAGCAGCATCTCAAACCCGAATTTGTAACCGTTGAAGAGCTCCTCCGAGTAGAGGCTCAGAAAATAGCACAGGACCGGCGAGAGGATGGCAATCCATGGTGTTATCCTGTCATTCACGCTCCTGTGCGTAAACAACCCGAATGAGTAAAGACCCAGCAACGGACCGTAGGTGTATCCGGCAATGGTAAAGAGCTTGTCAATTATGGCCCTGTCATTCATCTGCCTGAAGACAAGGATGCATATGAAAAAGATTATGGCAAAAGAGAAATGCACCGAATACCTGATCCTCGTCTTTTTCCGGTCTTCCATTCCGGTCTTCTTCTCGAGCCCCAGAAAATCGATGCTGAACGATGTTGTCAGTGAGGTGAGTGCCCCGTCAGCACTGGGGAAGGCTGCCGAGATGAGACCGACAAGAAACACTACACCCGCTGCCGGGCCCAGGTACTGGAATGCAATTGTCGGGAAAAGGTCATCCGTCATCGCCACCTTGACTCCCTTTGCTGATGCATAGAGTACGAGGAATGAACCGAGCACCAGGAAAAGAAAAACTACAAAGACGTTGATGGTACTGAACGTGAACATATTCTTCCGTGCATCCCTGAGATTCTTAATGCTCAGGTTCTTCTGCATCATCTCCTGGTCGAGCCCGGTCATGGTTATGGTTATGAACATGCCGCTGAAGAACTGCTTGACAAAGTGCCGCGGATGATCCCAGTCTGTTACAACTATTCGTGACATGTCACTGTCAAACACATCACCCAGAAGGTGGAAGGCTGAAGACCCCAGCTCCCTGCTGATATAAAAAACCGACAGAACCACTGCCAGAAGCATGAAAGTAGTTTGCAGGGTGTCGGTCCAGATGATTGTCCTGATGCCTCCTTTAAGCGTATAACCTATGATAAGTGCCACGAAGATCGCCACATTGACCCAGAACGGTACATTCCATGCATCGAAGACAAATATCTGCAGCACGTTGATGACGAGGAACATTCGCAGGGAGGCCCCGATAACCCTTGAGATAATGAAGAATCCGGCGCCGGTCTTGTAAGACCAGAATCCGAAGCGCTGTTCAAGATACCCGTAAATGGATGTCAGCTTGAGTCGGTAATAAAGGGGCAGAAGTACCATTGCTATCACGACATAGCCGAAGAAGTAACCGAAGGCCACCATCATGTAGGAGAACTGCGTCTCTCCCACCCATCCGGGTACGGACATGAATGTGACACCCGAGAGTGAGGCGCCGATCATGCCATAGGCAACCACGAACCACGGTGATACCTTGTTGCCGATGTAGAAAGACTGGTGATTTGCCTTGCGTGCCGTAATGAAGGTCACTCCGAACAGCAGTACGGTATAGGCAACGAAAATTAACAGGATTAGTGTAGGTGTCATATCTCTGGAAACATGTCTGCAAGGATAATAAAAAGATCGCAGATAAAAATAATGATCATATCACGTTTCAGGTGAATAATGAATTATTTTTGCCGCAAAGCCAGGATATGTCAGCACGATTCCCCTCCAAAATGCTCGAAGAGGCCGTAAATGAGTTCGCATCACTGCCCGGGATAGGCCGCAAGACAGCCTTCAGGCTGGTAATGCATCTCCTCAGGCGTGACAGCGGTGAGGTGCGCCGCTTTGGGGAGACAATTACAAGGCTGCGTGAAGATGTCTGCTACTGCAGTGTCTGCCATGGCATCAGTGACACACCTGTCTGTGATATCTGCAATGACCGTTCAAGGGACAGGTCAGTCATATGCGTGGTTGAGAACGTGCAGGATGTGATGGCGGTTGAGAACACAAGGCAGTTCCGTGGTCTGTACCATGTACTTGGCGGAATCATTTCACCGGTTGACGGCATAGGCCCCTCTGACCTGACCATCACGAAGCTGGAAGAGAAGGTCCGCGAGGGAACAGTAAAGGAGATCATCCTTGCCCTCAGTACAACCATGGAGGGAGACACCACCAACTTCTACATCTATAAGCGGCTATCGGGTTATGACGTCCGCATAACAACCCTTGCAAGAGGAGTGGCCATAGGTGATGTCCTGGAGTATACCGACGAGATAACCCTCGGCCAGTCTATCGTCAACCGCCGCCTGTTCTCCCTCCCGTCGCAGACATGAGCACGTGTCACAGTCACGATTCCGGGTCACACTTCTGAACCCGATTCATGGCCACAGACCTGCGCCACAGTCCTGAACCTGCATAACAGTCCTGAACCGAGATGACCCGGCCCGACAAGCGGAGGACTTCCCAAATGCTGCGTTGTCATTTTTTTATTCCGAAAATCTTGCTTATTTTGATCAAAATCACCAGCTGATGACAGAGACATTCGACAGGTTCTTTTCAGATGCGACGCATCTGATGAAGAAATCAGCAATACGCGAGATACTGAAACTGACCCAGAGGCCTGATATGATTTCCTTTGCAGGCGGGCTTCCCTCTCCGGATTCCTTCCCCATAGAGGATATTAAAAAGATCACTTCGGAGATGATGGATGAAGAGGGAGCGGCAGCGCTGCAGTACGGCACCACAGAGGGTGATATCAGGCTTCGCACACTCCTCGTCGAACGTCACAACCTGAAAGACGGCCTCAGCCTGTCACCAGCCAATATAATGATTACCACAGGTTCACAGCAGGCTCTTGATCTCTGCGGGAAGATCTTCATCAACCGAGGCGATGTGGTTCTCTGCGGGCTGCCTTCATACCTGGGAGGGCTGAACGCCTTTTCCAATTACGGAGCGAGGCTGAAGGGCATACCGCTCGACGACCAGGGAATGAGGCCCGACCTGCTTGAAAAGACCATCATAAGCCTGAAGAGTGACGGCAGCATTATCAAATTCATATATGTAATACCTGACTTTCAGAATCCCACGGGAGTCACCCTCCCCCGTTCTCGCCGCCTCGAGATCATACGCATTGCCGAGAGGCATGACCTGATCATTGTCGAGGACAGTCCCTACCGCGACGTACGCTTTGAGGGCACCCCGGAACCGCTGATGTCATCACTTGACACTCAGGGCAGGGTGCTGACACTGAATACCTTCTCCAAGATCCTTGCCCCCGGCTTCAGACTGGCATGGGTCACCGGACACCAGGAGATCATTGACAAGCTCGTGACGGCGAAACAGGCTGCCGATCTGTGCACACCCCCGTTTGTCCAGAAGATAGCGGCGAGATACATCGCAAAGGGACTCCTTGACATCAACCTGAAAAAGACCGTTGAGTTGTACCGCGAGCGGCGTGACTACATGCTGAAATGTTTCCGTGAACTAATGCCTGAAGGGGTTAAATGGACGGAACCATCAGGAGGCCTCTTTCTCTTCGTCACGCTTCCGCCCTCAATGGATGCTGCAAGACTGCTCGAAAAGGCGATACAAAAAAAAGTCGCCTTCGTCTGCGGCTCAGTATTCTACTGCAACAATGAGGGGCATAATACCATGCGTATCAACTTCTCCTTCGCAGGGCCCGGGGACGCATGCGAAGGGGTGCGCAGGCTGGCTGAGGCAATAAGGGAGGAGATGGCTTCTGCATGAATCCGTTGGAGCTGTCGGTAATAATCGTTTCCTACAACGTCCGCGATTACCTGAGGCAGGCGCTTTGTTCAGTAATCACCGCCGCAGAAAAAACAGACCATGAGATAACAGTCGTCGACAATCACTCATCCGATGGCTCACCGGAGATGGTGAGGAAGGAGTTTCCCTCTGTCATGCTTATTGCCTCGGAAACAAATGAGGGATTCTCTGCGGCCTGCAACAGGGGTATCAGAGCATCATCAGGCGAATATCTCCTTGTTCTTAATCCTGACACACTTGTACAGCAGGACGCTCTTAAAATGGCACTCTCTTTCATGCAGGAACATCCTGAGGCAGGAGCTGCCGGAGCAAGGATGAGCGACGGCGGCGGCATGTTCCTTCCTGAATCAAAAAGAGGATTCCCCTCTCCCCTGACTTCGCTCTTCAAATTCACCGGCATGGGAAGACTCTTCCCCCGTTCAGCACTGTTCAACGCCTATTATATCGGTGAAAAGCCGGACGATAAGATTTGCCGTGCCGACATCCTCACCGGCGCGTTCATGATGATAAGGAGGGAAGCTCTGGACAGGAGCGGTTTCTTTGACACCGCATTCTTCATGTACGGCGAGGATATTGACCTGAGCTGGCGGATAAGAAAGGCCGGATACTATAACTATTATCTGCCTGACGTCAATATTATTCACTACAAGGGAAGAAGCGCCATGACCGAGAAAGAGAGCTCCCTGAAACACTTTTACGGGGCGATGAAGCTCTTTGCCCTCAAACACCTGGCGAAGAGATGGCACATACCCGTAATGGCAGGTGTGACTATTCTTGAACAGTCAGCCCTGGCACGACTGCGCCTCGGACGGTTGATTAAAAAGTGCCCTATGTTTTTAAAAAGGCACAGCTCCACTGTAACCTTATAACAATATTTCACGTATATTAGTCTCTGTAAGTAAACTAACCTCCCGGATGAGAAGGGCTAAATATATCCTCTGCCTGATATTTGTTATTACTGCCGTCTCTCTTGCTGGTCAGTCGAGAAGCGATTTGCGCGAGATGTTCGTCTCTGCCGAGGGAGACCTTCTGTTTGAAGAATATGCCGAAGCGCTCCCTAAATATCTGAGCCTGTTACAGATCTACCCTGAGAATTACAATTTGTATTGCAGGATCGGCCAGTGTTATCTGAACACCCCGGGTGAAAAAGACAAGGCAATCGCCTGGCTCGAGACTGCCGTTCAGCATATAAACCCCGGATACCGGAGAGGCAGGCTCCGTGAGACAGGCGCCCCTTACGATGCACTGTACTTCCTGGCAAATGCTTACCGCATTGGTACCCACTTTGACAAGGCATTGGATACCTACGAACTCTTTCTCAGGGAAGTCGACACCGAGACGTATGACATCGAACTGGTCAGGTTCCAGATGCAGACCTGCCAAAACGCACGGCAGATGATGCGTAAACCGGTGCTTGTCGTTGACAGGAACGTCGGAAGCCCCATTAACAGCCGGTTCTCTGAATTCAACCCGGTGATCTCATCCGACGAAAAGACCCTGCTATTCACGCGTGGGCTCCAGTTCTATGATGCAGTCTTCTGGTCAACCCGTGAAAACGGGATCTGGTCTGAACCGGAGAATTCTCAACCCGAAGCTCGGTATTGACCAGGATTATTACCCCTCGTCGCTGTCGCATGACGGGCGCACAATGCTGCTCTACAGGATTGACACCTATGACGGCAACATCTACCAGAGCAGGTTCGAAGGTGACTCCTGGAGCAATGTGACAAAGCTCAATAACAATATAAACACAAAATACTGGGAATCTCATGCCACCATGACTCGCGACGGCCGGAGAGATCTATTTCACCAGCAACAGGAGAGAGAGTATTGGCGGTCTGGATATCTTCATGTCAGAACGCGACAGCACGGGCGACTGGGGTCCGGCGGTGAACCTCGGACCGGAGATAAACACGGTCTATAACGAGGAGACACCTTTCCTGGCGAATGATGACCGTACCCTCTTCTTCAGCTCACGCGGTCATTTCAATATAGGCGGTTATGATATCTTCCGCTCTGACCTCGGCGCGGATGGCAGGTGGAGCACACCCGTGAACATAGGCTATCCGGTAAACACTCCTGATGACGACCTCTTTTTCATCCCGGTGGGCAAAGGCGACAGAGGTTACTACTCGAGGTTTGACGATGAGGGATATGGCCGCATGGATCTGTTCAGCTGCGACATCTACTCGGAACGTAATCCACGCAACTTCATAGTGACGGGGAGGGCATCGGTCAGTAACCTGCTGGATGAATTCCCGCAACCGGTAAAGGTCACCGCCGTCAGCGATGCCGATGCAGCGAGGATGATCTCAGCCCTGACAAACCCTGTCACTGGCATCTACTCATTCAGGCTGCCCCAGGGTGCCTACCGTTTCACCTTTGATTCGGATGACGCCCTTACACTGTCTCAAAACCACGAGATGCCGGTCAGTTACGGGAGCGACACGGTGCGGATCGAACCGGTGGTGCTGGAGGAGACAGACTTTTCTGCCCGTCTCAGACTGTTGTCAGACACCCTGCTGAAGGTCAGCTCACCGGAGCCGGTGAACATAAACCTTATCGCTGAAGAGCGATCCCTCCTTGATGTCGGAGTGCTACCTCCCGACTCCTTACTGACGGTGGAACAATTCAGGATTACGGATTCGACGTTCACCTACACCTTCCTGCCTGAAGAGGGTGAGAGCACGATTAGCTTCCGGCTCACCGACCGGTTCGGAAATGACACCGGGGCAGTTGTCAGGGTTACCCGTAAAGATGTTTCCACTCAGTCGGCCATACCTCTTTATACTAAAATCCCGTCAAGACCCGTTGGTGAAGTGGCAGATGATGCCAAAACTGTTGAACCAGTCGCCATACGAGACAGCTCAGTCATCTCTGCAGACTTAAGCGACAATGAGATTCAGAAGGCAGGCGAGGCCGGTGCGAAAGGAGGCTGCCGGCTTTGGTGGCTCCTGATTGTCGCAGCACCGATAATCTTCTTTTTCATCTGGAAGAGGAGGAAAAGTAATAGAAATGAAAAAGAATAATACAAAATGAAAATGAAGAGACTTGCGCTTTTATTATTCATTCTGTCAATAGGTTGCATAACCAGATCACAGGACAACCTCAGGTTGCAGGAAGCCTTTTATGAGGCTGAATACTTCATGATGAGGGGAGACTATTCTGATGCACTTCCCTACTACCAGGGCATATACGCTGCCATGCCGGATAATGCGAGCATCGCATTCCGTCTCGGCTTGTGTTATCTTAATATCGCCGGAAGCAAGAATCTTGCAATCGAATACCTTGAGAAGGCGTCGCAGAATGTCACTGCAAAGTACCGTGAAGGTTCCCTCAGGCAGGCCGAAGCGCCCTACGAAGCGATATTCTTTCTCGGAGACGCATACAGGATAAACTACATGTTTGAAAAAGCAAGGGAAGCATATTCAACCTACCGCGAAACGCTCCTTCCTTATGACATCGAGAACATCATGTTCGTTGACCAGCAGATAGCTGCCTGCAATAACGCCCCTGCACTGATGGCCTCACCGGTAAAGTTCACTGTGGAAACGGTTGACCCTGTCCTTAACGACGGCAATGACAATTTCTTCCCGGTGGTCTCCTCTGACGGCAGATCGATTGCCTTCATGACTTCGATGAAATTCTATGATGCCATCATGTTTTCACGGATGGTAAGGAATGAATGGACTACTCCCGTAAACATCACTCCACAGCTTCAGTCTGACGGTGATCATTACGTCTCTTACATCTCGCCCTCAGCAGACATAATGCTTCTGTCAAAGGATGACAACATCAACAGCGACATCTGGACAAGCAGCTCTGACGGGACAAGCTGGGAACCCGCACGCAAGCTCAGGAAGGAGATCAATACCAAGTACTGGGAGGCTCATGGTTTTATCACGGAAGACGGAACGACGATGATATTTTCCAGTGACAGGCCCGGGGGCTTCGGCGGTCTTGACCTCTATATCTCAAAAATTGACAAAGAGGGCGAATGGGGCAAACCGGTAAACATGGGACCGGAGATAAACACTCCATTCAATGATGACCGGCCGTTCCTGATTAAGAACGGCACAATACTCTTCTTTGCCTCACAGGGTCATTATAATATGGGCGGCTATGATATTTTCCGCAGTGACATGCAGTATAACGGTCTCTGGAGCAAACCGGTCAACCTCGGGTACCCGCTCAATAACCCTGACGACAACATTTTCTTCTGCCCTGCCGATGGCGGCAAGGCAGGTTATATGTCGCTTTCAGGAAGGGATGACGGGGCAGGAAAAGGTGATATCTACAGGATAAGGTTCAAATAATGATTTCCAACTGCCACACATTGTTCCGGAAGGTTTAATTTTACATCAAACAGAGACATGGGAATAAGGGGAATATTTTTTCTGACCGGACTGCTTGCACTGGTGCCGCTGAGCGCGCAGAAGAAAAGCGAGATCAAGGCTATATGGCTTGAGGCCGAATCTCACTATCTCTATGGCGAATATGAACTGGCCAACCCGCTCTACCTGATCCTCAATGAACTAAGGCCTGACAATGCCAACATCAAATACAAAATCGGGAACTGCTACCTGAACATCTTTGACGAGAAGCCCAAAGCCATTCCTTTCCTCGAGGAGGCCGTGAGGAACACAAGTTACAACTCAAAGACAGGAAAGCTGAAGGAGAAGAGGGCTCCTCTTGATGCCTATTTCTCGCTGGCCAACGCTTACAGGATAACCAACAGGCTTGACAGCGCTCTCAACACCTACCGCTTTTTCAAACAGCTTATCTCTGAGTCTGCAGAGATGCAGAACCAGGAGTTCGTCAACCAGCAGGTGCAGGCCTGCAATATAGCCTCCGTTCAGATGAAGGCACCCGTCAGGGTGCTTATTCAGCCATTGAAGGAATACATTAACCAGGGCTCTGTCAATGACAGGCCCGTGGTGAGTTTTGATGGCAGCACAATGGCCTATACCGAACGCCGGGGTCTTGAGAGTGTGGTCTATGTCACACACCGTGAGGGCGACAGCTGGGGCACTCCTGCAGACATAACCCTGGAAGCCTCGATGGGGACCGACTGCCATACAACCTCGCTGAACAAAGACGGGACGGAACTCTACCTGTTTAAGAATGACGAATATGATGGCAATATCTACATGACCCGGTTCGTCAGCGGCAGGTGGTCACCAATAGAAAAACTCAACAGGAACATCAATACCAAATACTACGAATCTCATGCCGCTATCTCCGCTGACGGGACAAAACTCTATTTCACATCAAACCGTGAAGGAGGGCTGGGGGAGCTCGACCTGTGGGTGTCGGAGAAGGACAACACCGGCGACTGGGGCATCCCGGCGAACCTGGGGAATGTGGTCAACACACCCTATAACGAGGAGAGCCCGTTCATCTCCGGTGATGGCAATACCCTGATTTTCAGCTCGGAAGGACATGGTTCAATGGGCGGGTACGATATCTTCCTTTCAAAACTCGCAGCCGGACAATGGACCAATCCTGCCAATATCGGTTACCCTCTGAGCACAACCGATGACAACATCGGCTTTCAGCCTTTCAAAGGCGGAGCCTATGGTTTTTATTCGATCATGACAGGCTATAAGAAGAAGGAAATTACCCTCGTCACATTCAACCCTGCCGAGGAGCCCAGAGATACGGTCACAATCAGCTTTGATCCTGCTGACCTTCCCTATCTAACCCATGTTGACACCTCACTGCTCATCACCAATCTGACGCTGAGAGATGTATCTGACAGGGACGAAGAGATTGATCCCGAAGTACTCTATTACACTGTCCAGGTTATGGCTCTCTATAACCCGGTTGACCCTGCATATTTTGAATTTGCAGAGATATCGGTCTTTTACAACATCGAAGACAGGTTCTACAGGTACACCACAGGAACGTTCAGTACCAAGCGCGCAGCCTATGAGGAGCTTAACAGGCTCCTCAGACTGGGCTACCCGAATGACATCTTCGTGAAGAAAGTGTACAGGAATGATTCTGGAAGGTGACGGCCTAAGGCTGAGGGCTGTTGAGCCTGAGGACCTGGAACTCCTTTACAAGTGGGAAAATGAGGAAGCTGACTGGAAGGGGAGCAACACCCTTGTCCCCTATTCCAGGTATATCCTTAAAAGATACATTGCAAACTCTCACCGGACTCTTTTCGAAACCTGCCAGCTGAGGCTCATGATAGATGTGATGCCTGGCAGCAGGACTGTTGGCACCGTCGATCTTTTCGACTTCGACCATTTTCATATGAGGGCCGGCGTGGGTATCCTGATTGCTGACCCTGCTGAGAGGAAGAAAGGTTACGCTTCGGCAGCGCTGAAAGGCATTATAAGATATGCTTTTGACACCATCGGCCTGCATCAGATCTGGTGCAGCATTATCGAAGGAAACAGCGAGAGCATGAACCTCTTCAGACGTCACGGATTTGAACTCTGTGCAACCAGGAAAGAGTGGATAAAGACCTCCGCCGGTTTTGAGACGGAGTACACTCTTCAGCTTATCAACAAGGCAAAATAGACTCGCGATTGGCTATTGGCTATTTTCGACTTTGCGGACTTACAACTTTAGACTTTTTTTCGCCAGCATGCCGCATGCGGCGGAGATATCAGCACCCCTCGTTCTCCTCACTGAAGCCCCTATTCCGGATGTGACAAGATGATGCTTGAAGCTCATCATTGTTGCCAGGTCAGAGCCTTGCTCCCCATCCTTCTCAAGAGGGTGAAAAGGCAGCAGGTTGACTCTTATCCCTGTCCCTGCAAGTAACCTTTTTAATTCATCGAGGTGTCTGTCTAAATCATTTTTGCCTTGCATCATCACATAGGCAACGGTGAAGCGTCTCTTTCGGCGTCCTGCATATTCCTGCATAAGCTTCAGTGTTCCGGCAAAAGGCCACCTGGCTTCAGCAGGTATGACCCGCAGGCGTTCGTCCGGGAACGGAGAATGCAGGCTGAGGGTAATGTTACAGTCTGTTTCATCAAGCAGTCTTTTCACTGACGGAGTCACTCCTACCGTCGATACTGTCACCCTGCCGGGACCTGCTGCCAGACCCCATTCCGCCGTCAGGATATTACAGGCTTTAATGACCTCCTCAATGTTATCGCCCGGCTCACCCATTCCCATCAGAACGATGTGCGTAAAGCCATGAGGCAGGCTGACAGCCTGGTTTACTATTTCGCCCGCTGTGAGGTTGCCGTCCCACCCATTCCGACCCGTGGCACAGAACCGGCAACCCATCCGGCAGCCCGCCTGTACCGAGAGGCACACTGTCTGACGCTTTCCATCCGGAAGCCAGACAGTCTCATACTGCAGCCCTCCGGGTGTTGTGAATAGGTATTTGACCGAGCCGTCGTCAGATATGGCAGAATCTGCCGGAGAGCAGAGCCCGGTCACAAAGTTATCTTCGAGATCTGTAAGAACCTTCTTCGGGATATCATTGATCTCTCCGAATGACCTGATGGCTTTCCGGTAGATCCAGTAAAGCAGCCTCCGGGCATACCTCCCGTCAATGCCCCTGCCTGTAAGAAGATCATGGATCTCTTCAGGGTCCGAGCCTGCAAGGCGTAATCGGTCATCAATTATTTTCACACAGCAAAGATATTAAAAACACATACCAGACTTTTTTCTCATCTTTATGTCAAATTTCGTCATTATACAAGATAATACATCAAAAATGGAAGCAAGGTCTCTAAAAGCTAAGTTTGGCACAGCCCCGGTTTTCTTTACTGCCATCTCTACGATCCTTGGTGCTATTCTCTTCCTGAGATTCGGGTTTGCCGTGGGTACCCTGGGTTTCTGGGGGGTGTTTATTATTATCATCCTCGGCCATTCGCTTACAATACCTACTGCTCTGGCTCTCTCTGAGATAGCAACAAACAAACGTGTTGAGGGCGGTGGTGAATATTTTATCATTTCAAGGTCTTTCGGGCTGAATATCGGAGCAACAATAGGCATTGCCCTGTATCTGTCACAGGCAATAAGCGTAGCTTTTTACATAATAGCTTTTACTGAGACTTTTGAGTTCCTGTTTAACTACTTTGCAAACTCTCTCAATTTTGTTCTTCCGCGCCAGGTAATTAGCCTGCCCGTCATGGCGATACTTGGGGTCATGATCCTTCGCAAGGGAGCCAACACAGGTGTCAAAACGCTCTATATTGTTGTGGGTATACTCTTCATCACAATAATATTGTTCTTCCTCGGGAAAACGGATCATGCCGCGGCTGCATCAGGCAGCATCATAAATCTTGAGATGCGGAACATGAAAGATTTTTTTATTGTATTTGCCATCGTCTTCCCGGCATTCACAGGCATGACAGCCGGTGTAGGCCTGTCGGGTGACCTGCGCAATCCCGGCAAGTCAATACCTCTCGGGACAACGGCAGCAACTGTTATAGGGATGATCGTCTATCTCTTTATCATCTATAAGCTGGCTATCTCCGCCAGCCCGGAAGATATGCTTGGCAACCAGCTCATAATGTCCAAGATAGCCATCGGAGGGGCGGTTATTGTACCGCTTGGACTGGCAGCATCTACCATCTCGTCTGCTCTCGGGTCAATCATGGTGGCTCCGAGGACACTGCAGGCTCTGGGTCGTGACACATCATTCCCCTCAATGAAGGTCAACAGATGGCTTGCAGTGTCGCGGAGTCGTGACGGTGAACCTGTAAACGCATCCCTGGTAACGGTTCTGATAGCATTCATATTTGTTGCTCTTGGGAATGTCAACATGGTGGCAGAGATTATTTCGATGTTCTTCCTGGTAACATACGGATCACTCTGCCTCATCTCCTTCCTGAACCATTTCGGTTCATCACCATCATACAGACCTTCATTTAAATCAAGGTGGTATATTTCCCTGGCAGGATTTGTGATTGCAGTATGGGTAATGTTCAAGATAAACACCCCCTATGCTCTCTCCTCAATTATGATAATGGGTGCTTTGTACGCCTATATCAATCATTACCACCAGGAGCGCCACGGGCTTGAATCCCTCTTTGCCAATGCCCTGTTCCAGATCAACCGTAACCTCCAGGTTTATCTTCAGAAGACAGGAAGCAAAAAGAAGGTAAAAGAGTGGCGCCCGGGAGTGATATGTATCTCCAAAGACTCATTCAAGAGAACCAGGGCATTCAGATTGCTCAACTGGATCTCGTACAGGTACGGTTTCGGAACCTATCTCCACCGGATCGAAGGGTACTACTCCAGGGCAACGAGCCAGCAGGCAGCTGAAGAACTCTCAAGACTCATTGATGTGTATGATACCACACAGAACCATGTTTACGTAGACACTATCATCTCACCCTCATACACTTCTGCAATAGTCCAGGCAATACAGGTTCCGGGCATCTCAGGCATGGAAAACAACATGATCATTTTTGAATATGACAAGGAAGATCCTGAAAACCTGGGTGAGATAATTGAAAACATAAGGCTTATTCAGGCAGGTAATTTTGATATATGTCTGCTGGCCTCTGGAAGAAGGGATATGATATACCACAACGGCATTCATGTCTGGATCGACTTCAACGAGAAGGATAACGCCAGCCTGCTTATCCTTCTCAGTTTCATCATATCAGGGCACCCTGACTGGAAGAAGGCTACTATAAAGGTGTTTGGCACATGCAAGCCGGAAATGTATGAAGAAACACGAAAGGAGCTGTCTGATCTGGTTCTGTCAGGGAGGCTCCCTATCACAGAGAATAACATTGAAATCATCAGGATTGAGCAGGGAAATTCGATTAAGGGCCTGATTAATGAAAGGTCTTCCTCCGCGGCTCTCATAATGACAGGGTTCAGACCCGAAAATCTCAAACATGATGGTGAAGCTATACTGAGCGGTTACGATGAGACCGGGACGATCATCTTCGTTAACTCACACAACCAGAAGGAACTAATGTAAATAAGAGATGGGCTGTCAGCCTCACCTGCTGACAGCCCATCCATAAGTAGCATCAAGCCGTCAGTTCAGTCCTCTGTTTTTCAGAAGAGGCTCTATCTCCGGCTCACGTCCGCGGAAATTAAGGTACATCTGTTCGGCATCCATTGTTCCCATCTTCTCAAGGATGTTCTTCCTGAAAGAGGTTGCCGTAGCCTTATCAAAAATGCCCTTCTCATTAAATGCCTCAAAGGCGTCATTGTCAAGCACTGCAGCCCAGGTGTAAACATAGTATCCTGCATCATAGCCTTCAATGATATGGAGGAAGTAGGTACTGCGGTATCTGGGTTCTATCTCAGGTATCAGCCCTATCTTTTTCATTGTCTCCTTCTCAAATTTCTGCACGTCAATGTTGACAGGCGCCTCCAGCGAATAGTAGGCCATATCAAGCAGTGATGCCGCCATTATTTCAACATTGTCAAACCCTGTGTTGAAGTAGCTGCTGTTCTTTATCTTTTCGACAAGTGCCTGAGGAATCACCTCGCCTGTCTCATAATGCCGTGCATACATTGCCAGCACTTCGGGCCGCGTAGCCCAGTGTTCCATTATTTGTGAAGGAAGCTCCACAATGTCCCATGCCGTGTTGGTAGTAACGTAAGTGTTGTCCGAGAAGAGTGCCTGCAGGCCGTGACCGAACTCATGGAAGAGGGTGAGCACGTCATCCATGCTCAGGAGTGCCGGTTTGCCACCTGCGGGCGGGGTGAAGTTGCCAACGATGGTAACAACGGGAGTTATCTCCGTGCCGTCAATAACCCTGTGATCACGGTAGCCGCCGCACCAGGCTCCCTGGCGCTTGCTTTCACGCGGATAGAAATCCATGTAAAGAACCCCTACATGGCTGCCGTCAGCCTCCTTAACCTCGAAGGCCTGTGCATCAGGATGAGGCAGAGGTATATTGTCAATGCGCTCAAAGGTGATGCCATACAGTTTATTGGCCACGGCAAATACACCGTCACGGGTATTGTCGAGACTGAAATAGGGCCTGAGTTCGGTATCGTCAAGATCATATTTGGCCTTGCGCAGCTTCTCGGCATAGTACCACCAGTCGTGCGGCGCGAGTTTAAAGGTACCGCCTTCAGCCTCAATGATCTTCTGCATCTCATCACGTTCAAGGTCGGCAACGGGTAATGCCCTCTCAAGCAGGTCGTTTAGCAGGTTGAGAACGTTATCAGGGGTCTTGGCCATACGTGTCTCGAGCACAATGTCAGCATGCGTGTCATAGCCAAGAAGCTTTGCCCTGTCAGCCCTAAGCCTGATGATGTCAGCAAGCACCTTGTTGTTGTCATATTCATTGCCGTTGTTGCAGCGATTTAGATAGGCGTCATACAGTTTCTTGCGCAGGTCACGGTTCTCAGCATATTGGAGGAAGGGAATCATGCTGGGTTTCTGAGTCGTGAATATCCACTTGCCTTCCATTCCGCCAGACTTTGCAAGCTCTTCTGCATTGGCTATGACACCTGGGGGAAGGCCTTTCAGGTCAGCCTCGTTATCAATGACAAGTTTGAATCCATTTGTCTCGGCGAGCACGTTCTGGCTGAACCTGACAGTCAGAACCGAAAGCTCCTGGTTCAACTTCTTCAGCTTCTCCTGGTCCTCCCCCTGGAGCAGTGCACCGTTACGGACGAAGCTCTTGTAGAGATTCTCAAGCAGGAAGAGCTCCTCCTCATTGAGCTGTTCAGCTTCCCTGTTTTCATATACGGTCTTTATCTTCTGAAAAAGTGTGGCATTGAGCAGTATCTCATCACTGAAGGCTGACACTTTGGGGGCTATCTCCATCTGAAGGCTCTCGAGAGTGTCATTGGTATTGGCACTGGTCTGTGAGTAGAAAACATATGCCACCTTGTTAAGAAGCTGACCGCCGCGGTCATAGGGCACAATGGTGTTGGCAAACGTCGGGGACCCCTCTGTGGCAGTTATGGTTGCCACTTCAGCCCTGGCAAGGGCTATTCCGGAGTCAATGGCAGGAAGATAATGCTCATTCTGGATCTGATCAAACGGAGGAACACCAAAAGGTGTCTTCCACTCCGCAAAGAATGGATTACCCTGCTCATTCTGCCTGGTAGTGCATGATACGACTGCCATCAGCATTGCAGCCGCAAGTAGAAAAGTCTTTCTCATGGTATTGTCTTTTATTTGATAATTAGTCACTTCAACGAGACGGCAAAGATAATTTTTTTATGAAAGAAATTCTTTGACAACACTCATAAAACCGTCATTCTTTGCTTGCTTTACAGTCGGAAATGAAATGGAGTTAATCAATCATGAAAAAAAATTGTTAATAACTTGTTCATGGTTGAAACAATTAGCGACTATTCAAAGTATAACTATCGTTTCCCGTTACTAACTTTAAAAAGAATATTATTGCTTATGGCAAGACCTCTACCCTTGAAATTTTTACTGCTTACAATTATCTTCTCTGCCATCACGATTCAGGCGGGACTTCCTCAGGCAGTACATCAGGCCCAACAACGCACAAAGCCTGACAGTCAAATTATTAATATTCTGAAGGAGGTGACGGTTTCCGGTACAGCTACTGAAGCTGACACGGCTGTGCTGAAAGCGGAAAAGGTCGCCCCGTCCCGCACAGGCAAGGACCTTCTCACAAATAATTGCAGGGTATACCCGGTACCGGCTACCAGTGATCTTTCTGTTTCAGGAATTGAGAATGTTTCCCTGTTGGAGATTTTTGATGTAATGGGAAACAGAATCATTTCTGAGCAGTGCGGGGGTGTGGATATCAAAACGTTAAATATCAGCCATCTGGCACGTGGCGTCTATTTTATAAGACTCACGACTCCTCTGGGTGCCGTGATGAAGAGATTTGTCAAGGAATAATCCACCTTAAATCTCACCTTACGCAAAAACCGCCCTGCAATCCGGGCGGTTTTTGTATTAATGACGGTGCAAGGTCGGGGTTATCGCTTCCCTGGTCTCCCCGGCGGTCATTTCCCGGCCGTTTCCAGTACAAGGGTCACCACGTCAGGACTGACAGCACCGAAAATTTCCTCAATTTTGCGGGTATATTCCGTATTATGGCTCATTATGGCATCCTTGACCAGGAAGGCCTTGTAATCATTGTTCATTGCTCCCATGTAGGTCGCCAGGACGCATCCCACCGCACTCAGTCCGGTAAGGAACAGCACATTGCACCCCTGCTCCTTTATAACCTTGTCAAGATCAGTCTTATTGAACCCGTCCGGATAGGTCTTGATCACCTTCGGATCGTCTGCATTGATCATGACCGTAGAAGGGAATTCGAAAAGGTCAGTGCCGGGCCGTACCCCATACTCCTCCCCGTGGTGATATACCAGGATCACAGGGCAGCCATGATTGCGAAACAGTGAGATGTAATAGTTGATATTCCTCATTGCCGGTTCCCGGTCTGCCTCCGGTATCGACGGCAGAAAGGCATTCTGGATGTCAATTACCAGTAGAGCAGGTTTAAGCGGGGCAACCGGTGCCTGGGAGAAGGAATTAAGCGCAATGCTCCCCAGCAGGAGAGTCAGCAGGGCGGAAATAAATCTTGTTCTCATGACTGTATTGTTATGTTACTGTAAAATTATGCTTTATTTAAGGGCCGGCCTAAAATATTTTTACGTAACCACTGCCTCGCTCTGATCTTTTGAAATATAGTTTATAAAGTTCCCGGTTTCAAGATATTTAGTGAGGTCCTTAAGCATTCTCACCATAGGAGCGCCATCCACCAGATCATGGTCAACAAGAACGGTCATATTCAGTATATCCCTGATCTTGACCTCGTTGTTAATCACAACAGGCTTTTTGATGACAGACCCTATGCCAAATGATACCGGATGAACAGATCTGTGAATGAACCAGCCGTTAACCTTCCCCATCATCCCAACTGAGGTAACTGCTGCATTACCCATTTTTTGGTAAGCGAACCCGGAATTTGCGAGCATCACCCTCCATATAAACCTCCTGGCAAACCCCGGAAGATGATAATATAATCGTTCCGACAGTCTGCTCCGCCTGTTGATTACGATATCACTGCCGGATAACTCCTGTTTCTTTGCATCATCTATCTCAGCGGTTATCTCCTGCGCTGTTTTTTCATTCGGGTTCTCTTTTATTCTTATTCTTATAATAATTCTTAATGAGCTTCCCGAATTGCTTATCCCGCTTTCGTTTTTCGGCAAGCGTTGCCTGGAAGTGCTCCTGCTCCCTTTGGATTTTGACGTAGTTTTCGTATGATTCCCTGCTGAGGGCTCCGCTCTCCAGAGCATCCAGCACAGCGCAACCCGTCTCATTTATATGGCTGCAGTCATGGAATCGGCAGCTTTGTGCGAGATCATATATTTCCCGGAAAGTTGTCCTGACCCCCTCCTCAATATCTGTCATACCTACCTCCTTCATGCCCGGAGTATCAATTACTATACCTCCGTTGTCGAGGATGAACAATTCGCGATGCTCAGTCACATGCCTTCCCTTATTCGTACTGTGGCTTATCTCCCCTGTTTTAATTATTTCCCTTTGCAGGAGGTTATTTATCAGTGTCGACTTGCCCACTCCTGATGATCCCATCACACAACAGGTTTTTCCCTTTGGTATGAAACCAGGTATACGGTCTATCCCGTCAAGGGTTATGTTGCTGAGAAGAAGATATTTTACCTGCTGTCCCCTGCTCTCAAGTTCATGCAGGGCTGCACTTATCTCCTTCTCTGTCACCAGGTCAGTTTTGCTCAGCACCAGTACCGGCTCTATCCCTGCCGAATGGCAAATGGCAAGGTACCGTTCCAGCCTGTTGACGTTAAAATTGTTACTGATGGCCTGAACGATAAAGGCAACGTCAATATTCGCGGCAATGATCTGTATTTCACCGGTTTTACCAACAGCCCTTCTTGCCAGGAACGATTTCCTGGGAAGAACCTTGTTGATGTAGGCCTGCCCTGAGTCATACAGTGTCATTGCCACCCAGTCGCCCACAGCCGGAAAGTCTTCCCTGGATTCAGCCGAGTATCTCAGGTTTCCCGTGATCTCAGCATCATACTCCTGCTCTCCATCAGTGACAACATACCTCTCACGGTGTTCCCGGGTTACCCGTCCGATGACAAATCCTGAGAGGTCAGGACTGTCTGCCAAATGCGAGAGCTCTTCTGAAAGTCCTATATCTTCTAGTCTCATTTACGATGGAAGGTTACCGAAACAAAAATTAAGCGTGCAATAAAGGCAAATACTTAAAGAATCAGTTTGTGAATAATTCGTTCCTGCCTTCTTTATAGTTCAGTTTTTCAGAACTTCGTCCGTTGCCAGATTACCATCAGGTTTTTATGGTTGGGGGGATATCCTTCACGTGAAGATCAACTTGCGGGAACGGGATTGTTATTTTATTCTCAATGAACTTTCGGTTGATGATCTTTCTTATCTCACTCTTCACTTTCTCGATCCGGAATACATTGTCGCTGAAGAAAAGCAGCTGGAATTCGAGTGAAGAGTTACCGAAATCTACAAAACGTGCCTCAATATGTTTTTTATCGCTGATTTCCGGATGCTCCAGGGCGCTTGTCTCCAGAACCTTAACGACCAGGTCCACGTCACTTCCGTAGGCTACCCCGACATTGATCCGGAAGCGTGTCTTCATTGACTGATGGCTCCAGTTAATCACTTTGTTGGTAGTTATGTACGAGTTGGGAATAATTACCACAATGTCGTCACGCGTCAGTCCCTTTGATGTGCGTATTCCTATCTCCTGAATTTTTACCACTTCGCCGTCAACCTCCAGCACATCCCCGACTTTTGTTGTTCCTTCAATAAGCAGGATAACGCCGGAGATAAAATCATTGAATGTCTGCTGCAGCCCAAGCCCAACCCCCACAAGCAGGGCAGCAGAACCAGCAAGCAGTACAGTGATGCTGATACCAAGGGACTGCATTATAAACAGTATCGAAATGATCCATAGTAAGTACTTGATAATCTGGTAAAGAGAGTAGGCATTGCTCATCTCAATTCCAGCTTTGGACTCCGTTTCCTGAAGATCGCCTTCCTGATAATCCACAATAGAACTTTAGTTGCTATAAATATCAGAATGACAATCAACAGCGTTGAGGCCATGATCTCGTATCTCCCTACACGAAAGATTACAGCCTCCAGAATATGCTTTATCGTTTCCATACCTATGTTACTGTCTGTGTTCAGTTGAGAAAGATACAAACTGATTTGACAATTATGAATAGCTGCGACTGAAACGGCCGGATTTTTTCAATTTGACCTTGCCATAGCATTCCCTCACAATCCTTTCCACCAATCAGGATAGGCCGGCAGTGAAGCTGATCCTCACCGCTCAACGAATTCCGTATCATAGATGCCTTTGTTACCGTATGATCCCCCTTTATCAGTTCTCTTGCCAACAGACGTATATTGAGAAGGTCTTAACCATGGAGGAACAACATTTTCCTCCACGGATCATCTAAGAATCCCGTACCCGGTCATTTCTTTTTAGTCTCGGTGCGGTCATACTTGCAGCAAGCCGGAAGTTTCTCATAAACTTCATCTTTTGCTTTGTGCATGGGTGTATCATGGCCTGCATCTGCAATGGCCATCTGTACTTTGTGCACTGAGGTTTTTGTTGAATCAAAAGTGACAACCAGCATTTTAGTTTCCTGTACCCAGTCGGCTGCACTAACTCCTTCAACCGATTTGGAAGCCGTCTCAATACGGGTTTCACACATTCCGCAGTTGCCTTTAACCTCAAACTTTTCTGTTTTTGCCTGAGCAAAAAGTGTACTTGTTCCCAACAGGAACAAACTTACTAAGCTTAACATTTTTGTTTTCATACTATTGTGATTTAATGATCAGTTAAAATTATTACTTGATTTCCCGGGCGACTTCGCCGCAGGTAAGCATCGATTTCCCGAAATATGGGTTCTTTATTTCTTTTTCTGTGCTGAGCCAGTCGGCTCCTTTATTATTGTCAGCCATGGGGCAATGCTGAACGTAAAGTGTCTTACTGAATGGTTTAAATGAGTCGGACATTTTAACCATAGTTATGGATAGCAGCCTGAATGCTTCTCTTATTTCCTCAAGGCTGGAAAAATGGGGTGAATGTCGCAGGTCATTCTGTATTTTATTGTTGAACTTCATCCATATATTGTGCGGTTCACCTGTAAATAAACCCATATCAACCCTTGCGAGATTCTCCTTCATGGAAACTGTCGCCTTTTTTGCATCATCCAGATTATCAGCTGATAAAGCGTCTTTCAGCCTTAGGTAATCAACATAGACAGGTTGAAGTACCTTTTTTGCCTCCTGACTAAGAGAGGCTGGATTGTCTGTCTTTGCGGACTGTTGTGTATTGGACACTTTAATTACCTCCAAGGTAGTACCGCCATGATTATGTCCGGTCATCACCTGACCACCCCCGGGACTCATCATGCTGGGTTTGCCTGCCAGCTGGGCAGCTGCATCTATGCTGAATGTTCCGCTGACAGCAATTTCCTCACCTTCCTGTAATCCACTCTCAATAATATAACTATCACCCAATGTCGGGCCTAAGGTTACCTCACGCATGACAAAACTTACCCCCATATCAGAATTGCTCTTAATGTAAACCAGAGAGCGTTTCCCTGTCCACATCACAGCTGTTTTTGGCACAACAAGCGAATTTGACTTTCTGGTCAATCTGGTGTCAACAACCCCTGATACAAACATTTCAGGTTTCAGTTTTCCACCAGAATTGTTATACTCAACCCTTGCTTTGGCTACCCTTGTTTTTGGGTCAATCACCGGGTCGATGTAGGAGATTATACCCTCCAGACTCTCTCCGGGAAGGGAGGGTATGGAAAATTCGACTCTATCTCCTTTTTTTATCCATGTCATATCCGATTCATACACATCAAATAAAACCCAGACTTTAGAAAGGTCAGCTATCTCATAGATGGCTTCTCCTTTGCGGACATAGTCACCCGTATTAACCATTTTCCTGGTCACATATCCGGAAACATCAGCCTGAACCTGAAATTCTTCTTCTGTTTCACCCGATTTTAATATTTCTTCGATTTGAATATCAGAAAGCTTCCAGTTCTTCAACTTTTCTTTGGCAGCATTAAACAATTGTGGCTGGGTTTCCATGATTTTTTGCGCTTCAAGTAATTCTTCCTGGGCCGTTACCAGATCAGGGGAATAGATACTTGCAATGGTTTGTCCTCTGTTCACAAATTCACCCGTAAAATTCACCGATAACTTTTCTATCCTGCCAGGAATGTGCGATGACTGGGAATAAAGCAAGCGCTCATCAGCCTGCACTTTCCCATTTAGCCGGACTTGTTTTACAGGATCCGTTTTCCCCACAAAGGCAGTGCTCACATTGGCCCATTGCATAGCCGCTGGTGACATTGCAATCGCCATCGGATCAATTTCACTGTTCTGGTCATTTTCCAGGGGAATTAAATCCATTCCGCAGATAGGGCAATCGCCCGGTTCGTTTTGACGAATCTGGGGATGCATGGAGCAGGTCCAGGTAGTTTCTGCTGTCATTTCGACAGAATGCTGATGTTCGTCTTTACCGGCATCTCCCCTGCCTCCAAAAATCAACCAACCTGCCAGCAATCCTGCTATCAGGGTACCTGAAGCGATTATTAATGTTTTTTTATCTATTGTCTTCATTTTAATATGTTTTTGATGTCAGGTAATTGATCTTCGCCAATGCAATCTGGTATTGTGTTAATGCTGTGGCTTCCAATCTCTGATATTTCAATAATTGCTGTTGCATTCTCAACACTTCCTCGAACTCTTTGCCCGAATTCCCATATGATGCTATCAGCAAATTCAATGAATGCCGTGATGTTTCTATTTGCTGTTCGTAAAGTGATAATAGCTGCCGTTGCCGCTTAATATCAAACCAAACCATCTCGTAGTCAGAAATGAGCATATTTGTCATTTCATCTTTTTTAAAAGCATAGCTTTTCTGCATCAACTCTGCCTCTTTTACCGAAGCATTATACTTACCCCTGAAAATCGGAACAGTCATGCTCACCATAGGCATTAAAACATCTTTGCCATTATCAGACATTATAATGTCACTGCGTTTACCCACCATTACGTAATCTAATCCGACTCCGAATTTTGGCAGTCCTCGTTTTTGTGCTGCAACTACTTCGGCTTTGCTGGCCTGCAACTTTAAATCCAGTGATTTTAAGATTGGATTTTCAGCAGTCAGAGAATCTTTACGGAAATTATCCTTAAGGTTCTCCGTCGTTAAAGAATCGGCAGTTACTACGTGTTCATTCTCAGGCCGGTTAAGTAATTTATTGAAAATCGTCACAAGCGGTTTTTCCTTCTCACTAAGAATAATCAGGTCTGTTTGCGCATCCTTAAGCATAATGTCCGCGCGTAATACATCGACCATCACTCCGGTTCCGTTTTCAAAATTCTTTGTTGCAATGGTCTTATATGATTTGAGAAGGCTGATGTTTTCCTGTTCAATGTTTATCCAGTCATTTAGCTCATATATAGGGTAGTAAGCAGAAGCCACCTGAAAATACAGTTTGTTCCGGGCATCAATAAAGCTTTGAAACTTTGCCTCTGCCATCAGCGCTGCGGCATCTCCTTGTGCCTTTAGTGTTCCGAACCACGGAAACAGTTGTGTAAGTGAGAATTTTGCCTGCTGTGGGCCAACCCTTGTCTCTACGGGAGAAATAAAATATCCGAATGACAGTACCGGGTCGTTCAGTGTATTTACCTGCGATACCTTTTGTAATGCAGCCTCATACTCTACATACATTGCCTGTAAGCCAGGGTTATTTTCGGCAGCTACTTTAAAATAGTCGTCAAGAGTCTGGGCAAAACTCAGGGTGCTGCACAACAGCGTAATGATTATGCTGATCATATATTTGTTCATGATTGTAGTTTTTTGAGTTTATGCTCTTCGCGCATGCTATAAAGCGTGGGAACGATATAGTAAGTAACTGCAGCTACAATCATCCCTCCAAATGCAGGAATAGCCATAGGTACCATTATGTCAGCACCCCTCCCTGTTGACGTGAGTACCGGTAACAGGGCAATAATGGTGGTAGCCGTTGTCATTACAGCAGGCCTTATTCTTCGTTCTCCGGCTTCCACAACAGCATTTCTGATTTCCTTTATCGTTTTTGTCCGGTTGCGGTCAAAACTCTGGTCGAGATAAGTTCCAATAAGCACCCCGTCATCGGTTGCAAGTCCAAACAGAGCAATAAACCCAACCCAGACAGCAACACTCAGGTTAACGGTATGCATTTGAAAGAGGTCACGGAGATTTGTTCCAAAAACAGAAAAATCGGCAAACCAGTTTTGTCCATATAACCACAGCATAATAAAACCGCCACTGAATGCCATGGCCACTCCCGTAAAAATCATTAATGAAGTGGTAACAGATTTAAACTGAAAGTAGAGTATCAGAAAAATGATTAGAAATACCAGGGGGACTATAATTGACAACCGTTTTTCTGCACGCACCTGGTTTTCGTAACTCCCGGAAAATTTATAATTCACTCCTGCAGGAACAATTAACTCTCCTGAATCAATTTTTTGCTGAATCATCTCATCCGCATCGTTAACTACATCTACTTCAGCAAAGCCTTCCCGTTTATCAAAAAGGACATAACCAACCAGAAATGTGTTTTCACTCTTAATTGCCTGTGGACCACGCATGTACTCAATATCCACCACCTGACTGAGCGGGATTTGAGCACCGGTAGGTGTAGAAATCAATATGCTTCCCAACGTTTCCGGGCCGTCCCGTAATTCTCTCGGATAGCGAACTCTTATTGGAAAACGCTCACGCCCTTCAACTGTAGAGGATATTGTCATTCCCCCTATGGCCGTCTCAATGGTTTGCTGTACATCCTCAATGCTTAAACCATAGCGGGAAATCTCATCACGATTGATATTCAGGTGGATGTATGGTTTCCCCACAATACGGTCTGCAAAGACAGCCTCTGCTTTTACCGATGGAACCTCCTTGAGAATACTCTCCAGTCTCAAGCCAAACTGCTCGATTGTTGCGAGGTCGGGACCGAACACTTTTATGCCCATGGGTGCCCGCATGCCCGTTTGCAGCATTACCAGCCTTGTTTCAATGGGCTGTAATTTGGGAGCAGAAGTAACGCCCGGGATTTTCGTAACCAAGACTATTTCATCCCAAATATCATCCGACGATTTTATATGTTCACGCCAGTTTCTAAAATAACTTCCCTTATCATCAGGAACAAGTTCATCTGTCGAAATACCGCTCAACAGCACTTCTTCATTGGTTAAGACATCTCCATTCGCTAAAACAAAACGGTCATTTTTATCTGTTTTAAATCTTTTGCGATGTCCCTTTTCGTTAAGCACGTATTCCGGCCTGTAGTTGATAATATTCTCGTACATCGAAACAGGAGCAGGATCAAGTGCCGACTCTGCTCTGCCTGATTTTGCCAACAGCAAGTTCTACTTCAGGAATGCCGGCAAGCAGCATATCCAGCTGGCCGACCACTTTCGCGGTTATATGCAACTCCTGAATGAGGCATAGATGTGGGCATGAGTAAAAAGCTGCCTTCATCCAGTGAGGGCATAAACTCCTTACCGACTCCGGGAAAGCGATGGGTTAAACCGGACCAGACGTGAAGTAGTTCGGATATTCCATCCAACCTTGATCTGTTCCATTTGCTATAAATCCAAGAAACAGTTGAAAAACCCAACCAGATAGTTACTGCCAAGAAGGATCAGCAACGCAGGAATAAGCAGGAACTTGCACTTTGTTGTATCAGGCACCAACTAGCAATATTCTTTTATAGGAATATCTCAGTAATCTGAATGCTCCCAGATACAGATCCAACCAGCAAGGCGACAAAAATAAAGTTGAGCAGAATGCTTTTACCAGCTCCAAGCGGCAACCAGTATTTGGCCAGAAGCCATATTACAGCCAATAACCACCAAAATCAATTCGGCGATGTTGCATATACTTTACGGAAAACAGGCTTTTGAAACAGTTTTTTATCTTTGATCAGCGGCTTTGACAAATGCGGATAACGCCAAATAAAATCAACAGGACACCGGCCCATGCATTATCACCGAATAGTCCGGTAATGACCCCCGCACAACAAGGAGTATATTGATCCATTTACCTTGTGACGTGGGTTCTTAATTGTTAAAGCCGAACAACCAATGTGCCAGTGTAGGCAGGATTAGCAATGCAACACAATAGTGCCGCCACCAGGGCAAAGGTTTTGGTGAAGGCCAAGCGGACCGAATAATTTTCCTTCGGCAGCTTGCAGGGTAAAAACAGGAATAAAACTTACAATGGTGGTGGATACGGCAGTCAGGATTGCGCGAACTGACTTCTGCAGAAGCCGTTATAAACGGTAGTCGATCAGCTTTTGTTCGCGGTGGTGCTTCATCAATCAGTGTTTAATTACATTCTCCGACAGGATAATGCCCAGATCGACCATGGTTCCAATAGCGATGGCAATACCCGAAAGAGCCACAATATTGGCATCAACGCCAAAATATCGCATGGCAATAAAAACCATGAGCACGGCAACAGGCAATAAGCTCGAAATAAGAGAGATGCTCTCAGGTTATAAATCATAACAATGATTACCAATATTGTGATGAGTATCTGGAGCGACAGGGCTTCTTCCAGTGTGCCGAGCGTTTCGTAAATCAGTTCGTGACCGGTCATAAAACGGAACAATGGTTAATTGACTCTCTACACCGTTGGGAAGCGTCTTTTTAGGCAGACCCGGGCAGATCTCATTAATTTTATCCTTTACATTATTGATGACCTGCAGCGGGTTGGCTCCATAGCGGGCTACAACTACACCGCCCACTACTTCGGCCCCGTCTTTATCAAGAACACCCCTGCGGGTAAGCCGGACCCAGCGTTACCACGGCAAGGTCCTGTATGCGAACCGGCACATTATCCTGGACAGCAACTACAGCTTTTTCAATATCACTTACACTCTTTACATAACCCAGACCACGAACAAGATATTCCGCCTGGTTGATTTCGATGGTCTTGGCTCCTACGTCACGATTCGATTTTTGAACAGCCTGCATTACACTGTGCAAAGGAATATTATAGGCTTTTAGCGCAGCGGGATTTACATCTATCTGGTATTCCTGAATAAACCCGCCAATTGAAGCCACTTCCGAGACCCCTTCTGTGGCATTCAGTCCGTACTTTACATAAAAATCCTGAACGGTTCGTATTTCGTGAAGATCCCATCCTCCTGTTGGGTTTCCTTCCTTGTCCCTCCCCTCAAGGGTGTACCAATAGACCTGTCCCAGAGCGGTTGCATCGGGACCCAGTGTTGGCTGAACACCCTCGGGTAAAAGTCCTGAAGGAAGGGAACTTAATTTTTCGAGAATACGCGAGCGTGACCAGTAAAACTCAATATCTTCATTAAAAATGATATAGATGCTTGAAAATCCAAAAATGGAGGAACTGCGAATGGTTTTCACTCCGGGAATACCTAAAAGATACGTTGTTAATGGATAGGAGATCTGGTCTTCAATATCTTGCGGCGACCGGCCATTCCAGGGAGTAAAAACAATCTGTTGATTTTCCCCAATATCCGGGATTGCATCCACCGGTACCGGATCAGATGGTAACCCGCCTATTCTCCAACCAAATGGAGCAGTAACAACTCCCCAGGCAATAAATACAAACAGAACTAAGATTGTAACCAGCTTGTTCTCCAGGAAGTATCTGATTATTTTATTAAGCATGATCTCTTTTATAATATGAATACGATATTGACAAATGGCAGTAATGCCACAATCCATACTGCGTGAGGCAATATGGGCTCAACAATTCATATTGAAATCAGATTATGAAAGTTTGAAAAAGAACCTGAACGTCTTTTTCTAAGGGAGGTGGCGAGCAATCAGTGTATGATTGATGAGTTGTTTTTGGAAACAGTTCTCCATTCAGTATCGGATAAACGAATACAGCTGTTAAATCAACAGTTACATTGATCTGAGGGGGATCCTTAAGAAAATCATCAGATTACCGGAAGTGCCTGATAATGATTCTCGCAACAGGGCGAATTGGTATAACTTAAATCCTGCACTCCGTGGGCATCGCACGATTCATCCATATCTTCCATGCCGCAACTCATGTGAGTTTCGCCAATCAGTATTTTCGTCTCAACGGCCTGGCCTCTGCAATAGTGAGTCCCAATGGTAAGGTTGATATGGTTTGCCAGCAGAAAAACAGATAATAATATGGATACCATTCTGGTCATCATTATTTAAACACATAACAACAAAGAATGTTCTCAATCCTGTTTTTCCCGTGGGGAGCGAAAAGTGGCTCGCTTGATTTTGCTGAAGAATTGGCCTTTTGTGACAGGAAAACCAAATATGCCAATTGCCCTGATGAAGCGGAAGATAATGGCATTTACCGGCCAGGTGCTTCAGGTTGTTGAACTCTCAAGGGGTTAAAACCCGGTTCACAATACCTGTTTTTTCCCTTGGTATCTCCTCCCATAGTCTGGTAGATAGCTTCCCGGGGACAAAAATTGACACAACGCATACATTGCTCGCATGTTGATCTCCACACAGGTCTCCTCTCTATGATCTTAATGCTTTGGGTGGGACAGATCATTGCACATATCTGGCAACCATTACAGGTATCGTAAGTTTTAAAGGTGCGCCACAGGTTTTGTATCCCCAGATATCTGAATAACCAGTAATCCTTGTGGAATCGAAACTTCGTATATAGTGTTGGATAAGCAAAAACGTGTAAATTGACTGATGCCGCTGATAATATCAAGAGCCATTCTCTTTGATTTTTCAACTCCCTTTCTGATTATTTCAATGGCTTCTTCATTTGACGGAGGGAAAGGAGGTACCGGAGAGGTGATCCAGTTAACCGGCATCTGAACAACACCTGAATAGATAATCTCACAGTTTTTTTTCTTCAATAACCTCTCACATTCAACAACCGAAAACCCGGATTCTTTTGCATCCCCGGCTGTAATTATCACAAATGCCCTCTGTTTGTTTTCAAATCTCTCTATTCTCTGAAAATATTTTCGGCAGATACGTGGAATCCCAAAGGCATACACCGGAAGGCAGAAACCTATGACATCAGCCTCATTGATTTTTATCTCGCTCAGATTTATCTCCGCGATATCTGCTGTGTGGTCAGCCTCAAGAAAGACTTCCCTGCATGTTTCCAGAATCCTGAGAGAATTCCCGGTGCCGGTAAAATATCTTAATTCAAATCTCATGACCACTCAGTTCAGCAGGGCTTGCATTCACCCGGGAATAATTGCAGTTTGTTGTATTCATGGTATCTGATGCGAAAAATTTAACGAGATTTAAATAACATTTCTGCCATTCCCTACTATAGCGGCAAACCGGCTCCCATACGGTAATGAAGGTCAAATTTATAAAACGGAGTTGACCCGGTGGCTAACTTTTGTCCCTATTTATCAACAGAAATCAAGTGTTCTGCCTCCGCAGATGTACTGACATCAAAGAGGAATAATCCCCGGTAGCCTTGTTCATTTTGTGTCATCGGACCGCCAAGGATCAGCTTCTTTTCTGCGGTCAGCCTGTCCATGTAGGAAAAGTGTCCTTTAAAAAGACTGTCGCGTAATTACTTGTCCTGAATATCAGCAGTGCCGATCTTCAGGATAACCAGCACATAAGTTTTCATGCCGTAATCGTCAGCCCCAAGCTGCCTGGCCAGTGTAGAGTCATATTCATGGGAAGGATCCCGGGCTGCTGCAAGTAATGATACAGCGAGGAAAAGTACGATTGTAAAATAAGTTTTCATTTTAACAATATCTTAACCTGTTAACAGGTAATTTTGAAACAAATAAGACTCATTTTAGTTTCAACTCGAAGGAAATAACTAAAGCATGATGAAAACAAATTACACAAAGCACCAGGTTTTATCGGTCATGATAAGCCTGACACTTATTCTCCTGCCTCTCAGTCTCAGAGGGCAGGGTAAAAAAACCGATTTCGCCGGAAGCTGGACGTATAATAAGGAGATGAGCAATGCCGGTCAGCCGCAGGGGGAAAGGCCAGGAGGACAGGGAAGAGGAGGTTTTGGCGGCGGTGACTTTTCAGTAAAACAGGAGAGCAGTTTGCTGACAGTTGAGAGGACAATTAGTGCTCCCGACGGAACGACAAGTACATCGACTTCAAAATATACCCTCGATGGGAAGGAATGTTTGAACAGCTCACGCATGGGAGAAAGCAAATCGACAGCCACCTGGTCAGCCGACGGAAAGAAACTGACGATCAAAACAACCAGGACCATGAACAGGGGCGGCGAGTCACGCACAGTCACTTCAACAGAAGTGTGGAGCCTGGCTGATACCAAGACGCTCACAATAGAGATGACTATGCCATCACCTCAGGGAGAAAGAAAGGTGACATCAGTTTACACCAAAAAGTAATTATATTTGCAGCCGCAACTTCTTAATGATGTTGCGCTACCGGAGAGATGCCAGAGTGGTCGATTGGGGCGGTCTCGAAAACCGTTGTCCGGGTAACTGGACCGTGGGTTCGAATCCCTCTCTCTCCGCAGACCATATCACTCCTGTCAGCCTAATGCTGACAGGAGTTTTGTTTTACGGCATTGCGAACCTGGCTTGCCAGAGTGAGTGATGACGTTAAACAAAATCACTCATGAGCATGGCTCATGAGTGAGTGATATGGTCTGAAAGGTCTCCAATAAGGGATCACCGAAGGTAATCCCGTAAAAATTAAGGGGCAGTCATCTTTTGCAGGCCCCTCCTGAAGGGATCACCGAAGGTAATCCCGTAAAAATTAAGGGGCAGTCATCTTTTGCAGGCCCCTCCTGAAGGGATCAGCGAAGCTAATCCCGGAGAATCGCAGGCGCATGCTTTCATATCTTTTGCAGGTACTCTTCCGGGGATCAGTGAAGGTAATCCCGGAGAAGTGCAAGTGAGCGCAACCATGAACTTTGCACGGTGAAAAGAAACTTTTTTATATATTTAACGGATTTCAAACCTTCAGCCGCCACATAAGATAGTATAAATGCTAAGCAAGCCTGATCGAAGATCACGCTGCTAATTGAACCCAATTGAGAACATGAGTGCCATTAACATCAATCTTGCCGTTGATGATGATAATGATAAGATCATTGGTCTGGCTGAAAAATGTCCGCAGGAGGGCATGATCACCTATTTCATCAACCGCACCCCCCGGTTCAATACACTCCAGAGGATGCTTGACAAGGATGCCTGGCACCTTGTTGCCCGTAAAGATGACAGTATTATCGGGCTGGTCGGAGTGGTTCATTTTCCCGCCAGTGTGCTTGATAAAACATATAAGGTGGGTTATATGCTTGACCTGCGGGTAGAGAAAGCATACAGGAACGGGATGACAGCTTTCAAACTTCTAAGGGCAGCGGAAGATCATGTCATGAGATCAGATGCAGACATGGTGATCGCCAACTTCCTGAAAGACAACAAACGCCCTCTCGTCTTTACAAAAGGCAGGGTCGGACTGCCATCTGCCCATTATCTGGGCACTAACAGGATCTTCAATATTATTCCCATCCGCACCATGCGGATTGACTCACGTTACAAAATAGAGAAGCCCGACGATAAAGACATCCCCTCGATAATTGAGCTGTACCGGACATATGCCTCACGATTTGCCATCGCCCCGCTGATCACTGAGGATCGTTTCAGAAATTATCTTGACAACATCAACGGACTCTCCCTCGATAACTTCCTGGTGGCAAGGGAAAATGGCAAGATCAGGGCGGTCACGGCATTATGGGATGAACATCCTTACAAGAGCTATCAGGTACTCAGACTGAATTTCAGTATCAGGGTGGTAACTGGTCTTTTGAATTTTCTTTCACACTTCATGAAAGTACCGCGCCCTGTAAGACTCAATGAGCCGCTCCGGCAGCTCTCTCTTGTCCTTTATGCACATGATGATTGTCCTGAAGCCCTCGACACTCTGTTCCGTCATGCAAATAACATCAGCATAGGTTCGGATTATACCCTTATTATGCTATACGCAACAGAGAATGATCCTCTTTTCATACCCATGAAGAAATTTACGGGGATCACGGTCAGAAGTGAGATGTATGTTTTTGCCAGAGAGGCCGCACTGATTGAAAAATTGAAGGAGAACCCTCCCGGTGTTCTCCTGGATGTCACAATGACCATCTGACAGTCATCAATGCTCTGGCAATCAGATGCGTTCCAGGAGCCACGCCATAAAGATCCCTAGATAGTTGCCTACGGCCAGGCCGATTATAGATGCTGAGAGGCCGGAAAATACTATCTCGCGGTTTCTGAGAGAGCCTGCAACGGCCAGAACAACGGCTGGATTGGTTATCATGGCTGTTGATGTTATAATATAGGTATCTGCATCAATCCTGAAGATCCATGACAGGAAGGCCTGTATAATCATAGAACCAAAGACAACGAAGGCCACATAAGCAGCTATTTTCATGGCAACGAAGTCAATATTCCCCAGGTCCGCCCTTGAGGCAATGACCATGCAGAATATCAGGATTAGATACATCCCCAGCTCAAACGATTTATCGAGCTTCTTCACAGCAGGGATCAGTGAAGCAGCAATGCCCGATGTTGTGATGATAAGGATAACAACAGCCATCTGTACTGACGCTGGCACTAACAGCGAAGCGGCACCTCCAATGCCAAAAATCAGGACAGCGATACCGAATGACTTCATGAGTGGAATCACCGTCTCCTTTTTCAGCAATCCCCAGTAAGGATCTTCACTGTCGTCCCTTCCGGCATTGCCGGAAGCGGGATCAATGTAGGAGTATGCCGGAAGAAACATCAGCAGAAGGCGCTGGGCAATTGTCATTACAAACAGAAGATGAAAGGCCCCGATGACAAGGTCATAGGTAACGATAATCATATATGTTGTCTCATCAGCCCCGAGTGCAGTCTGTATTGATGCAAGGTTGGGTGTGCTGCCGGTATACAGGCCCACCATCATCCCTGATACATCCCAGAGGCTCTGGATGCCCTGGTTCCGGAAAATAAAAAACCCGGCAACGACTGCTATGATGACAGCAATCAGGGCAAACGCCAGTGAAAGCATTGTTTTACCCGCAATCTGAGTCCACTTCTTTATATCCATGGAGAAAAGCAGCAGGGGGATCGCAATGGGAATTGTCAGTGTAGTAAGCAGTTCCTGCACTTTTGCGTGACCATCAATCAAGGGCAACAAGCCCAGGTTTCCAATAACAAACCCGATCACATACGCAATTACAACAGCACCGATTTTACTTAACAGGCTGTATCGGTGACAGAGACGTAATATCAGCAGCGGGGAGAGAAGAAAGAAAAGTACGAGGATTACAGCAGTCATAGGTCATTTCCGAGGTGCCAAAATAAGAATTACTTTTCATATCTTAATTATTTGCCTGTGAAATTGAATTATTCCCTTTGAGCTGCTGCATGCCATGTCTCCGCATGCGAATTGGAATGATGCTGCAGTTTATCATACAGATTTCAGGAAAAACGATCATCGGTAAACGTTTTCTCCTCTGCCTTGTTTAATAATTGATGAACTTTGCACCATGACTGACAAGTCGTTTGCCATAGAAGGGATGAACTGCGCATCATGCGCAGCACATGTAGAAAAAGCCGCCGCGAAGGTACAGGGCATATCCTATGCCAGTGTCAACCTGGCAACGGAGAGACTGACGGTAAAATATGATGAGAAAAAGGACTCACTCAGCCAGGTTATTGAAGCTGTAAGCAGGGCAGGCTATAAAGCGATAGATGACGAAAAGGAACGAAAGGCTTCGCTGCCGGAGACACAGAAGCTTAAAAGGAGGCTCATCTGGTCACTTATTTTCACCGTTCCGCTTATGGCTCTTACCATGTCAGCCATGGCCGGAGCGAATCTGCCGGTGTTCATCTCCCCTGATTCCAGCCCTCTGACATTCGCGCTTGTCCAGCTGATACTTACCACACCCGTCGTCATCACCGGACGCAGTTTCTATACGGCAGGCACAAAGACACTCCTGAGGGGAAACCCCGGTATGGATACCCTTGTCGCCATGGGTACAGCTGCCGCCTACCTTTACAGCATCTTTGCCACCGTCCGTGTAGCAGGTGGTGACAGCCATTATGTCCATAATCTGTATTACGAGTCAGCGGCAGCCATTATAGCCCTTATAACCACCGGCCGCTTCCTGGAGGCCCGATCCAAATCCAAGGCCGGCAGCACCATCAGGCAGCTGCTCTCCCTTGCTCCTCCCCTGGCCACGGTACTGCGCGAAGGCAAGGAGAAGGCGGTGCCTGCCTCAAAAGTCACAGTAGGAGACCTCGTCATAGTCAAACCCGGTGAACGCTTCCCTGTTGATGGCATTGTTACCAGTGGAGAGACCTCCGCTAATGAATCGATGCTCACCGGCGAGAGCATACCCGTAGAGAAGAATGAAGGCTCCGTGGTGACCGGAGGAAGCATCAACCTGCACGGATCCGTCGTCTGCAGAGCCACCCGCGTGGGAAGCGAAACCACCCTTGCACAGATTATCAGGCTCGTGGAGGAGGCACAGGGCTCCAAGGCGCCAATCGCCAGGCTGGCTGACAAGATTTCCGGCATCTTTGTTCCTGTTGTCATCGCGCTGGCCGTGATGGCAGCCACTGGCTGGATGATAGGCACAGGCGATTTCCGCCTCTCCTTCACGGTCCTCATCTCCGTACTTATAATAGCATGCCCATGTGCTCTTGGACTGGCCACTCCTGTGGCTGTGATGGTAGGTACCGGCAGGGGTGCACGTCAGGGCATTTTAATCAAGAGCGGCACGGCCCTGGAGACGGCGAGGAAGGCCACTGTGGCAGTGCTCGATAAGACAGGTACCATAACCACCGGCAAGCCCGTGGTCACAGACATCGTTCCTGAGACATCATCGAATAAAGAAAGAATGCTGTCAATCGCTGCATCAGCCGAAGCCCGTTCAGAACACCCGGTGGCCAGGGCATTGAACGAACATGCAGCGGCAGCCGGGATTGATTTCACCATTCCCGAAAGGTTCACGGCACTGCCGGGTTATGGTGTGGAAGCCTTTGCAAACGGAACCCATATCCTTGCAGGCAACAGGCGACTGATGGTAGAGAGAAAGGTCGATACAACAGGGAGTGACATGGCCGCAGAGCATCTGGCAGCAGAAGGAAAGACGATACTGTATGTAGCTGCCAACGGGACGTGCGAGGGTGTTATAACCGTTGCCGATACCCTCCGGCCGGGATCTGCAGAGGCGATAAGAGAGTTGGTCCGGATGGGCATTGAGGTTGTGATGATAACCGGTGACGGGGAACAGACCGCCAGGCATATCGCCAGGGAGGCTGGCATAGGCAATGTGATAGCAGGTGTGCTGCCGGGAGACAAGGCCGAAGAGGTCAGAAAAATCCGCGCAAGGGGAGAAACGGTCATAATGGTTGGCGACGGCATTAATGACGCTCCGGCCCTGGCAACGGCAGACGTGGGCATTGCTATCGGTTCAGGAACCGATGTTGCCATGGAGGCGGCCGATATCGTACTTATAAAGAACGACCTTGGTGATGTGGTCAAAACACTGAGGCTTAGCCGTGCAACCCTCCGTAACATAAAGCAGAACCTTTTCTGGGCATTCTTCTACAATATTCTTGGCATCCCCGTAGCTATGGGCGCCCTCCATCTTTTTGGCGGTCCGCTGCTCAACCCGATGATAGCTGCCACCGCGATGAGCTTCAGCTCTCTGTCGGTAGTATGGAATGCATTGAGAATCAGAAATGTCAAGTTATAGAATATTTTTTTGATTTCTTCTGACACGTCCGTTAAACCTTTCACTCCTGCATACATCAGAGTAATTGAAAACATGGAACAATTCAATCAATCAATAACTAAAAACAATTACTCATGAAAACAAGACTAATTCTGACGGTAGCAGCTTTTGTAGCTATGACGGCGATTGCCACAGCACAGACAGCAAAGCCCGCCGCTGACCAGACAGGCAGAGGCCGTGCAGCCGGTAACGTTTATGTCGATGCCGATAAAGACGGAGTATGTGACAATTACACCAACGGAACACGTCAGGGGCGCAGGGCATATTCCGCAGGCGCCAACCAGAACGCTGCAAACCGTGGTCCGGGCAAAGGACATGGACAGGGACAGGCAGCGGCCACCGGTCGCGGTCAGGGTCGCGGTCAGGGTGTGGCAGCCGGCACCGGACAGGGACGCGGTAACGGACAGGGACGGTTCAGCGGAAAAGGCCCGGCATTTGTTGATGCCAACAATGACGGTGTATGCGATAACCTTGCAACACCTGCACCAAAGAAATAAACATTACCCGCATTGCAAAAATGATGAGCCTCAGACCCGGGGCCCATTTCTGTTAAGAAAGGAGACCGCGAGCGGTCTCCTTTTTTTTTGTTACCACCCCCTGTTTCTACAATACTGTATGTCCTACGGACAATAAATCTTATCAATGCGCTTACCTACAATACCTTATGGCCTACAGCCAAATTTTACATTCATTGCCTTGATCAACAATACTATAAGCACTACATGCTATCATTGACTCTATTGCCTGTTGCCTATTGCCTATTGCCTTCTAATTTATCTGTACTAACTTTATCCTTTAACCTTTATCCTTCATCCTTGTACCTCAGCATAATCATCCCGCTCTACAACGAAGCCGGTGTCATTGAAACGACCCTGGCGAGGCTCGGTGATACCCTAATGCCGGGTTTTGTGGAGCGTACTGAGGTGATAATCGTAGACGACTGCTCTACCGATGACTCAGCACGACTGGCTGAGAAGAGCACTCCCGGAGCATTTGCCACAAGATTGATCAGGCTACCCGTCAACAGCGGCAAGGGAGCAGCAGTGGCTGCAGGGGTCAGGGCAGCAAAGGGTGATATCATCATAGTACAGGATGCCGACCTCGAGCTTAACCCGTCCGATATACCTGCACTGCTTGAAAAACTTCACTATGGCAACCTTGACCTCGTCAGCGGCACACGGTTCAGAACCGGCATACGCTATCCGGGCCATGCCCTGCCGGCAACCGCCCTTAACAGGCTCATCTCAGCCATCGCAACAAGACTTACTGGAAGAAAGATCTCCGATCTGACATGCGGTTATAAGGTCTTCAGGAAAAGTTTCTACGAAAGCCTCAGCCTCAAAGAGAACCGGTTCGGCTTTGAGACGGAGCTTATGCTCAGGGCTATGCAAGACAGAGGCATAGCTTATGACGAAGCTGATGTGACATACAGTCCACGCAGGAAAGACGAGGGAAAAAAGATCAGGATCAGCGACGGTCTGGGAATAACTGCCAAGGTATTCAGGTACGGACTGTCATACAAAAGCTGGATGTCAGCGCTTACAATTGCCTTTATTGTCACCTTCATGACTGTCAACATGCTGGTTGTGAAGCACTGGAAAGATGAACAGCGCGTCATAGAATGGGATGCCATCTCCTATTATGCATACCTCCCGGCAGCATTCATCCATCACGACCTCTCGCTGAGCTTCGCCGACGGTTACGACGGGCCGCACAAATTAATCGTTTGGCCGGAGAGAGGTCCTGAAGGAACATATGTGATCAAAACCACCATGGGACTTTCACTGATATGGATGCCATTCTTTCTTTCAGGCCACGTGGCGGCACTCATCTCCGGAGCTGATGCCGGAGGCTATTCGGAACCGTACAAGTTCTTTCTGCTTGTCTCGGCGCTGGTATTCCTGTCTGTCGGAATGATCTATCTGCGGAGAATACTGCTTGTACACGCCTCCGACAGAATAACTGCCCTCGTGCTGGCATCCTTTGCATTCGGCACCAACCTTTACTGGTACACTCTTTTCCAGGGGACGATGGCGCACGTCTATAACTTTGCGCTCATCAGTGCCTTTGTGTGGTATTCAATGAGGTGGCACGATCCGGACAGCGGGGAAAGTGGTGCAGTCCGGCCAAGCAGGAGAGGTGGCGGCGTGGCATATGCAAAAAACAAAGTGAGGAATTCCCGGGCTGCGGAAGAGATGACAGCAGGATGGCAGAAAACCTGGCCCGCTATGAGACTTGGTTTGATACTGGGATTGATAACCCTTATCAGACCAACGAACATCCTGATAATTATTTTCTTCCTTCTCTACGGCATAACCTCGTGGGAAACCCTCCGGCAAAGGACTAGAGGACTTGCCTCCGGCTACCGGTATCTCATTCTCATGTGCCTGGCGATCATTGTTGTATGGCTGCCGCAGACGATTTACTGGAAGGAGATGACCGGACAGTGGCTCTATTTCTCATACGGCAGTGACGAACGGTTTTTCTTTGGTGATCCGGCAATCATAAAAGGGCTCTTCAGCTGGCGCAAGGGGCTTTTCGTTTATACTCCCCTCCTGCTCTTCTCATTTGCAGGGATATTCATCCTCTGGGTCAGACGGTCTCCTCATGCCCTGGCAGTGACTCTATTTGTGCCGCTTAACATATACATCATCCTTTCCTGGTGGTGCTGGTGGTACGGCGGAGGGTTCGGTCAGAGGGCCTTTATTGACGGCTATGCCCTCATGGCGGTAGCCACCGCCGCCCTGCTCAGTGTGCTGCTGACTGTCGCGGGAAGGTGGCTTAAGCCCCTGATCCTTTGCATCTTCCTGCTTTTAATGTCGCTGGGCATCTTCAATAACTTCCAGTACTATTACGGTGCCATACACTGGGATTCCATGACAAAGGAAGCTTATCTCGATTCCTTCGGACGGGTGAGGCCTTCGGCAAACTTCCACGAGCTGTTGGATGCCCCTGACTATGACAGAGCAAAGGAGGGCGCTAATAGGTAATAATACCTGATATCTTTATCATTGGGCTTTCTGTATGCTTGAGACGATATAGTCCTTCGGCTTCACTCCTATTATCCTCTCAACCTCTTTGCCATCCTTGAACAGTATCATCGTGGGAATGTTCCTGATTCCGTATTTGGCAGCTATCTGCTGTTGCTCGTCCACATTGAGCTTGTAAACCTTAGCCTTATCCTCAGTGGCAACAGCCACATCATTGAGTATCGGAGCCATCATCTTGCACGGCATGCACCAGTCGGCCCAGAAGTCAACCAGTACCACGCCGCTCTTCGTTTTGTGAGCAAAGTTCTGAGCGGTAAGATGTTCGATAAGCTCACTCTCTTCAACAGCCGGGGCATTCTTCATCCTGCTGTATGAACGGTACACCAGCACAGCCACTACGGCTATAACAACTATTGCAATAATAAGTCCTTTCATTTTCATCAGTATATAAATCAATTTTATTGGTCTTATGGAACCTTCATGTTAATCAAACTAATTCACCAGGTGTTTGAGTTAGTATAAAATGCGGGTTTCATTTATTAATTATCTCTTTTGGTTTCTTCTAAGTGAATGGAGGTATTCAGCTGCAGCCAGAGCCGCGACGGTGCCGTCGGCCACGGCCGTGGTGACTTGCCTGTAACGCTTTACGACGGCATCACCGGCAGCATATACACCTTCAATATTTGTTGACATATCCGGGCCTGCAATGATCTCTCCCCTTTCGTTGAGCCTGACAGTTCCGTTCAGCGACTCTGTGTTGGGTACATATCCGATGAATACAAACACTCCGTTAGTTCTGAAATCAGTCACTTCACCGGTGTCGAGGTTCTTTATTTTAACGCCTTCAAGCTTCTCTACTCCATAGAATGAATCGATTGTCGATGACATAATGAAGCTTATCTTCGGGTTTACCCTGGCCTCCTCTACTGCGTACTCAAAAGCCTGGAAATGATCAAACTGGTGTACTATGGTTACTTTCGTCGCATACCTGGTAAGAGAAACCGCCTCTTCGAGGGCTGAGTTACCTCCTCCGACCACCACTATCTCTTTCCCGGTAAAAAAGTCTCCGTCACAGGTGGCACAGTATGATATGCCCCTCCCCCTGAAGGTATCCTCTCCCGGGACGCCCATCGTGCGCGAACGGCCCCCGGTTGCCAGGATGACTGCTGCTGCCGTGAAGGTCTGACCTTCAGCGGTGGTTATGCTCTTGGTCGAACCCTCAAGGGACAAGGCGCTGATTTCACTGTTCCCCTTCACCACAGCCCCGAAGGCTGTGGCCTGCTTCTTCATCACCGAGCCCAGCATGTACCCGTTTATCATCTCAATGCCGGGATAGTTGGCAATCTCGTGTGTCAGTGTCATCTGTCCTCCGGGCATACCCTCGGTCAGCACCAGCGTCCTCACCCTGGCGCGTGAAAGGTAGATTGCAGCAGTAAGTCCTGCTGGACCTCCCCCAAGCACAATCACATCATAATGAGTTGCACTCTCCATGATCTAAGCTACCGGCTGGCCAAATTCAGTGTCAAGAATATGCTTCACCTGTGACATATTCTGAATGCTCGAGGTGGCCTTGACCATCTTTCCGTTCTTATAGTAAACAGTGTACGGTAATCCCATAAATCCTCTGGTCATGGGTGTGTTGCGAATCACCTGCGCCTCCGGATTGTCAAATTCCATATCGAAGAATCTGACATGCGTGTATACCGGCTCAAGCTCTTCCATTACACCATATACCGGTATGCACATGGGGCCCATCCTGCCGCAGCATACCATTACATTTTCATTCTCGCTGATAATTTTTTCGAGCTGTGATGCAGTCTCGATGTGTTTCAGATTCGTGTATAACATATTATTGATTATTTGGTTACTAACTAGTTGTAGTCGGCAGTCTTAGTAGGGACTGAAGACTGTGGACTGAAGACTGAAGACTGAAGACTGTGGACTGAAGTTCAGGACTTTCAGACTATTCTTACCTCGTGCGTCATCTCTATTCCTGCCTTGCGGTAAACGGCTGACACACCGCAGTAGCGTTCCATGGAGAGGCTGATCGACTTCTCAATCTTCTCCATATCCAGCTCCTTCCCCCTGAACTCGTATATTACATGCATCTTAATGAATGCATTCGGATGCTCCTCTTCAGTATCGCCTTCAACAACCACGTTGAAATATTCAACCTCCTGACGCATCTTCTTCAGGAGTGATATTACATCCATGCCGGTGCATCCTGCAAGGGCAGCGAGCATGAGAGGCTTGGGACGCGGACCGCTGTCGTCGCCGTTCTCACCGGCCTGGTCAATGTAAAAATGGTGTCCGTTGACTTCGGTATCAAACTTCATTCTGCCTTTCCAGGCTGATTCAATTTTGTGTCTCATTGGTTCGTAAAATTTTCTGCAAAGTTAGTCTTATCCCGGGGGCTATTTATGAATTGTCTGTCACATGAGACATGTAGAAAATTGAAACAGGACAACATAAAAACTGTCACAGATCAATGACCTGTTGCTAACATTATGACCTGTATTAAGCTAACCCAATGCACGTCCATCGCTGTTATTGATTAAATTTGCTGCATATTGTAAGTAATGAAAACAATCAGCCATACCGACAAGGAATTCATATGCGACATAACCCTGCCCTGTTTCTCGGCCCTTTCAGCGGAGGAGACTGAGCTGGTGCGTGAAAGCCGTGTGCAGGTTGTCTTCCGCCGCGGTGAGAACATCACCAAGCAGGGATCGTTTGCCTCTTATGTCATATTCATTGTCAGCGGTTTCTCCAGACAATATATTGAATGCAGCAACGGTCGCGACTATAACCTCCGCATCATCACTCCCGGTGAGATGGTCGGACTGTCAGCCGTATTTAACCGAAATACATTCAACTATTCAGTGGTAGCTGTCACCGAAACGACAGGTCTCCTGATCGAGAAAGAGGCTATGGCGGGACTGGTAAAGAAGAACGGCGCCTTTGCCTTCGGCATCATCAGGCGTTACTGTGAGCACAATGCGGGGCTTTATTCATCACTTGATCATGTGCTCCACCAGCAGACCAATGGCAGGATGGCGACAGTGATTCTCAGCCTTGCACCGGATAATTTCGGGGGAGAGGATCTCTTCATGCACCTCTCAAGACGCGAACTGGCCGACTTCGCCGGCATCTCGACAGAGGGAGCGGTGAAGGTGCTGAAAAGCTTTGAGAGGGACGGTCTCATAAGGCTGTCGGATAAGAGCATCATTATCCTCGATCATTCCAGGCTTGAAGAGATTGGCAGAGTCGGATAACCTCAGTCCTCAGTCGGCAGTCGGCAGTCGGCAGTCGGCAGTCGGAAATTCCACCAGTCAGCAGTCCACAGTCATTAGTTGAGACTGAAGACTGGTGACTGAAGACTGACTTCAAAGCCTGATCAACTGCCCGGCAAGGTTCACTCCCTCAAGATGAAGCATCAGAGGAGTGTTAAGGTCTTCCTGCTTAAGCATCGTGACATCAAGCTCGATGCTCTTCTTCTCTCCGGGCATAAGAACAATATAGTTATCGTCAAAGAAGACCGGCGTCACCATCTCACCATCGGAAGCGCGGATGACCTTCATGCGGACAAAAAATGCTGCAACAACACCGCTGTTGGCCAGGTCTACAGTGTACTTGCCATTGTTGCTCTTCATCATCTGTCCGACCACCTTCGCGCCTGCAAGGGACATAAGCTCCCTGCCGTCACCATTGTAAGGAAACCAGGAGGTGTTGTCATCAATGGGCAGACCGGTTGATACATAGGTGATACGGAGTCTGAGAAACTGTACCTTTGACGGCGCACCAGGCAGGTCGGCATCCCAGACCCTGGTTACACTGTTGGGGGGCAGTACAGATTCCTGCGATTTTTTCCATATCTCCCTGCCGGTTTCATCAGTAAGTACCGCATCAAGCCTCAGTCCCTTCCGCTCCTTGGGTGTGGCATTGATGGCATAGATGGCCGAGTCGGCCGGATTGAACAGGAGATGCAGCGGAGCGGCTCCGTGCTTAAACCCATAGTAACCCGCATTCTGATCGAGGTACCAGTCATAGAACTGCCCCTTGAGGGCCGGCCACGGATTCTGACTCTTCCATACAAGGAAACCTGAGTACCAGTCCCACATGTGAGAGTAATGCCCTTCAACCAGCGACCGGTACTGATCGTAATTAACGATCTGCGCTTTTGTCACAAAGTCCTTCAGGTCTGCCGGCTCTCCCATTTTTTCTATCTGACCGCCGTAACCCATGTACTTGTGATATCTCCATACCTCATTTACCTCTTTCCCCTGAGGCACGATAAGGTCCTTTTCATCCATCATCTTCTTCAGCGATTCAATATTCGGCAGACCTACCGATCCTATTTCGGGATTGAACGGGTGCCATTTCGTCGTAAAGAACCAGAGCGGTTCTCTTGCATTATAGGGGCCGTCAGCTGTGCCGCCGATGTTGTTTGTAAGGATCTCCGGTGACGTGGATTCGCTGAAGTAAAGCCTTGTCCCGTCAATTTCAGCAAGGGTTTTTCTTATCAGGGTATCAAGCTCCGGTTCCGGGGGAAACTCGTTTCCTCCGCAGATCATATACAGTGAAGGATGATTGCGGAGCATCTTCACCTGGTCAGCGACGGACCTGAGGAAAAGGGAGTCGTCATCCGGATACATCCGGCGGACCTCCTGAGACTCAGCCTTCCGCAGAGTATCGGGCCATCTGCCGTTGCAGTCGCCTGTGATCCAAAGGTCCTGCCACACCAGGATGCCATGCCTGTCACATGCCTCATAAAACTCCGGTCTTTCGGTTATTGATCCTCCCCAGACCCTTATCATGTTCATATTCATTTCGGCATGCATTCTCACCTCAGCATCATATCGTTCCGGCTTGAGACGCAGCATACCGTCTGATGCGATCCAGTTTGCACCCCTGATGAAAAGCTTCTGACCGTTTATTGTGAAAACACGCGCACCGAGGCTATCGTCAAAGAAGCTTCCCGTCTCCCTGAAGCCGAACATCAGATCCTCCCGGTCAAGAGTGTTTCCCTCCTTGTCATGGAAGGTTATAACAGCAGGATAGAGGGATGGCTGTCCGATGCCATTGGGCCACCAGATCCGGGGGTCAGTCTGCTTCTTCTCTGAAAAAGTCACACTTTCCGTTGAGCGAGGCCCGATCTTCATCTTCTTCTTATCCCTGGAACCCATAAATGAAAGGACAACTTCGCCCTCGACCAACCTGTCAGTGGAATTTTCCAGTTCGACGGAGAAGGTGACGAATGCAGGGTCCTGCAGTTCGCCCGGCAGACGCGAACCCGGCACGCGTGTCTTTGCAAAACCGTCACGTATGTCAATATCCCCTGTAACCTCTATTGTAACCTCATCCCAGATGCCGGTGTTACGGTCCCTGATCGGCTGTATCCAGTCCCAGCCGGCAGTGAACTGCATCGTCACATCATGGCCTATCATGCCGTCGCCTCCCTGTCCGCCGTTGGGATTGCCCGGGTGGAGCGGAGGTTCAACCCTTACTGCCAGCCGGTTATTCCCCTGTCGTTTCAGGAGCGGGGTGATATTATACTTCTGCCGGAGGAACATTCCCTCATGGACAACTGGATTGAGGCGTTCGCCATTAAGGTATATCTCAGCCCTGTAGTTAATGCCCCTGAAGTTGAGCCACACCTGTTTTGCAGAGTCGATTGATTCCGCCGAGAACCTCGTGAAAAACCAATAGGTATAGTAATCACGGCCTTCATTCCATATATCCGCAATCAGGTCATTATTCATGCCGTACCATGGATCGGGCATGCGCCCGTTATTCACCAGCGTTGTCAGCACCGTGCCCGGCACCGTGGCGTTAAGCCAGCCGGTGAGGTCGGGATCCTCAATTGTCAGCTGGCGGCCGTCAGCATCCACCTCTGAGGCCTTCTTCGCCTTCCATCCTGACGATAGCGGAGTCACCTGTGCTGAAACCAGGATAGAAAAACACGACAATAAACTGATTACAAGTATCCTTTTCATCATAATTTCTGATTGATCTTAAAGGTATGACGGAACCCGCAAATTAATGAAAATTTTTCATGTGTGCCTGTGCTTTCATAACATGCGGGTTTCATATCTGTCTGCGAGCCAATTCAAGAACGGAAAGATATTAAAATATTCTTTACCTGTGGTCCCGTAACAGGTCTACGGGGCAGTTCACACAACAGCGGCATGATGACGAATAATAATTATTTCCCCATAAAGCTTTGATTTTATCTGTGGAATGTCAAAATTGCAGATTCATTTTTTTCAGACTATGCAGTTGCCCGGCAACAAAGATCGCGAAAGGCTTTTTGCAATTATCCTGACCCAGCACCGACGATGGGGCCCTGTGCTTATGCCTTATATTCTGGAGAGACTTCCCGGTCGTGAATATTACACAATGGCGGAGTCACTGTCGCCGTTCCCCGACTCGGTGACGCTCTCAGGACTTGACAACGATGAGAGGGAATCTGTAAGACTGGTGAATGAGTACTCTGACCGTAACCTGCACAAGCTCTTTTCGAAACAGAACAGTGTAAGGGAATTCATCGACAACGTCACCGACCGGGAGTTTGAAAAGCTCATCAAGCCATATATTGAATCGAGGATCCACCACTGCCTCCACATTGCACTCAGTGAGGAGATCCCTCTCTACCTTCAGAAGACGAGAATAACCACTCTCCATCCTGAAGACAGGCTATCGATAGAACCGGCGGAGGGAATACCGGTATTCAGGTTCGACCGCAGTCATGAGGGAAGCAGTTACAGCCTGCTTGTCGAATCTGCCGGTCAGCCTCTCGATCTTCGCAATTCAGTCATAGAGATACTCTCAAACAAACCTTGTGTTATCCGCGTCAGTCATGTCATCCACTATATTTCAGACATCGAGGGAGCAAAGATGAAGCCGTTCCTTACACGTGAAAAAATCAGTATTCCTCGAGCAACCGAAGAGAAATACTTCAGCACGTTCGTCCTGTCAGTCATCAACACCCACAAAGTAACGGGAACGGGATTCACCCTTGAACATTCCGAACCGGCAAAGCAGGCTTTTCTCACCATTGAGAAGAACATTTCTGGTATCCCGGCGGCAATCCTGAAATTCCGGTATGATGATAAAGACATCTTCTACCCTGATGATCGGAGGCACTTTACCTCCTTCAGCAATGAAAGGGGGAAATTCATCTTTACCAGAAAGGAGCGTGATCATTCATGGGAGAAAGGATGCCTAAACGCCCTTGATGAAGCCGGGATGTTCACTGAAGACGGCATCAGCTTCATGACCCCGGGTGCCAGGGAGGAGAATGGCAAGGCTCTCTATGACCTGATAGAGGCCATCGCATATAACCGGAGCAGGCTTGAAGATGCAGGTTTCATGATTCGAACAGGCAGCCTTGACCAGCCATACAGTCTAGTTCCGGTGGAGATAAAACTGAGTCACCAGCTGATAAACGACTGGTTTGACCTTAAGGCTGTTGTGCAGATAGGCCCATTCACCATCCCATTTACCAGGTTCAGGCGAAATATCATTGATGGTATCCGCGAGTACGTTCTGCCTGACGGCACCGTGGCCGTGCTCCCGGATGAGTGGTTTGCCCGCTACCGTGGTCTCTTTGAAATGGGAAAGGACAACGATGATAACCTTTTACTGCACAAACAGCATTTTGGAATAATCAGCGATGTGATATCGGCCGACGACTGCGATATATGTCATAAACTGGGAAAGCTATCAATGCCCCGGGAACTGCCCCTCCTTGCTGCCCCGCAAGGGCTGAAGGCAGAGCTGCGCCCCTACCAGCTAGAGGGATTAAGCTGGCTCTGGTACCTGCAGTCGAACAACCTGGGGGGCTGCCTCGCCGATGATATGGGCCTGGGCAAGACACTCCAGACACTTGCCCTTCTGCTGTCGGAACAAGGAACTGAAACCCGGCGACCGTGAAAGAGAGGCCGGTTCTCAGATGACGCTCTTCGGTGATGCAAGACCACAGACAACATCACTGATAATCGTCCCCGCTTCACTCTGCCATAACTGGTACAACGAGATCAGAAAATTCTGTCCTTCAATGAAGACCCTGATACATCACGGTGCAGGAAGGCACAGGTCGGCATCACACTTCACAGGTTATGACATTATCATCTCAAGCTACCATACGGTCAGGCAGGATGTTGAATTCCTCATTTCCATGAATTTCTTTTATGTCGTCCTCGATGAGAGCCAGCATATAAAAAACCCATCCTCAAATATCTACAGGGCTGTCACACGGCTCAGGGCAGATCACCGCATAGTGCTTTCCGGAACGCCCGTTGAAAACTCACTCACTGATCTGTGGACACAGCTGAGTTTCGTGAATCCCGGACTCCTGGGCTCACTGACCTTCTTCAGGCGTGAATTCGCCAGGCCTATTGAAAAGAATTTCGAGGAGGAGAAGGAGAACAGGCTGCGGAAGATAATTCAGCCCTTCATTATGAGACGCACCAAGGAGATGGTTGTCAGGGAACTGCCTCCGGTGACCGAGCAGGTGATACAATGCGATATGTCAGAGGAACAGGCTGTTGTCTATGAGAGAGAGAAGTCGGCCGTGCGTAACAGCATCCTTGAGAACATTGAAGCCGTCGGTATAGAAAAGTCGGCCATAATGGTTCTGCAGGGACTGATGCGGTTAAGACAGCTGGCCAATCACCCCGTCATGACGGACGAAACGTACAGCGGAGGTTCGGGCAAGTTTGATACGGTGACATACAATATAGAGAGTGTCATATCTGAAGGACACAAGATTCTTATCTTTTCCTCCTTCGTGAAACATCTTGAACTGTTCCCCGGCTGGCTCGAGAGGAACGGCATCGGTTACGCCATGCTCACAGGCTCGACCCGCGATCGTGAGAGAGTGATCGACAGTTTCAGGAATGATGACCGGATAAAAGTCTTCCTCATCTCACTCAAGGCCGGAGGTGTGGGACTGAACCTGACCGAGGCTGACTATGTCTTTATACTTGACCCGTGGTGGAACCCTGCGTCGGAGATACAAGCCCTTAGCAGGGCTCACCGCATAGGACAGGAAAAGAGAGTCTTTGTCCACCGTTATATCTCGGGTGATACCATTGAGGAGAAGATTCAACGCCTGCAGGAGAGAAAATCCAAGCTGGCCGGAGCATTTATCGACTCAAACAACCCCTTTGGCGAGCTTGACGTGAAGGAGATGCTCGAAATTCTCAACTGATTTTTCATTAACTTTGCCATGTCTTAAGTCAATATAGTCCTTATTAACGCTGCAATGAACAACTATCAGAATCATCCCCTCGCAGGCGCGTCAGACCTTGACAGCGCCATGACCAGGCTGTGGTCATTCTACAAAAAGTACTTCATCGGTCTGTACATTATTTCCGTGGTCCTGGCACTTATCTCGTCTCTCCTCACAGCAGGCCTAGACCTGACGGCACTGCAGGGAACAACTGATCCGGATGAGATGCTTGAGATTATGAAAGGCATGGCCGGACCCTATGCACTGATGATGCTCGTGTCATTGGTTTTCGGGGTGCTGCTGCATGCCTGGGTGCTTGAGAAGCCCATGGGCAGGACCGAATTTCTACCCGAACTGGTGAAAAAGAGTCTTGTCGCACTCTTCCCCTACTTGGCAGTAATGATCATTTTCACTGTAATCGCTGTGGTCCTGACCTCAATCGGACTTATCCTCCTGGTTCTGCCTGCCTTCTTTGCCATATTCTATATCGCCACGGTGATGCTTTTTGCCTTGCCCCTGACGCTTATCGAAAGCCGTAACCCGGCAACGGTTGTGACCCGTTCTTTTAAACTTGCCCACAGTAACCTCTGGCCCAACATGGGATGGGTGATAGTTGTAATACTGATAGTACTGGTTGCCTCCCTGATCATAGGAGCAATAACAATACTGCCGTTTACCGGGTCATTCATCAGGTCAATTGCCAACCCGGAAGAGGCCGTTACGATGCTGGAAATGAGTCGTAATCCACTTTACATAGGACTTAGCTCCCTGATGACATCACTTATAACCCCGGTCATGCCGATACTGGCATTTATCATATATTTCAGGAACCGGGGAGAGGAGGTGGTAGCTGAGATAACTACCGAAGACCGGCCGGCTTTACGGGTTGAGGATCTCTACCCTCCCATGCCCGACAGGGAGTGATCAGCCCGCATACCTCACACCGCCTGCATCCGGAGGCTAATCACCAAATCTCTTTGACATTTTCTCAGAGATCTTCTCGGCCGGATACTGTTTTGAGAATGTCTGCCAGTACTCCTTCACATTCTGCTTAACCTCTTTCCTGAGTATAAGTATACCCACCAGGTTGGGCACCGCCATCAGCACAATGGCAACGTACGACAGTGACCATACTATGGTGGTGTCTGTGAAGGATGCGATAAAGAACCCTGCCACGAAAACCACCCTGTAGTAAATCACATACTTCGGCCCGAAAAGGTAGGTTGTCGCCCTGTCTCCGTAGTATGACCATGAAATTGCCGTCGAAAAGGCAAACAGCAGCAGGGAGAAGGTCACAATGTACTTTCCGAAGCCTTTCATGATGCTTCGGCTGAAAGCAAATGTTGTCAGTGGTGCACTGTGGATAAGCGATTCACCCCGGACGCTCATGGTGGCCATGTTGGGAAGTTTACCTGCTGTGACATCAAGCTCTCCAGTGTAAAGTTCCTTGCCGGACATGAACCTTATATTCTCAGCAAGCGATCTTGCGTGGATAACGGAAATACCCGCCGTGGTGATCTGCCCGTTCTCCATGGTAAGTTTGCCGTTATAGAGACCCAGGAACTCATCTCCCCTGAGGTGTTTGCTCAGCTTCTCAACATCAGCACTGTTGCCGTCATCATAGATGCCTGTAAGTATCTGCATGTCTGTCGTCTGAAACTGGTTGTCAGTCTTGGTGTTCCATGCGCCGGAGGCAAGTACCACCAGCCCCGTCAGAGTACAGATACAGATTGTGTCAATAAAGGGTTCGAGGAGCGCCACCATACCCTCAGAAACAGGTTCCGGGGCACGGGCAGCAGAATGGGCTATGGGCGCTGATCCCTGCCCCGATTCATTCGAGAAGAGCCCCCTGTTGACACCCCTGTTCATGGCAAAGGCAAAGGAGGCACCAAGGAAACCTCCGGCCGCAGCCGACCCCGTGAAGGCATCACTGAAAACAGCACCCAGTGAGGGGAGGATATTTTCAACATTAGAAAAAATAACGATAAGCGAACCGATAAGATAGAGTATTGCCATGAATGGGACCAACACAGAGGTCACCTGGGCAATGCGCTTTATCCCGCCAATGATAATCATTGCCAGCAGAACGGATAGAATTGCACCTGTGATGATATGCTTCACCCCAAAAGTGGAGAATACCGCATTGGATATACTGTTGATCTGCGGCAGGCTTCCCGTTCCGAAGGAAGAGAGAATGGTTGCGCCGGCAAAGAATCCACCGAGAATAAGGCCGGTCCTGATCACTTTCCCGTTGCGTGTAATGTTAAGCCTCTTCTTCATGTAGTACATCGGCCCGCCTGACACGCTGCCATCAGGAAGTATATCCCTGTATTTATGAGAGATGGATACCTCAACCATCTTTGTGCACATCCCTATGGCAGCCGTAACCAGCATCCAGAAGAGAGCTGCCGGTCCGCCCAGGTGAATGGCCAGGGCAACACCGGCAATGTTGCCTGTCCCTACAGTCCCTGAAAGTGCTGTGGAGAGAGCCTGAAAATGCGAAGTATCGCCTACATCATGCGAGTGATCGTACTTTCCTTTGGTTATCCTCAGAGCATGCCTGAAATAGCGTACCTGTGGAAACCCGAGGTAAATTGTAAAGAAGAGACCCGTGCCAATCAACAGCACCATGAACCATACATGCCCGCCCAGATAACCGTCGAGCATGACCAGGAAGTCATTTATCTTTTGCATTTCAAATCCGAAGTTGGGTTATATCCTGAGAAGTCCTATCCCGTTAAGGAAGACAATTGTAATGGCAATCGGGGCTACAAATCTGATGATGAACCTGTAAATTGAATAATACCTGGCTTTCAGGGTACCCCCGTTCGAAAGCTCATCCCTCACATCCTTGCCTGGAAAAAACCAGCCTAGAAAGATAACTATGAGCAGTCCGCCCAGGGGCAAAAGGATATTGGCTGTCGTAGTATTGAACAGATCGAAGGTATTGAGACCGAACAATCTGACTTTGCTCGTCAGACCCAATGATAGCGATGAGGTTATGCCCAGAATGAACATCGAAATTGTGGCCAGTAGTATTGCCATTTTGCGGGAGAGGCCAAGTTGTTCGGAAAAATATGCTACAATAACCTCCAGTACTGAAATGGTAGAGGTGAGTGCTGCCAGCGCAAGCAGCAGGAAGAACATAAGTGCAAATATCATCCCTCCCTGCATTTGCTGAAAAATTCCAGGAAGAACAATGAATGTCAGGGCCTCCCCAGAGGCCGGTGAGATTCCGAAGGCAAAGACTGCCGGGAATATTGCAACCCCCGCAAGGACCGCAACAACGGTATCAATCAGCGAAACCTGCACTGAGGTGGCAGCAAGGTTATTATCCTTCTGGATGTACGATCCGTACGTAATGATTGTCCCCATCCCTATGCTCAGGGAGAAGAATACCTGCCCCAGGGCCATCAGTACAACTGTGCCTGTCACCTTGCTGAAATCAGGCCTGAATAGGAACTCCAATCCTTTTGCGGCACCTGGAAGGGTCAGTGACTTGATGCACATAATGATAAGCAGAATAAAAAGCATGGGCATCATTATCTTGGTCGACTTCTCAATGCCCTTTCTTACTCCGCCCAATACTATGCCGGCAGTAGCAATCATAAAGAGGGAGAACCAGAGTGCCGGACGCAATGACTCGCTTCTGAAAGAATCGAACATGGCTGTCAGCTCCCCGGTGCTCTTCCCGCTGAATCCATCAATGATTGTCTGGTACAGGTATTCAAGGGTCCATCCGGCTACAGCAGTGTAAAATGCCAAAATCATAAATGCGGAAATGATGCCCATCATTCCTGCAAGATACCATGGCTTTCCAGGTGCCAGCACCCTGAAAGCTCCAACGGGGTTTCTCTGGGACCGGCGTCCGATTACCAGTTCAGACATCATCACCGGAATGCCGATGGTAAACATTATTACCAGGTAGACTATCAGAAACGCTCCACCTCCGTTCTCACCCAGGATGTAGGGAAATCTCCAGATATTACCAAGACCTACCGCGGAACCGGCTGCCGCAGCCACTACTCCTAACCGGCTTCCAAAAGAATCCCTCCTGGAAAAGTCAAAACCGCTCATATTTCAGACAATGATCACCAATGAAATCAATGAATCAAAGGTGATAAAAAACTCAAATCCTTGATCGAAAGCAGAAAAAAAAATATTATCCTGCCAAGTTACTGAAATACAGACTATTTATCCAGGCCGAAACGTTTGGACATCTTTCCGGATATCTTCTCATCGGGATGCTCTTTGGAGAAAGCGAGCCAGTATTCACGGACGGACTGTTTCACCTCCTTCCTGAGAAGAAGAATTCCCAGAAGGTTGGGGACAGCCATCAACACTATTGCAACATAGGAGAGTGACCATATTATTGTTGTGTCGGTGAAAGATGCCACGAAAAAGGCTACCACATACACAAGCCTGTAGATCATCACATATTTCGTTCCGAAAAGGAATGTTGTTGCCCTGTCTCCATAGTACGACCATGATATAGCTGTCGAGAAGGCGAAGAGCAGCAGAGAGAATGTCACGATATATGATCCGTATCCTTTTAGAATACTACGGCTGAAAGCAAAAGTGGTAAGTGGTGCGCTGTGGATAAGTGATTCACCTCTTACGGTAATGGTTGATGTGGGAGAGAGTTTCCCGGCGATTACCTCCAGTTCGCCATTAAATGGTTCTTTATCGGAAATGAACCTGATGTTCTCAGCCATTGACCTGGCATGGATGATGGAAATGCCGGCTGTTTTAATTTCCCCGTTTTCAATTAACAGTTTACCAGAATAGAGATCAATAAACTCTTCTCCGCTGATATGCTGTCCCAATCGCTCCACATCTTTACTGCTGGTGTCATCATACACCCCGGCAAGTATCTGCATGTCAGTAGGCTGAAACTGGTTTTCGGTCTTGGTATTCCATGCCCCGGAGGCAAGCAGAACCAGGCCTGTCAGGGTGCAGATGCATATTGTGTCAATGAAGGGCTCGAGAAGTGCCACCATACCCTCGGAAACCGGTTCCGGGGCGCGGGCGGCTGAGTGTGCTATGGGTGCTGAACCCTGCCCGGATTCATTCGAGAATAACCCCCTGTTGACTCCCCTGTTCATGGCAAAGGCAAATGAGGCGCCGAGGAAGCCTCCGGCCGCAGCTGAACCGGTGAAGGCATCGGCAAAGATTGATGCAAATGAGGAAATAATATTTTCAGGATGTGAAAAGATCACAAGCAGTGCTCCTGTAAGGTAAAGCAATGCCATGAAAGGTACCAGCACCGATGTGACCTTTGCGATCCTTTTTATACCGCCTATGATTACCAGTGCAAGAAGTACTGCAAGGATTGCCCCTGTAATAATATGCTTGATTCCGAAAGAGGCAAAGACAGAGTTGGATATGCTGTTTATCTGGGGAAGACTTCCTGTGCCAAATGAACTGAGGATTGTGGCACCAGCGAAAAATGCACCCATGATGGCGCCCGTCCGGATAATCTTTCCGCTTCGGGTCTTAATGTTCAGTCTCTTCTTCATATAGTACATCGGGCCGCCTGATACTGAACCGTCAGGAAGGATATCCCTGTACTTGTGCGAGATAGATACTTCAACCATCTTGGTGCACATACCAATGGCTGCGGTGACCAGCATCCAGAAGAGTGCGGCCGGACCGCCAAGATGTATCGCAAGGGCCACACCGGCAATATTGCCTGTACCTACAGTGCCTGAGAGAGCCGTGGAAAGCGACTGAAAGTGAGAAGTGTCACCGACATCATGCGAGTGATCATACTTGCCTTTGGTGATCCTGATGGCATGACGAAAATACCTGATCTGGGGAAAACCGAGATAGATAGTGAAAAAGACTCCCGTACCGATGAGTAATACCATAAACCAGGGATGCCCACCTAGATACCCGTCAAGATTTACAAGAAAATTATTTAATCCATGCATACCGATAATCTTTGTGATTAAAATTTAAGCAATCCCAGGCCGTTGAGAAATACCAGGGCAATGGCAAGCGGAGCCAGGAACCTGATGGCGAACCTGTAGAGGCTGTAATACCTCAGACGAAGAGCACCACCGTTTGAGAGCTCATCCTTTGTGTCTCGCCCCGGGAAGAACCACCCCAGGAAGGCGACGATGAGCAACCCTCCAAGGGGTAAAAGTATGTTGGCAGTTGTATAATTAAAGAGGTCAAAAATATTGAGCCCGAAGAGTTTTACATCACTCATGATACCCCATGACAGTGAAGCTGACAGCCCAAGTATGAACATAGATGCAGTGGCGATGACGACTGCAATACGCCTGCTTACGTTAAGCTGTTCGGAAAAATAGGCCACAATCACTTCCAGTACCGATATGGTAGAAGTAAGTGCGGCTATTGCCAGCAGAAAAAAGAATGAAAAAGCGAATATCATGCCTCCCGTCATCTGCTGAAATATACTGGGCAGTACTATGAAAGTAAGCGATTCACCGGAAGATGGAGAAATACCGAATGCAAAGACTGCCGGGAATATGGCAATGCCGGCCAGAACGGCAATAAAAAGGTCAACCAGTGAGACCTGCACTGCAGTGCTCCCCAGCTTGTTATCCTTTGGTATGTATGATCCGTAGGTTATCAGTGTTCCCATCCCGATGCTCAGGGAGAAGAATGCCTGACCAAGCGCCATCAGAACGGTATTGCCGGTGATCTTGGAAAAGTCGGGACGGAACAGGAAATCCACACCCTTGCCGGCTCCGGGAAGGGTGAGCGATTTGATGCACATGAACACAAGCAACACCAACAGCAGTGGCATAAGTATTTTTGTCGACTTTTCTATGCCCTTGCGTACTCCTCCCAGTACAATTGCAGAGGTGGCCAGCAGGAAGACTGAAAACCAGAGGGCTGGTCTGAATGATTTACTCCTGAATGACTCGAACATTCCGGAGAGCTCTGCCGAGCTCTTCCCCACAAATCCTCCCTTGAGCGTCTGGTAAATATACTCCAGTGTCCATCCGGCTACGGCTGTATAAAAGGCCAGTATCATGAAAGCGGCCACTATGCCCATCATTCCCACAAGATACCATGGACGGCGTGATGAAAGCATCCTGAATGCCCCCACGGGGTTGCGCTGGGTCCTGCGCCCGATAACCAGTTCCGACATCATGACCGGAATGCCTATCGAAAAGACAATAACAAGGTATATAATCAGGAAGGCTCCGCCGCCGTTCTCTCCCAGTATATAGGGAAATCTCCAGATGTTGCCAAGTCCGACTGCTGAACCTGCGGCTGCCATAATAACTCCCATCCTGCTGCCAAAGGAATCCCTTTTGGAAAAGTCAAATCCGCTCATCTTTTAAGAAAATTATCTTTAAATATTTTCAAGAGGTTAAAGGTGGTAAAAAACTTAAAATCAGCAATGCATTGCTGTTAAAAAACAGAAATGGAGATTTTTTGTGCAGACCAGGCCCTTCCCCAATGCACCAGACAGGGTAATAAAAATGTAAAGGCAGGTCTAAGACCTGCCTCCACATGGCAGCAATAAGTATTATGTTAATATGATTCGCGTTGAATGTAATGCGTATGCAGGAGTTCGTGAGACTTATGGCTGTTGGGTTTCTCAAGAAACTCCTCGTAAATGGCTTTTATTTCGGGGTTCTCGTGCGACTTCCTCAGGTCCATATGCATATCCTCCGAGTAGATGGCTTCCATACGCTTCTGCCTTATCCCGGGGCTGGTAGGAATAGGCTGGCCTCCGCCTCCGAGACATCCGCCCGGGCAGGCCATGATCTCGACGAAGTGATATGATGCCTTGCCTGTGCTGACTGCCTTTGCAATTTTATTTGCATTGACCAGGCCATGGGCAATGGCCACCTTAAGCTCGACTCCTTCCAGGAATCTCCACTCCTCAGTCGTGCCTTCAATCTTTATGGTGGCTTCCTTCACCCCCTCCATACCACGGACTGGAGTAATATTCAGGTTCTTGAACGGGACCTGTCTGCCGGTCACAATCTCGTACGCAGTACGCAGAGCTGCCTCCATGACACCGCCGGTGGCACCGAAGATCACTCCTGCACCTGTCGAGGTCTCCCATAAGGGAGTCATAATGATCCTCCTCAAGCGAACGGAAATCGATGCCCGCCTGCTTGATCATTACTGCAAGCTCACGTGTGGTAAGAACGAAGTCAACGTCCTTGTAACCGCTTGATCGCATCTCAGGCCTGTCAGCTTCATATTTCTTCGCCGTACACGGCATTATTGAGACAGAGACAATCTTTGAAGGGTCAATCTTGCGTTTCTCGGCATAGAATGTCTTGGCCAGGGCACCGAACATCTGCTGAGGCGATTTGCAGGTTGAGAGGTTCGGAAGCAACTCGGGGTATTTGTGCTCAATAAATTTTATCCATCCCGGTGAACATGAGGTGAACATCGGGAGCGCCAGGGTCTTGTCACCGTCAACCAGGATCTTTTTCAGTCTGGTGAGCAGCTCCGTACCCTCTTCCATAATCGTTAGGTCGGCAGTGAAGTCCGTGTCAAGCACCGAATCAAATCCAAGCTGACGAAGAGCAGTAACCATCTTGCCTGTCACCCTTTCACCCGGATCATATCCCAGGTCTTCACCCAGTGCCACTCTTACTGCCGGGGCAGTCTGTACAACCACATGTTTGTCTGTATCATAGATGGCATCCCAGACCTGGTCAATGTATGTCTTTTCCGTCAGGGCGCCCGTCGGGCAGCGGTTGACGCACTGGCCGCAGTTGGTGCAGACGACGTGGCTCATGGGCCTGTCATGGAATGAAGAAATTTTCATGTGCGAGCCCTTGTTTGCCACTGCGATGGCAGAGACATACTGCAGCTGGGCGCAAGTGCGCACACAGCGCTGGCACCTGATGCATTTGCTGTCGTCCTTGAGGAAAGCAGGTGATGACCTGTCTATAATGTATGAATGGCCACCAAAAAGGTCAAGGAAGATATGTTCACCAAACGAATACTCGTTTGCCAGTGTCTGCAGCTCACACTTCTGGTTCTTGTAGCACTTGGTGCAGTCAGCCCTGTGTTCCGACAGCAGCAGCTCAACGATATGCTTGCGCGCATTTCTCACCTTCAGGGAGTTGGTATGAATCTCCATCCCCTCTGATACCGGCATGGCACACGCTGCAACGAGCGTGCGCGCACCCTTCTGTTCAACAACGCATACGCGGCAGTTGCCCGCCACGCACAGGTCCTGGTGGTTGCAGAGCGTAGGAATGTTTATGCTCAGCTTCTTGGCAGCATCGAGAATGGTGGTTCCCTCCGCTACTTTTATCTCATGTTCATTTATCTTAAGAGTTACCATAATATTCTATGCTAATGTTAATAAATAATCTCTTCCCTGAAATTCTCCACTATTGATTTGAAGGCATTCCCCACCGACTGGCCCAGGCCGCATTTTGAAGCCACCTTCATGGTATCGGCGAGCTTGACAAGCTCATTAAGGTAGGTTGATTTTGAATCTCCCTTCTTGACCATCTCAATCCCCTTGAAAAGCTGCTGGCATCCCACACGGCACGGCGTGCACTGGCCGCATGACTCTTCGGTAAAGAACTCCAGGTAGTTGTGCAGCACGTTGTACATCGAGCGTGAGCTGTTGAACAGCTTCATTGAACCGCCTGTAGGCACCCCTTCAAACCCGATTATGGTCTCACCGAATTTCTTGCGCGGAACGCAGAAGCCCGATGCACCTCCAACCTGCACCGCCTTGGTGTCGCCGTCTCCGAATTCATTCACAAACTCCTGAACGGTCATCCCCAGCTCAAGCTCAAAAATACCCGGAATGGGTGTGTCACCCGATATTGAGAACACCTTTGACCCTCGTGAGTCCTTCGTTCCGAGCTTGACATACTCCATGGCACCCTTTTCTACTATCATCACCGCAGTGACAAGGGTCTCAACATTATTAATTGATGTCGGCTTGGCAAATAACCCGCTGACGGTCGGATAGGGCGGCTTGTTGCGGGGCTCACCGCGGAAGCCCTCTATCGACTCGAACAGGGCACTCTCTTCACCGCAGATGTAGGCACCACTGCCCATACGGTATTCAATACTGAAATCGTAGCCTATATCTTTGATCAGCTTGTGAAATTTATGAAGCTCTACATAAAGCTGCGGAAGCAGGAACCTGTACTCGCCGCGGAGGTAGATAAACCCTTTCGTGGCGCCCATGGCCTTCCCTGCTATCGCCATTCCAGCATAAACCTTGGAGGCTGCCTTGTCAAGTATCTCCCGGTCTTTGAAAGTACCGGGTTCTCCCTCATCTGCATTACATACAATATATTTTTCAGGATCCTGCTCGGCGGCGGTGTATTTCCACTTCAGGCCGGTCGGAAAACCAGCCCCTCCGCGCCCTTTCAGGCCCGAATCGAGTATCTGTTCAATTATCTCGTCACTGGTCATCTCGAAGGCTTTCTTCATAACCTTCCTGACATCTATACTTTCGAATATAAGGTCAACCTTTGTCAGTCCTTTGTTTTTCATTTCAGTGCCTCCCTCTGTTTAGCGCATGTAACCTTTAACCACATCTATAACTGTCTCCGGCGTCAGATCAGTATACGGCATGTCATTGATCAGTATTGCGGGAGCCTTGTGACACCATCCTATACAGTTGGTCTCAAGCAGCGTGAACATCTTGTCGGGAGTGGTCTCACCAACTTTAATCTTCAGGATATCTTCAAGTGTGCTTATAATGTCATTCTTCCCCTTCATCGAGCAGGTAATGGTCTTGCAGACCCTGATCACATTCTTGCCCCGCTCAAGTGTGTCAAGGAAGGTATAAAATGATGCCGTCCCGTATACCTCAGCTGCAGAGATATCGAGCTCAGCGGCAACTGCCACCATCGCATCATCAGTAAGGTAGTTGTGCTTCTTGACTATTTCCTGAAGGATGGGCATCAGGCTCTCTCTCTTGCGGCCGTGTTTCTCTGCTAAATCCTTCACCATGTTACCAGTGTGATACATTTCTATTGGTTTTTAAGTATTTGGTTGTTTACAATTATAATTCTGATTGATTTTTCGGCTGTGAAATTAGTAACAATACTCATTCAAAAACCTTACTTAAATCATGTTTATGAATATTTAAGGCCTGAATGGGAGTAATCGGTAACGCCGGCAGATTGTCAGAATCAACCGCCAGAGAATACCTCAAGCTGCATCCGGAGCCATCCGAACCACTCCTCCAGACCCTCTCCCCTGATTGCAGCGGTTTTGATGATGGTGATACGGGGATTGATGGCGGCCATGTCGGCCATGAATGAATCCATGCTGAAGTTTGTATAAGGGATCAGGTCAGTTTTATTCAGGATGACAGCCCTTGCTTCACTGAAGAGCATGGGATATTTGGCAGGCTTGTCATCTCCTTCCGTCGTACTGACTACCGCCAGTTTGAAAGTCTCACCCAGGTCAAACTGCGAAGGACATATAAGGTTGCCCACATTCTCGACAAAAAGGAGGTCAAGGGTATCAAGGTCAAAATGCTCAACAGCCTTCGATATGCTGTGAGAATCAAGGTGACATCCTCCTTCGGTGTTGATTGCAACAATCGGGATATTGTACTTCTTCAGCCGCTGCGCATCACGGTCGGTGGTGACATCACCCTCAATAACTCCAATCCTCATCTTCCCGGCCATAGCCTCACAGGTCCGTTCAAGCAATGTGGTTTTTCCGGCACCCGGTGAACTGATAATATTGATCATCATTACCTTCCTGGCCTTTAAAAGGCTGCGAACCTCCTCAGCCTTGTTCTGATTCCTGTCCAGGATGTTTTTCATAATTCTTATTTCCATGATTATTCTCCTTCTATACTTTTTACGAACAACTCTTTACCGTGTATAAGGGTTATCTCTTCTGAGCCGCATATGCTGCAGGCACAAAGATCCCCGGCAGGCTTGTAATCGGATCCGCAGCCAAGGCACCTCAATTTTGCCGGAATGATCTCTACATCAATTTCAGCACCTGATGCCACCGTTTCCCTTGCTGCCTCACTGAAGGCAGCTACAAACAGATCAGGAACGATCTGAATAAACTGCCCGAAGGTAACGTTTATCCTGTCAACCTTTGTCAGTCCTGCTTCCGCGGCATATCCTGCAACCATTGTGGCCAGGTCTTCTGCAATTCTCAGCTCGTGCATGACAATCTCCTCAGCAAATCCTTGGAAGCAGCTGTCCTGAAGGCATTTCCAGAAACCTGCTGCCACCTGTTGTACTCTTCAGGATAACCCTGCCTTCTTTTCCGGCGGTAATCCCGCCAATAATCGCTGCACCCCGGCCCTGAGGATCTGTATGCATCCTGGCAACAATTGCTTCCGCCTCGCCAGGGGCAGCGACTATCAGCACTCTTCCCTCACTGGCCAGAGTAAGCGGATCAAACCCGAGTATCTCACACAATCCTCTGACGGCTTCCTTAACGGGCACGGACGATTCGTCAACGTTAATGCCGCACCCGGTCATTCCAGCAAGCTCGTTCAGGACGGCTGCAAGGCCTCCCCTTGTAAGGTCTCTCATGAAATGAACTGCAGCGGGCCTCTTAACCACCTTTCTTATCAGATGGTTCAGCGAAGCACAGTCCGATGTCATGGGTGTGTCAAAAGAGAGGTTTCTGCGTGATGCGAGTATCGTTACGGCGTGATCACCGGGCGGACCGTTAATTATAAGCCTGTCGCCCTCCCTGACAGAAGACCCGCTGCTGATATGCATCAGTTCTTCGCTGAGCACTCCCACGCCCGCAGTGTTTATGAAAATCCTGTCGCACTTGCCCTTCTCAACCACCTTGGTATCGCCGGTGACAATCCGTACGCCTGCAGTCTCAGCCTCATCAGCCATAGACGATACTATCAGTGCAAGCTGATCAATATCAAATCCCTCCTCGATGATGAATGCGGCTGACAGATACTTTGGTACGGCCCCGGACACTGCAAGGTCATTTACCGTGCCACATACTGCCAGCTTCCCAATGTTGCCACCCGGAAAAAAGAGAGGATCAATGACGTATGAATCGGTAGTGAAGGCTATCAGGGGTGACGGAACAGCGAGCAGAGCCGAGTCGGTCATGGGGCCTGTCATACCAAACCGCGCTGCAAAGTGGTCACGTATAAGTGCCTGCGCCTGCCTGCCGCCGCTGCCGTGGCTAAGTGTGATCTTTTCACTCATGATTATGGTATTTGTACCATGTATTGCATGATCCCTCATCTGACACCATGCAGGCCCCTTCCGGATGGTCGGGTGTGCAGAGTGATGCAAAGAGCGCACAGTCGGGCGGCCTGCTTACGCCTCTGAGAATGTCTCCGCAGATGCATCCGTTAGCGTGGGTGGACTCAGGCAGGTCAACAGGAAAAGCAGCGGCATCAAAACGCCGGTAGCGGTCACCTGTCCGGAGTCCGCCTGATGCGATGACGCCCAGACCCCGCCACTCAACATCTGCAGGCTTAAAAACTTCATTCATATAACCCTGCGCCCTTACGTTGCCGGCAACTGAAACTGCCCTCCTGTACTGAATCTCCACTGACGGCCTGCTGCTGTTCACCTGCCTGATGAGCATCAGCACTGCTGACAAAATGTCCGTCGGCTCAAACCCTGTGACAACGCATGCCAGCCCGTATCTTCGCGGAATGAATTCAAATGCCGATGAGCCGGTAATGACAGCCACATGACCCGGACAGATGAAACCGTCGATCTGCGTGCCCTCCCTTAGTATAACCTCCATTGCCGGAGGCATCACCTTGTGAGCATTCAGCACAAAAAAATTGTCAATCCTCTCCCTGTCAGCCTGCATCACGGTTACAGCCGTTCCGGGAGCGGTGGTCTCAAATCCGATTGCTGAAAAAACTACCCTTCTTCCCGGGTTTGAACGGGCCAGCTCCAGCGCCTCATGAGCCGACAACACCACCCTGACATCCGCTCCGGCCGCCCTGGCCTCTCCCGGGGTGATAAGAGTGCCCGGCACCCTCATCAGGTCGCCGAAGAGGGCAACGGTCATGCCCTCGTCTGAGGCGAGGGCTGTCAGGGTGTCTATATACCGGGCCGACGTGACGCAGACAGGACAGCCCGGTCCGGAGATGAGCCTTACCTGCGGGGGCAGCAGTGAGGGTATGCCAAACCGGTGTATTGCAGCCGTATGACCCCCGCAGACCTCCATGAAGGTGTAATCACGCGTTGCCTCCTTCACTATCAGCTCTGCCAGCCTGACAATATGCCTCCTGTTCCTGAATTCGTCGACGTATTTCATTTCCGGGTCATTCGCTCATCGTATCATCCATCTCCTGCAGCAGCCGGAGCGTCTCGAGCGCATCCTCCTCCTTCAGCTTTTCGATGGCAAAACCGGCATGAAGCAAAACATAATCGCCCACCGTGACATCATCAACCATCTGCAGTCCTGCCCTGAAAACGGCTCCTCCCACGGAGACCTCTGCCATGTCACCCTCAATGGCAATGACCCTGGCAGGAAGACTCAGGCACATGCACCTCTCCTTTCCGCCGCCGTCAGCAGCTGTCCGAGTGATATGCCACCGTCATTTGCCGAGACAAGGTGATTGGTGTAAACCGTGAATTTGTCCATGGACAAAAGATACAAAGATTTCTCAAGCAGATACCTGTTCTGGAAAACACCTCCCGACAGGACAACATCGTTCAGTCCAGTATCCTTCCTTATCTTAATGCATACGGTAACTAATATCTGTGCCATTGTATTGTGAAACTTTGCTGCAATCCGGGTAAAATCTGATCTGCCAGTATCCCTGATTATCTCCTGAAAAGTGTCCCTCAGGCAGACCGTGTCACCGATGGTGAACGGGTAGAAATCATCGGTGATGGTGCTTATAGCTGATTCGAGCCTCATGGGAGCTTCGGAATCGAAGGAGGCCCTGGTGCAGAGCATGAGCAATGCCGACACGGCATCAAAAATACGTCCGGCTCCGCATGTCAGCGGCGAATTGATACCATGAACAAGCATCTCCCTGACAACAGCCAGTTTTTTCTCGTCGATTGTCCGGAAAAGCTTAACCGAACTGAAGTCATAGCCGCTGCCAAAGTAACTGTAGAGACAGGAGAGGGCCATCCTCCAGGGTTCATCAACGGCAGCATCGCCTCCCGGCATCATGAAATAGTCGAAGTGGGTGTATCGCTCAAAATCCCGGGCAGTGGCTGTCATGAACTCGCTTCCCCATATATTGCCATCAGTGCCATAGCCCGTCCCATCCATTATCACCGCGATGACCCTTCCGGCCAGGCCATGTTCAGCCATCACCGATACAGCGTGGGCATGGTGATGCTGTACCCTCATCAGAGGCAGACCGAATTCCTCTGCCAGCTCCTCCGCAAATTTGCCCGACAGGTATTCGGGATGCATATCGCAGACAACGGATGAAGGAGTGAACCTGAAGAGTGATGAGAAGAGCCTGTATGTCTCCTGATAATAATCGTATGTGGCCACATTCTTTATGTCACCTATATACTGGCTAATGAAGGCCTGTGATCCTTTGCCGATGCACAGGCTGTTCTTCTGTTCCGCCCCTGCCGCAAAAATCCCTTCAGCAACTCTGTTCAGCTCAACTGGCTGCGGGGCAAAACCCCTTGCCCTGCGGATCAGGCTCACATTGCCGCCGATCACCCTGACAACAGAGTCATCAGCCCGGTTGTTTATCTCCCTGTTGTAACTTACAACACAGCCTGTGACGGGCATCAGGTCCCTTTCGGCCCGAAGGTCACCGGTTATTATAGGTTCGTCACTCAGGTTACCGCTTGTAAGCACCACTGCAGGTGTGCCTATGGCCCTGAAAAGCAGGTGGTGCAGGGGCATATGGGGCAGCATCGCGCCGATGGTGTTCAGGCCGCTGCTCACCGATGGTGCCAGCAGCCTTCTCTGATTGCAATATGAGTATAGGCCTGCGCCATGAGAGCAGCGCCACCGCCTCCTCCTTCCCGGTGAAGCAGTATTCATTCAGTGCATCCATATCCCTGAACATAACAGCAAAGGGCTTGGTATCGCGCTGCTTTCTCTGCCTGAGAACCGAGACGGCCTCTTCATTAAGTGCATCGCACATGAGGTTATACCCGCCTGTCGATTTTATGGCGACACTGCCGCCTGCTTCGAGACGATCAGAGATGAATTGTAAAATATCAGTCATACCGGTGACAACATTATCACCAGCCTTGAGTGTATATGCCGGCCCGCAGCTGTTACAGGCCACGGGCTGGGCATGGAACCGCCGGTCAGACATATCATGGTACTCCGCCGAACACCTGGGACACATCGCGAAGGGAGCCATGGTTGTGGCGGCCCTGTCATATGGAAGAGCCTGTATGATGGTGAAACGGGGACCGCAGTTTGTGCAGTTGATAAATGGATAATCAATACGCCCCGGATCGGAGAGAAGATCAGCAAGACACTCATCACATACGGCGATGTCAGGACTCACCTCCGTAATGCTCTCTTCGTCATCAATGCTGCGGGTGATGGTGAAGTCACTGTAACTCCTTGTCTCCGTTTTTCTGACCTCCACAGATTTGATATTTGCTGCCGGAGGGGCAAGGGCCCGTATATCAGCAATGAACCGATCCACCGTCTGCTGGTCACAATGAACTGTCACCGTTACACCGCCGGTCCTGTTTACTACCTCTCCCTTCAGAGAGTATCCAGAGGCAAGCCTGTAGATGAAGGGGCGGAATCCCACACCCTGCACAAGACCACTGATCAGTATCTCATACCCGGTTTCCACTTGTTCTATAGGAATAAGGACTGTTCTTCCTTCATGCGGTAAACAGACAGGATTACACTTTCTATCTCATCACTCAGGTTCACGTTGTTCACAACCACGTAAACGGGAACTTTAAGCAATACGGGAGAGAAATTTACTATGCCCCGGATACCCATGTTCACAAGTTCATTGCATACCTCCTGGGCCGAGATGTCGGGAACGGCTATGATGGCAATCTTGACCCTGAACCTGTCTATGATCTCCTGAAGGCGTCCGGGCGGGTAGACATTGCTGTCAGCCCTTGTCTTCCGTTTGTAGGGATCTATATCGAATGTGGCAACAATGTTGATGCCCCGCTGAATAAACTGCCCGTATTTCGAGAGAGCCTGCCCCAGATTGCCCATACCTACGAGGATCACATTGCTTATCCTGTCACGGTTGAAGAGAGCCTCCATCTCACGCAGAAGTGATCCGGTAACATAACCTCCCCGTCTGTTCCCCCTTATTCCATACTCGGAAAAATCCTTTCTCACCTGCTCGGGAGTGACCCCGGTACCCTCGGCCAGGGTGTAGGAAAATACCCTGGTGACTCCCATCGTATTCAGCCTCACCAGCAGCCCGTGATATAGAAAAATCCTCCTCAGGCTGTTCCGTATATAATGTTTTGTGATTTGTTTCACATTAACACACCGTTTCACAAATCCATTATGCAAGTTAAACTAACTTTTTCAAACAGCGTATATAAAAAATATAATATTGATTATGAGCATGTTATTAAATATGTCGGAATCCTTCATCCTGTAAGGGATAAAAAAAACTTGACTTGCATTAATTGCACACTTAAATTTATTATGTGAATCTTCTCACATAAAATGTATTATATAAGTATTAATAAAGAAGATTGGCATCGTTCACTGGAAAAACTGCTCACTTCCCATGACATTTTTGTTCCGGTGAAAGATGAATTCAGCCTTGATTACGAGCCGTTCAGGCTGAGTCAGGCTGAAAATATTGCTTATAACACTCCCAAGCCCGCCACTCCCCTCAAGAATTTCTTTCTCCCTGTCAGGGAGAATGTGACTTCGGTCAGGGATAGCGGCAGGCCAAGGATCATTATCGGTGCGCCCAACTGTGATGTTGAGGCTCTGGGGTTGCTTGACGAGATATATCTTGATGAGGCTTTTACCGATCCCTTCTACAGGAACCGCCGGAAGAGCACTATCCTGGTATCCTCAGATTGCTTCTCGGTAAATGATCACTGTCATTGCACCTCATATGGCGTCAAGCCCTATACCATGGAAGGTGCGGATATGGCCCTGCTGTCAGAAGGTGATTTTATCTTCCTGAGGGTCATTTCAGACAAGGGGGAGGAGCTGGTCAGGCAGTTATCGTCTGCTGCCGGGGTAAATGACCCTGAAAGTCTCCTCTTTGCCGATCAGAGGCACAGGGAAACTGAAGCTTTACTGGCTGAACTCAACAGAGGTCTTCCGGATTACAGGGTTACCGGTGAAATTGTACAGCGGGCCGGTGATCATATCTGGGTCAAATACGCCTCAAAGTGCGTTTCCTGCGGCGCCTGCACAACAATATGCCCCACCTGCAGCTGCTTCCTCCTCATTGACAAGCCCGACTTTGAGAAGGTAAAACAGATGGATGCCTGTCAGTACCCGGGATTTGAAAGAGTAGCCGGAGGCGAGGACGCTCTCTTTGAACTGCCGCATCGCTTCCGAAACAGGTACATGTGCAAGTATGTATGGAGACCACAGAAATTCAACTCACTGGCATGCACGGGCTGTGGCAGGTGCATAGAGGCATGCATAGGCAAGATCAACAAGAATGAACTGTTCATGGAACTCACCTGACGATTCTTATGGCCAGCGATACCATTAATATATATAAGCCCCTGCGGGCGACCCTCGAGGAGGTGATTGAAGAGTCTCCGCTGATAAAAACATTCGTGCTGATACCGGATGAGGAATTCGTCTTTAAGACGGGCCAATTTATTGAGCTGGCCGTTGACGGTGTGGGTGAAGCTCCCTTTACACCGTCGTCATCACCCCTTGTTACCGACAGGCTGGAGGTCACGGTCATGAAGACAGGGTACGTCACCGGAATCATGCATGAGCTCAAACCGGGCGCTGTCATGGGTATCAGGGGACCCTACGGACGGGGTTACCCGGTAAGCGAATTCAAGGGAAAAGAGGTGCTTATCCTGGGAGGAGGTTGCGGCCTGGCTCCCATACGGTCCCTGCTCTTCACACTTGAGCACATGAAGGATGACCTTGAGAAGGTAATCCTCTGCTACGGCTCCAAGACACCAGCCGACTGCATTTACAAGCCGCTCTTTGCCAGGCTTAACAGTATTGACAAATTTGAATCGCACCGTACGGTTGATATAACCGATGACGACTGGGACGGCCCGGTTGGTGTCGCAACTGCACTGCTCGACAAAATCAAGGTGAAGATAGAAAACTCGGTGGCCGTGGTCTGCGGACCCCCGATCATGATGAAATTCGGGACAATACGGCTTCTGGAGATGGGCTACCGTAATGACCAGATATACCTCTCCATGGAAAAGAACATGTCATGTGGCCTTGGCAAATGCGGCCACTGCATGATGGGTGAATTTTTTGTCTGCAAAGACGGCCCGGTATTCACCTATGATGAGATCAAACATAATCCTGAGATTTGGAAATAAAACAGCGACCGGAATGAAGGTGTTGATTGATATGATAAAACTGAGGGAAGCCATGACGCAGAACCCGTCCCTGGCATTGCCTGAGGCTCTCTGTTACAGCTCAGCCAACACCAACGGCCTCAAGACCATACGTGAGCTGGCCACCTTCAGGTTCACCTGCCGCAGGTGCGAGGATGCCCCTTGCATCACCGTCTGCCCTGCCGATGCCCTTGAGAAAGACAGCGACGGCGTGATCATGCGCCACACAAACCTGTGCGTCTCATGCAAGTCGTGTGTAACTATATGTCCCTTCGGCACGATGATGACCGATTTCTTCAGACATCACCCCAATAAAGACCTTTTCTATGATCTGTGTGATCATGAAGAGGCCCGCAGGTTTGTTGAAGCATGCCCGCCGGGGACAGCGAGACTTACTGATGAAAAAGAGAAGCCTGACGAGCATATCTACCAGCTGAATGAGAGGGTGCTCATCAGAGACTATATCTATGTGACTGAAAAAGAGTAAAGAGAAAGCATATGGCGGTTAATCTCCTCTATTTCTTTATTTTCCCCGGGCTGTTATTCATGGCAGTGGCAGGGGGCTTGCTCTCCTGGTTCGACAGGAAGATAACCGCCAGGGTTCAGTTCCGCAAGGGGCCTCCCCTGCTCCAGCCTTTCTATGATTTCTTCAAGCTGCTGCTTGTTAAGGAGACCATCATGCCGAAGCAGGGCTCAGGTTTTATTTTTCTCCTTGCCCCTCTGCTGGCAGTCTTCGGTGCCGCTATGGCCGGCCTGTTTATCCTGCTGCCCCTGTTCGGTATTGAAACAGGTTTCAGGGGCGATATCATAGTCATATTCTATCTGCTTACCCTGCCATCTTTCTCATATCTCATCGGTGCACTGGCCTCAGGCAATCCCCTGGGTGCCGTGGGTGCCTCGCGCGAGATGAAGCTGATAATGAGCTATGAGCTCACCTTCCTCCTTCTGGTAGCTGCGGTGATAATGAAAAGCGGACAGCAGTTCGACCTCAACAGCATCATAGCAGCCCAGCAGTCGGGCACACCTTTTATCGGCAGCATCTCAGGAGTACTGCTCTTTATTGCAGGGATCTTTTGTCTGCAGGCCAAACTGGCCCTGGTGCCGTTTGACATGCCCGAAGCTGAAACCGAACTCGCTTCCGGCATTTATATTGAATATTCAGGTCCTCCATATGCGATGATCAAGCTGGCAAAGTACATCATGCTTTTCATCCTGCCGGCCTTCATTGTCGCCTCCTCATGAACGGAATGAACCCGGGCATAAACATTGTCTGGCTCATCCTGAAGATACTCGGCGTTGTGCTTCTCCTTACCCTCATCAGAAATACCAACCCGAGAGTGAAGATAAAGCAGGCCTCCAGATTCTTTCTTGTCTGGATGAACCTGCTGGTTGTAGTTGCCATTGTGCTGATTGCATTCGGATTATAAAAACGTAGATCGTGGGTTTCAAGGATTATTGTTTCAGGAAATCACTCTGGGTCTTCCACTTCGGCGGAGCATCATGCAACAACTGTGATATTGAGATCCTTGACTGCCTTACCCCAAGGCATGATCTTGAACGGTTTGGTATATTACTGGTGGGCAGCATCAGGCATGCCGATGTGCTGCTGGTAAACGGATCAATAAACAGGCGCGACAAAGACCGGCTGCTGGAGCTTTATCACCAGGCTCCCAAACCGCTGCTGGTGGTGGCCATAGGCGCCTGCGGCTGCACCGGAGGTATCTTTGCCGAGGGCAACACCTTCGCCGGCCCCGTTGACAAGATCATCCCGGTCGATGCATATATTCCGGGATGCCCCCCTAAACCGGAGGCAATCATTGCGGGAATAGTTAAACTGGCAGGAAAAAAATAGCAACACAGGAATGGATACAGAGGCAGCCATAAATAAACTGACGGGAAAATTCAGCGGTGACACTGTCAAGGTGGTGCTGCAGAAAGGCAGACGTGCGATTGTCACTATCAGGCCTACGGCCATAACTGCCATTTCCGAATACCTCTATAAAAGCGAGGGCTATCGGTTTATCATAGCCTCCGCCCTTCATACCAGGCAAGGGTTTGAGATCTACTATCACTTCAGTTTTGACGCTGACGGATCGATACTCAGCCTACATGTAATACTTGACAAGGAGAAGCCGCATATTGAATCACTCTCCAACATGTTCAGCGCATCAAACTGGATAGAGAGAGAGATGCATGAACTTTTCGGGATTGACTTCCTGAATCACCCCAACCAGGAAAAACTGCTTTCAGAAGGCAACTGGGCTGATGATGTCTACCCTTACAGAAAAGAGTTCAAATAATACTCTTACCACAATGAGCAGAAAGACACTCATACCGATAGGACCATATCACCCGCTGCAGGAAGAACCGGAGTTGTTCAAGCTATACTGTGACGGGGAGATAGTCACGGATATCAAATGGGAGACCGGCTATAACCACAGGGGAATAGAAAAACTCAGTGAGTCAAAAAGTTACGACCAGGTATTCTTCCTCGTTGAACGAATCTGCGGCATCTGCTCAACATCCCACCCCTTCGCCTTTGCCAATGCTGTGGAGGAGATTGTCGGTATTGAGATCACTGACAGGACAAAATACATCAGGTCGATAATCGGAGAACTGGAACGAATCCACAGCCACCTGCTCTGGGTAGGTCTCGCAGGCCATTTCCTCGGTTACAATACCGTCTTCATGTGGGCATGGAAGTACCGTGAGCCTGTCCTTGACCTATTCGAGATGATAACAGGCAACAGGAACAGCTATGCCATGTTCAAGGTGGGAGGTGTGAGACGTGACATTGAAAACAGTAAGATCCCGGCGATCAGGAAAGAGATGGCTGTCATTCGCAAAAAGCTCGACCTGCTAACAGGTGCGGTGATGGATGATCCGGTGATTCACGCAAGGACAAAAGGCGTCGGGATACTCACCAGGCAGGATATCATCGACTATGGCGCTGTGGGGCCCACCGCCAGGGCCTCAGGTATTGATATTGACGTCAGGAGAGACGATCCCTATGCAGCCTATCCGCTGGTCAACTGGAAAGTGATCACTGCCGAAGCGGGAGATGTCTTCGCCAAGGCAGAGGTGAGGCTTCTTGAAATGTATGAGTCAGTCTCAATCATTGAACAGTGCCTTGATGCCCTCGAAAAAATAAAAGAGGGTGATATCGCCCTGAAAATAAATGAGATACCGGAGGGGATAGGCACCGGCCGGGCCGAAGCCCCCAGAGGCGAGGTGTTTCACTTTGTGGTCTCCGACGGATCCAACTCACCGGCAAGACATAAGATAAGGGCTCCAAGCTATACCAATATAGCAACATTCAAGAAATCATGCATCGGACAGACTATTGCCGATGCAACTATCTCTCTCGCAGCCGTTGATCCGTGCTACTGCTGCACCGAGAGAATGGCAGCAGCCTATGACAACTCCTCGGGGAAGAAAATCCTTAACGCGAACGAGCTTATCGAGCTTTCCATGAAGAGAACATCAGAACTAAGGAAATCAGGTGCCGGTCATGAATGAACCTCTGAAATTATTCGCTGACATGTACACGTGCATGTACCTCCAGATGCTAATAATCATTCCTATGGCAGCCGGAGTTCTCTTCTTTGCAATACCTGAAAGGTTTCAGACGGTCAAAGGAATACTGGCCCTTGCAACAACACTGGTTACCGGGTATCTTGCCATCGCCCTCTACTCCGCTGGCCCTCAGATGACAGCGCAGGGAGAGATGCTCAGCAAGAGCTGTATGGCTCTCCTGAATGCAGACCTCCTTCAGCATGCCGGAGAGTTCCTCACATTCACCCTCGATGGCCTTAGCAAGCTGATCATCCTCTTTATCAGCATCATTGCGCTGCTTATACTGATTTATACCCTGGTTTATAACAAGACTGCCAGGGTCAGCAACTACTATCCATGGTTCCTGATAACGCTGGGCTGCTCATACGGAGCAGTGCTCTCTGATAACCTGATCCTCTTTGTCATGTTCTGGGGTATCCTGGGCATCACCCTTTACAAGCTTATACCCGGGAAAGATGAAAAGAGCTCTGCTGCCGCGAAGAAGACCATGATCCTTATCGGAGCGTCAGACACAATCATGCTTGTAGGCATCGCTCTTCTGTGGAGACTGACAGACACGCTGAGTATCAACAATATATCGCTGGAGACGAATAACATATTGACTGTCACGGCATTCCTTGCGCTTCTTGTGGGCAGTTTCACCAAGGCCGGTGCCTTCCCCTTCCATTCATGGGTTCCGGATTACTCCGAGACAGCCCCGGCATCGTCGGCGGCCCTGCTGCCGGCATCTCTCGACAAGCTGCTGGGGATCTATTTCCTTGCCCGCCTCACCACCGACCTCTTTGTCATGACGGAAGGGATCAAGCTCCTTCTGCTTACAATAGGAGTTATAACTATCATAACTGCCGTTCTGATGGCGCTGATGCAGCACGACTGCAAACGTCTGCTGGGTTATCATGCCGTATCACAGGTGGGTTACATGATTGTGGGATTTGGTCTTGGCTCCGTTGTCGGGATTGCAGCCGGTCTCTTCCATATGATAAACAATGCCATATACAAAAGCGGACTATTCCTGAGTACCGGAGCCGTTGAACGCCAGACAGGAAAGAGCGATATAACTGAGCTGGGAGGCCTGTCAAAAGCGATGCCAGTAACATTTGCGGCCTCACTGATATTTGCAATGTCAATCTCCGGTGTCCCCCCGTTTAACGGTTTTGCATCAAAATGGATGATATACCAGGGGATAATCGACTTCGGAGCAGGTGAAGGATTAGCCTCCAGCCTCTGGATCGTCTGGCTCGGCCTGGCAGTACTTGGTTCTGCCCTAACCCTGGCAAGCTTTGTCAAGTTCATCGGAGGTATCTTCCTCGGAAGAAGAGATCCTGCAATGGCCAAAATCAGGGAGGTGCCATTCCTGATGTGGTTCCCGATGGCGGTTCTGGCACTCTTCTGCCTCATCTTCGGAGTCTTTGCCACGGGGATTATTATCCCGAAACTCTTTACCCCGGTTGTGGGCTCCTTCACATTCAACGGGCTCTGGAACTCATCGTTCGTTTCACTGCTCGTCCTGATCTCAATCATACTCGGCTTCCTTATTTACCTCGCTACCGGCAAGAAGAAATTCAGGGCCGAAGAGAATTTCATCGGCGGAGAGAACAAGGAAAAAATGGGAGCGTCATTTCCTGCTCCCGAGTTCTACAAGACCTTCACCGAGTTCAGACTTGTCTCGCGTATTTACGAGAGAGCCGAAGAAAAGGCCTTTGATATCTACGACCTCTCCAAAAAGGCCGTATTCTGGCTAAGCGGAGGGCTGAGCAACGCTCATACCGGTGTACTTCCGGGGTATGTCATCTGGGTATGCGCCGGACTGATAATCATGTTGCTGATAATGATCTGACAAAATAGAAATATGGAACTGGCAATATCGGTTATAGTGGGATTTATGATACTGGGTGCGATCTACGCCATCCATGCCAGGGATATTCTTTCAGCGGTGATAGCAGGCGGAATTGTCGGATACAGCCTTGTCATCTGTTTTCTCTTGCTGAAGGCCCCTGACCTGGCCATAGTGCAGATAGTTGTGGAGACAATAACTCTTATCATCATGGTGGCAGTGGTGCTCGACAGCTCCCGCGTGGAGGCTTACGGCAAGTTTGACTCCCGGGCCTGGGTCACCGCCGGCACGGCAGTGCTGGTCCTGGCAATACTGTTCTGGTTCCTGAAGGAGGCTTCAGCACCTCTTGCTCCATTCGGAGAGAACACCATGAGGATGGCTGACGCTTATGTCAACGGTGCGGTGGATAAGACAGGCAGTGTTAACCTCGTGACCGGCGTGCTGTTCGACTTCAGGGGATACGACACCCTCGGAGAGGCAACAGTACTTGTCACCGCAGTGCTGGGAGTGCTTGCAATTCTGAGGATAAGAGGCAAGAAATGAAGGAATTAAGAATTAAGAATTGGGAAATTAGAATTAGGAGTTGAGCCTCATGAAAGGGATGACAGTCATAGTAAAGAAGACGACGCAGCTGATTGCGGGGATAATTTTCCTGTACGGCATCTATATCATACTTCACGGGCATCTTACACCCGGAGGAGGATTTGCGGGAGGTGTTATACTCGCAGGATCATTCATCCTCCTTATCCTGGCTTTCGGTAGTGACTTCCTGCACCTTGTCAGGGAAGAAAGAGGCTCCACCATGTATGAGAACCTGGCCATACTGGTCTTCCTTCTCCTGGCTCTTACAGGTCTTCTGGCCGGAGCAAAGATTTTCTTTGCAAACTGGCTGCCCCACGGCACACCCGGAGAACTGGTCAGCGCAGGCTTTATGCCTCTCTATAACATATTTGTCGGGATTGAGGTAGCGGCTTCCATCCTTACCATCTTCCTGGCACTGGTAATATTTAAAGAGGAGATAATGAAATGACTGTTTACTGGCTCTGTTTCATACTGTTCCTTACCGGCCTCTATGGTGTGATAACCAGGAGGAACCTGATCAAGATAGCCATATCACTGTCTGTCATGGAATTCAGCTGCTTCCTCTTCCTGGCCCTGATTGGCTACAAGGATGGTGGTGTCGCTCCCATTGTTGACGTGGCTGATCCCGTCAAAACCTATGTCGATCCGCTGCCACAGGCAATGGTGCTCACAGCCATCGTGATCGGTCTGGCCACGACGGCCATGCTGATGGCGGTTATCATCAGGATCTACAGGAAATACGGAACCTTTGACATAAGAGAGATAAAAAACTTAAGAGGATAGATGATGAATCCGCTGATACCGCTTCTCGTTGCCATACCTCTTGCAGGTGCCTTCCTGACAATGATACTTGGCAGGTTCATCCCCGGCATCCCCAGGTATATGGCACTGGCAACACTGCTCCTTCTGGCTTTCATCAGCTTCTGGCTGTTGGTAGAAGGAGGAGCTGCTTCTTCGGTATATTTGCTGGGCGGTTGGGAACCTGTCGATGGCGTTCCTATAGGCCTTTACCTCATTCATGACGGATTCTCGGCACTGGTGCTGTGCATTATAAGTGTTATCGGCCTGCTCTCGGTGACCTACTCCATCTCGTACATGGCAAGTTACACCTCTGAAAACTACTTCTATTCACTCTTCTGCCTTATGATCGCAGGCATGAACGGGGTTGTTCTCAGCGGTGACATCTTTAACATTTTTGTCTTCCTCGAGATTTCTGCCATTTCATCCTACGCCCTCGTGGCCTTCGGTGTGGAGAAGAATGAACTTGAGGCGACTTTGAAATACCAGGTCCTTGGTGCTGTCGCATCATTCATGGTACTTTTTGCCATAGGATTCATCTACTGGAGCGCAAAAACGCTGAATATCGCAGATATCAGGACTGCCTTCAGTGAAGGGGGGCAGGGCAACCATTATATCCTTATCCAGATCCTGCTTCTCACCGGATTTGGCCTGAAGGCTGCGATTGTTCCGTTTCATGCATGGCTGCCCGATGCCCACTCATCGGCTCCCTCTCCCATATCTGCAATGCTCTCCGGAGTGCTTATTAAGGCTGTTGGCATCTATGTCATTATCCGCCTCTTCTTCAACATGTTCGAAATAACCGAGGGGATGGCTACTGTGGTCACCACTCTCGGAGCTCTCTCCATGGTTGTCGGCTCTTTCCTGGCGATAGGCCAGTGGGACATCAAGCGCATGCTTGCCTATTCAAGCATCAGCCAGATGGGATACGTGATCATGGCGGTAGGCATCGGCATGCTCCTTACGGCAAGAGGCATAAGAAGTGACGTGGCTGCACTGGCAATCACCGGAGGCATCTTCCACATGATTAACCATGCTGCTTTCAAGGGACTGCTCTTCCTCAGTGCCGGGGCCATCGAATATTCTGCAGGCACCCGTGACCTCAGGGAGATGGGCGGACTGGCAAAGAGCATGCCAGTAACCTCGGCGACCTCCTTTGCAGCATCCCTTTCCATTTCAGGGATTCCTCCCTTCAATGGCTTCTTCAGCAAACTTATCATCATCGTTGCAGCTGTCATGGGGCACTTTTATCTCCTGGCTGCACTGGCTGCACTGGTAAGCATCATTACACTGGCATACTTCATGAAGTTCCAGCGTTATGCCTTTTACAACGTGGAGCCCGGGAAGATAAAGAAAGAGATCAGGGAGGTCCCTGTGCCAATGATCCTGAGCATGATAACACTGGCTGTAATCTGCCTCCTCCTCAGTCTCCTGGCCCTGCCGGGAATACGTGAATCGGTGCTCGCACCGGCAACTGACATACTGATGGACCAGCTGAAATATTCCTCACAAATAACAGGTATGTGATATGAGATATGTGACTGTGTTTATATTATCCATGATCTTCTGGCTCCTCATAACATTTAAATTTACTGTGCCGAATATTGCAGCAGGAGCTGTAGCCTCAGCCATCACGGCAGCCATCTTTGGCAGGCATTATTTTCATAATGTCTACAAATTCCTGCAGCCCCGGCGCTGGCTCTGGTTCGTTGTCTACCTGGCTACCTTCATCTGGGCCTGCATAAAGGCTAACTTCGATGTTGCATACCGTGTGCTCCATCCGGCAATGCCAATAAAACCAGGGATAGTAAAGGTTAAAACCACACTCAGATCAGAATTTGCCAGGATGCTCCTTGCCAATTCGATCACCATGACCCCGGGGACCATCACCGTTGACATCATAGGCGATGAGATGTATATTCACTGGATCTATATCCGGTCTGAAGACCCCGCTCTCTATACTAGGATGGTAACCGGAAGATTTGAAGATTACATTAAAAAATTTGCGGAATGACCAGTTTCCTGAATATACTGCTCTACATGCAGATTGCCCTGTGCGCAGCCTGTCTCTACCGTATCATCAGGGGACCGACTATACCTGACCGGATGGTGGGTATTGACATCTTTGGGATACTTGTGGTGGGTATCTGCGGCATAATTACAGTTCAGACCGGCAAGGCCTTCATTCTCGATATCGGAATTGCCTGGATCATTCTTAGCTTTATCGGAACCCTTACGCTGGCAAAATACCTCAGCGGTAAAAAACTGAATGAATGATATGGCAGCCATAATCTTAATATCGATAGGAGTTCTCTTCAACATCTTCGGGTGTATCGGGCTGATACGGCTTCCTGACATGTACAACAGGTTGCAGGCAGCCACCAAGTGTGTGACACTGGGTTGCTGCAGCATACTCCTCGGTGTAGTCGTACACTTCGGCTTAGGCAGCGCAGGCTTCAGGGCCCTCGTGGCCATCCCGGTGCTCTTCTTTACCGCAACGGTGGCAGCGCATGCCCTTGTAAGGGGAGCGTACCATTTCGGAACGAAAATGGATAAAAGGAGTGTCAAAGATGATTACAGGGAGGCAGTGAAATGAAGTACCCCAAACTCAGAGAGCTTAAGGAGGCAGTGATATCACTGGTCACACCGGCATATACATCAAAATTCCCGGCTGAGGAGCATGTACCGTTCGCCGACTTCAGGGGAAAGCCCGTTGTTGACGATGACAACTGTGTGGGATGTGAAACATGCGCAAATGTGTGCCCCCCGCTGGCTATCACCTTTACTGATGACAGGGAGAAGAAGACCAGGACCATCAGAAGGGACTACGGCAAGTGCATCTTCTGCGGCCAGTGCCAGGAACACTGCATAACCGGCAAGGGAGTAATACTTTCCGACAAGATCTATGACCTGGCTGTCTTTGACAGAGCCAAAAACGTCGAATACCAGGAGAAGGAACTGCTGGTGTGCGAGAGCTGCGGTGCAGTCATTACAACTGTGGAACACCTCAACTTCATGCACCGCAAGCTTGGCCCGAAAGCATTCGCATCGGTACTGAACCTCAACGTGCTTAACAGCAAACTAAATCTCGCCGAGGGGCAGGATCTCTCAGCAGAGATAGACGGGAAACTCCAGAGGAAGGATATGTTCAGCATAATCTGCCCTAACTGCCTCAGACAGGTCACAGTCAAGTATCTTTTCAGAGGTGCCTGAAAAACTTACAGCCCTTCTTTCTCACACCGACCGCACAATACTCTTTGTCGGTATCGGCAACCTGCTTAGACAGGATGACGGAGCGGGAGTATACATCAGCACCCGGATCAGGGAGACAGATAATATTAAAGTCATCACCCCGGAGGTAAGCATCGAAAACTATATCGGAAAGATCAACTCCACAGATCACGATACTCTTGTGGTGATCGATTGCGTTGACATGAACAGGCCTTCAGGAAGCTTCGACCTGATACCGGTGGACCAGGTCAGTGACCTGACTTTCAATACCCACAACATCTCCCTGAAAAAACTCTCTGAGTTCTTCAGAAATGAGTTGATGATCCTCGCAATTCAGCCGGAAACTATTGCATTCGGTGAAAATTTATCGTATATTGTACATGAAGCCTGTGAAAAAATAATTGAACTCATAAATAAAAAGGAGGTATAAAATGGCCGTTGGATATTTATGCAAGGCGTGCAGGGGACACCTCAAGGTCAAGTCCTCGATAGTGCTTTCTGCCACAAAAATCAACAGTACAAAGAGAGGGCTGGTTTTTCTTGACCCTGAGCTCGGAAACTATACAAAGACAACCCACCCGTCGTTCGAAATGGAGAAAGGCTCAGAGTTCCTTATCAACTGCCCTATCTGCCACTCACAGCTCAACAGCATGAAGTATCCTCACCTGGTCAGGATCATCATGATAGATGAGAACGGAAAGGAGTTTGACATCTATTTCTCAAACATAGTGGGTGAAAACTGTACCTACAAGATCAGCGAGACAGGAGTCGAAAGGACGGGCCCCGACACAAAACTGTACGACAAGTATTTTGACATCCCCCGCGAAGACCGGAAGTATCTCTAGTCCTCAGTCTTCAGTCCTCAGTCTTCAGTCCTCAGTCCTCAGTCCTCAGTCTTCAGTCTTCAGTCTTCAGTCACATTGCCGACTGCCGACTGTGGATTGCCGACTGGCGACTGGTTTTACTGCCGACTGCAGATTGCGGACTGCCGACTGGCCTATTGCCTAATTATTGCACATATCTGACCGATTCTTCCACAATTTTTGGTTATTTTAAACCAACTTTGCAGTAACCAACTGAAGAAACATGAGAACAGATATCGAGGTAAGGTACGCGGCACACCCTGACGATGTAAAGCACTGGGACACCGAACGCCTGAGAGGAGATCACCTGGTCGGATCTCTTTTCAGCGATAATGCAGTCACGATGGTCTACACCCTCTATGACCGTATGGTTGTCGGAGGAGCCAAACCGGCAGGCGAGGCACTGAAGCTTGAACCCGTTGATGAGGTAAAAGCCGCCTTCTTCCTCCACAGGCGTGAGATGGGAATATTCAACGTCGGTGGCAAGGGAAGAGTACGGGCAGGCCACACGCTCTTTGACCTTGACTACAAGGAGGCACTATACCTTGGCAGCGGCGACAGGGAAATAATATTTGAAAGCGTCGATGAAAATAATCCGGCTCTCTTCTATTTCAACTCCACTCCTGCCCACCGCAACTACCCGGACAAAAAAGTCTCTAAGAATGATGCCATAACCGCGGAGATGGGCTCGCCGGAAGCAGCTAACCACAGGATTATCAACAAGATGATAGTGAGCCAGGTGCTTGAGAGCTGCCAGCTCCAGATGGGCATGACGGAGCTCAGGCCGGGAAGCGTATGGAACACAATGCCTCCTCACACCCACGGACGCCGGATGGAAGTGTACTTCTATTTCGAAGTGCCTGAAGGCCACGCCGTATGCCACTTCATGGGCCAACCCACTGAGACGCGTCATATATGGATGAAGAACAATGAGGCGGTGATATCACCACAGTGGTCCATCCACGCCGCCACCGCCACCTCAAGCTATACATTCATCTGGGGCATGGGAGGAGAAAACCTCGATTACGGGGACCAGGACTTCCTGAAACAGACAGACCTGAGGTAAACATCACTAACCACCAACTTATAAGATAGCTATGGGTAAAGACTTATTCAGGCTCGACGGAAAGGTGGCGCTGGTCACCGGAGCATCATACGGAATCGGGATGGCTATGGCCAAAGCCCTCGCCGGGGCCGGCGCAACAATTGTCTTCAATGACCGCAACCCCGAGAGGGTGACCACCGCAATGGAAGATTACAGCAGAGACGGAATAGACGCCAGAGGTTATCTCTTTGACGTTACCGATGAAAACGCTGTGAAGGAGAATATAGCGGCCATCACCGCCGAGGTGGGGGTGATTGATATCCTCGTTAATAATGCCGGCATTATTATACGGGTTCCCGCACTTGAGATGGAGGTGGCCGAGTTTCGTGAAGTCATCGATATAGATCTTACGGGGCCCTTCATCATGTCAAAGGCCGTTGCGCCCGGCATGATAGAGAAAGGTGGCGGAAAAATCATTAATATATGTTCCATGATGAGTGAGCTGGGACGTGAAACCGTCTCAGCCTACGCATCCGCCAAGGGCGGCCTGAAGATGCTGACACGCAACCTTGCATGCGAGTGGGCTGAGTTCAACATCCAGGTCAACGGCATCGGGCCGGGTTATATCGCCACTCCTCAGACTGCACCACTGCGTGTCGACGGCCATCCGTTCAACTCCTTCATCATAGGACGCACCCCGGCCGCAAGATGGGGTACACCCGAAGACCTGCAGGGACCGGTGGTATTCCTCGCCTCAGAAGCATCTGATTTTGTCAACGGCCACATTCTGTACGTCGACGGTGGCATACTTGCATATATCGGCAAACAACCAAAATAAACTACCTGAAGATATGCAAAACTCATGCTTCCTTAAACAGAGACACAGTTGCAACACATTCAAAAATATGGGTTTACCGTCATATCTAAATTAATAGACTATATCATGATAAAAAAACTGCTTTTCATTCTGACCTCAGTCCTGATAGTATCAGGCTGCACGGCTGACCGTATGAAGATCACAATTGAAAACACCCTCCCTTCAGACAGGAAGGCTGAGACAGTTGAGATATCCATCGCAGATATAATGGCCCGTCTCCCGGAATCTAATCCCTTGAAACTGGTGGTGACCGGCAGCAAGGGCAACGAAGTGCCATCACAGGTTATCTTCGCCGGTCAGACTGAGCCGCAGTCGCTGATCTTCCAGGCCGATGTGAAGGCCAGCTCGTCTTCCGTCTATTTCATTGCTTCAGGAGAGCCCGCTGAATATGAGGCAAAGGTCTACGGGCGATTTGTTCCCGAGAGATATGATGACTACACCTGGGAGAATGACCGCATAGCCTTCCGGATCTACGGTCCTGCCCTGATTGAAAAGGACGGCCCCAGCAACGGACTGGACGTGTGGATCAAGCGTACCGACAAGATGGTCATTGACAGGTGGTACGCCGAATACCTTGCCGGGAAGAACAGCTATCACGATGACAACGGGGAAGGATGCGACTGCTACAAGGTAGGTCGTACCCTCGGCGCCGGCGCCATGGCACCGTTTGTGGATGATTCGCTCTGGCTGGCAATCAATTTCGAAAAATGGCAGACCCTTGACAACGGTCCGCTGCGCACATCGTTCAGGCTGACTTACCCCGCGTTTATGGTCCGCGATCTGCCTGTAACGGAGACACGTACTATCTCACTCGATGCAGGCAGCCAGCTGACAAAGGTGACGGAGGAGTATACCGGTCTCGACGAGGAGTTCACCGTTGCCGCCGGGATAGTGAAAAGGGAGGAAGGCTCTCCCCTCCTCTTTCCTCCTGAAAACAATGCCATTGCCTATCGCCTCGATGGCGGCGAAGGGGGCATAACCTACATAGGGACAGTGCTCTCGACCCCTGCCACAGCCGTGCTGGATGGAAGTGATCATCTCCTGATAGTTACGAGATATACACCAGGCACAGCGCTGGTCTATTATACAGGTGCGGGATGGAGCAAATGGGGCTTTGAATCCGATAAGGCATGGAGTGACTATATAACCGGTTTCTCTCAGAGAATCAGATCACCGCTCAAGGTTTTAACCGATTAGACCAGCATGCGTCATCCTGCCGGAATAACGGTACTGGTCCTCATTCTGTCCGCTGCGACATTACGTACCGGTCACTGCCAGCCCAGGTGTGCCTTTACACATTATTCGGTAGAAGACGGGCTGTCTGAGGGTGTGGCCCTGACAATGCACCAGGACCGTGAGGGACTGATGTGGTTCGGCACCTTCGACGGTTTGAACCGGTTTGACGGGTACAGTTTCAAGGTCTATAAGTCAGGGTTCAACTCAAGCTACGGCCTGACCAACAACAGAGTTGACCGCATAACCGAAGACGACCTGGGACACCTGTGGATAATGAACAATGACGGCGAGGTGTACCGTATGAACACACGAACCGAAGAGTTCATAAACTTCAATGAGATCAGTGCCGGCGGCCCGGAAAACTACTCGCCCGTAACCCAGATATACTGCTTCAGCAGCGGCGAGACCTGGCTCTCTACTGAAGCCGGCACATGCATCAGGGTAATATCGTCATCCACTTCTCCGGAATATAAACTCGACCGTTTTGTCTGCAGAAACGGCTCCACAGCAACCCCGGCCGTAAAACTCATCAGTAAGGACAGCCACGGGACAGTATGGATCCTCTCCGATAACGGGCTCTTCAGGGTCACCGGTGATGAAGAGATGCCTGAACAGGTCCTCCGTAACGGCACAACAGCCGGTGATAAATCCTTCTTCTGTCTTCATGAGCAAGGCGACAGGCTGTGGTTCGGAACCGGTAACGGGACCATTATCGTAACCGACAGCGATGCCGGCATTAACGAGGAGATAAGGATGGGGGTCAGTTCCGATATCATAAGCATCAAGCCCCTGAACCAGCGTCAGCTTATTATCCTTACTTCCGGCGACGGATTCTTTGTTTATACCCCTGTCACAGGTGAGAAAAAACAGTATGAGAGCCGACGGTACCCCAAGCTTCCCACCAATCATATGGTGTCAGTTTACATTGACAGATACGGAGAAGCGTGGATCGAATCAATGGCTGACGGGGTGATCCATTTTGATCCTTTCGGCGGTACGGTGAAGCATTATAAAATGAACGTCGATAAGACGAACCCCAATGTTCTCCTTCCCAGCTTCGTCATCTTTGAAGATGTCAATGACATACTCTGGATCTGCCCGCGCGGCGGCGGTTTCTCGAGGTATAACCGCATCGACCGGCGACTGGAGTATTTTTTCAATGAGCCGGGTAGCGATGACCGGAGATTCCCGAACCTGATCCACTCAGCCATGTCCGACAACCAGGGGAACCTCTGGATGTGCACCATAGCCAGGGGGATTGAAAAGATCTCCTTCTTCCCGAACCAGTTCATGGTGATCAGCCCCAAACAGATCCCCTCCTCACATTCCGAGAATGAGGTCCGGGCGATCTATGAGGACAATAACCGATATTTATGGACAGCCACCCGTGACGGCCGGGTTTATCTCTTTGACCCTGGACACAATATGGTTGGCTACCTGAGAGACAATGGCACATTCAGCTCGGGCGAGGCCTTTAATGCACTGGTCTATGTAATTACCCAGGACCGCAGTGGAAATATCTGGATGGGATCGAAAGGCAGGGGGCTCTTCAGGCTTGAACCCACCGGCAGCAGCTCCCCTTGCTGTTACAGGATAACCGGATTCAGGCACGACGATGATGACCCCTGGAGCCTGAGCCATGATAACGTCTATTCAATTTACCAGGACCCCGGAGGGAGGATATGGGTCGGGACCTTTAACGGAGGCCTTAATTATATAACGGAGGAGAACGGCAGAATCAGGTTCATTAACTCGTACAATAGACTGAAGAACTACCCCTACTCGAATCATAAAAGAGTAAGATATATAACTTCAGACCAGCATGACAGGATATGGGTGGGGACCACCAGCGGACTCGTGATATTCGACCGCAACTTCACAGACCCGGCAGAAGTACGATTCCTTACCTGCTTCTTTGATCCCGTTATTGAGACCAGTCTGGCAAACAATGATGTTCATTACATCTACTGCTCGCCATCTGATGAAATATATGTAGCAACATTCGGAGGAGGGCTGAACCGTGTCATCAACGGCGGTTCAGGAAATGAAATACCCGCCTTTAAATCGTACACCGTCAAGACAGGCGCACCTGATGACGTGATCCTCAGTATCGTTGACGACCTGGAGGGCAACCTCTGGCTCAGCAGTGAGAGAGGCATACTTAAATTCAACACCCGGAACGAGTCGTTTGAGATCTACAGTGAACAGAGCGGGGTGGAGAAAAGATACTTTTCGGAAGCAACAGGACTGAGAACGGCAGACAATGAGATCATGTTCGGCTTTGACAACGGTATTTACTGTTTCAATCCCTCCCAGGTCAGGAAAGTCAACTACGTTCCACCCCTGGTCTTCACCCGTATGACAGTCGCCGGTACGGATATCCATACTGCCGGAGGAGCCTTATCCGCTGATGCAGAAGATGCCGGCCCGGTGCTCGAGCTCAGGCATAACCAGAAAAGCCTTAACATCGAATATGCTGCACTCGATTACCGTAACCCAAATACTATTCAGTATGCCCATATGCTGCAAGGGGTTGACCCTGAATGGATAATAGGGAGAGGCCAGAGGAGCGCAGCCTACACCAACCTCGACCCCGGTGATTACATGTTCAGCGTAAGGTCTACAAACTCTGACGGTATCTGGGTAGACAACACCCGCAAGATAAGGATAACTGTAAATCCCTCTTTCTGGCAGACAACACTGTCAAAGGTATTGCTAACCCTGTTCACCCTGATCATCACCGGGCTCACTATTTATGTCATTTTCACTTTCTACAAGCTGCGGCATAAGGTTGAGGTTGAACAGCTTATTACAAATCTCAAACTCAAGTTCTTTACAGATATATCTCATGAACTGAGAACACCGCTTACGCTGATATCATCACCAGTAACCAATATCCTGCATAACAATAACCTTGAGCCGGAGGTAAGAGACCAGCTCACCCTGGTACAGAGCAATACCCAGCGGATGCTCAGGCTGGTGAACCAGATCCTTGACTTCAGGAAGGTGCAGAGCAAAAAGATGCGGCTCAGGATCGAGGAATTCCCCCTGGGTTCATTCATCTCAGGTATCTGCAAAGACTTCAGAAAGGTGGCTGAGGATAAGGGCATCCATCTTATAGTGGAGGACCTCTCTGGTGGAGAGATGGTATGGGCCGACAGGGACAATGTTGAGAAGATTGCATACAACCTTATTACCAATGCTCTCAAGTTCACCCCACGGGGAAAGAGAGTAAACATTACCGTTACAAAAAATTCTGACTCACTGGTGCTTATTGTTGCTGATCAGGGCACCGGCCTCTCAAGGGAAAAGATGAAAAATCTCTTCATGAGGTTCGGCAGTGATGACAAGGAGGTCATATCGATGCAGCCCGGAACGGGCATAGGCCTTTCGCTGAGCCGTGAGCTGGCTGAGCTGCACCGGGCAGAACTGACAGCAGAGAGTGAAGAGGGCAATGGTGCAACCTTCCGCGTCACATTCAGGCTCGGGTTTTCACACTTTGACAATGAGACCGAGTTCGTCCTGTCCGACGGGCAGAGCTCGCCCTCATCGCGATATGCGCAGACGGCTGTTCAGGACGAGGACGATACCGATGAGGCGGCCAGACAGGATGATGATGAACCGGTTCTGCTCTTTGTGGAAGACAATGAAGAGCTGAGAAGCTTTATAAAGATCATTCTCTCCGACGGCTTCCATGTAATTGAGGCAGGAAACGGACTCGAAGGCTTTGAGATTGCCCGCAGCCAGCTGCCTGACATCATCATCACTGACCTGATGATGCCGGAGATGGACGGGCTGGAACTTGCACGGCGGATAAGGGAAGAGGTGACCACCTCACATATACCCGTTGTGGTACTGACAGCCAAAACCGATCTTGATACACAGGTCGAAGCCCTGAAGAGAGGAGCCGATGATTTCATTACCAAACCGTTCAGCTCCACCTACCTGAGGGCGAGGATCGAAAACATTCTTCAGCAACGCAAAAAGCTTCAGGAGCTCTTCCTCTCAACCCTTGCAGACTACCCTCCTTCCAAATCCGGCAGAGCATATGAGGTGACACCCTCTGAACCTCTCGTGGAATCTTATGATGACAAGCTGATGAAGAACCTGATGGTGGTCATGGAAAAGAACATTGACAACGCCGACCTCACCGTTGACGAGCTTGTATCAAAGATCGGTATCGGGAGATCGGTCTTCTTCAAGAAGCTGAAGAGCCTGACAGGCCTGGCACCAATAGAATTCATCAGGGAGGTCAGGGTCAAGAGAGCGGCTCAACTGATCGAGTCAGGCGAATATACCATCTCGCAGGTCTCTTACATGGTCGGATGCAACGATCCCCGGTACTTCTCGCGCATCTTCAAACAGCGCTTCACAATGACCCCTTCGGAATACCGAGACAACCATGCAAAACAGAAACATTCCTGATCACCAATAAATCATACTTCCTATGAAAAAGGCAGCAACCACCGCACTCACTTGTATCATGACTATGACAATCATACTCTCATGCGGAAGCAGCAGGAAAGAAGGACTGAACTCACCGCTTTGGTCAGTGCGCATGGCAGAATCGGAGATGATCAGGAACCCTTCACTCTGGATGGCTGATTTCGTAACGGAGAAAAAGTGGAACTACACACAGGGTCTTTTGGGTCTTGCCTTCATGCGGCTTGAGGAGGCAACCGGAGACAAGAGATATTTTGAATATGCAAAGGGTTATGCCGATTCCCTTATTGATGCAAGCGGGGTCATTTACAAATATAAAATGGAGAACTTCAACATTGACCAGGTTAACCCCGGCAAGATGATGTTCCTCCTGTATGACCGCACCGGTGATCCAAGGTATGAGAAGGTGATAAACACGCTGAGAGAGCAGCTCTCATCGCAGCCCAGGATTGCTGAAGGAGGATTCTGGCATAAGAAGATATATCCTGATCAGATGTGGCTCGACGGCCTTTATATGGGTGCCCCCTTCTATGCCGAGTACGCTCTCAGGCATGACCGTCCGGAGGATTTCCAGGATGTGGTGAACCAGTTCCTCATTGTAGCCAAACACACTTATGACCCTGCTACCGGGTTGTATAGGCATGCCTTCGATGCCTCTCGCCTGATGCCATGGTCTGACAGCATAACAGGCCAAGCGCCTCATGCCTGGGGCCGTGCCATGGGATGGTACTCAATGGCCATTGTCGATGTGCTTGATTTCCTTCCTGAGGAGCAGCCGGGCAGAGATGAAATTGTCTCGATCTTACAGGGAATGGCTGAAAAGCTCACGGAAATACAGGATGAAAATACAGGAGGCTGGTACCAGGTCCTCGACTGCTCCGGGGATTCCGGAAACTATATCGAGACCTCATGCACAGCCATGTTCGCCTATGCCATATTCAAGGGGGTAAGGATGGGATACCTTGACGGCAAATATCTTGCTACCGCTGAAAAGGCCTTCCAGGGCCTGATTGACAACTTCATCAAAACCGACAGGTCCGGACTGGTGACAATGACGAATATATGTGGCGTGGCAGGCCTTGGAGGCGATCCTTACCGCGACGGCTCCTATGAATATTATATTGGTGAAGTGATTCGCGAAAATGACCCGAAGGGCGTCGGACCGTTCATTATGGCCAGCCTCGAGTATGAGATGATTCAGGAATAAGGGTCAAAGCCCTTGCGGTCTTGCGGTCTTGCAGTCCTGTCGGAGCGAAGCGGAGATCCCGACCTAAGCGTCGGGACGGTCTTGCAGTCGTAAATAATCGATTGATAGTCAGTGCCTGAAATACGTTGACCAAAAAAACGGTTAACAGCTATGACAAATGTAAGTTATTTTGATTGGGAAAGGAAGCCCAAAGATCAGAGACACTTCAGCGAAGATTTCAAGAGAACGAAAGTCAGGGAATTAGAGAAAAGAATCACATCCATTGCCGATATTTGTAGGACCTATTCAGTAAGCAGGATCAGCAGTTTATAAATGGATCTATAAATACTCAGCTATGGCAAAGAAACAAGTAAAAGAAGTGGTTGAAGCAAAGAGCGACACCCAGAAGATCAAGGCTCTGGAAGAGCGTATTAAGGAACTCGAGCGTATTGTAGGACAGAAGCAATTACTGCTGGAGTTCAAGGACAAGATGATAGAGATAGCAGAGGCGACTTATGGTGTTGACATCAAAAAAAAAGTAGGTTCCAAGCTCTCGTCTGGTACTACTTCAACCGGGAAGAGCACAGAAAAAAGTTGAATAGTCTATTTGAAGTATTAGGTATAAGTAAACAATCCTTTCATCAGATGCTCAGACGCAGAAAATATAAGCATGAGGAGCAGGAGCAGTTGATCCCACTGATCAATGAGATCCGTAAGGATCATCCACGTATGTCAGCCAGGGATATCTATCTGAAGCTTCAACCCAGCTGTATGGGGAGGGATCAGTTTGAGCGCTTCTGCATGGACTCAGGATACAGGATTAAGCAATTAAGGAACTACAGAGTTACAACCAATAGCCTTGGAGTAACCCGTTTTCCTAACCTGATAAAGGATCTGGAGGTTACACGTGTCAACCAGGTTTTTGTGAGTGACATAACCTACTATGATATGGGCTCAGATACCTATTATCTGACTTTTATCATGGACTTATTTAACCGTGAGATAGTTGGATGGTCAGCAAGCGATAATCTGCGTACAGAGAACACAACAATACCAGCATTGCACAAGATGGTCAACCAGACGAGGCAGGGCTAATTTAAAAGGAGCCATAATACACTCAGATGGCGGAGGACAGTACTATTGCAATGAATTTAAGGCACTCACAAAAGACTTGGAAATGATCAACTCAATGACAGAAGAAAAGGTGTATGAGAACTCACATGCAGAGAGGCTTAATGGGATAATCAAAAACAATTATCTTTATCCATATGGGCCAACAAACATGAGCTCTCTTAAGAGGCTGTTAGACAAGGCAGTATTAATGTACAACACAGGAAAACCACATAAAGCATTGGGGAAATTAACTCCATCAGAGTTTAAAAATACTATTGATAACGAGGATAACTCTTTCAGTTATCTCCCGTTATCAACAGTCAAATCATATCAATTATAAAAGAAGTAAAATCAGTAATAAAAAGGTCAACGTTATTTAGGACTGCCGACTGGCTTTGACTGCCTACTGCTAACTGCCTACTGCCTGGCTGAAGACTGACAAATTCTCCACCCTTTTGGCAAAAAAGTGTACCTCGCAGTTGTGGGCTGGGGTTAACTTTGATTTTGCCAAATCATATCCTCCTTATTCAATCACTAACCTGATAACCAACACAAGCAACTAGAGTCATGAGAAGTTTTTTACTGTACTATTTCATCCTCCTGGCAACTGCCCTGCATTCCTGCACCGGCAGTGACAGGTGGAAGATGGCCACGGAGATCGAACAATCGATACTCACGGTATCTTTCCCTGCCGACACTTTCAATATTACTGATTTCGGGGCTGTGGCTGACGATACTTCATTCCTCAATACACAAGCCATCGGGGCAGCCATACAAAAGTGCCACGGCAGCGGAGGAGGGGTGGTATACGTGCCTTCAGGCACCTGGACCACTGGCCCGGTGACCCTGCTGAGTAATGTGAACCTGCACATCTCCGAAAACGCGACCCTGCTCTTCTCAACTGACTGTGAGCTTTACCTCCCTTCTGTACTGACACGCTGGGAAGGGATGGACTGCTATAATATCCATCCCCTTGTTTATGCCATCGATGCCACCAACCTAGCCCTTACAGGCAAGGGAACCATTGACGGCCAGGCCTCCAACCAGGCATGGTGGTGGATGAACGGTAATCCTGATTACGGCTGGCGTGAAGGGATGAATAACCAGAAGCTCTCCGGCAGACCTCAGTTGCTTGCCTACGAACAGAACCAGACGCCTGTTGAAGAGCGCCGCTTCGGCCTCGAGGGAGCTCTCAGGCCGCAGCTTGTGAACTTCAATAACTGCAATACCGTTCTGGTCGAAGACCTGACACTTAAAAACTCCCCCTTCTGGGTAATACATCCGGTACGGACTGACAATTTCATCCTTCGCGGCGTGACAATAGTCAGCGCAGGCCCCAACTCAGACGGCTGTGACCCTGAATCATGCAACGGCGTCCTGATCGATAATTGCTATTTCGACACGGGAGACGATTGCATCGCTATCAAATCCGGACGAAACAATGACGGCAGAAAATGGTCGATACCTTCACAGAACATAATAGTCCGAAATTGCCGCATGGCAGACGGTCATGGCGGAGTGGTTATCGGCAGCGAGATCTCGGGAGGATTTTACAACCTCTTTGTCGAGGATTGCGAGATGGACAGCCCCGAACTGCTGAGGGTCATACGAATCAAGACATCCGACTGCCGCGGCGGCATCATTGATAATGTGAATGTCAGGAACGTGAAGGTGGGTAAGTGTTCAGAGGCAGTGCTTAAGATCAACCTCATGTATGAACCGCGTGAAGAGTGCAAGAGAGGCTTTCCCCCGTTTGTAAGGAACGTGACACTTGAAAATGTAACCTCACAGGAGAGCAAATATGGCATCTATATAGTAGGCCTTGACGAGTCGGTCAATGTCTCTGACATAAACCTCATAAACTGCAGTTTCAATGGCGTTCAGGAGGGGACATCAATCACCGGGGCAGAGCGGGTGAAACTCAAAAAGGTGTATATCAACGGAACAAAGATAACTCTCTGAGGTGTTATCTTACAGGACTCCATCCGTCATGGCGGGCAAAGACCCTTTCAACAGTGTATCTCTTTGCCTCGCTCCTGCTCAGCTGACGGCTCCAGGCAACACGAGCCCCGGGGTTGGCCCCGGGGCCGCTGTTGCGGTATTCGGCATACCGGGCTGTCTTCTCATTCGAGGGGTTGTCCCAGTTGTGCCACCCTGCCGCCACAATGTGGCTGCCCAGTTCGCACTTTATGAAGAGCGTGGCAGCAAACGGACGCCAGGGCCTGCCGAGGTAAACTTTTGTGATACCGTCAGCCGCAGTGAGCCGGCAGCGGTTGAATATATAGCCGTACTCATTCCCTTCAACGGTTGAGGCGGCAGTGATATATGAATTCTTTTTGCTGTGAATATGACATCTCTCAAACCAGGCAGTAGCCGGACCGAATATAAAGTCGGTGGTGCCTTCAATGTAGCACTCCTCGTAGTACTGCCTGCTCTCCTGGTTGGCTGTGAGGAGGGTATCCTGGTTGCCAAGAAGCCTGCACCTGCGAAAGACCGCCCTGTCACCGTCAACATGCACCGCCACGGCCTGGCCAAGCTGCTCGGCGTTGTTCTCAAAGGTGATATCCTCTGCGGTGAAACCTGCTCCCTGAACCCAGATGGTGTAGGTCCTGAAAGTACCCATGTTCCGGATGTTGGCATGATCATTCCAGGTGATGATGGTGTTTTCAACACTTTCGCCCTTCATAAAGAGATTGGTCACCCACGACGGGATAACTATTTTCTCCCGGTAGGTGCCGTTTTTAATAAACATGTATGTGGTGTCAGACATGTATGCCCTGACAGAGTTCACCGCCTCCTGCACGGAGGTGAACTCTCCGCTGCCGTCGGCGGCTACCGTGATATGCCTTGGCTGTACCGCAGAATATTACCGATTGCAGGGCAAGTGCAGCAATGAGTGCAAACCTCTTCATGTATGCTGAAATAATAAGTAATTAAGACCCTAATTTAGTTTTTATTGTTATTTTTCCGACAAAGCTGAAAACCATTTAAATGATCAAAATGAAAGAGACAGGCAAGTATTCATTCGGGATCGGAGACAGGTTCTCTCATCAGGGCAAGGCACAGCTTGAAGCATTAATGAAGGCTTCCGCTGATCTGGGTGTGGAGATCACCCCTGTCTGGAACAAATCAAACAGGGAGCATAATATAGTACACTCTGAACCATCGGATACAAGGGCTGAAGCAGATGCCGCCGTCCGCGCACTTGGCTACAGAGGGCCATATTTTGTCGATGCCGATCACATCAACCTCAATACCGTCGGTCGGTTTATCGACCACTCTGACTTCTTCACACTTGACGTGGCCGATTATATTGGCAAACGGGCGTCAGACACCGACATAGAGGGCTTCGTGGAGGCACACCGGTCGTTCTGCGGTGACCTGGAGATCCCGGGCATCAATGACCACTTCACCATCACTGAGGGTTATCTCAGGGCCTTCGCGGAAAAATTTCTCTTTGCCATCAATGAGGCTGCCGCAATTTACAGGCACATTGCTGCAGTAAAGGGCGAAGGGAACTTCGTCACCGAAGTATCAATGGATGAAGTTGACCAGCCACAGCAACCTCTTGACATGCTCTTCATCCTCAAAGGCCTCGCTGACCTGAAGGTGCCCGTCCAGACAATAGCACCCAAATTCACGGGTCGGTTTAACAAGGGAGTGGACTACGAGGGTGACCCCGCCCGTTTCGGCAGGGAGTTCGAGGAGGATATACTCGTTATAACCTACGCCGTGAAAATGTTCGGACTGCCAGCCGGACTGAAACTGAGCGTACACTCGGGAAGTGACAAGTTCTCAATCTACCCCGTGATGGGCCGGATAATCAGAAAACATGACTGCGGAATTCATGTCAAGACAGCCGGCACCACCTGGCTTGAGGAAGTCATAGGACTTGCCCTCTCAGGAGGTGCGGGACTGGAGATTGCCAGGCTGATATACCGCAGGGCTTATGAGAGACGCGAGGAGCTTTGCGGACCTTACGCCACCGTCATTGATATCAAACCGGAACTCCTCCCTGCTCCAGGCCTTAGTCGACACCTGGGACAGCCGTAAGTATGCGGACACACTCAGGCATGTGCCGGGAAACCCGGATTATAATCCCGGCTTTCGCCAGCTCATTCATGTAGGTTACAAGGTGGCCTCTGAACTCGGAGATGTTTATACAGATGCGCTGAAGACCAATGAGGATGTGATTGCCGGCTGCGTGATGGAAAATCTCTATGACCGCCATATCAGGCTTCTGTTTTCATATTGATCCTTTATTAATGATCAGGTTCATCGGGAAACCGAGATCGGCTCCCAAACGAACCCTGACAATAACTATATTTGCTGATTTGCACCACTGAATTCCTGAAAAATGAAAGAATTTATCCACGAAGATTTCCTTCTGCAGAATGATTTCGCAAGAAAACTCTATCATGAGCATTCAGAAGGCATGCCGATAATAGACTATCACTGCCATCTCAGCCCCGAAGCCATTGCCTCCGACAGGCGGTTTGACAACCTCGGCCAGTTATGGCTTGAGGGCGATCATTACAAGTGGAGGGCCATGAGAACGAACGGTGTAGACGAGAGGTATATAACCGGGAACGAGACCACCTTCCGCGAGAAGTATGACCGCTGGGCCGAGACGGTTCCCTTGACCATGCGCAATCCCCTCTATGCATGGACGCACCTCGAATTGAAAAGGGTATTCGGAATCAGCAGGATACTCAACCCTTCAACAGCGCCGGAGATATGGGAAGAGTGCACTGACCTTCTCCAAAAACCTGAATATTCGGCACGCGGATTGATGAAAAAATTCAATGTCGAGGTGATCTGCACCACCGATGACCCCGTAGATAACCTGGAGCATCATAAAAAACTGAAGAACAGTGGCTTTGAAGTAAAAGTACTCCCTGCCTGGAGGCCTGACAAGGCCATGGCGGTGGAAGATCCGGTAAAATTCAGAGACTATGTCAAAACGCTCTCAGAAGTATCAGACACTGAGATTAAAGGTTTTGACACGCTGATTGAGGCCCTGAGAAAAAGACATCAGTATTTTGCCGAAGCCGGCTGCGTTCTCAGCGATCATGGAATAGAACAGTTTTATGCTGATGATTGCACCGGAAGTGAGGCAGAAGCCATCTTTGCGAAAGTCACTTCCGGAACCCGCGCTGAGCCGGGAGGAGGTGTCAAAGTTCAAATCGGCCATGCTTTACGAACTGGCAGTGATGGATGCCGAGCGGGGCTGGACCCAGCAGTTCCACTACGGCGCCATCCGCAACAACAACAGCCGTATGCTGGCAAAGCTCGGGCCTGATACCGGGTACGACTCGATGGGCGATTTCACTGTGGCAAAGGATCTTTCAAGGTTCCTTGACAGGCTCGACTCCTCCGGCAGACTGACAAAGACAATCCTCTATAACCTCAACCCGAGAGATAACGAACTGATTGCAACAATGATCGGCAACTTCCAGGACGGCAGTGTCCCCGGGAAGATTCAGTTCGGTGCCGGATGGTGGTTCCTTGACCAGGAGACAGGTATGACCAACCAGCTTAACGCATTGTCTCTGATGGGTCTGCTGAGCAGATTCGTCGGGATGCTTACTGATTCGAGAAGCTTTATCTCATACCCCCGGCATGAATACTTCCGGAGGATTCTCTGCAACATGCTCGGTGAGGATATTGAAAGGGGAAAGCTTCCGGAAACGGAGACAGACACCATCGGAAAGATGGTAGAGAACATCTCATACTACAACGCAAAAAATTATTTCGGTTTCTGAACCATTAAAGAGAGAAAGATATGTCCGGGTTTACACGTATTCAGGTCGCGCTTGCGATGGAGGAGACAGGCCTTGTGCCCTCTTCTACCATCATGACGAGGAGATATGCAAAAAAGTTATCTCTGCATGCCATGACGGCGGCGCAAGGGTCTTCGAGTTTACGAACAGGGGCGACTTCGCACATGAGGTGTTTGCCTCGGTGAAGAAGTGGGCGTGGAAAACTGTCCGGGGATGATGATAGGTGCAGGCTCTGTCGCTGATGCCCCACTGCAGCAATATTTCATGCAGATGGGTGCTGACTTCATCGTCTCTCCGGTGCTTAATCCCGAAGTGGCGCGAGATCTGCAACAGGAGGAAGGTCCTGTGGATTCGCGGGATGCGGCACCCTCACCGAGATTTCACAGGCCGAGGAACTTGGTGCCGAGATAGTCAAGATCTTTCCGGGAAACGCCGTCGGCGGACCATCTTTCGTCAAAGCGGTTAAAGGATCCATGCCCGTGGACCAGCATAATGCCTACCGGCGGTGTTGACCCTTCGGAGGAAAACCTTGAAAAATGGTTCACCGCCGGCGCGACATGTGTCGGGATGGGATCAGCCCTGATCACGGAAAAAATTGTAAAGACCGGAGACTGGAATGCCATAAAAGTTCAAGGTAAGAGAGACACTTGCCATGATCAGGAAAATCAGGACATCCGCCTCCTCAACCAGCCCGGCATGAACCGTTCATCAATAATATTATAACTTCAAAACCATACTATGCCTGCCCAAACCACTGATGCCAAAATGACAAACTACAGGTGGGCCATCACCGGCCTGTTGTTTTTTTCCGTAGCCATCAACTACATGGACCGTCAGGTTCTGTCACTGACATGGAAGGACTTTATTGCGCCTGAATTTCACTGGACCAACAATGACTACGGCACAATTACCGGTCTCTTTTCAATTTTCTACGCCGTCAGCCTGCTTTTTGCAGGCCGGTTTGTAGACTGGATAGACACCAAAAAGGGATTCCTCTGGGCCATCGGCATCTGGTCGGCAGGCGCCATGCTCCACGCCTTCTGCGGTATAGCCACCTCCGGGATCACGGCCGGAAAGTGGTTTGTAGGCTTTGAGGAGGCCCGGCAAATTATCGGCACAGTAGATGATATAGGAATGGTGACCGCTGTCAGTGTGACATTGTTCATCTTCGCGCGCTTCGTGCTGGCCCTCGGGGAGGCGGGCAACTTCCCGGCGGCAATCAAGACCACCGCCGAGTTTTTCCCGAAAAAAGACCGGGCATTCTCAACCAGCATCTTTAATTCAGGAGCACAGGTAGGTGCCCTCATCGCCCCGATATCCATACCCGTTGTTGCAGCAAAATGGGGATGGGAAATGGCCTTCATTGTAATTGGCGCCATTGGCTTCATATGGATGGGATTCTGGATTTTCATGTATAAGAAACCTCACGCTCACCCGCTGGTGAACAAAGCTGAACTCGATTACATCAACCAGGACACCATTGCAGAGACCAAAGCAAACAATAATGTAGAGAAGATAGAGAAGAAGATGTCATTCAGGCAATGTTTCAGGTATAAGCAGACCTGGGCATTTGCTTTCGGTAAATTCATGACTGACGGCGTCTGGTGGTTCTACCTCTTCTGGACGCCTGCCTACCTCAGTGATGTCTACGGGCTTACTTCCGATACCAACACGGCCAAGTTACTGATATTTGTACTTTATGCCATTGTCATGCTCTCTATCATCGGTGGCTGGCTTCCCAGGTACTTCGTAGACAAACTGGGGATGAACCCCTACGCCGGTCGGATGCGTGCCATGCTGATCTTTGCCTTCTTTCCGCTGCTGGCCCTGCTTGCACAACCGCTGGGACACATATCTTACTGGTTCCCGGTTGTCATCATAGGCATTGCTGCCGCCGCCCACCAGGCGTGGTCAGCCAATCTTTTCTCCACCATCGGCGACATGTTCCCGAAATCGGCTGTCGCAACCATTACAGGAATCGGAGGCATGGCAGGGGGTTTCGGAGCATTCCTGATCAATAAAGGATCCGGCAAGCTGTTTGACTTCTCTTCCGGCACCACCATGACAGACGGCACGGTGAGTGTCATGACAAAGGAACTCCTCGCCGGTGGAGCACCATATGTGACTGAACCAATGAGTTTCTTTGGATTCGAGGGAATCAGGGCTGGCTATTTCATCATATTCTGCATCTGCGCGGTAGCTTACCTGATAGGTTGGATAGTAATGAAAATGCTTGTGCCAAAATATAAACCCATTATAGTTGATTAGAAACATTGGAACTTATGAATGATTTCAGCGATCTGAAAGGAAAGGTGGCCGCCATCACCGGCGGCAGCGGAGTGATAGGGCAGACCCTTGTGAAAGGACTGTGCCGGGCCGGAGTGACAGTCATTATTCTGGATGTGAATCCGGCCAGGGGCGCCGTCACCGCTGCGGAGATGGTTGCCAGACCCGACTGCAGCGTGGCTGCTGCCATCGGCGCCAGCGTGACAGACAGGGAGTCTCTGATGAAAGCCCGCGACGAGATACGGTCAGCCTTCGGGACACTCGACATACTGGTTAACTGCGCAGGTGGCAACAAAGCCTCTGCCACAACAGCCAAAGAGTACATCAGCAGTGATGACAAAGACCTGAAAGGGACCTTCTTTGATCTCGACATTGAAGGATTTGACGGTGTCTTCGATCTTAACTTCAAGGGTACGGTGCTTCCTTCAATGATCCTCGGCGAGGATATGGTCAGGAAAGGGAGCGGTTCCATTCTGAATATATCATCCATGAACGCCTACAGGCCGCTCACGAAGATACCGGCCTATTCAGCCGCAAAGGCCGCCGTCAATAACTTCACCCAGTGGCTGGCAGTGCACTTTGCCCCATCAGGCGTCAGGGTCAACGCAATCGCCCCGGGATTCCTTCTTACCAACCAGAACCGCTTCCTGCTCACCGATGAACAGACCGGCGAAATGACCCCGCGCGGCAAGAAGATTATATCCGCAACACCGATGGGACGATATGCTGAGCCTGAAGAGCTCGTAGGCACGATGCTTTACCTGCTCTCCGAAACTTCATCGTTTGTTACAGGAGTGGTGATACCTGTTGACGGAGGCTTCAGCGCATACAGCGGTGTATAGACACAACAATATCGCCCGGCGGTTGTAATATTATAAATGAACCTTAGAGCATTCGCAAGATGAACATACTTGAACAACTGAAGCCCGAGAAGGAGTTCTTCATTGGGATCGACTCCGACGGATGCGTATTCGATACCATGGAGGTCAAACATAAGGAGTTCTTTTGCCCGAACACCGTGAAGTATTTCGGCCTCTTTGCCATCTCCAAGTATGTGCGAGAGACATGGGAGTTCGTCAACCTCTATTCCGTAACGAGGGGTATTAACCGTTTCCCGGCACTCGTCAGGGTGATGGATCTGCTGGCTGAGAGACCGGAGATAAAGGAACTGGGATTTAAACTTCCAGACATGGAGCCGCTCAGGGAATGGATAACCACAGAGACCAGGTTGGGGAACCCTGTGTTCAGGGAGTTTTTCCTGAGTAACCCCCACCCTGCCCTGGAACCAGTACTAAAATGGACCCTGGCTGTGAATGAGGACATAGCAAAATGGCTCCGCAATACTCCTCCTTTCCCCTTTGCCCGCAAATCGATAGAGAGACTGTGCACACTGGCCGATGCCATCGTCGTGTCACAGACACCCCTTGAGGCCCTGGTAAGGGAATGGAAAGAACACTCTATCGACCGGTATGTCAAGGCTATTGCAGGACAGGAGAACGGCACCAAGACCGAACATATAACCATGGCAGCAAAGGGGAAATACCCTGATGACAGGATACTCATGATAGGCGATGCGCCTGGCGACTACAAGGCAGCCCTCGGAAACAATGCACTCTTCTTCCCAGTGGTGCCGGGCCATGAAAACAGATCATGGAAGCTATTCTTCGACGAGGGCCTTGACAGGTTCATCGTAGGAACATACAAGGGTGATTATCAGGATAAGCTCATTAAAGAGTTCCAGGAGTCGTTGCCCGAAAAACCTTCATGGCAAAACAGAGGGATATGATATACTACGCAGCAGCAGGACCTGAGAGAGAGCTGACGAGAGATGACTTGCGCGAGGCTCTGAAAAATGCACTGGAAACCTTTTCCCAGCGAAGAAGGATTCTTATAATTCCTCCTGACATTACCCGTGCCCACTCCGGGGCGGGAATGATCACCGAATTGTTATGGCAGCAGTTTGACAAAAAGGTAAAGGATATATTACCTGCCCTTGGAACACATATGCCAATGGAAAGCAGCGAGATATCAAGGATGTTCGGCACGGTACCGCATTCCCTCTTCAGGGAACACCGCTGGAGGACCGATATCGAAGAGCTCGGAAGGGTTCCATCTGCATTTGTTTCAGAGGTGACCGGAGGGAAGCTTGACTTTGACTACCCGGTGCAGGTCAACCGGCTGCTCTCATCTGGCGGGCATGACCTGATAATCTCGGTCGGACAGGTTGTGCCGCACGAGGTGATGGGAATGGCCAACTACAATAAAAATATCTTCGTCGGGTGCGGCGGAAGCGAAGCTATCAATAAAAGCCATTTCATAGGTGCCGTTCATGGCATCGAAAATATTCTCGGAACAGTTGACAATCCTGTCAGGGCTGTTATGAACAAGGCCTCGGAAATCGCAAAAGGCAGACTTCCGCTGGTCTACTTACTGACTGTTGTCTCACCGGACCACAAAGGTGAACTGAAAATAAGGGGATTCTTTGCAGGAGATGATGTTGAGTGTTTCAGGCAGGCAGCCTCCCTGTCGGGAAAAGTTAATTTTACAACCCTGCCTGAAAGACTGAAGAAGGTGGTGGTGTGGCTTGACCCCGGCGAATTCAAGAGTACGTGGCTTGGCAACAAGAGCATCTACCGCACCCGTATGGCTATCGCCGACGGCGGCGAGCTGGTGGTCCTGGCCCCGGGAGTGAGGACATTCGGAGAGGATCCTTCCATTGACACCCTGATAAGAAAATACGGATACAGGACCACACCGGAGATAATGAAATCCGTTGAGGAAAACGACGATCTGAAGGAGAACCTCAGCGCTGCCGCGCATCTCATCCATGGCTCTCATGAGAACCGGTTCAGCGGTGACATACGCAGCCGGCCATCTTACCCGTAAAGAGGTAGAGTCAGTCGGCTACAGCTTCGGTGACATCAGCACTTTAATCAAGAGATACGACCCTCAGGGCAGGATGACAGGATTCCACTCCACGGCCGACGGTGAAGAGTATTATTTTATCTCCAACCCGGCCACGGGACTCTGGAAAGCAGCCCGGTGAAACGATGAAGATCGTAATCGACGAGAGAATACCGTATATAAGAGGGGTCTTTGAGCCCTGGGCTGATGTTGTTTACAGTTCCGGCCGTGCCATAGATGCTCAGATGGTTGCCGATGCCGATGCGCTTATTGTACGGACCCGCACCAGGTGCGACCACCGCCTGCTCGCAGGCAGCAAAGTCAGAATAGTGGCCTCGGCCACCATCGGTTTCGACCATCTTGACACTGCCTGGCTTGAAAAGTCGGGTATCAGATGGGTGAATGCCCCGGGCTGTAACTCGGGTTCAGTAATGCAATACATCACCGCTGCACTTTTCCTTCTCGCCTCGAAGCACTCGCTAGACCTCCCTTCACTCACACTGGGCGTCATTGGAGTAGGCAACGTCGGATCAAAGGTTGTCAGGGCTGCGAAAGCCATAGGTATGAAGGTGATGCAGAATGACCCGCCGAGACAGAGGCGCGAAGGCGGTAAGGAATTCCTTCATATTGATAAATTACTCGCTGAATCTGATATCCTGACATTGCATGTCCCACTTACCCTTGAGGGAGAGGACATGACCAGGCATCTCGTCAACAGCGCCAGCCTGACCAGGCTTAAAAGGAACTGCATTATCATAAACACCTCACGCGGAGAGGTGGTCGACAACACCGCACTTCGGTTAGCTCTGGAAGAGAAGAAGTTGCTTGGTGCAGTCCTCGATGTCTGGGAGGGAGAGCCCGAAACCGACAGGAGACTTGTGGAGCTGGTCGATCTAGCCACTCCGCACATCGCCGGATACTCCGTTGACGGCAAAGCCAATGCAACTATTAGTTCCGTGAGGGAGGTCTCGGCAGCGCTCAACATTCCCCTGCATGACTGGTCTCCGGACTCGCTGCCGCAGCCTTCCGAACCCCTGATAGACTTAAACCGTTACACTGATGCCAAAGACCCGGCTGACCTTACTGCCACGGCCGTCAGACATACTTATCCTTTGGAAGAGGATGACCGGCTTTTTCGAAGTGACCCTGGAAAATTCGAGTATCTTCGCGATAACTACAGGATCAGGAGAGAATTTGGATCTTACAGGGTGAAGACCGCAGACCCTGTTACAGGACAGATACTTTCGGACCTGGGTTTCAAAATGATTTATTAACTCAATAACCTCATAATACAGGATGAAAGCAGATATAGGATTGATAGGTCTCGCCGTGATGGGAGAAAACCTTGTTCTAAACATTGAAAGCAGGGGCTTTACAGTTGCGGTATTCAACCGTACGACCGACAAGGTGACCAATTTCGTCAACGGACGCGGGAAAGGGAAAAAAATCATACCCGCATACTCGCTTGAGGAGCTTATCTCGAACCTCAGCAGGCCGCGCAGGGTGATGCTGATGGTCAAGGCAGGAAAACCGGTTGATGACTTTATTGAGATGATCATACCCCTCCTCGACAAGGGAGATATCATTATTGAGGGCGGCAACTCTCATTTCCCTGATACCATAAGGAGGACACAGTATGTTGAGAGCAAGGGCCTCCTCTACATCGGTACAGGAGTCTCCGGCGGCGAAGAGGGCGCCCTGCTGGGACCGTCGCTCATGCCGGGCGGATCAAAGGAGGCATGGCCGTATCTGAAGGATATCTTCCATGCAATTGCCGCAAGAGCCTCTGACGGAGCCCCATGCGTCACCTGGATAGGCGATAACGGAGCAGGGCACTTCGTGAAGATGGCCCACAACGGAATAGAATACGGTGATATGCAGCTTATATGTGAGGCCTTTCACCTGTTGCTCAATTCAGGGGCATTTACCTACGATGAGATGGCCGGCATCTTCGAAGAGTGGAACAAGGCTGAGCTCGATTCATACCTGATTGAGATTACAGGGGAGATACTGAGATACAAGGATTCTGACGGCCAGCCCATTGTCACAAAGATACTTGACTCGGCAGGCCAGAAGGGAACAGGCAAATGGACCGTTGTCAGCGCCCTCGATCACGGGGTGCCGCTGAGCCTTATCGGAGAATCGGTCTTCGCAAGGTTCATCTCCTCAATGAAGAAGGAGAGGGTGCAGGCCGCCCCCCTCTTCAGCACCCCTGCGAAAGGTCCAGTACTTGATAAGAAACTGTTTATCGACGACATACGCAAGGCTCTCTACGCCTCAAAAATAGTCTCCTATGCACAGGGATTCAACCTGCTCAGGAGCGCGGCCGGTGAATATAACTGGGACCTCAATTACGGTGAGATAGCGATGATCTGGAGGGGAGGGTGCATCATCAGATCTGCCTTCCTGAACAAGATCTACGAGGCATTCACCCGTGACCCGAAGCTGCCCAACCTAATCATGGACGGCTATTTCTCAACTATTCTCAAGGAGAACAGCGAGAGCTGGAGACGGGTAATAGCAGGGGCGGTAAGGGACGGTATCCCCGTACCTGCCATGAGCGCCGCACTGGCCTGGTTTGACAGTTACCGGTCGGCATGGCTGCCGGCCAACCTTCTGCAGGCTCAGCGCGACTATTTCGGAGCACATACCTACCAGCGGATCGACAAGCCGGAAGGTGAATTCTTTCACACCAACTGGACCGGCCGCGGTGGTGACACCGCATCTTCGACCTATAACGCCTAGAGACCCCTGACGTAAATGGTTCATCCCCGGCTTTGAGACTCCAGCACCCGGGCCGCTATGTTCCCTTCGAAGCGTTTCAGGAGGAGTGCTGATTTTTTCTGCTCCTGATAATTTTATTAATTTTACTCAAAATCATCAGTAACACAGCATCATGATCAAGAACGTTAACGAAAGAGCAGCAGACAATATCCGTAACCTCTCAATGGCGATGGTTGAGAAGGCCAACTCGGGTCACCCTGGCGGCGCGATGGGCGGAGCCGATTATATCCATATCCTCTTTTCGGAGTTCCTCCGCTTTGACCCCTCTGACCCGGCATGGATAAACAGGGACCGCTTCTTCCTTGATCCCGGTCACATGTCGCCCATGCTCTATTCGGTGCTGACACTCACCGGTCTTTTCACCGTTAATGATATCATGCAGTTCCGGCAGTGGGACAGCATTACTCCCGGTCACCCCGAGCTCGACCTGAAGCACGGCATAGAGAACACCTCCGGCCCTCTTGGCCAGGGCCATACTATGGCCGTCGGAGCAGCTGTGGCCGAACGCTTCCTCTCAGCCCGCTTCGGCCGCCTCTTCGAACATAAGATCTATACCTACATCTCCGACGGGGGGATACAGGAGGAGATCTCTCAGGGTGCAGGCCGACTGGCAGGTCATCTCGGACTGAGCAACCTAATCCTCTTCTACGATTCCAATGACATACAGCTCTCCACAGAGACATCGGCAGTCACATCGGAAGACACCGCTGCCAAATACAAGGCCTGGGGATGGCGCGTACTGGAGATAGACGGACACAGTCATGACCAGATCCGCGGAGCGCTGCGCATTGCAGTAGATGAGAATGAAAAACCCGTCCTGATCATTGGCAAAACGGTGATGGGGAAAGGCCTCGTTGATGATGCGGGCAACAGCTTCGAAGGAAAGACTTCAACACACGGCCAGCCGGTCACCCATGCCGGCGCCTCCTTTAAAAAATCTGTCGCCATCCTTGGCGGTGACCCGGAGAGACCGTTTGAGATATTCAGTGACGTGAAGCAGCTCTACGGGGAGGTGCTGGCAGGCAAAACCGCTGCCGCTGAAAGCTGGAGAAAGAAAAAGGATGCGTGGGCAGCAGAAAACCCCGATGCCGCCCGTCAGCTTGAGGAATTCTATTCGGGGGTTGTTCCCGAAATAGACTTCACGGCAATTGCCCAGAAAGAGAATGATGCCACCCGGAATGCATCAGCCACACTCCTCTCCCACTTCGCGGTGACGATCCCGAACATGATCGTCGCATCAGCTGACCTTGCCAATTCTGACAAGACTGACGGGTTCCTCAAGAAGAGCAAGCCTCTGGTCAAAGGAGACTTTTCCGGCGCCTTCCTCCACGCCGGCGTATCCGAGCTGACAATGGCTGCCGTGATGAACGGGATGGCACTCCACGGGGGAGTGATTCCTGCGTGCGGAACATTCTTCGTCTTCTCAGATTATATGAAGCCGGCTGTGAGACTGGCAGCGTTGATGCGTCTTCCCGTCAAGTATATATGGACGCATGACGCCTTCCGCGTGGGCGAGGATGGCCCAACCCACCAGCCTGTTGAACAGGAGGCACAGATAAGGCTTATGGAGCACCTCAAAAACCATCATGGTGAAAACAGCATGCTGGTATTAAGGCCTGCTGATGCCATTGAGACCAATATAGCCTGGAAACTGGCACTGGAGAATAAAACCACGCCTACGGCTTTGATCCTGTCACGACAGAACATCAAGACACTGCCTTTTACGGGCAGGTCGAGGATGGAGGCTGCGGCTATGGCCTCCAGGGGCGCCTATATAGTCACTGATGCCGAAGGAAAGCCTGATGTGATCATGGTGGCCAGCGGCTCCGAGGTGGCAACGCTGGTAGAGGCTGCGGCGATACTGTCGGCAGAAGGCGTTAAGCCAAGGATAATCTCCGCACCTTCGGAGGGTCTGTTCAGGTTGCAGGATGAGAAATACAGGCATAGCGTCATCACGCCGGGAATTCCCGTATTCTGCCTGACGGCCGGCCTGCCGGTGACTATGCTGGGATTTGCCGGATCGGAGGGCAAGGTATGGGGGCTCGAGAGCTTCGGCTATTCGGCCGCCTACAACGTACTCGATGAAAAATTCGGATTCACCGGCGAGAACATCGCAAAAGAGGTAAAAAAATTCCTTGCCGGCTGACAGAGCACCAAGCCTGAAGATCAAATCAGTCAGCAGTCAGCAATCAGCAGTCGGCAGTCGATAACATATTGATTGACTGATGATTGAGGACTGAGGACTGAGGACTGAAGACTGAGGACTTCTTCCTATTGTCTACTTAACGAATTATCGTACTTTTGCCCCTCAATCTGACAATAAATGAATTTCGACATAACCCCCGGGGCAAAGGCACTGATATTTGATCTTGACGGCACCCTCGCCAACACCATGCCATGGCATTACCAGGCGTGGCAGAAGGCATGCCTCAGGTTCGGCATGAATATGGACTCCGCATTTCTGCAGGCCCACACTGGCGCTCCCGGCTGGCAGATAGCCGAGGATATAATTGAACATAACGGCATGACCGGCAAGGTATCTCCTGAAGAGATCATGGATGTTAAGCTGGAGGAGTTCTTTACCATTCAGCACAAGGTGACCCCCGTCGAACCAGTAACTGCCCTGGTGCAGAAATACTACGGGAAGCTGCCTATGTCAGTCGGTACGGGAGGCCACCGCGAGGCCGTGGAGAAGACTCTTGAGATTATAGGGATCAGGGAGTACTTTGACATCATCGTAACTGCAAATGATGTAAAGAAACACAAACCGCATCCTGAGACATTTCTGAAGTGCGCTGAACTGATGAAGGTCTCACCCTCTGATTGTGAGGTGTTCGAAGACGGCGATCTGGGGATCGAGGCTGCCAGGAGAGCAGGCATGATCGCCACCGACGTAAGGACATGGTATGACTCGGACTGGCAGTAGCAGGGTCTCTTTAAAGTCTGCAATCGGCAGTCGACAGTCCACAGTCAGGAATGAAGATTGAAGATTGAAGATTGAAGACTGAGGACTGAAGACTGAGGACTGAAGACTGAAGACTGCTGACTATTTTCATATGGACACCGAACTTATTATAACGCAAGACGGCTCCCACACTCTATATGTGCCTGAGATAGACGAGCACTACCACTCCCACTTCGGTGCCTTGACCGAATCAAAACACATTTTTATCAATGCCGGTCTTGCCAGCCTGTCAGTCGACACGGTCTCAATCCTTGAAATCGGCTTCGGGACAGGACTCAACGCTCTCCTCACCGCACTCCATGCCGGTGAACATAATACCAGGATAAGTTACACCACTCTCGAAAAATACCCGCTTGATCCGTCAGTGGTCCGTCAGCTTAATTACGGACAGCTTGCCGGAAGAAACGGACCGGAGCTCTTTGAAGCGATCCATGACGCGCCATGGGGCACGGCGGTAAATATCACAGAATGGTTCTCGCTGAACAAAATACTGACAGATCTGACAACCGATGATCCGCAGGGGATGTACGACCTGGTCTATTTTGACGCCTTCGGACCTGACAAGCAGCCTGAGATGTGGACCGGGGAGGTGATGGGCAGGATTGCCGCCGTCACACGTTCCGGATCGGTCTTGGTAACATACTCGGCAAAGGGAAGCCTGAAGCGTATGCTGAGGGCGATTGGATTTGATGTCACACTCCTTCCTGGCCCTCCGGGAAAAAGGGTGATGACAAGAGCGGTGAAGAGATGAATTGTGGTATATTTGCGCCACTGAAAACATTTCCGGAGAGGTTGAATGCAACCTTCCCTCCAAAAATCTTAAAACTGAGAATATGAAAATTGTTAAAATGACCCTTGTGATGGCAATATCGGCCATGACAATCTTTTCCGCAACAGCGCAGAAATCAAAGCTTGCCACCTCCGAGGATTCACTCTCCTACGCACTCGGTGTGGCAAATTACCAATACTATGTGGCCGACAGCATCAACATCAGCACAAAGATGTTCACCAAAGGGATGACGGATGCATCAAAGGATAAAGCTCTTATGAATGACACTGCTGCCAGCGCCTTCATTGTCAGTTACATGCAGAGACGTCAGAAAGCGTTGCTCATGGCTGAATACAGTCAGCAGATCGAGGCAGCAAAGGCATGGCTGATCGAAAACGGCAAAAAAGAGGGCGTAGTCACACTTCCGAGCGGACTACAGTATAAAATTGTCACGACTGGATCAGGAGCAACACCGGGGCCGGAAGATGTCGTGAAGGTGCACTATACAGGCACCACCATTGAAGGTACGAAGTTTGATTCCTCACATGACCGCGGCGAACCCGCACAGTTCAGGGTGAACAACGTGATCAGGGGATGGGTTGAAGGGTTGCAGCTCATGCAGGAGGGCACCAAAATGATGCTCTATATACCTAACGACCTTGCCTACGGTGAGAGGGGTGCGGGTAACATCATTAAGCCTTTTGAAACTCTTATCTTTGATGTTGAGCTGATTGAGGTAATAAAAGATTAGCAATACCCACCATTTGACATCCAAAATATTATCTTTGCCAAAATTTAAATAAAAACAGATACAATGAAAATCAAAGGTTTAGTAATCTTCGCTGTGATAGCAGCCGTAATCGCAACCTCATGCAACACCCAGTCGGGCATTACAAGCGCGAAAGTCAAGAGTGCCGAAGACTCTCTCGCATATTCACTCGGTATAGCAAGCTACTTCTACTATATGAGTGATAGTGTGGACATTGACCCTGTCCTTTTCGCCAAGGGAATGATCGATTCAAAGAAGGGAAAGAACACTCTTGATGAAACCAGTGCTCAGGGATATGTCATGACATACATGCAGAACAGGCAGGCAGAAAAGATGAAGGCGATGTACAGCAAGAACATCGACGATGGTGAAAAATTCCTTGCTGAGAATAAGAAACGTGACGGCGTACAGGAGACAACCAGCGGACTCCAGTATGAGGTGATCACAATGGGTACCGGTGACAAGCCAGCTCCCACGGATGTTGTCAGGGTTCACTATACCGGAACACTTATTGACAGCACCACATTTAATTCATCAGCTGAGCGCGGGCCTGCAGAGTTCGGTGTCAACCAGGTCATCCAGGGATGGCAGGAAGGTATTCAGCTTATGCCGGCAGGTTCGAAATTTAAGTTCTACATTCCCTATGAACTGGGTTACGGTGAGAACGGCACAGGCCCCATCCCTCCCTATTCAACACTCATTTTCGAGGTTGAGCTGCTTGAAATCATAAAACAATGAGGTTTGCCGAGATACATACCCCAAAAGGGGTTATGAAGGCACTCCTGTATGATGATGATGCTCCCGGCACTGTTGAGAACTTCGTGACGCTGGCCGGAAAAGGGTTTTATGAAGGACTGGCATTTCACAGGGTCATTCCAGACTTCGTCATACAGGGCGGATGCCCGTTTTCGAAAGACATGGGTGACCCGCGTGTTGGCACAGGCGGTCCGGGATACAAGATCAAATGCGAACTTACCGGTACAAAACAGTACCATGACCGCGGAGTGCTCTCCATGGCTCATGCCGGAAAAGACACCGGTGGCTCACAATTCTTCATCTGCCACTCAAGGTCAAACACAAAGCATCTTGACGGAAAACATACCTGTTTCGGTAAAGTTGTTGAAGGAGAAGAGGTGATTGATCTTATCAGGGCCGGTGACGGCATTGACAGGATAGTCATAACAGAGTCAGAATAATGGAATATCAGATTACAGGCAAGGTTGCCGAGGTCTACCCCGTCAACAGGGTCAATGAACGATTCCGCAAGCGCGAGTTCGTCATCGAACACAAGGATAGCGGAAGCGGGCAGGCTTATGTCGACTTCATCAAGTTCCAGCTCACACAGGACAAATGCGAGATCATTGATAAATCATGGCTGAGGCAGGATGTGACAGTCACCTTTAGTATCAAGGGTAACCGGTGGGAGAAGAACGGGATGGTTAATTACATCACCAACCTTAATGCCCTCACGGTTACGCGCGGTATCACCGTTGCGGAGAACGGCCAGCAGGCTATCCGCAATCCCACGCTGGAAGACACCCCCTCGCCCAGCCCCGAGCTGGATGACCTGCCATTCTGATTTTTTCCACCAAAGCAATTAGTGCCATATCCGCAGGGATGTGGCATTTTTCTTTCAGGCAGTCGGCAGTCGGTAATCCTCAGTCGGCAGTCATAAACAGTCAGCAATCTACAGCCTGCAACTTGCTGATTGACTGAATACTGTAGACTATAGACTGTGGACTGATTTTAACTGCCAGGGACTGAGAAATCGCAAATCCTGCCGGCGACGAAGGCGCAGGATCAATCCTGTACACGAAGTGTCGGGACGCAAATCGCAAATAGAATTATATTTGCCATACCACAATTCATAACCATGACCTCCGGCCACCCTCAACCCAACCCCCTCCTGCAGGAGTGGAACACCCCTTTCAGGATTCCTCCATTTGACCTAATCAGACCGGTGCATTTCAAGCCGGCGGTTGAACATGCCATTGAGGTCGCCCGCAGGGAGATAGATGAGATCGTGTCATGCAATGATGAATCCGGCTTTGGTAATACCATCGAAGCCATTGAGCATGCCGGGGGACTGCTGAACCGCATTACCCCCATTCTCTTTAACCTCAACAGTTCCGACACCACTCCTGAACTTCAGGCTGCCGCCAGGGAGATCTCGCCACTCCTGACCAGTTTCGCCAATGACATAAGCCTCAATCCCGACCTCTTCAGGAAAGTCAGGGCCGTGCATGACAAGAGAGAGAGCCTGAACCTTGACCCTGAACAGTATATTCTGCTCGACCGTAAGTACAAGGGATTTGTCAGAGGCGGGGCAGCTCTCTCAGATGAGGATAAGGAAAAGTTCCGGACGGTCACCGTCGAATTGTCTACCCTGTCACTTCAGTTTGAGGAGAACGTGCTGGCAGAGACCAACGATTTCACCCTTCACCTCACCACCGAAGAGGAGATGGCAGGACTTCCCGAAGGGGTACGGCAGGCAGCTGAAGCGCTGGCACTTGAGAAAGGCATGGAGGGTTGGCTCTTTACCCTGCACGCACCGAGCTATGTGCCCTTCATGCAATACTCCGAAAGACGTGATCTCAGGGAAAAGATATTCAGGGCTTATGCCGTCCGCTCATTCAGGGGCAATGAACATGACAACAGGTCCCTGGTGACACGCATCGCCGATCTGCGTCTGCAGCTGTCACAACTGCTCGGGTTCGGCAATTATGCATCATACGCCCTCGAGGAACGGATGGCCTCCGCACCCTCAGAGGTGAACAGCTTTCTTGATAACCTCCTTAACGCTTCAGCACCAGCTGCCAGACGTGACCTTGACGATATTCAAAAGTATGCCCGCAAACTGGGCCACCAGGGCAGAGTGGAACGCTGGGACTGGGCTTACTGGTCAGAGAAACTGAGGCTTGAACGGTACAACATTGATGATGAAGCGCTGCGACCATACATGCCACTTGAAAAGGTTAAAGGGGCGGTACTGGGGCTGGCGACAAAACTGTATGGGTTGACATTCAACGAAAACAGCGGGATTCCTGTTTATAATACTGAAGTAACGGCTTATGAGGTCCATGACGGAGATAAGGGCATTATTGCCATCCTGATGCTTGACTTCCACCCGCGCAAGGGAAAGGGAGGCGGTGCATGGATGACAGGCTTCCGTGAGCAGAGCAGGGAGGATGGCAGCCGGGTCATCCCGGTGGTCTCACTGGTGATGAATTTCACGCGCGAGACGCCTGAGAGACCGTCACTTCTTTCACACAGCGAGATGAACACCTTCCTGCATGAGTTCGGACATGCGCTGCACGGAATGCTGTCAGACTGCAGTTACGAGAGTCTCTCCGGAACGAATGTTAAACGCGATTTCGTAGAACTGCCATCACAGATAATGGAGAACTGGGCCTGGGAGAAAGAGTGGCTCGACTCCTGGGCCTCGCATTACAGGACCGGGGAAAAAATTCCGGACGAAATACTGGCAAGACTAAGGGAGTCACTCACCTATAACGAGGGTTATGCATGCAATAGACAGTTGAGCTTCGGCCTTCTTGATATGGCATGGCACATGCTTTCAGAGCCATTTTACAGGTGATATTGTGGCATTTGAGCGAGCGGCGATGGCCCCGGCTGAGATACTGCCTCCTGCCGACGGCACATGCATGAGCGTTTCATTCGCCCATCTCTTCTCAGGTGGCTATGCAGCAGGCTATTACGGCTACAAGTGGGCAGAGGTGCTCGATGCCGATGCCTACAGCCTCTTCAGGGAGAGAGGCATCTTTGACCGGGAGACAGCAAATCATTCCGCCACAATATCCTTGAGAGAGGCGGGAGCCGGGAACCTGATGAACTCTACCGGGACTTCCGCGGACGCGAACCGTCAATGGATGCCCTGATAGAAAGAAGCGGATTCAAAAAATTGTAAATATCACCTGCAAATTCTGACCACATTATCATTCCTGAACACATTACTGCAATGAGTAAAAGGGGTGCCATGAAAAATTGACACCCCTTTTTTACCTGTTGTATTTATCAGCTAACGCTATTCTTTATCCCACCATACAGGATCACTCCAGATAGCATCCTGCATAGCTAACGGGTTGGACAGCAAAAGCTGCTCATTGTTATAGTTGCTTTCATGGGTGCTCTGACTGAACCGGCGGAACCAGTATGTCGGGTCAGACGGAGATGTCCCGGTCATGATATTGGTTGCAGTAAACTCATAAGGTCTTTTGAAGTCCCTGTATACCACACCAAATGACCCTATGTTGCCGGCGCTAAAGTTGAAACGGCGCATATCGTTCCAGTTCTGAAAATTCAGCCCAAGGGCAATAAGTTTCTGTTGCATAATATCAGCCATCGTAAGGGATGCGGCACTCTGTACAACGGCAGCGCTTGCCAGATATGCTGTGATGTCTGCCTCATCCATAGGCTTCTGATCGGGGTTGGTGGTGCCGGCCGACTGCCAATCGTTAAGTTTGGTCTGCATGCGGTCAAAGCTGGCCTGGATGCCTGCCCTGTATGCCGTAAAGGCATCCGGTGCATTCCCCTGCCTGAGATATACCTCAGCTTTGATGAAGCACATCTCGGTATACGTAAGGATATCAGAATCCGAGTCGGGACGGGCAAAGAAGGTGCCGGTACCTGCTACTGCGGGCAGGCCGTTGGTAGCATAGTAATACATATCCGTAACTGACACCCCGCTTGTAGACATACTGTTAGACCTCATGTTAACATAAATGGTATCGCCTGCTCTTTTATAGTTAGTGGTGTTAATATAAAAGGAACCCGCAGGATAAGTCACGGCAACACCTGTACCGTTTACTGTATATGGGTGCGGAACGGCTGCAATGAAATCTGCCCTCTGGATATCATCAGTAATCGTATAGGTTATTGTTCTTGGTGCAGATGCGTACGATGGGTTAAGAGGACCACCGTTCAAACGGACATCTGAATTCATCATATCAACACCCACATCTCTGACCCAATCATAGCTGAGAATGTCGCCCGAGCCATTGAGGTCGATATTCGTCATCATGGCCGGAAGAAGTTTGGGCATTCGAGGATCTATAACACCTGAACCGCCCGGATAGCTGTTAGTCAGCAGATTGGAATACCATCTTGTGAAACGCTGGCTCGATCCGTATGCGGCACCATCCCATGTAGTATTGGCCTGGTAGGGGTCACCTATAGTAAAGTTGGTAGCATCACCCTCTACATTGTAATGTTTCATGATGGTATTGTCGGCATTTGACTGAGGCGCATTTTGCAGGGCAGCCAGAACAGCTGTGGGGTCATATGATGATTTTTTTGAGACCTGGAGCAGATACCTGGCCTTAAGACCATAACACAATTTGATCCATTTGTTCACATCACCACCGTTCCATGTATCTCCTTCAGCAAGGGCCGGAGCTCCAGCCTCCTGGGCCATACTCAGGTACTCAATGGCTTTGTCAAGATCTGCCATACACCCGTTGTAAATGACATCACCCTGGTCATAAACAGGATTGTATTTCCCGGTCAGTGCTTCCGTATAGGGCATCTCTCCATGAAGGTCAGCCATCAGCATGAAGCCCATGGACTTTATGCAATAAGCAGCTCCCATGTAGTGATAGGCACCTGCTGCCTCAGCCTTGTCAATCAGGGGCTTAAGGTTAACTGCCGCACCAAGGAACCAGTTCTGATAGATTGTGGTGCAGCTGCTTTGCAGCGGGTTCCATGCAGCAAGCCGGCTGTTAGCGCTTGTGGAGGAAACGTATGTCATTATCCCGGCAACATAGCTTGAGCGTGTGTTCGCTGTTCCCCAGGCATACATGTAGTAATGCTGTATCCAGGGAAGTCTGATTTCCGGTGTTGCACTCAGGTCATTTGGATTATCTGGGTCAACGTTGACATCCAGCCACTTCTCACAGGAAGACGAACCCAAAAGGAAGATCAGACTTAAAGTTATATACAATATCTTTTTCATAATCGTATGTTGTTAAATCCGTTATTAAAATGTTAGATTGAGACCGAACGTGACGTTCCTCGTTGCAGGTACACCGCAATAGTCGATACCCATTGAGCCCGAGCCTCCCGTCCCTGATCCGGATACACTGACCTCGGGATCCATCCCCTTATAGTTGGTCCACAACCAAAGGTTATAACCGGCTACTGATGCTGACAGACCTTTTATGAAACTCTGGGTTCCAATAATGTTGGTGAAGTCATATGATAGTGACATCGAGCGAAGTCTTAACCAGTTAGTACTGGTCATGAAATTGTAGGCAGTTCTCGGCATAATTCGCCCAGTATTGTTGTATCATATATTCGCCTGAGCGTGAAGCGCCGTTAACTATATAAGTTTGTCCGGCCTGATATGTATATGAAAGAGGCTCTCCTGTGGATTTGGAAACACCTGACAGCGTAACAGATTCACGGTCCAGCGTTCTCATGCTCAGACCATTCACGGTCAGATAATACTCGGTACCGTTATAAATATCACCGCCTTTTCTGATATCAAACAGAAATGAGAAGTTAAGATTCTTATAACGCAAATTATTGTTCAATCCACCAATGAAATCCGGCTCACGATTCCCTATAACATTCGTTGTAACTTTTGTTGTTGCATAAAGTCCGGTGGCTTCATCAATCACATATCGGCCATCAGGGATTTCGTTTCCTTCAGTGTCCTTTTCTCTCGTCCAGTAATCACCTGTCAGGCCGAGGAAGTACCCGCCGTTCGGAACGGAAGCTGCCTTCACCCCTCCGATCTGTACATCAGTAACGTAGAACAAACCGACGCCTGGAAGGAAGTCTCCCAGTGTGCCACGGTTACCGGAAAGATTTAATGTCAGATCCCATGTGAAGTCGTTGTTCCTGACAGGGGTTGCATTTATGGATAACTCCATTCCCTTGTTATGCACCGATCCGCTGTTCAGGGTCAGGAAAATAAAACCTGTTGACTGTGCGAGACGCGGACTTGCCAGCTGGTTCTCAGTTACACTGTTATAGTAAGTAAAGTCTAACCCCACTCTCCCCTTGAGGAACTGCAGTTCCGCACCGAATTCAGTGGATGTCTGGATCTCGGGAACCAGTTTCGGGCTCCCACCTGTCCAGCTGTTACCCGTACCGACAAATTGTGCGGATACAACCTGGGGGGCCCAGAGATATGTGTTGGTGGCATAGGCATCAGCATCCTTACCGACCTGTGCCCAGGATGCACGGATCTTTCCGAATGAAAGAATGTCATTCTTGGGAAGAAGCTCCGTGAATACAAAGCTTCCTGAAACTGAGGGATAGAAATAAGACCTGTTCTCTATTGGAAGAGTTGACGACCAGTCATTACGTCCTGTCACAGTCAGATATGCAATACTTTTATATGAGGCTCGGAATTCACCAAACGCACCAACCAGCCGTTTTTCGAAATTTCTTTCAGTAAAAAACTTGGTGTCGTCAACAATATTTGCAAAACTTATCGTACCCGCTGTGGAAAAACCATATCCCCACTGTGTTTGGAGGACTCTGGATGTGCTTTCGGCAGTATGCCCCAATAACAGGTTTAAATCAATATCTCCGAATTTCTTATTGAAGTTCAGCATCAGGTTTGAGGTGATAAATTGATAATCCACACCACTCTTGCTGAGACGGCCTTCCTGGTATTTCTCCAGCACAGCTCCGCCCGGAGCGATATAGGTGTAAGCTCCGCTGTTATAGGTGTCATAACCCACGCGGTACAGAACGTTAAACCATTCAGTAACGTCAAGTTTGGCATTTATACCCCCGGTGAAGCGGTTAACATTGTCAGTCAGTTCGTTCTTGTTGATAATCCAGTAAGGATTTTCAACATCGTTGGCGAGTTCCTGAAGACCTTCGAACATCCTGTATTTTGTTCCGTCATCATTCAGATACCTAGACATATCATCACTCCGTGCCCATCCGTAGAGTGCTGTCATGGTTCCGTTACCGCCTCCGTTGTACAGACCGGCCGATGTCAGGGTTTTAACAGTATTGGAAATTGAGTAGGCAGCATTTGCTCCAATAGTCAGTTTGCCATATTTCTGATCACCGTTAAAACGGAATGTAGTCTTGTCATATCCGGTCGAAGGAACAACGCCGGTCTGGTTAAAATTGGAAACAGACAGATAGAAGCTGTTGTTCTTACTACCCCCGGAAATGCCCAGGCTGTTGTCAAATACATTCCCACCCTGGAAGAAGTTGCCGACATTGTCGTAAACAGTCCCGGTGATCGGATTGCCCCATGATGAAGTGGTGTAATCACTGAAGACGCCTGTCTGGTTATAGAACCCTCTTCCGTAGACTCCCTGTAACTCAGGCAGGATGCCTGTCCATGAATAGGAGTATTTGGAGTTGAAGTCTATTTTTACAGGACCTTCGCTGCCTCTCTTTGTGGTAATGATAACCACCCCGTCTGCCGCACGTGAGCCATAAAGGGCAGAAGCTGCAGCACCCTTAAGGATCGACATGCTTTCAATATCATCGGGGTTTATATCCATGACACGGTTACCAAATGATGTATTTACTTTTGTCACACCATCGGTTCCCGAGTTTCCGCTGTTCACTGTGGAGTTGTCATAAATAATGCCGTCAACCACGAACAACGGCTGGTTGTCACGCGATTCACTGGCTGAGTTCCCTCCCCTTATGATAATTGTAGAACCGGAACCGGCCGAACCACTTGACTGGGTGACATTTACTCCTGCTACTTTGCCCGCCAGTGAGTTGATCACGTTTGTCTGCTTGTTTCTCATGATCTCATCGCTTTTCAGATCCTGAACAGAGTAACCAAGGGCCTTCTTCTCCTTTTCGATACCCAGGGCAGTAACCACCACCTCCTCAACAGCGATTGCCGATTCTGCCATCGTAACATTGATGACTGTCCTGTTGTTGATCGGGATTCTCTGGTTTTCAAGCCCTATGGCAGAAAAGAGAAGAACTGCGTTAGCCGGGGCATCAATGGCATAGGTACCGTCATTCAGTGTTGCCACACCGGTGGTGGTACCCTCAATAATGACTGTTACACCTATTGCAGGAAGGCCTGTATTGTCAACCACCCTGCCGGTAACTCGTATGTTCTGTGCGACCAGGGTTCCCGAAACAAGAACCAAGGCCATTACCGAAAGCATGAATCGTTTCTGCATTCCGGTCAGTTTGTGCGAAACCAACATTAAAAGACTAGTTTTCATTCGATTGGTTTTTGGGTTAATTTAAATTTATTGGTTGATAATTTTGATCGAAAGTCAACTTCCAATTTCAACTTCACAATTTACATAATTCATAATAGCAATTGCCGGGTTAAGGCGTGCTTTTTATCATACTTTTTTACAACCAGTATGTACGACCATCCATCAGCAGCAGCAGGCAGACGATTGATTCAATCACCGCGCGAAGCGGATTCACCTTGTTATCTAAAAGGCAGAGACGCTGGAATTCAGCGTCTCTGCGATAACCAACCCAATTCTACCCGCTGAGGGTAAAACCTTTAACTGTAATTATTACATTGCATAGAACAGCCTGACTGCAGCTCTTGGGTTCGCTGCCCTCATACCGCAATAGATATGGTGAACCCATCTGCCCAGGTAGCCTGTCCAGTAGTCGGCATAGCTTACAAAAGCGCCACTTGCATTCATCACCTGCAGGTCACCCACGACGTTTCCGCTGTCATCAATGACCTTGATACGGTAATCGATACGGCGTGACCCAGAAGATACGAGGTCAGTCTTAATGAGTAAAACCTGCTCCCATCCCGTCGATTCGCCAAAGGACACCGGTTCACCTATATTAACCAGCGCCCCGGTACGGTGACTGACATACTGATATTGCAATCTCAGGTCAGTGGGTACACCGGCTGACTCATACAGGAAGTTGTAAAACTTCACCCATGTTGTGGAGTCTGTCTCCACCGTCTCCCTGCGTATGTATGGATAACCATTATCCAGAACAACAGGCGGCTGGTTGAAATCGTGCACAAACACATTCTGCTTTCCTACCGTCAGTGTGGTACTCTGGTCATAGACGAGAACATCCATGTCAGCTCCCTGGTACATCTTGATGTTCACTGTTCCCGGGTTGGCAAGATAGAACCGTCCGGCTGCACCGCTGGGTATAGCATTGTATGTATTGAGAGGAGCCTTGTTATTTGCGTACAGCTGGCTGTTGATCTCAACCTTGGTAATGTTGTTGGCAGCTACGGCAGTAACAGGCACGACATAGTGCAGCTGGAACTCCGCCTTGTTTCCAATGGGATCAGCATCGTATTCAATGGGGTCTTTCTCGCATGATACCATCAGAGTCACTGCCAGGATCAGACTTAAATATTTTATTATTTTCATAATTGTTGATTTTTTAGATGGTCAGTTAGTTAGTTGGCATATCACCCGGATAGGCAAACCACGGGATGGAGCACTGGTAGTCATCGGCCAATCCTGATACGGGCTTCAGGCCTTCAAGGGATGGCTTGTTCCACATGTATTCCGAATTGTAGCGCGGACGGATCCTGTAACAGGGAGATCCTTCATTGAAAGTACTGTAAGTACCCCTGCGGCTTGTTACCTGAGCAGGCAACAGATAGAGTCCCTTATAGACCTTGTTGGGGTCGGTATCCCATTTCTGGTTAAGGGTAGACAGGTCCCAGCCATTGCCGTTTGCCGGATAATCACCGGTATAGGCAATGTCATAGTGATACTTTCTCAAATCAACCCATGCTTCACCTGCACCCCAGGGATAGAGAGCAACCCACTTCTGCATCATGATATGTGACAGGGTGAAGTCGGCAATGTCGAGCGCGTTAACATAAGGGCCTGCGAGATAATCGCCAGCTGCAGAGTTGAATACTGCCGTGGTTATCTTGTCACCTCCAACTGCCTGTCCCTTGGTTCCAGGGAAGATGTATTTGCCGGTGAAATCCATGTCAGCCGCCACACCATCCTTGAACGCCTGGAGTGCCTCTGCCTTCATTCCCATTTTCCAGTATGCCTCTGCGAGACAGAATTTAATTTCTGCACAGGTCATCAGGATATATGGTGCGTCATCTCTGTAGAGCCAGCGGCCTTTACCGTCGAGTGTGGTTGATGAAACAGCATTCCTTCCGTAGAATGAGGGTGCTGAACCAATCGGACCGGAGGTGCTGGTAAAGCTTCCGCCGTAGTACTTACGTCTCTTGATGCTGTTTATTACATCAATCTGATCATAATTAGGATCATCTATGGTTGCGAGTTTAACTGTCACACGCGGGTCAAAATGACCAGTCTGCATCACGTTGGTATCGCATATAATCTGATTTGCAGCAAGCGCATAAGGTGTTGCGCTGCCTGCCGGAGCCAAAACCTTATTACCAGTGGCTTCATCATATACAGGTACCGTGCCGGTGAAAACCTGCACTGCATACTCATGCTGGAAGTATGAGCGTGACAGGTTAACCCTTACTGTACCCCAGAAGTTGTTGTACGATGACTGGGCTGCTGCAGCCCCACCGCCGGAGACACTAACCGTTGCATCATCAGCGGACGATGCAAATGATTTACCTGCTGCCGAGATAAGCTCCTGAGCATATTCAGTGGTGAAATCAGACTTGTTGGAGAGGGATGACAGGTTGCGTACGATGACACCGTATGCAAACTTGACCCACTTTGACTTGTCACCGCCATAGAGATAATCATTGGAGCTGATCTTTGTGCCATAACCGGTTGCATCCGGCATCTCAAGATACTCAACGGCTTTGTAGGCCCAATCTCTTACTGCAGAGTAGATCGTATCCTGGTAGTCATACCTGTGTGAGAGAAGACCGGGGACAAAGGCATCCTTCAGGATAAGCTCACCGTGATACTTGGTCAGCTGATCCCATGTATAGGCTTTGATGGCATAACCGATACCTGCAAGAGTCCACTGCTCTTGCTCAACCGACTGGTTGATCATATTCTCGAGGTTCATGCCCTGGAGCCAGTAGGCCACGCGCCACTGCTCACCACCTGCATCACTCCCGGTATAGTAATAATGGTTGGCAAAATTGGGATAACCTGAACTACCCATCATCTGTGCCAGCGAACCTGTCGCCCGTATATCCCAGTACATTCCCTGGTATTGCTGGATGATCCCTGCAAGGTACAGATAGCCTTCAACATAATCGGGAGCATCCACGTTTTTGTTGACATCGAGGTAATCTTCACAACTTGTGGTCATGAACATGAACGACGCCAGCAAAAGAACGGAAATTGATGTCTTTTTTATCATTGTTTCAGTGTTTTCTGGTTGTCAATTATTTGAAAGTCAAACTTAATCCGATCGAGTAGCCTCTCGGGCTGGGCAGAGCCCATACGTCGATACCTTCGCCGCCGGTTCCGCCGCCGGCTGCAGACATCGTGTTACCTACTGCATCAATCCCTGAGTAGTTGGTTGCAACAAACAGGTCATTACCGGTTACAAACAGGCTTGCCTGGGATAAGATGACTGTTTTTTCCAGCCATTTTGCCGGCAGGTTATAGCCAAGCCGAAGCTCCTGGAGTCTCAGGTAGTGAACGTTTTCCTGGATCCAGTCCTCATCATTGCCACTGTAACCTGCAGAGGTGAGATTGTAATCAACGGCAATGTTGTTTGGTGTAGGATTTGCGGTGTTCTCATTGCCGTCCTGCAGGACACCCTGAAACACAACCGGAGGACTCTCTCTCAGTTCTACGGATTCTATACTGTAGCCTCTGAGCATCATGTCGCGCTTTGTACCGTTGACCACGGTAGCCTTATAGCGGCCGGCAAACATTGCTGAGAAACTCAGTCCCTTGTAGTAGAGGCTGGAAGTCATGCCGAAGCGCAGCTTGGGTTCGCGGTCACCGAGAACGCTCCAGACACTGCTGACAACCGGAAGGCCGGAGGTAGGGCTGATAAGCACATCGCCGGCATCATTGCGGAGGAACGCCCTGCCCGTAATGGTGGTTACAGGGTAGCCTACCATTACACCGTTACGTATGTTACCGGTGTTCCATGTATAGGCGTTATAATACTCTGTTACGTTTGCCGGCAGGTACACAACTTCCGAATCGGTATGAGAGGCTGTGACGCCCACATTCCATCGCAGTCCGTTACCCATTTTGATGACATCAGCACCAAGAAGTGCTTCCCATCCCCATGTTTCAAATGTACCTACGTTCATGTTGTTAAGCACAAATCCCGTTCCGTAACTCAGACGGAAGCTCTTTACTATCTGGTCATCGCAGTGTGTCCAGAAATAGGTAAAGTCGGCATTGATCCTGTCATCAACAAAACGGGCTTCAAAACCTATCTCCTTTGAAGTCGTGATCTCAGGCCTCAGATTCCTGTTTGGACCGGTGAAACCGTACTTGTATCCGCCGCCAGTAAGTCCGGTAGCTTCAAGCTGGGGATCGATCTCGAGAGGACCGGCATCCTTGCCAACCTGGGCAATTGAACCGCGCAGCTTCAGATAGTTTAGAATATTGTTGTCAGAAAGGAAAGGCAGCTCCGTGGCAATGAATGATGCTTCAACTGCCGGATAAAAATAACGGTTGTTCTCCGCGGGAAGCGTTGAAGACCAGTCATTTCTTGCACGGAAGGTCAGGTAAGCCATCTGGTTGTAACCCAGCTCAAGCTGTCCGGAAATAGCCTGTATCCTTCTTTTCGTGTGACGCTGTGACGAGCTGATTGACAACGGGTCGCAGTTGTTGATCGACTGGAAGTCGACAACGGCAAATTTCGTTCCGTAGGTACCAAGGCGGGTAACACCGTTTTCCAGCTGGTGATAACCAACCTGGGCAGATACCGACAGTTTGTCATTGAGGAATTCGTTTGTGTATCCTGCAAGAACGTTGAGAGTCGGGTCGGAGAAGTTCGACTTTGAAATATTGTAGATCCCCGTTCCATCCTGGTATGTATCATAATAGGGATGCCTGGTGGCAATGTATGTCTGCATACCCACGTCCCAGCCGACCTGTGCCCGTATGAAAGTATTCTCAACCGGGACAAGGGTTGCTGATACGTTGGATATGAAACGGTCAGAGTCATCATAAAGCTTGTTCCTGTAGAGTCCGAAAAGCGGATTCAGCATGTCGGCATCAAGGTAATATTCGGGTGCGGACATGTGTGACCCGTCAGCATCCAGCCACTCCGATATGTCGGAAACCATCGGCCAGAACATGGCATACCTCAGAGGTGAACTCAGCCCGATAGGGACCTTGTTATTCTCAGTGGCAGCATACTGCATCGAAGACTCAACCGTCAGCCATTTGGTAACCTCTGCTCTCCCGGAGAGTGAGAGGTTAAACCTGGAGTAATCTGAGGTCTTGATAACACCTTGCTGATCAAGGGTTGATGCAGATGCACGCAGGGTCACCCTGTCAGAACCTCCTTCAACTGAAATATTGTGACGCTGTGTAAAACCTGGCTGCACTATGGCTGAGATGTTGTCATACAATGTCATGCCTGGAACATATTCGCCTCCGAACCGGTATGTATAATAATAATTGTTCGATCCGTAATAACCGTGGGTGTATTTGTCCTGCAGTTCAGGATAACCATAGGCCTGGTCCCAGCGGAAGGTGTTGCTGTAGGAGACCTTGCCCCTGCCTGCCTGGCCCTTTTTGGTTGTAATGATGATGGCTCCGTTGGATGCATCCGAGCCGTACAGAGCGGCAGCGGCAGCGCCCTTGAGCACCGTCATCGATTCAATGTCCTGTGGGTTGAAGTCGTTGCCTCTAGACGAGAAGTCGAGATCACGGACAGAGAAGTTTGTTCCGTTGTCAGCCATGCCGAGAGGGTCAAATGTCGAGTTGTTCATCGGGATACCGTCAATGACATAGAGCGGCTGGTTATTTCCCGAGATAGAGGTAATAGCCCTCAGTACAACCTTTGTTGAAGCCCCGGGGGCGCCGCTGGTTGACCCGACGGTCATACCTGCAACACGTCCCTGCAGTGCTGTGATGAAGTTATCACGTCCCGATTCCACAATGTCAGAGGCTTTGATGTTCTGAACTGATGAACCGACTGCTCGCGATATACGCTTCATCCCGAACTCGGATGTGATAACCACATCCTCTATCATCTGGACATCCGCGGTGAGGCCGACGCTTATCCTGTTACCCGCCCCTACGGTTACCTCGTAGTTGGCGTATCCCAGAGAGCTGAATACCAACACCTGCCCCGGAGCAACATTGATCGAGTAGTCTCCGAACGGGTTGGTACTTGTACCTGTTGTGGTGTTCTTGATTATCACGTTGACGCCTGGCAACGTTTCTCCCGTCGCGGCGTCTGTGACAGTCCCTGTCACGGTCTTAGGCTGAGCATAAATGCTTTGTGAAAGCATCAGTCCCAAAACCGCAAACAACATTAATAGTTTTGTTCTCATGTGATTGGATTTAGGGTTAAATAGTATTGATTAGGTTATATATAATTGTTTGAAAACTGGTTCCTATCCCTCAGGCAAGATACAAATTTTCATGAAAGTTGTATTACAAGTTACAAATTTTTCTGCTCGATTTTGTCTTCAGACTTCTCGAGAAGGCCGATCCTCCTGATAGTATACTGAACAGGAGAAGGCTTTTCACCGGTAGAAACACTAAATGATTTCAGTTCCTCCAATGTTTCATGAAGTGCATAGCAGGCCTCCTTGTAGCTTATTCCGCATATGTCAGAAATAAGCCTTATTCCCCTGTCTTTCAGCTTCTTGTTAGTAACATCAACCCAGCTCATCCAGTTGCCCATAACTCTGCCCATTACAACCATTGTTCCGGTCGAAACCGTATTCAGGACAATCTTAACTGCCAGTCGATCCATAAGATTGAACACCGAATTTTGTGGGGAACAGGAGATCTTGTAATTGGCAACCTCATCGCATGTTCCTACTATCATTGCAGACTTGCCCTGATACTTCTTTGCAGCATCGCTGAATGCAGCCTGATAATTTTCAAATTCGGGTCTTGAAATTTCTACGCGACTGATAACATTAACAGCAACATTAGGTTTCTTTGAGACCCGGGAATTGTCCTCTTCGTTGCCAATTTGAAATTTAAGGATTTGTGATATATCAAGAAGAGGCGGGTCTGAAATGAGAGCCTGCGGAGCATTCATTTTCCTGTAAAGTTTTGCATCCCACTCAAGGCATCTCGGAGCACGCCCCAAAACGTTTACCCAGGCTTCAGGTGTTGGCAAGAGAGGATTCTTAACAAAAGCCCATGACGGCGGAGATACAGTGTCGTCATATTTCCTGAAAGGCGGCAGCATGAATGTGGGAGAACGTTCGGTAGTGTCAGTAAAAATGTCGAGCATTAAAGTATTGCCATAATATGTGACAAGCCCGTTTTCCTGATATGTGTTTTTCTCCATCTGGATATATTCTCCGACGATCTCAGGATTTTGCCCGGAAAGCAGCTCACTGAGCATTTCATTATAAGCCTCAGCATAGTCTGTCTCCCGGATATTCAGCAATTCCAGCTCCTCCGCGGAAAGTAACTCTCTGAAATACCCTCCCAGAATTGATTCCAGGGCAGCACCGGCAATAAGCTGTTCTGAAGTTGTTGCCTGCATTCTTGTGGAACCTGCAATCGCCATTGGTCCACAGAAGAGGTCAAGGACAGTAACCCTCGGATCTTCGATAGCCTTTCTGGAGCGCTCAATATGTTTGCATAGAATGTCGGCCGGGTTATTGAACATAAGAAACACTTCAGCACCACGGTCAGCAGCTTCAGCCAGAGTACCAAGAACCGACGAGGTCTCTCCTCCTTCGGTAATAGCCACCAGAATGTCTCCTTCAATAACGTTTAGTTCCCTGGCCTGTTGCCTGCCAAATTCCTGGTAGTCCTCAAAATACTCCACAGCCCTGATGAGAGCATAATCGCCTCCGGTCATTATGCTGAATACGGAGTTCTCCACATGTTTTACCTTCTCATAGATATCCGGATATTCTTGATGCAAATCTCTGAAGAAGCATCTCCAGAAAGATTCCAGCAGGATACTTAACCGGCCTGTGGCGCCGCATCCCGAAAATATTATCTTCTTGCCATCAGAGATTGCTTTCACTCCGGCCTTTACGAGTTTGTCGTACTCCTTCCCCCTGAAAATCCTTTGAGCCATGGGATAGATATCCATGTCTACTGACATCAGGGTTTTCACTCCCTCCCGGGTACTTTCAGCAAAAACCCGGTCAAGGTTGCGGGTCCTGGGATTTGCCTGCTCTGTAGGCAACATACCAAGATGAAACTGCGTCTCATTATTCAGGAAGTGTTCAGCTTCCAGATGTGCTTTATTATGCATCAATTATTCTCTTAATGTGAAAATTGAAATAGTATTGGGATTGATGTTAACATAGAACTTATCAGGATGTCATATTTGATGTTTATTGATCTCCTTCCGCAAAGCAAGATATCAATATATTTTAAAAGTTGTATTACAAGTTCTCGCTTTTCTTCTCAATAATTCCGATGCCGGGCCGGTCGGGGATGTTTATTTTGCCTTCGACGACTGTCATGCCTTCGTATACATCGTTGCTTATCAGCAGATTGCCGTCAAGATCAGCCCAGTCGACCAGTGGAGAGAGCTGTGCGGCGGCCGAGACCGCGCATGAAGTTTCAGTCATACATCCTATCAAAACCTTCATCTCCATCTGCCGGGCCATGGTTATCATCTTGTATGCGGCATGCATACCGCCGCACTTCATGAGCTTGATGTTAATGCCGGAATAGACCCCTTTCATTGACAGCATCTGGCTGACAGTCTGAAGTGCCTCATCGGCAACGATAGGCAGCGGACTGCCCGCAGTGAGCCAGGCGATGTCATCAACCTGCTCCTTTGGCATGGGCTGCTCAATGAACAGCACATTCTTCTCATTCAGATAATGAGCCATCTCCATGGCATAGACCCTGTCTTTCCATCCCTGATTCACGTCGACGAATATCGGAACATCGGTCACTGATCTCACCGTCTCTATCATCTCCCTGTCATTGTCACGCCCCAGCTTGATCTTCAGCATTTTGAAGGCGCTGGCTTCAAGGGTCTTTTCGCGCACTACGTCAGGTGTGTCGATACCTATGGTAAAGCTTGTCATCGGTGTCTTTGCCGGATTCAGTCCCCAGAGCCTGAACCAGGGCTGTCCCAGAAGCTTGCCCGTCAGATCATGCAGGGCGATGTCAAGCGATGCCTTAGCAGCATAGTTGCCCGGCATCACACCTTCTATATAAGCAAGAATATCCTCCATGAGGAACGGGTCGCTGAACTGTTCCAGGTTCACCTTTGAGAGGAAATTCAAAACCGATTCATGACTCTCTCCCAGGTAAGGAGGCATTGAGGCCTCTCCGAAACCGGTGACGCCGTCATACTCAAGCGAGGTAAGGACCACGGGAGTGGTCGTTCTGGAGCTCGTTGCCACCGTGAAGACATGTCTGAGCTGAAGCTCATAAGGCCTGTAGCTGAGTTTCAGAAGCCCCGCTGCCGCTTTTCAGTGAACCTCTGCTGCTCCCTTTGCCGTCAGCTGCCGGTGAGGCACAGCGCAACCATCGTAGCCGCCTGCCGCGAGGCCTCCGATCTTGATGAAATCTCTTTTTTTCATTTTAAAAGTACCAGCTATGCTGTGAAACACGGACAAATCCTTCCCCGGGAGGAATACCCACGATCCTTCTTGCGCCCTGAAGTATCTCCAGCAGATATTCGCTGTAGTTTACCCTGGTTGAATCAAAGCTGTTGATCTTTACCATCCGTGATGAGTGTATGAACTCACTGTCACCTATATACATCCCTGTATGGGTGATTTTTTGCCTGCCGTCCCTGACTCTTCCGAAAAAGAGCAGATCACCTGGGGCAAGCGAATCCCAGCCATTCTCAATGCTCCTCTCTATCCCGTACCTGAATTGTCCAGAAGCATCACGCGTAAGTATCAGTCCTGCAGAGTAATAAATTGTTTTTGTAAATCCGCTGCAATCCACACCCTTGGTAGATGTGCCACCCCAGAGATAAGGAGTGCCAAGAAATGTGCGGGCAAATTTTATCATAGTGTCAGGATCAGGTTCAGTTTTCTCAGCCCATACCCTGAAATCCGTCACTTCACTTTTTTTAACGAAGCCCTCCCTTCCGTCAGGAAGTCTGACCCTGAAGTGATCTCTCTGTTCACCGGTCTTCTCGAGAACGACCCCGAAGACTATGTCTGAAACGACCATCTCATCAGCGTCAGTGATCACGCCAGTATTCTTCATATATATAAGTCTACCGCTGTTTTTCCAGGCAACCAGCGCGCTGTCACTCAACTCAGCCACCGGGTCATCGGTCCATCCGATATAGGAGTCAGGCGTCTGCACCATCAGCCATCCCCCACGCTTGTTAAGAATTTTCACAGGAGTGCCCATAAGAGCCTGGGTGGCCATCTCGCCAGTGTGAGAAGGCCGGGTTCGTATGTTACAGACGCTGACCGACATCAGCCCCCAGGGTTTTTCCACAACCGCAGGGTCAGGCAGGACGGTTATGCTGTCAGTGAAAGTGTAACCCGATTTGCCGAGCATTGCAAGGATCTGTTCCTTCGCCTGCGGCAGGTTGGTCTCACCTTTGACGATGATGCTTCCGCCCTCTCCCATGACAAGGTTTACGTCACAAAGGGCTTCTGCGTGCTGGGGTACCATGACAGCTGCGATCGAATCAAGCTGTTCCTGCAGATCGGCAGGAACCTCTTTTTTCTGACATCCGGCAAGCTGAATCACACATAATAAGAGGATAAGGTAGTTAAAGTGTTTCATGAAAGTTGTATTACATCTTACAAATCCAAAAATAAATATTAATAACATTCAAGTCAATAGTTAATTGAATTAATTTAATTTGTAATGCAATTTTTTTATGTTCGGAGCGAATTGAAGTGACCCGGAATGATCCTGGATTATTTAAGTGAATTGAAATCAATCAGAGTGATCAGGTTGGATAGAAGTAAGTTGAAGTGAACCAGATTGATCCGGAATGGAGCAGGGGGCTCCGGGTTGATTAAATAAATTGAAATGAACCAGATTGCTCCGGGGTGATTGAAGTGAGTTGCAGTGAACCAGAGTCCCCCGGATGCTCCAGGGTGACAAAAGTGAATTAGAATTATACTAACTAATAAGATATGAAGACATTAAGCAAATGTATTGCAAGGATCGGGATGGTATTTATCCTGACGGTTGCAGTTGCCGGAGTAATGAACGGGCAGGCCGTAGAGACGGGACTGGAGTCGCTGATGCAAAGCAACTTTGAGATTCTGAAGGGCAGGAAAGTTGGCCTGGTAACTAATCCGACCGGTGTTGACAGCCGGCTCAGATCAACTGTAGACATTCTCTTTAATGCGCCAGATGTAAAACTTGTTGCGCTGTACGGCCCTGAGCACGGCGTGAGAGGCGAGTTCACCGCCGGTGAACACGTCAGTTCGGAGACAGACCCGTCAACCGGCCTTCCCGTGTACAGTCTCTACGGAAAGACCCGTAAACCAACGAAAGAGATGCTGCAGGATATAGATATACTGGTATATGACATCCAGGACATCGGATCCAGATCATATACCTATATAAGCACCCTCGGCCTGCTGATGGAGGCTGCCGCGGAGAACAGCATTCCCGTCGTGGTGCTTGACAGGCCTAACCCTCTCGGAGGGGTCCGCATGGAGGGCGTAGTCACCCGGCCCGGCTTCTTCTCTTTCGTGAGCCAGTTTGCCATACCCTATTTACATGGCCTGACAGTAGGTGAGCTGGCCATGTTCCTCAACGGAGAGGGAATGCTTGCAGGAGGTGTCAGGTGCGACCTGCAGGTGGTAAAGATGACAGGCTGGTCAAGGAAGATGTATTTTGAGGAGACAGGACTTCCCTGGGTACCTTCGTCACCCCATGTACCCCATAAAGACTCACCATTGTTCTACCCTGCCACGGGGATAGCCGGTGAGCTCTATGCCGTGAGCATTGGCGTAGGTTATACGATTCCGTTTCAGACCTTAGCCGCAGAGTGGATCAACGCTGACTCCCTGGCCAACAGCCTTAACGGGCTGAATCTTCCGGGAGTGATCTTCAGACCGACCCATTATAAGCCCTACTACAGCACGCTTCAGGGCAAGATGGTCCATGGCGTGCAGATACATCTCACTGAACCTTCCGCAGCCCCTCTTTCACTGCTGCAATTCTACATAATGCAGGAGGCACACGCCCTGTGGCCCGATAAAAACCTGTTTGAGATCTGCGACCCGGTACGGCATTCGATGTTCGACAAGGTGTGCGGAACCGATGAAGTGAGAAAGGCATTCACAAAATCATTCATGGTGAGTGATATCGAAGCGATGTGGAAAGATGATATCCCCGCATTCAGGAAGACTGCATCAAAATATTTCCTGTACGACTAACTGTGTGTCTCAGTGCAGTATCTCACCCTCGACGCTCCTTTCGAGCTCACGGGCATGCTGCAGGAACTCGTCAATATGCATCTCCCTGTAGTATACCATCCCGTGCGTCCCCCTTATCTTCGGGCTTTCATTCTCATAGAAGAAATCCTTTCCAAGGATCAACTGAACCCATTTGAACTGCTCAACCCATACCTGCTGTGACAGATCGCTGAACGGACCGTCATAGGCAGGACTTGGGAATGAGGCATTCACCTGGCTGACGTAGCAGTCGCGGAACGACTGGTTTAAAACGGCCATGGAGTTGAGTGACACCGGCACAAAGACGTTGGCCTCGTAGGGCAGGAACCTGAACCATACATTACGGTAGCCAATTATCCTCAGTTCTGACAGATCCTTCTCCAGGCTCCACTGCCTGAGCGCCTCGGCTATCGCCTGCAGTACCTTGTAATGAGTGTCGGGCCCCGATCCTTCAGGGTCGAATGCAAGACTGATCACTGTCGGCTGTATACGCCTCAGGCACTGAAGTATCGGTTCCACATCCCTGTTGCGGTCAGGCTGCTGGGTAAAAATGTCACCCGTGTAGAAACCCAGCCTCAGATGCTCAATGTTCCTCACAGGCACGCCATAGTGAGCCCAGACCAGCTCCTCCTCAAACTCCCTTAGCATCCCTTTAAGTCTCTGTATGTCAGGCGGGTTCTTCTCACCGCTGTAACTGGCATTTATCAGATCGATATTCTTCCGGATCTGCGCAACCAGTTCATCCCTGGAACGCAGTCTGTAAATCTCTACCATCGCCCTGACGATCCTGTGGCATAGGCCCCTGAGTTTACCGGCAGTATCCTTGTCAGCCACCTTGTCAAGGTAATGACTCACATCCTTATCCCACTTGAACCTGTATCCTGCCTTAAAAAAGTCAGGATAACCCAGCATCTGTATCTTGCCTATAGAGATGAGACGAAGCGTCTCTTCAAGCAGACTGAGGAGCATGGAGTTGGTTACTGCAGTAAATCCAGATGTCAAAACGGAAAAGTGAAATTTATTGGTGATCTCCCGCAGCTGAGGGATGATTGCCGGGAAGATACCCAGCATGATGTCATCATGGTGAGGGCCTGTATGAAAGAAAGTGGTATTATGTTCCCTCTTAAGCCCGGCCTCAATCTTTCTCTTGGTCGACTCAATCACATCATTGACCCTCTCGAGGCTCAGGTCAGGAATAAGCGAACAGTATTCATCATTTATGAGATCATCGAGCTCCAGCTTATGAGCATATTTATCAATCTTCTGACAGAGGTCGAATATTGCCCTTTCGGTCTTTTCGAAATTCCAGTCGCTCTCCCTGTAGTATCTCTCAATTGTGTCATGAAGCTGCACGGAAGCTCCCTCGGTGAGATAGAACCGTGCATTTTTCTGATTCTGCAGCACCGTTGCCGGGATAGAGGTTGTCAGGTTCGTTTTCGAGGGCATTCTTCACCACATGGGCCTTGGCATCACCGGCGGCAAAGATTATTGATACGGCATCTCGATTACAGGTTATCGTTCCCAGGCCTATTGTTATCACCAGCCTCGTCCGTGACACCTCTATGCCACCCAGGTCACCTGCTGATGCAGCCTGGGTCTCGAAGTTGGTTGCGGTCAGTCGTGTGGCGGAGTTATGGTCACTGCCCCTGGTGTTGAAAGCAATATGGCCGTCTGGGCCGATGCCTCCGAGGAAGAATCCTATGCCTCCAAGCTCCCTTATCTTCTTTTCATAGTTGGTGCACCAGTTGTCAATTTTGAAAATTGAGGCCTGCTGCAGCTTCTCGAAGGGAGTGAGTGCCTCCCTGTTCCTGAGTGAGAGGTCGATGAGGTTGTCGGGGAAAACCTCTGAGAAGTGCTTCCCTTCGGCAAGGGCAATCTCCTCGGTATTGATAAGCAGGGCTTTTGCAGGGTCAAGGTCGAATCCTCCGATATAGTATTTGTTTACATAGTCAAAGAAGCTGTTGTGCTGACGGGGGTTGATCGGGTAAAACTCATCGATCTGTACAAAATGCAGTCCTCTGACCGAGGGTCTATCTGTCAGGAAAAGACCGTTATCCTCCCTTATCTTCTTTGCCTCAGGTTTTTCCCAGTTATTGAGGAGGTACTGTGTCCACTTGATAAAATATTCCGGTGTCTTTCCGGTGGGGAGACTTATTACTCCGTCCGGATTCCCGGCTACCCATTCCAGGAACCTCAGTGCTGTCAGCAGTCCGAGAGCGGGGAAGTTCTTAACAACCACATAAGGCATTCTTGCCGTTAGTCTTGTCCCGTCCTGAACGGTCAAAGAATGCCTGCTCAACTTTACTGAATCCTGCAGTATTCATATTTCCTTTTTTTTGGACTCCTTCGTTTGTTTTTTAAGAGCATCGTACATCACCTCCACGGGGTGAATGGCCTTTCTCCCGGTGCCGTCAGCTATGTGATGCCGGCATGATGTTCCTGGAGCCGTTATAACAGTATCTGCGGCAGCCCTGCGCACTGCCGGGAAGAGCACCATCTCACCTATCTTCATGCTCAGGTCATAGTGTTCCTTTTCGTATCCGAAAGCTCCTGCCATGCCGCAGCAGCCGTCATTTATCTCCTCGACACTGATAGTTGACGGGCAGTGAGAGCATCCTGATGGTGGGCGACGTTGAGGCAATGGCCTTCTGCTGGCAGTGTCCGTGCAGGAGGACCCTCAGGGGCTGATCCGTAAACTGCGCTGAAGAGATCTTCCCCTTATCCATCTCCCTGCAGATGAACTCCTCAAAGAGGAGGGCGTTCCGGGCGATGGCCCTGGCATCGCCCGCAAGGGCACTGCCGGCAATCTCCGGATACTCATCACGGAAGGTGAGCAGCGCCGACGGCTCGATGCCTATCAGCGGCCTCTCATCCGAGACCAGCTCCCGGAGCATGACGATGTTCTTTACTGCAATCCTGCGCGCTGACCTCAGCAGACCCTTCGAGAGGAAGGTCCGGCCGCTCTCTTTGTGGCGGGGGATGACCACATCGTAGCCCAGTCGCTCAAGCAGCATCACCGCCTTGATGCCGATATCACTTTCATTGTAGTTGGTGAACTCATCGGCAAAGAGGCATACACTGCCCTTCCTGCCGTTCACCGCACCCGGTTTCCTCTCATGCCTTCTCTTCCAACGCCCTGAGGGTGACGGGTGAGAGAGACGGAATAGGACGCCTGACGGAAAATCCTATCATCCGCTTGAAGAGCGATGTACCTGTCAGGAAATTGGTTATCGGACGCACCATCATCCCCGGTGCATACAGTCTTGGAAGCCATGCTATCAGCCAGGCACGGAAGGGCACATGGTGGATGTCATAATAGTGCTGCATGAACTCTGCCTTGAACTTAGCCACGTCAACGTTGGAGGGACACTCCGACTTGCAGGCTTTGCATGAGAGGCAGAGATCCATCACCCGGTAGATCTCCTCGTGGTCAAAGCGGTTTTTCTTATCCGACCTTGTAAGAAACTCACGGAGGATGTTGGCCCTGGCACGTGTCGACTTGTCCTCATCACCCGTGGCCATGAAGGTGGGGCACATGGTGCCGCCCATGAGAGCGCTCTTGCGGCAGTCGGCTGACCCGCTGCACTTTTCGGTGGCATAGAGCAGCCCCTCCTCTTCCGGGAACTCAAAGACCAGACCCGGCACACGGGTCATGACACCTGCGGGATACCTCAGGTTCTCAGTGATGGGAGGTGTATCGGTTATCTTGCCGGGGTTAAAAAGGTTGTACGGATCCCATGTTCTCTTCACCTCCTTAAGCAATCCGTAGTTATGCAGACCCAGCATCAGGGGTATAAATTCACCCCTGAGCCTGCCGTCGCCATGTTCACCGCTCAGGGAGCCGCGATACTTTTTTACGAGCCGGGCGATATCCTCCGCCAGGCCGTGAAATGTGCGAATGTCATCCGGATCCTTGAGGTCGAGCAGCGGACTGAGGTGCAGCTCTCCTGTGGCTATGTGGGCATAATAGGCACAGCTCAGCCCGTATTTCTCAAGCACCTCTCCCGCCTCCGCGATATAATCGGGGAAGAGCTCCGGCAGAACGGCAGTATCCTCGATCACCTGTACGCTCTTCTTTGAACCCGGGATGTTGAGCAACACGCCGAGCCCGGCCTTGCGAAGCTCCCAGACTCTTGCCATCTCATCGGGTTCAGTCACAAGAGGGAAGTGAAAGCCATATCCGGCAACGGTCATATCCTCCTCCATTGCCGCGGCTGTCTTCTCTATCTCCGCAACGGCCGGCCTGGTAATCTCAATTATGAGAATGATCTTCGGATCGCCCTTCACAAAGAAACGGTTACGGCTCTGTTCTATGTTGTCTTTTGTGCAGTTAAGAATATAGTCATCAATCAGTTCAATGGCTGCGGGATTATGTCTGAGAGCGATGATGTTAGCCCTGACGGCATCCTGGAGGCTGCTGAAGTGAGCGCACAGCAGCCCCGTCTTCTGTTCCGTCACCGGCACCAGGTTCAGCTTCATGGCCGTGGTGAAGGCCAGGGTCCCCTCCGACCCTGCCAGCAGCCTGCACAGATTTAGCTTTTCGCCGTTGCCTGTGAAGGGGTCTGTCATCATCAGCGAGTCAAGGGCATAGCCGTTGTTGCGGCGTCGCAGCTCAGGGTGGGGAAATTCCTTCCTTATCTCCTCCACATTGCGGCTGTCAGAGAGAGTGTCACGGAGGTTCAGGTAGATCCGTGTCTCAAGCAGGGAAGGATCACCGTCGCACTTTGCACTGAACTCTTCCTTTGTCAGGGCACCGAAGTGAGCTTCCGTCCCGTCTGAGAGGATAGCATCAACCTCTAGGATATGGTCTCTGACGCTGCCGTGGATAAGAGAATGCGCACCGCACGAGTTATTGCCCAGCATGCCGCCCATGCAGCAACGGTTGGCCGTAGAGGTCTCCGGCCCGAACTGCAGCCCGTATGGAGCGAGGTAGAGATTCAGCTCCGACAGTATCACACCCGGTTCAACTTTCACCCATCGCTCCGCAGCATTGAATTCCAGTATGCGGTTAAGGTATTTAGAGATGTCAATGACGATACCCGGGCCCACTACCTGGCCTGCCAGTGATGTGCCGGCACCGCGGGGAATGACGGAGGTGCCCTCCCTGCGGGCGAAGGCAATGATCTTCTTTATGTCGTCACTCCCGGCAGGCCTCGTCACTGCAAGCGGAATCTCACGGTATGCCGATGCGTCCGTCGCATACAATATCCGCTGCGTGGTGTCAGTGTAGAGATCACCCCTTATCTCGCCTGCAAGCCGTGCAAACCTCTTCTCCTCCTTCATCTCAGCTCGCTGAACTCAGATTATTCGTTCTTCTTCAGCCCGAAGGTCGGATCAATCTTCAGGAACAGTATTGACAGCATTCCGGGTATGGTGCAGATCAATACCCATATAAAAAAGTGCTGATATCCGACCACCTCATATATTTTCCCGGATACCATTCCCGGAAGCATCATTCCCAGTGCCATCAGCGATGTCCCAATGGCGAACTCTGCAGTTTTGTATTTGCTCTCTCCCACATAATAGAGCATGAAGAGAGAGTAGGCCGTGAACCCGAAGCCATAGCCGAACTGCTCAGTTGCTACCGAGAGGTACACGCCCATGTCGCCGGGCATCGGCTGCGCATAGGCCAGGTATACATACACCAGGTTTGGCAGGTTCATTGCCGCAGCCATGTACCAGATAAGCTTTTTTAATCCGAATTTCGCTGCCAGTATCCCGCCCAGGATGCCTCCTATGGTCAGACAGATCATACCCAGCGTCCCGTAAATGATGCCGTACTGTGCAGATGTGAGGCCAATGCCGCCCATGCTCCTTGAATCGACCAGGAATGGAGTCGCTATCTTCACCAGCTGCGCCTCACCGAGCCGGTAGAGCAGGAAGAAGGCCAGGGCTGCAATCACACCGGGTTTGGAGAAGAATGAGACAAAGACCTCCACGAAGACCTTCCCGCTGACGCGTTCCCTTATCTCGTTCTCCTTCGGGCGGGGAAGGATGAAACGGTTATACAGGGCAAGCAGCAGCAGTAGTATGCCGAGCACGCCCAGCGAGACTGTCCAGCTGAAGGCAATGTTGCCTGCCGTGATGCCAAACTCAGTGGCGGTCAACTCCCTCAGGTTATGGTGCGTCTTCAGTGAGACGGCAGCAGGCACGTCCCAGTTGCTGCTTGTAAATTCAAACCTTCCCGTCTGGTTCCTGGGGATATCGATATCCTTGCTCCCACCTTCCCGTGACACATTGACAACGATTGTCTCTCCCTCCTCCGGCGGTGCCGAGAGGCCAATATAGACCACTGCTGAATCCAGGTCCGAGACACCCGATTCCCACAGGGGAACTGTTATATCCTCAGGGAATACAAGTATCCTAGGCTCCCCCTCCTCTTCAGTTATGGCAATCAGTGACGGGTCAAAGGGAGTGTATTCTGCAACGCTGACCGACCTCGCTTCAAAAGCGACAGGCTCCAGTCCGGTGTTCTTTTGTATTATCCCTGCCACGAGGGGAATCAACCCCAGTGCGGTGAGCATGGCAAACCGGTAAAAGGTGCTTCGTATGCCTACAAAATAGGCCTGTTTATGCTGGTTGAGCGCATACATGTAAAAGCCGTCGGCGGCAATATCGTGACTGGCTGAAGAGATGGCAACAATGGCAAAGATTGCAATGGTGATTGGATAAAACATCGGCAGCTGCATGGCCAGACCGGCCCCTATGAATGTGACAGCCAGCAGGAGCTGAGTCCATACCACCCAGTTGCGTTTTGTCGATACAACGTCAATATACGGGCTCCACAGCGGCTTAAGCGCCCACGGGAGGTAGAGGATGCTCGTCCAGAATGCAAATGAGGCAACGGAGATGCCCATGGTCTTGTAGATAAGACCCGAGGTGGTCATCACGATGCTGTAGGGGATGCCCTGGTAAAAGTAGAGTGAAGGGACCCATGCCCATGGAGACCTGCCCTTTTTTTTCTCTGCCATTTTATAGCTTTTTAAAGATGTATCCCTTCTCAATATAATAATCAATCAGCTCTCCGAGCCTGAGATATAGTTTGTCCGTCCTTGCCGGATCGGTTCCCGGATGTATAAGCACCATGGCACCGTTCAGCCCGCCGGCAGTATTCTTTTCAAATGATGACAGCCGTTCAATCAGATAGTCAGAACTCCTGTAATTTGCCATGTCAGGCGTCGTATAGTCGGCACCGGTGCCGGTACCGGGTGTGAGATTGACGAGAGTCATCCCCATCTCTTCCGTCCAGCGGCTGATAGCCCTGTTGTACCACTCATATGGAGCCAGGAAATACTGAGGCTTCTGCTTTTTCAGACCAGCTTTCCTCAAAGCAATCACATTGTTCAGCAGGTCGTTGTTGAACTGTTCCTTGGTAACAAGAAGTGTATCCCTGTTCTCCCACGGGATATAAAGAAGATGGGCATCTGAATGGGGCCCGGTATAATGCCCTCCCGAAATTATCCTTTTAACGACCGGGACGAATTTCCTGTTTCTCAGAAAATTACCGGTCAGGAAAAATGAGCCTTTTATTTTCCTGTCGTCCAGCACATCGAGGATATGATCAAATCCTTCACCGAACTCATCTGCAGAGAAGAGCAGGTAGATGGCTTTCTCATCCGATCCCTTCCTGACCAGGGCACCGTGTGCATCAATAACATCACCCACTGACTGCTTTTTCTGCTGTCTCCCCTCCTTCTCCATTGAGGAGAGGTAATAGCTGAGACCGGCCGTTCCATCCAGCGTTGGCTCATTCGTGCTGTAATCGCCAATGTCATCATGGTATACAACATTACCTCCCTGAAAGGCTGCGTAGGGATCAGGCTTGAGAAGCATCAGGCCCAGGCGGCTTTCATAAATACCCTTATATATTGGACCGTCAACAAGACCGCCGGTGGTGGTCTGCCCAAGATATCGTGTAACGGCTGAATGGGGATAAAGAGGGTAGTCGCCCCCCTCAGGCAGGCCGCATATCATTGATGTACCCCATGGATTGCACCCGAAGAGCCAGTCTCTCATGGCAGCTTCCATATGATCATACCTGGTGTCGCCGGTGGCCTCGCGGTAGAGCCTGCACTGTGTAAGTGCAGCAGATACGTAGTTATTGGAACACCATACAAAGGGTATCTTTACCTGGAATACGTCATCCTGATCACGCCTGTAGATGAGTTCAAGCCCTTTGCGCATGAAGTCAAGGTACTTCCGTGAATGCTCAGTATCCGATTCTCCAAGGTTGGCGTGACCGAGGTTCACAAAGGGGTAGTACTGGTAATGCCGTGCCGTGTCTTGCTCAATCCACGGTGTGAAGGGCTCCAGTGTGCCCCAGTAGTCAGCCTGAGACAGGTAACCGCTCTCGCCGGTCAGGGTATAAAGTTCCCATGCAGCAAGCTGCATGTCGTCAACATAATTGTCCTCCTCATAGAAATAGGGTGACACGTTGCATGCAGTCTGTGTGGCACCGGGGTCTGTCTGTGCAAACTCAAAGGCATCCACGGCCTTCGCAGCCATCGTCTCTGCGAACACCGTGTCTTTCCCGGCAAATATCTTTGCCCCCATGGCAAATACCGAAGCAAACTTGCCTGCTGTGGAGGCTACACCTTCAGTGCGGTTTTTAAACCTTGCCAGCCCCTGGGGCTTACCTGTCACGAAATAGACAGGCCTGTATGGTCCCAAGCCGTATTCGGCCCTGTCAAGGTTAGGCAGGCGGAAGCCCTTGTGGTCACGGTCGTCAGCTACCTGATTGTACATCGCACCGCTGTCGGGATTCATCTTCAGGAGCCACTCCAGTCCCCACCTGACCTCATCGAGGATGTCCGGTATGCCGTTGCTGCCGGGCAATCCTGCCGCATCATGGCTGTCGCCATAGATCTCCGGAGCCCTCTGCCAGGCAAACATCATCTGGTAGACCGAAGTGGCAGTGGTTGCAGTATATCTCAGGTGATCACTGGCATCGTGGTAACCACCCCGTACGTCGATGACAGTCCCCGTGAGGGTCGGGTGATCGACTATCATCCCGTCATGCGTGTGGCATGAGTCGGCAAGGAAGGGATTGTAACCGCAGCGTTGCTGCCTGATATAGTTCAGGATGAAATCAGCGGTGCCGTCATAGACCCCTGCACCGATGCGGAATGTCTCTGACCGTGTGCTGCCATATCGGATATAGTATCCCCCCGGTTCAGTCAGGCCTGAGAAATCGAGCCTTGCTGCAGCAGCCATCCCCCATACGGCACCGTCATATGCCGACGCGCTGCCACTGAAGACCTGCGTGCCCGTCACAGCGTCGCATACAGTGAATGAAGAAGGCGTTCCGGCCTCCTGTGAGATGTAGACCGCAACCTTGACCGACCCCGGCAGGTATCCGAGCTGGTTGATTCTGACCCATGAATCGGCCCGGGCGCAAATCACCGTAAGGAAGAGAAGTAAAAATGAGAGAGCCGGTTTTTTCATTTCAGTACATTTTTTTTATAGCCGCGTTCACAAAATAGTGGCTGAGTATTTCCCTGTAGCCAAATCCGGATGCACCCATCACCGCAGCTCCTATCTGGCACAGCCCCACACCGTGACCCCAGCCTGCACCGCGAAGGATAAAGGTCATCTCACCTTCACCTGCCGCAGTCTCCACAACGAAGGCAGAACTGTACAGGTGTGACTTCGAAAGCGCTTTCCTGATCTCGAGCTCCTTGCCGATGATCATCGTCTTGTTCTCACCGGTTATTTTAAGCCTTACAATCCTCCCGGATGTGCCTCTTGACAACGGCTCCAGGGCTGTGATGAGCCCGAAGTCAATGCCAGTCCTCTCTCTTACCAGGGTGCTCATCTCGCCCTGGGAATATGCAACCTTCCAGCGGAAGAAGTCATTGGTTTCCTGGTCATAGTTGTTGAGCACCTGGGAAAGTATATTTCCGTCGTCAGTATTGCAGAAGGCATCCGGGTTCCCCATGATCCAGCGGACCGCATTCTCCTCGACGGTCAGGTCAGCGTTAAAACCCTCCGGCGGACGGCGGCTGTCAGTGAGCTTCCGGAGGTAGGGGTGGCTGACAGGCTCCCAAACATTCTCAAACAGCTCGGTAATGCCTCCGCAGCACTTTGAATACCGGGCGTCACAAATGACATCTCCGGACATCAGCACCTCTCCGCATGTATCCCTGACCGCCTGTTGGACCTCCCTGGTGGAGGCCCTGGTTATGCCCTGGTAACGCTGGCAGTGATCATCGGCACAAACGTCGAAATCTTTGTGATCCTCACGGTCATACCACCTGGTGATCTCAGTGCCGGTAACGAAGCTGGTGCGGTATTTCTCAGCCGAGGTACTGAGATGAAGGGTCTTGTCTATCTGCGCCAGCAGCCAGCTCCTCGATATGACCGCATGTGCCCTGAGAAGCTCTCCTGATGACGTGGCGCTCATCTCTGATGAAATGACGCTGATAAGATAATCCTCAACAGGAAGGAGATTCACTGCTGTCACCTGCCCTCCCCTGATAATGAACCTGAGGGTGCCCCTGAAGGTCTGATCCTCGTTTCTCTGCCAGTGGAAGTCGACGCCTATGGTAACGGCATGGAGGGTAAAACTGCAATTGCCAAAATCCTCTGGTGTGAGATTGACTTCAGTACCTGCCTCCACCGTTTCATTTTCACTTTTCAGTACAAGAGTCCCCTCCCGGGCCAGGGCTGTAAACCTGCCTGACAGCATTCTACCTGCCTCTCCGGCAGTATACTCTCCGTTCAGAGTGAATGTCAGTCCGCTCCCGGACACAATCCCGACGCTGATCTCGGGTGTTTGTTTCTCTGTCATATCAGGTTTTCAGTTAATGTTTTAAGCTCTGCCTCATCAAGGCACACCTCTTCTAATATTCCTGCAATGTCAGCGGCGGTAATCTTTTGAAAATCCACTTCGCGCGGTGTGATGAACACGCCGCCCAGGTCAACTGAAGCAGGACTGAGAAGTATTTGTTCATCTCCCCCGGCAAAATAGCATGCCGGCCGGTGGACCTTACGGGGTATGATATGAATAATCCATTTATCACCGGTATGGTATGCAAGAATATTGAGCATGGGTTCCGGCCTTTCGGGCTGACTGGGGGCGAACCTCTCATAGAATTGATTGAATATGTCAGCAATAACCTCTTTGTCATATCCGGCAAGCGTCATCATGCCACGTCCATAATTGTGCCACAGCCATAGCTCCGTACCACCGGAAGCTGCCTCTTTTGTGCACAGCTGAGGATTGCTGAAATCCTGCTCCACCGGGAGAAACCCCCTGTTGCCGGCCTGAAAGTGCAGGTGATCGGGAGCTGAGGCCCCGCACTGGGGTCCGTTATAAAAAATGACATACCCGGGCAATGCCTCCGCCATGTCCAGCATGTCAGGGAAGTTTCCCGAAATGCGCTGGGGGGTGTGAGATACAGACACGATAGTCAGGTGTCTCCGGAAGATGGGGAAAGGGTTTATCAGTAAGATATACCTGCCGCCGAAGCCGATACCTCTCTGTTCCGGCGGCCGGTTCCTCTCACAAAGGAAGCAGGGCCGTGCCTCAATCGACCTTGCATCAACCTTTGCAGCAGATGAGGTTATCCTTCCGGGATTGTACTGGACGGCAATATCGAAACCGTTGAAAGAGACCTTCCGTACCCTCACCTCGTCAAGCTGCCGGTAATTATCCCGGGCCAGGCTCCACTCCCTGAACTGGCTTTCAAAAAGATCTCTTGTTTTCCCGGAAAAGTCCTTCATCAGCAGGTTAATTATCGATACTGCTCATCATCCGTTTCCGGGCGATGAGCTCTATTGTCCTTATCTTGTCCTTGTAGAGATTGTGCATGTTCATTTTGCCGACATCCAGTATGGCATCCGAATTCTCATCCCACCTGCGGCAAAGATACAACGGTTCGTATATGCGTCCGATCCGGTAATGACGGCTTATTGCCAGCCCAACTGCATAATCCTCCCCGTAGCTTACATTGGGAATCCTGATGCTCCTAAGGACTGGCGTGTAGAATGCCCTCGGGGCACCCAGGCCGTTTATCCTGAGCGCATTGTTGCGTCCGTTTTCAGGGGTCCACTCCCTGTGATCTATCAGTCCCGGTGGAATTTCCTTCAGTTCAAAGTTAACCATTTTGTAAGATCCCACCACCATGGCGCACTGCTGTGCATAGAAGGCATCTACCATTCTGGTGATCACCGAATCATCAATATAGAGATCATCACTGTCGAGCTGGATGGCAAACCTGCCGCACTTCTCACTGTTGACAGCCTCATTCCAGCATCCTCCTATACCAAGATCCTTTCTCTCAGGTATGATATGCACCACCCTGTCGTCCCCGGCAAATGATCTGATCACCTCCGTCGTACCGTCAGTGGAGAAATTGTCAACTATGATGAGATTGAACTTGTACTTTGTCTTCTGGCTCAGCACAGAGTCTATTGCGTCACCTATGGTTCTGACCCTGTTTCTGACCGGGATAACCACCGAGGCATCAAACTCAAAACTCTGATCGTCAAATTCTATTTCGCGGAAATGAGGCTTTAGCCATGCGTTGAGGCATTTCAGGTGTTGGGTGCAGGCATTCTCCATCTCAACCTGCACCGCCCTGTTGCGCGGGTCAACATAATCGAATTGCTTCTCGCCCGACTTGCGGGTGTCGGTCTCGATCTCTGTATAGAGCATCTCCTGGATGTGCACAAGCGGGTAGGTCTGTGAAATTTTAAGTCTCAGGTCATACAGACCGGCATAGCCATAATCTTCATCCATCCGTTTGCATGCATCACTGAATGCTTTTGCGCCATAAAGGATGACAGAGCCGAAATTGAAATCATCACGAAGGCTTCCCTCCTGGTAATCGATGACAGGATGAGGAGAGAGGTCCCCGTTCTTCCTTTCGAAATAATCGGAGTAGACCATTCCTGCCCCGGTATCATCACAGATCTGCATCATCCTGCTGAAGGCGAAACTTCCGAGGTCAAGAGGAAAGCCCTTGCTATAGGTGACGACAAAATCAGTGTCAGTCACGGCAGCCATTTTTTTCAGGGCATCGGTGGTGGCAAAGCCGGCAGAGCGAAGGTAATCGGCCTCAACACCCGGCATCGTCTCCTGATGATCAGGCGCGACCACAACAAAGATCTTGCTGACAACGCCGGAGGCTCTCATAGAACCAACTGTTGCGGCGACTGATGCTGCGTCAGACCAGGGTAAAAAGCAAGTTATTGTATTATCCATGAAATCTCGTTATTTGATTTTCAGTAAAAAGTACAGTATCTGTTTCATGAGTTCGTCTCTCTCCTCCTGTGACATGATTGTCTCAAAGGGGAATCCCATGACGAAGCTCCTCACCTCACCCCTGTGCATCACCGCGGCCGAGGTGTTGTTCTCGGTGTACCGGAATGCTGTGGATGACAGCTTGTCAGCCGGCTCAATGGCATCGGGAGCCTCAGCTGCATAAATGTTGTCAGCCGATCCGGTGTTGAAGCTATAGCTTCCGGTAAAGTCCGGCCCGGCAATATCGGTGGCATAGAGCCTGCCTGTGGTGACAGCATGGTCTGTGCGAGGTTTAAAATGCAGGGTTTTCATCACTCTTGCGGCAGTCGCCGTATCACTCATCATGACCAGGTCAGTGCCAGGGTAAGCCCCCGACATGAAGACCGGCAAAGAAGCCTCTTTCAGCCTCTCAAGACTCCTCAGGAATTCCGGCGTGTATATCTGAAAGTCCTTCTTCCCCGGCTCATATGCTGATGACGTGGTCTTCTCTTCTCCAAACAGCAGGTCAACAGCACACCACGGTTTCAGATCAAAATCTTCCTTGTTGAACACCTCATCACTTACCGAAACGAATGATTTTCCGGCAGCCATGACCGAGAGGCCGTGAATAAATGGAAAGTCAAAACTGTTACCCGCGATGACCCGACCCTCGCTGTCAGAGTATGATGAGCCCCACCCCGCATTGTCGTCGTCAGTCCATGGCGACCTGCGCTCAAAGTCATACTGGTCGCCCACACTGACGAAGTTGTAATGATCCGCCACTCCGCGGTCACTCCACCAGGCCACGCCGGCCATCCCGCCGCGGTCAAACCACGCAGGCCCCGATATGCGGTCAAAACCATTGACTATCAGCACTGTACCATCAGATCCTGCAACCAGTCCCACTGACAATGTCTCGGACGGAAAGCTCTCACCACCGTCATTCACGGCGGTTACCCGGAAACTGTACGCGGTGTTATAAGATGGCAGTTCCGTTTCAAACGAGTTGCCGGCAACAGGTGTACCATTGTCAAAGCCTCCGTCACCGGAGCGCATGTATACCCTGTATGAGGAGGGAACCGCCGTTGATTCCAGGGGGTCATTTACCGGCTCCCAGCTGAGCCTGATACTACTGCCTCCGGTGTGTGCCAGGGCCATGTGAGACACCGGAAGCGGATGAACCACATAGCCGGTCCCTGAAGCAGTTGCAAGGTACCTCAGGATGCCCTTGTAGACTGCCCGGCTGACGTGAAACCTGAAACGGGGGTCAAGCCCGTAACGCTGGTCAGCCAGATTCTGATGAGAGAGCAGCTCAAGGAGCATGGCGGGCACGTCGGGTTTGCGGGCTTCGTAGTATGACCTGTCCCACAACCCTCGGCGGGTCCACTCCGGATTAAACAGGACCTTAATATCCTCCACGATCTGCGTCTGGATGATATCAGTAAGGTCACGGCTGGCAAGACGACTTGTCCCGTCGGGGAAAAGACCCCGGTTTGAGAGGGTCGAATAAATGCCAAGGGTACCTATTACGGAATCATCCGGTGTGACTCCGGCATCGGTATGGAATGCAAAGGAGAGGTCCAGCGGAATACCCATGCCTGTGTGCCCCGCGCTGTCTGGCTCGCGGAGAAGGTAATTGACCCATTCGGAACGCGACATGTAATCGTCGTTGTAATCGTTCTTCCCTTTGTTTATGGTGTAAACAAGAGTGTCAGGCATGCCTGCATACTGTAGCCAGTAGCGGGCAGCCTCGAGGAACCGGGGTTTGCCGCTCAGCTTCCAGCTATAGGTTATACTGTCTGCCATGGGTCCGGCCTCCTGCAACTGGCTGCCGGCATTGAGCGACCGCTGGTTGGATATCACTGTTGCGGCGGGCCGCCGTGCGACATTGCCCATGCCTCCGCCGAACCGTACGGCATCAACAGCTGCTGCAGAACCATCATACCCCGTTATTGTGACCGAGCCCCTGGCGCTGTTAATACCTTCATCAAACATGAAAGATCCCAGCCAGAGCCACGTTCCTCCTCCCGTGGCCTGGTCAACGATGTAATCAGTGCTACCCCCGGTGTGCGCGACCTTCACCAGGACCTTACCGCCATTATCTTTCATTTGCGGATAAGATACAGTTACTCCGTAATAACCCTTTTCGGGAATTTCAGGGATATATACTGCCGAACCGTCACCGATCAGCAGTGAAGTGCCCATAAGGAAGGGATTGTCACCGTTAAAGAGCGTATCTCTCAGGAGAAAACCCTTGCCGGTCTCAACAACTGGCTCGGAAATATGTAATATAAATTCAGACTTACCCGTTGAACGGTCGTTATCAACAATAACCTCATTTACCTGGATATCTCTCTCACGAGGCAGAAATACCGTTGCACCGGAGTTTTCAAGCATAGGCGCCAGGTAGGGAATCACATAAGCCATCACCGAAAGATCCTCCACGCTGCCGTAAAGTTTTGCACGTTGCCACTCCCACCTGTCCAGGGGCATGTCAAAATAATAACCGTGGCTGTGCCACATGGCAATGTACCTTCCGTCAAGTCCTTCGGATGCCCTGACCCCTCCCAGCCTGCTGACAAGGACAGGCCTCTCACCCGGGTCCGGGGGTATCCTTGACGAATCACGCGGGGTGATATATCTGAAGTAATTTGGTATCAGCTGATCAAGACTGAAACCGTTTGTAATCACATTGATACTGTAACTGCTGAACTTTTTCCCGAGGTCATCTTTGAGCGAATTGACAAGCCTCGTGCAGCTCTCCTCCCTCAGAGGATTATAGGAGAGGGTTATCGGGAACCATATGTTCACCTCTTTCTTCTCCTGGTCAACCCTGAGAGAATCAATCTTCAGTTCTTCCGGGAAATACCACCCGGCAACAGGACTTGTCCAATCTTTAAGCCTGTTTTCAGCAGCTCTCTCCGCCCTGCCGGCCTTCTGTCCGGAGAGGCTTGCCGGCACGGCAAGCAGGATAAGCGTAACCACAAGGTAATGAATGAGATGGAAAACCCGCATCTTGGAATTGATTTTGCTTAATATAGTAAATAAGATTCAAAAATAGAAAGTTTTTTAAATATGTCATACATCTGACAAAAAACTGATTATTTCAATATTTTTCTTTACATTTGTTATAACTAGTGATGCTCATTCAAGCGCAGATTGATTATTTTTCTCTTAATTAACTGAACAAAAGTAAATAACAATTTCCCTGCACGTATGATGCTGATTGCTGACAGTGGCTCCACAAAGACCGAATGGAGGGAGGTGAAAGATGGTATTGCCGGGAGGTCATACATCTCATCAGGCTTAAATCCGTTTTTTGTTTCAGGTGAGGATATCATCCGTCTCCTTGGCAGGGAGTTGCCGGAGTTGGGCGGTGCCAGTGTAGATCGTATATTCTTTTACGGAACAGGAGTGAGCCATGCATCCAAGGTAGATATTGTGCGGAGAGCCCTGACCGAATTTTTCGGAACGAAGGAGCTTGTTATCGGCAGTGACCTGCTCGGGGCGGCAAGGTCACTCTGCATGAATGATCCCGGTATAGCCTGCATAATAGGCACAGGATCCAACTCATGCTTTTACAACGGGAAGGAGATCGTGTCCAATGTTCCGCCCCTGGGCTACATACTGGGAGATGAGGGAGGCGGGGCAGTGATAGGCAGAAAGCTTGTGTCAAGTGTTCTGAAGAAACAACTGCCGGAAAATATTATTGAGGATTTTTTCAGGGCATATCCATATACTCCTGCAGAAATACTTGAAAACGTATACAATATGCCCTATCCTAACCGGTTCCTGGGTCAGTTCTCCCGGTTCATAGATGATAAATTACATGTTACTGAACTAAGATCAATCATTGTTTCGAGTTTTGATGAGTTCATATTGCGTAACGTTCTCTCCTACCCGGAGTCCAGACAGTACCAGGTTCATTTCACGGGCAGCATAGCATATCATTTCAGACCCTTCCTTGAGGAGCTGCTGATCAAACACAGGCTGCAACCCGGAATATTCACCCTTTCACCCATGGATAACCTCGTTAAGTTTCACATTCAGAATCCGCACATTTAGAGGTATGAGTAAACAGGCTTATATAAAGCAGTCCATAAGCATAACCGAATCACCCTCTAATTTTGAGGATCTCGATAAGATGACCGTCTCCGAGCTGCTGACAAACATCAATCAGGAAGATGCTAAAGTTCATATAGCAGTAAGGGAAGCCATTCCACAAATAGGAATCCTGATAAATCAGATCCTGGGACGTATGCAGAGAGGGGGCAGGCTCTTTTACCTGGGAGCAGGCACCAGCGGCAGGCTGGGGGTGCTCGATGCATCTGAGGTCCCTCCCTCCTTTGGTGTTCCCGACACGGTGGTAATAGGGTTGATAGCAGGAGGAGAGACAGCACTAAGGAAGGCCGTGGAGTCTGCTGAAGATGACCCCCTGAAAGCATGGAGCGAGCTTGAAATATTTAATATCAACACAAAAGATTCAGTAATAGGGATTGCGGCCTCCGGCACTACCCCCTATGTCATAGGAGGCATACAGAAGGCAAGGGAAAACGGTATCCTCACCGGGTGCATTACATGCAACCCGAACGGTGCCATAGTTGAGGCTGCTGAATTTCCCGTCGTGGTTGTTGTGGGTCCCGAGTTTGTCACGGGAAGCACCAGGCTCAAAGCCGGCACAGCCCAGAAGATGGTGCTCAATATGATCACCACCACCCTCATGATAAAGCTCGGAAGGATCAAGGGCAACAAGATGGTCAACATGCTGCTCACAAATAAAAAGCTCATTGAACGGGGCACAAGAATGATTGTCGAGGAGCTCAACATCCAGAGGGAAGCGGCCCGTATACTCCTCATGGAACAGGGATCGGTGAAAAAAGCCCTGGAGTTTTACAGGGATAATTATGTATAACAGAAAGATCAGGATGAAACCAATATTCTGACCGTATAAAATAACCCAAAATGACTAATGACCTCTTCAGCAAAATCGGTTCAGGACTCACTCTCAGCCAGAAGATAGAAAGGAGGATTGAGGAAGCAATCAGACAGAAGAAGCTCCTGCCCGGCTCCAAGCTGCCTACTGAAAAGGAACTATGCGGACAGTTCGCCGTCAGTCGTACGGCTCTCAGGGAGGCATTGCGGCGCCTGAGCGCCCGCGGACTAATAGATATCCGGAAAGGAAGCGGCATGTATATCACGGAGCTGAAGATAGAGGATGCCATCAACTCACTGCATCTCTTCTATGACCTGAGGTTCAACTCTGATCTGATACTCCAGATTATTGAGGTGAGGCGGCTCTTCGAGCCGGAAGTGGCAAGGCTTGCGGCGAGTAACCGCACCGAAGAGGACATAAAGACTCTTCAGAAGAACCAGCACGAGCTGGAGAAATGCAACCCTGACAACACCCAGCTTGAGGTTGATCTCATTAACCGCTTCCACATGAAATCTTTCAAAGGCGACTGGCAACCCCATTGTCATCATCAGCCTTGAACCCGTCTATTCCCTTCTTCCGCGGATGAGGAACCTGATCTACGGAAACATAGAAGGCGAAAAAGAATATACTATGAAATACCAGTTGGAGCTCCTTGAGGCTCTCAGGGAAAAAGACAGCCAGAGAGCGTATGAAGTCTCCGTCAGCCTCCTCGAGCGTAACATGGAGATTTACAAGAAGTACTTCAAAGCCAACTAAGTCACTATTCCAGTCATAATGCATGAGCATTAAGACCACACTTACCGCCACTCTGTTTTCTGTTGCATCTCTTGTGGCAACTGCCCAGGAATATGACTCATTGTATGTCGGTATCCACCAGGCTGAGAGCGAACATTATTCACGCATAACCGGCAATCTTCATCCCACCGTTGAACTGTCGCCCGAAACCCCCTCCCTGCTCAAGAGCAGGAGTGCCGGCACGCTGACACATAAGGTTTATGGCTGGCATCCCTACTGGGCAGATCCAGTGGCCTATACCTTCTATGATTACAGCGCTCTTTCCCATATAGCATACTTCAGCCTTGAGGTTGACACCGCGACCGGAGGATATACAACGCTGAGAGGATGGGACACCACTCCTGTTATCAGCTACGCTCACGCGAGAGGGGTGAAGGTGACGCTGACCGTCACCAACTTCGGGTCGGCACGCAATACCGAACTGCTTACAGATACTGTAAAACAGTGGAACCTGATCAACACCGTGATCAACCAGCTGCAGTCGCGCAACGGCGACGGGGTGAACTTTGACTTTAAATCTGTTCCGGCAACGCAGAAGGCCAACATGGTCTCTTTCTGCCGCAGAGCCGTAAGTGGGATTAAGGCCGTACTCCCTGCAGCCGAGATATCCCTCGCCACACCGGCTGTCAACTGGTCCGACGGATGGGACCTCGGAGCCCTTGCCGGCATATGTGACTACATCATAATGATGGGCTACAATTACTATTGGAGCGGATCATCAACCGCCGGCCCTGTGGCCCCTGTATCAGGCGAGACCTACAACATTACAAAAAGCATCAACGAGGATTATCTTGCTGACGGAGTACCTCCTGGAAAACTGCTCCTGGGTGTGCCGTGGTACGGGTACGACTGGCCTGTAGTTAGCAGCGAGAGGAAGGCTGCCACCACGGGAACGGGGACATCACGGATATACAACACCGCGCTTGGGCTGGTCGCTTCCAATACCAGGATCTTTGACGATTTAACAGGCGTGCCGTGGATAAGCTACCAAACCACACAGTGGAGACAGATGTGGTACGATGACAGCGCCAGCCTCCGGATAAAAAGCAATTTCGCCAAAGAGATGAACCTGGCCGGCATAGGCATCTGGGCCCTCAGCTACGAAGCCGGAAGACCGGAATTGTGGGAATGGCTGAAAACAGCCTTCATCGCAGGCTATACCTCATCAGGGGATGGGCCCCCGGCTGAACCTGACGGCAACATGCAGATCATCCCGAATCCTGTCACTGAAAGGTCTGTGATCAGTTACACCATATCAAGGAGATCACATGTGACACTCAATATCTATGATACTGACGGCAGGCTTGTTGCCTCCCTGGCCGGAAGGCAGATGGAGCCGGGCTTCTATACCGAGTCACTGGATGCAGGCTCCTTCTCTCCGGGATTATACATTTGCATACTGCAAACCCGCCATGGCAGATCAGCCGTGAAATTTGCAGTAATTAAAACGAAATAACGGACCTCGTCATGAAACCTCCATGTGTTAGCAAACACAAACTCAATTATATGATAATGTGATACATGGAGGTTACATCACACAAATAAAACAAATTTTTATATAATGAAAAAACTATTTTTGGTCATGGTAATTGCCGGCATGGTTCAGACAATGCAGGGACAGATGCAGGAGGCTGTTGAAAGAATAAGAGATGACTTCAATCTCATGGGACTCTCCGTTGCTACGGTCTGTAACGGGAAGATCACCGGAGCGTATCATGCCGGCCTGCGCGATTTTGAACGCAACCTGCCGGTCAATGAGAACACCAAATACCGGATAGCATCCATCTCGAAGCTCGTCATGACCACGGCCATGATGAAGCTCTGTGACCGGAAACTGCTCGACCTCGATGAGGATGTCAGCACCTACCTTGGCTTCAGGCTCAGAAACCCGGCGCACCCCGACAAACCCATCACTGTCAGGATGCTCCTGCTGCACACCGGCTCAATCAACGAGGGGAGCGGCTATGACGGGTTCCTGATGGCGACATATAACAACGTGAGCAACCCTCCATCCTTTGCCGAACTCCTGGTTCCGGAAGGAAAGTACTATACAGATGACATGTGGCGCAAAGAGGCACCTGGTGAATACTATACCTACTGCAATGCCAACTTCGGACTTGCCGGTACGGTGATAGAGAGGATCACCGGGCAGCGGTTCGAGGATTACATGCAGCAGACTCTCTTTGTTCCTCTGGGCATTACCGGTTCATACATTCCCGAAGGAGTGACTGACATTAACAACCTCGCGGCTCTTTACCGGGGTGAAGAGGGAAAGTGGGTTCCCCAGACAGATAACTACAAGGGCGTCATGTCAGCACCTCGCGACTTCTCGGGTTATATGACAGGCACCAACGCCGCAGTCTTCTCGCCGCAGGGGGGACTGAGGATCTCCGCCGCCGAGCTGGCACGGGTTATGATTCTTCACCTCAATAAGGGAAAATATGACGGAAAAAGGATCATCGCCGCAAAAAGTATCAGACTGATGCATAAACCTCAATGGAAGTATAACGGTACCAACGGCGACAGTGAGGGCAGGAGGCCGGGGAGCCGGGGACTGAGCGTTCATATTCTGCCCGACCTGCTGCCCGGCGACCCCCTGCCGGAAGGATCGCACATGATGGGCCATACAGGATCAGCCTACGGACTTAACTCGGCCTTCTTCTTCGATCCGAAAGACAAATACGGTTTCGTCTTTATGATGAACGGCAGCTTTGACGGACCCGCCAGGGACCTGTCCTCCATCTGTTTTAAGTTTGAGGAAGCACTCCTGAAGGCGTTGACGGAAAACTCCGCAATGCCGTGTAAATAACCCTAGGAATTTCTTCCTGAAATAGTTAGCTTTCGGTTTATTGACCGGAGGTTATTGAATTGTAAACTTACAAGGTGATGGATACTTCCGCGGAAAGGTTTTTAAACATAAGATTGTCAGGTAATAATCAACCGAAATAATAATGGATGCTGAACTTATTACAGCTGTAGCAATAGGTATAGGGCTGGCTGCCAGTGCCGGCTTCAGGGTCTTCGTGCCGATGCTTGTTGCCGCCATCGCAGCCAAAGCCGGCGTCATGCCGCTCAATGAGAGTTTCCAGTGGCTGGCATCATGGACCTCCATTGCAATCCTCGGCACCGCAACGGTAGTTGAGATAATGGCCTACTACATACCTGTGGTTGACAACCTGCTCGACACGGTTGCCACCCCGCTGGCAGTTGTTGCCGGAACGCTGCTGCTTACGTCCGTGCTGCCCATTGACAGTGAGCTTATGAAGTGGATCACCGGCGCTGCCATCGGCGGTGGCAGTGCTGCCGTGGTACAGACAGGCAGCGCATTGACGAGGCTAACCTCAACGAAGCTGACGGCAGGCCTGGGCAACCCAGTGGTTGCCACAGTGGAGAACGTTGCTGCCACAGGTACATCCATTCTGTCTCTTGTCATCCCCTTCTTTATCATAGCCCTCTTCCTGCTGCTGGTAATTTTCATATTTACCAGACTGCGGAAAAGACTGAGCCTGAAGCAAAAAAACCGCGTGGAAGGAACCAGGTAAAAGTAGGTTACCGATAACAATACGTATCGATGAGAGAAACGAACCCGATCGCAGTATTCTGGTTCCGGCGCGACCTGAGGCTGGAAGACAACGCGGGGCTTTGGAAAGCCCTGAATTCCGGATTCAGGGTGTTGCCGGTTTTTATTTTCGACACAGATATACTCGATAGACTTGAGGAGAGAACTGACCACCGTGTATCATTCATTCACGGGGCTCTTGAAGCTCTGCAGCAAAAGATAGCTGCCGCCGGATCATCACTCCATGTATTACATGGCACCCCGGAGAACGCCCTCAGAAGGATAATCTCGGAATACGACGTAAGGGCCCTGTTTGCCAACCATGACTATGAGCCTTATGCCACTGACCGCGACCGCCGTATAGGTCAGATTATGGAGGCTGAAGGCATCCCGTTCAATACATGCAAAGACCAGGTCATTTTTGAACAGGAGGAGGTGCTCAAATCTGACGGAACTCCCTATACCGTGTTTACCCCCTATTCAAGAGTATGGAAGAAAAACCTGGCGGAAGAACATATCAGACCTTATCCTTCAGAAAACCTTATTGGTAATTTCCTGAAGATCAAACCTCTGCGCCTGCCATCACTGGCAGAGATCGGCTTCCAGCCCGCAGACGGTTCCTATGGTGCTCCCGGGATGGATGCAGGGCGTGTCGGGGCTCCCGGAATTGACGCAGAGCCTGTCGGGGCTCCCGAAATTGGCGCAGAGCCTGTCGGGGCTCCCAAAATTGACACAGCCTTCTTCAGAACTCCTGAGATTGACGCCAGCCTCATCAGAGACTATCATAAGACACGCAATATCCCTTCTCTCCGCGGAACCACAAGGTTGGGCGTACATCTCCGCTTTGGCACGGTGAGTATCAGGGAACTGGTCAGGACCGCGCTGTCACTTAATGAGACATGGCTCAGTGAGCTGATATGGAGAGAGTTCTTCATGAGCATCCTCTGGCACTTTCCCCATGTAACTGACAACTCCTTTAAGAAGAAGTATGACAACATAGGATGGAGAAATAACGAGGAGGAGTATGAGAGATGGTGCAACGGCATGACCGGGTACCCTATAGTTGATGCAGGCATGCGCGAGCTTAACGCCACCGGTTTCATGCATAACAGGGTAAGGATGATAACAGCAAGCTTCCTGACAAAGCATCTGCTTATCGACTGGCGGTGGGGAGAGGCATATTTTGCCGGAAAACTGCTCGATTACGAGCTCTCGTCAAACAACGGCAACTGGCAGTGGGCTGCAGGTACAGGTTGTGACGCCGCTCCTTATTTCAGGGTCTTCAATCCTGCCGAACAGACCCGGAAGTTTGACCCTGACCTGGCCTATATTAAAAAATGGGTGCCGGAGCATGACACACCTGCCTATCCCCGGATGATGGTTGATCATGCCTTTGCCAGGGAGAGAGCACTGAAAACATACAGGGAGGGACTGCAATAAATCCTCTGAAAACAGACAGGGAGGGACTGCAATAAATCCTCTGAAAGCATACAGGGAGGGACTGCATCAAGGCCCCCGTAAAACATCTTCACCCAGTAATTTGTTTATCTTTAGTTCCGGTGCTTAACTGTAACTGTTATGGCCATACGAAAAAAAATAAGATCACTGTTCAATCCTTCCATCTACCAGGGATGGGGAAACAGAAGGAGATATTTTGAAGGCTGGTACTTCAAGGTGGTCAACGCCTCTGAAACGAAGGCTTTCGCCTTTATCCCCGGGATAGCCATGGAGGAATCGGGTGAGAGCCATGCATTTGTCCAGTTCCTCGATGGCAAGGAAAAGAGGTCGGAATATTTTACCTATGATGCCGCCTCATTCGTTCCTTCAGATAAGAAATTCGAGCTTTCAATTGAAAATAATTACTTCTCCGCAGACGGAATAAAGCTTGACCTCCCCCATGTCACCGGGAGCCTGAATTTTTCCGGTGTTGTTCCATGGCCAAACCGCTGGTACTCGCCCGGTATAATGGGCCCCTATACATTCGTCCCGTTCATGGAGTGCAATCACGGTATCGTAAGCATGGACCATGGTCTATCCGGCTCGCTGACCGTCAACGGAGAAGAAATCGACTTCACCGGCGGACGAGGGTACATTGAAAAGGACTGGGGCCACTCCTTCCCCTCAGCATATATCTGGATGCAGTCGAACCATTTCATCTCGCCCGGAATCTCTTTTAAAGCCTCCGTAGCAAGAATCCCATGGGTTACCGGCAAATTCACCGGGTTCATTGCCGGACTGTGGCTTGGCGACCGGCTGTACCGGTTTACAGAGTACAACGGAACACGTTTAAGCAGGCTCTCTGTGACCGGCTCCACGGTTGAGCTTGAATTCAAAAACAGATCCGGTATCATCAACATCTATGCCCCCGTTGACAGAGCCACTTCACTGGCATCTCCGGTTAAAGGCCTGATGGGTGGCCGCATAGAAGAGAGCATGACATCGACCATCAGCCTGACACTCTCAGAGAGAAACAGCGGACGGGTCATCTACAACGGAGAGGGGCGAAATGCATGCATTGAGATATCCGGCGATATGCAAACCCTTTCTGCACGCTGACCAGATGTCTCCCTTTTCCTGTTAATAATTGTTAAACACTTATCCACCTTGACCTTTTAAATATCTTTGCGCCTATCTGAATTCTGACGCAAATAATATGAGGCAACACAGCATCCCCCGATTGTTTATAACAGTATTTACGACTCTGTTTTCAATTACTGCCGTTTCACAGGACCCGCCACCGTCAACCAACAACCTCCGCCAGGAGGCTGTAAGGCTGTTCCTCGACTGCAGCAGCTGTGACATGAGCTATACACGGCAGGAAATCCCCTGGGTGAACTACGTCCGGCAGGTCCAGGATGCACAGGTATACGTACTTGTCACAAGGCAGAACTCAGGAAACGGAGGTGACATGTATACCTACATTTTCCACGGGATGGACAGATTCGCCGGGATGGATGATACCCTGACATATAACAGCAACCCTCATGATACTTCTGTCGAGATCCGCGAAAAACGTACCAATCTCCTCAAGGCAGGATTGATCAGATTTGCCAGCCGAACCTCCGTGATAAACGAGATTGATATCTCGCACAGTGAAGCCATTGAGCAGGAGGAGGTTGTTGACAAATGGAGAAACTGGGTCTTTGAGATCCAGACCAGCCCCCAGTATAACTCCGAAGAACAATATAAAAGACTGGAGCTTGAAAACTCTCTGAGGATCACAAAAGTAACGCCGGATATTAAACTGGAAATAGATTTCGATCAGAGATATATTAAACAGAGGTTTATTGAAGAGGAGCTGGATACCACCTACATCAGAAGCTACAAAGGCATGGACAACCTCTTCGTTAAAAGCCTGGGAGATCACTGGTCTGCTGGCTTGAGATGGGAAATAAATTCCTCCTCCTCAGAAAACTACGATCTTAACACTGTCATAATGCCCTCGGTTGAATATGACCTTTTCCCATACTCCGAGGCCACCCACCGCCAGCTGAGATTCCTCTACAGTATAGGATATCAGTACAGCAACTACACTGATACCACAATCTATAACAAGATCGCCGAACATCTCTTCGGGCAACAGATGCAGATTGCCTATGAGATTCAGAAGAAGTGGGGATCAATACGCCTCTCAGTGTGGGGACTGAACTATTTCCATGATTTCTCAAAGAATATGGTGGCAGCTGATCTCTATTCCAGAATCAGGATATTCAAAGGCCTCTCCCTGTTCATGAATATTGAGGCGGCTCATATCAATGACCAGCTTAGCCTGAGAAAGGGTGAGCTTTCTGAGGCGGAGAGACTCCTCAGACTCAGGGAACAGGCTACAGCCTATCAGGTTGAGGCTGGCGTCGGGCTCACCTATACCTTCGGATCAATCTATAATAATATTGTCAATCCGAGATTCGGAGACTGAGCCGTTTCAGCTGCCGTTGTGCCGTTTCTTACACTGCACAACGGTTGTTTTATTATCTTTGGGAATGGCACGAGCAGGTGATCCGGTGTCTGTATAACACATTCTACCAATATCTTATGACCATCAAGACGATACTTTTCTTTGCTAATCCTTCAGGAAAGATCATTGCCGCAGGTGTTGACAGGCAGATTTCCTCTGAGGAGACTGACAGGCTCTCGTGGCTCTTCGGTAATGCCAGGCTTCTGGGCGCTGATGCGGTAAGCGGAACATTCACTCGGCCCCAGGCGAGAGATGATAACGCCATGGAGCACCAACGCCGTGGAGATCACCCAGAACATGGCCATTACAGGCATCACAAGGATAGAAGAGTATGCCCCGGCGGCTGGTGAGAATCCCGACCATGACCCGATGCTACAGCGGATCTATCACGGGCTTGACCAGGATATCTTCAGGGTACCTCATGAGCCGGAACCGGTAAGAGAGATAGACGATATTGCAGCATACAACACACAGGAAGGCCTTGCCCTCAGCACCGAAGAGATAGCCTACCTGGAAGAACTGAGCCACAACCTCGGCAGGAGACTTACCGACGGTGAGGTGTTCGGCTTTTCGCAGGTCAACTCGGAACACTGCCGCCATAAGATCTTCAACGGCACATTTGTGATTGACGGTACCGAACATGAATCGTCGCTCTTTAAACTTATAAAGCTCACAACTTCGACGAACCCGAACCATGTGGTTTCGGCATACAAGGACAACTGTGCCTTCCTCGAGGGGCCTGAGGTTGAGCAGTTTGCTCCCGCCAGGCAGGATAAACCCGATTTTTTTGAGGTAAAAAGGATAACCTCAGTCCTCTCGCTTAAGGCCGAGACGCACAATTTCCCGACCACCGTTGAGCCCTTCAACGGAGCCTCAACAGGCACCGGCGGAGAGATACGCGACCGCATTGCAGGTGGCAAAGGTTCCCTGCCCATAGCAGGAACTGCAGTATATATGACCTCCTATCCAAGGCCTGACGGGCCTCGTGAGTGGGAGAAGGCAACAGAGCCCCGACAATGGCTTTATCAGACGCCGGAGGAGATTCTCATCAAAGCCTCCAACGGCGCAAGCGACTTCGGGAACAAGTTCGGACAGCCTCTTATATGCGGATCAGTGATGACTTTCGAGCACTTTGAGGAGATGCGTCGCTACGGTTTTGACAAGGTTATAATGCTGGCCGGCGGTATTGGCCTCGGGAAGAGGGAAGACAGCACGAAGGATACTCCTGAGAAAGGTGATGTCATCAGTTCTGCTGGGAGGTGACAACTACCGGATTGGCATGGGTGGCGGAGCCGTATCGTCTGTTGACACCGGGGCATACGACAGCGCTATTGAACTTAATGCCGTCCAGAGAGCCAATCCCGAGATGCAGAAGAGAGTGTACAACGCACTCAGGGCAATGGCTGAGAGCGACAGTAATCCGGTAATCTCACTCCATGACCATGGCGCCGGCGGTCATCTCAACTGTCTCTCCGAACTTGTTGAGGCCACAGGTGGAAGAATAGACATAAGCAAGCTGCCGGTTGGTGACCCTACCCTCTCGGCCAGAGAGATAATAGGCAACGAATCGCAGGAACGAATGGGGCTGGTGATGAAGACGAAGCGATGTTGAGACGCTATCAGCCGTCGCAGACCGCGAGCGTGCTCCGATCTATATCATCGGAGAGGTGACCGGCGACCATCAGTTCACCTTCTTAACTCCGTCACCGGTGAGAAACCTATTGACCTGCATCTTAACGACTTCTTCGGAAAGCCTCCGCAGACGGTCATGAATGACAGTACACGTTAGAATCGAATTTCCGCGACCGGTAGCTATGACCCTTCCGACCCTGAAAAGTACATTGAGGCCGTCCTGCAGCTTGAGGAGGTTGCATGCAAGGACTGGCTGACGAACAAGGTCGACCGGTCAGTCACCGGCCGGATAGCAATGCAACAATGTGCCGGAGAGCTTCAGCTGCCACTGAATAACCTGGGCGCCATCGCACTCGATTACAGCGGCAGAAAAGGAATGGCCACAGCACTGGGACATGCCCCTGCAGCAGGACTTGTCAGCGCCGCGGCAGGGTCAGTACTTTCAATTGCTGAGGCACTTACAAATATCTTATGGGCACCGCTGACTGACGGACTGAAGAGCGTGTCACTCTCGGCCAACTGGATGTGGCCCTGCCGAAACCCCGGAGAGGATGCCAGGCTCTATGAAGCTGTAGAGGCAGCAAGCGACTTCGCCATTGCACTGGGAATAAATATTCCGACAGGCAAGGACAGTCTCTCAATGACCCAGAAGTACCCCGACGGTGTGGTATACAGCCCCGGGACAGTGATAATCACTTCGGCTTCAGAGGTTGATGACATCAGGGCAATTGTCGGACCCGTTCTGAGGAATGACCCCTCATGCCTCTCTTCTATATCGACATGAGCTCGATGAGACATACTCTCGGAGGAAGCGCCCTGGCGCAGACCCTGGGCAGCCTTGGCACTGAAGCTCCCACGGTCAGCGATGCCTCATATTTTGCAGATGTTTTCGGAGCACTACAGGAGATGATCAACGGGAAAATGATTGTTGCCGGACATGATATCTCTGCCGGGGGTATGATAACCACCCTACTTGAAATGTGCTTTGCAAACCGCGAGGGCGGACTGGCGCTGAATTTGTCAGAGATCGGTGAGGATGACACGGTGAGACTGCTCTACAGCCAGAATCCCGGGGTGATAATCCAGGTGACAGAGGAATCAGCAGCCGAGGAGTTCCTTCTGGAACGGGGCATCAGCTTTGTCAGCATCGGACACCCGGTGAAAGAGAGAAAAATATTTGTGAGCAACGGCGCGGAGAGACACATCTTTGACATTGACCACTGTCGTTCTCTTTGGTACCGCAGCTCCTTTCTCCTTGACCGCAGGCAGTCGGGCCCGCAGCTGGCAGCCGAGAGATTTGAGAATCACGGCGTCCATAGCGCTGAAGTTTAACCTGAAAGATTTCAAGGGCAGCTTTTCCTCCCTTGGAATTACACCTGACCGCAAAGCCCGCACCGGAGTAAGGGCCGCAATCATCAGGGAGAAAGGGGTCAACGGCGACAGGGAGATGGCATATGCCCTGTGGCTTGCGGGCTTTGACGTGAAGGATGTGCATATGACTGATCTTATCACTGGTCGTGAGACACTGGAAGAGATAAGTATGATAGTCTTTGTCGGAGGATTCTCCAACTCTGATGTGCTGGGATCAGCCAAAGGGTGGGCCGGAGCATTCAGATACAATGAAAGAGCCCGCCTGGCACTTGAAAACTTCTACATAAGGGATGACACCCTCTCACTGGGTGTGTGCAACGGCTGCCAGCTCATGGCTGAACTGGGACTCATAGTGCCGGAACATAAGGAGATGCCACGGCTTGAACGTAACGCTTCTCACAAGTTCGAGTCCGCCTTTCTTGGGGTGAAGGTCCTTCCGGGGAACTCCGTCATGCTCGCCGGACTTGAAGGGATGGAGCTTGGCATCTGGGTCGCACACGGCGAGGGACGGTTTGTCTTACCCTACACAGAAGACAAGTATAATGTTACGATGAAATACAGCCACAGTCACTATCCGGCAAACCCCAACGGGTCAATGTACGATGTGGCCGGCATCTGTTCGGCCGACGGCAGACATCTTGCAATTATGCCTCACCTGGAAAGGGCATACTTCCCCTGGCAGTGCGCTTACTATCCTTCGGAAAGACGTCATGATGACGTTACACCATGGATCGAAGCCTTCGTGAATGCCCGCAAATGGGTGGAGATTCAGGCAGTCTGAAGAATTCGATTTGCGATTTGCGATTTGCGATTAAATCGACAATCGAAAATCTGAAATCGAAAATTCTAGCGCACCATCGGCTTCAATATCAGCGAGTTGATGAGGGTTTGCTTGTCAACGCTGAGGTCTGAAAGGTCTGCAGAGAGTTTCTCCACCCTGTCACTGATGACCTGCACCTGGTATTCGCCGGGTTCCTTGAAGAAAATTGAACCCATATGTGAGTCTGCCCTGTACCAGGGCTCCTTCACGCTCAAGTCTTCAGTAACAATCTCGTCCCCGACAGGTCTCCCGGTCAGCCGCGTGTCGCCCGCTGTAATTATAACACTGTCTCCGAAACTCAGATAGGTGGTATCACATGTCAGGCTGGAAAGCCAGACATCATACCTTCCAGCCTTTATCACCGTGAAATGCCACTCGGCAGTGTTATATTGGGGGTTCGAATCAACCTGAATGAGGGCGGCATCTCTTATAAGGAGGGTAACTCCTTCTGCCTGACCGGCAGTTTTTTCAGACCTTGCCTTCTTGCTCTCCTTACCTGCGCCTCCTGTATCATTGCATGCCGTCATGGGAAAAACCATCACCAATCCCAATAAAACAGCTTTCATCCAAAATCTATTCATTACAACTTGTTTTATTATATTATGAGGTCCAGTATTAACTTTCATTTTTATACTCCAATATTTGATTTGACCAACTAAACAATACTATTTATTTTCATTGTTTATTTGTGCACTAAAAGGCATTTTATGTGCTTTTAGCATGCACTCTGTAAGCACATAAATATATTCATCAAAAATCGTTCCACACTGCTTGAAAAAGCTAGCGGCAAAGTAAAGTCATTTTTTTGACTTTAGAAGCATCTAATAATCAACAACGTATGTTTTGGGGAAAAAGTTATCAACCGTTGTTCAGGGATTTTGCCGCGACTCTTGCCTGCCTGCTCCTGCTCTTTTTTACCGGTTTCGGGAGTGCGGCAGCAACCAGCTCGGCGATATCGCTCACCCTGGTCTCCGTGGCCTGTCCGAAGCTCTTTTTGCAAAGCGGACAGGCAGTAATTAGCTCGTCTGGTGATGACCGTGTAAGGCTCCTTGCGGCATCGGCAGCTATCAGGGCTCTCTTCCCGGATGAAAGGGTCAGGTTGCCGAGACTCCCGCCGCAGCATAACGACATGTTACCCTCCTGTGGTGCGGGCTGCAGCTCAGCGACATAGCTTATTACCGCCCGCGGCTCCTCATAAATGCCCGAGCCACGGCCAAGCTCGCACGGGTCATGGTAAACAACCTTCCGGTGAAGGTAACCCAGCCGCAGCGACCCCTCCTCAATCAGGAGGTTGATGAACTCTGAATGATGCATCACGCTGGCCTCAAGGTAATAGCTCTCCCTGAATACCTTATAGCATATTGGGCATGATGTCACCAGTATCTTCGCTCCTGACTTCCATATAATATCGGAGTTATGATTGATTAGCTCACGTGCCTCCTTGTCTCTCCCTGCCAGCATCAGAGGCCTGCCGCAGCAAACACCGCCTTGCTCGTCCATGAACCGGTATCGCACCCCGGCACTCTCCATGATCTTTTTCATGGCTGAGATGACAGAGGGCGTCAGATGGGTCATGCATCCCGCAAAGAAAAGGACATCGGCTCTCTCAGTTTCCTCTCTGACAAGATAACCGTATGACTGCGTAGGTTCTCTTTCGATCGTGCTCCTTTTACCTGAGAGTGAGTAACCCTCAATAAATCTCTTCCTCGTATCGGGTCTCTCCCCCTGTCTTCGCTCAATGAGGCGCATTGGGCCCAGCTCTATGCCAACGGGACAGGCCTCCTCGCACCTGCCGCACATCAGACAGTTGGCGGTGATAGCTGATATATCCCTGTCGTTGCGAAGGCCCTTGATGAAATAGGCCGACTGGATGTCATGTATCCCTGCGGCATAGCTCATCTGGCATACGCTGATGCAAACCCCGCATGACGAACAGGCATGGGTCTGCACCTCGGTGTATGATGATGACCTGTCTCCTGTGGTGATGCCTGAGTTGCGCATGAAAATAAGCAACAGTTCGATGGGAATGTGAAAGTACCGTGTCACAGGCAGCAGAAAGAAAAATGTTCCCAGCGCCAGCGAGTAGAGCCACCAGAACCATGGGGCAATCTGTGCTGCAGGAAGGAATGATGCCAGGGCTGCCCCCAGGTTGCCGGTGAGGAATCCTCCGCTTCCATAAACCCCGCATGTGAAGCTCTCGGCAAGCAGCCTCGAGGGAAAGATGAGCCAGAGGCTCAGCAGCGCCATGCGGTCACTCCAGGTGTGCTTCGTGGTCTTCTTCATGCCCATCATGGATGGAATGAACCTTTTGATCACGGCCAGCAGAAGACCTGAGAGGATGAAGGCTAGCAGAAGATCCATCAGGTGTGTGTACCCTCTTGCAAGTCCGGCAGCACCGTGTTCAGGATTAAACGCCCGGAAGAAGATGGCATGAGAGGGCGGATTGAGATGCTTCTCTCCGAAGAAGTCGGCCTCGATGGTGCCCAAGACGATAAGCAGGAACCAGCCGAAGGCCAGACTCATATGCATGTAGCCCAGGATGGGATTTTTTCTGAATATCTTCCGGTGCAGGAGGCTCTCCATGAAAATCTCCTTGATGCTCTGCATGAAAGGCCTGCCGAAGAAGCCCCGCTGAAGGCGCAGCTTGTCTGACCGCGACAGGTTACGGAACCATACTGTACTGCGCACCACACTGTAGATCAGTATGAAATACAACCCCAGGTTGAATGGCCATACGAATATCTCAGAGCTCATTCCTGTCCAGTTTTCTGATAGCTTCGGCAGTCACGGCAACCACGTTGCGGGTGTTCACCCCCCTGGGACATAGCAGCAGGCATTTGCCGCAAAGCATGCACCGGGTAACCTCATCGCGAAGAAGGTCGATCTCACCGCGACGGACAAGAGTGTTCATCCGACGCAGATTGAATGATATATGCTGACCCGCAGTGCATGTGGCAGTGCACCCGCCGCAGGCAAAACAAAGCTTGAAGCTCGGCTCCCTGAGAGTGACATACTCCCTCACCTTGCGGTCAGAGGTGTCATAATTGATCAGCCTGCTCTGGTTGATTCCGAAACCAAACCTGTTTGCCTGTTTCGTGCTCATCTTCCGTTCAGGTATCGTACCGTCTCCGCAACTGCCGCGCGGGCATGCGATATGGTATCAGTGATATTCATCGGTGCGGTGCAGGTGCCGGCATAAAAGACCCCTTTCATCCGGCTCAGGTTGTTGCCGTAATGATGATCACCGGTCTCAAGGAACCTGTTAATACCGGTCTCAAGGCCGGATGCTTCTGCCAGTCTTGTTCCCGTCTTCGACATCTCCATACCGACCATCAGCACCATCAGGTCGAGCTCCATCTTCAGGGGCCTCCCGGCAAGGGTATCCTCCACCTTTATGACCAGCCTGTTATTGATGTTTACAGAGGCCTCCGACACTTTTCCCCTGATGTAATTGATGTTGTGCACCTCCTGTGATTCGCGGTAGAGCTCCTCATAGTAGGGACCGTACATCCTCATATCCATATAAAAACAGAAGACTTCGCACCCGGGGAGCATCTTTCTGACCTCTATGGCCTGCTTCACTGCCGAGACACAGCATACCTTTGAGCAGTGGTTGTTATTGACCTTCTCATCGCGGGAGCCCACGCAGTGGATGAACCCTATACGCGAAGGGACTGTCCCGTCTGCCCTGGCAATCTTTCCTCTGTTGAACATCTCCTCCAGCTCGGGCGCGGTAATGACATTGTCATAAATGCCGTAACCGTATTCTTCCTTTCGGTGCGCATCAAAGAGATCGAAGCCGGTGGCGATGATGACCGCATCGGCCCTCTCTTCCGTACCGCCTGACAGGCTGACAATCACATCATGGCCCTGGTGCCTGATCTTTTCAACTGCCGTGCTGGTGATGACATTAATATTCTCGTGGTCAATATTTTTCCTGAGATATCCCCTGACTTCATCTGCCGGCCTGCGGTCGGGGAAAAGTGCATGCCACTGCAACAGATGGCCACCCGGATCCTGCCCCTTCTCAATGAGGGTCACCCTCATTCCCATCTCTGCCAGTGACCCGGCAGCCTCCATGCCTGCCACGCCGCCGCCGGCTATGATAACATGCTTCCCCTTTCCCTTCATCCCCTCTATTCGTTCATCAGATTAACGGGTTCAGGCAGTCTTGAGCCATCCTTTGCCAGGAATCGCCGGTCAGGGTCAGCCTTGACACCCATCCTGCGCAGTAGCTTGATCGACTGGATATTATGATACTGAAGGCCCATCTCCCATGGGTCGTAACCCAGGACCAGCCCGGCCACCTCCTCGTAAGTAAGTACTGGAATACCCTGGCTATCTGCGCCATAAGTGATACCATCAATCTCTTTTATTGTATACTGCCATCGATCCATGAACATGGAGCATCCCGGGCAGTTGGCAATTATAAAATCAGGGCGGTAAGGCTCCATCGACTCGAACTTCTTGCGCGAAGCGGAGAGCGAATAGCCCCTGTTTGCCTGTATCAGGTACTGCCTGAAACCGAAGCCGCAGCAGTGACGGCGCTCGGGATAATCGATGATATCTCCGCCCCACGACTCAACCATGCCGATGAGCACATGCGGAAACTCTGCCCCGCCCACTCCATACTTCGGGAACATCTTTGAGTAGTGGCACCCTATGTGCTCAACCACCTTCAGAGGCTTGCCCGTGGAGATATCAACCAGATTGTATTTCGCCTTGCGCGCTATCTCATCCCTGAATTTGTATATGATGTCGCTGGTATGGGAAATGGTATCGGGAACATCAAAGGTGCGGCCTGTGGCTTTATAAAGATTTTCACGGGTCCGCTCGAGTGTCTCCGGGAAGTGTTTCCAGGTCTCCAGTATTTCAGAGTAGATGCCGAAGGAGGTGACGCATGATATTGCAATATTCCTGTACCCCGCCTCCGTGGCCAGGGCAAAATGGCGGGCAACAACTGCCTGGATGGTGTCAAAGGGCACCACGTCGCCGTGGTACCCTATGCCCGTACATGTTGTGTGCCTGGGATCCTCGAAGACATCCTTTCCAAGGTCGTCACGGAGAATCTTCAGTAAGACCTGCTCGGAGCCGGCAAAAAATGTCTGCCTGATGCATGACCTGACATAAAAGAAATGATCGTCAGGTATCTCTTTCTGGTACTCGGCCCAGATCCTCTTTTTACCTTCTGGTTTCATAAATATCCTTCCTTACATCCTCCGTTTCGCACTGGTGAGTCCCGTTGTCGGCCGAGACCACGTGCCTGAAGTATTCAAAGTCCCTTCCCTCTTTCTTGAATTCAAGCCCCATCTCTGCAGCCTTCTGCTCCGATGCCTCCTCTATGGTGTCATAGAACTCCTGCCCGCCTGTCACCTTAAAGATGAGTTTCAGCTCGTCAAGTACGTCATCGCTTATCTTGCGTGTCGGGCCCTCTTTACCGTTCAGTTCACCCCCCAGGCGGGCCAGGGAGTCGTCCAGATAATTGAAATAGTGTTCCCATACCGGGCCCTGCTCGGGATGGGTCTTCGGATCGACATCGTACGAGACCACACAGTAGCCATGCTTAAGTATGTTATCTCCCACTGTTCTTTTAATTGCAAACTGCTGTCTGCCCTTCTCCGAGGCGGTGAAGTATCCCAGCTCCTGTGACAGCTTGCGCAAAGCCATGATCACCATGCCCGGGGTATTGCCGCGCGGGCAGCGGGTCTTGCAGCTCATGCACTGTCCGCAGTACCAGATGGTCTCACTCTTCAGAAGCTCCCTGATGATCTCGTTGTTCCTCGTCTGTACAAGGTCAACAACCATCCTCGGGTCATAGCTGTAGTATTCGGCGGCAGGACAGATTCCTGTGCATATTCCGCAGTTCATGCATGCATTCAGTCCCTCCTCAAAACGGACATCCTGCATAAGCCTTGAATAGAGATCTTCCATGATATTGGTCTTCGCCTTTTATGGGAAGCTCAAAAGTAGTCATGATGCCATTCACAGGGAACGCTATTAAAGCCTATTTTCCGGGGGTATTTATACTTATGGAGTCAGGCAGTCCAAATCAGTCAGCAGTCGGCAGTTGGCAGTCGGCAGTCGTTAACTGATTGATGGACTGTGGACTGTGGATTGTGGACTGTGGACTGGTTTATAGGCCAAACAATGCGCGCAGCACACCGTAGTTGACATTGCACTTCTCAATCCGGATATTCTCCGTGAGTTCCATAAGCGCCGTGTGAGCCTCCTCAGGCGAAGGAGCAGGCCCGGCGCCCTTCCAGTAATCAATTATCTTCTGGTAGCCGTCAGGAATGGTAACATTCATGATGCCACTTTCCGAATCGAGCTTCTTGAGCGTCCACCATGCCCACCCGATGCTGTCAGCCTCGAAAAGCTCAACAGCCGACCGGTACCATTCGTTGTTGTTCTCGCCAGACTCTCCCATCCACAGCGGGACATTGTGTTGAGACCTGATATCAAGATACTTCTGGATTGTCTCGACGGTGGTCGGATTCCAGTACTTGTGAAAACTGTAGACCATGTTATCATCCCACGGTGGTGTAAGTCCTGCAAAGTCCGTGGCAAAATGATTGCCTTCAATGAAGATTATATGGTTGGTGTCTACCTCCCGGATGGCGCCTGTTATTTCCTTAAAAAGCTGAAGCAGAGCCGCATTGCCTTCAAGCGGAAAATTGGTCTCGTTGATCAGGTCATAACCCCCTATCCACGGCTCATCTTTATACCTCGTTGCGAGCCGGCTCCAGAGCTCCACTGTCTTCTGCCGGTTCAGGTCGCTCTCCCACAGGTTGGGCTTAGTGGTGTCTACATCGGCAATGGGTATGTCATTACCCTGCCCGCCCGGTGCGGCATGCAGATCAAGAATCAGGTATATCTCATTCGCAGCGCACCAGCGGAGAAGCAAGTCCGTCATAACAAAACCCTTCTCAAGCCAGGTGATCTCCCCGGGCACAATTTCATTCTCAACCGGCGGAGTGAACAGGTTGTAGTGCATCGCGAGCCTGACTGAATTGAAACCCCAGGCCTTCAGTGAATCAATATCCCTGCGGGTTACCATGTTGGAAAGCCAGGCATCGTAAAACTCTCCGCACCTCTCCTCTCCTGTCAGCGCGGCTATCCTGTTCCTTATATCATACTGTGCGGGAGCCACCCCTGACAGTTTGAGCATGTAGGGCTCCTGAAGCATCCAGCCTCCCAGACCGATGCCCCGCAGAAGAACAAATTCACCCTCTCCGTTGACAATATGACGGCCATCTGTCTTCAGGAATCCGGGCGATGAATTTTCAGAGGGATCGCATGAGACCACCATGCTAACCACTGCAAGCAACATCAGCATATTTTTCATTTCCGTGAGTTAAAATCCATTTTACAATGTAAATATTTTATTTGAATGGATAACTTTATTCCCAAAGCCCGACAAATGAAAAAGGACAGGTTCATCATCGCACTACTGGCTGCACTTTCAGCCCCATTATTATTTCCCTCATGCAGGAATGAAAAAATCATCACTTTCAGGTCTCTTCTGAAGGAGATGACAATGAAAGAGACACTCGCAAGGCTCCCCGATCCTTCATACAGGCTGGTGCAGTTCAGCTCCTATGACAGGCGCAGCATTCACCCTGACAGCGCCGGGTGGTTCGCAAATAATGATTACACCCGTTTCATCAGGGAGGAGATCAATGAAGGGCGTCGCGAGTATGTCATGCTCGAGGCTGACGGCCCCGGAGCCATCGTCAGGTGGTGGATGACCTTTGGAAACGCTAATGCACTTAACTCATATATCCGGGTCTATGTCGACGGTCAGCCAACCCCTGTCATTGAGGGAATGGCACCGCAGCTTGTGGGTGAAGGAGTCCTGGCGCCTGATCCGCTGAGCGCTGCCGTCTCACCACTGACCGAACCGCAACGCCAGGGGTACAACCTCTACCTTCCTCTTCCGTTTTCAGAAAAATGCAAGATCACTCTTGAAAATGACTCGATTGTCATCACCCCTGAGAGAATCACTCCTTCAATATATTACAACATTAACGCCCGCTTGTATGAGCCAGGGACAAGGGTTGTCTCCGTGAAAAGCCAGATGTTCAGGGCAGATACCCTGGCTATCTCGGAGTGTGCTCAAGCCCTGCTCTCAAATACCGGAGCCGAGAGTAATAACGATCTGAAAAGTTTTTCATCAGGAAAATTTGACCCGGGTGAGGCATGTTCAGTCATTATCACCAAACCGGGCTTTGCCGTGAAGAGCTTAACCCTGTCTCTTAATGCTAAAGACACCGCATCGGTATTGAAGCATGCCATTGTGCGGATGCGGTTTGACGGCCGGGAGACTGTGGAGGTACCTGCCGGATGCTTCTTTGGCACCGGGTACTCGTACAACAGTTACCGTACCCACTTCACTTCCGCAAACCCCGACGGCACATTAAGCTCCTCGTGGCTCATGCCCTTCCGCGACAGCTGCAGGATAAGCATCTTCAACGGAACGGAAGAGAACCTTGGCATCACGATGGAAGTTACACTTACCCCCTACACGTGGGACCCATCATCAATGCATTTCGGTGCTTCATGGAAGGAATACGCCGCTGTTGAAACCGCCGGCTCTGAGAATACCGGAGGAACAGGACTGCACACCGACCTGAATATTGCTGACCTGAAAGGCAGGGGTCTCTACGCGGGTGACGCCGTACTGGTATTCAACAGCGCTGACGCCTGGTGGGGCGAGGGAGATGAGAAGATCTATGTCGACGGTGAAGCCTTCCCCTCCTCTTTGGGCACAGGCACTGAAGACTATTACGGTTATGCATGGTGCAGGCCCGAGCCCTTCTCCCACCCACTGATTGCTCAGCCGTCAGGCCAGGGCAACTTCCATCCCGGCATGAGTGTGAACATGAGATACCGTATCCTGGATGCCATCCCCTTCAATGAATCCGTCAGGGTTGATATCGAGCTCTGGCATTGGGTTAAAACGATTATCGACTATTCAGTCACTTCATATTATTACCTCTCTCCGGAATAGCAACCTTCTCACAGACCGAAGCATACCTCCAGGCCTTCATGAAGAGCCTGAGAATGAACATAGCCTGGGTTGCCAGGAAGAAGAGAAAGATCATCCATCCCTTTGCCGGGACAGACCAGGCCGTGAACCATAATGAGAGGAATATGAATATGATATTCAGTACTAAAATCACCAGTACTATACCGTATGAAAGCCAGAACCTCTCCGCCAATGCCCTGAAGCCAGCGCCCAGAGCCCTGAAAACCTTCCCTGAAGCGGTGGCTGCCACCCATCGCCTCGAGGCATCAGCCACGAAAAGCCATACGGGCAAGCCAAGCAACCAGAGGGCGTAGAAGAGGTAAATAATATCCGAGCCGGGGGGCGAACCCTTTGATGCAGCCATTGTCACAATTATCGGAATACCAACCACTATAAATGTCCAGGCCCCGATTATAAGCAACATAAGAAGGGCTATCTTCAGAAAGGGAAGAAAATTACGGGCTGACTCCCTGATGAAGGCGTTAGCCTTAAGCCCTCCCCAGGCGGTGGCATATGAGGCAAACAAGCCTCCCGCAAAGAAAGTATAAAGAAAGAATCCTCCTACCAGAAGCAACAGCCCACCCAGTGATGCTGCTGAAATCAGGTTAACAAAGGGCTTGCCCATATCACCCGCCAGGCCCATGTCAAAACCGTCGGCGAATCTCTCCACAGCCATGCTGTTTCCGAAAATATTGACCAGGATGCTTTTCAGTGGAAGCGAAACGAACAGGATCATTACAAGTGTTACAACCCAGATCAGCAGTATCAGCTTGTATGATGATGCCGCTGCTGCAGCGCCTTTTCTCAGTGTTCTTAACAGGGTCATCTCGAAACATTTATATTGTGAATAATGAAATCATCATCTGCATCAGGAAATTGAACTTGTTCGCCATTCGGCGCGCAGCCGGGAACTTTTGAACATTACTCCATGAGTTATTTATCCTGTCAACATCAATGTCAATCTTGTCATTGGGATCAAGCTTTGCCCAGAGCACCTTAGCGGCTCCGGTGTACTCAAAGTCCTTATAGCTCGATTTGCCGTCCCATAACTCCAGCACTTCATCGCCGTTGTCGAATCCTACGAGCACCTCCACCGGCAAGGTTATCCCCCCAAGCTTTTCGAGGCTGACCCTGGAAATGTAGAGGGTATCGCTTTTACGGTCGCTGCGCGTATATGTAACGGAGTCGCCGTCAACTATTCCCGCGTAGCTTCTGATCTTATTGGCGGTAACGCCCGACACCCTGTAATCGCATATCTCATTCCCATAAAGAACCTGGTCGAAGAACCAGTCCATGTTCTCGCCAAACCTGTCGCCGTGTTCCTTCGTGACAACATCATTCACAACCGCAATGAAGTCTCTTGCAGACGGATGCCTGAAGCCCCAGCGGCGGTAGTATTCACGGAAGACGTTATCCATGACCTCTGTCCCGATAAGCCCTTCAAGGGTATGAAGCCATGCCGCCGCCTTGTTATATGACATCATGCCGTAAGTGCCATGGGGATAGAGCCATGACGGAAGATCGTTGGTTGAAATGGCGCGGCTGGGAGAAGTTATGTAACCCAGTCTTCCCTGATCCTCATCCGACATCTTGATGAAAGGAAGCCTGATGAGGCCGTATCCTCCGCCGTAATAGTGATCCACAATACGTTGTTCCCAGTATGAGTTGATACCTTCATCAAGCCAGGGTTCCTCAAACTCGTTGCTGGCAAGAATACCCATGAAATATGCGTGCCCGAACTCGTGTATGGTGACCATCTCCGCCATCTTCAGGAATGAAGGTACGACACCACCACCTGCAGAGGTAAACAGTGTTGTGTATTCCATGCCGCCGGCGCCCGAGCCCGACAGTGGCGGATCAACGAAAGTAAGATGAGGCCAGGGATAGGGTCCTACCCTTTCATCGAGGTATTCAAGCGCGTAAATAACAGCGACAAACTGGTTATCAGCCTTTTTCAGCCCTTTTTCAGTGGTGAGAAGTTTTATGTCTACACCCCTCCACTTTTGTGTAAGCTCCTTGTATCCCGGCCATGCCGTCCATGCAAAATCGACAATGTCTTCAGCCCTCCACACAACCTTCTTCAGGCTGTCACCGAGATCAATCTCCTCCACCAGCATTCCCCCCGACCCGGCAACATATTCTTTAGGCATGGTAACTGCAACGTTGTAAACCGAATGGTTCGCATAGAACTCAGAGTTGGGATGAAACTGGTGGCAGTTCCAGCCGTCATCCCCGCGCTGTCTCATGCCGGCTGTCTCATAAACCCCGAACTTGGGGAACCACTGGGCAACGAAATGAAAATCGTCGGCGTACCCCGTTCTTACAATGGGAGAAGGAAGCCGGGAATCAAACAGTATCCTTAACCGAAGCGTATCACCCGGAGGAACGGGCTCGGACAGTATCACCTGCACGACTGTCCTGTCGTTGATGTTTCCGTCATCAGGCGACTGAAAGCTCACCGAATCCGACAGGTCGTTGCCCCTGTGGTCCCTTATTGAACGTATCTTAATCCATCCCCATCCGTCGTCACCTGCCGGGCTCCATCGCCCCTGCGCGTTGAAAGAGCTTTTGTTGCTGCTGAAGGCATTAAGGTACATGTGCATCATGACGTCACCCACAGGCTTCGTTGAGTTGTTGACCCACCATGCTGTCATATCTCCGCTGACCGTGTGGGTCACCGTGTTAAGTACAGCATCAATGTCATACCCGGTCAGTCTCGTACTCAGGGGACTCTCAACTACCATCTGTCCGGCCAGTAAAATGGGCAACCAGAGGAGAGCTGCAAAGACAAATCTTTTCATTAGTGTCAGTTTGTTGAATAACACGCTAAAAATAAGCCTTAATTTCCTCCGTTTATTACATTTGCACATATTTCTTATTTTGTGCAATGGCTCGAAAAAGCACCCGCGATATGATCATTGGCGTTGCAGCAGGACTGTTTGCCACGGTTGGCCTGCGCAGGACTACCATGGAGACGATTGCATCGGCAGCCGGACGGGGCAGGCGCACCATCTACATGTATTTCAGCAATAAGGCAGAAATTTATGATGCAGTGGTTGAAAGGGAGATAAGGCAGATCACTGGGCCTCTTCTTGACCTGGTATCGTCAGTAAAGGTTTTTGAGGCGGTGGCGCAGCGTTACGGAGAGGTCAGGGTCAGTCAGCTGAATGCCCTGCTCCACAGGAACCCGCTTCTCCTCAAGGACTTCTCGCAGGGGCACAGCCGGGTGGAACGGTTGAGGGAACGGCTCAACAGGGATGAGATGAAGATCCTGACCCCATTTTTCCGTAAGCACATCAGCCATAAGGCGTCTCCCGGACGGCCTTCGCCGGAGGAATATGCAGCGATCTTTCTGAACTTACTACGAGGCAGTGACAGACTGCTGACAAAAAAGGATGGCCTCAGTGAAGCCATCCGTATATCATCGATCTCTGCTGACCTTTTCCTCAGGGGGATTTCCGGACTCAGTGAGGTTACGGTCTGAACATCACGGAATTATTTTATCCCTGGGAGAAGATCAGTTCTGAGTCTTGTATTTTTTCATTATATCGCCCGCATTCATCATTAGATCAATATACTGCGCACGTTGGTACGGCAGTTTATTGTCGGACTTTTTCATTGAGAGTTTTCCACGGAAGGCATCGATTGTCTTATAACCGTGCCCATCCATCCACTTCGTCACCTCCTCAGTCATAGATTTTATTACGTCAATGCCGTTTTGGTAGATTGTACTGACCGCCTGTACGGCATCGGCGCCTGCAAGAATCATCTTTATCACATCATTGCCCGAATAGACACCTGTGGATGTACAAACGGAAGCCCTGACATTGCCATGAAGCATCCCTGCGAACCGCAGCGGGAGCCTGTTGTCATCGCTGTTGCTGAGGTTATAGGGCATGGTGTGTTCCTCTGCAAATATGTCTATGTCTGGCTGCAGCAGCCTGTTGAAGACAACAACCGCATCAGCTCCTGCCTTGTCAAGGTCAGCTATGAACTTCACCGGATTGGTATAGTAGGGACTCAGTTTCACAGATACCGGTATTTTCACTGCGGACTTGACCTTGCGGAGTGTCTCGAGCTGCCTCTCCTCAATTGTTGCCCTGGCTTTGCCCGACTCATCGGGGAGCGAATAAAAATTCAGTTCGAGGCCACTTACGCCGGTGGCGGCTGCCTTGACGGCATATTCCACCCACACATCGTCATTGACTGCGTTCAGGCTGGCAAACAGCGGAACCGAGACCGCCTCCCTGGCTTTCTTCAGGTGCATCAGGTAATCAGCAGGCGATTCAGGTACCGAGTGGGAGTTGGGGAAGAGTGTGATCTGTTCTGCATGCCTCTCTTCGTATTCTGTCATACGCTCTGATAGTTCGAGGTTCTCAAGCTGTACCTGCTCTTCGAACAGAGATTTGTAGACGATGGCTCCGACGCCAGCCTCCTCCAGTTTGCGCAGGTTGTGAATGTCAGTCACCAGGTTGCTGGCACCAGCAATAATAGGGCTCTTAAGTTCAATACCCATGTAAGTTGTTCTCAGATCTGCCATGACGTTATTTTTTTATGTATAACAATCCGTTAAACAAAATGTTCTGACCCTTCTGCAATATGATGAATGAGCGTTGAACAAAAGACCGGCGGGGGATGCCGGGGGTCCTCTCTTCCAATAAAAAAACAGGCTGGGGCAAGCGCCACCGAGAAAGAAGCAGGAGAAATAGTAAGACCGGCCGGGATCCGGCCGTTTACTGTTATGAGATATGCTATTTAGCCTGTGTGAACTGTCCCTTCGTGACCCACATCACTACCTCGTCAGAGAGAGGTTTTACGGCAGGCTTGAAAAATCCAACCAGGTTGCCGTTTTCATCAATCAGATACTTCTGGAAGTTCCAGGCAACCTCAGAGTCGAGCAAACCGTTGGCTGATTTGCTTGTAAGCCATTTATAGAGAGGATGCATGTCGTCACCCTTGACAGATATCTTCGACATCATCGGGAAGGTCACTCCGTATTTGCTGTCACAGAACTCCTTGATATCTTCATTGGTGCCGGGTTCCTGGTTCATAAAGTTGTTGGCCGGGAAGCCAACAATGACAAGCTTCTGTTTGTACGCCTTATTAAGGAGTTCGAGGTCCTTGTATTGCGGAGTATGTCCGCATTTTGATGCCGTGTTGACGATCATCACCTTTTTGCCTCGCAGGTCGGCCAGGCTGAACTGCTGTCCGTCAATGGTCTCAACGGTGAAATCGTAGATCGATTTCTGTGACAATGCGGGTGCTATTATAAGTGCCATCAGTGCGGTTATTATAATCAGTCTTTTTTTCATTTTACGAGTTATTTAATTAGCCATTTAACAAACGTGGTGCCAAATAGTTCCTCTGGCGGGAATAAAAACCTTCCGGTGGTCGAATATACGAAAATCTTTCTAATTTTGCATCGCCAAAACGGGGTATGGCGCAGTCCGGTCAAGATCATCGGGATCAGCACAAGCACACCTGGCCTGGCAAACAATTTTTCGGGGTATAGCGCAGTCCGGTTAGCGCATCTGGTTTGGGACCAGAGGGCCGTGTGTTCGAATCACACTACCCCGACATAAGAAAAAGCCTCCCTCTGCGGAAAGCAGAGGAGGCTTTTTTTTTCTGGTGCGACCAAAGCTTGCTTTGAGGAGCATCTGAAAAAAGAAAGGCTGAAACGAGCGAAGCGAGTGAGAGGCTTTTTCATATAGTCACCCCCAAAAAGTGATCATGAGCGAGCCCTGCGAGCGAATAATCTTGCTACCCCGACAAAGCAAATGTTCGCCTCCGGCTCCCCCGGGAAGCGGGTTTTTATCTTAAAATGTTGTATGTGGACCTACGATTACGCAAGTTGTCGGAGTGTCATAACCCTGCAGTTGGCCAATTATAGCTATCTTTAATGGCCGGATAAGGGAGTCGGGCAATAGGCTTAAGAAAATGAACATTACACTGCTGCTGACATTCCCTGGCATAGAAGTGGTTAAATCAGACACAAAACTCAATACACAATGAACAATCTCTTCAGAGGATTATTGGCAGGTCTCGGAGCATGGAAATTAGGGGGCGGATGTCTGGGCACTATCCTGGTTTTTATAATTATATGGCTTGTGCTCGGGCAATGCAGTTAATTATTCTGCTTTAAGCAACCGCAGGATCTGCGGGAGCGGAAATTATGGCGATGTTGGAGGTTAACCCTGAAAGAACCTTTTTTTCAGGTGTGGTGGTCATCTAGTAGTATCCGTCCGGGATATTGCAGCATGAATATCTCCTCCGGCTTCCTGAAAGTTGCCAAATATCAAAATATTTTTGTTGAAGTATTTTCTTTTTATAGTTTACAGTTTCTGGTAAAATCCATGTTCCCATACTTTCGGCTCATGGAATTCTAAAAGCCCTAATCATAAGTAACTTAACACTATGCTCTGAACTGATTCCTTTCTGAATTATTTATATTATTGTTCTATACTTAATCATTTTTATTGAACATTATTCAGATCCGGTTGTTCTTCATTTGTAACAATTAAAATAAAATGAAATGAAAAAGATAAGCTTACTTTTAATTGCTCTGGTTTCCTCGATAAGCGCTTTCAGCCAGGGGAAAGATGTAGTCGATATTGCTATCGGATCTTCAGATCACACAACATTGGTCGCTGCCGTTAAAGCTGCCGACCTCGTAACCACCCTGAAAAGTGCCGGTCCGTTTACCGTATTTGCTCCAACAAATGATGCTTTTGCCAAGCTTCCCGAAGGAACTGTTGAGAACCTGCTCAAGCCTGAAAATAAGGCTAAGCTGGCGAACATCCTGACATATCATGTAGTTAGCGGCAATCTCGATGCAGCTGCAGTACTGGATGCTATCAAAAAAGGTGACGGCAAGGTAGTCCTGACAACTGTCAGTGGTGGTAAACTTACCGCTTCACTGGATATGGGTAAGGTTAAATTAACTGACGAATCCGGCAATTCAGCTTTTGTAACTGCCGCAGATCTGAAAGGCACCAATGGAGTTATTCATGTAATTGACGGAGTGGTTCTTCCCAAATAATCAGTATCATAATATCAGCATGACAAAAAAAGCCTCTGTGACAAACAGAAGGCTTTTTTTTAATTTAAATGCCATAGCCTGCGGAGGGCAGAACCCGGAAAAGAGGCTTCAGTTGTGAGGGAAAGTTGAATGAATTTCCTGAATTCAATCTGCCAGATTGGTACCGTATTTCATGAAGAAGGGCAATACTTGACTTCCGCATAATGCTTCTGGTGGTCATCCGTCAGGAAGATAAAATTACCCAGACATTCAACCCCGTCAAGTATTATTTTTGATTTAGTAATTGTATCATGCATCTGGGTTATCATAATCTGATATACCGTATCCCTGTATCTGTAATGAATTTTATAAGAATCCCAATCAGAAGGAATACATGGTTCAATGTATAATTTGTCTGTTTCAAGTCTTAACCCGAGCAACGATTCAATGATCAGCCTGTACATCCATCCGGCTGAACCTGTATACCAGGTCCATCCGCCTCTGCCAATATGTGGTGAAAGGGCATAAACATCAGCTGCTATTACGTAGGGTTCAACTTTGTAGCGGGCAACTTCTTCAGGTGACGTGGCATGATTTACCGGGTTGATCATTCTGAAAATTTCCCATGCTCTTTTATGGTCTCCAAGTTTTGAGAATGCCATTGCTACCCATATTGCAGCATGAGTGTACTGGCCTCCATTTTCTCTTACTCCCGGGACATAACCCTTAATATACCCCGGATTTAAATCTGATTTGTCGAAAGGGGGATCCAGTAACTGGACCAATGAATCTTCATACCTGACAAGCCTGTTATTGACTGACTCCATCGCCATCCGCAACCGGTCAGGACTGCCTGCACCTGAAAGTACGGCCCAGCTTTGAGATATGGAATCAATCTGGCACTCATCGTTATCTGCTGACCCAAGCGGTACCCCATTGTCGAAATATGCCCTCCGGTACCACTCGCCATCCCATGCATTATTCTCAATACTCTGCTGTATTACCTTAGCTTCATTACTGCACAGCCCGGCAAATTCATAATCATCTCTTGATTGTGCTACTTTAATAAATTGATTCAGAATATCAAATAGAAAAAACCCCAGCCAGACGCTCTCACCTTTGCCCTTGTTTCCAACCAGATTCATCCCATCATTCCAGTCGCAGGTACCTATCAGTGGGAGACCGTGATCGCCATACCTGAGCCCAATAAGTATAGAACGCTTACAATGTTCGTATAATGAAAACTTATCATCTGACCGTACCGGAAGGTCGTAATAGGAATCGTCTTCCGGATTAACAGGGCGTCCTTCAAGAAAGTAAACCATCTCATTCAGGATTCCTGTATCCCCGGTAGCTGACACGTACCGGCATGTTGCCAATGGCAACCACAGGTAATCGTCTGAACAACGGGTACGAACTCCTCTTCCGGCAGGAGGATGCCACCAGTGCTGGACATCACCTTCGGAAAATTGCCGGCTCGCAAATAGAAGCAGATGCTCCCTCAGGATATCCGGCCTGGTATGAATTAATGCCATTGAATCCTGCAACTGGTCGCGAAAACCATATGCTCCGCCTGATTGATAATATCCGGTGCGTGCCCAAACCCTGCATGCCAGATTTTGATATAAAAGCCATCCGTTAGCAAGTATATTCAGTGCCGGATCTGGTGTTTCTACCTGGACAGCGCCAAGTGTTTGACTCCAATAATGCCATACTGCTTCCAGGGCTGAATAAGCGGGACCTGATCCGCGAAAGCGACGTATCAGATTGTTTGCATCCTCCATATGCCTTCCTGTGCCAAGCCTGAATATTATTTCCCGTTCCTGGCCGGGTGCAAGATCAAACGGTACCTGAATTGCAGCGCAAGGATCAAGAGCTACTCCATTTTTCCCTGACAGACGTGATCGCAGCATTGCATCCGGATTTTTCAAGGTACCGTTACGTCCGATAAATTCTGTCCTGTCGCAGGTTACTGAGACTGATGTATCGTCGGTCTGCAGAAAAGCCACTCTGTCAGCAAATTCACGGTTATATGGATTTGTTGCATATATAACACTATTATTGAAGTCGATACTTGTATTTACATGCATTAAAGTTTTGTTCCTCAAATCACCCAATACCCATTCCACATAACTTATAGCTGATAATTTGCACGGACGACCCGATTTATTCTGCACTTTCAGGACCGAAAACTTCACTGAAGCATCCGTTGCCACATAAACCCACAGCTCTGTAATTATTCCTCCTTCATCATGTTCGAATACACTATAGCCGAATCCGTGACGGCACAGGTATAATGTTGATTCGCTTTTGGTAAGTGGTGATGGAGACCAGAAGTGTCCGGTCTCTTCGTCGCGGATATACATCGCTTCTCCGCTGGAATCGGTTACCGGATCGTTATTCCAGGGAGTAAGACGAAATTCATGTGAATTTTCAGCCCAGGTGTACGCCATACCATTCTCAGAAATTACAGTCCCGAATCGTTGGTTTGCCAGTACATTTACCCAAGGCAGGGGTGTGATGCTGCCATTCGATGTTGTAATTACATATTCCCGGCCGTCTGATGTAAATCCTCCGATACCATTATAGAATTTCAGATCCTTTCGGGGCAATACCTCAACTGACTGAGGAATGGGTTTATAAGTACGGGTTGGTTTGAAATGTGAACCTGACAATCCCGGATAACCACGCCTGTTTACCTGATCCTCCAGAACTCCTCGTTTATCACTTAACACTACACGGGCAACCGTTTGGAAAAGAATACGTTCTTCATTTGATACCTGGTCTGCGGAGCGAACAAATATTCCCCCGGGACGGTCAATAGTATTGGCTTCAATTCCAGCTGCTATCAGTCCAAATATTTGATCCAGAAGTAACTGACGATAGCCGGCGTGATCTTCATTCCAGATTACAAGATCGACTGCCAATCCTTTTAATCTCCAATATGCATGAGCCTGAACCAGTTGACGTACCAGGTTTATATTGGCAGGATCTTCAATCTGCAGAAGGACAATAGGCAGATCACCTGAAATGGAATACCCCCACAGCCCGGATTGTCCGCGACGGTTTTTATTAAGTATTGCGGGATCTGCCCGTAAAAGCGAATTGGCATAAATTATAGAACTGGCCAGACGACCATATAATTGTGCATCCGTTTCGTTGGCATTGATCTGTCTTAATACTACCTGGCTGTGTGTCCACGCAAGTTCAAAAACACGATCAGCTATCTGCTTATCCTGGTATTTTTCAACCAGTGTTAATGCTTCCTCGCGTGATGCACTTATTCCTGTCACAATATCAATTGTTACTGATCCTTCGGGTAACAGCACTATCCGGAACTGTATGGCAACTACCGGATCAAGTACTGAACCCTGACTTCCTGACAGGGGACTGAGATTTGTCATCGCATGTGGTGATTCAAGAGTGTTACCTCGTCCTATGAATCTCATCCGGTCTGTTTCGAACGTAATATTTCTGATTTCGGCGTCATGCACTGCCATAAGATGGAACATCCAGGGCGGATTTTCTTCCGCTGACCTTGGTCGCCTGGTGCAGAGAATAGCCTGGCGCTGATGAATGATTTCTGTCCGTACAAAAAGATTACTGAATGCCGGATGTGACAGGTCAGATCCATTTGACGCCAGAACAACTTCTGCATAACTGGTTATATCAATAATCCTTTTCGTTCTTGTCCGGTTTGTCAGTCTGACCCTTCTCAGTTCAATGTCATCTTCCGGCGAAACTACTACTTCTGTATGAGTGTCGATATCATAATCACGCCGACGAAATTCTGCACGGCCTTCAGAAAATATTACTTCGTATTTCTCCGGTTGCTTAAGGGTTGGTTGGAATGTGGTTGACCAGAAATTTCCATTTTCAGTATCACGCAGATAACAAAAAGACCCCCAGTTGTCGGAGGTAGTATCCTCTCTCCACCTCGTTACCGCCAGGTCATTCCATAGACTGTATCCTCCGCCTGAATTTGTAATTATTACCCTGTACCGGCCTCCGTTTGATAATAATTTGACTTCAGGAAAAGGTGTGTCAGGGGTATTATAGATGCGAAGCGGCATTTCCTTATTGCTGGTGGAAGTGCGAACATCTGTGACACCTGCAGTATGTGTAAAAAATGATGTAGCCCTTGGGATCCTTTCCTGTAGTAACAAAAGTGTTGCCTGAAACAATGGATCGGACTCAAAGCGCCTTTGCATCGGTCGGTCCAACAGAAGTGAGGCCAGCGAAAGCAGACTCATTCCTTCATGATGCGCCATAAATGAACGCACAATAACACTTGATTGTCCCCGTGGTACACGGAGTGGGGTATAATCAACAGCCTCATAAAAACCATAGATCCCCATAAATCCTTCCTCAGCAAGGCGTTCAAGATTAGCACATGCTTCTTCGGGCATTACCATAAGGGCAAGGGCTGTTGCATAGGGAGCAACTACCAGATCTTCAGCCAGCCCTCTTTTTAACCCAAGACCTGGCACTCCAAATGCACGATACTGATAATTTAACTGGACATCAACCCTGTTATAACCTGACTCAGAAATACCCCATGGCACTCCCCGTTGCTTACCATATTCTATTTGTCTCCGGACTGCTGCTCTGCAGGTCTGATACAAAAGACTATTTTCATAAGATGGCATTACAAGGAGAGGCATCAGGTATTCAAACATTGAGCCGCTCCACGAAAGAAGTATTGGTTCTCCATTAATTGTTGTCAGAAGACGCCCCAATGCAAACCAGCTTTCCTGTGGCAGCTGGTCCTGCGCAATAGCCACAAAACTTGATAATCGTGACTTCTGATGCCAACAGGTCATAATAACTCGAATCACGCCGCAGGTCTTCTACATTATACCCTATTGATTGGAGGTGACTGGAGTTATCATACAGGAAACCATATTCCATTTGTGCAAATTCTCCTGATTGACCGACAAGTGAATCGATCACCTCAATCCTATTCTTTGCATGATCAGAACCGAGTCTGACCTGGCTATTAAACTCATCATCGATATCCGGGTGCCGATCAGGGGAAGAATCGTTGATCATCAGAACATCCCGCTCCCCGATCTTTGATCTGGTCACGGTGGATAGCAGATGAGCAGAATTGTCAGATTCCTGTATATGAGAACTGGCTATTTCACGAAGTGTAGGGATTGTATTAATTTCCGGATTATTTTTCAGTATTTCCGTAAAGCCCGGATGAAAGATCCAGGGAACCATGTATTTTAATTCATCAAGAGCGGACTTACATTGTTGTGACAGCTTATTTGCCCAGACGCTGTACTGTTCATCAGTATTGACCATTAAAATATTTAATATTTCAGAAGATGATGCTGTAAGCTTTTCCAGACATTTTCGCAAATAGGTCAAGCGTAACCGGCTTTTCACGCAAAATAGCATTCAGATAGGTGCGGAATTGAGCAATCTGAACCGGTATTGATTTTTCCGTATGCTCCAGGAGAATTTGAAAGGTATCAAAAATCCCTTCAAACATCCTTGGTCCGTGTATTGTTTGATCCGGAAGGGTGAGCAATCCCTGTTGCAGTGTCAATAAGTGAGCAGCAAGGTTTCCGCTGTCAACTGATGAAATATAAAGTGGTCTGAGTGGTTTAAGGGTTTGAGTATCGTACCAGTTAAAGAAATGGCCCCGGTACCTTTCCATTCTATCCATTGAGCTGAATGCATTTGAGGTTCTTTCAATAAGCTCACCGGTAAGTATGTAACCAAAATCATAAGCTGAAAGGTTCGCAAGAAGAGAAAGTCCGATATTCGTTGGAGATGTCCGGTGGGCTGTTACTGAAACCGGATTTTCCTGGTAGTTATCGGGGGGGAGCCAGTTATCATCAGGCCCTGCAAAAGTCTCAAAAAAGGACCAGGTCCTACGGGATAAACTTCTTAGAAAACTGAATTGTTTTTCTGTCAGTTTTGCCTCAGTTGATATAACAGGCATGCTGATCAACCAGGCAATACCCGGAAAAAGAAACCATAATCCTAAAATTGGCCAGACCATTAAAAGTGTGACAGGAAATAAAACCTTAAGTAAAATTGCTGAAATGATAGCCAGAAATGGTGATATCCACATTGTTCGGAATGATTCAATCAGTTTAAACCTTGCCTGGGGTTCACCGGTTGCTGTTGAATTCCATTCGAGAAGTCGTTTCTTTGAGACAATCAATCTCCAGCATGTTTTCAGGATAGCCCTGAGGCTGTAAAAGGCTTCATAAGGAAGGCTCATAAGGATAAATGCAGACTGGGATATTTGCCGGACAGCCAATTGTCTGGATGCCTTAAGATGTTGTACCAGGTTAACTTCCTCCGGCTTCTGAAACAGGTAAACAACATAAGCAGTTAATGAAGGAATAAATATAATTCCGATCACAACCAGGGTCCAGAACCATGATGAGGACAAAATAGTCCAGCCTGATAACAAAAGTAATGTCAATGCTAAAGGAATGAGGCTTCGCCTGAGGTTATCCATAATTTTCCACCACGATAAGAGGGACAGCGGATTTTTTCGGGAGGAACCATTTATCCTGGGCAAAAATGGAAGTAACCAGGGAATTAATTGCCAGTCTCCTCTTATCCAGCGCGATCTGCGGGCTACGTCTGCCTTGTAACTTGCAGGATACTCTTCAAACAGGAGAACATCGCTAAGCAAACCAGATCGTGCATAACAACCTTCAAGAAGGTCATGGCTCAGTATTCTGTTTTCCGGAAACCGGTCCTTGAGAGTTTGTTCAAATGAGTCGACATCATATATCCCTTTGCCTATGAAAGACCCTTCACCAAAAAGATCCTGGTACACGTCCGATATAGCCCGGGTATAAGGATCTATTCCCGGTTCATTACCAAAAAGCTTTGCATATTTTGAAAGGTTTGTGCCGGGTAAACTGACAGCAACCCTTGGTTGAAGTATCGTGTACCCGTCTGTAACACGGTGTTTTTTTGCATTGTATTCCGGTTTGTTCAGAGGATGCGACATTGCACCGATAAACTGTCGTGCTGAGTCACGGGGCAATTGCGTATCAGTGTCAAGTGTAATCACATATTTGATTTTTCTTAGAGACTGTGTATTCCCAACAATAACCGAAAACAATTCTTCAGGGCCTCCGCGCAGCAGAGAATTCAAATCTGAAAGCTTTCCCCTCTTTCGTTCATAACCCATCCATATCCGGTCATTTGGATTCCATTTTCGCGGACGATGGAAAAGAAAAAATGTATCCCTCTATTCTCCCGGATATTTTTCGTTCAGTTCTGAAATTTTTTTACTGACCAATTGAATCAGCTGATCATCTTCCTCAAGTTTCTCATGTACGGAATCTTTAAAATCTGTCAGAAGCCCAAAATGCAGGTATTTGTCCCGATTTGCCAGAAACCGAACCTCCAGAGCTTCTGCCAGATCTTCAATATTCTGATTGTTTAACAGCATTGAAGGAATAATTACCATCGTCCTTGATTCCGGCGGTATCCCTTTTGAATAATCCAGTCGTGGCAATGGAAAAGGATTAACTAACAGGGTCGATAACCAGTTCACAATAGCTATTGACAGATAACTGGTACAAAAAACAAGGAGAAAACCCAAAGGCCAGAGATGCCAGATGCCAGTTCCATCAATATGAGCTTTTTCCAACAGGATCCAGCAGAAGACAGCTGTTAACAAAATAATCGAACCCAGATAGAATAAAAGGGGAATCCGGGTAATCATATTCATTATTATGGATTTTATGGTCCTTTTTGATTTTGAAAGGTGTTCAAGCTGCGGAAGACCTTTGCCAATCAGATAAAATCCTACATGAGCTTTGCGATCTTCCTGACCATTAAGGTCAGCTCCGTTTTTTGCCAGGTCTATTGCTTTCTGAGCCACTTCAATTTCAGAAAAACTACTTTTTTTTGCAATCTTTTCTATTATGTGACGATAATGGTCTCTGGTTTTAAAATCCATTAATGCATATGCATCGACAGGGTCACCTCGCAGGACTTTTTCTACATGACTCATCGATTCAACGAATTCACGCCAGTCCAATGCACTCAGGAAACGAAGGCTGCCTATGCTGTTGCTGATTGAAACCTGATCTGCAGCCTGTTGCTGGTTTCCGAACTGAATCAACTGCATTGTTGTCTGATTTGATTCGGAGAGACGCTGTTCAATCCACGTCAAGGGAAAAGCAAGGGCCGGACTTTGCCCCTGTAATCGTCTTACAAATTCTGAGACGAAAGGTGTCGACATTGGAGGATCTGACCTTGCCATATCAGCAATTACAAGAATCAGACTCTTTGGATCATTATCCGCTGTTTCAATCATTTTATCTGCCCAGGAATCTGCAAGGTCCCAGTCTAATCTTCCGGCAGCCACCCTCACAGCGACGCGTCGAAGGTTCTCAATGAGAGCCAACCGCAACATTATGGGAATAGCCCACAATTCACCAAGCTTCAGAGGATTGATTGTTTGATATGCAGCTACAAAACGACGCAGGCTTTCCGGATCAATATGTCCCTCTCCATGAGAGATTAATTCCTTCGCAATATCGTAAACGCGGGGAAGTCCGGCAGACGGACCATTGAGTAAACGTGGAAGTTCCTTGCTGTAACCCCTCGGCAAATGTCTTCTTCCTGTACGAATTTGTTCTTCAATTAAATAAAAATTATCAAGTAACCATTCACCTGCAGGTGTAATTTGCCGGCTGGCTTTTACCGCTTCTGATATGAGATCATGTACTTCAAGGAGTACAGCTTCGTTTTCTGCCAGACGGGAAAGAAGATGCTGGTCAGGTTCAACTTTTGGCCCCAGCAGATGTAAGCCTGCCAATACCCTGCCGTATTGCTCCATCTGTTCGCTGCTGAATAATTCCGAACGCAGCGGAGGCTCACCATCAGCATATTTTTGCGAGAGGTCTTTCTCCCTGAGATGGGATTTTAAGAGGTTTAACGATCCGTTAATAATAGAAGGTCCTAGCTTCATGAATTTCTGCTCTTTTAAGAAAATTTTTGCGCCAGAAATGGCAATGGAAACCCGGGAAAGTATAATCAGATAATTTTCAATCCCAATTATAATTATACCGGACCGGATAAGTGTTATATAACTCTATAAAAAATTTACATCATTCACATCCGCAATATCCTTAAATATCCTTTCATTTAGCGATAGTGGGAATTAAAAAAATCAGGAATTTTAATGTTGTTCTAAGTTGGTTGTACTGTAAGTGCTATTTTTGATCCTTTTCGGGAAATATATAGGTTTTCAACCTGAAACAATATTTTCTCAAAAAGGACAAAGATCATAAGGTACAGGTTTCCCGGAATTGATTTAGATTTGCTGAAGAGGTTGTAAAAGAGCTTTGAGGTATGGAAACAGCAATGATATTTGAGCGGTTCTGGAATCGCTTTTCAACTGAGAATCCCCACGCAAAACGTATCTATGATCTGTTTACAGCCCGGGGCGAGAAGGTTGTTCATGACCATATTGCACTGAGAACATTCGATGACCCCGGAATGAATATAGATGTTATTTCCCGGCTGTTTACCGAAAACGGTTATGAGGCAAGGGGGAACTACGAATTTAAGGTCAAAAAGCTGAGAGGGAAGCATTTTGAGCATAAAAGTGACCCGATGGCACCCAAGGTTTTTATCAGTGAGTTGCTGACAGATCAGTTCAGTGATTATCTGCAGACAACCATCCGGGATTACCTGAACAGGCTGGGCGACAGTGCCTATGCTGACCCTGATCTGGTTTACGGAGGCAGCATATGGGGTAAGATATCATTTGCCACCTACAACAGACTGCGCGAAGAATCGGAATATGCAGCATGGCTGCTTGTATACGGATACAGGGCAAACCATTTTGCTGTTAAGGTCAATGAGCTGAAGAAGTTCTCAACTCTACAGGAGGTCAATGAATTTGTGAAAGGAAATGGTTATCTCATGACTACTGTCGGCGGAGAGATCTATGGGACACCCTCGGAGCTGCTGGAGCAGTCTGCAACTATGGCTGAGATTCAGCCTGTTGAATTTACCGACGGGGTATTTGAGATTCCCTCGTGCTTCTATGAGTTTACTCTTCGGTATAACCGGCCCGACGGGACGCAGTACCCGGGCTTCATTGCTGCCAACGCCGACAAGATATTCGAAAGCACGAACTATTATAATCAGCAGTCGGGCACAATGTAGTCTGATAACTGTGTTGAGGGCCTCTTCTTCATGAACCAATTGAAAAATGGGAGATCTACCGATTTATGCATTCCGGGAACAGGTTTTATGGCCTGTGCGGGTGTCGCGAGATAATGTTTATCGAAGCTGCACACTTATAATCTCCGGATACAGAGTTGATAGCGTGCACTGGAGCTAAGTCACGGCACAAACTCTCACAGAGCCGGGAAACAGTCAAAGTGCAGGATTTCAATTGCGTACAGATGTGAGCATCAGGGTGTAAACACCATTATGAATATTCCTTGAGTGCGGGAGCAAAGGCAAAACTGTGACAGCATGCCCCTCTTTGCAAGGGTTTATCTATTAGACCATCTGTCTTAGTGCTTGTTATAAATTGTTTTAATTTAGTTCTGAAATTCGAAGCATGGATTTACTCTGGAGATTAATATTTTGTTTAACAATTGGTTCCCTTATAATGATTTTGCATAAGTGGATTGGGAAATATCCTGTTCCATCAATCCAAGACGATCAGGAACACCCCAATGTTCAGAAAGCAGTCCGTGTCAGCGTTTTTGTTGGTATTAAAACAGTCTAATATGATTTTCACTTGCCATAACTAATTTATTTAATCTTGAGATTTTAGTTGTCTCTTGTTTGGCGCTCATGATCCAATGCGATCTTGTTTTTTGATATGAAGGTGCTTGTTTCACAAAATAGTCCCAGGCATTCTTATTGGCTTTAAATATTCTTTCAAAACTCTCATCAAGTTTAGTAATTTCATTCTCAAAACTATTAATTCCGGATTTTGAGTATTTGCGATTGTTATACATTTCAAGACCAGATTCTTTCATTAGCCCCTTCTTTTTGAGTTCCTCGACCTTCTTGATGTTAACTTTACTCCAAATACTAGTTGGTTTACGAGGGGTGAACCGAATACAGTATCTTTCCTTATCGACAGATCTACGAATTCCATCTATCCAGCCAAAACAGATTGCCTGATCAACAGATTGAGACCATGTCATGCTGGGCTTACTTGTCCCCACTTTAAAATAACCTACAATGATTTCGGATTCTTTATTATGGTTATTATCCAACCATTTTCGGAATTCATTCTGATCTTGAAAATAAACTGGATCCATTTTGTACAATTAAGATATTTTAGGGTTAGCGTTCGCTGGTCTATCCAAAATATTCTTGTGACGTGGGTCAGTTGAATTACATCTTTGAATACAAATTTTTAATAATCACTAAATTGTCTCCAGGGCCGTCCCGCCAAGTAACACTAACAGCCCTGCAATAGCGGGAGGTTGTGTTACCCGACGCAAGCACCGGGCACCCATACTGGTACTTCGGCTCCACCATCTCACGGACATGTCCGACTACTGGATGATCACAGTGCGAGGAAGGTAAGGCTTAGTTTTCGCCATTCAGGAGCAAGGATCAGGGCCAATATGAAATTCACGGTACATGATTGGGAGGAAGCCGCTAATAACTCAATGCAAGAATTGTTTTATTGCGGGTACTGGCGCAATCGTATCCCGGCGGAACGAAGCAGAGTCGGGAGTCGCTGTGCAGGTTGTTGCCTTCTTGTAATGGGTGCGGTAGATGTAACAAAACCCATGACGAACTGATTGATTTTGCCATCTGCTTTAAGTGGCGTAGAAATAATTATATCACTGGTAATTGTTTGTCTATTATATCAATGCGATGATAGTCGGATCTGTCTTTTGGCCATTACATTTTCAAATCTGGTGTTACTGATCGGATGATAGCTGATAACTTCTTTATTATGAATAATGCAAAATGTCCCAAAGGCACAGGGTGTTTTCTGAGCTGATTCAGAATCCTCTATTTCAATCAGATTAGCTTTAATATTAAGTTTATTTGCAGTCATAAGCATTGCATCAACGTTTTTCACTGAATAAGGACATTGTGCAGAACGTATAATAGTCAGACCATTGCCGTACTTGTCAGGCGAGAATGTTTTAAATTTTGGATCCGATACTGCATTATTGAATTTCAGTACTAACAACTCAAAGTCAGGTTTTACTCTATCAGTAGAGATGAATCCCTTTTTAAGGAAGATATCCTTGTCTGCCATGAATGATCCTTTTCTTGTCACAACTGCCACACCATTCATTTGCAGACTCTTTGATTCCTCAATACATGTATCGATCAGGGAAGAAGCATATCCTTTCCCTTTGAATTCTGATCTGAACCCGACAAATATGCAATGAATAAACATATAACCTTCCGCATCAACAGGTCGATGAGCATATTTCCCGGGGATATACTCAAGCATACCCTGGTATCCACCTTTTTTTGATATAATAGCCTTTATTCTTAATCCTTTTGGATAATACTCCTTGAACCAGTCAATCTTTCTTCTTAACTCCAAGTGCTTTTCAACATCCTTGTAGCCACAAACACCATAATCGGCAATATTCTCCGGAGTTAGGTCAATGATTTCTATATCAGTCATATTATTGCAAAGTTTGGTTAAGTAAAGATACCTTGATAAAGTAGAATTTTCAATCCTGTCTTATTCCTGCACCAGAGCAAAAAGAATCATGTAATTATGACCATTTGCTTTTGCACATTTAGGGCAATAGGCATAATGCACATAATAATCTTTGGCTGTTTGCTCCCTTCCTTCAAGGTATCTTTCCATTTCTTTTATGTATTTGGGAATATTGTTATACGGTCCATCAAATACTCCTGCAACAAACAATCCGGAAATCGTTGTATTATTTGCCCCCTCAACTTCTTTAGCAACTGAATAATAGACTTCTGATTTAAAAGCTGAAGGGTCTCGAAATAAAATCAACGCTTCAGATTTATCATGAATATTTGCCTCAGACTTTTGAGCCAGGGAATGCATTTTCATGACCTTTTTCCCAATCAACGGAGGAAAAGGAATATGAAAAAATGTATCCATTAATTCTTTAAGGAATAGTTTATTTTCCCAATTAAAAGTTTTTTTGTGCCATTTTTCAACCTCGAAATCAGGACAGCATTCTTGATTTTGTGTTTTCATGTTTTGCAAATTTATATATGTGTGTTCGAACCAACCGCTATTGGCCCGCAATAAAATCAGTAGGTGTTACCTGACACCGTACCGGGTTGAATCCAGGGACTTTAGCTCCGCCAGCTGGCGGATCACGGTGCAGGAATATAATTGCGGACTGATGCGCGTATACTGGTGCAACAACCGTTGCAAATTTGTCTTGGGTGCAGGAGCAGAAGCAAAAAGTTTGATAAACAACTTATCCATGCTGTCCGTGTTATTCCTAGGCGTATTTTTATTTAAGGTCCTGATCTGCTATTGCTGGGAATATTTCATCATTAATTATTTTCCAATATTTTTTAGTTGGATCGGTGTGATAATCTCCTCCTGTAAAGACAACTATCAAGTCTAATGATGGAAATATTGACATGAACTGTCCGCCATCACCTGGAACAAATATTGCATTCTTATTGAATCCGTTGTCTGTTATTTGCATTTCATTCCAATAATAGCAATAACCTCTGTTCATTGATAAGTTTGTTCTTGTTGTTGTCGATTCAGTTATCCAGGCTTTAGATACTATTTGCTGACCTTCCCATTGACCGTTCTGTAATATCAGTTGTCCAATATTAGCCATATCACGAGCTCTTAGAGCTAGCCCCCCATCTGTGTCAAGCGTTCCGCCAGGATAATTTGTCCACAAATAGTCATAAATTTGTAAAGGATGAAATAGATATTCTTTAGAGAAATCATCTACTTCCATACCTGTCGAATGATTAAGTACTGCACCCAAAACCGTTGCTACTCCATTCGAATAGGTGAATGTTTTGCCAGGTTCAGCTGCAAGTGGTCTTTCTACAATATATTTTAAAACATCCTCGCATCGGTACATTTCTGCAGCATTATTTCGAGGATCATCCCATTGATATTTAAATTGTTCCCAGTCCCAACCTGCCTTCATCGTTAGTAAATCTTTTATTTTGATCTGCTTGCTCTCCTCAGTAAACGAATTGAGGTATTCTGGTAGAAATCTATAAATAGGCTCGTCTACAGATGAAATTTTACTCTGATCGATAGCTATTCCGCAAAGTATTGATAAGACTCCCTTAGTTACAGAAGACAACTGATGAATTTTGTTTCGATATATATCATTTACAAATGAACCAGAGAATTTACCATTCAAAGCAAAATATTCTTCAAGGACCAGTTTGCCATTACGACAAATCAATATGCTGTGGATATCACCGTGCTTCCCGTTTTTAATATTATTGATTAATTGGACAATTTTTCCCTTTTCAATTCCAACATCACTTAAATCGGAACAAATCCAGCCTTTAAGCTCCTCTTCAGGTATTTCATAAGTATATTTTGAGTTTTTTCCTGAGAGAAGCTGGTTAATCAATTCATTATAACTGGTATCACGATAGAACATCCATTTAGTTTCTTCTCCTTTCCAGCTTTTATCAAGGTACATTGTATCGCCATTTTCACTCAAGTACCCCCTATGTGCAAGCCACGTCAGCTTTTTGTCATTATATATTATTTCAGTATTGTACTCCCAAACTCTGGAGCGTGGACCAAGTTCATAAACTATGGTTAATGCAAGAGTACTATCAGGTTTCAATGTTAGTAAACGCAACTCTATGTCTGTTGTCATGGTGCCATTTTGAACTAATCCACCAACCCAACATCCAGTCAGTTTCTTGGTTGTAAGGAGGTCATTTTGCCTTTTTTCTATACAAGACTCGAGTATCAAGGCGAGCAAGATAAAAACGGATACTATTATTTTCATCAGTATATAAGTATGTGGTTAAACTGGCAAGGCAGGTTTATGTTATTTACAGTGTGGTTTTGAATTTGCTTTAGATAACCGATGATCTATTTGAGATTTGTGCTTAGGAGTTTATTGTCAAGGTAGTCCATGTTTCGGGACGTGCTGTCGCTTAAGCCTAACAGTTTCGCATATGGTCATGTGACGGAGTTCGGAGCGATTACTCTTCCTGATTGCACTGAGCTGATAATGGAATGCTGTGAATGGCATCTTACTTTTGTTGATCCTTAAGAATTATTAACAGTCTGATTGTTATTAATTCTTAAGGATCAACAAATTAGTAGAAATTGTACTTCAATCCAGGTTTATTAATGTTGCTGATGGAATTGAAATTGTTCAGTTTTTGTTACTACGGTACACGTATTGACGATTTCTATAACATCCCCTGTTCTTCTAGCCATTTTCTCACTCTCTCATGCTCTGCCTCGTATTTTGCTTCCAGGTTTTGCAGGATCTTTTGAAATCGTTCTTCATGGCGAATACTATTAAATAGTGGATCATGTTTAGCTAGACTCATCCACCACAATGGAAGAAAATCCACTTTATTTAATTCATCCAGATATTGGTAGGCCTTTACGTTGTCACCTAAAAAAGCATATGTAGCTGCCAGATCATAATGAGCAAACTTCTTTTGTGCAATATCTCTGCTGAGTTTAATACTTTCTTCGCCAATCTTGATTTGTTGCCCAAAATAGTATTCCGCCTCTTTCTTTTTGCCCATTTGCCACATATAATATCCAACGCGATGGGATCCTACAAGAAGCAGCCTGCCTGATTTTTTGAACCTTTCAATTCTTTCTTTAGCATTTAAATATGCTTCCTCTTTATATTCCGGAGGCAAACAGATATAAGCTTCCTGGGGAATTAATAATGTTAAATCAAAATCTTTAGCCTTTTTAGATAATTTCAAACACTCTTCAAAATTTTCAAGGCTAAATTCTATCCATGCCAATTCAAGGAAATAGCTTGCTAAATCTTCATTAAGTGTAAGTATTTCCTTAACATAGTATTTGTCTTTATCAATGAAACCACAGTCCAGATATGCCCAACCCAAATTTCGCAATAATGACAGACGTTCATCTCCACGAATAATAGTCAAAGCTTTTTGATAGTTACCTATACCCGCAACAAAATCTTTTATTATCTCCGTAAGAAGGTACCCCTTATAATTATAGGCCTGATAATAATTTGGATTCAATTCTAATGTTTTATCAAAATTATCTAATGCTTCCTCAATGTGTCCATTTAACTGATAATATCGACCTTTCAAATAATATGCTTCATCCAGTTGATAATCAAAGTTAAGAGCGAGATTGACCAGGACAAGACAAGAATCCAGATAATTTTCTCTATAATAGGTTTCCCAAAAATACCTGGTATAATATGTTCTTGCCAAACCTGTATAAGCCTTAGCGAAAGCAGAATCTATTTCAAGGGCAGCCTTATAAAAAGTAGTAGCTTTTTGATAAAAACTCAGATTGCGGGTTTTCTCATATTCATTCAAGTAATTGTTTGCTTTCAGATATAAATCGTATGCCGTCATACTAGTAGTAGAAATCTTTTCTATCAGTTGCTTTTCCCCGGGAGTAATTATTATGTACAATTCCCTGGCAATTGTCTGTGCTACTTCACTCTGAACAGAAAAAATGTCTTTCCAGTTTCTGTCGTATTCTTTTGCCCATGAGTGAGTTTCCTCGCTTGCTTCAATTAACTGGACTATTAACCTTACATCATCGCCAAACTTCTGAAAGCTTCCTTCGAGTAGATACTTCACGTCAAGTTCCTGCCCGATTACATGAGTAGTTTTGGTGGTTCCACGGTATTGTTCGACGGAGGTTCTGGACATTACCCGTAGATCTTTAAACTTTTGCAAGTGAAGCAATATTGCATCCATCACACCATCGGCAAGATATTGTTTCTCCGGATCATTACTCAGTGATTTAAATGGTAATACTGCTATTGATTTTTCAACTTGCTCGGAGGATTTAAATAATTTAGGAATAAAGAAATAACCCAGCACTATCAGTGCCAGCAAAATAAAAGAAGCTATAATGATTTTTGGTTTCAGATTTTTTGGATTTTCAGGGTTTATTTCTCCAACCTCTTTCGGAACTTCTCCATCATGCTGATTATGTTTTTTTAAAACAGTAATAATCTCCTTAACTGCATTAGCCACCTTGTTGATTTGGTCGCGGTAGTATGTTTTATTCAGATTGTCCAGGGGATGGTCTTCGTGGGCTCTTAAAGGCCTGTTGACTCCTGCAGATTT